>NZ_CAKZHQ010000022.1 GCF_936925435.1 uncultured Ramlibacter sp. | reverse complement strand
TCTTGCATGGCGACGGTTCGGTGGCGTAGATCGAGGTTGGCGCCGGCTAGAGGCGATTGCGCAGGACGACCGTGGTTGTGTAGGCGCGCCGCAATCGCAGGTCGGGCGGGTTCTCCTCGACGGTGCCATCGCATTTGAGATAGCGCGCGGACGCCGCATCGTTCACGACAGGGGCTTCGCTGCGGGCGACCACGCAAATCCGGACGGCGACCACCTTGCCCCACCGGTCGGCGTCGGTCGTGAGCGCTGCCAGAGTCGATTCCGACAGCACCGAGGCGGCGCTCAGGTAGCCGGCCACATTGACGCTGGTGGAGGTCGCGTTTGCAGGCACGGTGCCGTAGGTGAACTGCAGGTCTTCGATGTTTTCGACGAGCGGCTCGAATGCACCCGCTCCACCATTGCCGCGGCAATACAGGCTGGGCGAGACGATGGCCGTGGAGGTTCCGATGAAGAACCTATTCTCGGCAACGTGGTAGTTCACGGCGCTGGTCAGTGTTCCCGTGCCAGCCCCATTGATGACGCTCAGATTCGCTGTCGCTGTGCCGGGCTGGCTTCCCAGGCAGTCGCTCGGCCGCCCCCCGCTCGAGGCTATGCGCGGCGTGTTGTAAATATCGGCCTCGTAGTTGATCGCGATCGAATCTGGAAGCGTTGAGGTGCCCGCTGCGCATGTCAGGCCATCGATGGTGACTGTGGCCGTGATGTTGGTCGCCTTGCCGTCGCAGCCGCGAATCGAAAACGCAGTCAGTGTGAGCGTCGAGGTCAAGGTATTGGGCAGGTACACCGGGTTGCGGCGGCTTTCCACGACCCGGTTGGGCTGGTCCGGATTGTTGCCGGCCATCCGGATTTGTTGCGACAGGATCGAGAGCGCAGCCTGTCCGTCTTCGTTCATGCGGCCCTGGGCTTCCGCCATCCGGCCCGCTCCGGATGCTCCGAGGTAGGTGGAGGTCGCCGCCAGGATGATCAACAGTCCCAGCACCATCGAAACAAGCAACTCGATGAGTGTCAGGCCGGCGAGGCGGCTCGGACGCGGACCCGAAATGATCTGGGCAATTTTCACGGCTTGAACCTCACATAGAGGCAGCGCGGCACCGGATTGACGAAACTTGCGACCGCCGCAGGACAATTGTCGGAGTTGGCGCCACTGAGCGTGGCCGACGTGGCGGGTTCCTGCCAGATCACCCACAGATTGCCGTATGAGGTTTCGTTGCACGGCGAGGGGTCACAGGACATCAGCATCCCCCCAGCTGGCAGTGCGAGGCGGATGGCCCTGGCTGTTTCGCCATGGTCCATGTCGGCCAGCGAGGAGACCGTGCAATTGGGGTAGGCGCACGCGGTCACCGAAATGCTGTTGAAGGTTTCGTCGTAGGTGAGCGGCTTGGCGTAGTTCCCGCCGGAAAAACCAGCTGGATTCGCGCGGATTCGTTCCACATGGCTGGAGGCCAGGTTGGCGGCGGTTGCGCGATTGCCTGACAGCTTGGGGGCCTGGACGGCAAACGCAAGCATGCCGCTGAGGCCCAGCATGCCAAACGACAGCACCAGGATTGCGATAAGCACCTCGATCAGACTTGAGCCCGCTTCGCGGGAAAGGGAGCGGCGAAAAGCAGTCATGCGCAGCCCGCCGTTCCGTCGCCGGCGATGCGCACACGCCCACCGCGACTGACACAAAGTACGCGTTGCTCACTATTGGCAAACTGCGGAGTGCTTCCGAATTGAAAGCTCGCCAATGCGCCCAGGTTCAATCTGCCACTGCCGACGAAATTGAGCTTTGTCGACGCAGGTGCATCCACGATGGAATTGACGCTTGTGATGGCCGCTTGGACACGCAAAACAGGCTCGTTTGCATCCTTGTCGCCGTCCCTGTTCAGGTCGTGAAAGACGATCCAGCCGCTCACCCATCCATTGCCGCCTGGGCCTGAGCCAGTATTACAAACCGGGGCCGCCGCTTCGGGGAAGTTGCTTCTGCACAAAACCACCCCACCACCGCGGCGAATTGCCTCGCTTCGGGCGTAGCGTGCATCCGCCATGAAGGTATTGACCGCGCTGGACATGGAACTCGACCGGATGAACCGCTGCAGGGAGGGCACGGCGATCGCTGACAGGATGCCCAGAATCGTCATCACGACCAGCAGTTCGACCAAAGTGAACCCGTATGATCTACGCATGGACCGATTGTCCGTCGTGACGGTTTGCAGCCGCAATGGCGGCCAGACGGGCGGTTGGAAGGCAGTGACCGGCGGTGCCGCTAGCGCCTGACCTCGTCCACCAGCGTCTTGAACTCGTCGATGTCCTCGAAGCTGCGGTAAACGCTGGCAAAGCGGACATAAGCGACCTTGTCCAGCTTCTTGAGTTCGCGCATGACGAGTTCGCCGATGCGGGTCGAGGGGATCTCCCGCACGCCCAGGTTCAGCAGCTTTTCCTCGATGCGCTCCATGGCGCCGTCGACCTGCTCGGTGCTGACCGGCCGCTTGCGCAGCGCCAGGTTCATCGACGCAGCCAGCTTGGCGTGCTCGTAATCGATGCGCCGGCCGTCCTTCTTGACCACGGAGGGAAAGGTGACGTCCGGCCGCTCATAGGTTGTGAAGCGCTTCTCGCAGCTGCCGCACTGGCGGCGGCGGCGGATGAAGTCCCCGTCCTCGGCCACGCGCGTTTCCACCACCTGGGTGTCGACGTTGCCGCAGAACGGGCACTTCATCGCGCGGCCATCACTTGTAGACCGGGAAGCGGCTGGTCAGGGTGTTGACCTTGTCGCGCACGGCTGCGATGTTGGCCGCGTCACGTGGGTTGTCCAGCACGTCGGCGAGCAGGTTGGCTGTCATGCGCGCCTCTTCTTCCTTGAAGCCGCGGGTGGTCATGGCCGGCGTGCCGATGCGCACACCGCTGGTGACCATGGGCTTTTCCGGGTCGTTGGGGATGGCGTTCTTGTTGATCGTCATGTGGGCGTCGCCCAGCACCGCCTCGGCTTCCTTTCCGGTGATGCCCTTGGCACGCAGGTCCACCAGCATGACGTGGCTTTCAGTGCGGCCGCTGACGATGCGAAGGCCGCGCTGCACCAGGGTTTCAGCGACGATCTGGGCGTTTTTGACTACCTGCTGCTGGTAGACCTTGAATTCCGGGGCTAATGCCTCCTTGAAGGCCACGGCCTTGGCGGCGATCACATGCATCAGCGGACCGCCCTGCAGGCCGGGGAAGATCGCGCTGTTGATGGCTTTTTCGTGCTGCGCCTTCATCAGGATGAAACCGCCGCGCGGACCGCGCAGGCTCTTGTGCGTGGTGGAGGTGACCACGTCCGCATGCGGCACCGGGTTGGGATACACGCCCGCGGCGATCAGGCCGGCGTAGTGGGCCATGTCGACCATGAAGATCGCACCCACATCCTTGGCCACCTTGGCGAAGCGCTCGAAGTCGATGCGCAGCGAGTAGGCCGATGCGCCCGCAATGATCAGCTTGGGCTTGCACTCATGGGCCTTGCGCTCCATGGCGTCGTAGTCGATCTCTTCCTTGTCGTTCAGGCCATAGCTCACCACGTTGAACCACTTGCCGCTCATGTTCAGCGCCATGCCATGGGTCAGATGGCCGCCTTCGGCCAGGCTCATGCCCATGATGGTGTCTCCGGGCTTGAGGAAGGCCAGGAAGACGGCCTCATTGGCCGACGCGCCGCAATGCGCCTGCACGTTCGCGGCTTCGGCGCCGAAGATCTGCTTGATGCGGTCCAGGGCCAGCTGTTCGGCGACGTCCACGTGCTCGCAGCCGCCGTAGTAGCGCTTGCCGGGATAGCCTTCGGCGTATTTGTTCGTCAGTTGGGTGCCCTGGGCCGCCATGACAGCCGGCGAGGCGTAGTTTTCGCTGGCGATCAGCTCGATATGCTGCTCCTGGCGGGCGTTTTCCGCCTGGATGGCAGCCCAGAGCTCGGGATCGGTTTGCTCGATGAGAATATTGCGTTGGTACATTGCGGCAGTCCTGAAGACAATGGCTCCCTGCGGTCAGACAAGGGCTGCCCAGGCGAACGGCTGAACGTCGGTTGCCAAGGCCCCCGGCGGCACGCTTCCCAGTGGTTGCATTTCCACGTCAGCGGGTCGCCCGGAGGGCGCCGCGCCTATCGCCAGTCGCGTACAGCGCTAGTGTAGCTGAGGCCCTGAAAGTCAGGAGATCACCAGCGCGGCGACCTTGTCCTCGGCCACCGGCTCGGCTTGGGGAGCTGGGGCGATGGTCCGGATTGTGGGCGGCGCAAGCAGTGGCACGGCACGGCCGGAGGCCACTTGCAGCAGGCGGGCATGCTCGGCCATCACCTTGTCGGCATAGCCGCCGTCGTCGCCCAGGTTGGCGGCGCCCACATAAAAACGCAGCCCGCCGTGCAGTGAGCCGCTGCGCTGGATGCATTCCTGCAGCACCTTGACGCCCACCCGCAGGTTGGTGACGGGATCGAACGCGGCCAGCTTGCCGCCGAAGCTCTCGTACTTGTCGCTGTGCACGCCTGTCATGACCTGCATCAGGCCTTGTGCGCCCACCGGGCTCTGGGCAAAGGGGTTGAAGCCCGATTCCACGGCCATCACCGCCAGGATGAGCGTGGGGTCCAGCTTCGCCCGGGCGCCGATTTCATACGCCTCGGCCACCAGGGCGCTCAGCGGTTCGGGAGCCACCTTGTATTTCTTGCTCAGCCAGTAGGCCACGGCCGCCTGCTGCTTGGGCAGGTCCTTGGGATTGGTGGCCGTGGCGCGATCGATCGCGTCGAGCTCGGGCACCATGCCCAGGGTTGCGGCCTGTCTGGCCTGCAGCCAGCCCATCAACTTGGTTTCGCCGGTCTGACGCAGGTCAGGCCGGGCAGTCAGTGTGATCACGGAAAACACGACGGTCAGGCCGACGAGGGCAAAACCATTGTGGGTGATCTCAAAAAAGCCTTGGGCGATATCGGATGCGAAGGTTCGCAGGCCTGCGGCGATTTTTCCTAGCGCTGTCATAGCACTTCCTTTCTACGCGCGGGGCCGGTCCGTGGTGTGCTGCCTTGCAGGCATCACAAACGTCTGGCCCCTCGTTTGGATTGGTACGCCATCAAAAAGCTGGTGGTCTCTCAAGACCTACTGCAGCGATTCGACTTAGCCGGTTCGGCAGCGATTCGAATGGCCCCTGGTACTTTTGCCAGGGACGGCGGATTCTAGGGGGGGTCTAAATATGCAGTCAAGAATATGAAATTAGTTTTTAATTTCTAAAATTACATAAGACATCAGGAATTTACCTACAAGAAGGCTTGGAAACATGTCCCCGAATGGCGCATATGGATGTCAGACAAGGCCTGCAAACCCTTGTTGCGCGGCGCTGTGCTCCCAAAAGGAGAGCGCGACCGCAAGGCAAGGGGCGGGGCCTGTCGGCAGAGTTTGGGAATTCTTGAGTTTGGCCCGTCAATTCCTTCAAATCCATCATGTGGAATTGAATGGGCTTGCGACCGTTCGTCGGACTGCGTTCGGGTAACAGGATTTGGCGGACCGGTCTCAATATAGCTCCTTGCGAAAGACAGCTCTGCGCAGGGACTTGTCAATGCAAATGCCGCAATCACGCGGCCCCGCGCGATTGAAAACCCAGATTGGGAAAGGGCGGCCGCCTCGCCTAACTTTGGAAGGCCCGAGTGATCGGGCACTCAGCCGGTAGGGCCACTTCGGTGGTAGCCCCGGCCCCTCCTGGAGGCAATCTCTTGCCTCCGACGCAGATGGGGACTTCAATCTCCTTGTCTGCGGCCCTCGACGGCAAAAGACCTCGTGTCAGCCGTCAAGCCCGGCAGGGTGGCTTCAGGCCTCCTTCCGGGCTTTCTCTTTTGTTGGGCAGGTGGCGCAGACCGACTGCCGCGCGAGGGCAGCTGTTTCGCGGCGAGAATAGCGGTTTGCCCTCGCGCCGGGGGCAGCTATCTATTTGAGAGCCAGACATTCAGTGACCCAAGCCAGCATCAAATCCAACGACACCCAGGCGCTTGACGCGTTGACCGGCGGCGCCTTCACGGCTCCCACATCGGGCGAGCGCGCAGCACGCGTGCGCGATTGGCTTGCCGCCAATCCCGCCGTGGAGCAGATGCAGGAGGTGTACCGTGAACTCAGCGGCCGCGACAAGGGGGCAGCCAAGCTGCTGCGCGAGCGCCTCGACGAGATCAAGCGCAGCAAGGGCCAGGAGGCCATTGGCGCGGAATGGGCCGACAAGGCGCAGGGCCTGCTGGCCCAGGGCAAGCTCAATATCGCCGATGCCATGGCCTGGCAGCGCGATGCCGCCAAGGCCGGCGCGCCCCTGAGCCGCGAACCTCTGGCGTCGCTCAAGACGCAACTGGCCGACCGTGTGCGTAGCATCGAAGACCTGCAGCATCGCGTGCAGGTGCAGCGCGAGGCGGCTGTCCTGCTGGCGCAGCGCATCGAGGTGCTGTCCATGAAGTCCTGGCGCGATGCCAGCGCGGCCGCCGCCATCCTGGCCGCCGACGTGCCCGATTGGCAGACGCAGGCCAGCGGCCTGCTGGCAGATCCGGGTTGGGCCAGCGTGGATGTGAAATTCCCGCCCTTGCTGGAAGCATCGCGGGGGCAACTGCAGGCCGTGTGGGACGCTTTCCAGGGCGCGCTGGCGCTCGCGACCGCCGCCGATGCAGATCCTGCTGCGCCGCTTCCGCCAGTGCAGGTCTGGGCCGACGAGATGCGCGCTGCGCGCGGCTTGCCGGTGGAAGCGCAGGCCAAGCCGGGCCGGCCCAAGGTCGATCCGGAAGTGCGGGCCAAGGCAGCACAAGCCGTGCGCGAGCCGCTTGCCAAGCTGGAGCAGGAAATCGCCCAAGGCCATGGCAAGGCCAGCGCCGGCGCGGCAGCAGCCCTGCGCAACGCCTTGAAGGAACACGGCAAGCTGGCCGGCGAGAAGCTGGAAAGCCAGGCCCATGCCGCCCTGGCGGCAGCCGGTGAACTGGAAGGCTGGCAACGCTGGCGTGCCGACCAGCTGCGCCAGGAGCTGGTGGCCAAGGCCGAGGCGCTGTTCGAGCGCGTTCCAGCCGCTCCGGCGCCCGCCCCCGCAGCAGAAACCGCAGCCGAAGCCGAAGCTGTCGTGCCCCCGGTCGAAGGCGCGGAGGCTGCAGCGCCGGTTGCCCCGGTTACAGCGGTTGCGCCTGCGCAGAGCCAGGCGCGCAAGCCGCGCTTTGGCGGCCGCAAGATGCAGGAGAGCCTGCGCGCGCTGCGCGAGCAGTGGAAGCAGACCGACCAGGGTGGCCCGCCCAACCACGCCCTGTGGAAGCGTTTCGACGACGCCTGCAACGAGGCCTACAAGGTGGTCGAGGCTTGGCTGGACAAGGTCAAGTCCGAGGCGGCGGAGCACAAGGCGCAGCGCCTGGCCCTGATCGCGGAAGTCAAAGCCTGGGGTGCGGACAACCAGACGGCCAAGGATGGCGACTGGAAAGGGTTCAACCGCATCCTGCACCAGTTCTCCGACCGCTGGCGCGATGCCGGCCACCTCAGCGAGAAGGCCTATGCCGAACTGCAGCCGCTGTGGAAAGAAGCCATCCATGGCGCCGCCGCACCTCTTGAAACGATGCAAAAGCAGAGCCTGGAGCGCCGCCATGCGCTGATCGACGAGGCCAGGGTTCTGGGCGCAGCGCCCCAGTTGCGTGTCGATGCCGTCAAGGCTTTGCAACAGCGCTGGCAGGTCGAAGCCCAGGGCGTGCCGCTGGACCGCAAGCACGAGCAAAAGCTCTGGGACGCATTCCGCAAGCCGATTGACGAAGCCTTCAACCGCAAGGGTGAAGAACGCGACCATGCCGCTGCGGCGCTGAGCGAGCGCGACCGCGCCGTGCTCGATGCCTCCAAGGCCCTGGAAGCTGCCAACGCCGACGGTGATGCGCACAAGATCCGCGCCGCAATGGCCGGCCTGGACGCCGCCCTGCGCGGTCAGGCCCAGGCAGCGGCCGCGGTGAAAAAAGAGGACGAGGAGGCTGCGTCCCGTGCCGAGCTCGCGCCGGCTGCTTCTGCCGCCGCAGCCGAAACAACAGCGCCGGAAGGCGAGGGCGCCGAGTCCGCTGCGCCGGATGCGGCTGCCGCGCCTGTGGCACCCCCGCCCAAGGCGCCGCCCAAGCCGGTCATCGCCATGCGTGGCGACGACCGCCCCGGCATGAAGAAGGCCGAGCCGGCTGCGGCTGGCCGCGGCGGCAAGTTCGGTGACCGCAAGGGCGCTCCAGGCGGGCGCTTTGGCGACAAGCCGGGCGATCGCGGTGACCGCGGTGACCGCGGTGACCGGGGCGGGCGCTTTGGCGACCGTGAGCAGGAAGACCGCGGCCCGCGTCTGGGCGATGCCGCCTTCCGCGCGCAACGCGACGCACTCGAACACGCCCAGTCCACCCTCAGGAAGCTGGCGGCCCAGGCCCATGGCGAGGCGCTGACCCAGCTGATCACGGCCTGGGAGAAGCGGGCAGCCGACCAGGTGCCCAGCCAGAGCGAGCTGGGCAAGTCGGTGTCGCCGGCCGTGCGCGGCAGCTGGGCCCAGGCCCTGGGCGCAGCGCCGGCCAAGGATGCAGGCGAGGCACTGCTGCGGCTGGAGATCGCCGCCGAAGTGCCGACGCCGGCTGATCAGATCAGCGCGCGCCGCCTGCTGCAGCTGCAGCTGCTGACCAGGCGCAACGATCCTTCGCCGGCCCAGACCTGGGGCCAGGATGCAGCGCGCGTGCTGGCGTCGACGCACGAGCCGCAGGTCGCACGCCGCCTGCAGAACGTGCTGAAGGTCCTGCTGCGCGACTGAAAGAACGCAGGCCGCTATCTATTTGATAGCGGCCTGCGCCCATTTGACGGGGGCTAGAGGCCGAAAAATCTTTCGAACAGCAGTGTGAGGCGGGGGAACTCGTCCATGAAGCGCTGGCGGTTGACGAACCAGGCCTCGCAGGTCACGGCGAAGAACTCGTCGATGGACTGCGCCCCATAAGGATCTAGCCAGGTGGACTCGCCGCCGAAGCGCTCGGCGATGATGACCTTCTCGCGGAAGCTCTCGTACTCGGCCTGCATGACCGCCAGCCAGGCCTGCCGCGCCGCGCGGTTGGCCAGTGGCGGGCAGCCGTCGGGCTCGCCGTCGCGCATGTCCAGCTTGTGCGCAAACTCATGGATCACAACGTTGTAGCCCTGTTCGGCGCTGTCGCCGGCGGCTTCCACGTCCTGCCAGCTGAGCATGACGGGGCCGCCGTCCATGGCTTCGCCGGCGAGCACCTCGTCGTAGTGGTGGACCACGCCGTCCTCGTCCGTCACCGTGCGCTGGGCCAGCACCTCGCCGGCGTGGACCACGATGCCCACGAAGTCGTCGTACCAGGCCAGGCCCAGGTGCAGCACCGGCAACACGGCCTGGGCGGCGATGGCCACGGCCATCTCGTCGCTGACGTCGAAGCCGGCAGCACCATGGAACTCCTTGCTGGCCAGGAACTGGCCGGCCAGTTCGCGCAGGCGTGGCAGATCACGCCCGGCACGCTCGGCCAGAAAGGGGTGGCGCTCCAGCACGTCCTGCCACAGGGGCTCGGGGATGGCGCGCGTGGCGCGGCCCGGTTTGAACCAGCCAAACATCAGGCCAGGGGGATGCGCTGCGCTCCGGCGCTGTCCAGGCGCAGGGCCTGCAGGCGTGGCGGCACCGCGCTGGCATCCCAGTCGGTCAGGACAATGCGCTCACGGACCGCATCCAGGGCGTGTCGGGCGGGCCTGTGGGTGTGGCCGTGCACCAGCACATCGGCGCCGGCTGCTGCCAACCAGGCCAGCGCCGCACCGCTGTCGACGTCGGCCCAGCCGCTATCGGGCTGCTTGCGCGCCTCGCTTTGCTCGCGCATCGCTCTGCCGATGGCCTGGCGCTCGGCCAGGGGCTTGGCCAGGAAGTCGCGCTGCCAGCCGGCCTGGCGCACCTGCTGGCGAAAGCGCAGGTAGTCGGTGTCGGCCAGGCACAGGGCGTCGCCGTGCGAGAGCAGCCAGCGCCGGCCGGCGAAGTCCAGCACGCTGGGGTCTTCCAGCAGGGTCACGCCGCAGGACTGCAGGAAGGCAGAACCAACCAGGAAGTCGCGGTTGCCGTGCAGGAAGAACACCGGCCGCGCAGCGCTGGTCGCTTGCAGCACGGCGGCGCAGTCGGCGGCGAAGCCGGGCTGCGCGGCGGCGTCATCGCCGACCCACACCTCGAACAGGTCGCCCAGGATGAACACGGCGTCGGCCGCCGTGTCCCGCATGTAGCTGCGCCAGGCCTCGAAGGTGGCGGGCTCCGACGCCTGCAGGTGCAGGTCGGAGATCAGCTCCACGCTGCGCCAGCCCGGCGGCGCCAGCACCTGGCCGAACCGGGGCAATGCAGCGTCCATGGGCAGGCGGGGCGGCCGTCAGGCGACGACCACGGCCTTTTCGATCACCACGTCTTCGTTGGGCACGTCGTCGTGGAAGCCCTTGCGGCCGGTCTTGACGGCCTTGATCTTGTCGACCACCTCGGTGCCGGCCACGACCTTGCCGAACACCGCGTAGCCCCAGCCCTGGGCGCTGGGCGCCGTGTGGTTGAGGAAGGCGTTGTCGGCGATGTTGATGAAGAACTGCGAGGAGGCCGAATGCGGCGCATTCGTGCGGGCCATGGCCACCGTGTAGTTGTCGTTCTTCAGGCCGTTGTTGGCCTCGTTCTCGATGGTCGCGTCGGTGGGCTTCTGGGTCATGCCCGGTTCGAAGCCGCCGCCCTGGACCATGAAGCCGGGAATGACGCGGTGGAAGATGGTGCGGTCGTAGTGGCCCTTCTTGACGTAGTTCAGGAAGTTCTCGACCGACTTGGGCGCCTTGGCCTCGTCCAGCTCAAGGGTGATGACGCCGTGGTTGGCGATGTGCAGTTCGACTTTGGGGTTGCTCATGGGAAATCCTTTGCGAATGTTTACTTGACCAGCGTGGCCGACGTGATGACGACCTGCGTCTTGGGCACGTCGGAGGGGAAGGGGCCGCCCGCGGCGGTGGGCACGGCCTTGATCTTGTTGACGACATCCATGCCGCTGACGACCTTGCCGAACACCGTGTAGCCGAACAGCTGAGGCGCATTGACCAACTGGGCGCGCGCGATGTTCTCGTAGACCTTGCCCTGGTATTCGAACCGGGGCACCGGGTCGCCGGGCGGGATGATGGTGGGGTCAAGGAAGGCGTTGTCCTTGACGTTGATGAAGAACTGCGAGGAGGCCGAGTTGGGGTCGTTGGTGCGCGCCATCGCCAGCGTGCCCACCACGTTCTTGGCCCCACCCTTTGCCAGCGCCTCGCGGCCTTCATGCGCCACCGGCGAACGGGTCGGCTTCTGGGCGTAGCTGGTGTCGAAGCCGCCGCCCTGGACCATGAAGTTGTCGATGACGCGGTGGAAGACCGTGCCGTCGTAATGCTTGTCCTTGACGTACTGCAGGAAGTTGTCCACCGTCTTGGGCGCCTTGTCGGGATAGACCTCAACCACGAAGTCGCCGGCCGTGGTGGCGAACTTCACGCGCGGCGCATCGTTGGCGTGTGCCAGAGCACCTGCGCCTGCGAGGCTGCAATACAGCAGGGCGGCCGCGCCGCGTCGCGTCATTGCCAGGGCCAATGGGTTCATCCGATCACTCCTTCGAAAAAGATTTTCCACTGCGTCCCCTGGCGCAGCCAGTACTGGCGCTTGACCGGGCCGCTGCGGGCGCCTTCGGGCACTTCGCCGAAGGTGACCACCATGGTATCGGCACTGTCGGTCCAGTGCAGGTAGGACACGTCCTTGAGCTGGATGTCGCGGCCACGGGCCTTGTCCAGCTCGCTGCGTAGCGCCGGTGTCCATTCGGCCAGGTTCTTGCCGTAGAACGAGAAATCGGCCGAATAGAACGCCAGCAGGCGGGTCATGTCGGCACTGGCCTTGGCGGCCCGCCAGGCCTGCAGCGTGTCGGCAAAACGCCGGCTGTCGGGCTGCACGCTTTGCGGCGTGACCCAGTTGAGCTTGTCGGCGATCACGACCGGCGTGGTGCGGATCTCCACCGTGCGGATGATGCGCTGCAGGTCCGGGTTGGCCAGCACCACGCAGCCGTCGGTGGCCTTGGGCGCGCGCGAGAACTGCGCCGGCGGCGTGCCGTGCAGCCAGATGCCGCCACCGGTCTTGCCGCGGCGCGCATCGTAGGGGTTGGGGTAGTTGATCGGCAGGGCGCCCACACCGTAGAAGTCTTTCAGCGACTTCGGGTCGAGGTTGCTGGTGACGAAGTAGATGCCCAGCGGTGTGCGCAGGTCGCCCTCCACCGCCTTTTCAATGCCGGACTTGCCCACCGAGATGTAGTAGTCGGCCAGCAGCTTGAGTTCGCCGCCTGTGTTCTCGAAGAGGTAGAGGCGGGCGCGCGAACTGTCGATGGCAATGGCGTGCTTGTTGCGCATCGACAGCTGCAGGAATTGCGCGGGGATGGTCCCTGCCGGCGGCCGTTCGCGCAGGGCGCGGATGCGCAGCGCGGACTCGTCGCGCAGGTCGCTCAGGAGTTGCGCGCCGCTTTTGGCCACTGCGTCCGGCACATCGCCCAGGGCCCGCAGCGGCCGGCTTTGCGACGCCAGCAGGTCGCCGTAGACCAGCTGGGCCAGCTGGAAATTGGGATGCTCGGTCACCAGCGCCTCGGCCTTGGCCAGGGCTTGGCGGCCCTGGGCCTGGCCGATGAGGCGGTAGACCTCGAGCAGCCGGGCTTCTGCCTCACCATCGCGCACCACCGGCGCCTGGCTGCGGGCCTTGGCCTTTTTCTGCGGCGCGGCCCAGGCCTGCGCCGCCATCAGGGCGACCGACAGCACGCAGCAAAGGACGAGCAACGCCCGCTTCATGGCTTGGACAGACAAAGAGAAGAATTCAAAACGGCAACACCCTGTGCGCCGGCGCGGCGCTAGCCACGTGATCAGGCGCCGGTGCTTTCGCGCACGATCAGCCAGCGGTCGCCGGCCTTGACCAGTTCCAGCGTCTTGCGGCTGGACACGTTCAGGGTGTCGGCGCTGTAGGCCTGCTTGAATTTCGCCGTGGCCTTGCTGCCGTTGACCGACACCGCGACGTCGCTGAGCTTCACGCTGATGCGGGATTTGCCCACGATGCGGCTGCGCCGCTCGTCTTCCCAGGCCTTGCGGGCCTGACCGCCGGGCGGATCGAATTCCTTGCCGTAGGCGCCCAGGTAGCCACCCATGTCCTTGGCGGCCCAGGCCGTAGCCCAGGCCTGCACGGCGGCTTCGACCTCGCGGCTGGCTGCCGAGGCTGGCGCTGCGGGCGCGGCGGCAGCGGGCGCAGCGGCTGGTACGGGAGCCGCCGCAGCCGGGGCGGGGGCGGGAGTCACCGGGCCGGCGGCCGCTGGCGCCTTGGCGACCACGGCGGGGGCGGGCGCGGCAGCGGCCGGGGCGCCGGGCTTGGAGCCCTTGGCGCCAGGGGTGAACAGATCGCGGATCAGCGCCAGCTTGGGTTGCACGGCGGTGTTGCTGGCGTCGAGTTGCAGTGCCTTGCTATAGGCCTGGCTGGCCAACTTCGCGTAGACATCGCCCAGGTTCTCATGCGCCGTCGCATAGCTGGGGTTGGTGCGGATGGCCATCTCCAGCGCTGCGCGGGCCTTGTCGAACTGGCTCTGGCCGGCATACAGGACGGCCAGGTTGTTGTACGGCTCGGGCAGCTCCGGGTAGTCCTCGGTAAGCTTGGTGAAGGTGGTGATGGCCTCGGCCGGCCGGCCGGCCTCGGTCTGGATCACGCCCTTGAGGAAACGCATCTGCGGGTCGCGGGGCTTGGCTGCCAGGACCTGGTCGGCCTTGGTCAGGGCTTCGGCGAGCTTGCCCGAGCGCATCAACTGGTTGACGTCGCTGTAGTCATCGGCGAATGCGACGACGGGCCCCAGCAGGGCTGCGGCCAGGGCCACCAGGCGCAGCGTTTTGGGGACGGGAAAGCGGGCATGCGTCATGAAGGCCTCTTGGATCTACACGTGTGACAAGCCCGTACCACGGGCTATATACTGCATCGGATTGTAGCCGGGGCACCCCGTCGGGGCCCCGGACTCCTGACGAACAAAGCCAATCCGAATTGCGCCGCCGGCATGCACCGCAGCCCGGCCCCCTGATACACCCATGAGCCTGCGAATCTACAACACGCTGTCGCGTGCTCTGGAGGACTTTTCTCCGCTTGAACCCGGCCATGTGCGCATGTACGTCTGCGGCATCACGGTCTATGACTTGTGCCACGTGGGCCATGCCCGTGCCAACATTGCCTTCGACGTGGTGCAGCGCTGGCTCAAGGCCAGCGGCCTGCGCGTGACCTTCGTGCGCAACATCACCGACATCGAGGACAAGATCATCCGCCGTTCGGTCGAGAACGGCGAGAGCGTGCGCTCATTGACCGACCGCATGATCGCCGAGATGTACCGCGACTTCGACGCCCTGGGCATCGAGCGGCCCACTCACGACCCGCGCGCCACCGACTACGTGCCGCAGATGCTGGACATCGTGCGTAAGCTCGAGGCCAAGGGCCTGGCTTACCGGGCCGAGGGCGGCGACGTGAACTACGCCGTGCGGCGCTTCCCGGGCTACGGCAAGCTCTCGGGCAAGTCGCTGGACGAACTGCATGCCGGTGAGCGCGTGGCCGTGCTCGATGGCAAGGAAGACCCGCTGGACTTCGTGCTGTGGAAGCCTGCCAAGCCGCATGAACCGCAGGACGCGCAGTGGGACAGCGACTATGGCCGGGGCCGCCCCGGCTGGCACATCGAATGCTCCGCCATGGCTTGCGCCCTGCTGGGCGAGACCTTCGACATCCACGGCGGTGGGCTGGACCTGACCTTCCCGCACCACGAGAACGAGATCGCCCAGAGCGAGGGCGCCAACGGCGTGCCCCTGGCCAAGCTCTGGATGCACAACGGCTTCGTCAACAAGGACAACGAGAAGATGTCCAAGTCGTTGGGCAACTTCGACACCATCCGCGACGTGCTGGGCAAGTTCGATGCGGAAACCGTGCGCTTCTTCATCGTCCGTACCCATTACCGCAGTTCGCTGAATTACAGCGATGTGCACCTGGACGACGCCCGTGCCTCGCTCAAGCGGCTGTACACGGCCCTGGACCTGGTGGCGCCGGCCCAGGCCGGGATCGACTGGTCCGCACCGCACGCGGCCCGCTTCAAGGCGGCGATGGACAACGACTTCGGCACACCCGAGGCCGTGGCCGTGCTATTCGAGCTGGCGGCCGACGTCAACCGCAGCCGCAGCGCCGAAGCGGCGGGCCAGCTCAAGGCCCTGGGGGGCGTGCTGGGCCTGTTGCAGGGGGAGCCCAAGGCCTTCCTGCAGGCCGGCGCGGCGCTCGACGAGGCCAGCATCGCTGGCCTGATCGCCGAACGCGCTGCCGCCAAGGCCGCGAAGAACTTCGCCGAAGCCGACCGCATCCGCCAGCAACTGCTGGCCCAGGGCATCGTGCTCAAGGACTCTGCTGCCGGCACCACCTGGGAGGCGCTCCAGTGAGCGACGCGGTGGAACTGATCACCCCGGGCTACTGGGACGAGGCCTGCAGGCACCTGGCCAAAAAAGACCGGGTGATGAAGCGCCTGATCCCGCAGTTCGGCGACGGCTGCCTGCAGTCGCGCGGCGACGCGTTCACCACGCTGGCGCGCAGCATCGTCGGCCAGCAGATCTCGGTGAAGGCGGCCCAGACCGTGTGGGACCGCTTCGCCAAGCTGCCGCGGCGCATGCTGCCGGGCAATGTGCTCAAGCTCAAGGTCGACGACATGCGCTCGGCCGGCCTGTCGGCGCGCAAGATCGAGTACCTGGTCGACCTGTCATTGCATTTCGATTCCGGCGCGATCCGCGTTGAGGCCTGGCAGGCCATGGACGACGAAACCGTCATCGCCGAGCTGGTGGGCATCCGCGGCATCGGCCGCTGGACTGCCGAGATGTTCCTGATCTTCCACCTGATGCGCCCCAACGTGCTGCCGCTGGACGACGTCGGCCTGATCACCGGCATCAGCAAAAACTACTTTTCCGGCGACCCGGTCAGTCGCAGCGACGCCCGCGAGGTGGCCGCCGCCTGGGAGCCCTATTGCAGTGTCGCGACTTGGTATATTTGGCGCTCGCTCGACCCCCTGCCCGTGGCCTACTGACGGGCAACGACCCCCTACAAGGAGCACACCTTGGCAAAGAAGACCTTTCTGGATTTCGAGCAGCCCATTGCCGAACTCGAGACCAAGATCGAAGAACTGCGTTATGTGCAGACCGAGTCGGCCGTCGACATCTCCGAGGAGATCGACCAGCTGAGCAAGAAGAGCCAGCAGCTGACCAAGGACATCTACAGCGAGCTGTCGCCCTGGCAGATCACCAAGATCGCCCGCCATCCGGAACGTCCCTACACGCTCGATTACATCAACGAAATCTTCACCGACTTCATCGAGCTGCACGGTGACCGCCACTTTGCCGATGACCTGTCCATCGTCGGCGGCCTGGCCCGCTTCAACGGCAACGCCTGCGTGGTGCTGGGCCACCAGAAGGGCCGCGACACCAAGGAGCGCGGCCTGCGCAACTTCGGCATGAGCCGGCCCGAGGGCTACCGCAAGGCGCTGCGCCTGATGAAGACGGCCGAGAAGTTCAAGCTGCCGGTCTTCACCTTCGTCGACACGCCCGGTGCCTACCCGGGCATCGACGCCGAGGAGCGCGGCCAGTCCGAGGCCATCGGCCGCAACATCTACGAGATGGCCCAGCTCGAAGTGCCCATCATCACCACGGTGATTGGCGAGGGCGGCTCCGGCGGCGCGCTGGCCATCTCGGTGGCCGACCAGGTGGTCATGCTGCAGTACTCGATCTACTCGGTGATCAGCCCCGAGGGCTGCGCTTCCATCCTCTGGAAGACCTCCGAGAAGGCGCAGGACGCGGCCGACGCCATGGGCATCACCGCGCACCGCCTCAAGGCCCTGGGCCTGGTCGACAAGATCGTCAACGAGCCGGTGGGTGGTGCCCACCGTGACCACAAGCAGATGGCGGCTTTTCTCAAGCGCGCCCTCAACGATGCCTGGCGTCAGGTCAGCGACCTCAAGGTGCGAGAGTTGCTGGACCGCCGTTACGAGCGGCTGCAAGGCTATGGCCGCTTCACCGACACCAAGGCCGACGCCCGCTAGCACGGGGGGCAACCCCGCCCTGGCCCCTTTGCAGGGGCTCAATCCGTCCCTGCCGCTGGCAGTCGCCTTCAGCGGCGGCGCCGACTCCACTGCCTTGCTGCTGGCCGCGGCACAGGCCTGGCCCGGCCAGGTCCATGCCATCCATGTCCACCACGGCTTGCAGGCGGCGGCCGATGACTTCGAGCGCCATTGCATGGCCGTCTGCGAGCAGGCCGGTGTGCCCTTGCATGCCCTGCGGGTCGACGCCCGCCACGCGTCCGGCGAGAGCCCGGAGGACGCGGCCCGGCGCGCGCGCTACCGGGCGCTGGCCGGCGCGGCGCAGGCCAACGGCCTGGCCTGCGTGCTGCTGGGCCAGCATGCGGACGACCAGGTCGAGACCCTGTTGCTGGCCCTGAGCCGTGGCGCCGGCCTGCCGGGCCTGGCGGCCATGCCGGCGCGCTTCGAGCGGCACGGCATGCGCTTCGAGCGGCCCTTGCTGGGCACCAGCGGCGCGGCGCTGCGGCAATGGCTGGACGATGCCGGCATCGCCTGTGTGCAGGACCCCAGCAACGCCGATACCTCCTTCACCCGCAACCGCATCCGCCACCAACTGCTGCCCGCGCTGGAGCAAGCCTTTCCGCAGTTTCGCGAGACCTTTGCGCGCTCGGCCCGGCATGCGGCCCAGGCGCAGGAACTGCTGGCCGCGCTGGCCGCCGACGACCTCGTGGCCGCGGGCGCGCCGCCGGCCATCGCCGTGCTGCAGGCGCTGCCGCGCTCGCGCCAGGCCAATCTGCTGCGGCACTGGTTGCGTGCGCAGCACGGGGCTGCCGCCAGCGCCGCCCAGCTGGAGGAGTTGCTCGACCAGGTGGCGGCCTGCACCACGCGCGGCCACGCCATCCGCATCAAGGTCGGCGCCGGTTTCGTGCTCAGGCAGGGGGCCGCCCTGGGCTACGCGGCCGCCCTCCCGCCCTCGGTATAATCCCAGGGTTTCACGCGGCACGCCCTGTCGGGGCCTTTTCCATTTCTCGCCGCATCATCCTTTCCATTCCAATGGCACTGATCGTTCACAAATACGGCGGCACGTCGATGGGCTCGACCGAGCGCATCCGCAATGTCGCCAAGCGCGTGGCCAAATGGGCGCGCGCCGGCCACCAGATGGTGGTCGTGCCCAGCGCCATGAGCGGCGAGACCAACCGCCTGCTGGGCCTGGCCAGGGAACTGGCGCCGGGCAAGGCCTCGCCGGCCTACGACCGCGAGCTCGACATGCTGGCGTCCACTGGCGAGCAGGCCTCGTCGGCCCTGCTGGCGATTGCCCTGCAGGCAGAAGGCCAGGAGTCGGTCAGCTACGCCGGCTGGCAGGTTCCCATCCGCACCAACAGCGCCTACACCAAGGCCCGCATCGAATCGATCGACGACCAGAAGGTGCGTGCCGACCTGGCCGCCGGCAAGGTGGTCATCGTCACCGGTTTCCAGGGCGTGGACGACCAGGGCCACATCACCACCCTGGGCCGCGGCGGCAGCGACACCTCGGCCGTGGCCGTGGCCGCTGCCATGAAGGCCGCCGAGTGCCTGATCTACACCGACGTCGACGGCGTGTACACCACCGACCCGCGCGTCGTGCCCGAGGCGCGGCGCCTGCACACGGTGAGCTTCGAGGAGATGCTGGAGATGGCCTCCATGGGCTCCAAGGTCCTGCAGATCCGCTCGGTGGAATTCGCCGGCAAATACAAGGTGCCGCTGCGCGTGCTGTCGAGCTTCACGCCCTGGGACATCGACATCAATGAAGAGGCGGCTTCCGGGACGCTGATCACTTTCGAGGAAGACGAACAAATGGAACAAGCCGTCGTGTCCGGCATCGCGTTCAACCGCGACGAAGCCAAGATCTCCATCCTGAGCGTGCCGGACAAGCCCGGCATTGCCTACAACATTCTGGGCGCGGTGGCCGATGCCAACATCGAGGTCGATGTCATCATCCAGAACATCAGCAAGGACGGCAAGACCGACTTCAGCTTCACCGTGCACCGCAACGACTACGCGCGCACCGTGGACCTGCTCAAGGCCAAGGTGCTGCCCAGCCTGGGCACCGACCACATCGAAGGCGACACCAAGATCTGCAAGGTCAGCATCGTGGGCATCGGCATGCGCAGCCACGTGGGCATCGCCAGCAAGATGTTCCGCGCCCTGTCCGAAGAGGGCATTAACATCCAGATGATCTCTACCAGCGAGATCAAGACCTCGGTGGTGATCGACGAGAAGTACATGGAATTGGCCGTGCGCGCGCTGCACAAGGCCTTCGATCTGGATCAGCCGGCTGTCTGAGCGCCTATAATCGCATTTGCAGGAAACGTGACCGAGTGGCCGAAGGTGCTCCCCTGCTAAGGGAGTATGGGGTGTAGAGCCTCATCGAGGGTTCGAATCCCTCCGTTTCCGCCAAAACCTTCAAAACCCGCCTTCTGGCGGGTTTTGTTTTTTCAGATTCTGCCGATATGAACCTCAGCACTGGTGCCATCGCCTTTGCCCTGGTGTGCTTCATTGCCACCTTTGTTGTCGCCCGCGTGCTGGGCCGGGGCTTTCGCGAGCGCCGCGCCAAGCAGGCCAGGGAGCGGGCCGACGCCAAGGCAATGGACGGTGCAAGCCGCCAGGTGCGCCGGGCGCGTCAACGCAAGGGACGGTCGTAGCTGTTGCTTACGGCGACCGTGACCCTCCTGCCTGCAACGACGCCCGCCCGATCAAGGGCCAGACCAAGGCGCAAGCTTGATGCACCTGCGTGCGGAACGTGACGCCCGACGACTTCAAGGGCAACCTGGTGACATTTGCCGACACCCGCAAAGGCAAGGAAGTCAACAAGACCTGCGAGAAGTACTCCGACTGGGGGGAGCCGCAGGGGCATCCCCGCAAACAAAAAAGCCGCCCGAGGGCGGCTTTTTTTCATGCCCGCAGGGGCTTGCCTGTTCAATGCGCCGGCAGCTGTGCCGGCTGGGGCAGGCCATAGGCGGCGGCCGTGACGGCCAGGATGCGCGTCAGGCGCTGCAGCACGGAAGGGGACTTGGCTTCGTTCATCTTGTTGGACCTCTCTGAAACAACGCTGTGCAGTATGGGCTGCGATGGCGACAGCGTTGTGACAGCAGGCTGCTACAGATGAGGTCGGACCTGTCCCACAGCCGGGCAGTCAGGCCGGCGCTGCCCGCGTGTTGCCCAGTTTCCAGGCAGCCAGCTGGTGCACGAGGATGGGCACCAGCATGGCCGCGCCGATCAGGGTGACGATCAGTCCCGGCGCGATCAGCAGCAGGGCCGCTAGCAGGCACAGCGCCTGTTCCCAGCGCTTCATCTCCACCAGGAAGAACCGCGACAGCGCCGCCGCCAGCGCCACGATGCCCAGGATGCAGCCGATGAAGGTGACGCTGAAGTCGTACCAGGTGAAGCCCTTGGCGACCAGCAGCAGCGAGGGCGAAAAGACGAAGACAAAGGGCACCAGCACCTTGGCCAGGCCCAGGCGGAAGGCCATGTTGCCGGTCTTGAACGGGTCGCTGCCGGCCATGCCGGCGGCCGCATAGGCGGCCAGCGCCACCGGCGGCGTGATGTCGGCCAGAACCCCGTAGTAGAAGACGAAGAAGTGGGCCACCAGCGGCTCCACGCCCAACTGCACCAGGGTGGGCGCGGCCACCGTCACCATGATGATGTAGTTGGCCGTGGTCGGAATGCCGCAGCCCATGAGGATGCAGACCATGCCGGTCATCACCAGGGCGGCAAACAGGGTCAGGCCCTTGGTGCCAGCCAGGAAGTCCGGCACCACCACCGACAGGCCGCTGGCGATGACGGTGGCCCAGCTGGTGATGATGTAGCTGATCTTGAAGCCGACACCGGTGAGCGTGACCACGCCGATGACGATGCCCACCGTGGCCGCTGCCGCGCCCACGGCCAGCGCGTACTTGGCGCCGGTCTCGAAGGCTTCGACCAGCACGCCGTGCTTGATGCGGCCGGTGATGCCGGCGAGCTTCCAGCCGGCCAGGGCGATGGCCGTGCCCACGGCGAACAGGCCCAGCTTGATCCATTCGCTTTGCTGGCCCAGGTCGGCAAACGCGATCACGCCCAGGATGGCGTGCAGCGCGAGCATGAGGGCCCAGTTCTTGGGCGAATTGCCTTGGGTCTGGGTGGTCAGGCCGACGATGGCGCAGGAGCTGATGCCGGTGAAGGCTGCCAAGTAGGGCGTGCGGCCCGACACCAGGATGGCGATCAGCAGCACCAGCGGGATCAGGGTCGGCCAGCGCTGGCGCAGCGACTCCTTGAGCTTGGGCATTTCCTCTTCGGTCAGACCACGCAGGCCGAAGCGCTTGGCTTCGAAATGCACCTGCATGAAGACGCCGAAGAAGTGCATGAAGGCCGGGATCACCGCCGCGGCGATGATGGTCTGGTAGGGCACGTTGAGGAACTCGATCATCAGGAAGGCCGCGGCCCCCAGCACCGGCGGTGTGATCTGGCCGCCGGTGGACGAGGCTGCTTCCACCGCCGCGGCGAACTCGCGCCTGTAGCCCACGCGGATCATGGCCGGGATGGTCAGCGAGCCCACCGTCACCGCATTGGCCACCGAGGAGCCGCTGAGCATGCCGAACATGGCCGAGCCGAAGACGCTGACCTTGGCCGGGCCGCCGGCATAGCGGCCGGCCACGCTGGAGGCGATGTCCAGGAACAGCTGGCCCAGGCCGATGCGCGTGGCCATGACGCCGAACAGCACGAAGTGAAAGACATAGGTCGCCACCACGCCCACCGCCACGCCGTAGATGCCCTGGCTGGTGAGGTACTGGTGGTTGATCATCTGGCTCCAGTTGGCGCCGGCGTGCTTCAGGAGGCCGGGGAACATGGGCCCGGCCAGGGCATAGGCGGTGAAGCCCAGCGCGATCAGCGGCAGCGGCCAGCCCATGGAGCGGCGCGTGGCTTCCAGCAGGGTGAGGAACAGGATGGAGCCCATCACCACGTCCATGGTGTCGGGGTTGCCGACACGGAAGGCCATGTCCTCGAAGATGTAGGGGATGTACATCACGCTGGCGGCGCAGGCCAGGCCCAGCAGCCAGTCGACCAGGGGCACGCCGCCGGGCGCCAGCCAGCTGTTTTGCCGCGGGTTCTCCAGCGACTTCTTGCTGGCGGCGAAGACCAGGAAGATCAGGCCTAGCACGAAGGCCAGGTGCACGCCGCGGTGGGTGGTCTCGCGCAGCAGGCCAAAGCCGGCCGTGTAGTAGTGAAAGCACGACAGCGCGATCAGCAGCCACTTGACGATCTGCGAGGCCGGCGGCACCACCTGCCGGAAACGCATCTCCGGGTCGAATTTTTCTTCCAGTTCCTGCAGCTTCTTGTCGTCCAGCGTGCTTGTCGTCATCTTTTCGTCCTCTTCAAAATACAAACAGGGAGGCGGGCCTCCCTGTTTCCCTCGTTGCGTGCGCGGTGCTTACTTGAGCAGGCCGGCTTCCTTGTAGAACTTCTCGGCGCCTGCGTGGTAGGGGATGCCCACGCCCTGGACGGCGTTTTCCTTGGTGATGAACTTGCCCTTGGCATGGCCTGCCTGCAGCGCCTTCTGGGTGGCCTCGCTGTACATGGCCTTGGTCACCTGGTAGACGGTCTCGGTGTCGATCTTGGCGCTGGTCACCAGCTGGGCGCCCACGGCCAGGGTCTGCACGGCCGCCACATCCTTGTAGGTGCCGGCGGCGATGTTGTCGACCGCGAAGTAGGGGTTGGTCTTGCGCAGGGCTTCGGCTTGCGGGCCGGTCAGCGCCACCAGTTCGATGCCGGCGCCGCCGGAGGCCAGTTCGGCGATGGCGCCGGCCGGGGCGCCGCCGACGAAGAAGAAGGCGTCGAGCGCACCGTCCTTGAGCTTGTCACCGGCCTGGTTGGGCTTGATGTACTCGGGCTTGATGTCGGCTTCCTTGACGCCGTAGGCGGCCAGCACCATGCGGGCGTTGATCAGCGTGCCCGAGCCCGGCTCGTCCAGCGCCACGCGCTTGCCCTTGAGGTCGGCCACGGACTTGATGCCCGAGCCCTTCTTGACCACCAGGTGAATGCTCTCGGGGTAGAGGTTGGCGATCATGCGCAGGTCGGCGATCTTGGGCTTGCCCTCGAAGGCGCCGGTGCCGGTGAAGGCCCAGGTGGCGACGTCCGACTGGGTCATGCCCGCTTCCAGCGAGCCGCCGGCCACGGCCGTGACATTGGCCAGCGAGCCGTTGCTGGCCTGGGCGGTGGCGATGAGCTTGCCCGGCTGCGAGACCGAGTTGGCGATCATGCCGCCCACCGGGTAGTAGGTGCCGGCGGTGCCGCCGGTGCCGATGCGGAAGAACTGCTGCGCGTTGGCTGCGCCTGCGAAGGCCAGGGTGGCGGCGAAGGCGGCGGCCCAGTGCTTGATGCTCATGTCTTGCTCCAGAAAAACTGAGATGTCAGAGAGGCAAGAAGTAGACCATGTATGCGGTGGGCCGCTCCATAGTGAAAGCCCGGGGCCGCCGGCGATTTCCGGCTTGCTATGGAATCAGGAGCATCCGGGGTCCCTATCCCGGGGGCTACAGGCCGCTTTGGCCTGCAACGTGGGCTATTCGTCGGCCGAGGCGCTCCAGCGGTCGCCCCAGCCGCCCTGGGCCTGGTCCAGTTCGCGCCGGCCGCGCTTGGTGGGGCGGCCGTGTTCGATGGCCAGCGCCGGCTCGGGCGCCAAGCGGCGTTGCTCTGCAGCCTGCTCGCGCGCGCGCAGGCTGTCGGGCGTTTCCTCGTACAGCTGCTGGGCCACCTGCGCCGCGCCGCGCGTGGCCGACAGGCCCTTGACCACCACGGTGCGGACCACGGCCTCGCGCCGCAGCTGCACCGTGTCACCCACTTTCACCTCGCGGGAGGGCTTGGCCTCCAGGCCATTGACCTCGACCCGGCCTTTCGTGATTTCCTCGCTGGCCAGGCTGCGCGTCTTGTAAAAGCGCGCGGCCCAGAGCCACTTGTCGATGCGTAACTTGTCCATGTCAGTGCCCATTGTCCGCCGGTTGGGCGCGCGGCAGGCGCACCGTGGCGTCGAGTCCCTGCACCTGGCCATGGCGCTCGCGGTTTTCAAGGGCGATGCTGCCGCCCAGCGCCTGCACGATCTCCTGGCAGATGGCCAGGCCCAGGCCGGAGCCGTGGTGCAGGTCGCCGGCCGAAAACGGCTGGAACAGGCGGCCGCGCAGGGCCTGCGTGATGCCGGGCCCGGCGTCGGCCACGGTCAGGGCGACAGCATGCGCGTCGCTGACCACCTGCACAGCCAGGCCGCCGCCCACCGGGCTGTGGCGGATGGCGTTGTGCAGCAGATTGCGCGAGAGCTCGCGCAGCATCCATTCGTGCGCCATCACCGGTGCGCTGTGGGTGCTGATCTCGAAGTCCAGGTCCTTCTCGGCGATCAGCGGCGACAGCTCCAGCGCCATGGCGCGCACCAGGGCCGACAGGTCGTTGACCGCCGCATCGGGCTGCTGGCGCAGCTGTTCCACCTTGGCCAGCGACAGCATCTGGTTGGCCAGCACGGTGGCGCGTTCGACCGTGGCGTTGATCTCCTGCAGCGCCTGCAAAGGCGGGGCGTCGCCGCGCAGGGCCGACTGCACCTGGGTCTTGAGCACGGCCAGCGGCGTGCGCAGCTGGTGGGCGGTGTCGCGCACGAAGCGCTTCTGGTTGTCCAGCAACTGGTCCAGCCGCGCCATCACCTGGTTGGTGGCGTCCACCAGGGGCAGCAGTTCGCGGGGGGCGTCCGGTGCGGCAATCGGCGTGAGGTCGCCCTCGCGCCGCTCTTGCAGCTCGCCCGACAGCCGGCGCACCGGCCGCGTGGCCCGTTGCACCACGACCACCACCACCAGGGCGATCACCGCCACCAGCACGGCCTGGCGCCAGATGGTGTCGACCAGGATCTGCCGGGCCAGGGTGCGGCGCAGCTCCAGGGTCTCGGCCACCTGGACCACGGCCATGGCGCGTCCGGTGGGGCTGGCCACCGGCTGCAGCATCACCGCCACCCGGACCTCGGCGCCGCGGAAGCTGTCGTCGTAGAAGTCCACCAGGGCGGCATAGGGCGGGCGCTGCGGCAGGGTGCCGCGCCAGAACGGCAATTCTGCGAAGCCCGAGACCATCTCGCCCTTGAGGCTGGAGACGCGGTAGAACATGCGGCTGCTGTTGTCGGCCTCGAAGGCTTCCAGCGCGGAGTAGGGCACGGTGGCACGCAGCAGCGAGAGCTCGTCATAACCCTCGACATCGAGCTGCTCGCCGATCACCTTGGCCGAAGCCAGCAGGGTGCGGTCGTAGGCCGTGTTCACCGCCGCCAGCGCCTGGGTGTACAGGCTCACGCTGTTGAGGGTGATGAGCAGCACCACCGGCACCAGGATGCCGACCAGCAAATACCGTCTGAGCGAAAGCGCCCGCACGCTCATTCCTCCTTCAGCAGGTAGCCCAGGCCGCGCAGCGTCATCAGGGTGACGCCGGTGTGGGCCAGCTTCTTGCGCAGGCGGTAGACCACCACTTCCACCGCCTCGTACTGCACGTCGGCCTCGCCGGGAAAGACCAGCTCGAACAGTTTCTCCTTGGAGACGGCGTGCGCCGGCCGCGCCATCAGGGCTTGCAGCAGGGCGGCCTCACGCGGCGTCAGCTCCAGCACCTGGTCCCGGTGGTAGACCGCACCGCTCTCTTTTTCATAGCGCAGCGCGCCCATTTGCAAAGGGCTGGAGGCCGGTTCGGCACCGGACGCGGGACCGCGGCGCAGCAGCGCGCGCAGCCGCGCCTCCAGTTCGTCCAGGTCAAAGGGCTTGGGCAGGTAATCGTCCGCGCCGCTGTTGAGGCCCATCACGCGATCACCCACGGTGCCGCGGGCCGTGAGGATCAGCACCGGCGTGTGCAGGCCGGCGCGGCGTCCCTGCTCCAGCACCTGCAAGCCGTCCAGGCCGGGCAGGCTCAGGTCCAGCACCAGGGCATCGGGCGCGCTGTCCTTCCATTGGGCCAGGGCCTGTAGGCCGTCGCCGCAGCTGCTCACCTGCATGCCGCGCCGCGACAGCGCGCGCTCCAGGGTGGCGCGCATGGAGGGATCGTCTTCGACCAGCAGGAGTTTCATCAATGGATGCGAGGTTAGCGGATGCCGCGGGGCCCGCCGAATGTAGTAGTTTCCCCAATGCCCTGGACAGCCGTTTGACAGGCAGCGGGCGCATGATTTGGCCGTTCACCTTCCAACAAGTATTTCCAGGAGACAGCCCATGCGTCGCGACACCTTCCTCAAATCCATGGCCGCACTGGCCGCCGCTGGCGCACTGCCGTTGTCGGCCCAGGCTGCCGCCAGCGTCAAGATGATGATTCCGGCCAATCCCGGCGGCGGCTGGGACAGCACGGGCCGCGCCCTGGGCAAGGCCCTGCTGGAAGCCAAGGTCGCCGACAACGTCAGCTTCGACAACAAGGGCGGCGCCGCCGGCGCGCTGGGCCTGGCCCAGTTCGTCAACGGCAGCAAGGGCGATCCGAACGCCATGATGGTGATGGGCGCCGTCATGCTCGGCGGCATCATCACCGGCAAGCCGCCGGTCAACCTGTCGCAGGCCACGCCGATCGCCCGCATCACCAGCGAGTACAACGTCTTCGTGCTGCCGGCCAATTCGCCGTTCAAGACCATGGCCGACGTGATCGCCCAGCTCAAGAAGGACCCGGGCAGCGTCAAGTGGGGCGGCGGTTCGCGCGGATCGACCGAGCACATCGCCGCCGCCATGATCGCCCGCGAAGTGGGCGTCGACCCGTCCAGGATCAACTATGTCGCCTTCCGTGGCGGCGGCGAAGCCACGGCCGCCATCCTGGGCGGCAACGTCACCGTGGGTGGCAGCGGCTACAGCGAGTTCGCCGAGTACATCACGGCAGGCAAGATGAAGGCCATCGCCGTCACCTCGGCCCAGCGCCTCAAGGGCGTGCCCACGCTCAAGGAGCAGGGCCTGAACATCGAGATCGGCAACTGGCGCGGCGTCTACGGCGCCTCCGGTATCAACGAGGCGCAGCGCAAGGCCCTGACCGACATGGTGCTGGCGGCCCTCAAGACCAAGTCCTGGCAGGAGTCGCTGGCCAAGAACGACTGGACGCCGGCCGTGCTGTCCGGCCCGGCCTTCGACAAGTTCGTCGACGACGAATTCGCCAGCCTGCGCGCCACCATGGTCAAGTCCGGCATGGTCTGAGCGGCGTCCATGCCAGACGCGACGCCCGGCCTGCCGGGCGTTTTTTCGTGCATTGCGAAAGATCAAACATGACACAAGCAAGCCCTGCAAGCGCGGTACAGACCGCCGTTGGCGCCGGCGTGCTGCTGCTGGGCCTGGCCCTGGCGGCCGGCGCGGTCTCCATCCCCTCGGCGGCCGGCTACGGCGGCGTCGGGCCCAACTTCCTGCCCTGGCTGGTGGCGGTCTCTCTGGCGCTGTGCGGCGCGCTCATCATCCGCGAGGCGCGCACCGGCGGCTTTCGCGCGATGGAGGAGCCCACGGGCGCTGCGCGCGCCAACTGGGCCGGCCTGGTCTGGGTCTCGGCCGGCCTGCTGGCCAATGCGGCGCTGATCACCAGCATCGGCTTCATCCTCAGCTGCACGCTGTGCTACCTGCTGGCGGTGCAGGGCCTGCGCCGCGCCAGCGGCCAGTCCATCGCAGCCAGCACCTGGGTGGTGGATGCGGCCACCGGCGCCATCATCTCGGCCCCGGTGTTCTGGATGTTCACGCAGTTCCTGGCCATCAACCTGCCGGGCCTGACTTCGACGGGATGGCTGTGATGGAAATCCTCAACGCACTGCTGCAGGGCTTCGCCACGGCGATCTCGCCGGTCAACCTGGTCTGGGCTTTTGTCGGCTGCGCCCTGGGCACGGCCGTCGGCGTGCTGCCCGGCATCGGTCCGGCCGTGGCCGTGGCCATGCTGCTGCCCATCACGGGCAAGGTCGACATCACGGCCTCGATGATCTTTTTCTCGGGCATCTACTACGGCGCGATGTATGGCGGTTCGACCACCTCCATCCTGTTGAACACGCCGGGCGAAACCGCCAGCATGGTCACGGCCATGGAGGGCAACAAGATGGCCAAGAGCGGCCGCGCCGGCGCGGCCCTGGCCACGGCGGCCATCGGCTCCTTCGTGGCCGGCACCATCGCCACCGTCATCGTCACCCTGTTCGCGCCCTTTGTCGCGGAGTTCGCCGTCAAGCTGGGACCGCCCGAGTACTTCATGCTCATGGTGCTGGCCTTCACCACGGTCAGCGCGGTGCTGGGCAAGAGCACCTTGCGCGGCATGACGGCGCTGCTGCTGGGCCTGGCCATCGGTTGCTTCGGCCTGGACCAGATCTGGGGCCAGGGACGCTACACCTTGGGCGTGCCCGATCTGCTCGAGGGAATCGTGATCGTGCTGGTGGCGGTCGGCCTGTTCGCCGTTGCCGAGGTGTTGTACGCCGCCATGTACGAGGGCCGCAGCGACGAGACCCAGAACGCCATGAGCAAGGTCTACATGACGGGCAAGGAATGGCGCCGCTCCATCCCCGCCTGGCTGCGCGGCACGGCCATTGGCGTGCCCTTCGGCTGCATCCCGGCCGGCGGCACCGAGATCCCTACCTTTCTGAGCTACGCGACGGAAAAGAAGCTGGCCAAGGGCGAGAACCTGGCGGAGTTCGGCAGCAAGGGCGCGATCGAGGGCGTGGCCGGCCCCGAGGCGGCCAACAACGCCTCGGTGACGGCGGCGCTGATCCCGCTGCTGACCCTGGGCATCCCCACCTCCAACACCACGGCCATCCTGCTGGGCGCTTTCCAGAACTACGGCATCCAGCCAGGGCCCCAGCTGTTCACCACCTCGGCCGCCCTGGTGTGGGCGCTGATCGCCTCGCTCTACATCGGCAACGTGATGCTGCTGGTGCTGAACCTGCCGATGATCAAGCTCTGGGTCAAGCTGCTGAAGATCCCCAAGCCGCAGCTGTATGCCGGCATCCTGATCTTTGCCACCGTTGGCGCCTATGGCATGCGCCAGAGCGCCTTCGATCTGGTGCTGCTGTATGGCATCGGCCTGCTGGGCGTGGTGATGCGACGCTTTGACTTTCCCACCGCCCCGGTGGTGGTGGGCATGATCCTGGGCCCTCTTGCGGAAGCCCAGATGCGCAACGCCGTGTCCATTGGCGAGGGCAGCTTCCTGATCTTCGTGCAGCGGCCGATGTCGCTGGTGCTGCTCCTTGTGGTGCTGGCCGTCCTGGCCGTGCCGCGGCTGATGCGGCTGCGCGCTCAGCGCCAGGTCTAAGCGCGCCGGATCTCAGGCTAGGATGGGCCCATGACGGCCAGCGACACCCCCACCAGCCAGAGCCTGCCCCTGGACGGCCAGAGCATCCTGGCGCTGGCCGCGCGCTCGATGTTCCAGCTGTTTTCCAGTGTCAGCCAGGGCATGTTCCTGGTCGACCGCACCGGGCGGATTGTGTGGCTCAACGAGGGTTACAAGCGCTTCCTGCCGGCCCTGGGCTTCTCCTCGGTCGACCAGTTCCTGGGCCACATGGTCGAGGACGTGGTGCCCAACACCCAGATGCGCCGCGTGCTGGAGACCGGCCAGCCGGTGCTGATCGACCTGCTGACCAACAAGGCCGGCACCTTTGTGGTCAGCCGCATCCCGCTGCGCGACGAGCACAACGGCGCGCTCATCGGCGCCATCGGCATCGTGCTGTTCGACCACCCGGAGACCACGCTGCAACCGCTGATCCACAAGTTCGCCCACCTGCAGCGCGATCTGGACGACGCCCGCCGCGAACTGGCCAGCCAGCGCCGCACCAAGTACACCCTGGCCAGCTTTGTCGGCGGCAGCGTGGCCGCGGTGGAGGTCAAGCGCCAGGCGCGCCGCGCCGCGCTCTCGTCCAGCCCGGTGCTGCTGCTGGGCGAGACAGGCACGGGCAAGGAGTTGCTGGCCCATGCCATCCACGCCGCGTCGGCCCGGGCCGCCGGCCCGCTGGTCAGCATCAACATCGCCGCCGTGCCCGACACGCTGCTGGAGGCTGAGTTCTTCGGTGTGGCGCCGGGCGCCTTCACCGGCGCCGACCGCAAGGGCCGCGACGGCAAGTTCAAGCTGGCCGACGGCGGCACGCTGTTCCTCGACGAGATCGGCGACATGCCGCCCAGCCTGCAGCCCAAGCTGCTACGCGCCCTGCAGGAGGGAGAGATCGAGGCACTGGGCTCGAACAAGGTCATCCCTTTCGACGCCCGCGTCATCGCCGCCACCTCGCGCGACCTGGGCGCCCTGGTGCGCGAAGGCAAGTTCCGCGAAGACCTGTATTACCGCCTGAACGTGTTGCCCATCCGCGTGCCGGCGCTGCGCGAGCGCCGCGCCGACATCCCGACCCTGGTGGAAGTGCTGGGCGAGGACATGGCGCTGCGCAGCGGCTCGGCCCCGCCGGAGCTGAGCGCCGGCGCCATCGCCCTGCTGTCGGCCCAGGCCTGGCGCGGCAACATCCGCGAGTTGCGCAACGTGCTGGAGCAGGCCGCCATGCGCAGCGACTCGCAGCACATCGAGATCGAGCATCTGGAGGATGTGCTGCGCGAGTCCGGCATCCAGCAGATTGCGCCGGCCGTTGTGCCCGCCACGGTGCCGGCACCGCCGGCCGGCCACGCCTTGCGGCCGCTGGCCGAGCAGGTGGCGCGGCTGGAGCGCCAGGCCATCACGGCGGCGCTGGCAGCCACCGGCGGCAACAAGCTGGGCGCCGCCAGACTGCTGGGCATCTCACGTGCCAAGCTCTATGAGCGGCTGGATGCAATGCCTGATATTCAGTCATTGTCTGAAATATAGACACTCAAATCTGTCTGATTGTCAGGCAAATTGGCGTTGACGCCGGTTCGCCGTCATATAAATCAAGGACTTAGACGCTGGCACGCACTGTGCATTGTTGGTGCGAGTTCTTGCACCAATAACAGGAGACAGTCCCCATGCAGCGTCGCAATCTGGTTGCGCTGGCCGCTTTTGCCGCCACCGCCTTCACCGCCCCCCTGGCCATGGCCCAGGCCAAGGACATCAAGATCGCCCACGTCTACAGCCGCACCGGTCCGCTCGAGGCCTACGGCAAGCAGACCCAGGCCGGCCTGCTGCTGGGCCTGGAATACGCCACCGGCGGCACCATGGCCGTCAATGGCCGCAAGCTGGTGGTGATCGAGAAGGACGACCAGGGCAAGCCCGACCTGGGCAAGTCACTGCTGGCCACCGCCTACTCCGACGACAAGGCCGACATCGCCGTTGGCCCGACGTCTTCCGGCGTCGCCCTGGCGATGCTGCCGGTGGCCGAGGAATACAAGAAGATCCTGCTGGTCGAGCCGGCCGTGGCCGACTCCATCACCGGCGACAAGTGGAACAAGTACATCTTCCGCACCGGCCGCAACAGCTCGCAGGACGCGATCTCCAACGCCGTGGCGCTGGACAAGGCCGGCGTGAACATCGCCACCCTGGCGCAGGACTACGCCTTCGGCCGCGACGGCGTGAAGGCCTTCAAGGAGTCGATCAAGACCGCCAAGATCGCCCATGAGGAATACCTGCCGGCTAACACCACCGACTTCACCGCCGGTGCCCAGCGCCTGATCGACAAGCTCAAGGACCTGCCCGGCCGCAAGGTCATCTGGATCGTCTGGGCAGGCGCCGGCAACCCCTTCAAGATCGCCGACCTGGACCTCAAGCGCTACGGCATCGAGATCGCCACCGGCGGCAACATCTTGCCGGCCATGGTGGCCTACAACCAGTTCCCCGGCATGGAAGGCGCGAGCTATTACTACTACGGCTTTCCCAAGAACCCGGCCAACGTCTGGCTGGTGACCAACCACTACAGCCGCTTCAAGTCGCCGCCCGACTTCTTCACCGCCGGTGGTTTCAGTGCCGCCGCCGCCCTGGTGGCCGCGCTCAAGAAGACCAACGGCGAGACCGCGAGCGACAAGCTCATCGCCGGCATGGAAGGCCTGAGCTTCGACACGCCTAAGGGCACGATGACCTTCCGCAAGGAAGACCACCAGGCCATGCAGTCCATGTACCACTTCCGCGTGGCGCCCGGCGCCAAGATGGGCGCGCAGGCCGATCTGCAGCTGGTCAAGGAAATCACGGCGGCCGAGATGAACGTGCCGATCCGCAACAAGCGCTGAGCCGCTTCGGGGCAGCCCGCCGGCCGCCCCCTGTTTTTGCAGTTCGTGACTGAGGCCCCCTGTGACACGGGGGCAGGTTGTCTGCATCCCGACACACAGGCGACAACCCTGTCCCCGACGTCCCATTGCCCTTCGGAGATCACTTGAGTCTGCTAGCCACCAAGGACCTGACCATCCGCTTCGGCGGCCACGTGGCGGTCAACGCCGTGACCTGCGCTTTCCAGCCGGGCACGCTGACCGCCATCGTCGGCCCCAACGGAGCGGGCAAGACCACCTACTTCAACCTGATCTCGGGCCAGCTCAGGGCCAGCAGCGGCCAGGTCACGCTGGATGGGCGTGACCTGTCCGGCCTGTCCGCATCCGCGCGCACGCGCGCCGGCCTGGGCCGGGCCTTCCAGCTGACCAACCTGTTCCCGCGCCTGACGGTGCTGGAGAACATCCGGCTGGCCGTGCAGGCCACGCGGGACGGTGCGCACCGGCGCGGCCTGAACCTGTGGAGTGTGTGGAGCGACCACAAGGGCTTGATGGAGCGGGCCGACGAGGTCCTGCAGGCGGTGGCGCTGGCCGACAAGGCCGGCGAGCTGGTGGCCAGCTTGCCGCACGGCGACCAGCGCAAGCTGGAGGTGGCGCTGCTGATGGCGCTGGAGTCCAAGGTCTTCATGTTCGACGAGCCCACCGCCGGCATGAACAGCGCCGAGGCGCCGGTCATCCTCAACCTGATCCGCAAGCTCAAAGAAGACCGCAGCAAGACCATCCTGCTGGTCGAGCACAAGATGGACGTGGTGCGCGAGCTGGCCGACCGCATCATCGTGCTGCACAACGGCTCGCTGGTGGCCGACGGCGAACCGGCGGAGGTGATTGCCTCCCCAATCGTTCAAGAGGCTTATCTGGGCGTCGCCCCGAAGGAGGCCGCATGAGCAGCGACAAGCTCCTCGAATTGAAGGGCGTGCACACCCACATCGGGGCGTACCACATCCTGCACGGCGTGGACCTGGCCGTGCCGCGCGGCCAGCTCACCATGCTGCTGGGGCGCAATGGCGCGGGCAAGACCACCACGCTGCGCACCATCATGGGCCTGTGGAAAGCCTCGCAGGGAAGCATCGTCTTCAACGGCCAGGACAGCACGGCCCTGGCCACGCCGCAGATCGCCGGCCTGGGCATCGCCTACGTGCCAGAAAACATGGGCATCTTCGCCGACCTCACGGTCAAGGAGAACATGCTGCTGGCCGCGCGCGGCGCGCGCAGCGCTGCCGACATCGACAGCCAGCGCCTGCAATGGATCTTCTCGCTGTTCCCGGCGGTGGAGAAGTTCTGGAACCACCCGGCCGGCAAGCTCTCGGGCGGGCAAAAACAGATGCTGGCGGTCTCGCGCGCCATCGTCGAGCCGCGCGAGCTGCTGATCGTGGACGAGCCCAGCAAGGGCCTGGCGCCGGCCATCATCAACAACATGATCGAGGCCTTCGCGCAGTTGAAGGCCAGCGGCGTGACCATTCTGCTGGTCGAACAGAACATCAATTTCGCCAAGCGCTTGGGCGACACGGTCGCCGTCATGGACAACGGCGTGGTCGTGCATGCCGGCTCCATGCGTGAACTGTCTGAGAACGAGGAACTGCAGCGCTCGCTGCTGGGGCTGGCGCTATGAACGGAGTGAAAGACATCGACTGGAAGCCGCTGGCCCTGGTGCCCCTGCTGGCGCTGATCGTCCTGCCCTTCATCGGCTCGGGCTCGACCTGGGTCACGCTGACCGTGGCCGGCCTGGCCATGGGCATGATCATCTTCATCATCGCCTCGGGCCTGACCCTGGTCTTCGGCCTGATGGACGTGATGAACTTCGGCCACGGCATCTTCATCACCCTGGGCGCCTTCATCGCCACCAGCGTGCTCGCCGGCATGGGCGACTGGACGGCTTCGGGCGAGCTCTGGCGCAACCTGCTGGCGGTGCTGCCGGCCATGCTGGTGGCCATGCTGGTGGCCAGCGCCGGCGGCCTGGCCTTCGAGCGCTTCATCGTGCGGCCGGTCTACGGCAACCACCTCAAGCAGATTCTCATCACTGTGGGCGGCGCCATCATCGGCGAGGAGCTGATCAAGGTGATCTGGGGCCCGCTGCAGGTGCCGCTGCCGCTGCCCGCGGGCATGCGCGGCACCATCTTTCTGGGTGAGGCGGCGATCGAGAAGTACCGGGTGATCGCGGTGGTGGTCGGCCTGGCGGTGTTCGGCCTGCTGGCCTGGACCCTGGCGCGCACCAAGATCGGCCTGCTGATCCGCGCCGGCGTGCAGGACCGCGAGATGGTGGAGTCGCTGGGCTACCGCATCAACGTGCTGTTCATCGGCGTGTTTGTCGCGGGCAGCGCGCTGGCCGGCCTGGGCGGCGTGATGTGGGGCCTGTACCTGCAGAATGTGACGCCGCAGATCGGCGCGCAGGTCAACATCCTGATCTTCATCGTGCTCATCATCGGCGGCCTGGGCTCCACCGGCGGCGCCCTGATCGGCGCGCTGCTGGTGGGCCTGCTGACCAACTACGCCGGCTTCCTGGCGCCCAAGGCGGCGCTGTTTTCCAACATCGCCCTGATGATGGCCATCCTGCTGTGGCGCCCGCAGGGCGTGCGCGGCGCGGGCCGCTGAGACCGCCATGCTGACCCGACTTCTCTCCAACGATTTCCCGCGCAACCGCGTTCTGGCCGTGCTGCTGGTGGCGCTGCTGCTGGCCCTGGCCTTCACGCCCTTCCTGTTCCCCGGCGTCAAGGCGCTGAACGTGGCGGCCAAGGTGCTGGTTTTCCTGGTGCTGGTGGCCAGCTTCGACCTGCTGCTGGGTTACACCGGCATCGTCAGCTTTGCCCACACCATGTTCTACGGCATCGGTGCTTACGGCATCGCGATTGCCTCCACGCGCATGGGCGCGGGCTGGGGTGCACTGGCCCTGGGCCTGGCCGCGGCCCTGGCCCTGTCCTTTGTGCTGGCCCTGGTGGTGGGCCTGTTCTCGCTGCGGGTCAAGGCCATCTTCTTCACCATGATCACGCTGGCGGTGGCCGCGGCCTTCCAGACCCTGGCCTCGCAGCTGTCGGACTTCACCGGCGGTGAGGACGGGCTGAGCTTCAAGGTGCCCGAGCTGCTGTCGCCCAGCTTCGAGCTGTCGGACACACCGTTCCTGGGCGTGAACCTGGACGGCCGCCTGCTGTGCTACTACCTGCTGTTCTTTGTCGCCCTGGGCCTGCTGCTGGCGTTGCTGCGCATCGTCAACTCGCCCTTCGGCCGCGTGCTGCAGGCGATCCGCGAGAACGAGTTCCGCGCCGAGGCGATCGGCTACCGCGTGGTGGTCTACCGCACCACCTCCAGCGTGCTGTCGGCCCTGTTCGCCTGCGCCGCTGGCGCGATGCTGGCGATCTGGCTGCGCTACAACGGCCCGGACACCTCGCTGTCCTTCGAAATCATGATCGACGTGCTGCTGATCGTCGTCATCGGCGGCATGGGGACGATGTATGGCGCGGCCATCGGTTCGGCCATTTTCGTGATCGCCCAGAGCTACCTGCAGGACCTGCTGCGCCTGGGCAGCGAAGCCACTGCATCGCTGCCCTGGCTGTCGGCCCTGCTGTCGCCCGACCGCTGGCTGCTCTGGCTGGGCCTGCTTTTCGTCTTGTCCGTGTATTACTTTCCCACCGGCGTGGTGGGCAAGCTGCGGGCGATGGGGCAGGCGCGCGGACGGCACACAGGATCTTGAGGACGCAGGCAATGGACTACAGCTCGAACTACGTGACATGCGCGGGGCGCGAGATCCACTACACGCAGTGGGGCGCGCAGCATGGCCGCACGGTGCTGGCCTGGCATGGCCTGGCGCGCACCGGCCGCGACATGGACGAACTGGCGGCCCACCTGGCCGGGCGCGGCTGGCGGGTGATCTGTCCCGACACCATCGGCCGAGGCCTGAGCCAGTGGGCGGCCGACCCGGGCGGCGAGTACCAGCTGGAGTTCTATGCGCGCATCGCTGCCGGCCTGTTCGAGCAGCTGCAGCTCGACGCCGTGCACTGGATCGGCACCTCCATGGGCGGGGCCATCGGCACGGTCTGTGCCGCCGGCCTGATGCAGCCCCAGCTCAAGGGCCGCATCCACAGCCTGGTCCTCAACGACAACGCGCCGCAGCTGGCGGCGCCGGCAGTCGAGCGCATCAAGGCTTATGCGGGCAGTCCGCCGTCGTTTGCCACCATCGCCGAACTGGAAGCCTTCTTTCGCCAGGTCTACCGGCCCTATGGCTGGCTGAGCGACGCGCAGTGGCGGCGCCTGACCGAGAGCTCGGCGCGCCGCCTGGCCGATGGCCGCGTCACGCCGCACTACGACCCGGCGATGGTGCGCCAGTTCATCGACCATCCCGACGACTACGCGCTGTGGGAGCACTACGACGCGCTGGAGATCCCGGTGCTGTGCCTGCGCGGCGCCGAGTCGGACCTGGTGCTGCCCGAGACAGCGCAGGAGATGCTGCGCCGCGGGCCGGGCGCGCGCGGCCTGGCCGAACTGATCGAGGTGCCCGGCTGCGGCCATGCACCGGCGCTCAACGTGGCCTCGCAGCTGGACCCGGTCACGGCCTTCATCGAGGCTGCATGCGAAGCCGCTGCGCTATCGAATCAATAGCGCCTCAGGTCCAGGAGCCGGGAGCCGCGGCCTGATTTTCCTGTGATTGCGGGAGCCAGCCGGCAAGCTGCCTGCGGGCCAGGCCGGCCAGGGCTGCTGTCCATGCGGCGTCGGCATTCAGGCAGGGGATGTAGTGGAACGTGCTGCCGCCGGCGGCCATGAAGGCGGCGCGTCCCTCCTGGTCGATCTCTTCCAGGGTCTCCAGGCAGTCGCTGGTAAAGCCCGGGCACATCACATCGACCCGCGCCGTGCCGGCACACGCCAGAGCCACCAGGCTGGGCTCGGTGGCTGGCTCCAGCCATTTGGCCTTGCCAAAGCGCGACTGGAAGCTCAGGCTCCAGCTGCCTTCTTGCAGTTGCAAGGCCGCGGCCAGCAGGCGGGCAGTCTCGCGGCACTCATCGGCGTAGGAGTCGCCCTGGTCCACGGTGCGCTGCGGCACGCCATGGAAGCTCATGACCAGGTGGCCGCCGCGGCCGTTACGCTGCCAGTGGGCGCGCACAGTGGCGGCAAGAGCGCCTATGTAGCCGGCGTCGTCGTGGTAGCCGCGCACGAAGCGCAGCGCGGGCAGATTGCGCTGCGCGCCTGCCCATTGCGCCAGCGCGTCCCAGACGCTGGCCGTGGTCGTTCCGCTGTACTGCGGATAGGCCGGCAGCACAAGGATGCGGTCCGCGCCCTGGGCGCGCAGCGCGTCCAGCACCGAGGCCAGGGCGGGCTCGCCGTAGCGCATGGCGGCGCGCACCGTGACCTCGGGCCCCAGGGCTTCCTGCAAGGCGGCGGCCTGGCGCTCGGTCCAGACCTTCAGCGGCGAGCCTTCGGGCAACCAGATGCTGGCATATTTGGCGGCCGACTTCGCCGGCCGGGTGGTCAGCACGGCGCCGTACAGGATGGGCAGCCAGACGGCGCGCGGGATCTCGACCACGCGCGGATCGGACAGGAACTGCGCCAGGTAGCGGCGCACGGCCGGTGCCGTGGGCGCATCCGGCGTTCCCAGGTTGCACAGGACCACGGCGGTAGCAGGGGATGGGGAAGGCATCAGGTATTCTCCCCTGCATGCTGGACCTTGGAAAAATCAGGGCGATCACCATCGACCTGGACGACACCCTGTGGCCCATCTGGCCGACCATCGAGCGGGCGGAAAAGGCGCTGCACAACTGGCTGGTGGACAACGCGCCCATGGCCGCGGCCCTGTTCTCCAGCCCGGCGGCCCTGCGTGACATCCGCAACCATATGGCGACCCAGCGGCCCGAGTTGAAGAACGACCTGAGCGCCGTGCGGCGCGAGTCGATCCGGCTGGCCCTGTACCGCGCCGGCGAGAACCCGCTGCTGGCCGAGCCGGCCTTCGAGGCCTTCTTTGCTGAGCGGCAGAACGTGACGTTGTACGAGGACGTGCCGGCGGCACTGGAGTTCCTGTCCGCGCGCTATCCCATGGTCAGCCTGTCCAACGGCAATGCCAACCTCCAGCGGGTGGGCATCGCCAGGTACTTCCGCGCCGCGATCTCGGCGCGCGAGTTCGGCGTGGGCAAGCCCGACCCGCGCATCTTCCACGCCGCCGCCGGCGCGGTGGAGGTGCCGCCGGAGAACGTCCTGCACATAGGCGACGACGCCACGCTCGATGCGCTGGGCGCGCTCAACGCCGGCATGCAGGCGGTTTGGCTCAACCGCACCGAGACGATCTGGCCGCACGAGCCGCAGCCGCACCTGACGGTGGTCTCGCTGACCGAACTGGTGGACCTGCTGAAATCCGATATCCGTTCGGACTGAGCTTGTCAAAGCCCTCCGCTGAGCGCCCCAGCCGCGTGCGGGCGGGCCGCGTGGTGCACAACGGGCGGCGCATGTTCGCTTCGCCCCGCATACGCTTCCCGGAGAAATCCGCCTGGCCTGTCGGGCGGCAGAACTCACTTCGCGCCATGAGGCCGTTCCGTTTAGGCTTGCTGCCGCAAGTCAGTGCACGGAGTGCGTTGCGCTCGCCGACACGGCCAGGCAGATTTCCCCGGCACCCGTCGAATGGCGTCCCGCAGCCCGCCCGCACGCTCCCGATCTCGGAGGTGTCTTCCTGCCGACATGCCGGGTGCGAAGTAGTACAGCCCGCAGAGGGTTCTTATCACTGCGAGTGCCTCCACAGATTTCATGGTGCCGTCTATAACGTTTGAGTTCACCTGTCCGCTCTAGCGGGTTGGAACATTTGTTTGCGGAAAGCCTGCGTCTTTCCGCATTGCTAGCCCGACAGCCGCATATACACTTTCATGCGTTGCTGCTCCACCGAACTGGCGCCGATCCGGCGGTCTTCCGGCAGGAAGCCGTCAAGGCACCTGGGAATATGCAGGGTCGATACTACGGCGGCATGCTGGCCTACTCGGTGCGCCAGCTAGCCTTGCGGCCGTTGCAGTTGGAGCAGACAGTGCCAGGTTCAACTACCGTTGATGGAGACTGTTTTGGACATGTCAGGACGGTAGTATGTGCACCGAGTAGAGCCCGATGTGAGCTTGTTGTCAACGCAGAGCGTTGACCAAACCCCTCCAGTGGCGACGCCGCTCTCTAACAAGACTATTCCCTTGCTCTGATCCCATCGCAGTTCAGAGCCATCGCTGAACTTCAGTCTTCGCTTTAGAAAGGTCTCGGTGTATGGTCCATCGAAAGCCCGCGTAAACCAATAGTGCCGAGATGAGTTGGAGGGGACTTCAAGGACGTTCGTTTCAAGGATGTAGCCATCGCAGCTTGCTGAAGTGCAGTGAATAGAATCGGCCTTGTTCACTTGATACTGTAGACAGACGTCCGCCGTTCCGTCGGAATACTCTTTCAAAATTCCGTAACGAACCTGGAGAGCTTTGTCCGATTGAACGAACAGCCAGTTCGAATACGGCCGCGCCATCTTTGAGTCGGTAGCAACGGGACATGTGGCCAATGTTCCGGTGCCAGGTGCTGTGCCTGTTCCGAGGCTAGCGGACACGCGCGCGATGTTCTCGGGTGACTCTGAAAACGAGACTAACGTGTCATACACATCAGTTCGACCGTTCGCAATGTTGGACATGTGAAAGAACCGCCCGGCAGTTTCACCGTCCCGACCTAGAACGTTGCGGTAAAGCAAGTCGATAAAGGTTTGGGGTCCTACATCCCCGTAACGCGACTTGAATTCCGGGCTGTTGTAGAAACCAATAGCCATACTTTTAAGCGTCATCTGACGTGTAGACAGCTTTTCAATGTAGTAATTGAGGCCTGCGGAATCAGGCGCTCTGTCGAAGGCCGCCTGATACATCCGGTACGCCGAACCGCTGTGCCCTTCAAGAACAGGAGTCTCAGCCATGGGTAACCGCAGATTTTCGTCGTCTGCCGTTTCTACGGTAGAGGCAAACTGGGAATGAGCGGGCTGAGCTTGAGAAGACGAGGAAGACCCGCCACATGCAGTCAGCACAGTAGCGAATAGAAAAGCGAGACCAAGTTTGAACACCAATACCCCTTTGCGGTGTGAATGAGGACGACCCGGGTCTGCCGAAAATAACTCGGCTCGTGTCTTCACCTTGGCTGCCCGACTTTGCAGATCATGTCCGACTGATGAGTCAAGGTCAATGGGCCGTGGCGCTCTCCCTTCTCCAGCCGATAGAAGCGCAAAGGTGAGTCGCTACAGGCAGGCTCAGCCCGAACGGAATCTGAGGACAGTCCGAATGCGAACGCACTGGATTCCCGCCTGCGCGGGAATGACGCGATTCAGAGCCTGCCCAGAGCCTGCACCCGCCAAGCCAGCCAGAGCTTGCGCAAGGGAGTGAGGCTGACGCGCTGGTGCAGCACCTGGAAGCCATCGGCCTCGATCTCGCGCAGCAGGGTGCGGTAGATGCTGGCCATCATCAGGCCGGGCTTCTGGCTGCGCCGGTCTTGCGGCGGCAGCAGGGCCATGGCCTCGTCGTAGAGGCGGTGGGCGCGCTGCGCCTGGAACTGCATCAGGGCGGTGAAGCGCTCCGAGTAGGTGCGCTTGAGGATCTCGTGGGCCTTGACGTCGAACTGCTGCAGCTCGCTGACTGGCAGGTAGATGCGCCCGCGCAAGGCGTCCTCGCCGACGTCGCGGATGATGTTGGTCAGCTGGAAGGCCTGGCCCATCTTGTGCGCGAACTCGGTGGTCTGCTCCTGCGTCTGGCCGAAGATGCGGGCCGCCACCTCGCCGACCACGCCGGCCACCAGGTGGCAGTAGCGCTGCAGGGCCTGGTAGTCCAGGTAGCGGGTCTGCTCCAGATCCATGCGGCAGCCCTCGATCACCTGCTGCAGATGGTGTTGTTCGATGCCGAATTGCGCGGCGCAGGGCATCAGGGCCTGCATCACAGGATGGTGGGGCTGGCCGGCAAAGGCCTGGGCCACCTCGGACTGCCACCAGGCCAGCTTGGTGGCGGCGACGCCCGGGTCCATCACCTCGTCGACCACGTCGTCGACCTCGCGGCAGAAGGCATAGAAGGCGGTGATGGCGGCGCGGCGCGGCTTGGGCAGGAAGAGAAAGGCGTAGTAGAAGCTGCTGCCCGAGGCAGCGGCCTTGTCCTGCACGTACTGTTGCGGAGTCATGGCCCGATTGTCCCATCGGCATCGCGTGCCGCTGCGCGCAGCGCACGCGACATGGCGGTCAGCGTGCTGCGGCCGGCCAGACCCAGCGCCAGCCGCAGCGCCATGGCGCGCACTTCGCTGCGTGGCACCTTGACCCGCTGGCCCAGGGCCTGCGGCTGCGCCAGCAGCGCCAGCGTACGTGCGCCCAGCAGGGCGGGCAGGGCGGAGGCGGCACGCACGCGGCGGCTGTTGACGGCCAGCGCGTAGTCCATGCCCGCGACGAGCTTGCGCGCCGCTTCGCCGCGCCAGCGCGCCTGCAGCGGCGCCGCCAGCGCGCTCTCGCGCAGCAGGTCCTGCGGCGTGAGGCCGGCGGCCGCCAGCTCGTCGCGCGGCAGGTAGCAGCGGCCCGCGGCCAGGTCGGCCGGCAGGTCGCGCAGGATGTTGACCAGTTGCAATCCCATGCCGTAGTCGCGCGCCAGTTCCAGCATGCGCTGCGCCTGGAGCGTGGCGAAGCCGGCCAGGTGGCGCTGGCACAGGGTGGTCCAGAACTCGCCGACGCAGCCGGCCACCAGATAGGTGTAGCCGTGGAGTTCCTGCGCATCGGCCAGGGCCTGCAGTGCGCCGCCGTCACCGAAGCGCTCCACGTCCAGCATCTGGCCGTGGGTGATCTTGCGCAGCACCTCCCGCACGTCGGCGCGATCGGCCGGTCCCAGGGCGTCCAGCCAGGCCAGGCACTGGGGCAGAGCCTGGATCAGGGCGGTCTCGGCCGGGTCCTGCTGCAGCGCCGAGAAAGACGCGGCCAGGGCGGGGATGGCCTCGCGGGCCTTGCTGTAGCCCTCGATCGCCAGCCCCAGCACCTGGAGCTGGACCAGGCGCTGCGGCGCCGGCAGGCCTGTGGTGTCGGCCACCGTGTCGGTGGCGCGGGCCAGCAGGTAGGCCACGGCAATGGGCTCGCGCAGGGGCGGCGGCAGCAGGCGGATCGACAGGTAGAAGGAGCGGCTGACGCCGCGCAACAGCAGGAGCTGGTCGGGCGCGGCTGGCGGCGGGGAAGGGGGCGTCACGCGGGAATTGTCGGGGAACTTTTTGCCTTGACAGCCTCCGGAGCAGGATTTAGATTACTAACCAGTCAGTCATTAGCGACCGACGGACGCTCCCGCCATCCCTGTGCCCGTCCTTTCCATCAGGTTTGCCATGCCCACCCAGCCTCTTTCCTCCTTTGCACGCCTTGTCCTGCTGGCCGCCGCCAGCGCCAGCGCCCTGGTCCTGTCCGCCTGTTCCCGGCCCGAGCCGGCGCAAGAGCCGGTGCGGGCGGTGAAGGTGCTGACCGTGGGCACCAGCGGCTTCCAGTCCGCCACCGAATTTGCCGCCGAGGTGCGGCCACGCGTCGAGTCGCGCCTGGGCTTTCGCGTCGGCGGCAAGATCACCCGCCGCCAGGCCGAACTGGGCCAGCGGGTCAAGGCCGGTGAGGTGCTGGCCCAGCTGGACCCGCAGGACTACCAGCTGGCCGCCGAAGTGGCGCGGGCCCAGCTGACCGCAGCGACGACCAACCTCGAGCTGGCGGCGGCGGACTTCAAGCGCTACACCCAGTTGAAGAACCAGAACTTCATCAGCGGCGCCGAACTGGAGCGCCGCGAGACCACGCTCAAGTCGGCCCAGGCCCAATTCGACCAAGCCAGGGCGCAGCTGTCCTCACAGGGCAACCAGGCCCGCTACACCAGCCTGGTGGCTGATGTCTCGGGCGTGGTTACGGCCATTGAGGCCGAGCCCGGCCAAGTGGTGAGCGCCGGCGCGCCGGTGGTGCGCATCGCCCAGGACGGCCCGCGCGACGTGGTCTTCGCCGTGCCGGAAGACAAGGTGGTGGCGATCAAGCCGGGCTCCGAGGTCAGCGTGCGCCTGTGGTCCGAGAACCGCACGCTTAGCGGCAAGGTGCGTGAAGTCGCTGCCAGCGCCGACCCCGTCACCCGCACCTATGCGGTCAAGGTCGGCCTCGATGGCGCGGCGCCGCCGCCGCTGGGGGCGACGGTCTATGTGGCGCCGCAGGTGTTCAGCCACGCCGGCGCCCAGGTCATCAAGCTGCCCACCAGCGCCCTGCGCCAGGAAGGCGGGGCCACCGCGGTCTGGGTGCTGGACAAGGCCAGCATGACGCTGAAGTCGCAGCCCGTCCAGATCGCCACAGCAGACGGCAACGAGGCGGTGGTGGCCGCCGGCCTGCAGCCCGGCCAGCTGGTGGTGGTCGCTGGCGTTCATGTGCTCTCGGCCGGCCAGAAAGTCACGATTTACCAGGGAAAACAGGTTGTAGCCCCTGCCAATCCTGGTCCGGATGCTACCAAAACGGTAGCAACCACGACCCCGGCTCCGGCCAAGTGAGGCGCGCATGACGCAGACGCCACCGGCCCGCGAGTCCTTCAACCTGTCCAAGTGGGCGCTGGAGCATCCGGCCCTGACCCGCTACCTGATGGTGGTGCTGATGCTGCTGGGCTGTGCCGCCTACTTCCAGCTGGGCCAGGACGAGGACCCACCCTTCACCTTCCGCGCCATGGTCGTGCGCACGTACTGGCCAGGCGCCACCGCCCAGCAGGTGGCCGAGCAGGTGACCGACAAGCTCGAGCGCACCCTGCAGGAAGTGCCCTATGCCGACAAGATCCGCAGCTATTCCAAGCCGGGCGAATCGCAGATCATTTTCCAGATCAAGGACTCGTCCAAGCCCGGCGACGTGGCCAACGTCTGGTACACGGTGCGCAAGAAGGTCGCCGACATGCGTTCCACCTTGCCGCAGGGCGTGCTCGGCCCCTTCTTCAACGACGAATTCGGTGACGTCTATGGCGTGATCTACGCGCTGGAGTCCGACGGATTCAACTATGCCGAGCTCAAGACCTTTGCCGACGACGTGCGCCAGCAGCTGCTGCGCGTGCCCGACGTGGCCAAGGTCGAACTCTTTGGCGTCCAGGACGAGAAGGTCTACATCGAGATTTCGCAAAAGCGCCTGGCCCAGCTCGGGCTGGACATGAACCAGGTGCTGGCCCAACTGGGCCAGCAGAACGCGGTGGAGTCGGCCGGCGCGGTGCAGACGCCGCTGGACGTGGTGCAGGTGCGCGTGGCCGGCCAGTTCGAGCTGGTCGAGCAACTGCGCGCCATGCCGATCCGCGGCAGCTCGGGGGCGCAACTGCGCCTGGGCGACATCGCCACCATCGGGCGCGGCTACGTCGACCCGCCGGTGGTCAAGGTGCGCCACCAGGGCAAGGAGGTCATCGCCCTGGGCGTGTCCATGGCCAAGGGCGGCGACATCATCCGCCTGGGCGAGTCGCTCAAGACGGCGTTTGGCAAGATCGAGACCGGCCTGCCGGCCGGCATCAAGCTGTCGCAGATCCAGGACCAGCCCAGGGCGGTGGCCAGCTCGGTCAACGAATTCGTCAGCACCCTGATCGAGGCCGTGGTCATCGTGCTGGCCGTGAGCTTCATCGCCCTGGGCTTGCACAAGCGGCCCGAGCCCGGCCTGCCTTTGTGGCGGCGCTACTACATCGACGTCCGACCCGGCCTGGTGGTGGGCATCACCATCCCCCTGGTGCTGGCAGTCACCTTTCTGGCCATGAACTACTGGGGCATCGGCCTGCACAAGATCTCGCTGGGCTCGCTGATCATCGCCCTGGGCCTGCTGGTGGACGACGCCATCATCGCGGTGGAGATGATGGTGCGCAAGATGGAGGAGGGCTACGACAAGGTGCGCGCCGCCACCTTCGCCTATGAGGTGACGGCCATGCCCATGCTGACCGGCACCCTGATCACGGCGGCGGGCTTCCTGCCCATCGGCATGGCCAAGTCGACGGTGGGCGAGTACACCTACGCCATCTTCGCCGTCACCGTCATCGCCCTGGTCCTGAGCTGGCTGGTCTCGGTCTACTTCGTGCCCTACCTGGGCACGCTGCTGCTCAAGGCCAAGCCCCTGCCGGCCAACGGCGAAGCCGCGCACCACGAGCACTTCGACACGCCGTTCTACCGGGCCTTCCGCGGCGCGGTCAACTGGTGCGTGCAGCACCGCTGGCTGACGATCGGCGCCACCGTGCTGGTGTTCGCCCTGGGCATCCTGGGCATGGGCAAGGTGCAGCAGCAGTTCTTCCCCGACTCCAGCCGGCCCGAAGTCCTGGTCGACATATGGTTTCCCGAGGGCACTTCGTTTGCCGCCAACGAGGAGGTCGTCAAGCGCGTGGAAAAGCGCTTGCGCGATGAGGAGGGCGTGGTCGACGTCAGTGTCTGGGTGGGCTCGGGCGTGCCGCGCTTTTACCTGCCGCTGGACCAGGTCTTCCCGCAGGCCAATGTGTCGCAGTTCATCATCATTCCGCGCGACCTGAAGCTGCGCGAATCGCTGCGCATCAAGCTGCCGGCCCTGCTGGCGCAGGAGTTCCCCGAGGTGCGCGGCCGCGTCAAGCTGCTGCCCAACGGCCCGCCCGTGCCCTATCCGGTGCAGTTCCGCGTGGTCGGCCCGGACCCGGCGCAGCTGCGCGCGCGCGCCGACGAGGTCAAGGCCGTGATGCGGCAAAGCCCGAACACGCGCGGCGTCAACGACAACTGGAACGAGTCGGTCAAGGTGTTGCGGCTGGAAGTGGACCAGTCCAAGGCGCGTGCCCTGGGCGTGACCAGCCAGTCCATCGCCCAGGCCTCCAAGACCATCCTGGCCGGCGCCAACGTGGGCCAGTTCCGCGAGGGCGACCGCCTGATCGACATCGTGCTGCGCCAGCCGCTGGACGAGCGCAATGCCATCACCGACCTGGCCAACGCCTACCTGCCGACGGCTTCGGGCAAATCGATCCCGCTGACGCAGATCACCAAGCCGACGCTCAGCTGGGAGCCCGGCGTGATGTGGCGCGAGAACCGCGACTACGCCATCACCGTGCAGGGCGACATCATTGAGGGCCTGCAGGGCGCCACCGTCAGCGCGCAGCTGCTCCCCGAGCTCAAGGCGCTGGAGGCCAAGTGGCCGCAGGGCTATGCCATCCAGGTGGCCGGCGCGGTGGAGGAAAGCTCCAAGGGCTCGTCATCGATCTCGGCCGGCATCCCCATCATGCTGTTCCTGACCTTCACCCTGCTGATGCTGCAGTTGCAGAGTTTCAGCCGCGCCATGCTGGTTTTCATCACCGGCCCGCTGGGCATCGCCGGTGTGGCCGGCGCCCTGCTGCTGCTCAATCGCCCCTTCGGCTTCGTCGCCCTGCTGGGCGTGATCGCCCTGATGGGGATGATTCAGCGCAATTCGGTGATCCTGATCGACCAGATCGAGCAGGACCGCGCCCGCGGCGTGCCCGCCTGGGACGCCATCGTGGAGTCCGCCGTGCGGCGCCTGCGGCCCATCGTGCTGACGGCCGCGGCCGCCGTGCTGGCCATGATCCCGCTGTCGCGCTCGGTGTTCTGGGGGCCTATGGCCGTGGCCATCATGGGCGGCTTGATCGTCGCCACGGTGCTGACTTTGCTGGCCTTGCCGGCGATGTATGCAGCGTGGTTCAGGGTCAAGCGGGAAGAGGCTCCCGCGCCCGGTTAAAATAGCCGGTTGCCCGAATTGGGGCGCGCGGGTGGCGAAATTGGTAGACGCACCAGGTTTAGGTCCTGACGCCAGCAATGGTGTGGGGGTTCGAGTCCCCCCCCGCGCACCAGACAGCCCCATACACCGTCCAAATCACCTTTGAGAGACCTACCATGGCCGTGACCGTTGAAACCCTCGAGAAGCTCGAACGCAAGATGACGCTGACGCTGCCCGTCAACGTGATCCAGTCGGAAGTCGATTCCCGCCTCAAGCGCCTGGCGCGCACCGTGAAGATGGACGGTTTCCGTCCCGGCAAGGTGCCCATGACCGTCGTGGCCCAGCGCTACGGCTACTCGGTGCACTACGAGGTCATGAACGACAAGGTCGGCGAGGCCTTCGCCCAGGCTGCCAATGAGGCCAAGCTGCGCGTGGCCGGCCAGCCGCGCATCACCGAGAAGGAAAGCGCGCCCGAGGGCGAGATGGCCTTCGACGCCGTCTTCGAGGTCTATCCCGAGGTCAAGATCGGCGACCTGGCCGCGGCCGAGGTCGACAAGCTGTCGGCCGAAGTGACCGATGCTGCCATTGACAAGACCCTGGACATCCTGCGCAAGCAGCGCCGCAGCTTTGCCCAGCGCTCCCTGACCGACGGTGCCCAGGACGGCGACCGCGTGACGGTGGACTTCGAAGGCAAGATCGACGGCGAGACCTTCCAGGGCGGCAAGGCTGAGGACTTCCAGTTCCTGGTCGGCGAAGGCCAGATGCTCAAGGAGTTCGAGGCTGCGGTGCGCGGCATGAAGTCCGGCGAGAGCAAGACCTTCCCGCTGGCCTTCCCGGCCGACTACCACGGCCAGGACGTGGCCGGCAAGCAGGCCGACTTCCTGGTCACGGTCAAGAAGGTCGAAGCGGCCCACCTGCCCGAAGTCAACGAAGCCCTGGCCAAGTCGCTGGGCATCGCCGACGCCACGGTGGACGGCCTGCGCGCCGACATCAAGAAAAACCTGGAGCGCGAAGTCAAGTTCCGCCTGCTGGGCCGCAACAAGCAGGCCGTCATGGACGCCCTGGTGGCCAAGGCCGAACTCGACCTGCCCAAGTCCAGCGTGCAAGCTGAACTCGACCGCATGATCGAGAGCGCCCGCGCCGACCTCAAGCAGCGCGGCATCAAGGACGCCGACAAGGCGCCGATCCCCGACGACATCTTCCGCCCGCAAGCCGAGCGCCGCGTGCGCCTGGGCCTGGTGGTCGCCGAGCTGGTGCGTTCCAACGACCTGCAGGCCAAGCCCGAGCAGGTCAAGGCCCACGTCGAGGAACTGGCTGCCAGCTACGAGAAGCCCACCGACGTGATCCGCTGGTACTTCAGCGACACCCGCCGCCTGGCGGAAGTCGAAGCCATCGTGATCGAGAACAACGTCACCGACTTCGTCCTGGCCAAGGCCAAGGTCACCGCCAAGGACATCGCTTTCGACGACCTGATGGGCCAGCAGGGCTGAACGCAGGACAACGCGGCCTGAGGGCCGCGTCCCCGCTGGGGCCGGACGGTCTTGTCAAAGGCCATCCCGGCCCCAAATCCTTTTTGGATACAGTAGGCGTAACGAAACGGAGCATTCCATGAGCGCACTTGAGACCCAGAACCTCGGCATGATCCCGATGGTCATCGAGCAGTCGGGCCGCGGCGAGCGGTCCTATGACATCTACTCGCGCCTGCTCAAGGAGCGGGTGATCTTCTTGGTCGGCGAGGTCAACGACCAGACCGCCAACGTGATCGTGGCGCAGCTGCTGTTCCTGGAGAGCGAGAACCCGGACAAGGACATCTCGTTCTACATCAACTCGCCGGGCGGCAGCGTCACGGCCGGCATGGCGATCTTCGACACCATGAATTTCATCAAGCCGGCCGTGTCCACCCTGTGCTGCGGCTTCGCCGCCAGCATGGGCGCCTTCCTGCTGGCCGCCGGCGAGAAGGGCAAGCGCTTTTCGCTGCCCAACTCCAAGATCATGATCCACCAGGTGCTGGGCGGCGCCCGCGGCCAAGCCACCGACATCGAGATCCATGCGCGCGACATCCTGCGCACCAAGGACCAGATGAACCGCATCCTGGCCGAGCGCACCGGCCAGCCGCTGGAAAAGATCAAGAACGACACCGAGCGCGACTACTTCTTGGAGGCCGAAGAGGCCAAGGCTTACGGCCTGATCGACCAGGTCATCGCCAAGCGTCCCTGAGGCCGGCCGCCGGCGCCGCCGGGCGCCGGGTTGCACAGCCGCAACGGCGCTCCCTGTAACAGGGGAAGCGCCGTTTGCTATTTGGGTATCATTGAGAAACACCTTCTGAGGGCACAGCGCACATGGCCGAGAAAAAAGGCTCTTCCAGCGAAAAAACGCTCTATTGCTCCTTCTGCGGCAAGAGCCAGCACGAGGTCAAGAAGCTCATCGCCGGACCTTCCGTCTTCATCTGCGACGAGTGCATTGACCTGTGCAACGAGATCATCCGCGATGAGTTGCCCACCGGCGATGAGACCAAGGAAGCACGCGGCGACCTGCCCACTCCGGTGGAGATCAAGTCCAACCTCGACAACTACGTGATCGGCCAGGAGCCGGCCAAGCGGACGCTGTCGGTGGCGGTGTACAACCACTACAAGCGGCTGCGCCACAAGGAAAAGGCCAAGAAGGACGAGGTCGAGCTCACCAAGAGCAACATCTTGCTGATCGGCCCCACCGGCTCGGGCAAGACCCTGCTGGCCCAGACTCTGGCGCGCATGCTGGACGTGCCCTTCGTGATGGCCGACGCCACCACGCTGACCGAGGCTGGCTACGTCGGCGAGGACGTCGAGAACATCATCCAGAAGCTGCTGCAAAGCTGCAACTACGAGGTCGAGCGGGCCCAGCGCGGCATCGTCTACATCGATGAGATCGACAAGATCTCGCGCAAGTCCGACAACCCCTCCATCACCCGCGACGTCTCGGGCGAGGGCGTGCAGCAGGCCCTGCTCAAGCTGATCGAAGGCACCATGGCCAGCGTGCCGCCGCAGGGCGGGCGCAAGCACCCCAATCAGGATTTCCTGCAGATCGACACGACCAACATCCTGTTCATCTGCGGCGGTGCCTTCGCCGGCCTGGAAAAGGTCATCGAGCAGCGCACCGAGTCCTCGGGCATCGGCTTTGGCGCCGCGGTCAAGAGCAAGCAGCAGCGCAGCCTGACCGACGTGTTCCGCGATGTCGAGCCGGAGGACCTGATCAAGTTCGGCCTCATCCCCGAGCTGGTCGGCCGCATGCCGGTGGTCGCCACCCTGGCCGAGCTCAGCGAGGACGCTCTGGTGCAGATCCTGACCGAGCCCAAGAACGCCCTGGTCAAGCAGTACGGCAAGCTGCTGCAGATGGAGGGCGTGGACCTGGAGATCCGCCCCAACGCCTTGCGCGCCATCGCCCGCAAGGCGCTCAAGCGCAAGACCGGCGCCCGCGGCCTGCGCTCCATCCTGGAGCAGTCGCTGATCGACACCATGTTCGAGCTTCCCACCACGTCCAATGTGGACAAAGTGGTCGTGGACGAGTCGACCATCGACGAGAACAAGCCGCCGCTGCTGGTCTACCGCGAAGCCGCGAAAAAGGCTTGAAACAGCCGGTTATCGGGGCCTGAAGATCTGCCCTCTGGTGGTATCTTGCTTGTCTTCCCACCCGCAGCCTCGCAGGGGACCGCGGGTGGGTTGAAAATGCCCTATTCCAGTCCATATTCGACTGGTAACAACAAGGATTCCCATGTCCGGACACGTCCCCCTGCCTGCAACCGCCATCGACCTGCCGCTCCTGCCGCTGCGGGACGTGGTGGTGTTCCCCCACATGGTCATTCCGCTGTTCGTCGGCCGTCCCAAGAGCATCAAGGCCCTGGAAGCGGCGATGGAAGCCGAGCGGCGCATCATGCTGGTGGCCCAGAAGGCCGCCGCCAAGGACGAGCCCTCGGTGGGCGACATGTTCGAGGTGGGCTGCGTGTCCACCATCTTGCAGATGCTCAAACTGCCCGACGGCACCGTGAAGGTGCTGGTCGAAGGCCAGCAGCGCGCCACCGTCAACCGCATCGAGGACGGTGAACTGCATTTCACCGCCAACGTCACGCCGGTGGACGCCTCGGGCCAGGAGCCCAAGTCCAGCGAGATCGAGGCCCTGCGCCGCGCGGTGATGCAGCAGTTTGACCAGTACGTCAAACTGAACAAGAAGATTCCGCCGGAGATCCTGACCTCGATCTCCAGCATCGACGATCCCGGCCGCCTGGCCGACACCATCGCCGCCCACCTGCCGCTCAAGCTGGACAACAAGCAGGTCGTCCTGGACCTGGCCGACGTCAAGCTGCGCCTGGAGAACCTGTTCGAGCAGATCGAGCGCGAGGTCGACATCCTCAACGTCGACAAGAAGATCCGCGGCCGCGTCAAGCGCCAGATGGAAAAGAACCAGCGCGACTTCTACCTCAACGAGCAGGTCAAGGCCATCCAGAAGGAACTGGGCGAGGGTGAAGAGGGCGCCGACATCGAGGAGATCGAGAAGAAGATCAAGCTCGCCAAGATGCCCAAGGAAGCCCTGAAGAAGGCCGAGGGCGAGCTCAAGAAGCTCAAGCTCATGTCGCCCATGTCGGCCGAGGCCACCGTGGTGCGCAACTACATCGACGTGCTCACCGGCCTGCCCTGGAGCAAGAAGACCAAGATCAAGCACGACCTGGCCAACGCCGAGAAGGTGCTCAACGAGGACCATTACGGGCTGGACAAGGTCAAGGACCGCATCCTCGAATACCTCGCGGTGCAGCAACGCGTGGACAAGGTCAAGGCGCCCATCCTGTGCCTGGTCGGCCCGCCCGGCGTGGGCAAGACCTCGCTTGGCCAGTCGGTCGCCAAGGCCACCGGCCGCAAGTACGTGCGCATGGCCCTGGGCGGCATGCGCGACGAGGCGGAGATCCGCGGCCATCGCCGCACCTACATCGGCGCGTTGCCGGGCAAGGTGCTGCAAAGCCTGGGCAAGATCGGCACGCGCAATCCGTTGTTCCTGCTCGACGAGATCGACAAGCTGGGCACGGACTTCCGCGGCGACCCCTCCAGTGCGCTGCTCGAAGTGCTGGACCCGGAACAGAACCACACCTTCGGTGACCACTACGTTGAGGTCGACTTCGATCTGTCGGACGTGATGTTCGTGGCCACCTCCAACTCGATGAACATCCCGCCGGCGCTGCTCGACCGGATGGAAGTGATCCGCCTGTCGGGTTACACCGAGGACGAGAAGACCAATATCGCCCTGAAGTACCTGCTGCCCAAGCAGCTGAAGAACAACGGCCTGAAGGATGTGGAACTGCTGGTCACGGAAGAAGCCATCCGCGATGTGGTGCGCTACTACACCCGCGAAGCGGGCGTGCGCTCGCTCGAGCGCGAACTGTCCAAGATCTGCCGCAAGGTGGTCAAGGGCCTGCAGCTCAAGAAGCTCAAGCCTCTGGTCACGGTCAACGGCGAGAACCTGCACGACTACCTGGGCGTGCGCAAGTTCACCTACGGCCGCGCCGAGCAGCAGAACCAGGTCGGCCAGGTCGTGGGCCTGGCCTGGACCGAGGTCGGCGGCGACCTGCTGACCATCGAGGCGGCGCTGATGCCCGGCAAGGGCGTGATCACCACCACCGGTTCGCTGGGCGACGTGATGAAGGAATCGGTCTCGGCTGCCCGCACCGTGGTGCGCAGCCGCGCCCGCGGCCTGGGCATTCCCGATGAAGTGTTCGAGAAAAAGGACATGCACATCCACGTGCCCGACGGCGCCACGCCCAAGGACGGCCCCAGCGCCGGCGCGGCGATGACCACCGCCATGGTGTCGGCCCTGACCGGCATCCCGGTGCGCGCCGACGTCGCCATGACCGGCGAGATCACGCTGCGCGGCGAGGTCACGGCCATCGGCGGCCTGAAGGAAAAACTGCTGGCAGCCCTGCGCGGCGGCATCAAGACGGTGCTGATCCCCGAAGAGAACCAGAAGGACCTGCAGGAGATTCCGGACAACGTCAAGCAGGGCCTGGAGATCGTGCCGGTCAAGTGGATCGACAAGGTGCTGGAACTGGCGCTGGAGCGCCCGCCCACGCCCCTGCCCGACGACGAACCGGCAGCGGCCGCCGCGCCGGTGGCAGCGCCGGTCACAACGCCCGCCTCAGTGAAACATTGAGGATGGTTGCAAAGAGCCAAAAAATTGCGCTATAATTCGAGGCTCGAAATGCGGGAATAGCTCAGTTGGTAGAGCGCAACCTTGCCAAGGTTGAGGTCGAGAGTTCGAGACTCTTTTCCCGCTCCATATTTCAAAAGCAGCAGTGCTGCTTTTGCCGGTAGAACCGGTAAAAGGGAAGCTTCGGCTTCCCTTTTTCATGCGGCAACAGCGAACGGATTCGGGCGCGATAGCAAAGCGGTTATGCACCGGATTGCAAATCCGGCTAGCCCAGTTCAACTCTGGGTCGCGCCTCCAGACATACAGCCCCGACAACCCAGGTTGCCGGGGCTGTTTTGTCTTACATTGGGCTCGAAGCCTCGATGGTGAAATTGGTAGACACAGCGGACTTAAAATCCGCCGCTACCCGCAAGGGGGCGTGCCGGTTCAAGCCCGGCTCGAGGCACCAGCCGGAGTACGAACATGTCCAACTACAACGCCCCTTTTGAAATCCACGTCCACGGCGATGTGCCTCTGCGCGCCGATGTGAGCTTCGCCCAGCTGCAGGAGGCCCTCAAACCGCTGTGGAAGTACGCCGGCGCCAAATCGCTGGCCGACGCCGCCGAAAGCACCTACGAGGAAGAGTCGGGCCTGAAGTTCGACGCCGCCAAGCACCTGCTGACCATGTGCTGGACGCTGCCGGGTGACGAGGACTTCCGCCAGTCGCTCGACGAAATGTGCATGAGCCTGAACGAACTGGCCGATCAGGGCGCCGCGATCGAGGTGACCTTCTACGACGCCGAGTTCGACGAGGAAGAAGAGCGCCCCGAGGCCGAATCGCGCGACGACTTCATCATGCTGTTCGTCGGGCCCAATCCGGCGGCCATCATGCAGGTGCAGCGCGACCTGCTGGTCGAGGACGTGGTCAACCTGATGGAGCGCCATTTCGACGGCGCCGAATTGGGCGGCGTGGTCGGCGAGATCGACAAGCTCTTCAGCCAGCGCTTTGACGCCCTGGTCAACTCGCTGGAGATCGGCCGCCCGCCGCGCGGCAGCGGTGGGACCGGCGGAGGCCACGGCGGCGGACGCCGCCCGCGCCACCTGCACTGATCCGGCCGGGCCGTCACCGGCCTGGGCTATGCTGCGCTCCAACCAAGGAGACGCAGCGTGGCCCTTTTTTCCAGGGAAGCTCTCAATCCCGGCGTGCGCCGGCGCGAGGTGTTCGGCTGGGCGATGTACGACTTCGCCAACTCGGGCTACACCACGGTGATCATCACCGCCGTGTTCGCCGCCTACTTCGTCGGCGGGATCGCGCAAAAGGCCGAGTGGGCCACGTTTGCCTGGACGGCGGCTCTGAGCACCTCCTACGCCATCGTCATGCTCACCATGCCCAGCCTGGGCGCCTGGGCCGACCTGCGCGCCGCCAAAAAGAAGCTGCTGATGATGGTGACGGCCGGATGCGTGCTCAGCACCGCGGCCCTGGCCCTGGCCGGCACCGGCTCGGTGGCGTTGGCGGTGGCGCTCATCATCTTGTCCAACACCTTCTATGCCTGGGGCGAATCGCTGACGGCGGCCTTCCTGCCGGAGCTGGCGCGGCCTGAGTCGCTGGGCAAGGTCAGCGGCTGGGGTTGGGGCTTCGGTTACTTCGGCGGCATGCTGGCCCTGGGCATCAGCCTTGGCTACGTGCTGTGGGCGCAAAAACAGGGCATTCCCGCCAGCAGCTTCGTGCCGGTGACGGTGCTGCTGACGGCCGCCATCTACGGCTCGGCCTCGCTGGTGACATTCTGGCTGCTGAGCGAGCGTGCCCAGCCCAATCCCGCGGCCGCACAGCAGAGCGGCCTGCAGGCCTCGCTGCGCCAGTTGCAGCAGACTTTCCGCCAGGCCCGGCGCTACCGAGACTTCATGTGGCTGCTGGCCTGCGCGGTGTTCTACCAGGGCGGCGTGGCGGTGGCGATCACGCTGGCGGCCATCTACGCCGAGCAGGTGATCGGCTTCGAGCCGCAGGAGACCATGGTGCTGATCTTCGTGCTCAACCTGGCGGCCGCCGGCGGCGCCTTCGCCTGGGGCTACCTGCAGGACCGTATCGGCCACAAGCTGGCCCTGGGCAGCACCCTGGTCGGCTGGATCGCCACCTGCGTGATCGCCGCTGTCAGCACCAGCAAGGGCCAGTTCTGGTGGGCCGCCGCCATCGCCGGCCTGTGCATGGGCTCCAGCCAGTCGGCCGGCCGTGCCATGGCCGGTCTGTTTGCGCCGCCCAGGCAGCTGGGCGAGTTCTTCGGCCTGTGGACCTTCGCCATCCGCCTGGCCAGCGTGATCGGCCCCCTGAGCTACGGCGCCATTGCCTGGGCGACCGGCGGCAACCAGCGCATCGCCATCCTCTCGACCACGGTGCTGTTCTTCGTCGGCCTGGTGCTGCTGCTGAAGGTGGACGTGGCACGCGGCCGCGCCGCGGCCTTGCAGGCCCCCTAGCGGCCCAGCCAGCGCGTGGCGGTGGCGTGCAGGGCTGCCTGCCCAGCGCTGGCCTGCAGCGTGATGCTGCCCACGCCTTGCGTGCGCAGCAGGCCGGCGGCTCCCAGCAGGCGCCGGGTCTGGCGCGCCACCGGCTCGCCGGTCTCGATCAAGGCCACCTCCGGTCCGGCCAATTCGGCGAAATGGTTCGCGGCAAAGGGGTAGTGGGTGCAACCGAGCACCAGGCTGTCGATTTGCCCATTTTTGGAGCCAAATCGGCCGCTAGCCCGCGTGTATTCTTCGCAGAGCGCTCTGATTTTTGTAGCGTCGTCGGCTTCGATGGCAGCGGCCAGGCCGTCGCAGGGCTGGAGCAGGAACTCTGCTTCATCGCGCAGCGAGGCATGCAACGCTGCAAATTTGGCCGAGGCCAGCGTGCCGCGCGTGGCCAGCACGGCGATGCGCCGGGTGCGGCTGCGTGCCGCCGCCGGCTTGAGCGCAGGCTCGACGCCGACCAGGGGCAGTCCGGGATGGCCGGCGCGCAGCAGGTGCACGGCTGCGGCTGTCGCCGTGTTGCAGGCCACGACCAGGGCCTTGATGCCGTGCTCTTCGCGCAGTTGCTGTGCAATGGCCTGCGAGCGCTGGGCCACGAAGGCGTCGTCACGCTCGCCATACGGCGCGTTGCCGCTGTCGGCGAAGTAGACGAAGTCTTCCTGCGGTAATTCGGCGCGCAGCGCCCTGAGCACGCTCAAGCCGCCGACACCGCTGTCGAACACGCCGATCGGCCGATCGGCGCTCGTGATGCTGCCGATGGGTGCGGCGGCGGCGCCAGCGCGCATCGTCAGGCAGCGGCGACCGGGATGTTCTTGAACTCGCCGGTGGCGATGCGCTTTTGCCACTCGGCCGGGCCGGTGATGTGGGCGCTGGTGCCTCCGGCATCCACAGCCACGGTCACCGGCATGTCGACCATGTCGAACTCGTAGATGGCTTCCATGCCCAGGTCGGCAAAACCCACGACCTTGGCGGTCTTGATGGCCTTGGACACCAGGTAGGCGGCGCCGCCCACGGCCATCAGGTAGGCGCTCTTGTGCTTGCGGATGGCCTCGATGGCGACCGGGCCGCGCTCGGCCTTGCCCACCATGGCGATCAGGCCGGTCTGGGCCAGCATCATCTCGGTGAAGCCGTCCATGCGGGTGGCCGTGGTGGGGCCGGCCGGGCCCACGGCCTCGCCCTTGATGGGATCGACCGGACCGACGTAGTAGATGACGCGGTTGGCGAAGTCCACCGGCAACTGCTCGCCCTTGGCCAGCATGTCCTGGATGCGCTTGTGGGCGGCGTCGCGGCCGGTCAGCATCTTGCCGTTCAGGAGCAGGGTGTCGCCCGGCTTCCAGCTGGCGACTTCTTCCTTGCTCAAGGTGTTGAGGTCGACCTTCTTGCTCTTCTTGTAGTCGGGCTCCCAGTTGACGTCGGGCCACAGGTCCAACGAGGGCGCGTCCAGGTAGACCGGGCCCGATCCGTCCATGACGAAGTGCGCATGGCGGGTCGCCGCGCAGTTGGGGATCATGGCCACAGGCTTGCTGGCCGCGTGCGTGGGGTAGAGCTTGATCTTGATGTCCAGCACCGTGGTCAGGCCGCCCAGGCCCTGCGCGCCGATGCCCAGGGCGTTGACCTTCTCGTACAGCTCCAGGCGCATCTCCTCGACCTTGTCCAGCGCCTCGCCGCGCGAGGACTTGGCCTGCAGCTCGTACATGTCGATGTCGTCCATCAGCGATTCCTTGGCCATCAGCACGGCCTTTTCGGCCGTGCCGCCGATGCCGATGCCCAGCATGCCCGGCGGGCACCAGCCGGCGCCCATGGTGGGCACGGTCTTGAGCACCCAGTCAACCACCGAGTCGCCCGGGTTGAGCATGATCATCTTGCTCTTGTTCTCGCTGCCTCCGCCCTTGGCCGCCACCGTGATGTCCAGCTTGTCGCCGGGGACCAGCTCGGTGAAGATCACCGCCGGCGTGTTGTCCTTGGTGTTCTTGCGGGCGAACTGCGGGTCGGCCACGACCGAGGCGCGCAAGGTGTTGTCCGGGTGGTTGTAGCCGCGGCGCACGCCTTCGTTGATGGCGTCGTCCAGGCTGCCGGTGAAGCCTTCCCAGCGCACATCCATGCCGACCTTGAGGAAGACGTTGACGATGCCCGTGTCCTGGCAGATGGGCCGGTGGCCGGTGGCGCTCATGCGGCTGTTGGTCAGGATCTGGGCGATCGCATCCTTGGACGCCGGGCTTTGCTCGCGCTCGTAGGCGCGCGCCAGGTGGGCGATGTAGTCGGCCGGGTGGTAGTAGCTGATGTACTGCAGGGCGGCGGAGATCGACTCGATCAGATCGTTGGCTTTGATGGTCGTCATGGCTTTTGAGAGGGTAGGGAGAGGCGTTGGCAGATTATCCCAGACGCTGTTGGGCCCCAGTGGCCTTCCTGGTGCGCCACCAGCGGGATTTGCGTCTTGCTGGTGCGCCGGCCTCCGAAGGCGTGCGCGGATGCTTGTCGCCGATGTTTGGTGAGAACGGGCGCTCATGGCACAGCCGTTGCTTAGGAGCTGTAGCTGATCCCAAGCGGAAACCCCATGCCGGACACCGCGTCAGCCTCAACTCTGGAGCCCCGATGATCCTGTCCGCCGCCCTCCCAAGCCTGTCCAAACCGGCCCGTGCCATCGCGCTTGCTGCCGGCGTGCTCGCCACCTTTGCCTCGCCCGTCCTGCTGGCCCAGGACAAGGTCTTGCGCATCGCCATGACGGCGGCCGACATTCCGCGCACGCTGGGCCAGCCGGACCAGGGTTTCGAGGGCAACCGCTTCACCGGCATCCCCATGTACGACGCGCTGACGCACTGGGATTTGTCCAAGTCCGACCGGGCCAGCGTGATCATTCCCGGCCTGGCCACGGCCTGGGCGGTTGATGCCAAGGACAAGACCAAGTGGGTCTTCAAGCTGCGCCCGGGCGTGAAGTTCCACGACGGCTCCGAGTTCAATGCCGACGCCGTGGTGTGGAACGTGCGCAAGGTGCTGGACAAGGACGCGCCGCATTTCGACGCCAGCCAGGTGGGCGTCACCGCCTCGCGCATGCCGACGCTCAAAAGCGCCCGCAAGATCGACAACCTGAGCGTGGAACTGACCACCACCGAGCCCGATGCCTTCCTGCCCCTGAACCTGACGAACCTGTTCATGGCCAGCCCGGTGCACTGGCAAAAGAAGTTCGACGCCGCTGCCGGCGCCACGCCGACCGACAAGGCCAAGACCGCATGGACGGCTTTCGCTGCGGACGCTTCGGGCAGCGGACCGTTCAAGATGGTGCGCTTCGTGCCGCGCGAGCGGCTCGAAGTGGTGGCCAACAAGGCCTACTGGGACCCCCTGCGCACACCCAAGATCGACCGCGTTGTGATGCTGCCCATGCCCGAGGCCAATGCCCGCACCGCGGCCCTGCTGTCCGGCCAGGTCGACTGGATCGAGGCGCCGTCCCCCGACGCCATGGGCCCGATCCAGTCCCGCGGCTTCAAGATGTACTTCAACCAGCAACCCCACGTGTGGCCGTGGCAGCTGTCCTTCGCGGACGGCTCGCCCTGGCTGGACAAGCGGGTGCGCCAGGCCGCCAACCTCTGCGTCGACCGCACCGGCATGCTCAAGCTGCTGGGCGGCATGATGGCCATTCCCAAGGGCACGGTGCCGCCGGGCCATCCGTGGTGGGGCAACCCGAAGTTCGACATCAAGTACGACCCGGAAGCGGCTCGCAAGCTGATGGCCGAGGCAGGCCACAGCACTGCCAAGCCCTTGAAGGTCAAGGTGCAGATCTCCGCCAGCGGTTCCGGCCAGATGCAGCCCCTGCCGATGAACGAGTTCGTGCAGCAGTCGCTCAAGGCCTGTGGCTTCGACGTGCAGTTCGACGTGATCGAGTGGAACACCTTGTTCACCAACTGGCGCAAGGGCGCGAAGGATCCCTCGGCCAACGGCGCCAACGCCATCAACGTGAGCTTCGCCGCGATGGACCCGTTCTTCGCGATGGTGCGCTTCGTCAGCACCAAGACCTTCCCGCCGGTCAGCAACAACTGGGGCTACTTCGGCAACGCGGAAGTCGACAAGCTGGTGGCGGATGCGCGCAATGCCTTCGACGACAAGGCGCGCGACGCCGCGCTGGCAAAGCTGCACGCGCGCATCGTCGAAGACGCGCCCTTCGTCTGGATCGCCCATGACGTCGGCCCGCGCGCCATCAGCGCCAAGGTCAAGGGCGTGGTCCAGCCGCAAAGCTGGTTCATCGACATCGCCACCATGTCCATGGATTAAGGGCGCAACGGGAAGGCGCGCATGCTTGGTTTTCTGCTGCGCCGGCTGCTCTACACGCTGCCGATCATGGCGGGGGTGGCGCTGGTGTGTTTCGCCCTGGTGCACCTCGCGCCGGGCGATCCGCTGGTGTCCATCCTCCCGCCCGATGCCTCGGTGGAGTTGCAGGAGCGGCTGCGCGAGCTGTATGGCTTCAACCGCTCCTATCCGGAGCAGTTTGCCGGCTGGGTCTGGCGCGCCGTGCAGGGTGACCTGGGCACCTCCATCGCTTCGGGCCGGCCGGTGGCCTCGGAGGTGCTGCGGGCGGTCGGCAACACGTTGCGGATCGCCCTGCTGGCGACGCTGATCGGCTTCGTCCTGGGCTGCATGTTCGGCTTCGTGGCCGGTTATTTCCAGCATTCGTGGATTGACAGGGCGGCCTCGCTGGTCTCCGTGCTGGGCGTCAGCGTGCCCCACTACTGGCTGGGCATGGTGCTGGTGATCGTGTTCTCGGTGTTCCTCAACTGGCTGCCGCCGGGCGGCGCCGGTGCTTCCACCGAGTGGGCCTGGGACTGGGAACACTTCAAGCACATGCTGCTGCCCGCCGTGACCATGAGCGTGATCCCCATGGGCATCATCTCGCGCACCGTGCGCGCGCTGGTGGCGGACATCCTGGCGCAGGAGTTCATCGTCGGCCTGCGCGCCAAGGGCCTGACCGACCTGGGCATCTTCCTGCATGTGGTGAAGAACGCCGCGCCCACCGCGCTGGCTGTGATGGGGCTGCAACTGGGGTATCTGCTGGGAGGATCGATCCTGATCGAGACGGTGTTCTCCTGGCCCGGCACCGGCTTTCTGCTGAACTCCGCGATTTTCCAGCGCGACCTGCCGCTGCTGCAGGGAACGATCCTCGTGCTGGCGATGTTCTTCGTGGTGCTCAACCTGCTGGTGGACGTCGTGCAGACCCTGCTGGATCCGCGCATCGCGCGCGCCTGAGAGATGCCCGTGCTGCAAGCCACCGCCCAGACACCTTCCCAGATCGGGGCCATCGCCCTCGAACGCTCGCCTGGCTACTGGCAGACCGTGCTGCGGCGCTTCCTGCGCGAAAAGGTGGCGCTCGGTGCCGGCATCGTCATCGCGCTGCTGCTGCTGCTGGCCGTCTTCGCGCCGCTGCTGGTGCCTATGGATCCCTATGCCGCGGCCATGCTCAACCGTCTCAAGCCCATCGGCTTTGCCGGCCATCCGCTGGGCACGGACGAACTGGGGCGTGACATGCTCTCGCGTTTGATGGTGGGCTCGCGGCTGTCCCTGTTCATGGGCATCACGCCGGTGATCTTCGCCTTCCTGGCCGGCTCGTTGATCGGCATCACGGCCGGCTATGCCGGCGGTTGGCTCAACAACGTGATCATGCGCACCGTCGATGTGTTCTACGCCTTTCCCTCTGTGCTGCTGGCCATCGCGCTGTCGGGGGCGCTGGGCGCCGGCACGACCAACTCGCTGATCTCGCTGACCATCGTCTTCATCCCGCCCCTGGCGCGGGTGGCCGAAAGCGTCACCACCCAGATCCGCCACCGCGACTTCGTCGATGCCGCGCGCGCCTCCGGTGCCGGCGCCTTCACCATCGTGCGGGTCCATGTGCTGGGCAACGTCATGGGGCCGATCTTTGTCTACGCCACCAGCCTGGTGGCGGTGTCCATGATCCTGGCCTCGGGCCTGAGCTTCCTGGGGCTGGGCGTGAAGCCGCCCGAGCCGGAATGGGGCCTGATGCTCAACACCCTGCGCACCGCCATCTACATCGAGCCCTGGCTGGCCGCGCTGCCGGGCGTGATGATCTTCATCACCTCGATCGCCTTCAACCTGCTGGCCGACGGCCTGCGTTCGGCGATGGAGATCAAGCAGTGAGCGCGGTGGACGTGGGTGGACCGGCCCAGCCCCTGCTGACGGTGCGGGGTCTGGTCAAGCATTTCCCCCTGAAAAAGGACGTGCTGGGGCGCGGCGGCGGCGTGGTGCGCGCGGTGGACGGCATAGCCTTCGATATCCGCAAGGGCGAGACGCTGGGCGTGGTGGGCGAGTCCGGCTGCGGCAAGTCGACCACCGCCCGCTTGCTCATGCACCTGATCGCCGCAGACCGCGGCGACCTGACCTTCGACGGCGAAACGGTGGCTGGCGCGGCGCTGCCGCTCAAGCAGTTCCGGCGCCAGGCGCAGATGGTGTTCCAGGACAGCTACGCCTCGCTCAACCCCCGGCTCACGATGGAAGATTCGATCGCCTTCGCCCCCCAGGTGCACGGCGCATCGCGCCAGGCCGCGGTGGCGCGGGCCCGCGACCTGCTGGCACGCGTGGGGCTGGAGCCCAGCCGCTTTGCCGGGCGCTACCCGCACGAGCTGTCCGGCGGCCAGCGCCAGCGCGTCAACATCGCCCGGGCCCTGGCGTTGCAGCCGCGGCTGGTCATCCTGGACGAAGCCGTGTCGGCATTGGACAAGTCGGTCGAAGCCCAGGTGCTGAACCTGCTGCTGGACCTGAAGCAGGAATTCGGCCTGACCTACCTGTTCATCAGCCACGACCTCAACGTGGTGCGCTACATGAGCGACCGCGTGATGGTGATGTACCTGGGCCAGGTGGTGGAGATCGGCGCGAGCGAAGCCCTGTTCAGCGAGCCCGCCCACCCTTACACACGGGCGCTGCTGTCCTCCATCCCGTCGCTGGACCCGGACCGGCGCACCGAGCAGCCGCCACTGGCGGGTGACCCGCCGGACCCGATCAACCCGCCCTCGGGCTGCCGCTTCCATCCCCGCTGCAAGCACGCGGAAGTTGTGTGCGCGCAGCGCAGCCCAGCCTTGCTGCCGGTTGCTGCCGGCCAGGTGGTCGCCTGCTGGATGCATGTGGCGGGCAGCGGGCACAGCGCTGCCCCCGTGGCCGCAGCGTGTGGCTCGGAGCTCAGCCCGTGAGCGCGCAAGAACCCTTTGTCGACGTGCGCCAGCTGCACGTCAGTTTCACCGGTGGCGGCAAAGTCGTGGAGGCGGTCAGCGGGGTCGACCTGCAGGTGCAGCGCGGCGAGGTGGTGGCGTTGATCGGTGAGTCCGGTTCCGGCAAGAGCGTCACGCTGCGCAGCCTGCTGCGGCTGCACCCGCCCCAGCGCACCCGCATCGAAGGCGCGGTGCGGGTGGGCTCGCACGATGTGCTCAAGCTGTCGCAGTCCGCGCTGGCCGCCTACCGCGGCAAGGTCGCCGCCATGGTTTTCCAGGAGCCGCTGCTGGCCATGGACCCGGTGTACACCGTCGGCGCGCAGATCGCCGAGGCCATCCGCCGCCATGAGCCGGTGAGCCAGGCCCAGGCCATGCAGCGCGCGCTGCAACTGTTCGAGCGGGTGCGCATCCCCAGTCCCGAGCGGCGCCTGCAGGCCTACCCGCACGAGCTGTCCGGCGGCATGCGCCAGCGCGCGATGATCGCGTTGGCTTTGGCCTGCCAGCCGCAGCTGCTGCTGGCCGACGAGCCGACCACGGCGCTGGACGCCACGGTGCAGATCCAGATCCTGCTGCTGCTGCGCGAGCTGCAACGCGAGCTGGGCCTGGCCGTGGTCTTCGTCACACACGACATCGGCGCCGCGGTCGAGGTGGCCGACCGCATCGCCGTGATGTACGCGGGCCGCATCGTCGAGGAAGGGCCGGTGCGCACCGTGCTGCGGTCCCCGCGCCATCCCTACACATTGGCGCTGCTGCGCAGCCGGGCCGACGGCGCGCTCGCCCGCAACACGCGGCTGGAAACCATCGCCGGCGCGCCGCCGGATTTGAGCGCCCTGCCTGCCGGCTGTGCCTTCGCGCCGCGCTGCAGCCAGGCCCAGGCTGCCTGCCTCGAAGCCCGGCCCGAAGTGCGCTGGCCCGAGGCCGGCCATGCGGTGCGCTGCCTGCTGGTGGAGCAGGGCGCGCCGGCATGAAAAGCAATGAAGACCAACCGATGAACCTGCGCAGCGGATCGTGCAAGACAACAGCGCGCCCTAGGGCGCGAAGGCCATGAAAGACCAAACCATCTCTTCCCTGACTGCTTCGCAGTTGCGCATCGACGGCCCGCGGCTGTGGCACAGCCTGATGGAGTTGGCGCGCATCGGTGCCACCGCCAAGGGCGGTGTCTGCCGGCTCGCCCTCAGCGACGAGGACCGGCTGGGCCGCGACCAGGTTACGGCCTGGGCCCGCGAGGCCGGACTGCAGGTGACTGTGGACCGCATCGGAAATGTGTTCATGCGGCGCGCCGGAGAGGATGAGAGCCTGCCGCCAGTGATGGCCGGCAGCCACATCGACACCCAGCCCACCGGCGGCAAGTTCGACGGCAACTACGGCGTGCTCGCTGGCCTGGAGGTGGTGCGCACGCTCAACGATCACGGCATCCGCACCCGCGCGCCGGTGGAGGTGGCGTTCTGGACCAACGAGGAAGGTTCGCGCTTCGTGCCGGTGATGATGGGCTCGGGCGTGTTCGCCGGCGCCTTCAGCCTGGAGCAGGCCTATGCCGCCACCGACGTTGCCGGCAAGACGGTGCGCGACGAGCTCGAGGCAATTGGCTACCTGGGGCCGCAGGTGCCGGGGCAGCACCCGGTGGGCGCCTACTTTGAAGTCCACATCGAGCAGGGCCCGGTGCTGGAGGACGCGGACGTGACCATCGGCGTGGTGGAGGGCGTGCTGGCCATCCGCTGGTTCGACTGCACCGTCACCGGCATGGAGGCGCACGCCGGCCCCACGCCGATGAAGCTGCGCCGCGATGCGTTGCAAGTGGCCACCCGGCTGATGCAGGAAGTCGTGGCTTCCGCGGCAAGCCATGGCCCGCACGGGCGCGGCACCGTCGGCATGGTGCATGTGCATCCCAACAGCCGCAACGTGATTCCCGGACGGGTGCAGTTCTCGATCGACCTTCGCAACGCCACCGACACAGCGGTGGATGCCCAGGTTGCGCAGGTGCAAGCCTGCGCCACGCGGCTGCAGGCCGAGACGGGGCTGGCGATCCACATCGAACTGGTTTCCAGCTACCCCGCGCAGCAGTTCGACGCCGCGAGCGTTGCCGCCATCGCGCAGGCCGCGCGGGACCTGGGCTACAGCCACATGCCGGCGGTGTCCGGCGCTGGCCACGACGCGATCTACCTGGCGCGGCGCGCCCCGGCCGCCATGGTCTTCATCCCCTGCAAGGACGGCATCAGCCACAACGAGATCGAGGATGCGAGAGCGGACCACGTGGAGGCGGGTGCGAACGTGCTGTTGCGCGTGATGCTGGAGCGGGCGGGGGTGGTGGAGTAAGGGCCCTGCACGCTTGGTCAGCGCGCGCAGTTACACCTGCTGCGCACCGGATGCGCCAGAATGAAAGTTCACCAGGGTGCACGCAATGGCCATTGTTTCCGCACAGCTACGCGACTACTACCTCGCCTATCTCGGTCGGCCGAGGGACGCTTATGCCCAGTATGGGTCCGGCGATAGCATGCAAAGCCCCGGCCTGGGGCGGGCCTTCTTCGGCTCGGCCGAATTCGGCCCCTCGACGGATGTGCCGGCGCTGATCGAAGCGGCCTACCAACGCCTGTTCAACCGCGGCGCCGAACCGGCGGCGCAGGCCTACTGGGCCGCCGAGGTGGCTTCCGGCCGGCTGGGCCTGGCGGATCTCCCCATTGGCTTGCTGCAGGGTGCGCAGAACACCGATCGCACGACAGTGGCCAACAAGCTGCAGGCCGCTGCCGCCTTCGAAGCCGCCCTGGACACGCAGCTGGAGAACACCTATTACTCCGGGACCGCCGCCGGGAACTCGGCGCGGTCCTGGCTGCTGGCCGTGAGCAATGATCCAGCGAGCGTGACTGCTGCGGTGGCCGGTGCCCAGGTTGCGATGTCCGCCGCGGCAGCGCTGGGCCAGCCGCCCGGCCGGCCTTTCGAGCTCACTACCGGCGCGGACACCATCGATGGCAGCGTCAACACCACTGCCTCAAGCAGCCTGTTCGTGGCGTCCACCGGCAGCGACTTCTTCCGGGCGCCACAGGGCACGCTGGATGCAAGCGACAGGCTGGACGGGGGCGGTGGCTCCGACACCCTGATATTCCTTGGCGGCGGCAACCTCGACACCACCGGCCTGCGCGTCAGCGGCATCGAACAGGTATGGCTCGACGGCGCTCGGGCCGTGGTCAACCTTGCCGGCATCGCCGGCCTGACTACGGTGGGCATGCACGTGCATGGCGCCATGGTGCTGCGCGGCCTGAACAGTGCAGTCAGCCTGGCCGTCCAGGCCTACGAAGGCGCGGACTTGAGCGTGGAATTCGCCGACCGCGACGCGGCCGGCACCACCACCGCGACCCTTGCCCGCGTTGACCAGATCACCGGGCAGGCGGCGACCATCCATCTGCCCGGCGTCGAATCGCTGGTGCTGCAGGCATCCTCTGCCGGCCTGGTACTGGACGTGCCGCAGATGCGGACACTGAATCTGGATTTCACCACCAACTACACCGGCAACCCCCGCTTCACGGGCCTGGGATCTGCGTTGCAGGTCAATGCCACAGGGCAGGGCTCGCTGGACCTGACCGGCATGCTGGGCGGCGCCACGGTGGTGGACATCGATCTGAGCGGTGCAGCCGGGTTGCGAGGGGTGGCCGGCACCAACGTGCGCAGCATCGAATCGACCGGTGCGGGCCAGGTGCGCCTGTCGTTCGAGCCGGGCCGGTCCGAGCGCATGACAGTGGCGCTCAATGGCACGGGTGCTTTCGAGCTGAATGCCGGGGGCCTCAACGGCATCACGGCCAAAGGCAGCGAGCACAACCAAAACCAGCTGATCGGCAGTGCCGGCATCGACATCTTCACCGGCGGCCGCGTCACGGGCGGCGATTTTTTCACTCTCTATTCCAGCCACTTTGCGGCTGCCAGCGCGGCCCAGCTGGCGGCCAGCGCCGACGAGTTCACCAACTGGGGCACGGGCCGGGATTTCATCCGCTACGGCGATTCTGCCCTGGCCCTGTTCACCGCCGTCACCGTCGACCATGCAACGGCGATGCCGGGCGTGGCCCGTATCTCCCAGGGCTACGCCAGCTTCGCCAGCGAAGGAACACTGGCGGAGAAGATCACCTGGACCGAAGCAGCCATCCAGGCGGGCGGGCCCGTGGCTGCCTACCAGACGGCCGTGGCCGCCTTCCTGCACGGCGGCGACCGCTACCTGTTCATCTCCAACGCCACTGCCGGCATCAACCCCGGCGATGCGCTGGTGCGGCTGGTGGGCGTGCAGACCACCGTCGGCCTGACGCTGGCCCACGGGGGCGTCCTGGCCGGGGAGGCCGAGCAGGTGGGCTGATCTGCGCGATACTGGCGGGCTTGGGCAAGGCTGTTCCCAGCCCGTAGCAGAGAGGGCGAGCACGCCATGAAGACCCGTTCCGAACGCGACACTTTCGGCCCCATCGCCGTCCCGGCCGAGCGCCTGTGGGGCGCACAGACGCAGCGCTCGCTGCAGAACTTCGACATCTCGGGCGAGCGCCAGCCGCGCGAAATCATCCGCGCCCTGGTCCAGGTCAAGCGTTCCAGCGCGGTGGTCAACCACCTGATGGGCCTGCTCGATGACAGCAAGGCCGCGGCCATCATCGCCGCCGCCGACGAGGTGCTGGCCGGCCAGCACACCGACGAGTTCCCGCTGGTGGTCTGGCAGACCGGCTCGGGCACGCAGAGCAACATGAACGTCAACGAGGTGCTGGCCAACCGCGCCAGCGAGCTGCTGGGCGGAGTGCGCGGCGAGGGCAGGCTGGTCCATCCCAACGACCACGTCAACATGAGCCAGTCGTCCAACGACGTCTTTCCCACCGCCATGCACGTGGCGGCGGTGGAGTCCATCCGCAACCGCCTGCTGCCTTCGCTGCAAAAGCTCGAGGCCACGCTGGCGCAAAAGAGCGAGGCGTTCAAGGACATCGTCAAGATAGGCCGCACCCACCTGCAAGACGCCACGCCCCTGACCCTGGGCCAGGAGTTCTCCGGTTACGTGGCGCAGCTGCAGCAGTGCGACCGTCACCTGCACGCCAGCCTGCCGCATCTGTGCGAGCTGGCCCTGGGCGGCACGGCCGTGGGCACGGGCCTGAACGCGCCGCCAGGCTACGCCGACAAGGTGGCGGCCGAACTGGCGCGCCTGACCGGCCTGCCTTTCGTCAGCGCGCCCAGCAAGTTCGAGGTGATGGCCGCGGCCGACGCCCTGGTCCACGCCCACGGCGCGCTCAAGACCCTGGCGGCCAGCCTGATGAAGATCGCCAACGACGTGCGCTGGCTGGCCAGCGGTCCGCGCAGCGGCATCGGCGAGCTGTCCATCCCCGAGAACGAGCCGGGCTCGTCCATCATGCCGGGCAAGGTCAATCCGACCCAGAGCGAGGCCGTGACCATGCTGTGCTGCCAGGTCTTCGGCAACGACGTGGCCATCAACTTCGGCGGCGCTTCGGGCAACTTCGAGCTCAATGTGTTCCGGCCGATGATCGCCCACAACTTCCAGCAGAGCGTGCGCCTGCTGGCCGATGGCATGCGCAGCTTCAACGACAACTGCGCCGTGGGCATCGAGCCCAATCGCGAGCGCATCAGCGAGCTGGTGGGCCGCTCGCTGATGCTGGTGACGGCGCTCAACCCGCACATCGGCTACGACAAGGCGGCCTTCATCGCCAAGAAGGCCCACAAGGAGGGCAGCAGCCTGCGCGAGGCCGCCATCGCCTCGGGCCATGTCACGGGCGAGCAGTTCGACGCCTGGGTCAGGCCCGGCGACATGGTCGGCGGCCAGGGCTGACGCCGCCGGCGTGTATCCTGCGGCGATGCTCCAGCGCCTGCACCGTCACTTCCAGCGTTTCGTGGCCTCGCAATCCACCGGCGGCATCCTGCTGGCCCTGGCGGCGCTGGTCGCGTTGCTGGTGAGCAATTCGCAGCTGGCGGACGAGTACCAGGACCTGCTGCGCACGCCCGGCCAGGTGGCCATCGGCGGCTCACTGGTGCTGGCCAAGCCCCTGCTGCTGTGGGTCAACGACCTGTGGATGTCAGCGTTCTTCTTCCTGGTGGGGCTGGAGATCAAGCGCGAACTGCTCGAGGGCGAGTTGTCCTCGCTCAAGCAGGCCCAGCTGCCGGCCGGCGCCGCACTGGGCGGCATGGTGGTCCCGGCGCTGATCTACGCGGCCATCAACCACGCCGACCCGGTGGCGCTGCGCGGCTGGGCCATCCCGGCGGCCACCGACATCGCTTTCGCGCTGGGCGTGCTGGTCCTGCTGGGCAGCCGGGTGCCGGCCTCGCTCAAGGTCTTTCTCACGGCGGTGGCCATCATCGACGACCTGGGCGCCATTGTCGTCATCGCGCTGTTCTACACCGCTGACCTGTCGTTCACCATGCTGCTGGCCGCGGCCACGGGGAGCGTATTGCTGTTGGCCCTCAACCGCGCCCGTGTCATGGCCATCGCGCCCTATGTGATCGTCGGCCTGGTGGTCTGGGTCTGCGTGCTCAAGTCCGGCGTCCATGCCACACTGGCGGGCGTCGTGACCGCCCTGGCCGTGCCGCTGGCCGATCCGCGCGGCGGCTCGCCACTCAAGCGCGCCGAACATGTGCTGCAACCCTGGGTGGCCTTCCTGGTGCTGCCTGTTTTTGCCTTCGTCAATGCCGGCGTGTCCCTGGCCGGCGTGACGCCGGCCTCGCTGGTGCAGGGCGTGCCGCTGGGCATCGCCGCAGGCCTGGTGCTGGGCAAGGCCATCGGCGTGTTCGGCGCGTCCTGGCTGCTGATCCGCTTTCGCGGCGCCGCGCTGCCGGCGCAGGCGAACTGGCAGCAGTTCTTCGGCGTCTGCGTGCTGTGCGGCATCGGCTTCACCATGAGCCTGTTCATCGGCGCCCTGGCCTTCGAGGGGCAGGGCCCGGCCTTCGAGATGCAGCTCAAGATCGGCGTGCTGGCCGGCTCGCTGGTCGCCGCCGTGCTCGGCACCCTGCTCCTGCTGCGCGCTTCGAAAGCAAAGTAAAAACGCCGCAAGCCCCCGTGGAAAGGACTTGCGGCGCTATCGAAAGCGTAGCGGATCAGTGGGGCTTGCTGGAGGCGATGCCCGACATGATCTTGTCGGTGTAGGCGATGGCGATGGACGACAGCAGGAAGGTGATGTGGATGGCCGTCTGGGCGATCAGCACCTTGTCCGAGTAGTTGTCGGCGTTGATGAAGGTCTTGAGCAGGTGGATCGAGGAGATGCCGATGATGGCGGTCGCCAGCTTCACCTTGAGCACCGAGGCATTCACGTGCGACAGCCACTCGGGCTGGTCGGGGTGGCCCTGCAGGCCCATGCGGCTGACAAAGGTCTCGTAGCCGCCCACGATCACCATGATCAGCAGATTGGAGATCATCACCACGTCGATCAGCGCAAGCACCACCAGCATGATGACGGTCTCGTTCAGGCCGGTCAGCGGTACGGTGGACTTGTAGCCGATGCTGCTGACCAGCGCCTCCAGCGCGGTCTTGCTGCCGAATGCTGCTTCCAGCAGATGCACCAGTTCCACCCAGAAATGGAAGACATAGACCGCCTGCGCAGCGATCAGGCCCAGGTACAGCGGCAGCTGCAGCCAGCGGCTGGCGAAGATCAGGTTGGGCACGGGACGCAGGGGGGAGATCTTGGGCGGGAAATTGGGGTCTTGCATGTGGGGGGCTTCGTGAGGAAGCGCGATTGTAGATTCGGCGGCGGCATGCCCCGGAAAGGGGTATCTTTGTAAGCTTGGCGCCAGTCAGTGCACTGTAAGTGCCAAACACGACAGTCCCGTGAAATTCCAAGTTCACCTGCGGAGACAATGCAATGAGTGCCATCGAGTCGGTTCTGGTCGAAAACCGTGTGTTCCCCCCTGCCGATGCCACGGTCAAAGCCGCGCGCATCTCCGGCATGGAGGCCTACAACGCGCTGTGCGCCGAGGCGGACAAGGACTTCGAGGGCTTCTGGGCCCGGCTGGCGCGCGAAAACCTGGACTGGAGCAAGCCCTTTGCCAAGGTGCTGGACGAGTCCCAGGCGCCGTTCTACAAGTGGTTCGAGGACGGCGAGCTCAACGCCAGCGCCAACTGCCTGGACAAGCACATGGGCACGCCGGTGGAGAACAAGACGGCCATCGTCTTCGAGGCCGACGACGGCGCCGTCACCAAGGTCACTTACAAGGAGCTGCTGGGCCGCGTGGCCCAATTCGCCAACGCGCTCAAGGCACAGGGCATCGCCAAGGGCGACCGCGTCATCGTCTACATGCCCATGACCATCGAGGGCGTGATCGCGATGCAGGCCTGCGCGCGCATAGGTGCCACCCACAGCGTGGTGTTCGGCGGCTTCTCGGCCAAGGCCCTGAACGAACGCATCATCGACGCCGGCGCGGTGGCCGTCATCACCGCCAACTTCCAGATGCGCGGCGGCAAGGAGCTGCCGCTCAAGTCCATCGTCGACGAGGGCATCGCCATGGGCGGCTGCACCACGCTCAAGACGGTGCTGGTCTATATGCGCACGCCCACGGCCTGCAACATGGTGGCCGGCCGCGACAAGACCTTTGACGCGGCGTTGCAGGGCCAGCCCAGCGACTGCAAGCCGCAGGCCGTGGGGGCAGAGCATCCGCTGTTCATCCTCTACACCTCGGGCTCCACCGGCAAGCCCAAGGGCGTGCAGCACTCCACCGGCGGCTACCTGCTGTGGGCCAAGCTGACCATGGACTGGACCTTCGACATCCGGCCCGAGGACGTGTTCTGGTGCACGGCCGACATCGGCTGGATCACTGGACATACCTACGTGGCCTACGGCCCGCTGGCCGCCGGCGCCACACAAGTCATCTTTGAGGGCGTTCCCACCTATCCGAACGCCGGCCGCTTCTGGCAGATGATCGAAAAGCACAAGGTCACGATCTTCTACACTGCGCCCACCGCCATCCGCTCGCTGATCAAGGCGGCCGAGGGCGACGAGAAGGTGCACCCGGCCCGCAGCGACTTGAGCAGCCTGCGCATCCTGGGCAGCGTGGGCGAGCCCATCAACCCCGAAGCCTGGATGTGGTACTACAAGAACGTGGGCGGCGAGCGCTGCCCCATCGTCGACACCTTCTGGCAGACCGAGACCGGCGGCCACGTGATCACGCCGCTGCCGGGCGCCACGCCCCTGGTGCCGGGCTCGTGCACGCTGCCGCTGCCGGGCATCATGGCGGCCATCGTCGACGAGCTGGGCAAGGACGTGCCCAATGGCTCGGGCGGCATGCTGGTGATCAAGCGGCCCTGGCCCTCGATGATCCGCACCATCTGGGGCGACCCGGAGCGCTTCAAGAAAAGCTATTTCCCCGAGGAGATGGGGGGCACCTACTACCTGGCCGGCGACGGCGCCGTGCGCAGCGCGGACCGGGCCTACTTCCGCATCACCGGCCGCATCGACGACGTCTTGAACGTGTCCGGCCACCGTCTGGGCACGATGGAGATCGAGTCGGCCCTGGTGTCCAAGACCGACCTGGTGGCCGAGGCCGCCGTGGTTGGCCGGCCCGACGACCTGACCGGCGAAGCCATCTGCGCCTTCGTCGTGCTCAAGCGCTCGCGCCCCACCGGCGAGGAGGCCAAGCAGATCGCCACCGAGCTGCGCAACTGGGTGGCCAAGGAGATCGGCCCCATCGCCAAGCCCAAGGACATCCGCTTCGGCGACAACCTGCCCAAGACCCGCAGCGGCAAGATCATGCGCCGCCTGCTGCGCAGCATCGCCAAGGGCGAGGCCATCACCCAGGACACCTCGACCCTGGAGAATCCGGCCATCCTGGAGCAGTTGGCGGAAAAGCTGTAAGACAACAAAAAACCCGCCTCGGCGGGTTTTTTGTTGGGGACTGCGCCCGGATTACTTGAGCGTCAGGACCCAGGCGGCCAGCTTCTTGGCCTCGGCTTCGCTGACCTGGGCGTTGGCGGGCATGGGCACGGGGCCCCAGACGCCGGAGCCACCCTTCTGGATCTTCACCGCCAGTTTGTCGGCGGCGCCGGCCTGGCCGGCGTACTTGCCGGCCACGTCCTTGTACGAGGGGCCGACCAGCTTTTTGTCGACTGCGTGGCAGGCCATGCAGTTCTTGGCCGTGGCCAGAGCCTGGTCAGCCAGCGCCGGGCCAGCCACCGCGGCGGCGGCAACAAGTGCGAACAAGGCACGTTTCATCGTGGATCCTCTTGGGGTTGGGTTATTCTTCAACGTCATTGTAGTGAGGGCGGTTGACCCGCTGTGTCAGCCCCCGGTAAAGCCGCCAACGGCCTCTGGTGAAGGAATAGCGATGTATCTGCTGGGTTTGGGAATCGTTCTGCTGGCCCTGTGGTACCTGGAAATCGGTCCCGTGGCCCTGTGGCCCTGGTACGTGGTGCTGTCTCCATTCGGCCTGGCGATGCTCTGGTGGGCCTGGGCCGACTGGTCGGGCTACACCAAGAAAAAGGCCATGGAAAAGGAAGACGCCAGGAAGAAGGCCCGCATCGAGAAGAGCCGCGATGCCCTGGGCATGGGCAACCGGCGCAAGCGCTAGGGCGCCTGCACAAAAAAGGGCGCCGCGCGGCGCCCTTTTGCTTTGCTTCAGTAGTTGTCCAGCACCGCGCCCTTGCTGGCACTGGCGGCATTGAAGGCGAACTTGGCCTGCACGCCGCGGGTGTAGCGTGGGGCCGGCGCGGTCCACGCGGCGCGGCGCTTGGCGATCTCGGCTTCCGGCACGTTCAGTTCCAGCACCAGCTTGTGCGCATCGATGGTGATGGAGTCGCCTTCGTTGACGAAGGCGATGGTGCCGCCGGCTGCCGCTTCCGGCGCCACGTGGCCGACCACCATGCCCCAGGTCCCGCCGGAGAAACGGCCGTCGGTGATCAGGCCCACGCTCTCGCCCAGGCCGGCGCCGATCAGGGCGCCCGTCGGGGCCAGCATCTCGGGCATGCCGGGGCCGCCCTTGGGGCCCAGGTAGCGCAGCACCATCACGTCGCCGGCGACGATCTTGCCGGCCAGAATGGCGGCCAGCGCCGACTGCTCGTCGTCGAAGACGCGCGCCGGCCCGGTGATCACCGGGTTCTTCAGGCCGGTGATCTTGGCCACAGCGCCCTCGGGCGAGAGGTTGCCCTTGAGGATGGCCAGGTGGCCCTGGGCATACATCGGCTTGTCGATGGGGCGGATCACGTCCTGGTCGGCACGCGGCGCGTCCGGCACATCCTTGAGCACTTCGGCAATCGTCTGGCCGCTGATGGTCAGGCAGTCGCCGTGCAGCAGGCCGGCCTGCAGCAGCACCTTCATCACCTGCGGGATGCCGCCGGCTTGGTGCAGGTCCACCGCCAGGTACTTGCCCGAGGGCTTGAGGTCGCACAGCACCGGCGTCTTCTGGCGGACGCGCTCGAAGTCGTCGATGGTCCATTCCACCCCGGCGGCGTGGGCGATGGCCAGGAAGTGGAGCACGGCGTTGGTCGAGCCGCCAGTGGCCATGATGACGGCCACCGCGTTCTCCAGCGCCTTCTTGGTGACGATGTCGCGCGGCTTGATGTCCCTCTTGATGGCCTCGATCAGCACCTTGGCCGACTCCTTGGCCGAGTTCTGCTTCTCGTCGTGCGGGTTGGCCATGGTCGACGAGTAGGGCAGGGACAGGCCCAGGGCCTCGAAGGCCGAGCTCATGGTGTTGGCGGTGTACATGCCGCCGCAGGAGCCCGGGCCCGGGATGGCGCGCATCTCGATCTCGCGCAGGTCTTCGTCGCTCATGTTGCCGGCGGCGTTCTGGCCCACGGCCTCGAACACGCTGACGATGTTCAGGTCCTGGCCCTTGTAGCGGCCCGGCAGGATGGTGCCGCCATAGACATAGATGGCCGGCACGTTGGCGCGCAGCATGCCCATCATGCCGCCGGGCATGTTCTTGTCGCAGCCGCCGACCACCACCACGCCGTCCATCCACTGGCCCTGCACGCAGGTCTCGATGCAGTCGGAGATGACTTCGCGGCTGACCAGCGAGTACTTCATGCCCTCGGTGCCCATGGCCATGCCGTCGCTGATGGTCGGCGTGCCGAAGATCTGGGCGTTGCCGCCGGCTTCCTCGATGCCGGCCACCGCCGCGTCGGCCAGCTTTTGCAGGCCGGAGTTGCAGGGCGTGATGGTGCTGTGGCCGTTGGCCACGCCGACCATGGGCTTCTTGAAGTCGCTCTCCTCGTAGCCCATGGCGTAGTACATCGAGCGGTTCGGCGCACGCGACTTGCCCTCGGTGATGTTCTTGCTGCGGCGGTTGATCTCGATGGGTTTGGTGTCCATGGTCTCGTGGGTGTGTTCTGGGGGAAGGGGCAAAGTATGCCCCCGCCGACTGATTCTTTCCAATCCGTTTTTCGCCTCGATTAATATGTCTGGCATATGAGTGACGCATCCCCTGAACCCTGGATCGACCTGCGCCTGTGGCGCCAGTTCGTGGCCGTGGCCGAGGAGCTGCATTTCGGCCGTGCCGCGCTGCGCCTGCACATGACCCAGCCGCCGCTGACCCAGGCCATCGCCAACCTGGAGCAACTGCTGGGCGTGCGCCTGTTCGACCGCAGCAAGCGCAGCGTGCAGCTGACCGAGGCCGGTGCCGCCTTGCTGCCCGAGGCGCGCGCGCTGCTGGCGCGGGCCCAGGCCCTGCCGGCCCAGGCCCGGGCCGCGGCCGAGGGCGGGGCAGGGCGCTTGCGCGTGGCCTTCGTCTCCACCGTGGGCTTTGACCTGCTGCCGCGCTGGGTGCGGGGCTTTCGCGCCCAGCATCCGCAGGTGCAGCTGGAGCTGATCGAAGCCACGGGCGACGTGCAACTGCAGGCGCTGGAGCGCGGCGACATCGATGCCGGCTTCATGCTGCATTCGCCCGGCTTCGCGCCGCCGGGCCTGGAGCAGCTGCGCATCGCGCGCGAGCCGCTGGTGCTGGCCCTGCCCGAGCAGCACCCGCTGGCCGGCGCGCAGCCGCTCTTGCTGCGCAAGCTGCTGGACGAACCGCTGGTGATCTTCCCGCGCCGCATCCTGCCCTCGCTGCACGACGCCATCTTCGGCCTGTACCACGCGGCCAGCCGCGCGCCGCTGGTGGCGCAGGAGGCGATCCAGATGCAGACCATCGTCAACCTGGTGGCGGCCGGCCTGGGCCTGGCCTGGGTGCCCGAGAGCGTGCGCCAGTTCCAGCGCCCGGGCGTGGTCTACCGCAGCCTGGAGGGCACGGGCAGGAAGGCTGCGCCGGCCTGCGAGACCAGCCTGGTGTGGAGCGCCCGGCCCGCCGGTGCGACGCTGCAGCGCTTCACCGAATTCGCCCGTCAGCAGCTTCGCAAGTAGGGCTGGCTGGCGGCTCCGGCGTCACAGGCGGCGGGCACAATACGCCGCATGCTGATGTTTCCCCAGATCAATCCCGTCGCGCTGCAGCTCGGCCCCCTGTCCATCCACTGGTACGGCCTGACCTACCTGGCGGCCTTTGGCTTGTTCCTGTTGACGGCGCACATGCGCCTGAAGCACCAGCCCTATGCCGCCATCACCGGCCCGGGCGCCTGGAGCGCCAAGGACGTGGAGGACATGCTGTTCCTGGGCGTGCTGGGCGTGGTCGCGGGCGGCCGCATCGGCTACTGCCTGTTCTACAAGCCCATGTACTACGCCACCCACCCGCTGGAGATCTTCTTCGTCTGGCAGGGCGGCATGAGTTTTCATGGCGGCCTGCTGGGCGTGATCGTCTCGCAGTGGTGGTTCGCCCGCTCGCGCGGCAAGCCCTTCTGGCAGGTGATGGACTTTGTCGCGCCCTGCGTGCCGCTGGGGCTGGCGGCCGGCCGGGTCGGCAACTTCATCAACGGCGAGCTCTGGGGCAGGGCGGCCGACCCCTTGCTGCCCTGGGCCATGGTGTTCCCGCAAAGCGGCTCCATGGTGGCGCGCCACCCGTCCCAGGTCTACCAGTTCCTGCTCGAAGGCGTGCTGCTGTTCGTCCTGTTGTGGCTGTACGCGCGCCGCCAGCGCAAGCAGGCGCAGGTCTCGGCTGTGTTCCTGATCGGCTACGGCATCTTCCGCTTCATCGCGGAGTTCTTCCGCGAGCCCGACGCCCACCTGGGCCTGCTGTCGCTGGGCATGAGCATGGGCCAGTGGCTGTGCGTGCCCATGGTGCTGGCCGGCATGGGCCTGTGGTTGTGGGCCAACGGCCGGGCACAGGTCGGCCGGCCCTAGGGTTTCTCCCGGCGATTTTTCCCCCACGGCTGGGTGCCGGGTGCTCATAATTACCCGTAATTACTTGAAATTACGGAGCAAGAGCCCATGCGCCTGGTCCACAGTTCCCTGCACGACGACGTCGCCGACCGGCTGCGCGAGCTGATCTTCGCGGGCGAGCTGGCGCCCGGCAGTTTTCTCGACGAGGTCAAGCTGGCGGGCGAGTTGGCAATCTCGCGCACGCCGCTGCGTGAAGCCCTCAAGGTGCTGACGGCCGAGGGCCTGGTGCGCCACGAGCCGCGGCGCGGCTGCTTCGTGGCCGAGGTGACCGAGCAGGACCTGGACGAGATCTTTCCCGTCATCGCCCTGCTGGAAGGGCGCTGCGCCTACGAGGCCGCGCGCAACGCCAGCGACACCGACCTGCAGGCGCTGGAAGCCTTGCACGACAAGCTCAGCCGCCACGCCAAGGCCAGGCGCATCAACGACTACTACGCCGCCAACTTCGCCATCCACGAGGCCATCATCAAGCTGGCGGCCAACCACTGGCTGGCCCAGGTGATCACCGGTCTGCGCAAGATCGTCAAGCTGGCGCGGCTGCAGCAGCTGCACGCGCCGGGCCGGCTGGAGCAGAGCCTGTCCGAGCACCTGGCGGTGTTCGCGGCGCTCAAGGCGCGCGACCCCGAGGGCGCGGAGGCGGCCATGCGCACCCACCTGACGCGCCAGCGCGGGGCCCTGCGCGAGCTGGCCCGCAACCAACGCTCGAGGCTGGCCTGATGGACACGCCGACCTGGATCACCCGGGGCGTGGCCGTGCTGCGCCCCAAGCTGGCGGTGGCTGCCGATGCCGCCTCGGCCCGGCCCGAGGCCAGGGCCGCCACCGACGCCAAAGCCGCGACGCCGGGCAATGGACGCTCCACCCGCGAGCGCCTGGGCGCCACCTTGCGCAAGGGCGAGGAGGCGCTGTCGCCGCGCGTGCTGCGCCGCACGCTGGAAGAACTGCAGGCCATCGTCGACCCGCGGGTCAGCGAGGTCGAAGGCGGGCGCCGCGCCATGGGTGTGGCCCGCTGGTACGCCAAGGCCACGCCGGAGCAGCGGCGCGACATGTGGCTGCTGATGAGCGAGCAGTTCACCGCCGACCCGGCCAAGGTCAAGAAGGCCCAGGCCCAGTACGCGGCGGCTGTGGGCACGCCCGACGAGGCCGCCGCCGAGGTGCAGTACCGCCGCGCCACCGTCTCGCCGCGGCGCCGCCTGCTGCAGCGCTTTTCCGCCAACCCCGGCGGCATCCGCCTGCTGGTGGAGATGCGCGCCGAGATGCAACCCCACATCAAGGCCGACAAGCGCCTGGCGGCCCTGGACGTGGAGATGGAGTACATGTTCTCCACCTGGTTCGACGTCGGCTTCCTGGACCTGCAGCGCATCAGCTGGGATTCACCGGCTTCGCTGATCGAAAAATTGATCAAGTACGAGGCGGTGCACGACATCCGCAGCTGGGCCGACGTGAAGAACCGCCTGGACAGCGACCGCCGCTGCTATGGCTTCTTCCACCCGCGGCTGGAAGGCGAGCCGCTGATCTTCGTCGAGGTCGCCCTGGTCGATGACATGGCCGGCAGCATCACGCCCTTGCTTGATGAGGCAGCGGAGCCGGCCGATCTGTCCAAGGCGACGACGGCGATCTTCTATTCCATCAGCAACACCCAGGCCGGCCTGCGCGGCGTGAGCTTCGGCGACTCGCTGATCAAGCGGGTGGTGGAGACGCTCAAGCTGGAGTTCCCCAAGCTCAAATGCTTTGCCACGCTCTCGCCCATCCCTGGCCTGCGCGGCTGGCTGGGCAAGAACGCCGCCAGTTTGCTCGAGCAGATGGACTCCAAGCCGCGCGCCGAACTGGCCCGCGCCCTGGAGGGTGAAGCCACGCCCGACAGGCTGCTGGCCGCGCTGGACAAGCCGCTGGAGCTGGACGCCAAGTCGCCGCTGCGCGCCTTTGCGCTGGCCGCCGCCGCGCAGTACCTGGGCCGCGAGACCAACGAGGGCAAGCCGGCCGACCCGGTGGCGCGCTTCCACCTGGGCAACGGCGCACGCGTCGAGCGGCTCAATTGGGCGGCCGACCCCTCGGTCAAGGGCCTCAAGCAGTCCTACGGCCTGATGGTCAACTACCTTTACGACTTGAAGCGACTGGACAAGCACCGCAGCCAGCTGGCCGAGGGCAAAATCGCCGTGTCGTCCGCCGTCGAGGGCTTGCTGCCATGAGATAGCGCGGAGCCAGGGTCGCAGAACCCTGCAGCCAAAGATAACAACGAGGAGACAAGAGACATGCCAATTCACCGCTTCACTGCGTGCGGCGCCGCCGCGGCCCTGGCCGCCTTGGGCTTGCTGGCCTTGCCGGCCCAGGCCCGGGTCACGCGCATCGTCATCGACGAGAGGGTGCCGCTGGCCGCGGCTGCCTCCGGAGGTGTCGCCTTCGAGCAGCTGGCCGGCCGCGCCTTCGGCGAACTCGATCCCAAGCTGCCGGTCAACGCCATCATCCAGGACGCCGAACTGGGCAAGGACGCGGACGGCAAGCTGCGTTACGTGACCACCTTCGTCATCACCAAGCCGGTGGACCTCAAGCAGGCCAGCGGCGTGCTCTGGCACGAGGTGCCCAACCGCGGCAACCGGCGGCCCAACGTGGTGCAGGAGCGCGCGATGGGCGACATCGACCTGACCAGCGCCTGGCAGGGCGACAACGCCGGCGCGACGACGGTGCGTGCCACGGCGGCGGTGGAGCAGCCGCACTGGCTCAAGCTGCCGGTGGCGAAGAACGCCGACGGCTCGCCGGTGACCGGCGAGGTCTTCGGGCGCATCGTCAACCGTTCGGGGCCGGGCTCGCAGCCTCTGATCGTGCAGACCAACCCCGTGCCCTACAAGCCCACCAGCCTGGACACGCGGCAGGCGCGGCTGGTGTCGCGCGCGGCCGAATCCACCCGCGGCGAGGTGATCGGCGAAACGCTGATCGCGCCCACCGACTGGGCCTGGGCCAAATGCGATGCGGCCAATCCCTTCCCCGGCACGCCCGACCCCACGCAGATCTGCCTCAAGAGCGGCTTCGACGCCGGCAAGCTCTACCAGGTGGTGTTCAAGGCGGCCGATCCCTATCTGCTGGGCGTGGGCTTTGCCGCCTGGCGCGATGTCGGCGTGTTCTTCAAGACGGCCAAGGCCGACGACACGGGCACGCCCAACCCGATTGCCGGCGCCGTCACCCACAGCATCGGGCGCGGCGTCTCGCAGTCGGGCAATTTCCTGCGCGGCTGGCTGCACCTGGGCTTCAACCAGGACGAGACGGGCCGCCAGGTGCACGACGGCCTGTGGCCCATCATTGCCGGGCGCCGCATCGCCCTGAACTTCCGCTGGGCCCAGCCCGACGGCGTGCTGGAGCTGTACCAGGCCGGCAGCGAGGGACCGCAATGGTGGTCGCGCCATCCCGACCCGCTGCGCGGCGGCGCGCCCGGCGGCATCCTGGAGCGCTGCGAGGCCAGCCGGACCTGCCCGAAGATCTTCGAGCACTTCGGTTCGGCCGAGGTCTGGGCGCTCAAGCTCACGCCCGAGTGGGTGGGCACGGACGGCAAGGCCGACCTGCCCCTGCCGTCCAATGTGCGGCGCTACTACATCGCCAGTTCCAACCACGGCGGTGGCGCCGGCGGCTTCGACACCAGCCTGCCCGGCGTGGGCCTGCCCACCACGGGCGCGGTCTGCCCAGGCAACAACTACGGCACGGGCCTGCTGCCGGCCAACCCGGTGCCGCACACGGAAACGGTGAATGCGCTGCGCGTGCACCTGCGCAACTGGGTGATGAAGGGCACGCAGCCGCCGGCAAGCCGTTGGCCGACCCTGGCCGCCGCCAGCGGCGAGGCACGGGGCACGCTGGCGCCGGCGCACAAGGCCGGCATCGGCTTTCCCACGCTGCCCCAACTGCGGCCCACCGTGCCCGAGCCCGACTTCATCATGCCGGTGCTGGACTACGACTGGGGTCCGGGCTTCAACCCGGCCGACGGCTCGGGCGTGGCATCGCTGGCGCCGCCGCCCGTGCGCCAGGTGCTGCCCATGTACGCGCCGCGGGTGGACGCCGACGGCAATGAGCTCGGTGGCGTGCCCGTCGTGCTGCTGGAGGCGCCGCTGGGCACCTACCTGGGCTGGAACATCACGGCCGGCGGGGCGCGGCCCTTCCACCAGGGCCAGATCTGCAACTACGTGGGCGGCATGCTGCCGTTTGCCAGGACGGCGGCCGAGCGCCGTGCCTCGGGTGACCCGCGTCCCTCGCTGGAGGAGCGTTATGGCTCGCACGAGGGCTATGTGGCGGCGGTGCGCAAGGCGGCCGACAAGGCCCAGACACAGGGCTTTTTGCTGGCCGAGGACGCCCAGCGCCTGCTCCAGGCGGCCCAGGCCAGCGCGGTGCTGCGCTGAGGCAGCCACGGTGAGAGATTTCCGAGAGAATCCCCCTTCCAAACCAGAAAACCAGGAGAGACAAGAAGTGAACGCATTGAACCGACGCACCCTCATGCGCCTGGCTGCAGCCAGCGCCGCAACCTCATCGCCGCTGGCCTGGGCCCAGGCCAGCGCCTGGCCGACCAAACCGGTCAACATGGTCGTGCCCTTTGCTGCGGGCGGTGGCACCGATGCCTTCGGCCGCCCGCTGTCGGCGCAGTTCGCCAAGCAGACCGGCAAGAACCTGGTGATCGAGAACCGCGGCGGCGCCGGCGGCACGGTGGGTGCGAGCATCGCGGCCAAGGCCGCGCCGGACGGCTACACCGTATTCATGGGCGCTGTGCACCACACCATCGCGCCATCGATGTATCCGCGGCTGGACTACAACCTGGACCGCGACTTCGTGCCCCTGGTGCTGGCCGCAAGCGTGCCGCAGATCCTGGTGGTCAACCCCAAGAACATGCCCTTCAACGACATCAAGGGCTTCCTCGAAGCTGTGAAGAAGAGCCCGGGCCGCTACAACTACGGCTCGGCCGGCGCCGGCACCTCGCACCACCTGGCCGGCGAGCTGTTCAAGCAGCAGACCAAGACCTTCATCACCCACATCCCCTACACCGGCGCCGGTCCCGCCTTGCGCGACCTGGTCGGCGGCCAGGTGGACATGATGTTCGACGGCCTGGGCTCGAGCGCCGCCCACATCAAGGGCGGCCGCATCAAGGGCCTGATGGTCTCGGGCAGCAAGCGCAATGCCGCCTTCCCGGACATCCCCTGCGCCGCCGAAGTGGGCCTGCCCGACTACACCGTCACCACCTGGTACGGCCTGTGGGCGCCGAAGGGCACGCCGGCCGACGTGCAGGCCAGGATCGTCGAAGAGATGCGCAAGGCCATCAGCTCGGACGAGCTCAAGGCAGTCTGGGCCAACCAGGGCGCCGAGTTCCCCAACATGACGCCGGTGCAGTTCGGCGGCTTCGTCAGCAGCGAGATCAAGCGCTGGGCGGCCGTGGTCACGGCCTCGGGCGCGCGACTGGATTAGGACGCCACCGGTGCCGGGACGGCATGGCTGCTGTCTCGGCCCGTTTCATGCATCAAATCGGCTTGAAGCCCGCGCAGACAGGGCTCAATCAGCTACAAATACAATAGCAAACGCCACCCGACACCTCTCGCATCCCAGAAGAAATGAAGAACAACAACCTGTTTGCCGCGCTGCGCGGCGCCTTTCCCGGCGAGCTCGATGCGGTGGCGGTGGAGACCGACGACGGCCTGCGCTACTCCTGGCGCGACATGGAGCGGGCCACGGCCATGCTGGCCAACCTGCTCAAGTCGCTCAAGCTGCCCAAGGGCGCGCGGGTGGCGGTGCAGGTGGAAAAATCGGTGGAAGCGATGCTGTTGTACCTGGCGACGCTGCGCGCCGGTTATGTCTTCCTGCCCCTGAACACCGCCTACCAGAGCGCCGAGGTGGCCTACTTCCTGGGCAACGCCGAGCCCTCGGTGGTGGTCTGCAGCCCGAAGAACGCAGCCTGGGTGGGGCAGATCGCCAAGGCCGCCGGCACGGCCCATGTCCTGACCCTGGGCGACGACCGCAGTGGCACGCTGCTGGAGCGCGCCGCCACATGCAGCGACAAGCATGCGGTCGCCGTGTGCGGCGCCGATGACCTGGCCGCCATCCTCTACACCAGCGGCACCACAGGCCGCAGCAAGGGGGCGATGCTGACGCACGGCAACCTGCTGTCCAACGCCCAGGTGCTCAAGGACTACTGGGGCTGGAAGCAGGGTGACGTGCTGATCCACGCCCTGCCCATCTTCCATGTGCACGGCCTGTTCGTCGCCATCCATGGGGCCTTGCTCAATGGCAGCAAGATGCTCTGGATGGCCAGATTCGACCCCAGGAAGGCGGTCCAGGCCATGCAGGAGGCCACGGTCTTCATGGGCGTGCCCACGCTCTACGTGCGCATGCTGGCCGAGCCCGGCCTGACGCGGCGCGCCGTGGCCAACATGCGGCTGTTCATCGCCGGCTCGGCGCCGCTGCTGGTCGAGACCTTCCAGGCCTGGCAGGAGCGCACCGGCCAGACCATCCTGGAGCGCTACGGCATGAGCGAGACCATCATGCTCACCTCCAACCCCTATGCGGCGGTGCAGGGCGAGCGGCGCGGCGGCACGGTGGGCTTCCCGCTGCCCGGCGTGGGCCTGCGGGTGCGCGGCGACGACGGTCAGGAGTGTGTGACCGACGAGATCGGCAACATCGAGGTGCGCGGCCCCAATGTCTTTCCGGGCTACTGGCGCATGCCGGAGAAGACCAAGGAAGAATTCACCGCCGACGGCTGGTTCAAGACCGGCGACGTCGGCAAGATCGACGGCATGGGCTATGTGGTGATCGTGGGCCGCAGCAAGGACCTGATCATCAGCGGCGGCTACAACGTCTACCCGGCCGAGATCGAGGGCTACATCAACGAGATGCCTGGCGTGGCCGAGAGTGCACTGGTCGGCGTGCCGCACCCGGATTTCGGCGAAGTGGGTGTGGCCGTGGTGATCGCCAAGCCCGGCGCCAAGGTGGACGGCGATGCCATCGTCGCCAGCCTGAAGGCGCAACTGGCCAACTTCAAGATCCCCAAGCGCTGCTTCATCGTGCCCGAGCTGCCGCGCAACACCATGGGCAAGGTGCAGAAGAATTTGCTGCGCGAGCAGCACAAGGGATTGTTCGCCTGAGGCTTCAGTACAGCGTGTTGCGCTGCCGCTCCGGCAGCGCCTTGTCGTAGGCCGCGCCGTCGATGGCATCGGCGGTCAGCGCCGCCAGCATCGCGCCCGCGGTCGGCACCTTGGCCTTCACATCCGCATCCGCCGGCGGCCACAGCTTCGAGCGCTGGATGGCCCGCGCGCACTGGAAGTACACCGCCTCCACGGCAATCACCAGCACGCAGCGCGGGAGCTTGCCGTCCATGGCAAAGCGCTGCAGCAGCGCGGGGTCGGTGCTGATGCTGGCCTTGCCGTTGACCCGCAAGGTCTCGCCCACACCCGGCGTCATGAACAGCAGGGCCACGCGCGGGTCGGTCAGCAGGTTGCGCAGGCTGTCGACCCGGTTGTTGCCGCGCCGGTCCGGCAGCAGCAGGGTCTTGCTGTCCTCCACCACGACAAAGCCCGCTGGGTCGCCGCGCGGCGAGGCGTCCAGCCCGTCCGGGCCGCTGGTGGCCAGCACGGCAAACGGCGAGGCCTCGATCCAGGCGCGGTAGGCCGGGTGGATGTGGTCCACCTCCTTGCGCACGGACGCTTCGCCGACGTCGCCGTACAGGGCTTGGAGCTGGGGCAGGGTGGTGATGGTGTGGGAGGGGGCGGCCATGGAGACATTTTGCGACAGGCCGTCCTGGTATAAATCCCGGCTGACAAGGGAGAACCAAATGACCAGACCGCTGCTCGCTGCTGTGCTAGTCCTGGCATTGCTGGGCCTTGCTCCGCTCGCGAGGGCAGAGGCCGGCTGGCCCGAAAAGATCGTCACCATCGAGGACCTCGTCCCGCTGACGCGAATGCAGTTTCGCGTCGTCAGGAACAGGCGGGAAGCCGAGAAGGGTCTGGTTGGCCCTGCGGTATTGCGGGCCCACCTCGACGCGCAAGGCCTGGTCCGGCGTGTCGTGCTTGTTCAAAGCTGCGGTAGCCCGGCCTTTGACAAGTCGGCGATGGACGCCATGCTGGCCATGCGCTTCGAACCCAAGCTGGTCGAAGGTCAGCCGTCCGAGGTCACGCTGGTCGTGCCGCTGCACTTCCCCGTCGCCAAGGCACAGGCCGCGCCCTGAGCCCACTTCCGCCCATGCCGCTTCGCTGGATTCTCTTTGCCCTGTTGGCCAGTTGCCACGCCGCAGTGCTGGTCTTCCAGCCGCAGGCCTTTGCGCCCGCGGGGGCGGGGACGGTGTACCTGCCGCTCATGGCCTTTCACACAGCTGGTGTTCCTGTGTTTGCCACGGCGCAGTCAGGCGGCTGGGCGGCGCCGTCGCTGCTGGGATGGGTGGTGGTGGGCTGTCTGTGGGCAGCCATCTGGTGGGGCGTGGCCGTGATGGTGGCCAGACTGCTGGCCCGGCGCTGAATCAGCGCGGCTGCCGCACCACGTAGCGCACAAACCCGTCGGCCTGGGCGAACTGGTCGTACAGGCCGCGCGCCGCTTCGTTGTTCTCTTCGCGCGTCATCCAGTACAGGCGGGCCCAGCCTTCGGCGCGCATGGCGTTGCGCAGCCACTCGATCAAGGCCTTGCCTATGCCCTTGCCACGCGCTGAGGGGATGACGAACAGGTCTTCCAGGTAGCACACGGGCTGGGTCTCCCAGGTGTTCTCGTGGACCACGCAGTTGGCAAAACCGTAGACCTGGCCGTCGACCTCGGCCACGATGCACATGACGGCGGAGTCGGGGTCCAGGATGCGCTTCCAGGTGCGGTTGCTGACCTCGTCCGACAGCTTGACCTTGTAGAAGTCACAGTAGCCACGCCACAACTGGCGCCAGGCGGTCTCGTCGGCGGGCAGGGCGGCGCGGATCAGGGCGGTGGTGGGAAGAGTGGGCATGCGGATGATTGTGCCGTCATCGTCCTGTCATTGAGCTGAGTTGGGCCGCCAACAGGGCCGCGACGTGCACTGCTTCACGCTGCGCACCATCGTGGATCTGGTGCCTGCAACTGGTGCCGTCGGCCACCACGATGGCATCGGGCTGCTGGCGCACGGCCGGTAACAGGCTCAGCTCCGCCATCTGCATCGACACCTCGTGGTGCGCGGCCTCGTAGCCGAAGGCGCCTGCCATGCCGCAGCAGCTGCTCTCCACCAGCTGCGGCTTGCAGCCGGGAATGAGCTTGAGCACCTCCAGGATGGGCGTGACCGCGCCAAAGGCCTTCTGGTGGCAGTGGCCGTGCAGCAGCACAGGCTTGTCCAGCGGCTGCAGGCGCTCCTGCAGGGGCTGCAACTGGCCTGCAGCCAGCTCGCGCGCCAGGAACTCCTCCAGCAGCAGGGCGTGGCGCGCCACCTCCTGGGCCGGCGCGCCCAGGCCCAGTGACAGGTATTCGTCGCGCAGCGTCAGCAGGCAGGAGGGCTCCAGGCCGACGATGGCGATGCCTTTTTGAGCAAAGGGCAGCAAGGCCTCGATCACCTCGCGCGCCTTGGCGCGGGCTTCATCGACCAGGCCGCCGGCCAGGTAGGTGCGGCCGCAGCACAGATGGCCGCCGCCATCCTTCTGTTTCGTCGCCACATGGACGGTGTAGCCGGCGGCCTGCAGCACCTGCAGCGCGGCGCGGGCGTTGGCCGATTCGAAATGGCCGTTGAAGGTGTCGACAAAGAGCACGGCGGGCTTGGCCGCCAGCAGCACCTGCTCGCGCGTGGCGGCGGTCGATGGGCTGTTGAAGAAGTGGCGCGACTGCCAGGCCGGCAGGCTGCGTTGGGCCGACAGGCCCAGCAGCTTCTCGCCCAGGCCGGCCAGCACTTTGCTGCGGTTGCGCAGGTTCAGCAGGGGCGCGAAGCGGGCGGCCCAGCGGGCGTAGTCAGGCAGGCGGGTGACCAGCTTGTCTTTCAGCGACAGGCCCTGGACTTTGTTGCGCTGGTGCAGGTACTCGACCTTCATCTTGGCCATGTCCACGCCGGTGGGGCAGTCGCGCTTGCAGCCCTTGCAACCGACACACAGGTCCATCGCTTCGGCCACGGCGTCGCTGACCAGGCCTTGTGGGCCCAACTGGCCCGACAGCGCCAGCCGCAAGGTGTTGGCCCTGCCGCGCGTCACATGTTTCTCGTCACGCGTGACGCGGTAGCTGGGGCACATGGTGCCGGCGTCGAACTTGCGGCAGTGGCCGTTGTTGTTGCACATCTCCACCGCCTTGGCCAGGCCCTGGGCGGGGTCGCCGCCGGTGCCGGGGGCGCTGGTGCGCTCGGTGGCCGGGTCGTTCTGCACATCCCAGGCGCTCCAGTCCAGCGCCGGCGTCAGCGGGATGACCTTGTAGCTGGGCGCAAAGCGCATCAGCCGGGTGTCGTCCATCTTGGGCGGGTTGACCATGCGCTGGGGCGAGAGCAGGGCGATGGGATCGAACAAGGTCTTGATGTCGGCAAAGGCCTCGTCGATCTTCGGCCCGAACTGCCAGTGGATCCATTCGCCGCGGCACAGGCCGTCGCCGTGCTCGCCGCTGTAGGCGCCCTTGTACTTGCGCACCAGGGCGGAGGCTTCTTCGGCAATCGCCCGCATCTTGGGCGCGCCGTCACGCCGCATGTCCAGGATGGGCCGCACATGCAGGGTGCCGACCGAGGCGTGGGCATACCAGGTGCCCTTGCTGCCATGCTTGCGGAAGACCTCGGTCAGCGCGTCCGTGTATTCGGCCAGGTGCGCCAGGGGCACGGCGCAGTCCTCGATGAAGCTCACCGGCTTGCCGTCGCCCTTGAGGCTCATCATGATGTTCAGGCCGGCCTTGCGCACCTCCCACAGGTTCTTCTGCGGCGCCTCCTCGGTCATGCGCACCACCGAGCCGGGCAGGCCCAGGTCGGCCATCAGTTCCACCAGCATGTTCAGCTTGCGCACCAGGGCCGCGTGGTCGGCGCCGGCGAACTCCACCAGCAGCACGGCGTCGGGCTGGCCGATGACGGCGCTGCGGATCACCGGCGCGAAGGCCGGGTTCTGCAGCGACAGCTCGATCATGGTGCGGTCCACCAGCTCCACCGCCGTCAGTGTGCCTTCGCCGGCACTGAGCTGGCCGACGATGTGCTGGGCCGTGTCCATGGCCTTGTAGAAGCTGGGGAAGTTCACCACGCCCAGCACCTTGTGCGTGGGCAGCTCGGCCAGCTGCAGCGTCAAGGTCTTGGTCAGGGCCAGCGTGCCCTCGCTGCCAATGAGCAGATGCGCCAGGTTGACGCCGCCGTCGGCCGTGTAGGGCTTCTCGCTCTGGTTGCGGAAGATGTCCAGGTTGTAGCCGCCGACGCGGCGCATCACCTTGGGCCAGTGTGCATCGATCTCGGGTGCCAGCGTGGCCGCCAGGTCACGCACGCGCTCGCCGATGGCGCGGGCCGTGCCCGTGGCGTCTTCGTAGCGGCCGAAGGCATGGAGCGCGCCGTCCGAGGTCCAGGCCTGGGCCGCCAGCACGTTGTGCACCATGTTGCCGTAGGCGATGGAGCGGCTGCCGCAGGAGTTGTTGCCAGCCATGCCGCCCAGCGTGGCCTGGGCGCTGGTGGAGACGTCCACCGGATACCACAGGCCCAGTTTCTTGAGCTGCGCGTTCAGGTGGTCCAGCACGATGCCCGGCTCCACCGTCGCGGTGCGCTGCGCGGCATCGACCTCCAGCACGCGGCGCACGTGTTTGGCGTGGTCGATCACCAGGCCGGCGCCCACGGTCTGGCCGCACTGGCTGGTGCCGCCGCCGCGCGGCACGATGGGCACAGCCAAGTCGCGGCAGATGTCCAGCGCCAGCTTCACGTCCTCGGGGCTGCGCGGCACGAAGACGCCGATGGGCAGCACCTGGTAGATGGAGGCGTCGGTGGCGTAGCGGCCGCGGTCCGCGGGGGAGAACAGCACCTCGCCCTGGGTCTCCTGCGCCAGCCGCTGGGCCAGCTTGCCGGCCACCTCGTTGCTGGCGGCGGCCACGGCGTCATAGGCCTGGCCGGCGACTTCGCGCGTCACCTTCAAGGGCAGGGGAGCGTTCATTGCTTCCCTCCCACGGCTTGCGGCGCGTTCTCTGCGCGCAGTTGCTCCACAACGACGTCGCGCTTGTTGTGCAGGTGCTGCAACAGCACGGCGCGCATCGCGGCGCCGTCGCGTGCGGCCAGGGCTTCGATCATGCTGTCGTGCTCTTTCATGGCGCGCTTCCACTTGTCGCCGTCCTGGTTGGAGCGAAAGCGCAGGGCCTGCAGCCGGGCGTTGACCTGGTTGTAGGTGCTGGTGAGCACCGGGTTCTTGGCGGCGGCGTTGATGGCGTTGTGGATCTGGGCGTTGAGCCGGTAGTAGGCCGACAGGTCCTGCCGGGTGTAGGCGGCCATCATTTCGTAGTGGCTGGCGCGGATCTCGGCCAGCTCCGCATCGGTGATGCGCTGCGCCGCCAGTTCGCCCGACTGCGCTTCCAGGCCGGCCATCACCTCAAAGGTGTTGAGCACGTCGGCCTCGCTCAGCGACACGGCGATGGCGCCGCGGTTGGGCAGCAGTTCCACCAGGCCCTCGGCGGCCAGCATCTTGATGGCCTCGCGCAGGGGGGTGCGCGAGACCTGGAGCACCTCGGCCAGTTCACGTTCGTTGAGCTTGGCGCCCGGCGGGATGCGGCTTTCCACCAGCATCTGGCGCAGGCGCAGGGCGACCTGCTCATGCAGGGCGGTGCGCGGGATGGAGATCACTTCAGCTGTCATGGCGGGATTTTGTATGCAAATTAGCTGCTTTGTCAAAGGGCTCTTCAGTGGTGATCCTCTTGACAAGAAAGTTTTGTATGCAAAAATTTGCCCATTCTCCGGAGACCTTCCAGCATGCTCAACCTCGATTACCACCCCACCGGCCGCCATTTCCTGCAGATCCCCGGGCCCTCGCCCGTGCCCGACCGCATCCTGCGGGCCATGAGCCTGCCCACCATCGACCACCGCGGCCCGGAGTTCGCCGAACTGGGCAAGCGCGTGCTGTCCGGCATCCAGCAGATCTTCCAGACCAGGCATCCCGTCGTGATCTACCCGGCGTCCGGCACCGGCGCCTGGGAAGCGGCGCTGACCAATGTGCTGTCGCCCGGCGACCAGGTGCTGATGTACGAGACAGGCCACTTCGCATCCTTGTGGATCAAGATGGCGAGTCGCCTGGGCCTGAACGCGCAGGTTGTGGGCCTGCCCGGTGTGGAAGGCTGGCGCCGCGGTGTCCAGGCTTCCATGATCGAAGAGAAGCTCAAGGCCGACAGCGGCCACGCCATCAAGGCCGTCTGCGTGGTGCACAACGAGACCTCGACCGGCGTCACCAGCAACATCGCCGCCGTGCGCAAGGCCATCGATGCGGCCAAGCACCCGGCCCTGCTGCTGGTGGACAGCATCTCCGGCCTGGCCTCGGCCGAGTACAAGCACGACGACTGGGGCGTGGACGTCACGGTCAGCGGCTCGCAAAAGGGCTTGATGCTGCCGCCGGGCATCAGCTTCAACGCGCTCTCGCCCAAGGCCATCGAGGCCAGCAAGAGCGCCAAGCTGCCCAAGGCCTTCTGGGCCTGGGACGAGATCATCGAGATGAACAAGACGGGTTACTTCCCGTACACGCCCAGCACCAACCTGCTGTACGGCCTGGCCGAGGCCTGCGACATGCTGCTGGACCCCACGCACGGCGGCCTGGAAGCCACGTTTGCGCGGCACCAGCGCTGGGCCGAGGGCGTGCGCGGCGCCGTCAAGGCCTGGGGCCTGGAGATCCAGTGCGCCGATGCCTCGGTCTATTCGCCTGTGCTCACCGGCGTGATCACGCCCGAGGGCGTGGACGCCGACGCGGTGCGCAAGATCATCTACGAGCGCTTCGACTGCTCGCTGGGCACAGGCCTGGGCAAGGTCAAGGGCCGCATGTTCCGCATCGGCCACCTGGGCGATTGCAATGACCTGACCTTGATGGCGGCCCTGTCCGGCTGCGAGATGGGCCTGAAGCTCGCCGGCGTCAAGCTCGCCGGCTCGGGCGTGCAGGCCGCGATGGATTTCTTCGCTTCGCATCCGGCCCACGTGCCGATGCAAAAGGCAGCATGAACGGACGATAACGCGGTGCCTGCGGCACACGCGTCCTTGTGATTTTTATAACAGGAGACAAGCATGCAGCGTAGAACCTTCACCATCGCGACGACCGCCACCATCGCGGCGCCCCTGGTCCGTGCCCAGAACCTGCCCGGCGGGCCGGTGCGCATCATCGTGGGCTTCGCGCCCGGCGGCGGCACCGACATCCTGGCGCGCGTCATCGGCCAGAAGCTGGGCGAGATGTGGAAGACCCAGGTCATCGTGGAGAACAAGGCCGGCGCCTCGGGCACCATCGCCGCCGACTACGTGGCCAAGGCCGCCGGCGACGGCAACACCTTGCTGATGGCCCACATCAACAGCCAGGCCATCACGCCGGCACTGCAGAAGGTCAACTACGACGCCGCCAAGGACTTCGCGCCCATCGTGCTGGTGGGTGTGACGCCCAACCTCTTGATCTGCAACGAGAGCCAGCCGGCCAAGACGGTGAAGGATCTGGTCGAACTGTGCCGCGCCAACCCGGGCAAGGTGAGTTTCGGCTCGGCCGGCACCGGCAGCGCCCAGCACCTGGCGCTGGAGATGTTCATGCTGGCCGCCAAGGTCAAGGCCATCCATGTGCCGTACAAGGGCTCGGGCCCCATGCTGACCGACCTGATCGGCGGCCAGATCCAGTACAGCTTCGACACCATGACGGCGGCCACGCCCCATGTGAAGAGCGGCAAGGCGATTGCCCTCGCGCAAACGCGGCAGAACCGCGTGCCGGCCTATCCCAATGTGCCGACCATGGCCGAGTCGGGCTTCCCCGGCTTCGAAGCCACCACCTGGTACGGCTTCGCCGGCCCGGCCAAGCTGCCCGCCGCCATGGCCAGGCGCATGAACGAGGACATCAACAAGGCCATGCAGATGCCCGATGTGGTGGAGAAGCTCAACGCTTCCGGCGCGCAGGATGGCGGCGGCTCGGTCGAGAAGTTTGCCGACTTCATGCACGCCGAGCAGATCAAGTGGGCCAAGATCATCAAGGACGGCGGAGTCAAGGGAGAGGCATGAGCGCAAGCGAAGCCAAACGTCCCTTGCCCCTGGCCGGTGTCCGCGTGCTGGACATCAGCCAGGTGATGGCCGGGCCCTATGCCTGCATGCTGCTGGCCGACCTGGGCGCCGACGTCATCAAGATCGAGCCGCCCGGAACGGGCGACCAGACCCGCGGCGCCATGGGTTTCAAGATGAAGGGCCCCGACAGCCTGGGCTTCCTCAACATGAACCGCAACAAGCGCAGCGTGGCGCTGAACCTGAAGTCCAAGGCGGGCAAGGAAGTGCTGCTGCGCCTGGCGAAAGACGCCGACATCCTGCTGGAGAACTACCGCCCCGGCGCGATGAAGAGGTTGGGCCTGGGCTACGAGGTCTTGAAAGAGGTGAACCCGCGCCTGGTCTACACCAGCATCTCGGGCTTTGGCCAGACCGGGCCCTGGTCGGACAGGCCGGGCTTCGATCTGATGGCGCAGGCCATGTCGGGCGTGATGAGCGTGACGGGTTATCCGGGCGGCCCGCCGGTCAAGGCCGGCGTGCCTGTGGCCGACATCGGCTGTGCGCTGTTCGCGGTGTACGCCACGCTGTCGGCCTACATCGGCGCCAAGGCCAGTGGCCTGGGCCAGCATGTGGACGCGTCCCTGTTCGACTCGGCCCTGGCGTTTTCGGTCTGGGACATCTGCGACTACTGGGGCACGGGCAAGCCGCCCGAGCCGCTGGGCACCAGCAACAAGATGACTGCGCCTTACCAGGCCATGGCCTGCAGCGACGGTTACTTCGTGATGGGCGCCAACAACCAGAAGCTCTGGATCCAGCTGTGCAATCTGATGGACCGCAAGGAGCTGCTGGAAGACCAACGCTTTTCAAGCATCTCGCTGCGCCTGGCCAACCGCCACGCGCTGGAGGTGGAGCTGGAAAAAACATTCCGCCTGCAGCCCAAGGACTACTGGGTCTCCACCTTCCTGGAGGCCGGCATTCCCGCCGGCCCCATCCTGACCTACCCCGAGGCCTTCGAGAGCGATCACGCCAAGGCGCGAGAGATGCGCATGGAGATCGACCATCCGGTGGAAGGCAAGGTGCCCAACATCGGCTTTGCCGTGAAGCTCTCGGGCACGCCGCAGCAGGTGCGCCGGTACCCGCCGCGCCTGGGTGAGCACACGGACGAGGTGCTGCAGGAGCTGGGCATCGGCGCTGAGGAGCGCACCCGGCTGGGCTTGGAAGGCGCGTTCTCCTCATGAGCGCGACCAACGACGAAGCAGCCGTTCACCTGAAAGTGGAGGGCGCCTTCGCCTCCATCGTCTTCGACCGGCCGCAGGCACGCAACGCCATGACCTGGTCCATGTACCAGCAACTGGGCGGGGCCTGCGAACAGCTCAAGGCCAACAGCGCAGTGCGCGTGGTGACGCTGCGCGGCGCCGGCGGCGCGGCCTTTGTGGCCGGCACCGACATCGCGCAGTTCAAGGACTTCACGGGCGGCGAGGACGGCGTGGCCTACGAGCGCCAGATCGACGCCGCCATCGCCTTGCTGGAGTCCTTGCCCATGGCCACGGTGGCCGTGATCGAGGGCTGGTGCGTGGGCGGCGGCCTGGCGATTGCCACGGCCTGCGACATCCGCATCGCCACGCCAGACGCCAAGCTGGGCGTGCCCATCGCGCGCACCCTGGGCAACTGCCTGTCCATCGCCAACCTGGCGCGGCTGGTGGCTGCTTTCGGCCGCGGCCGCGTGCAGCGCATGCTGGTTGGCGCGGAGGTTCTGGAGGCGGCCGAAGGCCTGGCCTGCGGCTACCTGGCCCAGGTGCTGCCGGCGCAGGCCCTGGATGCGGCCGTGCAGGAGCGCTGCAAGCAACTGGCCTCGCTGGCGCCGGTGACCCAGGCTGTGACCAAGGAGGCCTTGAGCCGCCTGGTGGCGCACCAACTGCCGGAAGCGGAAGACCTGATCCGCCGCGCTTACGGCAGCGAGGACTTCCGCGAAGGCGTGCAGGCCTTCAACGCCAAGCGCAAGCCGGTCTGGCGCAACCGCTGAGCGCGCACGCCGCCGTCCTACAGCCGGCGCAGCGCGCGCGGGCTTAGGATGGCTGCATGACCGCCGTACCTGCTCCCGCCTCCAACCGCCCCGTTGACATCGCCGATGAATCGGTGGCCGGCGAAGAGGATCCCGGTGCCTCGCTGGACATCCCGCCGCGCGGCGTGGCCGCCGCCCTCAAGCTGAACGAAGACAACGATTTCTGCCGCGCCTGCGGCGGCGACGGCATGCTCAATGGCGGGCCGTGTCCGGACTGCGATGGGACGGGCAGGGTGGGCACGGAGCCGGGGGCTTGATTCAGGCCTCGCCGCAGGCGCCGTCAATCCTCAAGCTTGAAGGGGTTGGCCGCAGACTCGGCGTCTGCTGCGTCAATCCGGTCGCGCAGCCAGCCATCGCCGCCCAGAGCCTGGAATTTCTTTTGCTGTGCAGGCGTCAGCTTCACCTCAACGGTCACCAGGCGGGGCTTGCTGGCGGCAGCCGGCGCCTTGACGGGCTTTTTCGTTCCGCTTTTGGACATCCCGAAGGCCATTGCCGCGCCTTCGCTCAGGGGCACTGAAGCCGGGCATTTGACAGGGTACAGATGCCGCGTGCATTGCGGTAGCTGCCGCCGGGACCGCGGGTGTACTGGTTGCCCAGCGCATCGCGGCAGTCGCGCCGGTCGCAGCGGGCCATGCGCACAGGCTGCGCCCAGCCGCTGACGTAGACGTTGTTGACCACGGTCTTGTCCGGCACGCGCATGCCGCAGGCGCTGTACATGGCCAGTTCCTCCGGCTCGGTGTTGCGCCAGGAGTGGATTGAGCTGGCCGCCACCTCGTAGCTGCGCGTGGCACGCTTGCATTCGTAAGAGTTGGCCCGCTCGGCCTGCAGATCGGCCTCGGTGCGGCCCAGGGGGACATCGGCCGCTGCATTGCGCTGGTTGGCCGCCTGGGCGTTGCGCAAGCGTTCGTTTTCGTCCTTCAAGACCTGCTCACGGCCGGCCTGGCCGGGCAAGGTGTTCTGGTCGACCTCAACCGTGCGGCCCTTGCCGCCGGCGCAGGGCGCGTCCATGTACTCGGTCTGGCCTGCTGCATTGGTGCAGCGGAACACCTGGGCTTGCGCCATGGCGGGGAGCAGGAGGGTAGTGAAAGCAATGAGCGCGGGGGCGGCCTGGATCCACATGGCATTTCTCCTTTGGCGAGGGGCAGGCTTCATGCTAGCGCCAGTCCCAGTTGTTGCAACTGCGACCTCCCCAGCGCCGTCACCTTCACCACCCGGCTGTGCTTCTCCCGGCTGATCCACTTCAGTGCCTTGAACTGCTCCGCCAGCGCCGCGCCCAATGCGCCGCCCAGATGGTCTTTGCGCTCGGACCAATCCAGGCAGCGACAGGCAAACTGGCGGCGGCGGGCGCGGGCGGCGTCCACATCAAGGCCTAGTGCCGTGAGCGCCTTGTCGCCCTTGGCCGTGATCAGCAGTTGCCGCGGGTCTTCCGCATCTGTCTCCAGCCAGCCCTTCTTCAGAAGCAGCGCCAACAAGCCCGTGCCCAGACTGCCCGCCAGGTGGTCGTAGCAAAAGCGCGCACGGCGAATCGGCTCATCGGCTTTGGCGGCCGGTTGCAGCTTGCGCGGCGGAGCCACGCGCATCAGCGACTCCACCATCTGCGCCACCTGCTCGGAGGCAAAGCGGAAGTACTTGTGGCGGCCCTGGGCGGTGGATTCCAGCAGGCCGTCATCGAGCAGGCGCTTCAGATGCGCGGTGGCGGTGGCCGGCTCGATGCCGGCGCCCAGGGCCAGCTCCTTGGCGGTGAGCGCGCGGCCCTCCATCAGCAGGCACAGCATCTGGATGCGGCGGGCGTCGCCCACGGTGGCGGCCAGGCGGGCGATGTCGGGTTCGGTGGTGGAAGCAGAGGAGGGCATGGTGCAACCATACTGCCCGGCGCAGCGCCTGGCTAGCGCCAACAGTTTGCCCGCCGCCAAACTGTTCCGGCTCGACAAACCGGCAGGCGGCAAACACACTTGCCCCATGCATCCTGAGAACGCCGCTATCAACGCTGTCACTGCCGTCACCCACGCTGATCCCTGGCCTTACTACCGGCGCCTGCGCGAAGAGCAGCCGCTGTTTTTCGACCCCACGCTGAATCTCTGGGTGGCCAGCAGCCTAGCGACCGTGGCCGCGGCCCTGGCCCATCCGCAGCTGCGCGTGCGGCCGCCGGCCGAGCCCGTGCCAACGGCCTTGCTGGGCACGGCCGCGGGCGAGGTCTTTGCGCAGCTGGTGCGCATGACGGATGGTGACTTCCACGCCGCTCATAAGCCGGCAGTGGAACAGGCGGCGCGCCGCTGGAGCCTGGACGACGTGGCGGCCGCAGCCCGCGCGGCCTCGCAGGAACTGGCGGATGTCGAAGATCCCAACGCCTTCATGGCCCGCCTGCCGGTGCGGGCCCTGGCTCTGCTGCTGGGTGTGCCCGCGGCGCAGCGCGACGCCACATGCGAGTGGGTGCGCAGCTTTGTCGCCGGCATCGCGCCAGGTGCGTCGGCGGATGCGGTCGGCCGGGCGGTGGAGGGCGCGGCCGCCTTGATGGCACAAGGCCAGGCCCTGGGCCTGGGGTCTGTGCAGGCGGCCAACCGCATCGCGTTCATGCAGCAGTCGCTGGACGCCACTGCCGCCCTGATCGGCCACACAGTGCTGCAGCTGCGTGAGCAGCCGGCGCCGGACCACATGCGCTCCTTCGTGACCGAGGTGGAGCGCTGGTGCGCGCCCACGCAGAACACGCGGCGCTTTGCCGCGCAGGACCTGGAACTCGCCGGCCAGCGCATCGCGGCGGGGCAGGGCGTGCTGGTGGTTCTGGCCGCCGCCAACCGCGACGCTGCGCTCAATATCGAGCCTGAGCGCTTCGACCCGCAGCGCCCGCAGCCGCGCAGCATGGGCTTCGGCGAGGGCTGCCATGCCTGCCCCGGCGCTGCAATTGCTATTGAAATCGTAGCAACTTTCGCAATATCCATGCGCTCTACAGGCCAGTTTGCTTCGTATTTCGGGGCGCAGGAAGGGTTCCGGCCGCTGGCCAACATCAGCAGCCCCCTGTTTGTGCATTGAAAGAAGAAAGGACACACCATGGTGAGCGTGATCTTTGAAGTCTGGCCCGACCCGGCGCACCGCGAGGGCTACCTGAACTGGGCCGCCGAACTCAAGACCGAACTGCTGAAGATGGATGGCTTCATCTCCATCGAGCGCTTCCAGAGCCTGACCGATCCGGACAAGCTCTTGTCGCTGCAGTTCTGGCGGGATGACGCCTGCCTGACGGCCTGGCGCAACCTGGAGGCGCACCGCGCCGCTCAGAGCGCCGGCCGCACCACCATGTTCAAGGACTACCGGCTGCGCATCGCCGAAGTCACCCGCGACTACGGCTTGCAAGAGCGAGAGCAGGCGCCAAAGGACTCGCGCGCAGCCCACGGCTGACCGTGCCTGGGGCCTGCCCTGCAGGGGCTGGCCTGATTCTGGCTTACACTGAATTTCACACATCGACCGAGGGGCGACATGAAGTTCGAAGTCACAAAGAAGTCCATTGCGCGGTCCATCACCTGCGCACTTTTGTTCTCCATGGCCGGCCTCGCAGGCACGGCGCAAGCGGCCAAAAAAGACGACACACTGCGCTTCGCCTACGACCAGGCACCAGAAAGCGTCGACCCCTTCTTCAACAACGTGCGCATCGGCGTCATCATCGGCGCCAACGTCTGGGACACGCTGATCTACCGCGACCCGGTGACCAACGAGTACAAGGGCCAGCTGGCCAAGAGCTGGAAGCAGGTCAATGAGCGTGTCATCGACTTCGACCTGCGCGAGGGCATCAAATTCCACAACGGCGAAGAGTTCGACGCCGATTCGGTGGTCTACACCCTGAACTTCATCGCCGACCCGGCCAACAAGGTCACGACCCAGGCCAACGTCAACTGGATCGAGAAGGCCGAAAAACTCGGCAAGTACAAGGTGCGGCTGACCACCAAGAAGATCTTCCCGGCCGCCATCGAGTACCTGGCCGGCCCCGTGGTGATCCATCCGGTCAAGTACTACACCGAAGCCGGCCCCAAGGGCATGAACCTCAAGCCGGTGGGCTCGGGCCCCTACAAGGTCACGCAGTACACGCCGGGCAAGTCCATCGTGCTGGAGCGCAACACCGCCTACTTCAAGGACTCGCCCAAGCCCCTGCCCAAGATCGCCAAGATCGAGATCCGCTTCATCCCGGACCGCCAGACCCAGATGGCCGAAGTGCTCTCCGGCAGCACGGATCTGATCATGCATGTGCCCAAGGACCAGGCCGACCAGGCCGCCAAGGCGCCCAAGCTGCAGGTGGTCAGTGGCGAGACCATGCGCATCGTCTTCATGCAGCTCAATGCCATGGACGGCAGCCCCTCGCCGCAGTTCAAGGACATCCGCGTGCGCAAGGCTATCAACCATGCCATCGACCGTGAGGCCATCAGCAAGAGCATCGTCGGCGGCGGCTCGCGCGTGATCAACACCATCTGCTTCCCGGCCCAGTTCGGCTGCTCGGACGAGGGTGCGGCGCGCTACAAGTACGACCCGGAGCTGGCCAAGAAGCTGCTGGCCGAGGCGGGCTTCCCCAACGGCTTTGACACGGAAATCGTGGCCTACCGCGAGCGCAACCAGACCGAGGCGCTGATCAACTACCTGCGCGCTGTGGGCATCCGCGCCAAGCTCAGCTTCCCGCAGTACGCCGCCATGCGCGAGCAGATCCGCGCCAACAAGGCGCAGCTCACGCACCAGACCTGGGGCTCGTTCTCGGTCAACGACGTCTCCGCCGCCACGCCGGTGTACTTCGGCTTCGAGTCGGACGACGTCACACGCGACGGCGAGGTGCGCGACCTGCTCAACCGCGGCAACAACTCGGTCGACCCGACCACCCGCAAGGCCTATTACAAGACGGCCCTGGCCTTGATTGCGGAGCGCGCCCATGCCGTGCCCCTGTGGTCGCTGCCGGTCTATTACGTGGCCAGCAAGGAGCTGACGTTCAAGGCCTATCCCGACGAACTGGTGCGCTTCTGGGAAATGGGCTGGAAGTGAGCTTGCCGCAGCCAGCCTTCCGCCAGCAGCAGCATCCCGCCTCCTGAATGTCAGCCTACATCCTCAAACGGCTGGGCCTGGCCCTGCTGGTGGCGCTGGCCGTCTCCATGGCCGCCTTCCTGCTGCTGCGCCTCTCGGGCGACCCGGCCATCGCCATCGCCGGCGAGGGTGCCCGTCAGGCCGACATCGAGCTGATTCGCAAGACCTACGGCTTCGACCGTCCGCTGCCCGTGCAGTACGGCAGCTGGCTGGGCCAGCTCCTGCGCGGCGACTTCGGTGAGTCCATCTACTTCAAGACGGCGGCGGGCCCGCTGATCCTGGACAAGCTGGCCACCACCTTGCTGCTGGGCCTGAGCTCGCTGCTGTTCGCCTTGCTGATCTCGGTGCCGTTGGGCGTGCTGGCGGCGGTCTACAAGAACAGCTGGATCGACCGTCTCTGCCTGGGCATCGCGGTGATCGGCCAGGCCTTGCCGAACTTCTTCTTCGCCCTGCTGCTGATCATGCTGTTCTCCATCACCCTGGCCGTGCTGCCGGTGTCGGGCAGCGACAGCTGGCTGCACTTCATCATGCCCACCATCGCCCTGGGCTATTACGCGGCGCCGGCCTTCATGCGCCTGATTCGCGCCGGCATGATCGAGGTGCTGGAGGCCGACTACATCCGCACGGCCCGCGCCAAGGGCCTGCCGGTGCGCACCGTGATCTTCAAGCACGCACTGCGCAATGCCGTGGTGCCGGTGGTGGCGCTGACCGCCGTGCAACTGGGCTTTCTGCTGGGCGGCTCGGTGGTCATCGAAACCATCTTTGCTCTGGACGGCCTGGGCTACCTGGCCTACCAGAGCATCACCTTCAAGGACTACCCTGTGATGCAGCTGATCGTGCTGCTGCTGTCGGTGATCTACGTGGTGCTGACCCTGGCTTCCGACATCGCCAACGCCTGGCTGGACCCGCGCATCCGCGTCGCCTGAAGCATGAACGCCACTTTGTTCCAGAAGCTGCTGCGCAACAAGGCCTTGCTGGTCGGCGGCGGCCTGTTGCTGCTGATCCTGCTCATGGCCGTCTTCGCGCCGCTGTTCGCACCCTACGACCCCTATGCGCAAGACCTGGCGAATCGCAACGTGCCGCCCGGCTGGTACGAGGGCGGCGCCTGGAACCACGTGCTGGGCACGGACCCGCTGGGCCGCGATTACCTGTCGCGCCTGCTGTACGGCGCGCGCATCTCGTTGCTGATCGGGGCCAGCGTAGCCCTGATCTCCGGCCTGATCGGCACCACCATGGGCATGCTGGCCGGCTACTTCGGCGGCAAGGCCGACATGGTGGTGAGCTTTCTGGTCACCACGCGCCTGGCCATGCCGGTGATCCTGGTGGCCCTGGCCACGGTGGCCTTGCTGGGCGGCTCGCTCACGGTGGTCATCCTGGTGCTGGGCCTGCTCAAGTGGGACCGCTTCGCCGTGGTCATGCGCAGCGCCACGCAGCAGGTGCGCTCGCTGGACTACGTGGCGGCCGCGCAGTCGGCCGGCGCCTCCACCCGCCGTATCCTGCTGGGCGAGGTGCTGCCCAATGTGCTGCCGCAGCTGATCGTGGTGGCCACGCTGGAGGCGGCCAGTGCCATCTTGCTGGAGGCCTCCCTGTCCTTTCTGGGCCTGGGCGTGCAGCCGCCGCTGCCCTCCTGGGGCCTGATGATCTCGGAAGCCAAGGCCTCGATGTTCTTCTCGTTCTGGCTGATCGCGCTGCCCGGCAGCGCCCTGGCCCTGCTGATCTTTTCCATCAACCTGGCGGGCGATGGCCTGCACCAGCTGATGGCGCCGGGGGAGCGCGCATGAGCGCCGATGTGGTGCTTGAAGTCCAAGGCCTGTCGGTGGACATCGCCACCGGCCGCGGCAGCCTGCACGCGGTGCGCGACGTGTCCTTCAGCGTGCGCCGGGGCGAGACCCTGTGCATCGTCGGCGAGTCGGGCTGCGGCAAGTCCATCACCTCGCTGGCCTTGATGAGCCTGCTGCCCAAGGCGGCCAAGCGCAGCGCCCGGCGACTGTCCTTCCTGGGCGAAGACCTGGCCACCGCCAGTGCGCAGCGCATCAACGCGCTGCGCGGCAACAAGATGGCCATGATCTTCCAGGAGCCGATGACGGCTTTGAACCCGGCCTACACCATCGGCGACCAGCTGATGGAGCCCTATCTGCACCACCGCAAGGCCAGCGTCACCGAGGCGCGCGATCGTGCCATCGAGCTGCTGGGCAAGGTGGGCATCGCTTCCGCCGCGCAGCGGCTGGGCCAGTACCCGCACCAGCTTTCGGGCGGCCTGCGCCAGCGGGTGATGATCGCCATGGCCTTGATGTGCGGCCCCGAGCTGCTGATCGCTGACGAGCCCAGCACCGCGCTGGATGTGACCATCCAGGCGCAGATCCTGCGGCTGCTGGCCGACCTGCAGCAGGAGCTGGGCATCGCCATGGTGCTGATCACCCACGACTTGGGCGTAGTGGCGCGCATCGCCCACCGCGTGGCCGTGATGTACGCCGGCCAGGTGGTGGAGGAGGGCCCGGTGCGCGAGATGTTCGCCGAGCCGCACCATCCCTATACCCGGGGCCTGCTGGCCTGCATCCCGGTGCCGGGGCGCACCGCGCCCGGCGGCCTGCTGGGCACCATTCCCGGCGTCGTGCCTTCGCTGGTCGGTGAGGTGCAGGGTTGCGGGTTCCGCGAGCGTTGCGCTTTCGCCCAGCCGGTCTGCGCCCAGCAGGTGCCGGTCAAGGCCTCGGACGCCGGCCAGAGCTGGCGTTGCATCCTCGACGAGGTGCCGGCATGAGCCAAGCTCTGTTGCAAGCCCATGGCCTGAGCCGCAGCTTCGCCATCGGCGGAGGCTTCTTCCAGCCCAAGCGTACGCTGCACGCGGTCAACGGCGTGGACCTGACACTGAAAAAGGGCGAGGTGCTGGGCATCGTCGGCGAATCCGGCTGCGGCAAGTCGACCCTGGCGCGCATGCTGCTGGGCCTGACAGCGCCCAGTGGCGGCCGCATCACCCTGGACGGCCAGGACGTTGCAGGACTGGACCGTAAGGCCGTGGCGCGGCGCATCCAGCCTGTATTCCAGGATCCGTACTCCTCGCTCAATCCGCGCCGCAGCATCGCCGACATCGTGAGCCTGCCGCTGGAAGTGCACGGCATTGGCACACGTGCAGAGCGGCGCCGCCAGTCCATGGAGATGCTCGAACGCGTGGGCCTGCCTGCGCGCTATGCGGCCAGCACGCCGGGCCAGCTCTCGGGCGGCCAGCGCCAGCGGGTGGCGATCGCCCGTGCCCTGGTGATGCGGCCGGAGATCGTCATCTGCGACGAGCCGACCTCGGCGCTGGACGTGTCGGTCCAGGCCCAGATCCTGAACCTGCTGCTGGAACTGCGCCGCGAGTTCGGCCTGAGCTACGTTTTCATCAGCCACAACCTGGCTGTCGTCGAGCACATCGCCACCCAGGTCGCCGTGATGTACCTGGGCAAGGTGGTGGAGCAGGCGCCCACGGCCGACCTGTTCCATGGGCCGCGCCATCCCTACACCCGAGCCCTGCTGGCGTCGGTGCTCACGCCCGAGCCCGGCCTGGGCTTGCCCGAGACCGGCCTGGGCTTGTCTTTCCCCGATCCGCTCAACCCGCCCAGCGGCTGCGCCTTCCACCCGCGCTGCCCGCAGCGCATGGCGCACTGCGACAGCGCCATGCCCCTGCTCCAGGCTTCCGCCGGCGCGCCGGGAAGAGTAGCCTGTCATTTGTACGCCGCCGCCCCTGTGGCCGCTGAGGAACCCGCATGACCCGTGCCCAAGCCCTGCAAGCAGCCCACGCCCAATTCGACTCCGGCGACTTCCGCCAGACCCTGGCGCGGCGTGTGGCCATCCCCACAGAGAGCCAGAATCCCGAGCGCGGCGCCGCCCTGCAGCAGTACCTGGAGGCGGAGATGCAGCCGGCCTTCGAGGCCATGGGCTTCGAGTGCCGCCTGCTGACCCACCCCAAGGCCAAGGCGCCCTTTTTGTTTGCCCAGCGCATCGAGGACCCGGCCTTGCCCACTGTCTTTGGCTATGGCCACGGCGACGTGATACGCGGCCTGGAGCCGGAATGGAAGGCTGGCCTCTCACCCTGGCAGCTGACCGAGTCGGAAGGCCGCTGGTATGGCCGCGGCATCGCCGACAACAAGGGCCAGCACTCGGTCAACATGCAGGCCATGGCCAACGTGCTCAAGCTGCGCGGCCGCCTCGGCTTCAATGCCAAGTACCTGATCGAGATGGGCGAGGAAGTGGTCTCGCCCGGCCTGCGCGAGCTGTGCGAGGCCAACAAGGCCTTGTTCAACGCCGACGTCATGCTCGCTTCCGACGGCCCGCGCCTGCGCGCCGAGCGTCCCACCATCTTCCTGGGCTCGCGCGGCTGCTGCAACTTCGACCTGACCATCGAGGCACGCAAGGGCGGCCACCACTCGGGCAACTGGGGTGGCCTGATCTCCAACCCAGGCATCCAGTTGGCCCATGCGATTGCCAGCATCACCTCGCCCACCGGCCAGATCCGCGTGCCCGAATGGGTGCCCAAGGAACTGCCGGCTTCGGTGCGCCGCGCTCTGGCCGACTGCGAGGTCGATGGCGGCGCCGATGGCCCGCAGATCGAGCCCTGGTGGGGCGAGCCCGGCCTGTCGCCGGCCGAGCGGGTGTTCGGCTGGAGCTCCTTCGAGGTGCTGGCCTTCAAGACCGGCAATCCCGACACGCCGGTCAACGCCATCCCGCCGCGCGCCTGGGCCCGCTGCCAGCTGCGCTTTGTCGTGGGGCCAGACCCGCAAGACATCCTGCCGGCCCTGCGCCGCCACCTGGATGCCGCGGGCTTTCCCATGGTGAAACTGAGCATGGCGCGCGATGAGATGTTCGCCGCCACACGCATCGATCCGGACAACGCCTGGGTGCAGTGGGCCGTGGCGTCCATCACCGAGAGCAGTGGCAAGAAGCCGGCCGTGCTGCCCAACCTGGGCGGCTCCCTGCCCAACGACATCTTCACCGACGTGTTGGGCCTGACAGCCGTGTGGGTGCCGCACTCTTACCCGGGCTGCTCGCAGCACGCGCCCAACGAGCACCTGCCGCCCGAGATCCTGCGCGAGGGCCTGGGCATCATGACCGGCCTGTACTGGGACCTGGGTGCGGGAGGCACACCGCACGGGGCAGCAGCATGAGCACGGCCTACAAGGCCTACTGCCAGGTCGGCGACCTGGCTGATGCGCAGGACTTCCTCACGCAGATCCGCCACCAGCTGCACCGCAACCCCGAGCTCTCATTCAAGGAGGCAGCCACCGCCGAAATGGTGGCTTCACGGCTGACGGAGTGGGGCTACGAGGTGACGCGCAATGTCGGCGGCCACGGCGTGGTCGGGCGCATGCAGCTGGGCGATGGCCAACGCAAAGTCAGCCTGCGCGCCGACATGGACGCCCTGCCCATCCTGGAGGCCAGCGGCGTGCAGCACGCCAGCCAGGTGGCCGGCGCCATGCATGCCTGCGGCCACGACGGCCACACCACCATGCTGCTGGGCGCGGCGCGGCAACTGGCCAGGACAAAGCAGTTCTCCGGCACGCTCAACCTGGTGTTCCAGCCGGCGGAGGAGGGCGGGCGCAACAGCGGCGCCCAGCAGATGATTGCCGACGGCCTGTTCGAGCGCTTTCCCTGCGATGCCATCTTCGGCCTGCACAACCACCCGGGCGCGCCGGCCGGCACTTTTCTGTTCGGCAGCGGGCCCTTCATGTCCGCGTCCGACACGGTGGAGATTCTCATCCACGGCAAGGGCGGCCATGCGGCGCGGCCGCACCTAGCGGTCGATCCCATCCTGATTGCCGGCAGCCTGGTGATGGCGCTGCAAAGCGTGGTGGCGCGCAACATCGACCCGGTGCAGACGGCCGTGGTGACCATCGGCACGCTCAACGCCGGCATCGCCAACAACGTGATTCCCGAGAGCGCCTCCATGGGCTTGAGCGTGCGCTCCTTCCACCCCGCGGTGCGTGATCGCCTGCAGCAGCGCATCACCGAGCTGGTGACCCAGCATGTGGCGGGCTACGGCGGCACGGTGGAGATCGATTACCACCGCGGCCATCCGGTGCTGGTCAACAGCGCGGCCGAGACCGAATTCGCACGTGGCGTCGCCGAAGAACTGGTGGGGTCCGAACGGACGGTCGCGCCTTTTGGCCCGGTGACCGGCAGCGAGGACTTTGCCCATTACCTGCTGCACCGGCCTGGCTGCTTTTTGCGCCTGGGCAACGGTGAGGCCAGCCCCATGCTGCACAACGCCGCCTACGACTTCAACGACGCCAACCTCACGGTGGGCGCCGCCTACTGGACGCGGCTGGTCGAGCGCTTCCTGGCGCCCGACGCAGCCGCCGCCTGATCAGGCCGCTGCAGCCGCCACGACGGCGTTCTTCAGGGCCTGGCCGCCGCCGTAGCTATCCTGCTCCTGCAGCTGGCCGCCGAGCGTGGCGCGGATGGCGCAGTACTTGAACTCCGGAATCTTGGCAAACGGGTCCAGCGCCGCGTTGGTCAGCCGGTTGATGGCCGCCTCGTAGTAGCAGAAGGGCACGAAGATCGCGCCGCGCGGCGAGTTCTCGTCGGCGCGCGCATAGAGCACCACCTCGCCGCGGCGCGACTCGATGGTGATCACGTCGCCCGGCTTGCCGCCCATGGCGGCCAGGTCCAGCGGATGGACCAGGGCGACCGGATCGGGTTCCAGCGCATCCAGCACCGTGGCGCGGCGCGTCATGCTGCCGGTGTGCCAGTGTTCCAGCTGGCGGCCGGTGATCAGCACCAGGGGGTATTCGGTGTCGGGCCGCTCGTTGGCCGGGATGATGTCGGCCGGCACGAAGCGGGCGCGGCCGCCTTCTCGCGGGAACTCGTCGACGAAGACCACCGAGTCGCCCGGGTCGCCTTCCTTCATGCAGGGGTAGGTGACCGAATGCTCGCGCTCCAGCCTGTCCCAGGTGATGCCGCCGATGCTGGGCATGGTGTGGCGCATCTCGTCAAAGACTTCGCTCACATGCTTGTAGGTCCAGCCGCAGCCCATGCGATTGGCGATCTCCTGGATGATCCACAGGTCTTGCCGGGCGTCGCCGGGCGGGTTGATGGCCTTGCGGCCCATCTGCACCAGGCGGTCGGTGTTGGTGAAGCTGCCGTCCTTTTCGGGGAAGGCGGAAGCCGGCAGGATGACGTCGGCCAGGTAGGCGGTCTCGGTCAGGAAGATGTCCTGCACCACCAGGTGGTCCAGCGCCGCCAGGGCTTCACGGGCGTGGTTGGCATCCGGGTCCGACATGGCGGGGTTCTCGCCCTGCACGTACATGCCCTTGATGCCGCCCTTCTTGATGGCGTGCATCACCTCGACCACCGTCAGGCCGACTTGGTCGTCCAGCGTGCCGGGCGAGAGCTTCCAGGCCTTCTCGAAACTGGCGCGCACCTCGGGCTTGGAGACGTGCTGGTAGTCCGGCAGCATCATGGGGATGAGGCCGGCGTCGGAAGCGCCCTGCACGTTGTTCTGGCCGCGCAGGGGATGCAGGCCGGTGCCGGGACGGCCGATCTGGCCTGTCATCAGCGACAGGGCGATCAGGCAGCGCGCGTTGTCCGTGCCGTGCACGTGCTGCGACACGCCCATGCCCCACAGGATCATCGAGCCCTTGGAGGTGGCGAACAAACGGGCCACGTAGCGCAGGGTGTCGGCGTCGATGCCGCAGATGGGGGCCATCAGCTCGGGCGTGTAGCCCTCGACGTTCTTGCGCAGCTCCTCGTAGCCGATGGTGCGGCTCTCGATGAACTCCTTGTCGACCAGGCCTTCGGTGACGATGACGTTCATCATCGCGTTGAGCATGGGCACGTCGGTGTCGGGCTTGAACTGCAGATGGCGGTGGGCCATGCGGGTCAGGTCCGAGCGGCGCGGGTCCATGACGATCAGCTTGGTGCCGTTTTGCACCGCGTTCTTGATCCAGGTGGCGGCCACGGGGTGGTTCACCGTGGGGTTGGCGCCGATGATGACGACCACGTCGGCCTTGGTCACGTCCATCACCGGGTTGGAGACTGCCCCCGAACCAATACCCTCGAGCAGGGCCACGACCGAGGAGGCGTGGCACAGGCGGGTGCAGTGGTCGACGTTGTTGCTGCCAAAGCCGGTGCGCACCAGCTTCTGGAACAGGTAGGCCTCTTCGTTGCTGCCCTTGGCCGAGCCGAAGCCGGCCAGCGACTTCTTGCCGTGCTGGTCGCGGATGGCGGCCAGCTTGCCGCCGGCGAACTCCAGCGCCTCTTCCCAGGTGGCTTCACGGAAGACGTCCATCACCCGGTCCGGATCCATGATGAAGTCGCCCGTCTTGGGCACGCCGGCGCGGCGGATCAGCGGCACCTTCAGACGCTGCGGGTGGTGGGCGTAGTCGAAGCCGTAGCGGCCCTTGACGCACAGGCGGCCGTGGTTGGCCGGGCCGTCACGGCCCTCGACGAACAGGATCTTGTCGTCCTTGACGTTGTAGGTCAGCTGGCAGCCGACGCCGCAATAGGGGCAGACCGACTCGACCTGCTTGTCCGGCACGGCCAGGGCCGCGTCGCGCGCCGGCATCAGGGCGCCGGTGGGGCAGGCCTGCACGCATTCGCCGCAGGCCACGCAGGTGGACGCGCCCATGGGGTCGTCCATGTCGAAGACGATTTTGGCCTGGTCGCCGCGGAAGGCCAGGCCGATCACGTCGTTGACCTGTTCGTCGCGGCAGGCGCGCAGGCAGCGCGTGCACTGGATGCAGGCGTCCAGGTTGACGGCGATGGCCGGGTGGGAGTAGTCGTACTGGACAGGTGCGCGCGCCTCGAAGCGGGGCTTGCCCACACCGATCTTTGCGGCCCACTGGTCGACTTCGTTGTGGCGGGTGTAGTCCTTCTCGGGCATGTCCGACAGCAGCAGCTCCAGCACCATCTTCTGGGCGGCGACGGCGCGCTCGCTGTCGGTCGTGACCTTCATGCCGGCCGTGGGGGCGCGGCAGCAGGAGGGGGCGAGCACGCGCTCGCCGTTGATCTCCACCATGCAGGAGCGGCAGTTGCCCACGGCCTCCATGCCTTCCTTGTAGCAGAGGTGGGGCACCTCGATGCCCTCGCGCTTGGCCACTTCCAGGATGGTTTCGGTGGCGCGGCCTGTCACTTCACGGCCGTTGAGGCTGAAGCTGACGGTGGGCGTGTCGAGCTGGGCCAGTTCTTGTCGGGTGATTGCGTTCATGGTCGGAAGCCCTTCAATTCAGCTCGTGCGGGAAATACTTGATGACGCAGTCCATGGGGTTGGGCGCAGCCTGGCCCAGGCCGCAGATGGATGCATCGCGCATCACCTGCGACAGGTCGGCCAGCAGCGGCAGGTCCCACTTGGGTTGTTCCATCAGGTGGGCGGCCTTGGCCGTGCCGACGCGGCAGGGCGTGCACTGGCCGCAGGACTCATGGTGGAAGAAGCGCATCATGTTGCGCGCCGCTTCGGTGGCCGTGTCCTTGTCGGACAGAACGATGACCGAGGCCGATCCGATGAAGCAGCCGTAGGGCTGCAGGGTGTCGAAGTCCAGCGGGATGGCGTTGAGCGAGGCCGGCAGGATGCCGCCCGAGGCGCCGCCGGGCAGGTAGCCGTAGAAGCTCTGGCCCTCCAGCATGCCGCCGCAGTAGTCGTCGATCAGCGCCTGGATGGTGATGCCGGCCGGTGCGATCTTCACGCCCGGCTCACGCACCCGGCCCGACACCGAGAATGCCCGCAGGCCCTTGCGCCCGTTCAGGCCCTGCTTGGTGAACCATTCCGTGCCTTGCTCCAGGAACTTGCGTACCAAGTACACCGTCTCGAAATTGTGCTCCAGCGTCGGGCGGCCGAACAGGCCGACCTGGGCCACGTAAGGCGGGCGCAGCCGCGGCATGCCGCGCTTGCCTTCGATCGACTCGATCATGGCCGACTCTTCGCCGCAGATGTAGGCGCCGGCGCCGCGGCGCAACTCGATCTCGGGCAGGCCGGCCACGGGCGGGGCCAGACGCAGCTTGTCCAGCTCGGCCTCGAGCATGGTGCGGCAGCCGTGGTATTCGTCGCGCAGGTAGATGTAGATCTTCTCGATGCCTACCGCCCAGGCGGCAATCAGCATGCCTTCGAGGAAGCGGTGCGGGTCTTTTTCGAGGTAGACGCGGTCCTTGAAGGTGCCGGGCTCGCCCTCGTCGATGTTCACCGCCATCAGGCGCGGGCCTTTTTCGGCGCGCACGATGCGCCACTTGCGCCCGGTGGGGAAGCCTGCGCCGCCCAGGCCGCGCAGGCCGGAGTCTTCCATGGTCTTGATGACAGCCTCCACATCGCGCTCGCCGCTCATGCATTGCCTGAGCAGGGCATAGCCGCCGTCCTGCTGGTAGGCGGCCATGTCGATGAAGCCTTCGACCGTGTCGGTGGTGGCGCCGGCGGCCACTGCCGCCTGCACGGCCTCGCAGCTCGCGTTGGGGATGGGGTTCTGGTGCACCACGGCCACCGGGGCCTGTTCGCAGCGACCCACGCAGGGCGCCGGGATGACGCGCACGTCGCGGCCCAGGATAGAGGGCAGCTTGGCCAGCAGGTCCTTGGCGCCGGCCATCTCGCAGGACAGGCCGTCGCAGACGCGCACCGTCAGGGCGGCGGGCGCGTCCTGGCCTTCCTTGACCACGTCGAAGTGGTGGTAGAAGCTGGCCACCTCATAGACCTCGGTCTGGGACAAGCGCATCTCCTGCGCCAGCGCCGCCAGATGGCCCGAAGGCAGGTGGCCGAAATGGTCCTGGATCTTGTGCAGGTGCTCGATCAGCAGGTCGGCGCGGCGGGGCGCGTCGCCCAGCAGGCCTTGCACCTCGGCCAGCGCGGCCGGATCGACGCGCCGGCCCTTGGGGGCCTGGCGCTTGCGTTGTTTGGAGACTTCCAGCACCGCGATGGGAATGATGGGATGGTTCATGGAGGCGATGTCTCGTTCTTTTGCTTGCGGTGCGGGCTGGTCGTCTCAGGAAAGGCTCAGATCACACGCTCGGCGCGCAACTGGGCGATGTCCTGGGCGCCGTAGCCCAGTTGTTGGAGGACGTCGTCCGTGTGCTCGCCCAGCAGGGGCGAGCGCGTGACGTCGGTCGGACTGTCCGACAGCTTGATCGGGTTGCCCACGGTGAGGTACTTGCCGCGGGTGGGGTGGTCGACCTCGACGATGGTGCCGGTCTCGCGCAATGCGGGCTCTTCGGCGATTTCCTTCATCGACAGGATGGGGCCGCAGGGGATGTCGAACTTGTTGAGGATGTCCATGGCCTCGAACTTGGTCTTGGTCATGGTCCACTGCTCGATGCGCGCGAAGATGGGCTTGAGGTGCAGCAATCGGGCCTGCGGCGTGGCATAGGCCTCGTCGTCGATCCAGCCTTCCTCGCCGATCACCTTGCACACCGCCGGCCAGACGGCCCCCTGGGTGATGAAGTAGATGTAGGCGTTGGGATCGGTCTCCCAGCCCTTGCACTTGAGGATGGCGCCGGGTTGGCCGCCGCCCGAGGCATTGCCGGCGCGCGGCACGGCCTCGCCGAACTTGCCGTCCGGGTACTGCGGGTACTCGTGCATGGTGCCGGTGCGCTCCAGGCGCTGCTGGTCGCGCAGCTTGACGCGGCACAGGTTGAGCACGGCGTCCTGCATGGGCGCCAGCACCTTCTGGCCGCGGCCGGTGGTGTTGCGCTGGTACAGGGCGGCCATGATGCCCAGGGCCAGGTGCAAGCCGGTGCCGCTGTCGCCGATCTGGGCGCCGGTGACCATGGGCGGGCCGTCGTCGAAGCCGGTGGTCGAGGCCGAGCCGCCGGCGCATTGCGCCACGTTCTCGTAGACCTTGCAGTCCTCGTAGGGGCCGGGGCCGAAGCCCTTGACCGAGGCGACGATCATGCGCGGATTGAGCTTCTGGATGTGCTCCCAGGTGATGCCCATGCGGTCCAGGGCGCCCGGCGCGAAGTTCTCCACCAGCACGTCGCAGGTCTTGATCAGCGCGTCCAGCACCTCCTTGCCCTTGGGCTTCTTGGTGTCCAGCGTGATCGAGCGCTTGTTGTGGTTGAGCATGGTGAAGTACAGGCTGTCGACACCGGGGATGTCGCGCAGCTGGCCGCGCGTGGCGTCGCCTTCACCGGCGCGCTCCACCTTGATCACGTCGGCGCCGAACCAGGCCAGCAGCTGGGTGCAGGTCGGCCCGGACTGGACGTGCGTGAAATCGAGAATGCGGACCCCGTCTAAGGCTTTGCTCATAAAAATCCTGCTGGAAGTGAAAGGTTCAACTTCCGATGGTAATCACCGGGCCGGGTTGGCGCTTTCCCGTGCGGTTCATGCAGTTTTGACTCCGGCAGCCTGGGTTTCCAACTCGGTCAGGCGTTTGCGCAGGGCCCGCTCCTCGGCGAACTTGGCGCTCTCGTCGCGCACCACGGCGACGATGGAGGCCACCTTGCCCTCCGGCGTGAAGAGCAGGGCGACGGAAAAGGCGATGGACAGGGTGTGGCCGTCCTTGTGCACGGCCGGCACCCGCAGCACGGTTGTGCCGTACTTGGTCTTGCCCGAGGCCATGGTGTGGGCATAGCCGTCCCAGTGGCGCTGTTGCTGGCGCTGGGGAATGATGATGTCCAGCGACTTGCCCAGCGCCTCGGCTTCGGTGTAGCCGAACATCCGCTCGCAGGCGGGGTTCCACAGGTTGATGGCGCCGCTGGCGTCGGCGGCCATGACGGCATCGCCGACGGCCTCGACCAACTGTTGGTAATTCACTGTCGATTGCATGCTTGTCTCGTGTCCTGGCTGGGTGGGGCGGAAAAAAAACGGCGCCTGAGTGGGCGCCGTCTTTCCTAGCCCGCAGCTTTTGCTGGGAAGTGCGGCCTCAGATCACCTCTTTGGCGTGCATGTCGGCGATCTGTTCCTTGCTGTAGCCCAGTTGTGCCAGCACTTCATCGGAGTGCTCGCCCAGCAGGGGGGAACCGGTGATCTCGGGCTTCATGTCGGAGAACTTGATCGGGCTGCCCACCGTCCAGTAGCTGCCGCGGGTCTTGTGCTTGACTTCGGCGATGGTGCCGGACGCGATCAGCGACTTGTCGACCAGGATTTCCTTCATCGACAGCACAGGTGCGCAGGGGATGTCGAACTTGCGCAGCACGTCGACGGCCTCGAACTTGGTCTTGTCCTTGAGCCAGTCTTCGATGGTGGCGAAGATGTCGTTGATGTGCGGCTGGCGGGCCTTGGCCGTCATGTACAGCGGGTCGGTCTTCCACTCGGGCTTGCCGATGGCATCGCAGATCGGTGCCCAGGCGTGGCCCTGCACCGTGAAATAGATGTAGGCGTTGGGGTCCGTCTCATGGCCCTTGCACTTGAGAATCCAGCCCGGTTGGCCGCCGCCGCCGGCATTGCCGCCGCGCGGCGTCACCTTGTCCTTGAACGCATCCATCTCGTGCGGGTACTGGGGATACTCTTCCAGGTAGCCGAGCTTTTCCAGGCGCTGCTGGTCGCGCAGCTTGACGCGGCACAGGTTGAGCACGCTGTCCTGCATGGAGACGGCGACCTTCTGGCCCTTGCCGGTCTGCTGGCGGCCGATGATGGCCGTCAGGATGCCGATGGCCAGGTGCATGCCGGTGTTGCTGTCGCCCAGGGCGGCCGCGGAGATGGTGGGCTGCGAGTTCTCGCCCTTCCACCAGCCGGTGGTGGAGGCGGCGCCGCCGGCGCACTGGGCCACGTTTTCATAGACCTTCAGGTCTTCGTAGTGGTGGCCGTCGGAAAAACCCTTGACCGAAGCCAGGATCATCTTGGGGTTGAGTTCCTGGATGCGTTCCCAGGTGAAGCCCATGCGGTCGAGCGCGCCGGGGCCGAAGTTCTCGACCATCACATCGGATTCGCGGATCAGCTTTTCCAGCACTTCCTTGCCCAGGGGTTTCTTGGTGTCCAGCGTCAGCGAGCGCTTGTTGCTGTTGAGCATCGTGAAGTACAGGGCGTCCACGTTCGGGATGTCCTGCAACTGGGTGCGGGTGACGTCACCGGAGCCGGGACGCTCGACCTTGATCACGTCGGCGCCGAACCAGGCCAGCAGCTGCGTGCATGCAGGACCGGCTTGCACGTGCGTGAAGTCGATGATCTTGATGCCTTCGAGGGGTTTGTTGCTCATTTCATTGCTCCTAGGGGGTGACTCGGTTATTTCTTGTTGGCAGCGCTGGTCGGGTTCAGGCTGGTGATGCGCCCGCTCTCGGTGCCTGCGGTTTCATCGATGATCGCGTTGATCAGCGTGGGCTTGCCCGAAGCGATGGCTTCGGTCATGGCCTTGTCGAGTTCGGCTGCGGTGTTGGCCACCACACCGACGCCGCCGAAGGCCTGCATCATCATTTCATAACGTGCATTCTTGACGAACACCGTGGGCGCCACATCGGTACCGCCGCTGCCGTTGACGTCGGTGCCGCGGTAGATGCCGTTGTTGTTGAAGACCACCACGCACACCGGCAGGTTGTAGCGGCAGATGGTCTCGACTTCCATGCCGGAGAAACCGAAGGCGCTGTCGCCCTCGACGGCGATCACCGGCTTGCCGGTTTCCACGGCGGCGGCGATGGCAAAGCCCATGCCGATGCCCATGATGCCCCAGGTGCCCACGTCCAGGCGCTTGCGCGGCTCGTACATGTCGACGATGCTGCGCGCGAAGTCCAGTGTGTTGGCGCCTTCGTTGACGAGGACGGCGTCCGGATGGGCCTTGATCTGGTTGCGCACCACGTTGAGCGCGCTGTGGAAGTTCATGGGCGAGGGCGTCTTGGCCAGGGTCTCGGCCATCTTGGTCAGGTTCTTGTCCTTCTTTTCGGACACCGCACCGGTCCACTCCGCCGGCGGCTTGGCGATGTTCGAGCCCAGGCCGGCCAGCAGGGCCGAGACGCAGGAGCCGATGTCGCCCACCAGCGGCGCGGCGATGGCCACGTTGCTGTCAGCCTCGGTCGGCGAGATGTCGATCTGGATGAACTGCTGGCCACCGGCTTCCTTGGCGTCCTTGCTGCCCCAGGTCTTGCCCTTGCCGTGCGACAGCAGCCAGTTCAGGCGCGCGCCGACCAGGACCACGACGTCGGCTTCGGCCAGCACGTAGGAGCGGGCGGCGGAGGCGGACTGGGCGTGGTTGTCGGGCAGCAGGCCCTTGGCCATGGACATGGGCAGGTAGGGGATGCCGGTCTTTTCGACCAGGGCGCGGACTTCAGCATCGCACTGGGCGTAGGCGGCGCCCTTGCCCAGCAGAATCAGGGGCTTCTTGGCGCTCTTGAGCAGGTTGACGGCGCGCTGCACGGCCTCGGGGGCGGGAATCTGCTTGGGCGCGGGATCGACGACCTTGATCAGCGAGGCCTTGCCGGCCACGGCGTCCATGGCCTGCGAGAACAGCTTGGCCGGCAGGTCCAGGTAGACGCCGCCGGGGCGGCCGGACAGGGCGGAACGGATGGCGCGGGCGACGCCCACACCGATGTCTTCGGCGTGCAGCACGCGGAAAGCAGCCTTGCACAGGGGCTTGGCGATGGCCAGCTGGTCCATCTCTTCATAGTCGCCCTGCTGCAGGTCGACGATCTCGCGCTCGGAAGAGCCGGAGATCAGGATCATGGGAAAGCAGTTGGTCGTGGCGTTGGCCAGGGCCGTCAGGCCGTTGAGGAAGCCGGGCGCCGACACCGTCAGGCAGATGCCGGGCTTTTGCGTCAGGAAGCCTGCTGCGGCGGCGGCGTTGCCGGCGTGCTGCTCGTGGCGGAAGGAAATGACGCGCATGCCGGCGGTCTGGGCCTTGCGTGTCAGGTCGGTGATCGGGATGCCGGGCAGGGCATAGATGTTGTCGATGCCGTTGAGCTTGAGGGCGTCGATGACGAGGTTGAAGCCGTCGGTCATCTCGCCGGTTTGCGTTTCATTGGTCATGGATGAAATGTCTCTTCGTTTGACTGCTGTAAAAGTCGAGCAACGCGGCCGGGATCGGCCGCCTCCCCCAGGGCTCGGGGCGGGGCATTGCATCGCCGAGGTATCATAGGAATCGATTCGAGTTCCACCATTGACCACGGTCAATTTTCGTAGTATTCGGGCGGCCACAAGCCGTGTTTCCCGGGTATCTCCCAGCCTTCCGCACCCATGCAGCCACTCCAAAACCATCCCGAGAAAAACGTGATTCGCGTCCAGCTGGCGCAGAACGGCGTTCTCAAGGGGATGACGGCCGAGCAGGCGGCCGAACTGGAGACCCATCTGGTCATCGTGGACTGCCAGAAGGGGGACTTTCTGCTCAACCAGGGCGTCCACGAGATGGAGCAGTACTTCATCCTGGACGGCATCCTCAAGCGGGTGGTGAGCAACCAGGAAGCCAAGGAAATGATCCTGCGCTTCGCCGACGAGCGCGAGATGGAGACCAGCTACGCCGCCTGGCGCCTGGGCCAGCCCACGCCCTACAGCATCGTCAGCGTGACCAAGGCCAGAGTGGCCAAGCTGTCGCTGCCCGAATGGGTCGCTTTCCTGGACCGGCACAGCGAGATCAAGCAGCTGTTCGAGCGCGACGTGATGTTCCTGATGAGCGAAATCATGGCCCACACCATCACGCTGCACCTGCTGGACGCGCCGGGCCGGGTCAAGCGCTTTTTGCGCAAGCACCCCGAGCTGTTCGAGCGCATCCCGAAAAAGGAGCTGGCCTCCTACCTGAACCTGTCGGCCGAGACGCTCAGCCGGCTCAAGCAGCGCGGAAAGATTTAAGGACAAAACAAGGGCCGCCCTTGCCGCCCTTGTCCTTCAGTAAAAAAGCGGCCCGAGGGCCGCTTTTTTGTTGGGTGCTGTGAGGCTCAGTCCACCGGTTGCTCTTCGGCGAACTCATTGACCTTGGGCGGGCGGACCTTGGCGATTAGCCTGGAGATCAGCGGCCACAGCAGCAGGACCAGGGCCAGGCTGGTGATGCCGCCGACCAGGGGGTTGGACCACATGATGGACAGCTCGCCCTGCGAGACCAGCATGGCCTGGCGGAACGAGTCCTCGGCCTTGTCGCCCAGCACCAGGGCCAGCACCAGGGGCGCCAGCGGGTAGTCCAGCTTCTTGAACAGGTAGCCGACCACGCCGAACAGCATCATCAGCCAGATGTCGAGCATGGCGTTGTGCACGGTGTAGGCGCCGATCGCGCAGATCACCACGATCACCGGGGCGATGATGGAGAAGGGGATGCGCAGGATCGAGGCGAACAGCGGCACGGTGGTCAGCACCACGATCAGGCCGACCAGGTTGCCCAGGTACATCGAGGCGATCAGGCCCCAGACGAAGTCCTTCTGCTCGACGAACAGCAGCGGGCCGGGTTGCAGGCCCCAGATCAGCAGGCCGCCCAGCAGCACGGCAGCGGTCGGCGAACCCGGGATGCCCAGGGCCAGCATGGGCAGCAGGGCGGCGGTGCCGGCGGCGTGGGCCGCAGTTTCGGGAGCAATGACGCCCTCGATCTCGCCCTTGCCGAAGTTGGCGCCGTTCTTGGACATTTTCTTGGCCAGGCCGTAGCTCATGAACGAAGCCGGGGTGGCGCCGCCGGGGGTGATGCCCATCCAGATGCCGATCAGCGAGCTGCGGATCGAGGTCATCCAGTACTGCGGCAGCTTCTTCCAGGTCTCGAGCACCACCTTGGGGCTGATCTTGGCGCTCTTGCCGGAGAACTCCAGGCCTTCTTCCATCGACTGCAGGATTTCGCCGATGCCGAACAGGCCGATCACGCCGATCAGGAAGTCGAAGCCGCGCATCAGCTCGGTGATGCCGAAGGTCAGGCGCAGCTGGCCCGTCACCGTGTCCATGCCGACAGCCGCCAGGGCGAAGCCCAGCGTCATCGAGGCCAGGATCTTGAACGGCGAGCCCTTGCCCATGCCCACGAAGCTGCAGAAGGTCAGAAGGTAGACCGCGAAGAACTCAGGCGGGCCGAATTTCAGCGCGAACTTGGCGACCATGGGCGCCAGGAAGGTGATCATCAGCACGGCCACGAAGGCGCCGATGAACGACGAGGTGAACGCCGCCGTCAGGGCGCCGCCGGCCTGCCCCTTCTGGGCCATGGGGTAGCCGTCGAAGGTTGTCGCCACCGACCAGGGTTCGCCGGGGATGTTGAACAGGATGGAGGTGATGGCGCCGCCGAACAGGGCGCCCCAGTAGATGCACGACAGCATGATGATGGCCGAGGTCGGCGACATGCTGAAGGTCAGGGGCAGCAGGATGGCCACACCGTTGGCGCCGCCCAGGCCGGGCAGCACCCCGATCAGCACCCCCAGGATGATGCCGACGAACATCAGCAAGATGTTCATTGGCGTCAGGATGACGCTGAATCCGTGAAAGAGCGCGCTTAGTTCGTCCATGGCATTTGTCTATATAGGTTTTGAGGCAGGCGGGCGAAGAATCAGTAGCCCAGGAAGCTGATCGGGTCCCACATGCCCTTGAACAGGGGCACCTTGAACCAGACCTCGAACATCATGAAGAACAGCGCATTCACGGCAATGGCGGTGATCACGCTCTTGATGGGCGAGTACTTGCCCAGGATGACCATGAACAGCGCGATGTACACGACCGATGCGACATAGATGCCGATCAGCTGGATGAACAGCACATAGACCAGGGCGGGCAGCAGCACCGACAGGACGCGCTTGAGCTGCTCGTTGTCGACGAACACTTCCATGTTCTTGTTCTTGAGCGCCTGGAAGGCCACGCCGGCACCGGAGATGCACAGAATGATGCCGATGTAGAAGGGGAAATAGCCGGCGCCTGGGCCATCGCTGGTCCAGCCCGAACCCAGCTTCCAGCTGCCCTGCAGGACCACCAGGCCCAGCACCACGATAAGAAGGGCAACGACGACTTCAACGACGTAGGTGGCGACGCCAGTGCGATGCTCGACGCCCGATTCGGTTTCCATCAGGAACTCCTGCTGTATTTTTTGAGAATGCCCGTTCAGGGCGGGGAGAGATGACGGGGCCGATGCGGCGGCCGGTCCCGGAGAAGAGGCGGGGCCCGAGCGGGCCCCGCACTGGATCACTTGGCGATGAAGCCGGCTTCCTTCATGAGCTCGCGGTGCATCTGCTCGGCGCTGCCCAGCCACTTGGCGAACTCGTCGCCGGACATGCTGGTCGTGTTGAAGGCGCCCTTTTCCATGTATTCCTTCCACTCCGGGGTCTCACGCACCTTCTTGAGCAGGGTGCCGTAGTACTCGAGCTGGTCCTTGCTGATGCCAGGCGCTGCGAAGATGCCGCGCAGCATCACGTAGTCGGTCGACACGCCGGCCTCCTTGCAGGTGGGGATATCGCCCCAGGACATCGTGTCGGTGACCTTGGTCTTGTAAGGCATGCGCTTGTCGTCGAACACGCACAGGGCGCGCAGCTGGCCGGCACGCCACTGGGCGACGGCTTCGATCGGGTTGTTGACGGAAGCATCGACGTGCTTGCCCACCAGCTGCACGGCCACGTCGCCACCGCCTTTGAAGGGGATGTAGATGAACTTGGTGCCGGTGGCTTTCTCGATGCCCACCGTCAGGATCTGGTCTTCCTGCTTGGAACCGGTGCCGCCCATCTTGGCCTTGCTCGGACCCTGCGCCTTGACGGCAGCAAAGAAGTCCTTGGCGTTCTTGGCGGGGTTCTCGGCGTTGACCCACAGCACGAACTGGTCCAGCGCCATCATCGACACCGGCGTCATGTCGCGCCAGTTGAAGGGCACGCCGGTGGCCAGTGGGGTGGTGAACAGGTTCGACAGCGTGATGATGATCTTGTGCGGATCGCCCTTGGCTTCCTTGACCGAGAGGAAACCTTCGGCGCCGGCGCCGCCGGACTTGTTGACGACAACCAGCGACTCCTTCATCAGCTTGTGCTTGATGATGATGCCCTGGATCAGGCGTGCCATCTGGTCGGCGCCGCCGCCGGTGCCGGCAGGGACGACGAACTCGACCGGCTTGGTCGGCTCCCAGGCAGCGTGGGCAGCGCCCGTCGCCATCATGGCGGCCGCGGCGATCGCGCCGACTGCGGCCTTGGTCAATCCATTCCCGATGCGTGCAAGTCTGGTTTTCATTTCGGTTGTCTCCTGTGTTGGCTGATCTCGCTGGCGGTCCGGTATTTCTCCGGGCCTGTCCCAATGATGGGACGTCACGGGCAACATGGTCTTCCCAAGTGGGCCAAAAAACTCTTGACGGTGATCAAGTTTGCTCAATTCTCGGGGGGCTTTAGGGTTTGTCCTGAGGCCTCTTTTCACTGCGCGCCGTCAAGCGATAGCGTATCCCCCTAACGAAAAAAATGTATCCCCACGTATCCTGATTCCAGCTGGACCGGCGGTGGCGACGGAGTGTGCAGCGATTGCCGGAAGATTCAAAAGCGTTGGAGACAATGATGAAGAAGCCGTTGCTGTTCGCCTGCCTGGCCGCTGCCGGCCTGTCCGTCCAGGCCCAGTCCTGCGAGGGAGGTCTCTACCTCAATCCGCAGGTCATCCGCGGCGAAGGCTCGTCGCAGACCGAGAGCGCGCTGCGCGAGCTGATCGAGTTCATCAAGCCCACCGGCCTGTCGACCGCTCCGGTGCTCAACATCCGGGAAACGCAGGATGTCTTGACCGCCATCAAGAAGCCGGCGCCGCCCTGCTGGGTCTACGGCAACCCGGTGGTCGGACTGGCCTCGGGCTACAAGCCGGTGGCGGTCAACATCGATCCCATCCAGTCGGCCATCCTGATTCTGGGCGACGTCGGCAAGCTCAAGGACGGCAAGCCGGTCGAACTCAAGAGCCTGCCGCCCGAAGAGCGGGCCAAGGTGCTGGCCAGGCTCAAGACCACCAACTGCTACGGCATGAAAAGCGGTGTGACCACCGCCCTGGTGCAGGCCGAGAACCTGTGCGGCACGGTGGTGGAGGTGGTGCCGCAGCAGGGCCTGGGCCAGAGCTATCTGCCGACCAAGGCCGCCTTCCACTGGCAGGCCGACCGCTGGGTGGGCCTGATCACGCGGCTGCAGACGGCCCAGGGCTCGACCATGAAGACCCACTACGGCACGGACGAGCGCATCCACATGGCGCAGCTGGTGATCGTGCCGGCCTCCAACCCGAGCTGGGGCTACGGCCTGTACGCGCACCCGGCGGCGCCGGCCGATGCGGTGAAGAAGGCGGCGGCGCTGCTCGCCGGCCTGAAGACGCCCAGTCCGATGCTGTCCAAGGCGCTGGACCTGGGCAAGGACTTCGACTACGGGCTGGTGGACGACGCCGCCCTCCAGGCCATGAAAAAGGCGCTGACCGCCAGCCCTTGAATGGCCCCCACGCTACGCTTTGCTCCGCTGCCCCCCGAGGGGGCTTCAGTCACCTGAGGGCGGCCCGGCGGTGACTGAGGCTGGCGGTCAGCGCCTTGCGCCGCCAGGGGGCTGATCAGGCCGGCTGCAGGCGCACCTGGCCGCGCTCGCTGGCCATGGTGCTGGCCAGCAGCTTGACCAGGGCATACACCGTGTCGATGTGCGGCGTCGGCGTCTGGGTCAGGCGGCCCAGTTCCACCACCGAGCCGACCAGGGCATCGACCTCGGGCGCGCGGCCCGCTTCGATGTCCTGCAGCATCGAGGTCTTGTGCTTGCCGACCTTCTCGGCGCCGGCGATGCGCTTTTCCAGGCTGACGCGAAACTGGATGCCCAGCTTGTGTGCCACGTCCTGCGCCTCACGCATCATGTTCTCGGCCAGGGCGCGCGACAGCGGATGCTGGCAGATGTCCACCAGGGTGGAGTGCGACAGGCTGCTGATCGGGTTGAAGGTGAGGTTGCCCCAGAGCTTGAGCCAGATCTCGCTGCGGATGTCGTCCAGCACCGGCGCCTTGAAACCGGCCTGGGTGAAGCACTCTGAAACGCGCGTGACACGCTCGCTGAGCGAGCCATCGAGCTCGCCCACCGGGAAGCGGTCGCCCTCGATGTGCCTGACCACGCCGGGCGCGACCAGTTCGGAGGCCGGATAGACCACGCAGCCGATCACGCGGCGCGGCGGGATCAGCTCGGCCAGCAGGCCGGACGGGTCCACGGCGTGGACCTGCGAGCCGTCGAACGGCCCGCCGTGCTTGTGGAAATACCAGAAGGGGATGCCGTTTTGCATGGTCACCACCGTGGTGTCTGGACCCAGCAGCTTGGGCAGGTCCCTGGCCACGGCCTCGACCTGGTGGGCCTTCATGGCCAGGATGACCATGTCCTGCGGGCCGGCCTCGGTGTAGTCGTTGGTGGCCTTGACACCCTTGGCCACGTGCTCGGTGCCGTCGTTCATGACCAGCTTCATGCCATCGCGGCGGATGGCCTGCAGATTGTCACCACGCACGATGAAGGTGACGTCCTGCCCGGCCAGGGCCAGCTTCACCCCCACATACCCTCCTATGGCGCCTGCGCCAATGATCGCTATCTTCACACCGCTTCTCCAAAGTTGAAAAACTATTCGAACCGGTTGCTCAGCTTGCCGATGCCGGCGATCTCGACTTCGACCAGGCTGCCCGGTTTCATGGACCCCACGCCGACGGAGGTGCCACACAAGATGATGTCGCCAGGGTACAGGGTCATGTCCTGGGAGATCAGGCTGACCAGTTGCTGCACCGAAAAGCGCATGTCGCTGATGGGATAGTCCTGCCGGACATCGCCGTTCAGGATGGTTCTGACTGTCAGTTGGGCCGGGTCCAATCCGGTGGCCACCACCGGGCCGAAGGGGCAGAAGGTGTCGAATCCTTTGGCGCGCACCCACTGGGCGAACGAGGCGTCGCGGTTGAGGATGTCGGCCACCGTCACGTCGTTGGCGCAGGTGTAGCCGAACACGTGCTCCAGCGCGCGCTGCTCGCTGACCTGGCTGGCCGTGCGGCCGATGACGATGCCCAGCTCGCCTTCGAAGACCACCTTGCCATCACAGGCGGGCTTGCGGATGACGCCGCCGGGCGCCAGATAGGAGTTGGGCGACTTGATCAGGTACAGGGGCTCGGCAGGGGCGTCCAGCTTGAGCTTCTCGCCCAGCGCATGGAAGTTGTTCCACAGGGCCAGCACCTTGCTGGGCTGCACCGGCGCCAGCAGCTGCAGGCCGGCCAGTGCCAGCATTCGGTCGGTGGGGCTGGCGCCGGCGAACATGTCGCCTTCGCAGACCCGCACTGCGTCGCCCTCGACCGTGCCGAAACGCGGCGTGCCGCCGTCCATGAAGCGCACCCAGTGGCTGGTCATGCTGGTTCTTCTTTCGGCTCAGGCGGCCAGGCGGGTGGGCTCGGCACTGGTCGGCACGTAGCGGATGTCGCGGCTGCCGGTCATGCCGGCGTAGCAGCGCGCCTTGGCGGTTTCGACGGCCTGCACCAGGAAGTCGGCGTCATAGGCGCGCAGCAGGTGCGGATATTCGCTGAGCAGCCAGGCGCGCATGCCGCCCGGGCCCTGGGCCTGGATGCGCGCGTAGGTGGCGGCGTCCCAGTGCCAGGCCAGCTCCAGCGTCTCGAAGGCCGCGTTGTAGGCGTGGCGGTGCGCCTCGGCGCAGGCGTCTGTGTTGAGGTCGAGCAGGGCTTTGAGCATGGGATGTCTCCTTCTACGGGTTGACGGTGCGGCTGCGTGGCCAGGTCCGTGACACCGGCGTGAATGCAATGTAAGGAGAAGGAACGATTCATGATAGTTAAAGTATTTGATACTATCCATTACTCATAGGTAATGGATAAAGGCCATGAAGAACGCAACGCTGCGCCAGCTCAAGGTGTTCGAGGCGGTGGCTCGCAACCTGAGCTTCTCGCGCGCGGCCGAGGAACTGCACCTGACGCAGCCGGCGGTGTCCACCCAGGTCAAGAAGCTGCAGGACCACGCCGGCATCGCACTGTTCGAGCAGTTCGGCAAGAAGATCCACCTGACCGCGGCCGGCGTCGAGATGCTGCACGCCAGCCGGGTCATCATCCAGCAGTTCAAGGAAGTCGAGCAGACCATGACGCAGTTCAAGGGCGTCGCCGGCGGCGCCCTGAACGTGGCGGTGATCAGCGCCGGCGACTACTTCCTGCCGCGGCTGCTGGTGGAGTTCGCCGGCCGCCACGAGGGCGTCACGCTCAACTTCAAGGTGGTCAACCGCGAGGAACTGCTCGAGCAACTCACCGACAACCTCACCGACCTGGCCATCATGGTGCGCCCGCCGCTGGACATGGACACCGTGAACCAGCCGTTCGCGCCGCACCCCTATGTGCTGGTCGCGCCGCCCGGCCATCCGCTGGCGGGCCGCAAGCGCATCCCGGTCTCACGGCTGGCGCGCGAGCCCTTCGTGGTGCGCGAGAAGGGCTCGGACACCTGGAACTCGATGAAGGACGCTTTCGGCGACCACATGGCGCGGCTGAACATCGCCATGGAGATCAAGAGCACCGAGACCATCAAGCAGGCGGTGATCGCCGGCATGGGGCTGAGCTTTCTGTCGGCCCACACCATCGGCCGCGAGCTGCAAGAGGGCAGCCTGGCCGTGCTGGACGTGCAGGGCTTCCCGCTGATGCTGCACTGGTACGTGGTGCACCGGCGCACCAAGCGCCTGCCGCCGGTGGCACAGGCCTTCCGCAGCTTTCTGCTCAGCGACGGCCCCGCCCTGATCGAGCAGACGATAGGGGCCAGGCCGCGCCGGCCTACTCGGCGGAAGTGAGCGGGGCGCGCTCGCGCGCGTAGTCGCCGGCCCCCATCTTCTTGCCGCCCTCGGGCTTGAGCTTGAAGACCTCGATCTGCCCGCCCTGGGCGTTGATGATGATGGAGTTGGGCGTGACGGCGGCGATGGTGCCGGGCTTGCCCGCCACGTCGGCAAAGCGGCGCGCCGGGTGCTTGCGGCAGTCGTAGAGCCAGACCCGCACGCCGTCCAGCGTGGTCCAGGCGCCGGGCGCCGGGTTGCAGGCGCGGATCAGGTTGTAGGCATGATCGACCGGGCCGGCCCAGCGCACCCGCGACTCCTCCTCATGGACCCAGCCCTCGTAGCTGGCCTGCGACTCGTCCTGCAGCGTTTCCTGGTGGCGGCCGGCCACCACCAGGTCGGCCGCCTCCAGCAGCGCCGCCACGCCCATGGGGAACAGCTTGTTGAAGTACAGCTCGCCCAGGGTTTCGTCGGCTCCGATGGGGCAGGCCTTTTGCAGGATGACCGGCCCTTCGTCCAGGCCGTCGGTGGGCCGGAAAATGGTGATGCCGGTCTCTTGCGCGCCCAGCGCGATCGGCCAGCTGATCGACGACGGCCCGCGATGCCGCGGCAGCAGCGATGGATGGAACTGGATGGTGCCGCAGCGCGGGATGCTGACGAAGGCCTGCGGCGCGAACTGCACCACATAGGCCATCACGCCGATGTCGGCGTTGAGCTCGCGCATGGCGTGTTCGGCGAACTCGCTCTTGAGGCTGCTGAACTGGAACACCGGCAGGTGCAGGGCCTGCGCGGCCTCGCGCAGGGCGTCGGGCTTGGCACCGGCTTTCTCCGGCACGCAAAAAACCCCGGCGACCTCGTCGCCGCGCGCCAGAAAGGCCTGCAGCGCTGCCTTGCCGAACTCCTGCTGGCCGATGAATGCGATTCTCATTTGTCTCCGTGTGGCGCTGCCTCAGCGCAGCAGGAAGTATGCCGCGAGAACGTAGAGCACCAGCGCAAACACCTTCTTGAGCGGCCGGATGTCCATGCGGTGGGCGGTGCGAGCGCCCAGCGGCGCGGTGCTCATGCTGGCCAGGGCGATCACGACCAGGCCCGGCAGGTACAGGTAGCCCAGCGAGCCCGGCGGCATCTGCGGCAGGCCCTGGCCGGCCCAGATGTAGCCCAGGGTGCCGGCCAGGGCGATGGGGAAGCCCAGCGCCGACGACGTGCCCACGGCATCGTGGATCTTCACGTTGCACCAGGTCATGAAGGGCACGGAGACGAAGGCGCCGCCGGCGCCCACCAGAGCCGACAGCATGCCGATGGCCCAGCCCATGCCGAAGGTGCCCAGGCGCCCGGGCAGGGTGCGCGTGGGCTTGGGCTTGCGGTCCAGGAACATCTGCGTGGCCGAGAAGGCCACGAACACGGCGAACAGCACCGACAGCACGCGCCCGGGCAGGGCCACGGCCACTTGCGCGCCCACCAGCGAGCCCAGCACGATGCCCGGCGCCAGCACCCAGACGATGGGCCAGAGCACGGCGCCGCGCTTGTGGTGGGCGCGCACCGAGGACAGCGAGGTGAAGCAGATCGTCGCCAGTGAGGTGGCCACCGCCATCTTCACCACGTGTTCGGCCGGATAGCCCTTGGCCGTGAGGATGAAGGTGATGAACGGCACCATCAGCATGCCGCCGCCGATGCCCAGCAGGCCGGCGAGAAAGCCGGTGCAGGCGCCCAGCAAGAGGAGTTCGGCGATGAGCTGGGGTTCGAGCAGCATGCGGGCCGGGCGGGGCCCGATGGCGGAAGGAAGCGGAGAAAAAAGGTGTCTGCAGTTGCCACCGGACCGGCATCCTGAACCAGGGTTCAGGTCGGACCGGGTCAACCTGGCGTTGGGTTCGTCTGACGCGAGACGATCACGCTCACCAGGGGATGTTCCCAGCCCTTGCTCAGAGAGCATTGGTTCAAGGAAATATAAAGCCCGGCATGCACTGCAGACACGGTCCATTGTAGGCGCTTGGCGCCGGCCGTGTGGCCGGCGGCTGTCATGACCCGATGGCCGGCTCCCACGCGACCTGCAAGGGGGACTTGCGCGAAAACAGCTTGATGTGTTCGTCGATGGCGAACTTCACCCGCGCCAGTTCCTCGATGCTGGCCGCTTCGCAGTCGAAGCCAAGGGATTCGCTTTCCGCCGTGAACCGGCAAGTACCCCAGGGGAACTGCGCATGGCCTTGGTGTTCGTCGTAGCTGACTTGGATTTTCTTGCTGAAGTGGTAGCACAGACGCTGCATGTAGCGGCTGGCCTCCGGGGTGCTTACCCGGCCTTTCAACTGGAGCATGGTGTAGGTCCTGTGTCGTCGTGGATTTGTTGTTCGTCGATGGCGCGGTCGGCCAGGACCAGCGGATGGCCGAGCGAACAGCGCTCGATGCGCGCTTCGATGCCCCAGGCGCGGCGCAGCAGCGGCGCATCGATCACCTCGCGCGGATCGCCCGAGGCGACGAAACCGCCCGGCCCCAGCACCAGCACGCGGTCGCAAAAGCGCAGCGCCAGATTGAGATCGTGCATGGCCAGCAGGGCGATGCTGCCGCGCCGTGCCGACAGCGCTTTGACGCTTTCCAGCACGCGCAGCTGCCAGCGCAGGTCCAGCGCGCTGGTGGGTTCGTCCAGCAACAGCAGGCGGGGCTCGCGCACGGTGACCTGGGCCAGGCCGATCATCTGGCGCTGGCCGCCGGAGAGTTCGTCCAGCCGGCGCAGCGCCAGCTCGCGCAGGCCCAGGGCATCGAGCACCGATTCGATGGCTGCCTCGTTCTGCGCGCGGCTCAACTCCGGCCGGCCCGAACGCAGCGCGCTCATCAGCGCTTCGTAGCCGACCAGCGAGGTCGATTGCGGCAGGGCCTGGGGCAGGTAGCCGGCGTGGCGCAGCCGCTCGCGTGGCGGCAGCCGGCCCAGTTCCTGGCCATCGAGCAGGATGCGGCCCGAGGATGGCCGCAGGCCGGCGATGGCCTTGAGCAGGGTCGACTTGCCGACGGCGTTGGGCCCGACCACGGCGACCAGCATCCCCGGTTCCACCAGCGGCAAGTCCAGCGCGTCGATCACCCTGCGTTGGGCGTAACCCGCCGTCAGACCTTGCAGTGAGAGACCGGCGCCGCTCATGTTCTGGGCCGCCGCAGGATCAGCAGCATGAACATGGGCACGCCCACCAGCGCGGTGATGATGCCGATTGGCAGCACCACGCCGGGAATCAGGGTCTTGCTCAGGATGGACGCGCCCGAGAGCATCAGCGCTCCGGCCAGGGCCGCGCCAGGCAGGTAGAACCGGTGGTCTTCGCCCAGCAGCATGCGCGAGATGTGCGGCCCGACCAGGCCGACAAAACCAATGGTGCCGACGAAGGACAGCGCCGTGGCGGCCAGCAGGCTGACCCGCAGCAGCGTGAGCAGGCGCAGGCGTTCCACCGGCACGCCGAAGCTTCGGGCCTGGTCCTCGCCCGCCCGCAAGGCCGTGAGCGCCCAGGTGCTGCGTGCCGTCCAGGCCGCGCAGACGGCAAGCACGACCCCCACGATGGCGATCTTGTTCCAGGTCGAACGGCCCAGGCTGCCCATGGTCCAGAAGACGATCTGCTGCAGCGCATTGCTGTCGGCCACGAACTGCAGCAGCCACAGCAGCGCTTCGAAGGTGAAGAGCAGGGCGATGCCGAACAGCACGACCGAATCGACGCTGGCGCCGAAGCGCCAGGCCAGGGCCTGGATCAGCAGTGTGGCCAGGCAGGCGACGAGGAAGGCGCCCAGGGGCACGGCCAGGTTCTCACCGAAGGCCGTCCAGGTGATGCCGCTGACCACCACCGCCGAGGCGCCGACGGCCGCCGCGGCGGACAGGCCCAGGGTGAAAGGGCTGGCCAGCGGGTTGTTCAGCGCCGTTTGCATCTCGCCGCCGGCCAGGCCCAGCGAAGCACCGACCAGAACAGCCATCACCGCATAGGGCAGGCGCACCTGCCAGAGGATCACCTGCTGGCCGACCGGCAGTGCGCCGGGATCGAGCAGGCCCGTCCAGAGGTCACGCAATGCGAAAACCGAGGGGCCGGTGGCGATGTCGATGGCCAGCGCCAGCACCAGCACGCTGGCCAGCAGCGCAAGCACGGCCATGCGGCGCAGCGCGAAGCGCCGGTAGCGCGATGCCAGCGATGTCATTGGGGCGGGCCGCTGCGTTGCGCCATCAGAACGGCCTGGGCCACTGCCGGCACCATGGCGCCGCCGTGGTCTTCGCCGTCGTACAGCTGGAAGCGCACCGGCCAGCCGGCCACGCCCTGCAGACTGGCGGCCAGTTCACGGGCTCCATCGACCATGCGTCGCTCGCGCACCAGGGCTGCGCGCGCAGGAATCAGTGCCTGCTGTTCCAGCGAGCCCACCGTCACCAGCAGTTCGCCTGTTGCCGCGCCCGTGCCGGCGCGCTGCTGCGCCAGCCAGCGGTCGCGCGTTGCCAGGATGGCGTGCTGGCGCCACCAGACCGAGGGACTGGCGGCGACATAGCGGGTGAACATCGCGGGCCGGGTGAACAGCGTATGCAGCGTGAACAGGCCGCCATACGAGTGGCCGCACAGCGTCTGGCGGGCCGGATCGGTCTGGACGATGCGCTCGACCATCGGGCGGATCTGCTGTGCGATGTCGTCGAGCAGCAGGTCGGCGCCGCCTTCGTTGGGCGCATCGCTGCCGGGCGGCAGCGCGGGCGGTGTCAGGTCGCGGGCGCGCGCGCTCATGTCGTACAAGGCGTCCGTCGGGTAGCCGATGCCGACGACCACGAGGCTGGCGGCCGTCGCCGCGTCGGGCCGGCCTGCGCGCATGCGGGCCAATTGCGCCGCGAACGGGAACATTGCGTTGCCGTCCAGCAGATAGAGCACCGCATGGCCTTGTGGCGGTGCCGGTGTTTGCGGCAGCAGGACGAAGATGCGCCGCACGCGCCCGTCCGCCATCTTGGTGTCGATCTGCCGCGTGTTGGGCAGGCTCACGACCGCTGTCGGCGCACTGGCGCAGCCCGGCAGCGCGCCTGCCAGGCCCATGCCCAGGCCCCATCCCAGCAGGGACCTGCGTCCGGGAGCGGTGCTCACGGTTGCAGCCCGGTCCAGTAGGTGCCGTCCAGCGGGATCGGCTGGAAGCGGGTGTACATGGTCTGCAGGGTGGCGCGCGGGTCCAGGTCGGCAAACAACTGGGGGTGTAGCCATTTGGCGAACGCCTGCACCGCCACCACGTTGAAGGGCGAGTTGTAGAAATGGTGCCAGACCGCGTAGGCCCGGCCTTCCTGCACAGCCTTGAGCTGGCCGATGCCGCGGCGCTGCACGGCGCGCTGCAGCGATTCACGCGCTGCCTGGGGCGTAGCGCCCGCGCCCAGGACGATGCGCATCGGCGTGGCCTTGGCTTCGGCCATGGAACCGATGCCGGTGCCGATGTAGATCTGCGGCTGCTGGGCGATCAGCAGCTCGGGGTTGAGCGTGCCGTGTTCGCCGGGGATCAGGCCCTTGGCCACGTTCTTCGCGCCGGCGGCGTCCAGCAGCACGCCGACCAGGCCCACCATGGTGTCGCAGCAGCCCTCGTTCAGGCCCACGCGGTTTTCCAGGAAGACGGTGGGCGCTTCGGGTCTGGCCCTGGCCAGGCGCTGGGTCACGGTGTCCAGCTGCTGGCGCCAGTAGGTGTTGAAGGCCGCGGCCTCGGCGCGCTTGCCCAGCACCTCGCCCAGGATCTCCATGCTGCGCGTCGTGTTCTTCAGGGGCTGCTGGCGCAAGTCGATGAAGACGATGGCCGTGCCGGCGGCTTCCAGCCGCGCCAGGGTTTCGCGGTCGCGCGCGCCCGGGCCGTGGCCGCTGTCGATGCTGAAGATTGCCACCTGGGGTTTGAGCGCGATGGCCTGCTCGTCGCTGAAGCTGCCGCCCGAGGTGCGGCCGACGCGCGGCACCTTGTCGATGTTCGGGAAGCGGGCGCGCCATTGGCCGTAGCCGGGCGCATCGAGCTTCTCGAACTCGCCCATCATGCCGACCAGCCGGCGGGCCGGATCGTCCTTGTCCAGGACGGCCAGCGCCGGTAGCAGGCGGCCTTCGCCCAGCAGGACGCGCTCGACCTTGGCAGGGATGCGCACGCTGCGGCCGGCGATGTCCTGGACCAGCACGCTGTCGGCCTGTGCATGGGCCGTGCAGGCCATGGCCAGGCCTGCAAACAGCAGGGCGCTGTACCGCTTCAGCCACATGCCGAGGGCCTGCTTATTGAGAATCATTTGCATTCAAGAAGTGTAACTGCTAGCATTTCACACCCCTGGCCGTGGACGTTTGCGGCACCAACAAAGATGTTTGATCCATCGTCGAATCACGCAAGCGATGCCCCGGCTTACAGCCGGCACGGACCGGTTCCCACCGATTCCACGCTGCACGCCCACTTCCAGCGTATGCGCCAGTTGCGGCCCGGCCTGCACCTGCACGCCGACGACGCGCGTGACATGCACGACCTGACCGCCCAGGGCGAGATGAGCGAGGGCTTGCGCATCGTGGTGCTGCTCGAAGGCGCGGTTGACGTGTCCTACGGCGCCCGGAACATGCGCCTGGCCACCCGTGACGGCGGCGCCTGCGCGGCCCTGATCTCGGTGGCCGAGCCCGACGTGTTCGTGCGGCGCGCGCGCGGCGGCGGCTACGCGCGCCGTGTCAGCCTGGGCCTGGGGGCGCCCTGGCTGGACCAGGCGGCGGGCGAGGGCGCTTCCAGCGCAATCGCGGACTTCATGCGCGAACACCTGTCGGTCCACCAATGGCGCGTCTCTCCGCGCATTGCTGCGGTGGCCGAACAGATCGTGCGCCCGCCCCAGTTCGAGCCGCTGATGCAGCACCTCTACCTGGAGAGCCGGGCGCTGGAGATCGTTTCCGACGCGCTGGCCGCGGTTCCGGGCGCTGCCCCCGGCATGGCCGTGCCCGCGCAGTTGCGGCCGCAGGAACACCGCCGCATGCGCGAGCTGCGGGACTACCTGGCGCATTGCGAGGACGACGACATCAGCCTGGACAGCCTGGCCCGTCAGGCCTGCACCAATGCCAACACGCTGCAAAAGCAGTTCCGCGCGCTGTACGGCATGACGGTATTCGAATTCGTGCGCGAGAGCCGGCTGCAGCGTGCCCGCCAGGCGTTGGAAAGCGACGGCGTCACCGTGGGCCAGGCTGCCATCTGCGCCGGCTATTCCAGCGCGGCGAACTTCTCCACGGCCTACCGCCGCCGTTTCGGCATCTCGCCCAAGTTGGCGCGCAGCCGCGTCTGAAGCCCGGCGCCGCGCCGCGGCGCAAACGATTTTGTTGGCCGCGCAAACAAAGCGCGCCGGACCGGGTGGAAGAATTGCCGAGCTTGCAAATGCGAATAATTCTTCTTCAGGCTCTCCATGCTCCAACTTCATCCCTTCCATCTGTCGCGCTCCGTCATTGCCCTGGCCGCCTCGGCCTGCATGGCCCCGGTGCTTGCGCAGCAGGTCCAGCCCATGCTCAGCCCCGTGGTCGTCACCGCCAGCGGCCATGAGCAGGCCATCAAGGACGCGCCGGCCAGCGTCAGCGTGATTACGCGGGAAGACCTGGACAAGAAGCCCTACACCAGCCTGCAGGAGGTGGTGCGCGAACTCGAAGGCGTGAGCATCGTCGGCGGCAGCCCGAACGAAACCGACATCTCCATCCGCGGCATGCCCGGCGAGTACACCCTGATCCTGGTAGACGGCAAGCGCCAGAACACCCGCGAGACCATGAACCGCGGTACCGGCGGCGTGCAGGCCAACCTGATCCCGCCGCTCAATGCGATCGAGCGCATCGAGGTCGTGCGCGGCCCGATGTCGGCGCTGTACGGCGCCGACGCCATCGGCGGCGTCATCAACATCATCACGCGCAAGGTGCCCAAGGCCTGGAGCGGCTCGCTGACGGCCGGCGGCACACTGCAGCAGCACGACGAGCTGGGCAACACCGCCCTGGGCAGCTTCTGGGTCGGTGGACCGGTCAAGGACGACGTGGTTGGCCTGCAGTTTTACGGCCAGGTGCGCGACCGCAAGGAAGACAGCGTCTTCTACCCGCTCAACGCCACCAGCGGCGCGTACGGCGCCAAGGACGAAGCGCTCACCGCCAAGCTCACGGTCAAGCCGGCGGCCAACCACGAGCTGACTTTCGAGCTGGGCACCGAGGACTTCACCTACACCAGCACGCCGGGCCGCACCATCACCACCCCGGCCGCGGCCACCACGGTGCTCAAGACGCGCCATACCCGCGACAACTGGGCTCTCACGCACAACGGCCGCTACAGCTTCGGCCAGTCCACCGTGGCCCTGTACCGCGAATCGGCCAAGCAGATCCAGTGGCGCCCGGGCGGCCAGAACCCGGTCGTGCCCGAGCTGACCAACACGGTGCTGGACGCGCTGCTGACCGCGCCCATCGGCAACAGCCTGGCCAAGTTCGGCGGCCAGTACATCCACAACGAGCTCGAAGGCATCTCGGCCCAGGATGCGCCGCCCGGCGGCTACACGGTCAACCCCAACACGGTCAGCCTCAAGTCCTGGTCGCTGTTCGCCGAGGACGAACTGTTCCTCACCGACAAGTTCACGCTGACCGGCGGCCTGCGCCTGGACGACGACGAGCGCTACGGCAGCCACTGGACGCCGCGCCTGTACGGCGTCTACCAGATGGCACCGGCCTGGACGCTGCGCGGCGGCGCGGCCAAGGGCTTCAAGGCGCCCACCATCCGCCAGAGCACGCCCGGCTACTGCATGACCACCGGCGGCCAGGGCGGCGCCATCCCCGGCACCCTGTGCGGCGACCCGGACCTCAAGGCCGAGACCAGCGTCTCCAGCGAGATCGGCGTGCGCTTTGACAGCGGCGTCTCCAGCGTGTCGGCCACCCTGTTCAACAACGACTTCAAGAACAAGGTTGCCAGCTACGACACCGGCATCCGTGACCCGCGCTCGGCCGGCCGCAACATCTATGTCTACGACAACGTCGACAAGGTGACGCTGCGCGGCCTGGAAGTGGGCGCCTCGACCAAGCTCTCGGCCGCCTGGGCGCTGGCGGGCAACTACACCTACACCGACTCCTCGCGCAAGGGCGGTGGCGAGCCGGCCTTCAATGGCAGCTCGCTGGAAGGCCGCCCGCTGGACAAGACGCCCGAGCACATGTTCAACGCCCAGCTGGACTGGGCGCCGACCGCGGCCTGGAAGCTCTATGCCCACGCCACCTACTTTGGCGAGCAGCAATGGGCGGCCTTCCGCAACGGCGCGCTGGGCGTGCGCGAGCGCGGCTCGTCCACCACCTTCGACCTGGGTGGCAGCTACATCATCAACAAGAGCTTCAGCGTGAAGGCCGCGCTGCTGAACATCACCGACAAGATCGTGCCGGTCGATCCGCGCGCACGCACGGCCGGCCTGAATGGCAACTGGATGGTCGACGAGGGGCGCCGCCTGTCGGTGACGCTGGACGCGCAGTTCTAGAGCGGGGAGAGGGCGGCCGGTAGAGCGCCGGGCCGGCGCAAGCGCTGCTTTAAAGCAGGCGGCCGTCGTCGCCCAGGGCGCGGTCCAGGCGCTGCAGCAGCTGGCCCAGGCGCGGGTCGGTTTCGCCATCGGCGAGCACCGTGGCGCTGGCGGACGCCGGCGCTTGCGGCGCGGCCAGGCTGGAAGTGAACACCGGGGCGGCGCGGTCGCTGACGTCGAAGGCCAGATTGAGTGCGGCCAGCACGGCGATGCGGTCGCGCGCCTTGACCTTGCCGGCATCGCGGATGCGGCACATCGCGGTGTCGACTTTTTCCACCGCGTCGAGCAGGCGCCCGTCGCCGCCTTCGGGGCAGGCCAGCAGGTAGCTCTGGCCCATGATCTGCACCTCGAGCTGCTTCATGCGGCGGACTTGATGTCGGGCAGGCGCTCGAGCAGGGCGTCGACGCGCGAGCGGGCGGCCGACAGGCGCGACTTGAGCGAGTCGCGCTCCTGCGTCAGCACCTCGACCTGCTGCGTCAGCAGCGCGTTCGTGCGCTGCAGTTCCTCGTAGCGCACCAGCAGGCGCTCCACGCGTTCCGCAATCTGGTCGATCTGGGCGGCACTGGGCATGACGGGGATTGTAGGGTTTTGAGACAGTTTCCCAACTAGAATTCAGAGCGTTGGTGCTCGCGGTGTGGTTCACATGCCGCAGTTCAACGGGAAGCAGGAGGGGAAGCCGACCAGGCCGACCTAACCTGCGCTGCCCCCGCAACGGTAAGCGGATGAAGGCCCTCGCGGCCTTCCGTCTCCATCCAAGCAAAGCCACTGGGCGCGCCTGACACAGCGCGCCTGGGAAGGCGATGGAGACGACCCGCCAGCCCGGATACCGGCCAACGAGGAGGCCGCGCCTTTCCCAAGAGGGGTGCGGCCGTGACGCCCAATGGGCCGGCGGGGAAGCCGGCCCGGGTTACCGATCCGTGTCCGTTACCAATGAAAAACTCCTTGCTCCCCGTGCGCCTTGCCGCACTGTCGCTGGCGCTTGCCGCCGCATTCCCCGCCTCCGCCCAGACCAGCGCCCTGGGCGAAACCGTGGTCACCGCCACCCGCAGCCCGACCCGTGCCGACCAGCTGGTCAGTGACGTCACCGTGGTCGACCGCCAGGCGATCGAGAATTCCACAGCCCGCACCCTGGCCGAGCTGCTGGCCCGCACCGCCGGCGTGCAGATGAGCGCCTCGGGCGGCCTGGGCAAGACATCCAACATCTTCATCCGCGGCACCGAGAGCCGCCACACCATCTTGCTGGTCGACGGCGTGCGCCTGGGCTCGGCCACCGCCGGCACCCCCAGCCTGGAAGGCATCCCGGTCGAGATGATCGAGCGCATCGAGATCCTCAAGGGCCCGGCCTCGGCGCTGTACGGCAGCGAAGGCGTGGGCGGCGTGGTGCAGGTCTTCACCCGCAAGGGCAGGGACGGCTTCCACCCTTACGCCACGCTGGGCGCGGGCAGCGAGGGCTATGTGCTGGCCTCCGCCGGCCTGAGCGCTGGCCAGGGCGCCTGGCGCTATGCGCTGGGCCTGCAGCACGTGCAGGACAAGGGCTTTTCCTCGACCAACCCCAAGGTGCAGTTTGGCAACTACAACGCCGACCGCGACCCCTTCAAGCAGGATGCGGTCAATGCCTCGGCCAGTTACGAATTCAGCAAGGACTGGAGCGTGGATGTCGGCGCGCTGTACTCCGACGGCGTCAGCAACTTCGACGATGGCCCCAGCGTCAATTCGCAGAACGCGGTGCGGGCCCTGGCCGCCAACATCGGCCTCAAGGGCCGGCTGGCCGCCAACTGGCAAAGCGAGCTGCGCTTCACCCAGGGCGACGACACCTCCAACGTGATCCAGGCCACCGTGCCCGGCGCCTTCAAGAGCGAACAATCGCAGTGGAGCTGGCAGAACAACATCGATACGGCCGTCGGTATGGTGCTGGCGGGGCTGGAGCAGCGCACCCAGAAGGTCAGCGGCTCCACCGCTTACACAGTCACCCAGCGCGACATCGAATCGGTCTTTGCCGGCCTCCACGGCAATGCCGGCAGCCACAGCTGGCAGGCCAATGTTCGCCATGACAGCAACTCGCAGTTCGGCGGCAGCACCACCGGCTTTGCCGGCTATGGCTACCGCTTCACGCCGAACTGGCGCGCCAATGCCTCGTATGGCACATCCTTCGTCGCGCCCTCGTTCAACCAGCTGTACTACCCGGGCTTTGGCAATCCCAACCTGCAGCCGGAAGAGGGCAAGAACCTGGACCTGGGCCTGACCTGGACCCAGGGCAGCCATGAGGTCAAGCTGGTGCGCTACGACAACAAGATCCGCGGCTTCATGACCAACACCACGCTGCCGCAGAACATTCCGCATGCGCGCATCGAGGGCTGGACCCTGGGCTACGAAGGCAGCATCGATGCCTTGGCACTGCGCGCGGCGTATGACGCGCTGGACCCGCGCAACGAGGTCAGCGGCAAGCAGCTGCCGCGCCGCGCCGAGCAGCAGGTCACGCTGGGCGCCGACTGGGCTAGCGGTCCGTGGAAGCTGGGCGGCTCGCTGCTGTACGTGGGCGAGCGCTTCGACGATGCAGCCAACGTGCGCAAGCTGGGCGCCTACACCACGGTGGATTTGAGCGCCGACTGGCAGTTCAGCAAGGACTTCGGCCTGCAGCTCAAGCTCAATAACGTGACGGACAAGGTCTACGAGACGGCTTACGGCTACAACCAGCCGGGCCGCGGCGCCTACCTGACCCTGCGCTGGCAGCCCAAGTAAGCTGACAGGATGACGCCCGACTTCGCGCTAGGCCCGCAACGCATCGTCTGCCTGACCGAGGAGACGACCGAGTGGCTGTACCTGCTGGGGCAGGAGGCGCGCATCGTGGGCATCTCCGGCTACACGGTGCGGCCGCGCCGGGCGCGCGAGGAAAAACCGAAGGTCAGCGCCTTCCTCAGCGCCAAGATCGACAAGATCCTGGCCTTGCAGCCGGACTGCGTGTTCGGCTTTTCCGACCTGCAGGCCGATATCGCGGCGCAGCTGATCCGCCACGGCGTGCAGGTGACGGTGTTCAACCAGCGCAGCGTGCAGGAGATCTTTTCCATGCTGTTTCAGCTGGCGGCCATGGTCGGCGAGGCCCAGCGCGGCCTGGACCTGCTGGCCGCGCTGCGCGAACGGCTGGACGCGATTGCCGATGCGGCGCGCGCCTTGCCGCGCCGCCCGCGCGTCTACTTCGAGGAATGGGACGAGCCACACATCAGTGCCATCCGCTGGGTCAGCGAGTTGACCGGCATCGCCGGCGGCGACGACTGCTTCCCCGAACTGGCGGCCATGCCCTTGGGCAAGGACCGCATCATTGCCGACAGCGCGCAGATCGTGGCGCGCAATCCCGACATCATCATCGGCTCCTGGTGCGGCAAGAAGTTCCGTCCCGAGAAGGTGGCGGCGCGCGCCGGCTGGCAGGACGTGGCGGCGGTGAAGAATGGCCAGCTGTTCGAGATCAAGTCGGCCGACATCCTGCAGCCGGGCCCGGCCGCGTTGAGCGACGGTGTGGAGCAACTGCACAGGATCGTGATGGACTGGAGCAAGGCCCATGGATAGTCTGGTCATCGCCCGCAGCGAGCTGATCCTGGGCGGCCAGAAAAGCGGCAAGACGGCGCGCGCCGAGAAGCTTGCGGCTGCCTGGCTCGCGCAATCGGATGCGCACAAGGCCGTCTACATCGCCACCGCACAGGCCTGGGATGCCGAGATGGGCGAGCGCATCGCGCGCCATCGCGCCGACCGCGCGCAACGCGTGCCGCGCATGCAGACGGTGGAAGAGCCGCATGACCTGGCCGGCGCCATCGCCCGCCACGGTGCGGCCGATACCCTGCTGGTGGTGGATTGCCTGACTTTGTGGCTGACCGGCCTGTTGATGCCGGTTTCGGAGGGAAATCGGCCTCTAGCCCCCGGCAAATGGACCTCGGGCGCTCCCATTTTTATAGCAAACTGCGCTGGCCCGCTGGTGGTGGTCAGCAACGAGATCGGCCTGGGCGTGATCCCCATGGGGCGCGAGACCCGCGCCTTCGTCGACGCACTGGGCGTATTGAACCAGGAGGTGGCGGCCGTCTGCGAGCGCGTCACTTTCATGGCGGCCGGCCAGCCGCTCATTCTCAAAGGCAAGGCATGAAGGCATTTTGCTTGGCGCTGCTGGCGGCCATCGCGCTGCAGGCGCAGGCGCTGCAGCTGACCGACGACCGGGGTGTGACGGTGACGCTGGACAAATCGCCGCAGCGCATCGTCAGCCTGCTGCCCTCGCTGACCGAGACCGTCTGCGAGCTGGGCCAGTGCCAGCGCCTGGTGGGCGTGGACCGCTATTCCAACTTCCCGGCCCAGGTGCGGGCCCTGCCCCAGGTGGGCGGCGGCATCGACCCCAACATCGAGGCGGTGCTGGCCCTCAAGCCCGATGTGGTGCTGATGGCCACCTCCTCGCGCGCCGCCCAACGGCTGGAGGCCCTGGGCCTGAAGGTGGTGGCGCTGGAGCCGCGCACCGCCGCCGACGCCTTGCGGGTGATGACCAAGCTGGGCACTTTGCTGGAGGTGGCCGACGCGCAGCGCATCTGGCGCAACATCGATGCCGGCGTCTCGGCGGCGGCGCAGTCCCTGCCGCCGGCGGCCAAGAAGCTGCGTGTGTACTACGAGGTCAGCAACGGCGGTTACGCGGCAGGCACCAGATCCTTCATCGGCGAGACCATGCAGCGCCTGGGCGTGCAGAACATCGTGACGGCGGACCTGGGGCCCTTTCCGCGCATCAATCCGGAGTACGTGGTGCGCGCCAACCCCGACCTCATCATGATCGGCGCGCGCAACGCCGCCGGCCTGCAGACGCGTCCGGGCTGGGCCGGTCTGCGGGCGCTGCGCGAACAGCGGATCTGCATCTTCACGCCGGAAGAGTCCGACGTCTTGGTGCGGCCCGGGCCGCGCATGGCGGAGGCGGCCCGGCTGATGGCCGGCTGCATCGCCGCCAAGGGACTGGGGGGCACGCGGTGAGCGCGTCGCGGGGCCTGGCCGCATCGCAGCGCCTGCCCTGGCTGCTGGGCCTGGCCCTGCTGATGACTGCCCTGTGCGTGCTGCTGGTGGGGGTGTGCGTGGGCAGCACGGGCTGGACCAGTGTGGCGCGTGCGTGGCGGGACCCCATCGCCTGGCAGATCATCTGGGACATCCGCCTGCCGCGCACCCTGGGCGCCTGGGTGGCCGGCGCGCTGCTGGGCCTGGCTGGCGCGGTGGCGCAGGGCTTGTTCCGCAACCCCCTGGCCGACCCCTATCTGCTGGGCAGCGCCTCGGGCGCGGCCCTGGGCGTGGCCCTGGCCCTGGCGCTGTTCGGCATCTCGCCCCTGGCCACCCAGTGGCTGGTGCGCCTGGGCCTGACCGGCGCCGCCTTTGCCGGCGCAGTGGCCGGCGTGCTGCTCACCCTGGCCCTGGCCAACGGCGTGCTGCACACGCTGCGCCTGCTGCTGGCCGGTGTCATCGTCGGCGTGGTGCTGGGCGCGACGCGCGACCTGGTGACCCTGGCCGTGCCCGACGTGCTGCAGGCCATGCAGGCCTTCATGCTGGGCAGCACCGGCTTTGTCGGCTGGAGCGCCTGCGCGGTGATGGCCGCGGCGCTGGCGCCCATGCTGGCCCTGGCCTGGGCCCTGGGCCGGGGGCTGGACGGCCTGGCGCTGGGCGAGGCCACGGCCGCCAGCCTGGGCCTGCCGCTGGGCGCGCTGCGCGCGGCCCTGGTGGGCGTGCTGGCCCTGGCCACCGGCGCGGCCGTGGCCCAGACCGGCCTGATTGCCTTCGTTGGCCTGGCGGCGCCTCACCTGGTGCGCTCGATCGCGCCGACCACGCACGGCCGCCTGGTCGTGCTCAGCGCCCTGATGGGCGGCCTGCTGCTGATGGCCGCCGACGTGCTGGCCCGCTGGGTGATCGCGCCGCAGGAACTGCCGGTGGGCGTGCTCACCGCGGTGTTGGGTGGTACTTATCTCCTGTGGCTGATGCACAGGCGCAAGGGCAGGGGGGGCGGGCTGTGATCGCCGCCTTGCAAGGGCGCGGCCTGCGCGCCGCCCTGGGCGCCGACCACACGCCCGTGCTGCACGGCATCGACCTGGCGCTGGCTGCCGGCCGCTGGACCAGCATTGTCGGCCCCAATGGCGCGGGCAAGTCCACCTTGTTGCGGGTGCTGGCCGGCCTGCTGCCGCACCAGGGCGAGGTCTTCCTGCACGGCCGGCCGCTGGGCACCATGGCGGCGCGTGAGCGGGCCAGGCAACTGAGCTGGCTGGGCCAGAACGAATCGGCTGCCGACGACCTGACGGTCTACGACGTCGCCATGCTGGGCCGCCTGCCGCACCAGCCCTGGCTGGCCCCGCCCAGCCCAGCCGACCGCATTGCGGTGGAGCAGGCACTGCGCAGCACCCAGGCCTGGGACTGGCGCGAGCGCCTGTTGGGCCAGCTGTCCGGTGGCGAGCGCCAGCGTGTGCTGCTGGCGCGGGCGCTGGCGGTGCAGGCCGACGTGCTGCTGATGGACGAGCCCCTGGCCAACCTGGACCCGCCGCACCAGGCCGACTGGCTGGCCCTGGTGCGCGCCCTGGTCGAGCGCGGCCAGACCGTGGTCAGCGTGCTGCACGAGATCTCCATGGCCTTGCACGCCGACGAGGTGGTGGTGCTGTGCGGCGGCCGTGTGCTGCACCAGGGCGCCAGCGGCGATGCCGCCACCCACCGCGCGCTGGAGACCGTGTTCGACCAGCGCATCGCGGTGCGCGAACTCGATGGCCAGTGGCTGGCCTTACCCAAATAATTGGAATCTGACCCCGAATATGAAAATCGAAACACCGCCCTCGGCCAAGCCCTATGAAAAGCCCGAGGGCGAGCGCCGCGGCCTGGTCATCGTCAACACCGGCGATGGCAAGGGCAAGAGCACGGCAGCCTTCGGCCTGGCGCTGCGGGCGCATGGCCGCGGCAAGGCGGTGAAGATTTACCAGTTCATGAAGGTGCCGACAGCGCGCTTTGGCGAGCACCGCATGTTCGAGCAGATCGGCATTCCCATCGAAGGCCTGGGCGACGGCTTCAGCTGGAAAAGCCAGGACCTGGAGAACTCGGCCCAGCTGGCGCGCGACGGCTGGCAGAAGGCCAAGGCCGCCATCCTGTCGGGCGAGTACTTCCTGGTGGTGCTGGACGAGCTGACCTATCCTCTGATCTATGGCTGGATGCCGCTCGATGACGTCTTGCAGACGCTGCGCGACCGGCCACGGGACGTGCACGTGGTCATCACCGGCCGCCGCTGCCCACCCGAGATCATCGAACTGGCCGACACGGTGACCGAGATGAGCAAGATCAAGCACGCATTCAACGCCGGTGTTCCCGCCCAGCGCGGCATCGAAGACTAGATGAGCGAACTCTCCCCCTGGACCCTGCTGATCGCGCTGCTGTTCGCGTTCTGCCTGGACCGCTGGTTCGGCGAGCCCGCGCCGCGCTGGCACCCCGTGGTCTGGATGGGCAAGTACCTGGGCTGGATCGGCGCTCGCATCGCGCCACGCGAGATGGCGGCGGGGCGCGACTGGCGCGCCTTCAGTGCCGGCGCCCTGGCCTGGTACGGCGGCGCGGCCCTGGTGGTGCTGGCCGCGCTGCTGCTGCAGTCGGCCCTGAGCGGCCTGGACGAGGCCGTGGCCGGCCTGCTGCTGGGCGCGCTGCTCAAGCCCATGCTGGCCTGGCGCATGCTGCGCGGTGAGGTGGTGGCCGTGGAGGAAGCACTGGCCGAATCCCTGGACGCCGGCCGGCGCCGCCTGGGCTGGCTGGTCAGCCGCGAGGTGATGCAGCTCGACGAAGGCCAGGTGCGCGAGAGTGCGATCGAGTCGCTGGCCGAGAACTTCAACGACTCGGTGGTGGCGCCGGTGTTCTGGTTCGTGCTCGCCGGCCTGCCGGGCGCGGCCCTGTACCGCTTCGCCAACACCGCCGATGCGATGTGGGGCTACCGCGGCATGCGCGCCGGCCTGTGCTGGGAGTGGGCGGGCAAGTGGGCGGCCCGCGCCGACGATGTGCTGTCCTGGTTGCCGGCGCGGCTGGCGGCCCTGTTGCTGGCCGCCGGCGCCCGCGGCCTGCCCTGGCGCCGCCTGCGCAGCGAGGCGCGCAAGACCGCCTCGCCCAACAGCGGCTGGCCGATGGCGGCGATGGCCCTGGCCCTGGGCGTGCGGCTGCGCAAGAGCGGCGTCTACGCGCTCAACCCCGATGGTGCGGCCCCCACGCCGGCGCACACGAGGCGCGCCATCGTCCTGGCCGTGCTGGCCCTCGCCTGGCTGCTTGTGCTGGCCTGCGCGATGCTGTTCGTGCTGGCGCAGGAGCAACTCTGGTGAGCGCCGCGCAGCGCCTGCATGGTGGAGCGGACGCGCTGGGCGTGCCCCTGCATGACTTTTCCACCAACGCCCATGCCTGCGGGCCTTGTCCCCAGGCATGGGCAGCGGTGCGGGGCGCCGACGCCACGCGCTACCCCGATCCGGCGTATGCGGCACTGCGCGAAGCATTGGCCGGCCTGCATGGCGTGGCGGCGTCGCGCATCGTGCCGGCCGCCAGCGCCAGCGAATTGATCTTCCGCCTGACGGCCTGGGTGGCCTCGCGCGGTGGCCGCTGCGTGGCGCTGCCGGCCCATGGCTACGGCGACTACGCCGCCGCAGCCCAGGCCTGGGGCATGGAGAGCGTGGATGCCGCGCACAGCGATCTGGCCTGGGCCTGCAATCCCTCGAGCCCGCTGGGCGCCAGCCATCCTCTGATCGAAGGCCCTGGCGTCATGGCGCTGGACCGCGCCTACGAACCCTTGCGCCTGGACGGCACACCGCCGGTGGCAGCGTTGCTGGCGCGTATGTGGCAGCTCTGGACACCGAACAAGGCCCTGGGCCTGACCGGTGTGCGCGGCGCCTATGCCATCGCGCCGGCCGATGCCGACACCGGGCCTGTGCAAGCGCTGGCGCCTTCCTGGCCGCTGGGCGCCCATGCCGTGGCCATGCTGCTGGCCTGGTGCACGCAGGCGGCGCAGCACTGGCTGCAGGAGAGCCTTGCGACGCTGCGTGGCTGGAAGACCAGGCAAATTGCCGTTTGTCAGGAACTGGGCTGGGAGTGCCTGCCGAGCGACGCGAATTTTTTCGTGGCCAAGGTCGGTCATGCCGAGCCCGGGATGGCGGAAATTCTGCGCACGCGCGGCATCAAGTTGCGCGACTGCGCTTCTTTCGGCCTGCCAGGCCATGTGCGCCTGGGCGTGCTGGCACCGGCCTCACAAGACGCTTTGCGGGAGGCATTGCAATGACGGCCAAGTGCGTGATGGTGCTGGGCACGACCAGCGGCGCCGGCAAGAGCTGGCTGGTGACGGCGCTGTGCCGCTGGTATGCCCGCCAGGGCCTGAAGGTCGCGCCCTTCAAGGCGCAGAACATGAGCAACAACGCGCGGGTCGTGCCTGGGGGAGGGGCCCTGGGCATCGCTGGACCGGGTGGCGAGATCGGCGCGGCCCAGTACTTCCAGGCCCTGGCGGCACGCGCCGAGCCCGAGGTGCGCATGAACCCGCTGCTGCTCAAGCCCGAGCACGACACCCACAGCCAGGTCGTGCTGCTGGGCCAGGTCGACGAGGCCTTGTCGCGCATGCCATGGCGCGGCCGCAGCGCCAGCGTCTGGCCGGTGGTGGCCAAGGCCCTGGACGAACTGCGCGCGGAGAACGATGTGGTGGTGATCGAAGGCGCGGGCTCGCCGGCCGAGATCAACTTGACCGAGAGCGACATCGTCAACATGCGCGTCGCCCGCCACGCCGATGCCGCCTGCCTGCTGGTGACCGACATCGACAGAGGCGGCGCCTTCGCCCACCTGTACGGCACCTGGGCCCTGCTGGAGGAGGTCGACCGCAAGCTGATCCGCGGCTATGTGCTCAACAAGTTCCGCGGCGATGCATCCCTGCTGGCGCCGGCGCCGCAGATGCTGCAGGAGCGCACCGCCATCCCTACGGTGGCGACCCTGCCCATGTGGTGGCAGCACGGCTTGCCGGAAGAAGACGGCGTCTTCGACGAGCGCACGTTGGCCACCGGTGTGGTCAAGACCACCATCGCCGTCGTCGCCTATCCGCGCATCAGCAACCTGGACGAGTTCCAGCCGCTGAAGAACGTGCCCGGTGTGCGCCTGCTGTGGGCCCGCAGCCCGGCCGACGTCGCCGGCGCCGACTGGGTCATCCTGCCCGGCTCCAAGCACACCAGTGGCGACCTGGCCTGGCTGCGCGCCCAGGGCCTGGACCGCGCCATCGCCCAACACGCAGGGCAGGGCAGGGCGGTGCTGGGCGTGTGCGGCGGCCTGCAGATGCTGGGCGAGGCCTTGATCGACCCGCACGGGATTGACGGCAACGGCCCTGGCCTGGGCCTGCTGCCCCTGGTGACGCTGTTCGAGCAGGACAAGACGGTGCAGCGCACGCAGGCGGGCTTCGGCCAGTTGCATGGCACCTGGGCGGCGCTGTCGGGCCTGCAGGTGGGCGGCTACGAAATCCACCACGGCCGCACCACGCAGCACGCCGGGATGTCGCCGGGCCGCGAGGTGATGGCGGACGGCCTGGGCTGGCAGAACCAGGCCGGCAACGTGCTGGGCGTCTACCTGCACGGCCTGTTCGAAGACCCCGGCGTGCTGCACGCCCTGTTCGGCGCCGCCGCACCCACGCTGGACAGCGTCTTCGACGGCCTGGCCGATTTCATTGACAAGAACTTCGAGCCCGGCGTCCTCGCCGGCCTGCTCCATGCCCATCCCTGACCTCCATGACCCCGCGCTGGTGCAGCGCCTGCAAGCCAAGCTCGATGGCAAAACCAAACCCCTTGGCGCGCTGGGCCGCATCGAGGCCCTGGCCCTGCAGATTGGCCTGATCCTGGGCACGGAGAGCCCGCAACTGCTGCAGCCGCAGCTGGTGGTCTTTGCCGGCGACCACGGCCTGGCGGCGCGTGGCGTCTCGGCCTATCCCAGCGACGTCACCTGGCAGATGGTGGGCAACTTCCTGGCCGGCGGCGCCGCCGTCAGCGTTTTGGCCCGCCAGCACGGCCTGGCGCTGACGGTGGTGGACTGCGGCGTGCGGCATGCCTTCGCGCCCAGCCCAGGCCTGATCGTGCGCAAGATCGCGCCCGGCACGCAGGACGCTTCGGCCGGCCCGGCGATGAGCGCGGCGCAATGCGAACAGGCGATCGCCAATGGCAAAGAGCTGGTGCAAGGCCTGCCGGGCAACGCACTGCTGCTGGGCGAGATGGGCATAGGCAACACCTCGTCGGCCTCATTGCTGCTGGCGCGATTGACCGGCGCCGGCCTGGTGGACTGCGTGGGCTCGGGCACGGGCCTGGACGAAGCCGGCATGGCGCGCAAGCGCGCCATCCTGCAAGAGGTGCTGCAACTGCATGCGGATGCGAAAGAACCGTTGCAGGCGCTGGCGGCCTTTGGCGGCTTCGAGATCGCCACCATGGTGGGCGCGGTGCTGGAGGCGGCGCAACAGCGCCGCGTCATCCTGGTCGACGGCTTCATCGCCAGCGCCGCGGTGCTGGTGGCCTGCAAGCTGGAGCCGCATGTGGTGCAACGCTGCGTCTTCTCGCACCGCTCGGGCGAGTGCGGCCACGGCCTGCTGCTGCGCCACCTGGGCCCCGACAGCAACACCCCGGCCAGAGCCTTGCTGGACCTGGGCCTGCGCCTGGGCGAAGGCTCAGGCGCCGCTCTCGCCTGGCCGCTGTTGGTCTCGGCCTGCGCCGTGTTGCGCGAGATGGCGAGCTTTGGTGAGGCTGGGGTGTCGACGAAAAGCTGAAGCGTTTGTCATTGCGGGCCTGACCTGCAATCCATGGCGCCGCGCCAACCCTCCGTTGCAAGGAAAATTGGCCTCTAGCGCCCGGGGAATGGGCGCTGCCTGCTATGGATTCAGAAGCACTCCCGGCCAGCTTCGGTTCTGGGCATTGGGCTGGATCAGGTCCCAGGCGTTGCCGCTGACGTCCTTGAAGACGGCCACCGTGCCATGGGGCTGCTCTTGCGGCTCGCGCAGGAAGCTGACGCCCTGCGCCGTGTAGCGCTCGTAGTCGCGCCAGAGATCATCGGTGTAGAGGAAGAGGAAGACGCGACCTGCCGCTTGCCTGCCGACAGCGGCCAGCTGCTCCAGTCCGGCCGCCCGTGCCAGCAACAGACAGGCGCCCGTGCCGCCTGGCGGTTGGACCACGACCCAGCGCTTGCCTTGTTCCGGCACCGGCGTGTCTTCGACCAGCAGGAAGCCCAGCTTGCCGACAAAGAAGGCCAGTGCCTCGTCGTAGTCGCGCACGACAAGACAGACGAGGCCGAGAGATTGTTGTACAGCCATCGGCCCATTCTCGCTGGTCGCGCTCGAACCCCCTCGCTCGCCCCCTGCTTCGCTAGACTGCGGGTTCTCCGGTTGCAGTTATTCGTGGAGATAACCAACAACATGAAAAAGCACATTCCAGATCAAAGGCTTGCCGTGCGAGGTTTTCCAGGTTATCCCGCAACGACCAGCTTATCCCGCAGACTGCTGCGGCATAGATCAAGTTTGGTGTCACGCCCATGAACGAAGCCGAACGTGCCGCCGGGCTGCCGGCTACCGCCCAGTACCAGTATGCCGAGCGCGTCGGCAACCAGCTCTTTGTAGCTGGTCAGGTGCCCCATGACTCCCAAGGGCAGGTCGTAGGCTTGGATGACCCCCATGCTCAAGCTCTCCAGTGCTTGAGCAACCTGAAAGCAGTATTGGCGGTTCATGGTTTCTCAATCTCTGATGTCCGCCAACTTGTCGTCTACGTTGTCGGGGGGCAAGCCAATCTCTCAGCTGCATGGAAAACTGTCGCGGACTTTTTCGGTGGACAGGTACCTCCAGCTACTTTGTTGGGCGTCGCAGGCCTGGGCTATGCGGGGCAGTTGGTCGAAGTGCAGGCCACGGTGCTCAAGGCATAGAGGCTCAAACCTTAGGCTTCACAGGAGACAGCAAGTGGCGATCGAATGGAAATACGTCAGCGACGGAGTCGATTGGGAAGAACTGTCGGCTTTGTATCGCGCAGCTCCGCTGGGGGACAAAAATGCGGAGCATCTTCGGAAAGTCTTTTCTAACAGCATGTTCGTGTGCTTCGTGTACGAAGACACGAAGCTCGTTGCAGTGGGAAGGGCACTGGCTGATGGCTGCGACTGCTCGTATCTCTGCGATATTGCAGTCCTGCCAAGCTATCAAGGTACGGGGCTCGGCAAGCAAGTGGTGAGCCATCTTGTCGAGGCATCGCGAGGGCACAAGAAGATCATCCTGTATGCGGTTCCTGGAAAAGAGCCGTTCTATCGGAAGTTCGGTTTTCTTCGCATGAAGACTGCGATGGCCCTCTTTGAGAATCAGCAACAACAGCTGGAACGGGGCTACCTCAGTCAAGCCTGAGCCTTCCATCGCGCTGCGTGCGCCGGCAAGCCGGGTCACGCATGACAAAACGAGCGAATTCGGAAGCGCTGGATCCACGCCTGCGCGGGGATGACGGTCAGGGGTCAGGCCCGGGATGACACAAGAGGTCACGACCGGGGAGGGATGCCAGCCTTCCCCGCCGGGCCCGTTCTATGCTAGCTTTCGCATTAGTCCCACAACCACGTTGGAGAGCGCCATGTACAAGAAGATTCTGCTGGCCTATGACGGCAGCGATGCCGGCCAGAAAGCCTTGCTGGACTGCCAGGACCTGGCGCAATGGAGTCAGTCCGAGCTGTGCCTGGTGGCGGTCATGCCTTCGGCCATGAGCTTCGTCGGCCTGGAAGGCGGGGTCTACGACATCGAGCTGGAAGAGCGCGAGAAGAAGAAGTACGAGGCCGTGCTGCAGGATGGCCTGCGCCGGCTGGCCGAGGCGGGCTATGCGGCCAAGGGCGAGGTGGTGACCGGCGAGGCCATCGACGAGATCGCCAAGGCAGCCCGCAAGTGCAGCGCCGACCTGATCGTGGTCGGCCACAAGCACCTGGACAGCTGGGCCGCCCGCTGGTGGCGCGGTTCCATCTCGGGCGCTTTGATCGAGCACGCGCCCTGCAGCGTGTTGGTGGTCATCACGAGTTGAAAACACTTTCGGGGTCAGTCCCGATGCAGGCCGCGCGGCCTGCCATTAGGCTTGCGGCCATGCAAAGCAAACGCTTGGTCCTCCAACTCCTCCCCCTGGCCCTGGCCGGCGCCCTGCTCGGTGGCTGCGCCAGCTTGCAAGAGCCGGCCGTCAAGCCCAAGCTGCTGGTCTTCATGGTGGTCGATGGCCTGCCCATGCGCCAGGTCACGGGCTATCGCGACCAGCTCGCGCCCGACGGCCTGGCCCGTTTCCTGGACCGCGGCACCTGGTTTGCCGACGCCCACTATCCCTACGCCTTCACCGTCACCGCGGCCGGCCACGCCACCATGCTCACCGGCGCGCCGCCGGCCCGCTCGGGCATCATCGGCAACGACTGGCGCGACCGGGAGACCGGCGCCAACGTCTACAACACCGGCGACACCCGCTACAGCTACATCGGCAACAAGACCAATGCGCTGGACGGCACCAGCCCGGCCAATCTCAAGGCCGAAACGGTGGGCGACGTGTTGCGCCGCGCCACCCCGGTCTCCAAGGTCATCGCCATCTCGGGCAAGGACAGAGGCGCCATCCTGCCTGGCGGCCAGGCCGGCACGGCCTACATGTACATGGGCGGCACAGGCCAGTTCGCCTCCACCACCTACTACATGAAAGAGCACCCGGCCTGGGTCACTACTTTCAACGGCGCCAAGCCAGCCGACCGTTATTTCAAGACCGAGTGGAAGCCCTTGTTGCCCGACGCGGCCTATGCGCGCTCCATCCCCGACAGCCAGCCCTGGTTCGGCCCGCGCGGCGGCAAGCTGCCCATGCTGATGGGCGTGGCGGCCGACGAGGCGCCCGGCCCGGCCTACTACAGCGCCTTGCTGCGCAGCCCGTTCGCCGATGCCTTGGCCCTGGACTTCGCCCGTGCCGCCATCGCCGGCGAGCAACTGGGCAAGGACAGCACGCCCGACATCCTGAGCATCAGCCTGTCGGGCCACGACTACGTCAACCACGCCTACAGCGCCGAGTCGCGCCTGTCGCATGACCACCTGCTGCAGCTGGACCGGCTGTTCCAGGACTTCTTTCGCGACCTGGACGCCACGGTGGGCAAGGACAACTACGTCGCCGTGCTGACGGCCGACCACGGCTTCATGCCGGCGCCCGAGACCCGCCTGGCCAGGGGGCAGGAGGGCGGCCGCATCTCGTCCAGCCAGTTCCTGGGCCGCATCAACGCGCAGCTGGAGCAGCGCTTCAAGCTGGCCAAGCTGGGCGCCTTCTTCTCGGCCTCGGCCCTGGTGCTGGACCGCAAGCTGCTGGCCGAGAACAAGCTGGACCTGGATGTGGTGGCGGAAGCGGCGCGCGAAGCCATCGCCGCCGACCCGAACATCGCCGCCGCCTACACCCGCAAGGAACTGCTCTCGGGCAGCCGGGCCGGCGCGCCCTTCTTCGACCAGATCCGCCTGTCCTGGAACAAGGATGTCTCGGGCGACGTGCAGTACGTGCCCAAGCCGGGCTGGATGTTCGCCTCCAGCACCTCCATCGCCACCCACGGCTCGCCGCACCCTTACGACACCAACGTGCCCATCCTGCTGTACGGCCCCCGATGGCTGCAGCCGGGGCGCGTGGACAGCCGGGTCGAGACGGTGCAGCTGGCGCCCACCCTGGCCCGCCTGCTGGGCGTGGCGGCGCCCTCGGCCAGCGACGGCAGGCTGCTGCCGGTGCGCGCACCCTGAGTTTGCGCGGGCGCTGCCTGCGGTTCACCGAACGGATACAAGGGCATGCCATCCTCCGGCTGTCCGGCCTGAGCCCGGCCGGCCGCAGGAATTGGCCTACATTCCCTGGCGTGGCCCGCCGATGGCCATGCGGCCCGCCTTGCAGCACGCTCAGCGGTTGCCGCGCGCGCGCCGGACGACTGAAGTAGAAACAGAACAAAGGACCCTGGATGGACCCCCGCAAGCCTGAGCCGCCCTTCGAAGCCGTCGATGGCCCGCCCGCACTGCCGGCGCGCAAGCGCATCAGCCGCCGCGCGTCCATCATCGGCAGCGTGGTTGCCCTGCTGGTGGTGGGCGGCGTGGGCTGGCTGGCCTGGAGCCTGACGCACCCGCAGGTACCGGCGGCAGGCGCGCCCGGTGCCGCGCGCCCGGGCGGTGGGGCCCCGGGCGTTCCCGGCAGCCGCGGTCCGGCCACCACGGTGGGTGTGGCAGTGGCCGAGCGCGCCGACATCCCGGTCAGCCTGGAGGCACTGGGCACGGTCGTGCCGCAGGCCACGGTGCGGGTGCGGCCCCAGGTGGGCGGCGTGCTGCAGCAGGTGCTGTTCAAGGAAGGCCAGTTGGTGCGCAAGGGCGAGCTGCTCGCCACCATCGACCCGCGCCAGTTCGAGATGACGCTGCAGCAGGCCATCGGCCAGCGCCAGCGCGACGAGGCCCAGCTGGAGGCGGCCAAGGTGACGCTGGAGCGTTACCGCACCCTGCTGCAGCAGGACTCGATTGCCCGCCAGGAGGTCGACACCCAGAGCGCCCTGGTCAAGCAACTGGAGGCGGCGGTGGTGATCACCAAGGCCAACGAGGGCACGGCCCGCCTGAACCTGGGCTACACCCGCATCGTCTCGCCCATTGCCGGCCGGGTCGGCCTGCGCACGGTGGACGTGGGCAATGTGGTGGGCACGGGCGACGCCAACGGCGTGGCCCTGGTGACCCAGATGGCGCCCATCGACGTGGAGTTCGCCGTGCCGCAGGACCAGGCGCCAGCGCTGCAGCGCAATGCCGCCGCCTTCATGGAGGCCAAGGCGCTGGACCGCACCCGCTCGACCGAGCTCGACACCGGCGTCTTTGCCTCGCTGGACAACCAGGTCGACGTCCAGACCGGCACGGTGCGCGCCAAGGCCCGCTTCAACAACACGCGCGGCCAGCTGTTTCCCAGCCAGTTCGTCAACATCCGCCTGCAGCTGCGCACCATCACCGGCGCGGTGGTGGTGCCGGTGTCGGCGCTGCGCACCGGCGGCAACGGCGACTACGTTTTCATCCTCAGGGAAGACCGCACGGTGACCATGCGGCCCGTCACGCGCGGTCAGGCGACGGTGGACAAGGTGCAGATCGCCAGCGGCCTGGCCGTGGGCGAGCGCGTCATCACCGAAGGCGCCGACCGCCTGCGCGAAGGCTCGCGCGTGGCGCTGCCAGGCGACGCGCCCGGCGCCGGCATGCGCAGGCGGCTGGGCGCCTCTGCGCCGCAAGGCGGGGCCTCTGCCGCCGCTGCGCCAGCCGGCACCGAGGCCGCCGCGCCGGCCCAGCCGCGCCAGCGCGCCACCGGTGGCGAGAGCACGGCGCCCGCTGCACCGGCGACACCCGCCGCAGCCGCACCCGCCGCTGCCCGGCCCGCCGCGCCTGCGGCTGCTGCGCCGGTCGCCGCCGGCGACAGCAAGGGCCCCAGCGCCGAGCGGCGCGCCCGCATGCTGGACTCGGCCAAGGACAACCCCGAGCAGCTGGAGCGGCTCAAGAAGTTCCTGGAGGCGCTGGACCGCGGCGACCCGGCCGCCATGGAGCGCTGGGCCCAGATGCAGCAGCGCCGGCGCGAAGGCGGCGGTCCGCCGCAGTAAAGCCAGATGTCGCCCTCTCGTCCCTTCATCCTGCGGCCGGTCGCGACCTCGCTGCTCATGCTGGCCATCGTGCTGGCGGGGCTGGTGGGGCTGAAGTTCCTGCCGCTGTCGGCCCTGCCGCAGGTCGACTACCCCACCATCCAGGTCCAGACCCTGTACCCGGGCGCCAGCCCTGAGGTGATGGCCCAGACCGTCACCGCGCCGCTGGAGCGGCAGTTCGGCCAGATGGCCGGCCTGGCGCGCATGAGCTCCACCAGCGCCGCTGGCGTCTCCATCGTCACCCTGCAGTTCGGCCTGGGCCTGGCGCTGGACGTGGCCGAGCAGCAGGTGCAGGCCGCCATCAACGCCGGTGGCTCGCTGCTGCCGGCCGACCTGCCGGCCCCGCCCGTGTATGCCAAGGTCAACCCGGCCGACGCGCCGGTGCTGACCCTGGCCATCACCTCCGACACCATGCCGCTGACCGATGTGCAGAACATCGTCAACACCCGGCTGGCGCTCAAGATGAGCCAGGTGGCCGGTGTCGGCCTGGTCACGCTGTCGGGCGGCCAGCGGCCAGCCGTGCGCATCCAGGCCGACACCCGGGCCCTGGCCTCCTACGGCCTGACGCTGGACAACATCCGCAGCGCCATCAGCGGCGCCAACGCCAACGCCGCCAAGGGCAGCATCGACGGCCCGACCCGGGCCTACACCATCAACTCCAACGACCAGCTGGTGGCCGCCAAGGACTATGGCGATCTGGTGATCACCTACAAAAACGGCGCGCCAGTGCGGCTGTCGGCCGTGGCCCAGGTGGTGGAAAGCGCCGAGAACGTCAAGTTGGGCGCCTGGTCCGTGGTCTCGGGCACGCTCAAGCCCTCCATCATCCTGAATGTGCAGCGCCAGCCCGGCGCCAACGTCATCGCCACGGTGGACGCCATCCAGCAGCGACTGCCCGAGCTGGCGGCCGGCCTGCCCGAGACCTTGAAGGTCGACGTGCTGTCGGACCGCACGACCGGCATCCGCGCCTCGGTGCACCACGTGCAGATCGAGCTGCTGCTGGCCGTCATCCTGGTCGTGCTGGTGATCTTTGCCTTCCTGCACAGCCCGCGCGCCACCGTCATTGCCAGCCTGGCCGTGCCGATTTCGCTGATCGGCACCTGCGGCGCCATGTATTTGCTGGGCTACAGCCTGAACAACCTGTCGCTGATGGCGCTGACCATTGCCACCGGCTTCGTGGTGGACGACGCCATCGTCATGATCGAGAACATCTCGCGCCACATCGAGGAGGGTGAGCCGCCCATGCAGGCCGCGCTCAAGGGCGCCAGCGAGATCGGCTTCACCATCATCTCGCTGACGGTGTCGCTGATCGCCGTGCTGATCCCGCTGCTGTTCATGGGCGACGTGGTGGGACGGCTGTTCCGCGAATTCGCCGTCACCCTGGCCATCACCATCCTGATCTCCGCCGTGGTCTCGCTGACCCTGGTGCCCATGATGTCGGCGCGCTGGCTCAAGGCGCCCAAGACCGACCACGCCCACATGGGCGGCTGGGCCGGCAAGATGCAGCGCGGCTTCGACAAGGTGATCGTGCAGTACGACCACATGCTGGGCTGGGTGCTGGCGCGCCAGGGCCTGACCCTGCTGGTGGCGCTGGGCACCCTGGTGCTGACGGTGCTGCTCTACATGTGGATTCCCAAGGGCCTGTTTCCCACCCAGAACACCGGCCAGCTGCAGGCCCGGGTGGAGGCGGCGCAGTCGGTCTCCTACCCCAAGATGGCGCAGATGCAGCAGGAGGTGGCGCGCCTGCTGATGGAAGACCCCGAGGTCGCCACCATCGCCAGCTTCGTCGGTGTGGACGGCGCCAACAACACCATGCTGCACACGGGCCGCATGCTGATCAACCTGAAAAGCTCGCGCGGCAGCCAGCAGGCGCTGATGGAACGGCTGCGCCGCCAGGCCCAGCGCGTGCCGGGCATCACCATGTACCTGCAGCCTGTGCAGGACCTGACCATCGACGCCGAGAGCGGGCCCACCCAATACCGCTTCTCGCTGGAGGCCGCCGACAACGCCACTGTCGTGGCCTGGGCCGGCAAGCTGGCCGACAAGCTGCGGGAGGTGCAACAGCTGCGCAACGTGGTCTCGGACGCCGACGCCACCGGCGCCGCCGTCTACGTGGACATCGACCGCGACACCGCGGCGCGACTGAACATCACGGCCTCGGCCATCGACGAGGCGCTGTACAGCGCCTATGGCCAGCGCATCGTCTCGACCATCTTCACCGAGACCAACCAGTACCGGGTGGTGCTGGAGGCGCGGCCCGACAGCCAGGCCACGCCGGCCTCGCTGGGCATGGTGCAGCTCAAGACCGCCTCGGGTGAGCCGGCGCCGCTGTCGGCCGTGGCGAAAGTGTCGGAGCGGCGCGCGCCGCTGCAGGTGACCCATGTCGCCCAGTACCCGGCCACCACGCTGGGCTTCGACACCGCGCCAGGCGTGTCGCTGGGCTCGGCGGTGGACGCCATCCGCGCGGCCGCCAAAGCCATCGAGCTGCCGGCCAGCGTGACCATGACCTTCCTGGGCGCCTCGGGCGCCTATGAAGCTTCGCTGACCAACCAGCTGTGGCTGATCCTGGCGGCGGTGGTCTGCGTCTACATCGTGCTGGGCGTGCTGTACGAGAGCTACATCCACCCGCTGACCATCCTGTCGACCCTGCCGTCGGCCGGCGTGGGCGCGCTGCTGATGCTGATGGTGACGGGCAACGACCTGGGCGTGATCGGCATCATCGGCATCATCCTGCTGATCGGCATCGTCAAGAAGAACGCCATCATGATGATCGACTTCGCCATCGACGCCGAGCGCAACGAGGGCAAGTCGCCCGAAGACGCCATCCGCCAGGCCGCGCTGCTGCGCTTTCGGCCCATCCTGATGACCACCCTGGCCGCCTTGTTCGCCGCCGTGCCCCTGATGCTGGGCTGGGGCGAGGGCGCCGAGCTGCGCCGGCCACTGGGCCTGTCCATCTTCGGCGGCCTGATCCTGAGCCAGTTGCTGACGTTGTTCACCACGCCGGTGATTTACCTGGGCTTCGACAGGCTGGCGCGGCGCTGGCGGCCGAAGAAGCCGCAAGGCCAGGAGGCCGCGGCGTGAACCTCTCCGAGCCCTTTGTCCGCCGCCCCGTTGCCACGGTCCTGCTGACCATCGGCATCGCCCTGGCCGGCATCGGTGCCTTCTTCGTCTTACCGGTGGCCTCCCTGCCGCAGGTGGACTACCCGGTGATCTCGGTCAGCGCCAGCCTGCCGGGGGCCAGCCCGGAGACCATGGCCAGCAGCGTGGCCACGCCGCTGGAGCGGCGGCTGGGGGTGATTCCCGGCGTCACCGAGATGAGCTCCAGCAGCGCCAACGGCTCGGCCCGGGTCACGCTGCAGTTCAACCTCAACCGCAACATCGATGCCGCCGCGCGTGAGGTGCAGGCTGCCATCAATGCCTCGCGCGCCGACCTGCCGTCCACCCTGCGCAGCAACCCGACCTACCGCAAGTCCAACCCGGCGGCCTCGCCCGTCATCATCCTGGCCCTGACCTCGCCGACCCGCTCGCCCGGCCAGATCTACGACGCCGTCTCCAACGTCGTGCAGCAGAAGGTGGCCCAGGTGCCTGGCGTGGGCGACGTGGAGCTCGGTGGCGGCTCGCAGCCGGCCGTGCGGGTCGACCTGCTGCCCTTTGCGCTCAACCGCTACGGCATCAGCACCGAGGACGTGCGCGCCGCCCTGCAGGCCGGCAGCGTGAACCGGCCCAAGGGCGACTTCGATGCCGCCAGCGGACGGCTGCAGATCTACACCGGCAGCGGGCCCAACGGCAGCGGCCGCACGGCCGCCGACTACAGGGGCCTGGTCGTGGCCTGGCGCGACGGCGCGGCCGTGCGCCTGTCGGACGTGGGCGATGTCAGCGACAGTGTGGAGAACATCAACACCCTGGGCTTGTTCAACGGCGAGCCTGCCGTGATCGTTCCGGTGACGCTGCAGCCCGGCGCCAACGTGATCAAGACGGTGGATGCGGTGCGCGCCCTGGTGCCCGAACTGCAGGCTTCGCTGCCCAAGGACATCAAGCTGCAGGTCGCTTCCGACCGCACCAACTCCATCCGCGCCTCGCTGCATGAGGTGGAGATCACGCTGCTGATCTCCATCGCCCTGGTGGTGTTGGTGGTCAGTGCCTTCCTGCGCAGCGCACGCGCCACCTTCATCCCGGCGATCGCCACCGTGGTCTCGCTGCTGGGCACCTTCTGCGTGATGCTGCTGCTGGGCTTTTCGCTGAACAACCTGAGCCTGATGGCGCTGACCGTGGCCACCGGCTTCGTGGTGGACGACGCCATCGTGGTGCTGGAGAACACCAGCCGCCACATCGAGGCCGGCATGAACCGCTTCAAGGCGGCCCTGCTGGGCGCGCGCGAGGTCGGCTTCACCGTGCTGTCGATTAGCCTGTCGTTGGTGGCCGTCTTCATCCCGCTGCTGTTCATGGGCGGCCAGGTGGGGCGGCTGTTCCGCGAGTTCGCCGTCACCCTGTCGGCGGCGGTGCTGATCTCGCTGCTCATCTCGCTGACCACCACACCCATGATGTGCGCCTGGCTGCTCAAGCCGCAGGGCCAGGGCAAGCCGCCGGGCCGCGTCGCACGCTGGTTCGAGCGCGGCTTCGACTGGATGCACCGCGGCTATGCCCATGCGCTGGACTGGGCCCTGCATGCGCGCTGGCTGGTGATGCTGATCCTGGCCCTGGTGGTGGTGCTCAACGCCTACCTGTTCATCCACATCCCCAAGGGCTTTTTCCCGCAGCAGGACACGGGCCAGATCAATGGCGGACTGCGGGCCGACCGCAGCATCTCGTTCGAGGCCATGCGCGACAAGCTGCGCGACATCGTCAACATCATCCGCGCCGATCCGGCGGTGGACACGGTGGTGGCCTTCACCGGCGGCAGCCGCCCCGGCGGCGGCTTCATGTTCATCAACCTCAAGCCGGCGGCCGAGCGCGGCACCGACAAGGGCCAGGCGGTAATCGCCCGGCTGCGCCCGCAGCTGGCCCAGGTGACCGGCATCAGCATCTTCCTCAACCCGGTGCAGGACCTGCGCATGGGCGGGCGCTCCACCAACTCGACCTACCAGTACACCTTGAAGAGCGACAACGCGGCCGACCTCAAGGCCTGGGCCCTGCGCCTGGCCGAGGCCATGAAGCAGCAGGAGGCCCTGGTGGATGTGGACACCAACCAGCAGGACAACGGCATCGAGACCTATGTGCACGTGGACAAGGACAGCGCGGCGCGGCTGGGCATCAGCTCGCGCGACATCGACAACGCGCTGTACAACGGCTTCGGCCAACGCCAGGTGGCCACCATCTACGGTGAGCTCAACCAGTACAAGGTGATCATGGGCGTGGCGCCGCGCTACATCCGCAGCCCCGAGGCGCTCAAGGACATCTACGTGCCGGCCAAAAACGTCAGCGCCGCGGCCTCCACCACCAGCGGTACCACCACGGTGGCCAGCGCCGCCACGGTCAACCCCTCGCTGCGCAACCAGAGCACGGGCGCGGCGCTGAGCACCACGGCCAGGGCCATGGTGCCGCTGTCGGCGATTGCGCGCTTTTCCGAGCGGCCCACGGCCAGCTCGATCGACCACGAGGACGGCGAGCTGGCAACCACCATCTCGTACAACCTGGCCGAGGGCATGACCCTGGCCGACGGCCAGGCGGCGGTGCGCGCGGCCGAGGCCGGCATCGCCATGCCGCGCAATGTGCGCGGCAGCTTCCAGGGGGCGGCGCGGGCGGCGCAGGACTCGCAGGGTGAACAGCCGCTGCTGATCCTGGCGGCCATCGTCGTCATCTACATCGTGCTGGGCATCCTGTACGAAAGCCTGGTCCATCCCATCACCGTGCTGTCCACGCTGCCCTCGGCCGGCGTGGGCGCCGTGCTGGCCCTGCTGATGTTCCAGCTGGACTTTTCCACCATGGCGCTGATCGGCCTGTTCCTGCTGATCGGCATCGTCAAGAAGAACGCTATCCTGATCATCGACTTCGCGCTGGATGCCGAGCGCTCCCGCGGCCTGTCCGCGGTGGAGGCGGTGCGCGAGGCCTGCCTGCTGCGCTTCCGTCCCATCCTGATGACCACCCTGGCCGCTATCCTGGGCGCGTTGCCGCTGGCCATCGGCTTTGGCGAGGGGGCCGAGCTGCGCCGGCCGCTGGGCATCACCATCATCGGCGGCCTGATCGCCAGCCAGCTGCTGACCCTGCTGACCACACCGGTGGTCTACCTGCTGCTGGACAAGCTGCGCCGCCGCAGCCCGCAAGAGCGCGAACTCGCGCGCCACCAAGATCCCGAACCGCAAGCCGTTTGATATGCCTCTGTTTCGCCTCTCCACCGTTGTTCTTGCGCTGGCCCTGGCCGGTTGCGCCGTCGGCCCCGACTACAAGGGCGCGCCGGCCGTGGACACGCCTGCGGCCTTCAAGCAGGGGCAGGGCGAGTGGGTGGCCGCCGCACCGGCCGACGCGCTGGAGCGCGGCCCCTGGTGGCAGCTGTTCAACGACCCGGGCCTGAACGCACTGGCCCAGCGCGTGGAGGTCAACAACAACAGCATTGCCGCCGCCGTGGCCGGCTACACGCAGGCACGCGCCGTGACGGCGGAGCAGCGCGCCTCGCTGTTCCCCAGCGTCTCCCTGGACGGCAGCGGCACCCGCGCCGGCGGCCGCGGCGACACGCCGGAAGCCACGGGCTACCGGCTGGGCATCGGTGCCAGCTGGGAGCCCGATGTGTTTGGCCGCCTGCGCCGCACGGTGCAGGGCACCAGCGCCGGCGAGCAGGCCAGTCAGGCCGACCTGGCAGCCGTGCGCCTGGCCATCCAGGGCGAGCTGGCGGTCAACTACTTCAAGCTGCGGCTGGCCGACCTGCAGCGCGGCATCACGCGCGACACGATTGCCGGCTACGAACGCGCCTACCAGATCGCCAGCAACCGCTACACCGCCGGCATCGCCGCGCGCACCGACCAGTTGCAGGCCCAGACCCAACTGACCAACGCGCGCGCCGACCTGCTGATCCTGGACCGGGTGCGTGCGCAACTGGAACATGCCATCGCCGTGCTGGTGGGCCAGTCACCCGCCAACTTTGCGCTGGCGCCGCAGGAAGGCTGGCAGCCCTTTGTGCCGGCCCTGCCGCTGAGCCTGCCATCGACGCTGCTGCAGCGGCGCCCCGACATCGCCTCAGCCGAGCGCCGCGTGGCCCAGGCCAACGAGCAGATCGGCGTCGCCATCTCCGGCTACTACCCGAGCTTTCGCCTGAGCGGCGCGGCCGGCACCGGCGCCGCCTCCATCGGCGACCTGTTCAATGCATCGGCCCTGGTGTGGTCCTTGGGTGCATCCCTGGCGCAAACCATCTTCGACGCCGGCGCCACCGGTGCGCGGGTGGACCAGCGCAGAGCCGCGTTCGAACAGGTCTCGGCCAACTACCGCCAGACCGTGTTGACGGCCTTCAAGGATGTGGAGGACCAGCTGGTGGCCACACGCCTGCTGGCGCTGCAGCTCGCCCTGCGCCAACAAGCCGGCGCCGCCGCCGACCTGGTGGAGCAGCAGGTGCTCAATCGCTACCAGGCCGGCCAGGTCAATTACACCGAGGTCATCACCGCCCAGGCCACAGCCGCCAACACCCGCCGCTCCATCCTCGAAGCCCAGGTCGACCGCCAGACCGCCGCCGTGGCCTTGATCCAGTCGGTGGGTGGTGGCTGGACGGGGATTGAGACGAATTAGGCCTCTGGCCACCGGCTGATGGCCCTGGGGTGCTATTGAAACAGTAGCGCCCGAAAGCCATTGCGCTCGGTTGTCATTTCGGGCTCGACCCGCAATCCATGGTTCCCTGCCGCCCCTCCGTTCGGGCAGAGGCCTGTCGAAGCCCTTCTTCGCAGCCCGCAGCACGGCCTGCGCCGGCCGGTTGTGTTGGCGGGCGTGCGGGGGGCCTTGGCGGATCTGTGCGGGTGTAGCATCTTCAGCATCCCCGTACCCGATTCATGTCCAGCACCATGAAAGCACAAGAGCGCACCGAGCTTCTTCAGACACTGCAAGCCCGCTTCGAGAAAAACACACGCCACCACAAAGGCATCGCCTGGGCCGACGTGCAAGCCAGGCTTGAAGGCAATCTCGATGCGCTGAAGTCGCTTCTTGCGATGGAGGCGAGCGGTGGCGAGCCCGACGTCATCGGCCAGGACAGCAAGGCTGGACCCTACTTGTTTTGCGACTGCTCTGCAGAGACACCCAGCGGCCGCCGCAGCCTCTGCTACGACGCTGAAGCGCTGCAAGCCCGCAAGGAAAACAAACCGGAAGGCAGCGCCCTCGAGACGGCGGCTGCGATGGGTGTCGAGTTGTTGACCGAGGAGCAGTACCGGGAGCTGCAGAAGCTGGGCGAGTTCGACCTCAAGACGTCCAGCTGGATCCAGACGCCGGCCGACGTCAGAAAGCTGGGCGGCGCGCTGTTCTGCGACAGGCGCTACGGCAAGGTCTTCGTCTATCACAACGGCGCGCAGTCGTACTACGCCGTACGGGGCTTCCGGGGCCTGCTTCGGGTATGAGCCTCGCGGCCATTCCCCGCTTCATTGCATTGGACGACGCCCTGGCGACGGCGGGGCAGCCGTCGGAGGCGCAGCTTGCCGCGGTGGCGGCAGCGGGCTTTGAAGTGGTCATCAACCTGGGCCTGCGCGATCCCAGCTATGCGCTGGCGGACGAGGGCAAGACCGCTGAATCCCTGGGCATGCAGTACGTGCACATCCCGGTGGAGTTTTCTTCGCCTGGTCTTGGAGACCTTGCGCGCTTCTCCGAGGCGATGGCCCAGGCCCAAGGCAAAAAGGTGTTCGTGCATTGCCGGCACAACAAGCGCGTGCCTGTGTTCGTCGCGTTGGACCGCGTGCTGCGCCAGGGCTGGGAGGAGGGCGATGCCTTCGCCGTCATGCGCCAGGCATGGACGCCGGATGAAGTCTGGCTGACTTTCATCGACAAGGCGCTGGCGCAGCGTCCGCGCTGCTCCTGATTTCATAGCTGACAACGGCCATCCCATGCGGGATACAGGCCGTTTTCTCTTGAAGTTTGACCCAGAAGCAAGCTGCCAAGCCGCATGCGGCTTGGCTCGCACGCCAACTAGCTGGCGTATCCGGGGTTCGGCAACCCGCCAGTGAGCCTGGGCGTGTTGACCTTGCGCGCCGGCACCTTGCCGCCCTTGGACTTGAGCCAGGTTTCGGCCACTTCCCAGATCGGCTTGTTGCCGGCGGTGCGGGCGGCTTCGGCCACGGGGGCCCAGCCTGCCACCTTGTAGACCTTGCTGGCCTCGATCGGTGCGCCGTTCAGGCGCATGTCGGTGATGCGACTGCCCATGCTGGCCAGGGGGTTGCAGGCGTACTCCATGCCGCCCACGCGCACCATGTCGCCGCCCTGCTGGTAGTAGGGGTCGGGGTTGAACAGGTTGTCGCAGACGTCTTCCAGCACGGTCTTGATGGTCTCGCCCGTCATGTCGCTCAGCGTGGCGTACGAATACGTCGTTGCCGTCATGTCCATCAACCACTCACGGGTGATGGGCTGGCCGGCCAGCAGGCTGGTGCCCCAGCGAAAACCCGGCGAGAAAGCGATCTGCGCGCCTTGCACTTCCATCATCGCGTCCAGCAGCAGCTGGTCGCCGCTGCCGTTGAAGTTGCCGCGGCGGTACAGCGTGCCCTCGGTCACGGCCAGCTGCTCGGCCAGCTTGGCTTCATACGGCGCGCGGATCTTGGTGATCAGGGCGTCCATGTCCTTGTCGGCCGGCAGCATGTTGGCAAACACCGGAAGCAGGCGGTAGCGGAAGTCTGCCACCTTGCCGTTCTTCACGTCGAAGTCCATCACGCCCAGGAACTTGCCGTTGGAGCCGGCGTTGGTCACCAGGGTCTGGCCGCCCTTGTTGGCCACGACGCTGGCCACCGGCATGCCGTCGTGCGTGTGGCCGCCCAGGATGGCGTCGATGCCGCTGACGCGGCCGGCCATCTTCAGGTCCACGTCCATGCCGTTGTGGCTGAGGACGACGACGACCTTCGCGCCCTTGGCGCGCGTCTCGTCGACCATCTTCTGCATGTTCTCGTCCTGGATGCCGAAGGTCCAGTCGGCGACGAAGTAGCGCGGGTTGGCCACCGGCGTGTAGGGGAAGGCCTGGCCGATGATGGCGCAGGCCACACCGTTGATTTCGCGGATCACATAGGGCTTGAACACCGGATCGCCGAAGTCGGCGGTCTTGACGTTCTGCGCCACGAAGTCCACCTTGCCGGCGAAGTCTTTCTCGATGATCTGCTGGACCCGCTCCATGCCTAGCGTGAACTCCCAGTGGCCGGTCATCACGTCCACGCCCAGCAGCTTGGCGGCGTCGACCATGTCCTGGCCCTGGGTCCACAGCGCGGTGGCCGAGCCCTGCCAGGTGTCGCCGCCGTCGAGCAGCAAAGCGCCGGGCCGGCTGGCCTTCATGCGCTTGACGAGCGTTGCCAGGTGCGCGAAACCGCCGACCTTGCCGTAGCGGCGCGCCGCCTGGTCGAAGTCCAGGTGGGTCAGGGCATGGGCCTCGAAGGAGCCGGGCTGCAGCTTGGCCACCTTCAGCAGGTGCTCGCCCACCAGATGCGGCAGGCGGCCTTGCATGGACCCTATGCCCAGGTTGACGCTGGGCTCGCGAAAGTGGATGGGCCGCAGCTGCGCATGGCAGTCCGTCATGTGCAGGAAGCTGACATTGCCAAAGCGCGGCAGCTCGTACAGACTGTTGCTCGCCGTCTGCGCATCGGCGTCGGACCAGCGGCCCAGGCCCATGCCGGCGACGCTGGCCGCCCCCAGCACCTGGAGGAATTCGCGTTTGCTCAGGTTCAAGGCAGGCTTACTTGTTGACGGGGGACTGGGGGTCCAGCAGCAGGCCGACGACATGGCGCACCTGTTGCTCGTTGAGGATGCCCGCATGGCCGGCGCGGGGCATGTTGGAGCAGGCGTTGTAGGCCTTGGCGTTCCAGATCTTGCCCCAGGTGTATTCGACGATGGGCTTGGAGGCCGGGTCGTTGGGATTGGTCACGCCGCGCAGCTTGCCGTAGTTGTACAGGCTGGGGCCGATGGTGCCGAAGGAGATTTCTTCCTTGCTGATCTGGTGGCAGTTGTAGCAATTGCCGCCGTTGAGCGCCTTGGCTTCGTCGGTCCAGGTCATGCCGCGGCCGTTCTGGGCGATCTTCTCGCCTTCCTTCCAGTCGCCGACGAACTTGCCGTCGCTGGGCCACTTGACGGTCTTCAAGTTGGCTTCCTCAATGGCCTTGGCGCGGGCCTCGGTCAGCGGCTTGCCGGTGGCCTCGGCCAGGCTGCATTCGCGGTTGGAGTCGTCCTGCACCAGGCGGTCCATGCCGGCGATGCCTTCGGCGCGGAAGGATGACTTGATGGCATCGGCCGTGGCCTTGTCGACGTCGGCCGCGCTGGGCGGCGTGGCGCAGCCCAGGACGGCGGCGGCTGCGGCCAGCGAGACGAGGAGGGTGCGCGTGGGATTCTTTGTCATGTTGTGTGCCCCTTTGATCAGCGCTTGATGGCCGGTGCGGTGGTGGCGCCACCCTTGCCGTTGACGCCCAGGAACACGCCCAGGGCGATGGTGGCGTCGCTGCCGAAGCCGGGGTAGGGGAAGCGCTGCTGGCGGTAGCAGTCGTTCAGGCGCAGCTGCATGCTCCACATCTGGCCGTTGGAGACACGGTAGGCCGGCCAGGCGCCGAAGCCGCTGCCGGCGCCGGGGTTCTGCGTCAGGTTGGGCAGGTCTTGCAGGCGGATGCGCTTGTTGTCTTCGCCGTGGCAGGAGGCGCAGGCGAAGTCGTGCGAGCCGCCGCGCAGGTAGAACATGCGCTTGCCCACCTCATAGGCCATGCGCTCCTGCGCATGCTGCTGCGGCAGGTTGAATTGCATGCCCCTGGACTCGGCCGCCACGTAGGTGGCCAGCGCCGTCACGTTGTTCTGCTCGCCACGGCCAAACGGCGTGGCGGCGATCTCTTTCTCGCTCAAGCCCTGCAGCGTGGCCATGCACGAGACCAGGCGCGACTCCAGGTCCTGCACCCGCTGCGTGTCGGCAAAGTAGCGCGGCAGCTCGACGAAGGCGCCCTTGACCACGCCCGGGCCCTTGCCCAGGTCACAGGTCTCGAGCGAGGCGTTCTTGGGGCCGCGCTTTTGCTTCCACAGGCCCTCGCCTTTGACCTCGAACAGGTCGGCCGGGTTGCCGTCGGCCAGCATGGCGCGGTATTCCTCGATCGCCTGGGTGGCCGACTTCTGTGCCAGGGCCGCTGTGGCCATGCAGCACACAGCCAGCGCCAGCCACGTTTGCGTGGTCTTCTTCATCGTGTCTCCTCGTGGGTGAGAAAAGGCCGAAAGGGCCGGGTCTTTCAGGACACGACGGCTTCGTCGGTGCGGCTGTCGCCCTTGTTGTCTTTCCAGGTGACGGCGATCTTGTCTCCGGCCTTGGCGCCCTTGACGCTGAACTGCAGGAAGGGGTTCTTGGCCACGGCCGGGCCCCATTCGGCGCTCATCACGGGCTTGCCGTTGAGGCTGGCCGTCACTTCGGTGATGTGCCAGGCGGGGATGGTCTTGCCAGCCGCGTCCTTGCGCTGGCCGGTTTCCATTTCGTGGCCCATGAGCACGCGGACTGTTGCATTGCCGCCGGCGGCTTGGGCGCGGATGCGCATCGGATCTGCCATTTGCTTTCTCCTAAATCGAAAAAATGAGGGCTCTTCGGGGGGGAGCCAATTTATCCGCCGCAGCCGCCGAGGGTGACCTTGACTTCCTTCTTGGCGAAGAGAGCCTTGCCGTCGGCGGTGATGGCCACCGCGTAGACGTCGGACGACTGGCCCATCTTGGCGCGGGTGGAGAAGTTGGCTTCCACCGCGTCGCTGACGTCGAAGCGCGCGACCAGGGTGGCGGGGTTCTTCTCGACCAGGATCAGCAGCTGTTTGACGTTGGCCAGGGTGGTGGACACGCCCAGCGGCACGACGGCGCCGTTCTCGGCGATGTCGGGGCCGGTGATGGTCACGTCCTTGCTCTCGACCGGTGCGCCGGCGCCCATGGCCTTGGCCACTTCGGCCACGCTCTTGGCATCGAAAGCGTTCTTGTTCCAGGCGGCCAGCGCCTGTTGCGGCAACAGGCCTGCGGCGGCCAGCAGGCCGGCCACGACGGCGCCGTGTTGCAGTGTCTCGCGACGGGTTGTCATCGTGCTCTCCTCATGGTTAAGTCAATACTAATAAATGGATGAACCCAGTGTATCGGGACTATCCCTCTCGCTACGCCCCTCTTGTCAGGGGGTGGCGCCTGCGGCCAGCCAGGCGGCGATGCGCCTGGCATCGGGCTCGGCCAGGGCCTGCGGCGGCATGGGAATGGGCCCCCAGACACCGGAGCCGCCGGACCTGATTTTCGCAGCCAGGTGCTCGGCCTTGCCCGCATGCTTTTTGGCGACCTCGGCCCAGCTCGGGCCCACCAGCTTGCTGCTGGCGGCGTGGCAGGCCGTGCATGTGTTTTTCTGCAGCAGGGCTTGCACGGCCTTGGCATCGCTGGCCGGCGCGGTGGACGCTGGCGCCGTTGCGGCGGCTGGCTTGGTGGCCGCGGTCGGGGCAACAGGTGGCAGGGGCGCCAGCGCCGTGCCCTGCGGCAACTCGGGCAGCAGGGTCTGGGCGCCGCGCTGCGGACCCACCGTGCGGTTTTGCTCCGACAGGTCGCCATGCGCGTTGCGGGCATGGGCCGGCAGGCTGGAGGCGATGGTCGTGCCGGCCTTGCAGTTGCTCATGCAGGCCGTGGCGTTGACGTCGGGCTTGGCGGCGCCACCGAGCTCGCGGCCGGGCCACAGCGCGTGCGCCGTGGTCTTGCCGTTGCGGTTGGGCAGGCGCTTTTGCGCTTCGGCCATGGTCTTGTCCGACAGCACGAAGTCGTTGGGCACCACGCCGCCCAGATTGAGCAGGTAGGCGGTGACGGCGTAGACCTCTTCCACGCTCAGGGACTTGGGCTGGCTCCAGGGCATGGCGCGGTTGATGTAGTCCCACAGGGTGGAGACCTGCGAGACCTTCATCAGCGTGGTGCGGCTCGGGTAGTCGAGCCTGCGCAGCGCGGCGACGTTGCCGGTCTTGATGTCGTCGGCCGTCGTGCCGCCCACCAGCGGGTTGAAGACCTCGGTGGCTTCGCCGAAGACGCCATGGCAGGAGGCGCACTTGGCCTCCCACACATCCTGGCCCTTGGCGACGCTGCCGGCGCCGGCGGGCAGGCCCTTCAAGTCGGGCCGCACGTCGATGTCCCAGGCTGCCACTTCCTGCGGCGTCGCCACGCGACCTATGCCGGGGAAGCGCTCTTGCGCCTGCGCACCAAAGACAGTGACCAGCAGCACAAGGGCTGTCCAGCGTTCAAGCCAGGTGAACATTCTTCACCTCGCCGCTTTCCTGCACCAGCCAGGTCTGGATGGCGTTGTTGTGGTAGATCGAGCGCTTGCCGCGCACCGCGCGCAGCTGCTGGTAAGTCGGCTGGACATAGCCGGTCTCGTCGGTGGCGCGGCTCTGGATGAGGGCGCTCTTGCCGTCCCAGGCCCAGTCGATGGAAAAGCGTGTCAGGCACTTGCTCATCACCGGCGCCTCCAGCCGCGCCGTGCGCCAGTTGCGGCCGCCGTCGACGGACACGTCGACGCGCTTGACCTTGCCGCGGCCCGACCAGGCCAGGCCGCTGATGCTGAAAAAGCCCTTGTCCAGCAGCACCTGGCCGCCCGAAGGCGTGGTCACCACGCTCTTGCATTCCTGGATGCTGCTGTACTGGCGGTGCTGGCCATCGGGCATCAGGTCGATGTAGTGCACCTCTTCGTCCTTGGCCGCCCAGGGCTTGTCGCCCACCTCGATGCGGCGCAGGTACTTGATCCAGCTCACGCCCTGCACGCCGGGCACGACCAGGCGCAGCGGGTAGCCGTTCTCCGGCCGCAGCATCTCGCCGTTCTGGCCGTAGGCCAGCAGCACTTCGCCGGACTTGATCAGGTCCATGGGGATGGTGCGCGTCATGCCCGAACCATCGGCGCCCTCTGCCAGCACGAACTTGCCGTTCTTCAGGTCGGCGCCGCACTGCTCCAGCACGGTGATCAGGGGCACGCCGGTGAACTCGCTGCACGAGAGCATGCCGTGGGTGTACTGGCAGGTGGGCACGGCCACGTTGCCCCATTCCATGCCGGTGTTGGCGCCGCATTCGATGAAGTGAAAGCGCGACACCGCCGGCAGGCGCATCAGCTCGTCCATGCTGAAGACGCGTGGCGCCTTGACCATGCCGTTGACCATGAAGCGGTGCTTGGCTGGATCGATGTCCCACCAGCCCTGGTGGTGGCGCTCGAAGTGCAGGCCGCTGGGCGTGACGATGCCGAACAGCGACTGCAGCGGCGCGAACGAGACCGAGGCCTGGCGCGTCTGCGTCAGGCCCGGGCTGGGGCGGCGCTGCACGTTGGCCTCGTACTTGGAGGGCTTGCCGTAGCCGTCGGTGGCAACGGCCTGGCCCAGGCCGGTGCTGTGCTCGGGCAGGGTCAGGATGTTCGGATCGCCGGCGCTCTGGGCCAGCGCCACCGGCACGGCAAGGCCGCTGGCCGCCGCGGTGAAGGCGCCGCGCAGGAAGTCGCGCCGGCCGTTTTTGGCTTGCGCCGCCACCGTCTGGATGGCCTGGCGGTCCAGGAAGTTTTCCGGCGCCTTGCGCAGCCGGCCGGGTTCAATCGGTATATTCACATTCACGAATATATAGAGGAAGCCGGCGGCTGGCCACTGGGGAATTTACCTAAGGCTGCGCACGGCGGTTTGCAGGCGTTCGTCCAGGTAGGCGCCGTAGAAATCGGGGATGGAGGCGCCCACCAGGCGCTCGGCCACCTCGCGCCCGTTGCGGCCGAAGAACAGCACGGTCGGCCAGACCGTCAGGCCCCAGGCGCGCAACAGCTTGTCGTGGGTGCTGGCCGCCCCGCGGAAGTCGCGCACGGCAGCGGCGCTGCCCGTGTCCAGCTGCAGCACGGGTTGGCCGCTCTCGCGCAAGGGCGCGAGATAGCTGTTGCGCACCACACGGCAAAAGGGACAGCCGGGCAGGCTGGCCATCAGCAGCAGCGGCTTTTGCGCCGCCAGCGCGGCGGCGAGTTCATCGGCCAGCGACTGGGGCGCCGGCAGCTGGGCGTCGGCCGCGCGCACCGGCTGCACTAGGCCGACAGCGAAGGGAAGGGCCAGCAGGCTGCGCCGCTTCACTTTGCCTCCCGCTCCATCAGCAGGTAGGTGTTGTAGGCGTTCATGCGGTTGGCGGCGCGAAACAGCGGCAGCTGCTCGAAGCGCGACCAATCCACCTGCGCATAGGCCTGGTCGAAAGGTTCCATCTCGCGCGCCGCCCGGCCCATGGTGGCGCGCAGGTAGCTCAGGTAGTCGCGCGTGAGCTCCGCGTCGGCGCGTGCCTGGGTCGACAGCGGACCGTGGCCGGGCACAACCACCTCGGCGCCGAAGCCCAGCATGGTGTTGAGGGCGTCGATCCAGTGCGCGCTGTTGGCTTGGCCGACAAAGGGGATGCGGCCACGGAACACCAGGTCGCCGGCGAACAGAACCTTCTCGGATGGCAGCCAGACCACCAGGTCTTCCGGCGTGTGGGCCGGCCCCACAGGGCGGATGTGGATGCGCGTGCCTCCCACCACCAGCTCGCGCGGGCCGTCCAGCCATTGGTCGGCCGGCACCAGCTGCGTCGCCGCGTCGATCCATGGCGCCAGCTCGGTGCGCGAGACCGCCAGCCGGGATGCGGCGGTGTCGGAGTTCAGGTACTCCTGGGCGGCGCGCTGGGCCACGATGGTGGCGCCGGCCTTCTTGAACTCCTGCAGGCCGTAGATGTGGTCGGCGTGGTAGTGGGTGAGGATGACGTGGCTCACGCCCTTGCCTGTGACGCGGCGGATCTCGGCGATCAGTTCGCGCGCCAACTGCGGCGAGCCCAGGGCGTCGATGACCACCGCGCCGGCCGGCGTGGCGATGAAGCCGGCGTTGGAGATGAAGTTGCGGTTGGCGGGGCTGCCCAGGGCGGCGTCGCCCTGCACATACCAGGCCGAGGGCGAGACTTGCTGTGCCAGCACGGGCCGCGGCGTGGCGGCTGGAACGGGTGAGGGCAATGGCACCTGGGCGAAGGCGGCGCAGGCCCAGGCCGCGCAGAGACAGGCGAGGCGGCGCTTCATGGCGAGGCCTTCAGCCCAGGTCGGTCTCGATGGCGATCTGGGTGCAGACCGCCCGGCACAGCGTGACCACGCGGTCGTTGATGATGCGGTAGTAGATCTGCACGCCGTCGCGCCGCTTGCCCAGCACGCCCGCCTGGTACAGGGTGTTCAGGTGCTGCGACATATTGGGCTGGGTGGTCACTATCTCTTCGAGCAGCTCGCTGACGTTCTTCTCGCCGTTGCACAGGCTGCTGATGATCTTCAGGCGCATCGGCGCCGACATCACGCGAAAGACCTCGGCCGCCAGCTCGAAGACCTCGTCGGACTCGATGCCCTGGGCGCTTGCGGTGGCGGCAGCTCGCTTGGCCATGCCTGCCTCAGGGCTTGATGTAGGCGTAGTGTTCGCGCGCCTGCAGCTGGCCGATGCGCGCCACACCCGAAGGTGTGAAGTCGGCGTCCATGATGAACTGCTTCTTGTCGATGTTGCGGTTGCGCAGGGTGATCTCGCAGATCTCGAAGCGCACGCCGCGCGCCTTCAGGGCGCTGACCAGCGAGGCGTAGTCGATGTTGGGGTTCTTCTTGTCCTTGGCGCCTTCCATCAGGAAGTCGATGCCCTCGGCATGGGTGACGACGACGATCTTGGTGTCGGGCGCCACGTCCAGGTGGTTGCGCACGTTGCGCAGGCCCTTGGTGGCCTGGTTCTCGGCGTTGTCGATGTGGTAGACGACCTTGTCCTGCGCTTGCGCGGCCAGGGCACCGAACGCCAGGGTCAGGGCGGCCAGCCATTGCATGATGGGTTTCATTTCGGTCTCCGTTTCTTCTATCAATGAATCGCTCTGCGCGAATATATGGCAGATCTTAAGCCCGCCAGGCCTGGTAGCGCAGGGCGGCCACCGCGCCGCCGACCATCGCCGCCACCGCGATGAAGCTGGTGGCGCTGAGCGTGGAGACGCCCGAGACGCCCTGGCCGATGCTGCAGCCCATGGCCGTCACACCGCCAACGCCCATCAGCACCGCGCCGGCCAGATGGTGGCCCAGGTCGCCGGTGGAGCCGAAGCCTTCCCAGCGGAAGCTGCGCTGCGCCAGCGCCATCGTGAAGGAGCCGGCGATGGCGCCAAACACCGAGGCCATGCCCACTGTCAACAGCTTGTTGCGGTCGCTGAAGTACATCAGCCAGTCCAGGGTGTAGGCCACCGGGGCCACGAAGCTCAAGGCTTCCGCGCGGCCGGAGTTGGTGGCGATGAAGCTTTCTTCCAGCGTCTGCGGGTGCTCGGCCAGGTGACCCAGATGGCCGCTGACCCACCACATGGCCAGCACGGCGGCGCCCACACCGAGGCCCGCCAGCAGGTTGTTGGTGCACAGGAACTCGCGGCCCGCCAGTGCCCAGGCCAGCAGCGCGCCGCCCAGCAGCAGGGCCACGGTCAGGCCCGCCGTCGCGGGCGCCAGGCCGGTCGCCTGCGCGGCCCAGGCCGCCAGGTTGGCGTTGCCCGCGAAGTCGACGGCCACGCGGTCCACCGTGGCGCTGCGCCAGACCGCGCTCAGGCCCTTGAGTGTGGCGAAGGCCGACAGGCCCAGCACCAGGGTGACCACCAGCGATTTCATGTTGCCGCCGCCGATGCGCACCAGGTTCTTGCTGACGCAGCCCGAGGCCAGCACCATGCCGAAGCCGAAGAGCACGCCGCCCACGAGGGCCGACAGCCAGATCAGGCGGTTGGACGCATAGAGCACCAGACCAGGCCGGATGACGCCGGCCTGTGCCATCAGGGCGAAGCCCAGCATCGCCACGCCGGCGGCCAGGGCCCACTGGCGCAGCCGCGTCCAGTCGCCCATGGTGACCACGTCGGCGACCCCACCCATGGTGCAAAAGCCCGTGCGCTGCACGATGGCGCCGAAGGCCATGGCAACGAAGAAGGCGGCCCAGAGCACCTGGGTGCTGAGGGCGGCAAGAGCCTGGTCGGACATGCGGGAGATTCTAGGGACTCAAGCAGGCGACGGAGTCTTGGGCTTGTAGTCGCAGTACGGCGCCACCGCGCACTGCCAGCACTTGGGCGTGCGCGCCACGCAGACATAGCGGCCGTGCAGGATCAGCCAGTGGTGGGCGTGCAGCATGTACTGCGGCGGGATGCGCTTGAGCAGCTTGAGTTCCACCGCCAGCGGCGTCTTGCCCGGCGCCAGGCCGGTGCGGTTGCCGATGCGAAAGATGTGGGTGTCCACCGCCATGGTGGGCTCGCCGAAGGCCACGTTGAGCACCACGTTGGCGGTCTTGCGGCCCACACCCGGCAGGGCTTCGAGCTCTTCACGGGTGCGCGGCACCTCGCTGCCGTGGCGCTCGATCAGCAGCTTGCAGGTCTCGAGCAGATTCTTGGCTTTGCTGCGGTACAGGCCGATGGTCTTGAGGTAGCCCTCCAGCTTGGGCAGGCCCAGCTCGAGCAGCTGCTGCGGCGTGTTGGCCACCGGCCAGAGCACTCGCGTGGCTTTGTTGACACTGACATCCGTGGCCTGGGCCGACAGCAGCACCGCCGCCAGCAACTCGAAGGGCGAGCTGTATTCCAGCTCGGTCTTGGGCTGCGGGTTGGCGGCCTGCAGGGTGGCGAAGAAGGGCCCGATCGACTCGCGTTTCATGCCGCCCAGTGTAGGGCGGCTGGCGCAGCCCTCAGGCCACGCCCGTGCCCACGATGACGACGATGGCGTTTTCCAGCAGCACGTTGCCGCTGACCAGGTCCAGCGCCTGCAGCTTGACGTCGAAGCGGCCGTTGCCCAAGGCATAGTTCTCGGTCACGCCGTTGGTGGCCGGGTTGTCGAAAGCTGCCCGGAAGCTGGCGAAGCCGATGTTGAAGCTGTTCTGCTCCACTGCAGCGGCCACCGCCGCGGGGTTGGGCACCTGGCCGCCACCGGCGGGGGGCGGGTCATAGAAGTTGTTGTCGCCAGCGTAGGTCAGCGCGTTCAGCGTCACATAGCGCGTGGCCACGGTGGGGTCCACGTCCACCAGGATGCGGTAGCCGTACTCGTTGCGCACGCTGCCGTTGTGGTCGGTGTCCGCAGCGATGGAGAAGTCGATGTTCCACTTGGCGAGGTTGGAATTGGTACTGAGGTTTCCGCTGGCCACGGTGTAGGCCTCTTTGTTGACCGTGATCGAGCCCTCCCTGGCCTTGGCCTTGATCGCCAGTTCCAGGCCTATGTCGTCGGCTCGCACGGTATGGAAGCCGGTCACCGGGTTGCCGTTGCCCACGTACATTTTGCCGTCGGCACCGGTGGCGGAGGCGTCCAGGCTCACGTTGGAGCCGGTCTTTTGCGCGACAACCTGGATGGCGTTCTCCATCACAACGGTGCCGCTGTCCAGGACCTGCAGCTTGATGTCGTAGCGGCCGGGAGCGGCGTAGTCGATGGTGGTGCCGAGCGTGGCATCCAGGCTGTTGAAGCCATAGTTGAAGCTGTTCTGCAGCACGCCCTTGCCCACCGATGTCGGGTTCGCGGTGCCGCTCTTGAAGTTGTGGTCTGCCGTGTAGTTGATCGGCAAGATCTTGAAGTCGGTTCCCTCCCCCTTGTCGGCGTCGAGCAGGAACTGGTAGGTGTAGCGGCCGAGCACGTTCGCGCCGTTGGCGTCGGTGTCGGCCGCGATGGAGAAGTCGATGTTCCAGACCGCGAGATCGGCGCGGCCGTCCGGAGTGCCGGATGGCACGAAGTACACGTTGTCGCTGCCGGTGCCGTCGGCGCCGCCGCGGATTTTGGCCTTGAGCGCCAGCTCCAGACCCACGTCGGCTGAGCGCGCGATCGCGAAACCGGTGACCAGGTTGCCGTCTCCGGGATACATGTCGCCGTCGGTGTCGATGGCCGATGCATCCAGCGTTGCCCGAACGGAGCGTGTGACAGCCAGTGGCGCGGGGGCCGGAGGAGGCGCAGGCGGCGGAGCCGGTGCGGGAGGAGGGCCCTCGGGAATCACGGCGCCGGCGCCGGCGTTGACCGCTTCGATGATCCTGGTGTCGTCTGTGCTGTCGGGGTCGAGGTCGCCGACGTCGGAGTTGTTGACGATGTCCGTGAGCGAGTCGCCCGTCACGTTGTCGACGATGGCGCTCAGCGTCCCCCCGCCGGCGGCGGCTTCGATCTGGTTGGCCACCTCGCCCTGCACGGCCGTCTGGACCTGGCTGATCTTGGCCAGCGCGGCGATGGTGTTGCTTGTGCCGGCGCTGATGATGGCGTCGACCTTGTCCGCCGAGTCCGCCATGATGCTGGCGAAGCTGCCGGACATGGCGGTGACGCTGGCGGCGGTGGCCTGCAAGCTGGCGTTGCCGCTCAGGGCCACGCTGTCCTGGAGCACCGCGCTCAGGAAGGACTGGTCGCTCATGTTCACCACGCCGTCGGCATCGTTGCCCACCGCCTGCGCAATCGACTGGAGCACCGCGTCGGAGGCCGCGGCATCGGTGATGCCGCCCGCGCCGGCGGCGCCCACCAGAGTGCTGGCGGCCGTCACCATCAGGTTCTGCAGCTTGGCCGCTGCTGCCTGCACCTGCACAGCCGCTGCCTTTTCGGCTGCCGTGGCGGTTGGGCTGAAGGCAACGGCCAGCGGATCGTAGTTCTTGAGGTCTATCGTTGGACTCAGCCCGAAGGCCTTGGCCACGGCGCTCTGGGCCTGCGCTGCGGTCTGGCCCTGGGCGATCAGCGCTTCCTGCAGGGAGGTCAGGGGATTGACCACCGTTGCGCCCTCGGGCGCCTTGAGCACGCCGGTGTGGGCCAGGTTGGTGGAGATGTCGACGCCGCCGGTGACAAGCAGCGAGCCCTGCGCCCCGGTCAGCGAGAAGGCACCCTTGTCGTCGGTGAAGGTCTTGGCCTCGCCTTCGTTCCAGATGCCGTCGCCGTTGGCGTCGGCAAACACCATCGCGCCCTTGAGGTAGCCGTCCAGCACGGAGCCGCTGGCGGTGAGCGTCGCGTCGAACGCCGAATACTGCTTGTTGCCCACCTTGGCGACGTTCTCTGGCGAGTACGAGAACGACAGCGCGACGCTGGCGCGGTCGCGCGTGCCGTTGGACAGCTCGTTCAGGTAGTAGTTGACGCCCTGCTGTTCGCCCTCGCGTCCCAGGCAGGTGCGGTACAGGGTCTGGATGAAATCGAGGTTGCTGGCCGCCGTGTAGCCGAACTTCGCCTGCGCCTCCGGCGAGTTGAGAAAGCCGGACGTGGCGGTCTGCATGCTCATCTTGCCGTCGCGGATCTGGTTGATGTAGAAGCTCAGGCCTCCGGCTTCCGGATCACGTCCCAGGATGGCGGTGTACAGCCGGGCGATAGGCAGCGTCTGTGTCTGGTACGCATCCTGCGCATAGAGCGCAGCCGATACGGCGGCGACGGAGGCATGGCTGGAATAGGTTTGTGCTTCCGCCGTGGTGGCGGCGCGGGCGAACACGGTGCGAAATGCGGTGTTGACGGCGTTGAAGTCGAGAGTGGCCACGTTGAACATCCTTGTGGTTGAGTAAGGCGGCAACGGGCTATTTGTTGCCAGCGGTAACTCAGGATGTTTCAGGAAACTGTCAGCTTTGTATTGATTTGTTCATCGGAGAACAAAAGCGACAGAAATTCCAGCGGAACCCGGAATTTGTTGGCAGTCAGGCGGCCTGTTGCCCGGCTGCTGTCTGGGCCTGCAATTCGCGCACGATGGCCGCCACCACGGCGGCGTTGGCGGCCTGGCGCTGCTGCACCAGCGCGATCTGGCGCTGCTGCACACCCGGTAATTCGATCACGCGCAGGCGGGCATCGGCCTGCCAGCGTGCATCGCGCAACAGGGGCAGGATGGCCAGGCCCAAGCCCGAACGCACCAGCTCTACCATGGTCTCGATGGCGTTGAGCTCCAGAAACTCCTGCGGCTGCACGCGCAGCTTGCGCAGGGCGCGCTCCACCAGCTGGCCGGTGTGCTGCGTGCTGTCGAAGCGGATGAACGGGTGGCTCAGCAGCAGGGCGCGCGCCGGCGCGTCTTCCACCGAGCGGCCGGCCAGCAGCACCATGGGCTCGGTATGCAAGGCGGTCCAGGCCAGCTGCGGCTGGGCCGGCATGGGCTCGCGCACCGCGATGGCGGCGTCCAGTTCCCCGGCTTGCACCCGCGCCACCAGGTCCACCGACTTGGCGGCCGAGACGTGCAGTTCCAGCGCCGGGTGCCGGGCCTTGAGCGCCAGCGTCGCCTGGATCAGCGGCCGCAGGGCCGAGACCACCGCGCCCAGCTGCACCGTGCCGGCCATGGGCTCGGGGGCCGGCGCGCTGGCCAGCATCTGCTCGTACTGCGCCACCAGGCGCCGCACCATGGGCAGCAACTCGCGGCCAGCGTCGTTGAGCACCACGGCCTTGCCCTGGCGCTCGAACAGCGGGCGGCGCAGCTCGGCCTCCAGCACCCGCATTTGCTGGCCCACGGCCGCCTGCGTCAAGGCCACGCGGTGGGCAGCTCCGGCAAACGAGCCTTCGCCGGCCGCGGCCAGGAAAGTCTTCAGGAGGCGGATGCTGCTCATCCCTCCATGCTAAAGCAATGGTTTAGCGTTGATAAAGCAATATTCGCGTTTGCTTGTGCCTGGGGCCGGGATAATTGCAGCCATGAAGCTCATCTCCTCTTTCCTGCTCGCCGCCCTGGCTTTTGGCGTTGCGCCGTCCCAGGCCCTGGCCCAAGCCGCCTATCCCAACAAGCCGATCCGCCTTGTCGTGCCGTTCCCGGCCGGCGGCGCGACCGACATCTTCGCGCGCGCGGTCTCGCAAAAGCTGGGCGAGAAACTGGGCACGACCGTGGTGGTCGACAACAAGCCCGGCGCCGGCGGCACCATCGGCTCGGACATCGTGGCCAAGGCCCATCCCGATGGCTACACGCTGCTGCTGGCCACCTCCAGCACGCACAGCATCGCGCCGGCCTTCGGCGGCAAGCTGCCCTACGACGCGGTCAATGACTTCACGCCGATCTCCCACATTGGCGACGCGCCCAGCATCATGGTCGTGCCCAACAACTCGCCGGCCAAGACCGTCAAGGAGTGGATCGAGCACGCGAAGAAGAACCCCGGCAAGCTCAACTACGCCAGCAGCGGCAACGGCACGGTGGTGCACCTGACGTCCGAGTACTTCAAGGCCCAGGCCGGCCTGTTCCTGGTCCACATCCCCTACCGTGGCACGGCCCTGGCCATCCCCGACCTGGTCAGCGCCAAGGTCGACGTGCTGTTCGACTCGCTGCCCAGCGGCCTGCCTCATGTCAAGGAAGGCCGTCTGCGCGCCCTGGGCATCACGTCCCTGAAGCGCTCGCCGCTGCTGCCGGACGTGCCGGCCATCTCCGAGACCATCCCCGGCTGGGAGTCGGTCACCTGGTTCGGCATGTACGGCCCGAAGAACCTGCCGGCCGACATGGTGGCCAAGGTCAACGCCGGCATCGTCCAGGCGCTCAAGGAAGCCGACGTCAAGGAGCGCCTGGCGCGCCTGGGCATCGACCCGGTGGGCGGCACGCCCCAGCAGTTCGCCACCATGGCCGCGGCCGACCGCGCCAAGTGGAAGAAGATCATCGCCGACCGCAAGATCACGACCGACTAAACAGACAAAGACCAACAGTTCCATGGCCCACGCATTCGATTTCCACAACCCCTATCCCACGACGCGCATCCCGGTCTTTGCCCGCAACGCCGTCTCCACCTCGCACCCGCTGGCCTCGCAGGCCGGCCTGCGCATGCTGTGGAAGGGCGGCAACGCGGTGGACGCCGCCATCGCCGCCGCCGCCGTGATGACCATCTGCGAGCCGGTCAGCAACGGCCTGGGCAGCGACTCCTTCGCCATCCTGTGGGACGGCAAGAAGCTGCACGGCCTGAACGCCTCGGGCCGCGCGCCCGCCGCCTGGACCGCGCAGAACTTCAAGAGCAAGTACGGCCAGGACGCCGCCACGCCGCCCAAGCGCGGTTTCGACTCGGTCACCGTGCCCGGCGCCGTCGGCAGCTGGATGGCCATGAGCGAGCGCTTTGGCAAGCTGCCCTTCGGCGACCTGCTGGAGCCGGCCATCGACATCGCCGAGCGTGGCTACCTGCTGCCGGTGGTGGTGCAGCAGAAGTGGGCCGCGGCGCTGGCCGAACTGGGCCAGGGCCCGGGCTTTGCCCAGGCCTTCATGCCCTGGGGCCGCGCGCCCAATGTCGGCGAGCTGTTCCAGTTCAAGGCGGCGGCCAAGGGCCTGCGCGCCATCGCCCGCAGCAAGGGCGAGGCCTTCTACGGCGGCGAGATCGCCCACGCCATCGAGCGCTTCTCCAAGGCCAATGGCGGCAGCATCACGGCGCGCGACTTCGCCGACTACAAGCCCGAGTGGGTCAAGCCCATCGGCAAGAACTACCGCGGCCACACCCTGCACGAGATCCCGCCCAACGGCCAGGGCATCGCCGCGCTGATCGCACTGGGCATCCTGGACAAGTTCGACATCGCCGGCATGGCGGTGGACGGCCCCGACGCGCAGCACCTGCAGATCGAGGCCATGAAGCTGGCCTTTGCCGACGTCTACAAGTACGTGGCCGAGCCGGCCAACATGGAGGTGACGGTCGACCAGATGCTGGACGACGCCTACCTGGCCAGCCGCGCCAAGCTGATCGACATGAAGAAGGCGCAGGACTTCGGCGCCGGCAACCCGGTCAAGGGTGGCACCATCTACCTGACCACGGCCGACGAGAACGGCATGATGGTCAGCTTCATTCAGAGCAACTACATGGGCTTCGGCTCGGGTTGCGTCGAGCCGAACTTCGGCATCAGCCTGCAAAACCGCGGCCACGCGTTCAGCCTCAATGAAGGCCCGAACCAGGTGGCGCCGGGCAAGCGGCCCTTCCACACCATCATCCCGGCCTTCCTGACCAAGGACGGCCAGCCGGTGATGAGCTATGGCGTGATGGGCGCCAACATGCAGCCGCAGGGCCACATGCAGACCCTGGTGCGCATGCTCGATTTCAAGCAGAGCCCGCAGGCCGCCTGCGACGCGCCGCGCTGGCGCTACAACGCCGGCCTGGAGATCAACGTCGAACAGCAGATGGACAAGACCACCGTGGCGGCGCTGCAGCAGCGCGGCCACCAGGTGGAGGTCATCAACGACAACTACCAGGACTTCGGCGCCGGCCAGTTCATCTGGCGCATGGGCAACCCCAAGAAGGAAGGCTACGTCGTCGCCAGCGACCCGCGCCGCGACGGCCTGGCTGCCGGCTTCTGATGCCCAAAAAAGCGCGCTTCACCAACCACATCGGCCTGCAGTTCGAGCAGCCGGCGCAGGGGCGGTCGCGCTGCTTGCTCAAAGTGCAGGACTTGCACCGCAACGGCACGGGCGTGGTCCATGGCGGGGTGCTGTTCACGCTGGCGGACACGGCGATGGGGGCGGCGCTGTATTCGACGCTGGAAGACGGCGAGATCTGCGCCACCATCGAATGCAAGATTACCTACTTCAAGCCGGTCTTCGACGGCGAGCTGGTCTGCACCGGCGAGACCATCAGCCGGGGCAAGACGGTGGCGGCCATGGAGGCCAGCATTCATCTCGATGGCGTGCTGGTGGCCAAGGCCAGCGGCAGCTTCGCCATCTTCAAGCGCAAGACGGATGCGGCGATCGCGCATCCCTCCGAAGCCACCTGAGCCGCTTCAGGCTGGCTTCGTTCCCAGCGCCGTCAGTTCTGGCGACAGGCCCTGCCAGGGCAGGTCGAAGCCCGCGGTCTCGCGCGCCGGCGCAAGCACATGGCTGCGCAGGGCCCAGCGGGCGCCGGCCAGCACGCTGTCGATCAGGGGCACGCCCAGCGAAGGCTGGATCTGCGCCGCCATGCCGGCCAGGCCGGCGCCGCCCAGGATGACGGCTTGCGCGCCAAGCTGGCGCACCGCGTCCAGACAGGCCTGGCTGAGCAGCTCGCGCGCGGCCACGGGGTCGGCCGCCAGTTGCGCGCCGGTGGGAACTACGGTGTGGATGCCGGCCAGCGCTGGCCCATGGCCCAGGGCATGGGCCAGGCGCTGGAGCATCGGCCCCCAGCGCTGGCCACCGGTGACGATGGCAAAGCGGCCGTGGCGCGCGGCCTCGATGAAAGCTGCTTCGGCCAGGCCGGTGACGGGCACGGGGCTGCTCTCGCGCAGGGCCAGCAGGCCTGGGTCACCAAAGCAGCCGATCAGCACCGCATCGGGCTCGGCCTCCCTGGACGCCAGCGCCGCTGCCCAGGCATCGAGCGTGGCGTGTCCCGCCACCGCGTAGCTGGCTTCGTCGGCGATGTAGGGCGCACCAAAGCGCGCGGTGACGGTGCGCACCCGCACATGCAGGCCGGCCTCGGCTTGCACGTGTTGTTGCAGCAGCGCGCTCACCGAGGCCGAGGTATTGGGGTTGACGACCAGCAGCCGGCGCATGGTGGGCATCAGGTGCCGAACAGCACGGCCAGGTCGGGCGCGGCTTCGGCCGCCGCGCTGAACTGCAGCTGCGACTCCAGCCGGTTCAGGTGTTCGCGCATGCGGTTTCCCGCTTCCGCCGCATCGCGCAGGCGGATGGCGTCGAGCAAGGTGCGGTGCTCGCGGCAGCCGCAGGCCGTGGCTTCCTCGCGCTCGCCGGCATGGGCCGAGCTGTAGGTCATGAGGATGAGCGAGGTGCGCGAGGTCAGCTCACGCAGGATGCGGCCCAGGGTCTGGTGGCCGGCGCGCTCGGCGATCTGCAGATGGAAGTCGCCCGACAGGCGGATGGCACGGCGCATGTCGCCGGCCAGCCGCGCCGCTTCCTCGGCCTCGATGCTGGAGGCCAGGTGCGCCATGTCGGCGGCGTCGGCCTTGGCGATGAACAGCGCCACCAGGGTGGGCTCGATCAGGCGCCGTGCCTCGAACACCTCGCGCGCCTCCTGCTCGCTGGGCTGGGCGATGGCCGCGCCGCGGTTGGGTGTGAGCGTCACCACCTGCTCGTTGGCCAGGCGCACCAGCACAGGCCGGATGCGCGTGCGCGAGACGCCGAAGGCCGTGGCCAGCTTGTCTTCCACCAGCTTGGTGCCCGGCGGCAGGCGGTGGTCGAGGATGGCCGAGACCATGCGCTCGTACATCTCGTTGTCGGTCAGCGGCAGCGGGCTGACGCTCACGTCCTGCCCTTCTTCTGCCGCTTGCCCAGTGCCATGGCCAGGCCCACGGCCACACCCATCACCAGGAAGGAGACGATGGTGGTCACCGTGCCCAGCGCGTAGATGGACGGCGTGGTGACGGTGGAGGTCAGGCCTTGCAGCTCCAGCGGCAAGGTGTTGACGTCGCCGATGGCCTGCGAGGTGCGGGCGATCTCGTCCCAGCTCAGGGTGAAGCCGAACATGCCTATGCCCACCACCGAGGGGCCGATCAGCGGCAGCACGACGAAGCGGAAGCTCTGCCAGGGCGTGGCGCCCAGGTCGCGTGCCGCTTCTTCGTAAGCCGGGTTGAAGCGGTTGAACACCGCGAACATGATCAGCAGGCCGAAGGGCAAGGTCCAGGTCAGGTGCGCGCCCAGCGCTGAGGTCAGCAGGCCCAGGGCCGTGCCGTAGTCCTCCAGCATGCTCTCGGGCAGCATGGCCTTGATGCCGGTGTCGAGCAGGCGGAACTGCAGGCCGATGCCCAGCGAGACGATGATGGACGGCATGATCAGGCTGGCCACCGTCACATAGAACAGCAGGTTGCCGCCGGTGAGCTTCTTGCGGAAGGCCAGGCCGGCCAGCACCGACAGGACCACGGTGAAAGCCATCACCACCGCGCCCAGCATCAGGGAGCGCTGGAAGGCCCCACCGATGTCCACCGTGCCCAGGCCTTCGGCCAGCTTGCGGAACCAGTGCAGCGACAGGCCGCGCAGCGGAAAGGTCAGGCCGCCCTCCGGTCCCTGGAAGGACAGCACGAAGATGGTCAGCATGGGCCCGTACATGAAGAGCACGAACAGGCCGAAGACGGTGGCCAGTGGCCAGAAGCCGGGAGCGCGCGCTTCACGCATCACAGTTCCTTGCGGATATCGACCAGCCGGGTCAGGCCCCAGATGATCATGAGGACGACCGCCAGCAGGATGACGGCGTTGGCCGCCGCTAGCGGGAATTGCAGGTAAGAGGTCTGCACCTGGATGATCTTGCCGACCGAAGCGATCTGCTGGCCGCCCATCACGCCGATGGTGACGAAGTCGCCCATGACGATGGTGATGACGAAGATCGAGCCGATGAGGATGCCGGTCTTGCACAGCGGCACGACCACGTTCCACAGGGTCTGCCAGCCGGAGGCGCCCGAGTCGCTGGCCGCTTCCAGTAGTGAGCGATCGATGCGCATCATGCTGTTGAAGATGGGCACGATCATGAACATGGTGTAGAGGTGCACAAAGGCCAGCACCACCGAGAAGTCGGAGAACAGCAGCCACTCCACAGGTTCGTGGACCAGGCCGGTGGCCATCAGGCCCTGGTTGACCAGGCCGTTGCGCCCCAGCAGGGGCACCCAGGAGATCATGCGGATCACGTTCGAGGTCCAGAAGGGAACGGTGCACAGAACGAACAGCGCCGTCTGCATGCCGGACGACTTGACGTGGAAGGCCAGGAAGTAAGCCACCGCGAAGCCCACCACCAGGGTGATGGCCCAGACCAGCAGGCAGAACTTCAGGGTGGACAAATAGGTGGCGAGCGTGACGCACAGGTCACCCCGCTCGTTGAGCGCGCCGCAGCCTTCGAAGATGGCGAAGTAGTTGCGCAGGCTGAAGCCGGGCAGCAGCTCGTACTCGTTGAAGTTCCAGAAGCTGACCATGGCGATCAGGGCCAGCGGAACCAGGAAGAACAGCACGAACACCGCCGTGAACGGCGCCGCCTGCAGCCAGGCGGGCAGGGTCTTGGTGGTGCTCGTGCTTGTGGTCATTGCTCAGTCAATCAGGCTGCAACAAATTCGTTCCACTTCTTCACCATGTACTCGTTCTCGTCCATGATGGCGTTCCAGCAGGCGATGCCGCCCATGCGTGCTTCGTAGCTGCCGCCGTCGCGCACCGCGCCGGTCTTGGCCAGCACGTCGCCGTTGGGGCTCTTGATGTCTTGCGAAGCGGGCTTGCCTTCCATCCAGTAGGCCCACTCGTAGGCTTCCATCTTGGCCTTGGCCGTGTCCAGCACGGCGCTGTAGTAGCCCTGGCGGTTGAGGTACGCGCCGGCCCAGCCGTCGAGGAACCAGTTGATGAATTCGTAGGCGCCGTCGAGCTTCTTGCCCGACAGCGTGGCCGGCACGCCGAAGCCGGCGGCCCAGGCGCGGTAGCCTTCCTTCAGGGGCTGGAAGTTGCAGGCGATGCCCTTGGTGCGCACGGCGGTGACGGCCGGCGACCACATGGACTGGATCACCACTTCGCCCGAGGCCATCAGGTTGACCGACTCGTTGAAGTCCTTCCACAGGGCGCGGAACTGGCCGGCCTTCTTGGCTTCGATCAAGGTGGCGATCGTCAGGTCGATCTCCTTCTTGGTCATGTTGCCCTTGTCCGGGTACTTGTAGATGCCCTTGGCTTCCACCACCATGGCGGCGTCCATGATGCCGATGGAGGGGATGTTCAGGATGGCGGCCTTGCCCTTGAATTCGGGGTTGAGCAGCTCGGCCCAGGAGGAGATCGGACGCTTGATCAGGTCGGGACGGATGCCCAGCGTGTCAGCGTTGTAGACCGTGGGGATCAGCGACATGAACTGCGTCGGCGTGGCCGAGAACTTCTTGCTCTTCTCGCTCTCCAGGTAGATCACCTTCTTGGGCGCCGTGCCCTGGTCGCCCACGGCCTTGCCGGCGACGGTGCCGGTGGTGAACAGGGAGGTGATCTTGTCGGCGTTCTTGATCTTCTTGGTGTCGATGCCCTTGAGGTTGCCGGTGGGCACGATCTTCTTGAGCGAGAAGTACTCGGTGTCGATCAGGTCGAAGCTGTTGGGCGCGGTGACGGCGCGCTTGGTGACGTCGTCGGTGGTGACGGCCACGTACTGGATCTTGATGCCGGTGTCCTTCTCGAACTTCTCACCGATGGCCTTGTCCTGGTTCACTGCCGTGCCCAGGTAGCGCAGGGTGATTTTTTCCTGGCCGATGGCCGGCGCCATGCCGGTGGCGAGGATGCCGGCCATGCCGGTCAGCACGGTGCGGCGTTGCAGGCCGCTGGTGGATTCAATGGTGTCGTCGGACATGGTGGCTCTCCTTGGTAAAAAACGAATCAGGCGCGCAACGAATGGGCAGCGTGCCAGGACAAATGAACGTCTTCGCCCAGCGTGTAGGGGCGTTGGGCGAAGGCGGCTTCGGGCAACATCACCGAGACCCCCGTGGAGCCGGTGGCGGTGCGCGCATCCAGGCCCAGCAGCACATAGGTGCCCTGGTACTCGACGTCGGTGATGGTCGCGGCCATGCCGGCGATGCCCTGTGCAGGAGCCGTCGGCTCGGAGGGGGCGATCAGCATGTGGTCGTTGCGCACGGCGATCTTGCCGACGCCGGTTTCGATCACGTTGTGGCCGCCCATGAAGCGGGCGATGAACTCGGTGGCTGGCGCGTTGTAGATTTCGTGCGGCGAGCCCACCTGTTCGATCAGGCCCTGGTTCATCACCACCATGGTGTCGGCCAGGGCCATGGCCTCTTCCTGCGAGTGGGTCACGTGGATGAAGGTCAGGCCCAGTTCCTTTTGCCAGCGGCGCAGCTCGGCGCGCATCTGCACGCGCAAAAAGGGGTCCAGCGCCGACAGCGGCTCGTCCAGCAGCAGCACCTTGGGCTGGGTGATCAGCGCGCGGGCCAGGGCCACGCGCTGCTGCTGTCCGCCCGAGAGCTCGCCGGGCTTGCGCTGCGCCAGATGGCCCATGGCCACCCGTTCGAGCAGATCACCGGCCTGCTTGTGGCGTTCTGCTTTGCCAACCCCCTTCATCTTCAGGCTGAAGGCCACGTTGTCCAGCGCGCTCAGATGGGGGAAGAGGGCGAAGCTCTGGAACATCATGGCCGTGCCGCGGCCGGCCGCCGGCAGGTTGGTGATGTTGCGGTTGTCCAGCAGGATGTCGCCGCTGGTGGCGCTCTCATGGCCGGCGATCATGCGCAAGGTGGTGCTCTTGCCGCAGCCCGAGGGCCCCAGCAGGCAGCAGTAGCTGCCGCTGGCGATGCGCAGGTTGATGGCGTCCACCGCCGGCGCGCCTTGCGCATAGCGCTTGGTCAGCGCGACCAGTTCGATGGCGGCAGGCGTGGGGGTGACTTCATCCATGCCTGGGCCGGATGCAACAGCCGTGCCAGCTTTGTACGCAATCGCAGCGCAGCATTGCGTACAAAATGCACGCGAGCGGTGCATGGGGCCGGCCGGGCATGCCCTCTTTTGCGGCGTTCAGAGGGAAATAAGCCTCTAGCCCCCGTCAAATGAGCCTGAGGCGCTATGAAAATAGGAGCTAGCCCTGGTCTTCCCAGGCTTGCAGGCCGCCGTGCAGGGCGCGCACTCGCTGGTAGCCGGCCTTGAGCAGCAGGCGCGCCGCCCGCGCCGCCGAGGCTTCGTTGGGGCAGTCGCAGTACAGCACGACCTCGCGGTCCAGCGGTATGTCGGCCAGCAGGGCGCGCACGCCCTCGATGTCGGATTCGCGCGCGCCGGGGATGCGGCGCGGGTCCAGGTCGCGTGTGGCCTGCGAGCGCACGTCCACCACCACCGGCGGCGCCTCGGCCGCCAGCAGGGCGCGCAGCTGCAGCACGTCGATGCGGTGGCGCCGTACAAAGCCCAGCAGGCGCTGGCGTTCGACCCAGCGCCAGGCGATGAACAAGGCCAGCAGGCCGGCCAGCACCAGGATGGCCAGGCCGCCGATCTGCGACAAGGTGTCGATCAATGCGTCGACCTGGCGATGGAACAGCATGCCGGCACCGATGGCGCTGCCGGCCCACAAGGCCGTGCCCACCGAATCGAACAGCAGGAAGCGACCGGCGCCAAAGCCCATGGCGCCGGCCAGGGGCGAGGACACGGCCGACAGGCCAGGGATGAAGCGCGCCACCAGCAGCGCGGCCAGGCCCCAGCGGGTGAAGACGCTCTCGGTGCGGCGCACGCAGGCGTCGGGCGACAGGCTGATGCGGCACATCAGGCCTAGCACACGCATGCCGTGGCGCCGGCCTGCCAGGAACCAGCTGAAGTTGGCGATGCCCGAGGCCAGCACCGCCAGCAGCAGCACCTGCCAGGCCACAAGCTGGCCTTGGGCGGCCAGCATGCCGGCCACCAGCAGGCTGGGCACGGCCGGCACCGGCAGGCCGAATTGCTCGACCAGCACATTGAGAAAGACCAGCAGCGGGCCGTGCTGGTCAAAAAGCCGCAGGAGCTCTTGCATGGGCCATTGTGCCCAGGGCCGGGCCGCCGCGCCTCCCTCTAAAGGCGCAGTGGTCCGTCAGCGGCAGCTGTAGCTGGCGGCCTGGCGGGCCGGGCCCGTGCCGTTCCAGCTGATCTTCTTCGGGTAGACGCAGACCGGGTAGCTGGTGGCGTTGTCGCGCGAAGCCAGCACGATGTCGTTCGGGGCCGTGCCACGTTCCACCCAGTCGACCAGGGCGCTGAACATGGTGTCCTGTTCACGCGTGGGGTTCTGGTTGGCATTGCCCGGCAGCTTGGGCATGGGCACAGTGTTGTTCACGTTGCCCACGGTCCAGGCCCGGCCCTGCGAGCTGTGCGCCATGCCGGGGATGTTGTACATGCGGAAGAACTTCTGCACTTGGGCTTCACCGCCCAGGCGGGCCGCCACCTGCTCGTAGTAGCGCACTGCGCCCTGGGGCGGGATCACGTCCTCGGCCAGGCCGTTCCACAACAGGATCTTGCGGCCCTGGTCACGCAGCTTGGCCAGATCGGTGTTGTCGGTGGCGTAGTCGCGCAGGAAGGGCAGGGTCGCGGCCTTGGCATAGGTGTCGGCATAGGCGGCGTAGCCCATTTCGGCCCAGCGGTTGCGGCGCGTGGTCGAGGCATTGGCCGGCGGGATGGAACTGGTGGCACTGCCGTCGGCCGAGTAGCTCACATCCTGCATGGTGAGCGCGATGAAGTCGGTGCCGGCGCTGTTGATCTGGCCGCCCAGCGAAGAGCCGCGCGTCACCGTCCACCACAGCTGCTGTGGCGCCTGCGTCTTGCCGCTGCGCGCGGCAACCGAGGCGTTGGCGTCGTAGCTGCCGTCGCGGGTCGGGCCGTTCCAGATCTTGGCCAGCGCCAGGGCTTCCTTGGCCGACAGGCAGGTGGCGGCGTCTGCATTGCTGCCGCCGGCCGCGGTGCACAGGCCCGCGCTGTCGCGCACCGGGTCATAGCTGCAGCTGAAGGGATCGAGCAGAAAGCCCAGGCCTTCCTTGTCGCAGCTTTTCACTGCGCGTGCGGTGGCGGCATCGACCTTCTTGGCGAAGGCGGCGGCAGCGGGCTTGTTCAGGGCATTGATGCCCAGCTCGCTCTTCATCACCACCTGGGTCCAGAAACCCGACAGGCCGAACTGCGGCACGCTCAGCGCCGGCTGGGCGATCAGGTAACCGTCGTACAGCTCGGGGCGCTCCTGCGCCACCTTCATGCCCTGGCGGCCGCCCTGCGAGTGGCCGTCGTAGTAGGCGTACTTCTGGCGCTTGCCGTAATACAGCTGGGCCAGCGCCTGGGTCTTGATGGCCTGCTCGTACATGGCGCGGGCCGAGACGTCGCGGAAGGCTTCCAGGTTGACCTTGCCGTCCGACAGGAAGGCGAAGGACGGGTCCTGGTAGAAGGGCTGGCCGGCGTCGGTCGTGCCCGAGGCATAGCCCATGTTGGCATTGACCAGGGCCGGCACCTTGCTGCCGATCTGGCCGGCGTAGCGGTGACCGCCACCGACCCAGCCGCCGCCGCCGTAGTTGCGGATGCGCTCGTTCCAGACTGCATGGGCCGGCAGCCAGACTTCGATGCCGATGCCCTCGGAATAGGAGCGCGCCGTCTTGTCCTTCTCGGCCGTCACGCCGGGGCCGACCAGCAGCTTGACCAGGCACATGTCGTTGGCGGCGACGATGGGCGTGGCCGAGTCCACCGCTGTCAGGGCCGTGCCCTTCTTGATGTCGCGCACGGCCACCACGGTGGTCAGGGCGTCGGGCTTGAAGGCGGTCTTGAGGCCGTCGTCGCAGGCCAGCGGCTTGCCGGTGGGCGCCATGCCCGCGCAGCCGGCGAGCAGGGCTGCGCCGATCAGCACACTTGCGCGTGCCAATGTCTGAACTCTCATGCTTGTCTCCTGTTGTTGTCGGAAATCAGGTGCGCATCAGGTGCGCAGCTTCAGCTGCCCCGGCAGCGGCGCGGCACGGCGCAGCACGTCTTCGGCCAGCCACAGGGCGGAGCGGCGGGCGCGCTCGGCCACCATGGGCAGAGGCATCTGCACGTAGTCGTCGTTGAAGACCTCGAAGCTGTAGTCGCCGGTGTAGCCCAGGGCGTCAATCTTCTGTACCAGGTCGACGACCTGCTCTGTGTGCACGCCTTCGCCGGGGAAGACGCGGAAGGTGCGCGCCGTCGCCATGCGCTCCTCGAAGGTGCGGGTCTCCTGCCACATGAAGTCCGACAGCTGCACCAGGAAGATCCAGGACGGGTCCAGCTCCTCGATGCCGGCCAGCGGCGTCTTGGCCGCGAAGATGTGGAAGGAGTCCAGGCCCAGGCCCAGGTTGGGGCAGTCGGCGCGCGTGACCACATCCCAGGCGGTGGTGTACTCGTTGACCGTGCGGCCCCAGCTCAAACCTTCGTAGGCGATGCGGATGCCGTAGGGGATGGCCAGCATGGCCAGCTTGCGCAGGTCGCGGGCGATGTGGTCCAGGTCCTGGCTGGCGTGGGTGGAGGTCGACGAGCAGGCCAGCAGCACATCGCAACCCAGGGCGGCGCACATCTCCAGCATGGTCTTGGCGATGTCCACCTTGTACTGGTGCAGATGGCCCGACAGGCCCTCGAAGTCGCGCAGCACCTGGAAGCCCGTGCCGCGCAGGCCGCTGGCCTTGACCGCCTGCACGGCGGCCTTCCAGCCCTGCGGGTGGCCGACCAGGTCGTTGGCCTTGAGCATCACCTGGCTGAAGCCCGCGTCCTTCATTGCCTCCAGCTTGGCCTCCAGCGGGCCGGCCAGGGTGATGGTGTCCATGCCCAGGCCGGCGATGGCCTGGCGGATGCTGCGCTCGTGGTTCACGGCCGGGTCCTCAGGCTTGTTCGCTGTGGACCAGCTCGAAGACCACGCCGCCCAGGTAGGTCTTGGACAGGGCGCCGCGCTTTTCGGTGTGCGCTGCTTCGGTCTCGACGAACTCCATGCCCAGCGCGCGCAGGGCGCGCACCGCGGCCAGCACGTCGGGCACGCCCAGGCCCAGGCGCTGCAGGCGCTCTTCGCGCGAGAAGGAGTCGGCTTCGGGCTCGACCAGCTGCAGCATGAAGCGGTTGGCTGCCTCCACCGCCGGCGCGCGCAGCAGCTTGCCCGAGGGCATGATGCCAAAGCGCTGTTCGTCGGGGATCAGGGCCGTGCCGAACAGCTCCTTGTAGAACTCGATCCAGTCGTAGCCGCGGCCCACGCCGATGTACTGCACGATGCCGAAGAAATGCAGGCCGGCCGTGGCCGGCGGGTTCTGCTCCACCGCCGGGATCTTGATGAAGTCCACGTCGTAGATGGAGAACTCGCGCCAGCGGTCGACAAAGTAGATGCGGCTGCCGCCCACGCCATGGATGGCCGGGATGTTCAGCTCCATGGCCTCGGGGTGGGTGGGCACCTCCCAGGCGCCGCGCTCGAGCACATGGCGGTAGGCGGCGCGCGCATCGCGCACGCGCAGGGCGACGGCGCTGATGGTGGGCACGGTCGAGGGCGCCTCCATCGGATGGGCGTTGACGATGATGTTCATGCCGCCCTGGCGGTACAGCAGCACCTCGCGCGAGCGGTGCCGCGCCACCGGGCGAAAGCCCATCATCTCCAGCACATTGCCCAGCGCCTGGGGCTGGGAGGTGGCGTATTCGATGAACTCGACGCCGTCCAGACCCAGAGGGTTGGCATCGTCGCTGTACGAGTCTTGCAAAGGCTCGCGGGCAAGCAGATCGCTCATGGGGGTGACTCCTTCAATACTGGAGGCGGGCACCATCGCGCAGCACCTGCGCGGTCGTGGTGGGGAAACCGAAATACTCCAGGTAGGCGGGGATCTGCTCGAACAGCATGTCCGATCCCACCTGGATGCGGCAGCCGCGCGCCTGGGCGGCGGTGAGGAAGGCCGTCATCTCGGCCTGCATGACCACTTCGCCGACGAAGGTGCGGGCATCGAGCCGCGCCACGTCCAGCGGCAGCGGGTCGCCCGGGTTCATGCCCATGGGCGTGGCGTTGACCACCAGGTCCAGGCCGGCCGGGTCGTTGCTGCCGGTGGCCACTTCGATGGCCGGGTAATGGGTGCGCAGCCGCTGGGCCAGGCCTTCGGCTGCGGGGGAATTGACGTCGTACAGCGAGATCGCGGCGATGCCGGCGCCGGCCAGCGATGCGGCGATGGCCGAACCCACGCCGCCGCTGCCCACGACCAGGCAGCGCGCGCCTTTCAATTCCAGGCCCTTGCGCTGCACGCCGCGCACGAAGCCGGCGCCGTCGAACATGTCGCCCAGCAGGCGGCCGTCCGGCGCACGCTTGACCGCATTGCAGGCGCCGGCCACCTTGACGGTGGGGGTCACCTCATCGAGCAGGCCGACCACGCTGACCTTGTGGGGCATGGTGATCAGGGCGCCGCGGATGTTCTCCAGGGTGAACAGGCCGCGCAGCAGGCCGGCGAAGTTCTCTGGCTTGCAACCCATGGGCACGACCAGGGCGTTGATGCCCGCCGATGCGAAATACGGGTTGTAGATCATCGGCGACTTGAACGTGTGCGTCGGCCAGCCGACGTGGGCGATCAGCTCGGTGTGGCCGTCGATCTGCATGGGAGTGGGAATGCGTGCGTTCATTGCGAGAGGGGTGTGGTCCCGGCCGTACGGGCCGGGACCGGGAGGGCGAGGCCCTTATTTGCGCAGCTTGTCCAGCTCGACCATCATGGCCGCGGCGGTGGCGTCACCGACGCTGGCCGCGTGCTTGGCGATGACCGGCTTCATCTTCTCGCGCAGCTTGGCCACTTCGGCGGGCGGCAGCTCGGTGACCTGCATGCCGCTCTTCTTGAGCTGCTCCAGGATGCCGCCGGCGGCAGCGCGCGACTGCTCGCGCTGGTACTTGGCCGACTCGTTGGCGGCGTCGGCCACGATCTTTTTCTCCTCGGCCGACAGCGAGTCCCAGAACTTCTTGCTGATGACCACCGACTGCGGGTTGTACTGGTGGTTGGTCAGCGTCATGAACTTCTGCACTTCGAACAGCTTGGCGCCCTGGATGGTCGCGAAGGGGTTCTCCTGGCCGTCCACGGCCTTTTGTTCCAGCGCGGCGTACAGCTCGGGGAAGGGCAGGGGCGTGGGGTTGGCGCCCAGCGCGCTGACCCAGTCGATGTTGATCGGGTTGGGGATGACGCGCAGCTTCAGGCCGGCGATGTCTTCCACCTTGGCGATGGCGCGCTTGCTGTTGGTGATCTGGCGAAAGCCCAGTTCGTAGTAGGCCAGGCCGACCAGGCCTTTGTCTTCCAGCTTGGCGTGCAGGCCCTTGCCGAAGGCGCCGTCGACCACGGTGTCGGCTTCCTTGGCGCTGGCGAACAGGAAGGGGAAGTCGTAGATCGCGAAGTCCTTGACGATGCTGGCGAAGATGCCCGAGTTCATCGAGGCCATCTCCAGCGTGCCGCCCTGCAGGGCCGACACATTGGCCTGGTCGTTGCCCAGGGCGCCGCCCGGGAAGATGTTGACCTTGAGCTTGCCGCCGGACTTGGCTTCAACGATCTCGCCGAACTTCTCCATGCCCATCACGATGGGATGGCCCTTGGCGTTCTGGTTGGCGAACTTGATGGTCTTGGTCTGGGCTTGCGCCAGGCCAAAGCCGGCCACTGCAACAGCGGCCACCACGGTCTTGAGGAACAGTCGCTTCATCTTTTGTCTCCTGGGGGGTTGGGATTCGGATCGATCAGCCAAAGAACCACTTAGCCGGCACCATGACGATGCTGGGGAACAGAACCATGAGGAACATCACCGCGAACTGCGCCAGCATGAAGGGCCAGACGCCCTTGGTCACCTCGTCCATGCTCATCTTGCCGACGCCGGCAACGGTGCTCAGGATGGTGCCCACTGGCGGGGTGATCAGGCCGATGGAGTTGTTGATCATGAACAGCACGCCGAAGTACACCGGGTCGATGCCGGCGGCCTTGACGATGGGCATGAACACCGGCGTGAGGATCAGGATGGTGGGCGTCATGTCCATGGCCGTGCCCACCAGCATGGTGATGACCATGATGGCCATCATCAGCAGGATGGGCTGGTCCAGCAGGGGCTTGAGCAGGCTCACGAGTTCTGCCGGCAGATTCGCCACGGTGATCATCCAGGCCGAGACCATGGCGGCGGCCACCAGGAACATGATCACCGCCGTGGTCTGCGCCGCCGCGGCGAACAGGCCGTACAGCTGCGAGATCTTGAGCTCACGGTAGACCACCATGGAGATGAACAGGGCGTAGACGGCGGCGACCACGGCCGCCTCGGTCGGTGTGAACACGCCGAACTTCAGGCCGACGATCACGATCACCGGCAGGCCCATGGCCAGGGCGGCGTCCTTCAGGGCGACCATCACGTCGGCGCGGCTGGCGCGCGGCGGCGGCGCATGGACTTCCTTGCGCACCAGGAACCACCAGGTCACCCACAGGGCCGCGCCCAGCAGGATGCCCGGAAAGATGCCGGCGATGAACAGCTTGGAGATCGACACATTGGCCGCCACGCCGAACACCACGAAGCCGATGGACGGCGGGATGATGGGGCCCATCACCGCGGCCGAGGCCAGCAGGCCGGCCGAGCGCGGCTTGTTGTAGCCGGCCCTGACCATCATGGGCAGCAGCAAAGCGGTCAGGGCGGCGGCATCGGCCACGGCCGAGCCCGACAGGGCCGACATCAGGGCCGCGGCCAGGATGGCCACGTAGCCCAGGCCGCCCTTGACGTGGCCCACCAGGGCCATGGCCAGGTTGACGATGCGGCGCGACAGGCTGCCGGTGTTCATGACCTCGCCGGCCAGCATGAAGAAGGGAACGGCCAGCAGGGGGAAGCTGTTGGCGCCCTCGATCACGTTCTGCGCCAGGATCTGGGCGTCGAACATGTTCATCTGCCACATCAGCGCGGCGCCGCAGGCCAGCAGGGCGAAGGCGATCGGCAGGCCCAGGGCCATGGTGCCCAGCAGGGCACCCAGGAAAATTGCAATGGTCATGGTCTCAGGCCTTGGCTTGCGCGTTCTTCTCGGTGGGGGTTTCTTCTTCGGACTCGACCACGGCGACCAGGTCTTTCTCCGACAGCTTGCCGGTGACCAGTTTCCAGAAATCGGCGGCGATGATGACCATGGCCAGGGCGGCAAACACCACACCGCTGGCATAGAACCAGGCCATCGAGGCTTCCATCACGGCGCTGGTCGAGCCCCAGTTGATCTTGGTCTGGGCGATGGCGCCCTGCAGCATCACCCAGCACAGCCAGATCATCAGCAGATGGGTCAGGCCCAGGCAGATCTTCTTGCCCAGCTTGGGCAGGCGCGACACCAGGCTGTCTGTGCCCAGGTGGCCGTGCTTGCGCAGCGCGACCAGGGCGCCCATGAACGTCATCCAGACGAACATCCAGCGCGAGAGTTCTTCCGACACCGTGATGCCGGTGTTGAAGCCGTAGCGCAGCACCACGTTGCCGAACACCATCAGCACCATCAGGGCCAGCGCCACCACCATCAGCAGCGTGAGCAGCCGGCAGGCCTGGTCAATCAATTTATCTACCATCAAAAAGTCTCCTGGCAGGGATTTTGTACGGACTGGTTACTTTGGCGGGTACGTGGAAACCCGCACGGTTTCGACATACCAGCGATAGCTGTTATGCCGGATTTGGTGGGGTGGCCCCCTCAAGGCGAGCGCATGAAACGCACGATCATCTCGATCACGCTGTCGCGCCGATGGGCGACGTAGGCCGGCGAGAGCATGTCCAGCTTGAAGATCAGGCCGAAGGTGTGCTGGTTGGAGACGTTGAAAAAGCTCAGCGCCGAGATCGAGGCATGGATGTCCAGCGCATCCAGCCCGGGCCGGAAGACCCCGCTGGCCAGGCCGCGCTTGTAGAGGTGCTCGATGGCGGCGATGGCCGGCACGTTCAGCTCCTGGATGCGGGCGCTTTGCGCCAGGAACAGGCCGCGGTTGATGTTCTCGGACATCACCAGGCGGATGAAGGTCTGGTGCTGCAGGTGGTGGTCGAAGGTGAAGGCCACCAGGCGGCGCAGGGCCTGCTCTGGCTCCAGGTCTTGCAGGTGCAGCTCGCCCTCGATGTCGCGCACCTGGCGGTAGGACTCCTCCAGCACGGCCAAGTACAGGCCTTCCTTGCTGCCGAAGTAGTAATAGATCATCCGCTTGCTGGTCTGGGTGGCGGCGGCGATCTCGTCGATGCGCGCGCCGGCCAGGCCTTTGTCGGCGAATTCGGCAGCGGCAATCTGCAGGATGTTGGCCTTGGTCCGCTCCGGATCGTTGGTGCGGCCTGTCTCCTTGGCCGGCGCCTCGCTGGCAGGGGCCAGTCGGCGCTTTTGTACTAGTTCGTTCATTGCAAAAGTATAGGGGGCACCGGTTTGCGCAGCATGCGCAAAACCCCTTAGACCGCCTGTGAGCCGCGCCGGAGCGTTGGCGTGCCCGGTCTCAGTGGTAGTCGTTCTCGCGCTGGTGGCGCACCGCCAGGATGGTGACCGTGCTGGCGTCCTCGATCTCGAACAGCGCCACGTAGCCTGCCGCGCCAAACGGGATCACCATCTCGCGCAGCCGTGGGCCGTGCTGGCCGTCGCCGGCCTTGCGGCATGAGAAGGGGAACTGCTCCAGCAGTTTCAGGGCCTGCCCGATGACGGCCAGGGCGCGCTCCGCGGTGTCCAGATCGTGCTCAAGCAGGAAGTCGTAGAGCCGTAGCAAATCTGCCTCGGCGTGCGGGGTGAACCGGACGCGGTAGCTGTTCACGGCTTGTCCGTGGAGCGCTTCGCCTTTCTTTGGGCGGCAGCCAGCTTTTTCTCCATCTTGGCCACAACGGTGGCTGCGCTGATGTACTGGCCTTGCGCGCGAGCCTCTTGCGCAAAGTGCAGGCCGCGCGCGATGAATTCCTGTTGCGCGGCGCGCTGGTCGATGTGGCTTTCCAGCGCCGCTTCCATCAGCTTGGACAGCGTCTCACCAGGGAGCAAGGCCCGTTCGGCCGCATCGCGCAGCTTGGGGTTCACGCGCAGAGCGGGCAAGGTGGCGGTTTTCATGGCGGCTCCTGGAAATGCATTGCAATTGTAATGCGGCGACCCTGCAAAAGGAAAATCATTCTGTAACCCCCGTCCAATGGACCTGAGGCGCTATGGAAACCGTAGCGAGCCCAGCGGAATCTGGGCGCCGGCCCGACGGAGAAATGGGGTCGGATCCAAATTAGAGACAAAGCTCATGCCGGAGCCCGAGGTACCGTCCGAAATTGGCTCTGACCCCAATTATCCGCTCCCCGCCCACGC
>NZ_CAKZHQ010000021.1 GCF_936925435.1 uncultured Ramlibacter sp. | reverse complement strand
GGGCATGCCCACCACGTCGAGCGCCGCGACGATGTTGCCGCCGCCGATGCGCGCGATCTGCGCCGCGGCATCCGCATCGCGCGTGTTCACGGTGGCGGCGGCGCCAGCGGCCTGCACCAGCCGTGGTACGTGGCGCACAAGGACCTCGAACGCAACACGCTGCACGCGGTGCAGGGCCATGGCCACCCCTGGCTGCAGTCGGGCAGCCTGCAGTTCGACGATGCCAGCGGGGTGGCCGGCACACCACCGGCCGACGGCGCGCTGGCCGCCAAGGCCCGCTACCGCCAGGCCGATGCCGATCGCAGGCACCAGCAAGCTGGCCGTGGCCAGCGTGGTGAAGCGGCGCCCGCCGATCATCGGCACCGCGAAGGCGTAGAAGATGCGCAGCGTGGCGCCACACAGGGCGGGCAGCGCCGTCAGCCAGAACAGCTGGTTGGTGCTGTAGCGAAAGCCCGCTGCCGGCAAGTGCACCACCACCACCGACCACAGCATCCACACCGCGAACGCCAGGGCCAGCGCAGGGACCGACACCCACAGGTTGCGCCGGGCCACCGCGCGACCGGACAGGTCCCAGAACTTGCGGTCCTCGGGGTTCCAGTGCTGGATGATCGTCATGCTGGTCATGGCGTGAAGGGGTGCCGGCGTCAGGGTGCGTCGCCGTGACTCAAGGGTTCTTCACGTAGGCATTGCCACGCAGGTAGAACCACCAGTTCAGCACCAGACAGACGGCATAGAAGATCGCGAAGCCATACATCGCGTATTGCGGCGTACCGGCCTTGATCTGCGCACCGATGACCACCGGTGCGATGAAGGCGCCGTAGGCGGCGATGGCCGATGTCCAGCCCAGCACCGGGCCGGCCTGCGTGCGGTCGAAGATGACGCCGATGGTGCGGAAGGTGCTGCCGTTGCCGATGCCGCTGGCCAGGAACAGCAGCATGAACAGGCCCAGGAACATCGGGAAGTACTGTTCAGGCGTGGCCGAGCCGTAGGCCTGCATCATCACGTAGCCCACCGCCACCGAAGCACCGGCCATCACCACCGAGATGATCTGGGTGACGATAGAGCCGCCCACCTTGTCCGAGATCCAGCCGCCGACGGGGCGGATGGCCGCGCCGATGAAGGGGCCCATCCAGGCATAGGTCAGGGCCGAGGGCGCATTCGGGTTCTTCAGCGCGTGCTGCATCACGCCGTTGGCGTCCGGAATGTGCTGGAAGCCGAAGATCACCGTGATGGCCAGCGGCAGCGCCATCGAGAAGCCGATGAACGAGCCGAAGGTGACGATGTACAGCGCGGTCAGCGACCAGGTGTGCTTGTTGCTGAAGATCGCGAACTGCTTCTTCACGCCCTCCTTCATCTCGCCGAAGGCGGCCAGCTTCATCACCAGCAGCGCCAGGATGACGTCCAGCGGAATGGCCACCCACATGCTCAGCAGCCCCAGGCCGGTGGGCTTGGGCAGGTACAGCCACAGCATGAAGATCGCGGGCACGAAGGCCAGCGTGTACAGGTAGGTGATCTTGGCGAACGCCACCAGCGGTGAGCCCGTGGCAGGCGACACCGTCTTCAGGTTGTTCATGCCCCACCAGCACAGGATGGACAGCGGCACCAGCGACAGCACCCAGGCGAAGCCGGCGTTCTGGATCCAGGTGGGGGTGCCGGCGGCGATCTTCCCGAAGATCCAGCCGCTGTCCTTGACCAGCACCATCGGCTCGCCACCGAAGGCGCCGAACAGGCCCACCGTCATCACCAGCGGAATGACGATCTGCATCGTCGTCACGCCGAAGTTGCCCAGGCCGGCGTTCAGGCCCAGGGCTGTGCCCTGCAGGCGCTTCGTGAAGAAGGTGCGGATGTTGGACATCGAGCTGGCGAAGTTGCCGCCGCCCACGCCCGACCACAGGGCCATCAGCTGGAAGGTCCACAAAGGCCAGTCCTTGTGCTGCAGCACGATGCCGGTGCCGATGGCCGGTGCCAGCAGCATGGCGGTGGTCAGAAAGATGGTGTTGCGCCCGCCGGCCAGGCGGATGAGGAAGGACGCCGGGATGCGCATCGTTGCGCCCGAGATGCCGGCGATGGCCGTCAGCGTGAACAACTCGGCCTGGGTGAAAGGAAAGCCCAGGTTGAGCATCTGCACGGTGATGATTCCCCACATGCCCCAGACCGCGAAGCCGCACAGCAGCGCGGGTACCGAGATCCAGAGGTTGCGGTAGGCGACCTTCTTGCCCGTGGCATTCCAGAAGGTGTCGTCTTCCGGACGCCAGTCGGCGATGTCGGGGCCGGTAGCCTGGTTGGGGGCGGACTTGGCACCCGCTGTCGTGGTGGCACTCATGGCATCTTCTCCTTGTGCTTTCAGCGCGCGAAACTGCGCGACAAGGGCGACGCCGGTGCGTTCGTGCCCATCATTTCGGTCTTGCGCACTTCGGTCCAGTACATCCAGATCAGCGAGACCCAGACCACGCCGTACATCAACATGAAGGCGCTGGAGCGGATGCCGGTGAGGTCCATCAGCGCGCCGAACATGATCGGCAGCACGAAGCCGCCCAGGCCGCCGGCCAGGCCGACGATGCCGCTGACGGTGCCGATGTTGTCGGGGTAGTCGTTGCCGATGTACTTGAAGACACTGGCCTTGCCGAAGGCCCAGGCGATGCCCAGGATGAACATCAGCGCGGTGAAGAGGTAGACGTTCAGGCCGACGTGAAACGTGCGGGGGCCGTTGACGGTCACCACCGTGAAGTCGGTCTGCGGGTAGCTCAGCAGGAACAGGCACACCCAGCTGACCCACAGCACCCACCAGGTGACCTGGTGCGCGCCGTACTTGTCAGACAAGATGCCGCCGAATGCGCGCAGCACGCCGCCTGGCAGGCTGAAGCAGGCGGCCAGCAGCGCGGCAGTCTGGATCGACAGGCCGAACTCGCCCACGTAGTACTGCACCATCCACAGCGCCAGCGCCACGTAGCCGCCGAAGACGATGCTGTAGTACTGGCAGTACTTCAGAACCTTGGGGTCCTTCAGCATCTTCAGCTGGTCGCTGAACTTCACGTTCGACGGCACCAGGTGCTTCGGGTCGCTGCTGCTGCCGAACCAGAACAGGATGACCGTGCCCAGCATCACCGCGGCATACACCTGCGGCACCAGCGTCCAGCCGCCGATGGCCAGCAGCACCGGCGCGGCGAACTTGTTGACCGCTGAGCCGGAGTTGCCCGCGCCGTACACGCCCATCGCCATGCCCTGGCGGCTCTTGGGGAACCAGCGCGCCACGTAGGGTGTGCCGACCGAGAACGAACCCCCGGCAAGGCCCACGAAAAGGCCGATGACCAGGAAGTGCCAGTAAGCCGTGGCGTAGCTCATCAGCCAGATCGCCGGCACGGTGATGGCCATGAGCAGTGTCATCACGATGCGGCCGCCGTAGCGGTCGGTCCAGATGCCAAGGGGCACGCGGATGAGCGAGCCAGTCAGTACCGGCGTGGCAGTCAACAGACCGAACTCCGTGGCGTTCAGTCCCAGCGTCTTCTTCAGCGGAATGCCGATGACGCCGAACATCATCCACACCATGAAGCACACGGTGAAGGCGATGGTGCTGACGATGAGCACGGACCACGCCTGGCGTGGGATGGGAGTTGTGGTGGTGGCCATGGATCGGACTCGTCTTGGGTTTGACGAGACTGTCCGCCGGCACGGCCCCGGTGAACATCAGCACGGTGGCTACGCGCACCGCGGCAGAAGAACGATGGCGCGCGGCCAGGACATAGTTCTGAAGAACTACGCCGGGGCCCTTTGGTTCAGAACTTGACCTGGGTCAACGTCAACGGCTTGCGCCCTCGCCCAGACTGAACCGGAATAGGCTGCCTCCACCGACCATGTCCCCTGAAACCGCCCGGCAGGTCAGTGCCCTGATCGACCGCATCCAAACGCAGTTCCATGAAGGCCACCGCCGGGCACTGCCTGAGTTGCTGGCCATGGCAGCGAAGGTCGAGGCGCGCGGCATCGACGACAGCCTCGTCGATGCGCTGCACGCCATTGGCGACGCGCTGGAACAGCACATGTTCAAGGAGGAGATGCGGCTGTTTCCGATGATGGAGCAAGGCGGCAACACGTTGATCGGGCTGCTGATCGAGGACTTGCATCGCGAACATGTTGCACATGAACACGCCATGGACGCTCTCCGCGCGCACCTTTGCACGCTGACCGAAGCTCACGGCACGGACCTGGCGCTCCATCAGCTGATTCGAGGCCTCGACGACCTGGCCTGTCAGCTGGCACTGCACATCCGGGCAGAAGACGAGGAACTGTTTCCGCTCTTCGCAACGCCTCCATCTCCGGGCTCCCCTTCGACATTCAACCCACCGTCGCCCGCGACCTCTACCTCATGAATTCGACCCCACCGCAGTCATCCGCCTCCCTGCCGGAAACGGACTCCGCATCAGCCACCACTGACCCGGCCCGCACGGCCTTGCTGGACGCGCTCAACGAACTGTTGGAGGCCGAGCGTGCCGGTGCCCGCGTTGCGATGGAGACGGGACGGTCGATCACCGACCCCGAGCTCGCGGCATTGGTGGAAGACATCCACAAGGACGAGGTCCGCTGGTGCAGCATGCTCATGCGCACCATTAAATCGTTGGGGGCCACGCCCTCCAGCGCGACCGGTGCGTTCCATGGCAAGGCGATGGCCATCGCCGATCTGGACGAGCGATTGAAGTTTCTGAACCGAGGCCAAGCCTGGGTGACCCGCAAGCTCCAGGCCCTGATTCCGCAGGTCGACGACGCACGGGCACGCGCCGACTTGACGGACATGCTGCAGGCCCATCACCAGAACATCAGCCGGGTGGAGGCCCGATACACAGCGCCTGCCACTTTGGAGCCCCAGACGGCACCGCAGGCCGAAGCGTCACCCGTGCCCACCGAGCCCGGTGCGCTGATCGAGCACATCCTGACGCGCTTCCACGAAGTCCATCGTCAGCAGCTCCCCGTGCTGATTCAGCTTGCGGCCAAGGTGGAGGCAGTGCACGCGGACCACGCCGAGACGCCGCGGGGCTTGACCGATCTGCTGACGTCGATGCACTGCGAACTACTGGCGCACATGGAGAAGGAGGAGACGATCCTCTTTCCGATGCTGGCGCGGGGCGGCAGTTCTTTCGTCACCCACCCGATCTGCGTCATGATGTCCGAGCATGAGGAACATGCTCACAGACTCGCGCTGTTGCTGACCTTGACTCTTCAAGCGACGCCGCCCGGCAATGCTTGCCGCACCTGGATCCAGCTTTGCACTGCGACTCGGCGGTTCGCCGAGGACCTGCAGGAGCACATCCGGTTGGAGAACAGGGTGCTGTTCCCACAATTCGACAAATCCCTGACTCAAGAGCGGCCAGAGGCTGTGCGGTAAACAAGCGGTTTCCGGTGAAGCCCGCCCACCCACGCTGAACTGCATCTCGTCGCGGCGCCGGTTGCCGAAGAGTCCGCAGTACCCGATAGCGCTGCCTGCCCGGCGGTGCGATTCGCTGGGAGCCCACGGACACCCACGACGTACGCGCCTTCGTTAGACCGGGCGATGACCACGCGTCGATGGTGGCCAGCCCTGCTGGAACGTTACTGCACGGCGATACACAGGGACTTTCCAGTGTTCCGGGCGCTGCAGCTGGATTGACCCGGGATCCACCCAGATCAAGCGACCGTCGGCTATCCGGCCATCAGACGGATGACGGGTTGTGGCCGAGGGCCGCCACCAGCCGACTGTCCGCACACCTGCCCTTCAAGTGAGATGGCATACCCATTCACAGGTGGTGCCCGCGCAGCAGGCTGGCACCGACCGGCACGCTGCCGCCACGGACCTGCCCGCTCAGGCTGCCGCCCAACTCCTTCCACAGCGCGCGGATCAGACCGCTGCTCTGCGCTTCGGCCGGCAGGGGCGCCAGGCTGAGCGCCTTTTCGCCGCACAG
>NZ_CAKZHQ010000020.1 GCF_936925435.1 uncultured Ramlibacter sp. | reverse complement strand
GCCAATCCGGGTCCCGCGACCGATGCGAGCGCCCGGCCCGACCGTCACGACCGGCGATAGCAGAACGCCCTCCTCGAGCATGGCCTCGGCGTGCAAGGCCTTCGAGGCAGGCTCGTGCCGTCGCGGCGCGTGGAGCCTGGCCACCGCGGCGGCCCACGCGGCCTGCGGGTGTCGGGTCAACAGCGCCGCGCAGGTCGCCGGAAGGAAGTCGCGATGTTCTGGACGCACGAAACAAGCGCCGGCCCGCGTCTCGGCGGCGGCGTCCTTGCGCTTTGCGTCGGAGAAGAAGGTGATCGCCTCGGCGTCAGCGGAATCCAGCGGCGCGGCGTGGGCGATGGTTTCCAGCTCCATCCACACCGACGGCTCGAGCACGCGCGCCGCCTCGAGGCTGGGCGTGAGGGCGGTGCGCACGTCGTCGCGCGAGAGGCGCGATCCGGCCAGGCCGGCGGCGAGCGCCAGGGCGCCGGCATAGGCCATCTTGGTCCACGGCACAGCCGTGGCGAACATCTGCACAGGAATGACGCCGAACCATGTGATCGCGGCCAGCCCGCTCACCAAAAGCCCGGTCAGGGCCGCAGGCGACAGGCGCCGCGCCGCAAGCGCTCGGCGTGCCGCGCGTGCTGGCGCTGCTGCGCTGGCCCGATGCCTTCCGCCCCGATGGCACCGTGACCGCCGGTAACGCCTGCCCGCTCAACGACGGCGCCGCCGCCGTGGTGGTGATGACGGCCCAGAAGGCCCAGGCGCTAGGCCTCAAGCCCCTGGCGCGCATCGCCGCCTTCGGCACCACCGGCCTGGACCCGGCCACCATGGGCATGGGCCCGGTGTCCGCGACAAAGAAGGCGCTGGAGCGCGCCGGCTGGAAGACCGGCGAGGTCGACCTGTTCGAGCTGAACGAGGCCTTTGCCGCCCAGGCCTGCGCCGTCAACAAGGCGCTGGACATCGACCCGGCCAAGGTCAACGTCAATGGTGGCGCCATCGCCATTGGCCACCCCATCGGAGCGTCGGGCGCCCGCATCCTGGTCACGCTGCTGCACGAGATGCAGCGCCGCGACGCCAAGAAGGGCGTCGCCGCCCTGTGCATCGGCGGTGGCATGGGCGTGTCGCTGGCGGTCGAACGCTAACTGTCATCCCGGACTTGATCCGGGATCCATGACCCCTGCGCGCATGGGACTGATGTCCAATGGACGGCGGCCGTGCGCCCCCGTCTACTGGGCGCTCACCTGGAAGGCGTCCCATGCTCGAGACCATCGGAGACCTGCTGCCGCTTGCCGTGGCGACCTCGCTGAGCCCGCTGCCGGTCATCGCCATGATCATTCTGCTGACGTCTTCCCACGCCCGCAGCGCCACGCCCGCCTTCCTGGTGGGCTGGATGGCGGCCATTGCCGCGGCCGTGGTCGGCTTTGCCTTGCTGTCCGAGCTGGGCATGGGCCAGAGGCGCGGCGGTGTCGTCGGGCCCATCGTCAAACTGGTGGTCGGGTTCTTTCTGCTGGCGCTGGCCTGGTGGCAGTGGCGCCAGCGGCCCGAGCCGGGCGAGGTGGCGCAATTGCCGCGCTGGCTGGAGGCGGCGCAACGCATGGGGCCGCTGCAGGCCGCCGGCCTGGGCTTCATCATCTACGCAGCCAACCCCAAGAACCTGGCCGTGGGCCTGGCGGCGGGCGTTGTCTTCGGTTCGGCCGACCTGCCCCTGCGGCAAGCCGCCTTTGTGTGCGCCTTCTACGTGCTGGCCGGCGCCGTCACCGTCATCGTCCCGGTGGTGGGCTACCTGGTGGCGGAGCAGCGCGTGCGGCCCATGCTGGGCGAGATGCGCGCCTGGCTGACGCAGAACAACTTCACCCTGATGGCCGCCTTGCTGCTGGTGATCGGCGCCCTGATGGTCGGCAAGGGCATCTCGGGGCTGGGCGCGGCGCTGCGGATTTGAGATTTGGTTTGTCATCCCGGACTTGATCCGGGATCCATCGTGGCAAGCACCGATCCTGGCCCGCGCCGGCCGGCATCCGGGCTGCGGCCTACGGGCATCGTGCCGCCTGCCGGCGGCATTCCCTGTGACGCCCGGGAAACGTGCCGCGCTCTCCGGGCCAACCGGTGCCGGTCGCCGGCGCATGCCCAAAGGCCGCAGCCCGGATGCCGGCCGGCGCTGGATCGGCCGTTGTGGCTGGCGTGATTGCAAAAAAGAGGTTCTGCAATCAGTTCGGCCTGTAGCCCCCGGAAAATGGACTTCTCTTGCTATGAATTGAGAAGCAGATGGACTGTGAAGTGAAAGTTTTAACGAGATTTGCAGCACGGGCTTCTGCTCATGCACGCACCAATTCAAGCTTGATCCATGGTTGCCAGCCAGACTTGCTTTCATTGAGCTCCCAAAGCCCTTTCAGGCGATTCTTCTGAGCGTCGAAGCTGCCGCTAAACCGCACCGTCTTTCCCTGGATGCTCCAGCGCCGCCCCTTGAGAGCGACAACAAAGACTTCCATCGACCCCTGATCATCGAAAGATCTGGCGAAATGCTGCTTCTTCGAAGCGTCGAACCCCATCACTTCCATCGATCGGGTGGGCTTGCCATCAAAACGCGCATCGACCTCATGCACGATGAAATGCCTGCCGGGCAACCATCGATAAGTATCTGTGGCCGACAAGGTGCTCGCTGGACTTGCCTGTGTTTCAAGAACTTCGCCGGTGGTGTTCCAGGTGCCAATGAAAATCTCGAACCGGGACATACGGTTTGCTGGCATAGCTTCTCCGTTTGCTGTGACTGGTCTTGGCGGTGCCATGATTCGCACTTCTGCGCTTCCCAAACGATCGCCGCAAGCCGTTTTATTGTCAAATCAGCCTCTAGCCCCTGCTGAATGGACCTTTCATGCTATGAATTCAGGAGCGGACGGTCCGCGCGCTTGATCCCCGCAAGCCCGCCACCACGGCCCATCCAGCGCCGGCCGGCGCATGCCGGGGTAGGGGAACGTGAAGATGCATCCCGGATCAAGTCCGGGATGACACTATCGAGCCCGGGATGACAAATGTCAGGCCGGGTCCGCCAGCGAGCGCACCCGCTCCTGCAGCGGCGGCAGGAAGCTGGCGTCAAACAGGCGCTCCGGCGAGGGCGGATGTGCCAAGCCCTTGGCCTGCGCCATCAGCTCGGTGGTGCGCGCCAGGCGCAGCGGGTCGGCGGGGCCTATGCCTTGCGTCGCGCCGTCGGCGTGGGCCATCTCCAGCGCCAGCGTGCCCGTGAGTCGCGCCTTGTTGGCGGCACGGTCGATGGCGGGGTTGCGGCGCACGACGGCGTCGATGGCGGCTTCAATTTCGTTGACCGTGTCCACCAGGCCGCGGTTGATGGCGCGCACCAGGCCTTTGACGGCCTCGGGATGGTCGCGCCGCAACGCCGGCGTGACCATCACCGCGCCGCCGTAGAGCGAAGGCACGTGGTGCTGCCATTCGAAGTGATGCAGCACCGCGGCGGGGTCGAGGCCGGCCTCGATGCTTTGCGCCTTGATGGTGTTGACGAAGCCAAACAGGCCGTCCCACTTGCCCTGCAACATCAGCGGCACGATGTCCTTGTGCGGCAGGGTCGACACCTCGATCTCGATGCCGCTCGCGTCGATGCCGCAGGCGGCGCAGAACTCGGGGAACATGCGCCAGGCCGCGTCATTGGGGTGGGTCACCAGCTTGCGGCCTTCCAGGTCTTTGGGGCTGCGCAGCGGGCCGGCCGCCGGCACGGCGATGGTGTAGGGCGAGCGGTTGTGCATGACGTAGACGCCATAGGGTGCGTCCTGCGGCCGTGCCGAGGCCCACTCCACCAGGGCGTTCATGTCGCCGTAGCCGGCGTCGTACAGGCCGTCGGCCAGCTTGGGCACGGCATTGGCCAGCGTGTCGCCCTCGGTGAACTCCAGCTCCAGCCCCTCGTCGCGGAAGTAGCCGCGGTCCTGCGCCAGGAAGAACCAGGCCTGCGGGCCTGAGTAGAAGGTGTTGAGGATGAAACGCAGCTTCAATGGATGCCTAGAGTTTGATGCCGGCGCTCTTGACCGTGGGCCCGAGGACAGTGACCTGATTTTTCACCAGCTCGTTGAACATGGCCACCGATTCCGGCTTGGCCGCGATGCCCAACTCGGCCAGCTTCTTCTGGATCTCGGGCATGACCAGCACCTCGTTGCAAGCCGCATTGAGTTTGGCCACCACGGCGGCCGGCAGCTGGGCCGGGCCCGACAGGCCGAAGAAGTTCTCCAGCACCAGCTTGGGCTGGCCGAATTCGACGATGGTTGGCACCTCGGGCATCAGCAGTGAGCGCTGGGTGCCGGTCACCGCCAGCGGTACCAGCTGGCCGCTCTTGAAGAAGGGCACGTAGGAGGTGATGACGTCGATGCCAATGGGGATGGTGTTGGCGATCAGGTCGGTGGTCATGGGCGCGCCGCCACGGTAAGGCACGTGGACCATGTTGATGCCGGTGAGCTTCTTGAGCAGCTCGCCATCCACGTGGCCGATGGAGCCGGGACCGCCCGAGCCGTAGTTGATGCTGCCTTCCTTGCGGGCCTTGGCTTCGAACTCGGCATACGTCTTGATGCCCGAGGCCTTGCTGGCCATGATGACCAGGGGCGCCGCGCCCAGCGAGGCAATGTGGGTGAAGCCCGTGACCGGGTCGTAGGGCAGCTTGTCCAGCAGAAAGGGGCCCAGGGCGATGGGCGTGGTGTTCGACAGCATCAGCGTGTAGCCGTCGGCAGCTGATGTCGCCACGGCGGCGCCGCCGATGGTGCCGCCGCCGCCGGGCTTGTTGTCCACCACGACAGGCTGGCCCAGCTTCTTGGTCAGTTGCTCGGCCATCAGGCGGGCCAGCACGTCGCTGGAGCCGCCCGGCGGGAAGGTGACGATGATCTTGATGGGTTTGTCCGGCCAGTCGGCGGCCAGGACCGGCAGGGTGGCAGCAGCCATGCCGGCGGCCAGCAGTTGCAGGGCGCGGCGGCGCGTGGAGAGAGCGCAGAAGTGGGTCATGGCAGGCCTTGGTTGTGCAGGCCACGGATTAGCAAGGATGGTGCCATTGGTCGGGTGCGCCTTCCAGCGCCTTCCAGCGCCGGCCGGCATTCGGGCTGCGGCCTGTTGGGCATGCACCGGCGACCGGCATCGGTTCATCCAGAGAATGAAGATGCATTTTCCCGGGCGTCACAGGGAATGCCGCCGATCAGGCGGCACGATGACCGTAGGCCGCAGCCCGGATGTCGGCCGGCGCAGGCAGCACCGAAAGCTCGAAGAGGGGCTTCGATAGGCTCAGCCCGAACGGGGTGCTAGGACAATTCAATCGCCACCGGCTGGTGGTCCGACACCTGGGTCTCGCTGTCGATCGTCATGCTGCGCAGCCTGTCCTTCAGGCTGTCACTGACAAAGACGAAGTCGCAGGCCACGGGCACTGGCCCATAGGTGCGGTCGTGCAGGCGGAAGGTGGGGTCGTGCGGCGCCTCACCGTGCAAGAGCTTCCAGCTGTCCCACAGGCGTTGGCCTTCGCCAAATGGCTCTTGTATCGCAGCGTACTCGGGCTCCGAGGGCTCCAGGTTGAAGTCGCCGCAGAGGATGGCATTGGCGGTGTGGGCCTTGCTCTGGAAGGGCGAGCCGTCGCTGCTTTGCGCCGACGGCTGCGCGGCCTGGGCGCAGGCTTCGATGTGCAGGGCGCGCAGGGCCTTGGCCTGGGCCATGCGCTGGGGCTTGGAATAGAACTCCAGATGCGTGGTCATGATGCGCACCGCACCCAGCGCCGGGTCGCACACCGTCACCACGGTGGCCATGCGCGGCATGCTGCGCACACCCTGGTCGGCCGGATAGGGCAGGGGGTGGTGCTGCACATGGGCAACGGGCAGGCGCGTGGCGATCAGGTTGCCGAACTGCTGGGGCGCACCTTGGGGCGACCACTCGTTGACCGCCGCGCCAAAGAACACCTGGTAGCCGGGCAGCAGCTCGCGCAGGATCTGGACCTGGTCATGGCCCGGGTTGCCCAGCAACCTGGGGTAGTGGACCGAGATCTCTTGCAGGCAGAGCACGTCGAAGTCGGCCAGCGCGCGCGCGCCATCGACGATGCGCTGTGGGCTGACGATGCCGTCGTTGCCGCAGCACCACTGCGTGTTCCAGGTGACCAGTTGCATGGCCGCAGTCTATTTGATGCCGGCCCGCATGAAGCTCTGCACGAACTGGCGCTGGAACAGCAGGAAGGCGATCAGCAGCGGCGCCGATGTCATCAGCGTGGCGGCCGTGATGATGGACCAGTCGACGCCCTGGTCGACCGAGGAAAACACCTGCAGGCCCACCGTCAGCGGCCGCGAGTTGACGCTGTTGGTGATGATCAGCGGCCACAGGAAGTTGTTCCAGTGGAAGCTCACCGACACCAGCGCAAAGGCGGTGTAGACCGGCTTGGCCAGCGGCACGTAGACGCGCCACAGCACCTGCATGGCGCTGGCGCCTTCCACCCGCGCCGCCTCGTCCAGCTCCTTGGGGATGCCCAGGAAGGTCTGGCGCAGCAGGAAGATGGCGAAGGCCGAGGCGAAGTAGGGCAGGCCGATGGCCAGCAGGGTGTCGACCAGGCCGAGTGCCGCCATGGTCTTGTAGTTCTCCACCAGCAGGATGTCCGGCATGATCATCAGCTGCACCAGCACCAGGGCGAAGGCCACGTTCTTGCCGCGGAACTCGTAGCGGGCGAAGGCGTAGGCGGCGAGGGTGGCCAGCACCAGCTGCACGCACAGGATCATGGCCACCAGGACGGTGGTGTTGAAGAAGTAGCGGGCAAAGGGCGCGGCCTCCCAGGCGCGGCGGAAGTTGTCCAGCGTCAGCGGGGCCAACAGGCTGAAGTTGGTCGAGAACTCCACCGGGTGGAAGGCCGTCCAGGCGGCATAGACCAGGGGCAGGATCCACAGCAGGGCCAGCGCCCAGGCTGCCACCGTGTCCAGCCAGCCCGGCTCGTTGTAGGCCAGGCGTTGCGAGGGTGCGGCGCTCATTTGTAGTGCACCTTCTTGTCCAGCACGAAGAACTGGAACAGCGCCACGCTGGCCAGCACCGCCACCAGCACCACGGTGATGGCCGAGGCGTAGGCCGTGTCCCAGAACTTGAAGCCCACCTCGTACAGGTGGTACAGGAGCAGGGTCGAGGCGTTGTCCGGCCCGCCGCGCGTGAGCACGAAGACGTGGTCGACCATGCGAAAGCCGTTGATCACCGCGTTGATCAGGACGAACAGGGTGGTGGGCATCAGCAGCGGCCACTGCACGCGCTTGAAGAAATACCAGCGTGATGCGCCCTCGATTGCGGCGGCTTCGCGCAGGCTGGGGTTGAGCGTCTGCAGCGCCGCCAGGTAGAAGATCATGAAAAAGCCCGCTTCCTTCCACACGGCGACCAGGGTGATGCAGGCCAGGGCCGTGCGCTGGTCGCCCAGCCAGTTGTGCGAGGGCAGGCCCAGCGCGCCGGTGACCTGCTCGAGCAGGCCGTACTGCGGCGTGTAGAAGAACAGCCAGATGTTGGCCACCGCGATCATGGGCAGCACGGTGGGCGTGAAGAAGGCCATGCGCAGGAAGGCGCGGCCGGCGATGCGCTCGTTGACCCACAGCGCCATCACCAGGGCCAGGCTTATGGACAGCGGGATGGTGGCGCCGGCGAACCAGAGGTTGTTGACTACAGCCTTCCAGAACACCGGGTCCTCCACCATCGACTGGTAGTTCCCGGGGCCGACCCACACCGCGGGCCGGCTGCCCTTGGGCGTGGAATAGAAGCTGTCGACCAGCGTGGCGACTGTGGGCCAGTGCGTGAACGCGACCAGCAGAACCAGCGCGGGCAGCAGCAACAGCCACGCGTGGATGGACGCGTGGCTGGGCCCGTTGAGGGACCGTGCGGACACTTACTTGTACTGGCGCAGGATGCGGTCGGCTTCGGCCTGCGCGTCCTTCATGGCCTGGGCCGGCGTCTTGGTTCCGGTCAGGGCGGCCTGCAGGCCGTCGTTCAGTGCCTTGGTCACGCGCTGGTTGTCATGGGTGGAGAACTCCGCCACCGAGACGGGCAGCTGGTCGCGCGCCACCAGGGCCGGCGGGAAGTCGCGGCCGTACTTGCGCAGCGTGTCGGTCTCGTAGGCGGCAGGCGTTACGGCCACATAGCCCGTGTCCATGCTCCATTGGGCGGCGCGCTCAGGCTGGGTGATCCACTTGATGAACTTGAACGAGGCTTCCTGCTGCGCCGGAGATGCCTTCTTCGAGATGTAGAAGTTGCCGCCGCCGGTGGGCGAGCCCTTGCGCTTGGCGCCGGGGATCATGGCCACGCCGAAGTCGAACTTGGCGTTGGCCTTGACGTTGGTCAGGTTGCCGGTGGTGGTGTACATCATGGCAACCTTCTTCTCGAAGAAGTCCTTGGGCGTCGTGCCCCACTCCACCACGCCGGGCGGGTGCACGCCGGCCTTGCCCAGGTCGACCCAGTATTGCAATGCTTCCACCACCTTGGGGTCGTCGAACTTGACCTGGGTGCCGGCCTCGTTGGCCAGGATGGCGTCGGCCGGCGTGGTCAGGGTCTGGAACAGCCAATAGGGGAAGCCGCTGGAGGGGATCTGCACGCCCCATTGCGTGACCTTGCCAGAAGCGTCCTTCTTGGTCAGCTTGGTGGCGGCGTCCTTCAGTTCAGCCCAGGTGGAGGGCGGGCTGTTCGGGTTCAGGCCGGCTTCCTTGAGCAGCTCCTTGTTGTAGAACATGACGACGGTGGAGCGCTGGAAGGGGATGCCCCAGGTCTTGCCGCCGGTCTGGCTGTTCATCATGAACGCCTTGTAGAAGCTGCCCAGCCACTTGCGGTCGTCGTCGGTCTTGATGAAGTTGTCGAAGGGGACGATGGCCTCTTCGTCGATCAGGGTGAACATGTCGGTGGACAGCAGCACCGAGGTGACGGGCGGCGTGCCGGCCTTGTGGGCCGTCAGGGTCTTGACCAGGGTCTCCTGGTAGGTGCCGGCGTAGACCGGCGTCACCTTGATGCCGGCATTGGCTTTCATGAAGTCGGCGGCGAAGCCATCGATGGCCTTGGCGATCGGGCCACCCACGGCCACCGGGTAATAGAAGGAGACTTCGGTGGTCTGGGCTTGGGCGCTGCCCCAGCCCATGGCGGCGGCGGCGCCAGCGGCCAGCAGGAAGCGGTGGAAGGTCTTGCGTTGCATTTTGGTTTCTCCTCGGTTGGCTGGTTTTTACTGGACGCGCTGGCCCAGGGAATCGAAGTGGTGCATGGCCTGGTCCGGCCAGTCCAGCAGCACCTGGCTGCCGGCTGCCAGTTCGGCCTGGCCGGCGGTGCGAACGGTGACGGTTTCGCTACCGATGCCGCAGTGCAGGATCAGGTCGGCGCCCAGGTATTCGACGCTGCGCACCGTGGCCGGCACGCGGCCGCCCAGGGTCACGGACTCGGGCCGCATGCCCAGCCAATGGGCTTCACGGCCACCCGCGACCGTGCTGCCGGCGATCTGGCCGCCATCGAGCCGCAGCAGGTTCATGGCTGGCGTGCCGATGAAGCTGGCGGCAAAGGTGGTGGCGGGCCGGGCATAGAGCTGGCGCGGTGTCGCGGCCTGCTCGATGCGGCCCTTGTGCAGCAGCACCACCTGGTCGGCCATGCTCATGGCCTCGGCCTGGTCGTGGGTGACATAGACCACCGTCAGGCCCAGGCGCTGCTGCAGCTCACGCAGCTCGGTGCGCATCTCCTGGCGCAGCTGGGCGTCCAGGTTAGACAGCGGCTCGTCCATCAGGCAGACCTTGGCCTGGGCCACCAGGGCCCGGCCCAGGGCCACGCGCTGCTGCTGGCCGCCCGACAGCTGGCCGGGCTTGCGCTGCAGCAAGGGCGTCAGGCCCAACAGCTCGGCGGTCTCGGCCAGCCGTCTGGCGGTCTCGGCCGCCGGCAGCTTGCGCACCGACAGGCCGAAGGTGATGTTGTCCGCCACGTTCAGGTGGGGGAAGAGGGCGTAGTTCTGGAACACCATGGCCACGCCGCGCTGGGCAGGTGGCAGATTTGTGACGTCCCGACCGTCGATGAGAACCTGGCCGCTGGTGGCGGTTTCGAGCCCGGCAATGATGCGCAACGTGGTGGATTTTCCGCAGCCAGACGGACCCAGCAGCACGCAGAAGCTGCCGGGAGCGATGCTCAGGTTGATCCCCTCCAGCGCCGTTGTGGACTCCCAGCGCTTCCCCACGTCAACAAGTTGAATTGATGACATCCACCGAGTCTATGAACTTTGGATGACGATTTGGAGACTACTTGCCCCTTTCCCTTCAGTGTTTTCCAGAGCCTGGGGCCTGGCGATTGTGGGTACAGTCCTTGCATCTGCTCTGCGCGAGCAAACAGAAAAGGAATCGAGACATGGCTGAGAAAAAAGTCGCTTACGTCACCGGCGGCATGGGTGGCATCGGAACCGCGATTTGCCAGCGGCTGCACAAAGAGGGCTTTACCGTCATCGCCGGCTGCGGCCCGACCCGCGACTTCGGCAAGTGGCTGGGCGAGCAAAAGGCCCAGGGCTACACCTTCTACGCGTCGGTGGGCAACGTCGGCGCCTGGGAGTCCACGGTGGAAGCCTTTTCCAAGGCCAAGGCCGAACACGGCCCCATCGACGTGCTGGTCAACAACGCCGGCATTACCCGGGACCGCATGTTCCTGAAGATGACGCGCGAGGACTGGGACGCGGTGATCGAAACCAACCTCAACTCCATGTTCAACGTCACCAAGCAGGTGGTGGGCGACATGGTGGAAAGGGGCTGGGGCCGCATCGTCAACATCTCCTCGGTCAACGGTGAGAAGGGCCAGGCCGGCCAGACCAACTATTCGGCCGCCAAGGCCGGCATGCACGGCTTCACCATGGCGCTGGCGCAGGAGCTGGCCAGCAAGGGCGTGACGGTCAACACCGTCAGCCCCGGCTACATCGGCACCGACATGGTCAAGGCCATCCGCCAGGACGTGCTGGACAAGATCGTCGCCACCATCCCCGTCAAGCGCCTGGGCCAGCCCGAGGAGATCGCCTCCATCATTGCCTGGCTGGCCTCGGAAGAGGGCGGCTATTCCACCGGCGCCGACTTCTCGGTCAATGGTGGTTTGCACATGGGGTAGCCCGCCGCAGGCGCCCAAAGGACAAGGCCCGCTTTCGCGGGCCTTGTTTTGTCTAGGCTAAGTCTTCAATCACCAGGCGCCTGTACTTCTGGGCGTAGGAGATCGGGTGACTCTGGAGCAGGTCCATGACGTGCTCGCTCTGTTCAGCCTTGGGCGCATGGACCATCAGGGCGTGGTGGCCCTGGCTGGCCAGTTGGCTGTACATGCGCACGGTGTCGGCCTCGGTGCCGGCCGACGGCATCTGCATGTCGGCGTCGCCTATGGTGCGGGCGATGTTGTCCCGGATCTGCTCGGGCGTGACAAAGGAAATCGACTCGCCGGAGTAGCCGTTGTCCAGCAGGGCCTGGCTGGCTTTGGCGGCATCGTCGCGGCTGGGGAACATGAGGAACATATGGCCTGTGGGGTAGAACACGCCGCCCATGGTCAGCATCCCGGGTTCGAGCACAAAGGGTTTCATCGCAACGCTCCTTCCGTTCAATATCTGCCTTCCATTAGCGCTGCAAACAGGCAACTTCGCTGTCAGCAGTTGCGGCGCTGCCCTGTAGGACGCAGGGCAGTCCCAGGACCACAATGGTTCGGCAGCGGGCGCTTGTCAACCCGGACCGGCGGGACGGTCGGCCGGCAATGTCTCTGGCGGCCTGGGCGCATTGGGGTCGGAAGCCACCCACCACATGACAATAGGACCATTGACCAACGCTGGCGGCCGTGCGGGCACGGCCGCCAGCGTTTAAGCTGGGCCGATTGATTGTTGCTGCAAACGCCCTTCCGGAGCCGTCCATGACCCCGTTTCCCTCGTGTCTGCGCAAGGCCGCCGCGGCCGCTTGCGCGGCCGGCCTGCTGCTGCTTGCAGGTTGCGCGACCCGCCCGGTCAATCCGCCCCTGGCCCAGGCCGATCCGGCCGCCGGTTACCGCTTCGAAACCCGCCAGGCGCTGGCGCAGAACAAGGACAGCCTGGTCATCCTGGCCTTCTCGGGCGGCGGCACCCGCGCCGCTGCGTTCTCCTACGGCGTGCTGGAGTACCTGCGGCGCACCGAGGTCCTCGGGCCCCAGGGCGAGCGCGGCCGCCTGCTCGACCAGGTCGACATCATCACCGGCGTGTCCGGCGGCAGCTTCACCGCCCTGGCCTACGGCCTGTACGGCGACAAGCTGTTCGACACCTATGAGCGCAGCTTCCTCAAGCGCAACGTCCAGGGCGAGATCATTTCGCGCTCGTTCAGCCCCGGCAACTGGCCGAACCTGGGCTCCCAGGGCTGGGGCCGCTCCGAACTGGCCGCCCAGCTGTATGACGAGATCCTGTTCAAGGGCGCCACCTTCGGCGACCTGCACCGCGGCAAGGGGCCGCTGATCCTGGCCTCGGCCACCGACATCTCCAGCGGTTCGCGCGTGGTGTTTCAGCAGGGCGTGTTCGACGTGCTGTGCGCGGACCTGAACGCGGTGCCGCTGTCGCGCGCCGCCGCTGCGTCGTCGGCCGTGCCGGTGGTGCTGTCTCCGGTGACGCTGAACAACTATGGCGGCTCCTGCAAGCACGCCATGCCCGACTGGACCAGGCGCTTTGTCGACACCGACACCCCGCCGCGCCCGGCGGCCCGCGCGATCCGCTCGCTCAGGAATCTCGGTGCCTTCGGCGACGGCGCCAACCGGCCCTACCTGCACCTGGTGGACGGCGGTGTCTCGGACAACGTGGGCATGCGTGGCGTGCTCGACGCGCTGGAAGTGCTGGAGGCCATGCGCGAGGCCGGCCTTTCGACCCCACTGGACCAGGTCAAGCGCGTCATCGTCTTCACCGTCAACTCGCTGTCGCTGCCGCCGACCACCTGGGACGCCTCCGAGACGCCGCCCGGCACGGTGGAAATCATGCTCAAGGCCAGCGGCGTGCCGATCGACCACTATTCCTATGAATCGGTTGAACTGCTGCGCGACATGGCGGCGCGATGGAACACGCTGCGCAGCATCCGCAGCGCACCGGCGGTGGCGGCCAGCAGCGATCCCAAACTGGCCAACCTGGTGCGCGGACCGGACGCCGAGATCTATGCCATCGACGTGTCGTTCGCCCAACTCAAGGACAAGAGCGAACTGGCCTACCTGAACCAGCAGCCCACGACCTTCGTGCTGCCCGATGAAGCGGTGGACCGCCTGCGCGCCGCGGCCGGAACCATCATTGCCGACTCGCCGGAGTTCAAGCGCCTGCTCAAGGACGTGGGCGCCCGTTTGACCGCGCCGCCGGCGCCCTGAGGGGGCCGGCCGCCGCTGTCAGCGGCCCCAGCGCAGCACCAGCGGGTCCAGGCTGCGGGCGGTGCGCAGCAGTCCCTCGCGCACGGCAGGATGCATGGCCGGGAAGGGGTGGCGCGGCGCTTCGCAGGCGATGACACCGCCTTCCTTCATCAAGGCCTTGGCCGTCAGGATGCCGCCCTGGCGGTTTTCGTAATTGATCAAGGGCAGCCAGCGCGCGTAGGCCGCGGCGGCGTCGTCCGCCCGCCCGGCCCGCCAGGCGTCCATGATCTGACGGATGCCGTCCGGGTAGCCGCCGCCTGTCATGGCGCCGGTGGCGCCGGCTTCCAGGTCGGGCAGCAGGGTGATCGCCTCCTCACCGTCCCAGGGACCTTCGATGGCGTCGCCACCCAGGCGGATCAGTTCGCGCAGTTTGCTGGCCGCGCCTGGGGTCTCGATCTTGAAGTAGCGCACATGCTCGATCTCACTGGCCATGCGGGCCAGGAAGGGCGCCGACAGCACGGTGCCGCTGACCGGCGCGTCCTGGACCATGATGGGGATGGCTATGGCGTCCGACAGGGCGGCATAGAAGCCGTGGATCTGCGGCTCGGGCACGCGGATGGAAGCGCCGTGGTAGGGCGGCATCACCATCACCATGGCCGCGCCTTCCTGCTGGGCGCGGCGGCAACGCTCAGCGCACACGCGCGTGCCGAAGTGGGTGGTGGTGACGATCACGGGCACCCGTCCGGCCACGTGGCGAAGGATGGTCGCGGTCAGGACTTCCCGCTCCTGGTCCGACAGCACGAACTGCTCGGAGAAATTCGCCAGGATGCACAGGCCGTCGGAGCCGGCATCGATCATGAAGTCGACGCAGCGCTTCTGGCTGTCCAGGTCCAGCGCGCCTTGCTCATCGAAGGTGGTCGGCACCACGGGAAAGACGCCTTGGTAGCGGCGGGCAGTGGTCGTCATGGCGTTCTCCCAGGTCAATCGGCGCAAAGGCCGAAGCGGTGCACGGTGGTGCTGGCATAGGTCTCGCCCGGTCGCAGCACGGTGGACGCGAAGGCGCTCTGGTTGGGCGCGTCGGGGAAATGCTGGGTCTCCAGGCACAGGCCGTCGCCCTGGCGGATGGCCAGTCCGGCGCTGCCGGCCAGGCTGCCATCGAGGAAATTGCCGGAATAGAACTGCAGCCCGGGCTGGTCGGTGTGGATCTCCAGGGACCGGCCCGATGCGGGGTGCTCCAGCAGGGCGGCCTGGCGCATGCCATTGGCCAGCGGTGAGGCCAGTTCCCAGTTGTGGTCGTAGCCGCGGGCGCGCAGCAGTTGGGGATGGGGCTGGCGGATGCGTTGGCTGATGGCCGTGGCGGTGCGGAAGTCGAAAGGCGTGCCCGCCACTGCCTCGGTGCCCAGCGGAATCAGGCCGGCATCGACCGGGCAATAGCGCTCGGCCGGGATGGTCAGCCTGTGGTCCAGGATGCTGCCGCCGCCGGCCAGGTTGAAGTAATCGTGATGGGTCAGGTTGACGACGGTGCTGCGGTCGCAGACAGCGTGGTAGTCGATGCGCCACTCCTGCCGGACGGTCAGCGTGTAGCGCACGCGGGCCTGCAGCCGGCCGGGAAAGCCCTGGTCGCCATCGGCGCTGTCCAGCCGCAGTTCGAGAGAGACGCTACCGTCCGGTCCTGGCAGCAGGGCTTGCACATCCCACCAGCGCTTGCCGAATCCGATGGGCCCGCCGTGCAAGGTGTTGGGCCCGTTGTTGGTGGGCAGGAAGAACTGCTGGCCGTCCAGGCTGAAGCGGCCGCCGGCGATGCGGTTGCCATAACGGCCGACGATGATGCCGAAGTTGGGGTTGCGCGTCTCGTAGTCCTCCAGCGTGGGCAGGCCCAGCACGACGCTGGCGCTATGGCCCTGGCGGTCCGGCACCCGCAGGCTGGTGACGATGCCGCCCAGGTTGATCGTGCTCAGCGACAGGCCGTGGCCGTTGTCCAGCGTGAACTCCTCAACCCGCTGGCCGTCGGCCAGAACGCCGTAGTCGCGACGGGTGATGCCGGCGACGCTCATGCGGTGCGAAAGCGCTCTTCCGGCAGGCCGCGCCGGCCCGGCTGCATGGCGAACACGCCGCCGGCCTGCGGCTGGCGCTCCAGTGCCCCGGCGTCCAGGCCGATGCGCGCCGTGGTCAGGTACAGGTCGCCCAGATCCGGGCCGCCGAAAGCCGGACAGGTGGGGCGCGACACCGGCAGGGTGATGCGCTGCGTCTCCTGGCCGTCCGCTGCGTAGCGCACCAGGCAGGAGCCGTCCCACTGCGCGTTCCACAGGCCGCCGTCGGCGTCCACCGCGGAGCCATCGGCAAAGCCTTCGGTTGAGGACAGCTTCACGAAGGGCCGGGGTTCGCCCAGGCTGCCGTCCGCGCCATAGGCCAGGCTGAAGATGGTGCGCAGCGGCGAGTCCGTGTAGTACATGGTGGCCCCGTCGGGGCTGAACGCGATGCTGTTGGCCACGCCGGCTGGCGGCAAGGGCAGGCGTTCGACCTGCAGGCCGGGACCGACCCGGTAGAAGTGACAGACCGGCGTTTCCGCGGCGTGGTACAGGCCAAACACGAAGCGGCCCTGGCGGTCGCAGCGGCCGTCATTGATGCGGGCGCCGGCCACGCCCCAGTCCATGGCGGTCAAGCCGGACACGCTGCCGTCGGCGGGGTCGAACAGGGCAATGCCACTGGCCAGGCCGACCAGCAAGCGCCCATCGGCCTCGCAAAACGCAAAGCTGCCGACCTTCTCTGGCAGGGGCCAGTGCTGGATGCTCCCATCCGCTGAACGCCGGCTGATGCTGCGGGCCTCGATGTCGGTCCACCACAGGCTGGCAGTGCGGTCGCACCACAGGGCGCATTCCCCCAGCCGGGCCTGGGCGTCGACCAGCAGGCTGGGCTTCACACCCAGCCTCCGTCAACCACGAAGTCCTGCGCCGTGCACATGGCGCTGTCTTCCGAGGCCAGGAACAAGGCCATCGCGGCGATGTGCTCGGGCATCAGCGGCTGGTTGAGGCACTGGCCGCGCGCAATCTCTTCTTTCGACGTCTCCGTGACCCACAGGCGCAACTGCTTGTCCGTCATCACCCAGCCCGGCACCAGGGTGTTGACGCGGATGTTGAAGGGACCGAAGTCGCGCGCCAGACTGCGCGTCAGCCCCTGGACCGCGGCCTTGGACGTGGTGTAGACCGGCATGCCGCCCTGCTTGAGCATCCAGCTGATGGAACCGAAATTGACGATGCTGCCGCCGCCGGCTGCCCGCATGTCGGCCGCGACGTTGCGGGCCGCGAAGAACTGGTGCTTGAGGTTGACGGCGACACCGGCGTCCCAGCTTTCCGGCGTCGTCTCCTCGATGCTGTGGCGGCGGTCGTTGGCCGCGTTGTTCAGCAGCACGCGGATGGGGCCGAAGCGTTGGCGCACGGTCTGGATCCCCGCGTCCAGTGCGCTGATCTGCGTCAGGTCGGACGCGACGAACAGGGGCGGGTGGAGGCTGGCAGAGAGCTTGTGCGCCAGCGCCGTGCCTGCGTCCCGGTCGATGTCGATGAAGCCCACTTTCGCGCCTTGGGCAGCGAAACGCTCCACCAGGCAGGCGCCGATGCCGGTGGCACCGCCGGTGATCAGGACGACGCGATCGCGCAGGCTGGGATAGATGGCAGAAGGGTTCATGGCGGTTTGGGAAGCTGCGAAAACGGCCATTATGAACAGCGGCTCACTGGCCTGCTAAGCCTCGCGGGCCGACAGCTCCATCCAAGGGCTTGACTATGGCTTCAGGCCGACAGCGCCTTGGAGCGCGTCCTGATCATGTGTTGCAGGATCGCCATCAGGCTGGAAGCGGTCATGCCCAGCATCAGCACGCCGTTGAGCGCTTCCAGCGGGCCGAGCAGCTTCCAGCGCTTGGCCATCACGAAGTCCCCGTAGCCCAGCGAGGTGAAATTCACCGCCGAGTGGTGAGCGGCTTCGTAGAACTCGGAAAACTCGCCCAGCAACAGGAACAGCGTTGCCCAGATCAGGATCTGCACGAGGGTGGCCGCCGTCATGGCCAGCATGGCCGTCAGCAGCGGGCGCACCTCGATGAAGATGCCCGGTGGATGCTCACTGGTGACCTGTCGGATGTACATGCGTATGCACCACCAGGTGGTGAACACCTCCAGGATCAGGCACAGCAGCATGACGGGCAGCCCGACCAGCAGGACGGTAAAGATCATGCGATATCTCCTTCAGGTGGTAAGGCCGCCAGAACCGGCTTGCGCGAGCCGCGCCAGCGTTCGAGCAGCCAGATGACGGCCCAGGCGTAGAGCGCCACGCCGATGAACAGGCTGGTCCGCATCGCGGCCCCCAGCAATACGCTCTTGCCGCTGGCGCTGTCCTCGATCGCCGGACCCAGCAGGATCAGCGCGGTGACCAGCGCATTGCTCCAGAACGAGGGGCGCGAGCGCGTCTTGCGCGTGCGGAACATGGCCGCACCGGTCCACAGCGCCGCGGCCATCAGCCACAGCACCAGCATCCAGAGCGTGGGCCACAGCGACAGGCCGCACCAGACCGCCCCCGCGACAAAGGCCCCCATCAGGGTCGAGCCGATCAGCTCGCGGCCGGCCGAGCGTGCGTCCAGTTCGCTGGCCTGCTGGCCCAGGGCGACGGTCTTCATGACGGCGGCCGTGTAGGCCGAGGGATTGCTCAGCGCCAGCACGAAGACGGGCATCACGATGGCGACGGTGCGCAGGGCGATCCATCTTGCATGGCCGCGGTCGGGCGGCGGCCGCTGCGGCTTGCCGGCCTGGCTGGCGTCCACCGGATCGGGGAACAGATGGCCGGAGACGATGCTCACCAGGGTGCCGACCGCAAAGCCGACCGCCAGCGAGACGCTCAGCAGCGACACCAGCGCCTGGTCGGCCACGCCAGCCACCGGGATCAGCACGAAGGAGATCAGCAGCAGCATCGTCGCCGGGCTGCCGCTGAGTTGGCCGACCTGGATCAGGCCGAACACGACCAGGGCCGTGATCAGGATGCCGGCGAAAGCGTAGTGCTCGAGCACCGGCACCATCAACACGCCCGCGAGGACGAAGCCGGCAAACAGCAGCGCGACGATGAGCCCCTTGATCAGCGGCAGCGGCGGCCCGGGTTTGCTCAGCACGATCACGGCGAGCACGCAGCTGACGAAGGGGATGGGCAGCGCAAAGCCATAGGCCAGGGCGCCGGCAAGGCCGAGGCCGATGCTCAGCCGCAAGACCCCCTTGTCGCGGGCGTGCATCATCACCTCAATAGAGGTAGGACAGCCAGCTCATGACGCGGATGTAGAGCGCGCCCAGCGGATTCATGATGGCCCGGTCCCCCGTATAGACCAGCACCTCGGCCTGGCCGCCAATGCGCAGGCTGGGCAGGCCACGCAGGCCGTCGATTTCGCCGGGCTGGAACTCGATCATCACCGGGATGCGTTGCGCCTGCCGCAGCCAGTCGCGGTTGTTCTCGACCGTTGGCAGGGTGCCCGGCGGCGATTGCTGCCCGCTGCCCACGCCGCTGCCGATGCTGCGCACCCGCCCTTTGAGGATCTTGCCGGGCATCACATCGAGCGCGATCTCGACCTCGTTGCCGGGCCTGATATTGCCCAGATTGTTCTCGGTCATCGCCGCATTGATCCAGAGGTCGTGCCGCGCGATCAGGGTCATCATCGGCGCGCCGGGCTGAACGAACTGGCCAATGTCCACCCGCAGGTCGGTGACGGTGCCGGCGGCCGGCGCCAGCACCTTGGTGCGCGCCAGGTCGAGCTCGGCCTTCTCGATCGCCGTCTTCGCGCTGACCATCTGCGTGTTGTCCTCGCCGGGCGAACCCGCCGCTTCGATGGCCTTGCGCAGATCGGCCTCGGATCTGAGCGTCTTTCCGATCGATTCCTCGCGTGTCGATTGCGCGATTTCCAGTCGGCGCACCGAGATCGCGCCGGGGTCCTCCTGGTGCAGGCGCTCCAGCCGGCTGGCGTCGCGCGCTGCCATGTCCTGGTTGGCCTTGGCGGCGCGCAGGGAGGCGCGGGCAGCGTCAACGCCGGCGGCCGACGCGCCGATCGAACCGCGCAGCGATTCATAGTCGGAGCGGGCGCGCTGCAGCGCGATCGCATACTGGTTCGGGTCGATCTCGAACAGCAGCTGCCCGGGCTTGACCACATCGTCGTTGCGAATGTGCACCTTCAGGATCTTGCCGCCGACCTCGCCGGCCACCGGCACGACAAAGGCCTGGATGCGGGCCTGCGAGGTGTAGGGCGTCAGGCGGTCGCCGGCGAAGTAGAGAATGAGGCTGAGCCCAATCAGCAGCAACAGGACGATGGTGCCGATACGGGTCCCTCGTCCGGCGGCGTCTGGAGCGGGGGCAGCGACGGGCGCTGCCGGCGTGGCGTCTTGCGTCATTGAGCCTCCTGCTGTGAGGCCGAGGAATCCTCGGCCGATGGTGGCGGCAGCGGCGCGTCGAGCAGCCCCTGCCAGCTGCTGCGCTTGGCCATCGTCTCGCGGGTGGCGTCGTCGAGCAGCGGCTGGGTGCGCCCGGCCTGCCAGCCCCCGCCTACTGCCTTGTACAGCGAAACAAGGCTTTGCGTGACGCCGCCCTGGGTGCCTACCAGCCTGTCCTGCTGGCTGAACAGGGTGCGCTGCGCATCGAGCACGCGCTGAAAATCGACCAGACCCTCGCGGTACTGGATGTTGGCGATGTCCAGCGAGCGCCGGGCGGCCTGCACCGCTTCCCGCAGGATATCGACCTGGACCCGACCCTTGGCGAAGCCAATCGCGGCGTCGTCCATTTCGCGGGCGGCACGCAGCACCGTGTCCAGATAGTTCTCGTGCAACTGCTGGAAACGTGCGTCTTCCACCAGAATCTGATTCTTCAGCCGCCCGTAATCGAAGATATTCCACACCAGCGCCGGCCCCAGGGCCCAGTCCAAGGTGCGCATCGACCAGTTCTTCGAGTTCGCCGACAGGCCCATCGAGCCCACCAGTGCGATCGAGGGGTAGAGCGCCGCCTCGCTGACGCCGATCAGCGCGGACTGCGCGGCCAGCAGCATCTCGGCCGTGCGCACATCAGGGCGCCGGCGCAGCAGCTCGGCGGGCAGATCGACCACCACGTCCAGATTGGCCAGCGGGATCTTCGCGCGCCCGGCGTCCATTTCCGCGATCGCACCCGGCGGCCGGGCCAGCATGATGCTCAGGGCATTCTGGGTCTGGCGCAGGCTGCCCTCGAGATCGGGGATCGTCGCCAGGGTGCTGAGGTACTGCGACTTGGCCTGCTGCACGTCGAGTTCCGACTCGTTGCCGCTCTTGAACAGGCGCTCGGTGATCTCCATGCTGCGTTTTTGCAACGCGGCGTTCTCCTGCGCGATCGTCAGGCGCAGCTCGATCGTGCGGACCGAGCTGTACAGGCTCGCCGTCTGCGCCGCCACCAGCACCTGGGCGTCATCGTATTGGGCGATGCTGCTCAGATAGTTGGCGTCGGCGGCTTCGATGCCGCGCCGGAACTTGCCCCAGAAATCGATCTCCCAGGCGATGCTGGCGCCGATGCCCGCCGTCGATGCGGTTGTTTCGGCGCCGCTCGAGTTGCCGGACCTGACCCGCAGCGCTTCGCCGGTCACCTGCTGGACCTGCGGGAAGCGGGTGCTGCCGGCAATGCCCAACTGCGCCCTGGCTTCGAGAATGCGCAGGCCGGCCACGCGCACGCCGACATTGCGCCGCTGCGCCTCGGCGATCAGCTGATCGAGCACCGGGTCCTTGAAGTGGCTCCACCAGACCTCGGTCTCGGCCCGCTTGGGCTGCGCTTGCGCGGACTTGCCCGTCGTCGCGCTCGGGGACCAGTCCGCTAGCCAGGGCACCTCGGGGCGGCTGAAGTTGGGCCCCACCGTCGTGCAGGCGCTAAGCAGGCCGGCCGCCAGCGCCGTCACGAGTCGGCTCGGTCGGGGGTACTTCGATCGGGCCGGCATCGATGCGCAGTGCTCGGTGGTCCAGTCTTGCCGTTCTCAGGTGGCCGGATCGACGACCCAGCCCTTGAAGATCTGGTAGCCCAGCGCCAGCAGGGTGGCACCGACGAACATGCCCTGGATCCCTCCCACGGCCATGCCGCCCAGCGCGCCGAGCAGGATGACGGGCATCGGCGCATCGACGCCGCGGCCCAGCATCAGCGGCTTGAGCACGTTGTCGGCCATGCCGGCCACGAACAGGAGCACCGTGTAGACGATCGCCTCGACATTGCCGTAGCCCTCGGTGCTCCAGATGTAGCCGATCGCCGGCAGGGTGATCAGGATCGCCGGAACCTGGGCGATGCCCAGCACCAGCACGATGACGGCCAGCACGCCGGCCCAGGGCACGCTGGCAAGCAGCAGGCAGAGACCGACGACGATGGCCTGGATGAAGGCGACGCCGATCACCCCCTGGGCGACCGCACGGATGGTGGCCGTGGACAGCTTGGCGAATTCGGCGCCCTTGGTCGGGCCGACGATGCGCTCGAAGATGGCAAGGCAGGCCTGGGCCCCCCCCTTGCCGAAAGCCATCATGATGCCGGCGACGATCAGCGAGGCGAGAAAGCCGAGCAGCCCGCCGGCGATGCCGGCCACCATCCCCAGCGCACCCTTGGCGATATTGCCGATCTTCGGCTGCATGCTGCTGATGAAGGCCGGCAAGTCGGCGTGCGCCTTCACCCACACCGCGTGGATCTTCTTGCCGACCAGCGGCCATTCGGCGACGCTGTCGCGGGGCGGTGGAATCTCCACCTCGTTCTTCTGCACCTTCTCGATCGTCGTATGGACCGAGTCGGCCAGAGAGTTCATCAGTGCGGCGCTGGGCGCGATGAGCAGCACGCAGCCCGCCAGCACCAGGATCGTGGCCGACAGGCCCTGCTTGCCGCCGACTTTCCTGGCAAGTTTCTGATGCATCGGATAAAGCGTCACCGCCAGGATCAGCGCCCAGGCCATCAAGGTCAGGAATGGGGAAAAGACCTCGAAGCACAGTACCGCCAGGGCCAGAATGAGGCCGGCGCGTATCAGTACGTCCATCAGATCGGCGCGGCGCTTCTGGCGATCGACCTCGTTGGTCTCATCAATGCTCATATTTGCCATCCTTTCCGGGGAGGAGTACTTACGCGAGAGATGTAGCCGGATCTGCCCGGACGAATTGTCGGTATCTATGCCAGCGAATTATGGTCCGTGTCGGGCGACAGAGACAGCGCTTGTCACCGCCCCTACATCGCATTGACAGAGTCAGATATTCGGAATAGGGCCTGTGCGGCACAGACGGCATTGCTTGACCCGCCCGCCGGCCTGGCTTAGTCTGAGGTCCCGCCCCGCGGCGGCCGCGCCGTCCGGCTCGGCCCGCCGAAACCAAGGAGACCCGATGAAAGTCATTGCCCCACTGTGCGTGGCCCTGGCGCTGATGCAGGCCGTGATTGCCGCCGCGCAGTCCGCATCGACCCAGCCCGCGCGGCAGCGCTCCACCGTCGAGACGCGCGACAACGCCAGGGAGCGCTACGACGACGCCAACGCCCCGGGCAATAGCGGCAACTCGAAGGGCAAGAAGGGCGACGCGCCAGGGCAGGAAAAGAAGAACAATGGCAAGAAGGAAAAGAAGAACAAGTAGCGGGACTCAGGCCGCTGGCGCTTGCGGCGCATCGAGCGGCACGCCATAGGTTTGCGCGGCCGCCGTCTTGATCGCAGCGAGCATCACCTGGCCGGCCGGCGACAGGGGCCGGTCGGTGCGCGTGATCAGCCCGAAGGCGTCCATGCGGCAGGGCAGGGCGATCGGCAGCAGCGCCACCAGCTTGTGCCTTGCGTAGTAGTGCCCCACGTCGCCCGCCAGCAGGCCGATCATGTCGCTGTCGCCGATCATCTTGGTCATGAACATCAGCGCGGTGGTCTCGATCAGGTTGATTGGCGCGTCCATGGCGGCCTCGCTGAACATCAGGTCGAAGCGATGCCGCAAGACGCTGCCTTCGGGCGGCACGATCCAGCCCCAGCCGCCCAGGTCGCGCAGCGTCAGCTTGCCCGCCGACAGCAGCGGGTGGCCGGGACGCACCACGGCCACCGCCGGCTCCTCCGCCAGGGCTTCGAAGCGCAATGCCGTCTTGTCGTGCTGGGCGAACAGCCGCGCCGTCAGGATTTCCAGCTTGCCCTGGGCCAGCCGCTCCATCAGCACGTCGCTGGTTTCGACCTGGACCGAGATCCGCAGCGTGGGATGGGACTGCTTGACGCGGGAGATGGCCCGGGGCAGCAGCGTCAGGGCGGGCGTGGTGATGGTGCCCAGGCTCACCTGACCGAAGTGGCCGCCCTTGAGCGCCTGCACCTCGTCGTGGGCCTGGTTCAGGCTGGACAGCGCCACCCTTGCGTGGCGGATCATCACCTCGCCATACGGCGTGGGACGCATGCCGCGCGGCAGGCGATCGAACAGTTGCACGCCCAGCACGTCCTCGATGTCCTTGAGCAGCTTGGAGGCGGCCGGCTGGGTCATGCTCAGCACCTCGGCCGCGCGGTGGATGTTGCCTTCCTCGGCCAGCGCGACCAGCAGCAGCAACTGGCGGGTCTTCAGGCGGGCGCGGATGAACCAATGCGAGTAATTGATCATCTGCGTGAGGCCGCCCTGGGGTTTTCCATGATTCGAAACTTTATATCGCTAAGGCTCTACGGAGCACTAGGCGTATATCCGTAGGGGCGGGTGAGGGGTTCCTAGGGTTTTCGAGAATCCGGAATCCGGTATCGCTCAGGCCTGAATCGCTATTGGGCAGGCATGCTTCGATTGCCTAGCATCCGCTTCACTTTGAAGACCGATGCCATGCAGTCCATGCTCAGGAATTTCATCAACGGGCGCTGGGAGACCGGCGCGACCACCGGCGCCAGCGAGAACCCCTCGGACCTGGGCAGTCCGGTGGCCGAGTACGCCCGCGCCGATGCGCGCCAGACCCAGCAGGCGATCCGCGCGGCCAGCGATGGCGCCGCCACCTGGGCCCACACCACGCCGCAACGCCGCGCCGATGCGCTGGACTTTGTCGGCAGCGAAATCCTGGCGCGCAAGGACGAACTGGGCGAACTGCTGGCCCGTGAAGAGGGCAAGACCTTGCCCGAAGCGGTCGGTGAGGCGGCGCGGGCCGGCCAGATCTTCAAGTTCTTTGCCGGCGAGGCGCTGCGCATCAGCGGCGAAAAGATGGCCTCGGTGCGACCCGACATCGACGTGGAGGTGACACGCGAGCCGGTGGGCGTGGTGGGCATCATCGCCCCCTGGAATTTTCCGCTGGCCATCCCGGCCTGGAAGATCGCGCCAGCCCTGGCCTATGGCAACGCCGTGGTGTTCAAGCCCGCCGAACTGGTGTCGGCCTGCGGCTGGGCCCTGGCCGAGATCCTGAGCCGGGCGGGCTTGCCGGCCGGCGTGTTCAACCTGGTCAATGGCAGCGGCCGCCAGGTCGGCCAGGCGCTGCTCGACAGTCCCCTGGTCGACGCGATCAGCTTCACCGGCTCCGAGGCCACGGGCGCCCAGGTGCTGCAGCGCACATCGGCCCGCGGCGCCAAGGTGCAACTGGAGATGGGCGGCAAGAACCCGCTGGTGGTGCTGGCCGATGCCGACCTGGACCGCGCCGTGGAGTGCGCCGTCAATGGCGCCTTCTTCTCCACCGGCCAGCGCTGCACGGCCTCCAGCCGCATCATCGTCGAGCGGCGCATCCATGGCGACTTCCTGGGCCGGCTGCTCGAGCGCATGAAACAGCTCAAGGTCGGGCCGGCCCTGGCGCGCGGCATCGACATCGGCCCGGTGGCCAGCCGGCCGCAACTGGAGCAAAACCAGGCCTGGCTGGAAATCGCCCGCCAGGAGGGCGCTGAACACATCACCGGCGGCCAACTGGTGGAATGCGAGAGCAAGGGCTATTTCATGAGTCCGGCGCTGTTCCTGGCCGCACCGGAGCACAGGGTGGCGCGCGAAGAGATCTTCGGTCCGGTCGCGGCCCTGCTGGTGGCCGACGGCTACGAGCATGCGCTGGCCTTGGCAAACGACACGAAGTATGGCCTGTGCGCCGGTGTTTGCACCAGCTCCCTGAAGCACGCGACGCATTTCAAGCGCCATGCCCAGGCCGGCATGGTCATGGTCAACCTGCCCACCGCCGGCGTCGACTACCACGTGCCCTTCGGCGGGCGCAAGGCGTCGAGCCACGGTCCGCGCGAGCAGGGCCGCCATGCCGCCGAGTTTTACACCACGGTCAAGACGGCCTATACCTACGCCTGACCCGGCCCCCGTTCCCATCCCGCAACCACCAACGAGGAGACGACGACATGCAAAGCAACCGCCGCACCGCCATCCAGGGCGCCGCCGCCCTGACCCTGGCCGTCACCATGCCGCTGGCCTTCGGCCAGAAGAAGATCACCCTGGGCTTCAGCCAGATCGGCGCCGAAAGCGAATGGCGCACCGCCAACACCGAGTCGGTCAAGTCGGCGGCCAAGGAGGCCGGCATCGACCTGAAGTTCGCCGACGCGCAGCAAAAGCAGGAGAACCAGATCAAGGCCATCCGCTCCTTCATCGCCCAGAAGGTGGACGTGATCGCCTTCTCGCCTGTGGTGGAAACCGGCTTCGAGACGGTGCTCAAGGAGGCCAAGGCCGCCAAGATCCCGGTGATCCTGACGGACAGGGCGGTGAGCACCAAGGATGACTCGCTCTACGTCACCTTCATGGGCTCGGACTTCCTGGAAGAAGGCCGCAAGGCCGGCCGCTGGCTGGTCGAGAAGATGAAGGACAACAAGGGCGAGGTCAACATCGTCGAACTGCAGGGCACGGTGGGCTCGGCCCCCGCGATCGACCGCAAGAAGGGCTTTGAGGAAGTCATCAAGGCCGACCCGAAATTCAAGATCCTGCGCAGCCAGACCGGCGACTTCACCCGGGCCAAGGGCAAGGAAGTGATGCAGGCCTTCCTCAAGTCCGACGCCAAGAAGATCAATGTGCTGTATGCGCACAACGACGACATGGCCATCGGCGCCATCCAGGCCATCGAGGAAGCGGGCCTCAAGCCGGCCAAGGACATCATCATCATCTCCATCGACGCAGTGAAGGGCGCCTTCGAGGCCATGATGCAGGGCAAGCTCAATGTCAGCGTGGAATGCAGTCCGCTGCTGGGGCCGCAGCTGATGAAGGCGGTCAAGGAGGTGGTGGCCGGCAAGCCCGTGCCCAAGCGCATCGTCACCGAGGAAGGGATCTTCCCGATGGAAGTCGCGGCCAAGGAATTTCCCAAGCGCAAGTACTGATTGATGCCCCCGGCAACGGCCGACGCCCGCCCGCTGCTGGAGCTGGGCGGGATCCACAAGAGCTTCACCGGCGTGCGCGCCCTGAGCGGGGCCGGCCTGCGCCTGTTTCCCGGCGAGGTCCATGCCCTGATGGGACAGAACGGCGCCGGCAAGTCCACCCTGATCAAGCTGCTGACCGGCGTCCACGCGCTCGATGCCGGCACCATGGTGCTCGAGGGACAGCCCATTGCGCCGCGCTCTCCGCTGGAGGCGCAGCGCATCGGTATCAGCACGGTCTACCAGGAGGTCAACCTCTGCCCCAATCTGTCGGTGGCGGAGAACATCTTCGCCGGGCGCTACCCGCGCAAGGCCTGGCGCATCGACTGGGCGGCCATGAACCGCGATGCGAAGGCGCTGCTGGCGCGCCTGAACCTGGACATCGATGTCAGCCGCCTGCTTTCCGCCTACCCGGTGGCGGTGCAGCAGATGGTGGCCATCGCCCGCGCCTTGAGCGTCTCGGCCAAGGTGCTGGTGCTGGACGAGCCCACCTCCAGCCTGGACGAGGAGGAGGTGCAGCGGCTGTTCGCCGTGTTGCGCCGGCTGCGCGAGGAGGGCATGGCCATCCTCTTCGTCACCCATTTCCTGGACCAGGTCTATGCCTTGTCGGACCGCATCACGGTGTTGCGCAATGGCGAGTTTGTCGGCGAGTGGCCGGCGCAGGACCTGCCCGAGCCCGCCCTGATCGCCGCCATGGTGGGGCGCGAGCTGGCGGCGCGGCGCCTGGCCTCGGCGCCGCCCGGCGAGGCCGAGGGCAGTGAGGCCGAGTTCGAGCTGCGCGACGTGGGCCGCAAGGGCATGCTGCAGCCCACCGACCTGGCGCTGCGCGCTGGCGAGGTGCTGGGCCTGGCCGGCCTGCTGGGGTCGGGGCGCACCGAGCTGGCCCAGCTGCTGTTTGGCCTGCGCCAGCCCGATACCGGCGCTCTGCATGTTTGGGGCCGGCCCATCCGTGTGGCCAGTCCAGCTGCCGCTGTGCGGCTGGGCATGGCCATGCTGCCGGAGGACCGCAAGACCGACGGCATCGTGGCCGGCTTGTCCGTGCGGGAAAACATCGTACTGGCCTTGCAGGCGCGGCGCGGCATGTGGAGCCGCCTGCCGCTGCCCGAGCAGTCGCGCCTGGCCGAAGGCTTTGTCCAGACCCTGGGCATCAAAACGGCGGATATCGACACGCCCATGGGCCAGCTTTCGGGCGGCAACCAGCAGAAGGCCTTGCTGGCCCGCTGGCTGGCCACCGGGCCACGCCTGCTGATCCTGGACGAGCCCACGCGCGGCGTGGACGTGGCGGCCAAGCAGGAGATCATGGACGAGATTCTGCGGCTGGCCGGGGAGGGCATGGCCGTGCTCTTCATCTCGTCCGAGATCGACGAGGTGGTGCGCGTGTCGCACCGCATCGCCGTGCTGCGCGACCGGCGCAAGCTGGGGGAACTGCCGGCCGGCTGCACGGAGCAGGACATCTACCATCTGATCGCGGAGCAGGCATGAAAGGCTTCTTGCAGCACCGCTTGTTCTGGCCGCTGGTCACCTTGCTCCTGCTGCTGGGTCTGAACGCTGCTTTCAGCAGCAGCTTCCTGCACATCGAATGGCGCGAGGGCCATCTCTACGGCAGCCTCATCGACATTCTCAAGGGGGCGGCGCCACTGATCCTGGTGTCCCTGGGCATGACGCTGGTGATCGCCACCCGCGGCATCGACATTTCCGTCGGCGCGACCGTGGCCATCGCGGCGGCCGTCGCCGCCTGGATGATCGGCGGCTCGCTGGTGGTTGTGGACGGCGTGCCCACCCATGTCAGCCGTTTCCCCATGTGGCTTGCGATCGCCGTGGCCCTGGGCATCGCCCTGGTCTGCGGCGCCTGGAACGGCCTGTTGGTCTCGGTGATCGGCATGCAGCCCATCATCGCCACGCTGATCCTGATGGTGGCCGGCCGGGGCATCGCCCAGCTGGTGACCGGCGGCCAGATCATCACCGTCTACTACGCGCCTTACTTTTTTATCGGCAACGGCTACCTGCTGGGCTTGCCGTTCCCGTTCTGGCTGGCCATGGGCGTGCTGGCCGCCTTGCTGCTGATCACCCGGCGCACGGCGCTGGGGCTGTTCATCGAGGCCGTGGGCATCAATCCCTCGGCTGCCCATCTGGCCGGCCTGCCGGCGCGCCGCATCAGTTTCTGGGTCTATGCCTTTTGCGGCGTCTGCGCCGGGGCGGCTGGCCTGATCGTCAGCTCCACGGTCAAGAGCGCCGACGGTAACAACGCCGGCCAGCTGATGGAGCTGGACGCCATCCTGGCCGTCACCCTGGGCGGCACGGCGCTGACGGGGGGGCGCTTCAGCCTGGCTGGCAGCGTGATCGGCGCTCTCATCATCCAGACCCTGACCTACGCCATCTACTCCCTGGGCGTGCCGCCGGAGGTCAACCTGGTGGTCAAGGCCGGCGTGGTGTTCGCCGTGATGCTGTTGCAGTCCCCGGAATTTCGCCGCACTCTCGTCGGCTGGGCCAGGCGCCCGGCCGCGGTCTGAGGCGATGGCATCATGAGCGCCAACCCTGCCATGGACATCACGCCAATGCCGTTGCCGCAGCCGGCCGCCGCGCACCGGCGCATCGCTCCCAAGTACCTGCCCCTGGCGGTCACGATGGCGCTGTTCGTGGCCATGGCCAGCTTCGGTTCGGTCTTGTACGACGGCTTCTTCTCGCCACAGGTGTTCCTGAACCTGCTGATCGACAACGCCTTCCTGTGCATCGTGGCCGTCGGCATGACTTTCGTCATCCTGTCCGGCGGCATCGACCTGTCGGTGGGCTCGGTGATCGCCCTGACGACCATGGTCTGCGCCTCCCTGGTCGAGCGCCACGCGGTCAGCCCGGCCCTGGTCCTGCCCCTGGTCCTCGTGCTGGGGACGGCATTTGGCGCAGTGCAGGGCGTGCTGATCCAGCGCTTCCGGCTGCAGCCCTTCATCGTGACCCTGGCTGGCATGTTCCTGGCCCGGGGCCTGTGTTATCTGATCAGCATCGACTCGATCAGCATCACCAACGGCTTTTTCAGCCAGGTGTCGGAGGCGCGGATTCCCATGCTGCCGGGCGCGTCGATTTCCATCGGTGCTCTCATCGCGCTGGGCGTGGTCGCGGTCGGCATCTGGATCGCCCATTACACCCAGTTCGGGCGCACGGTCTACGCCATCGGTGGCAATGAGCAGTCGGCGGTGCTGATGGGCCTGCCTGTGCGCTCCACCCTGGTGGGCATCTATGCGCTCAGTGGCTTTTGCTCGGCCCTGGCCGGCGTGGTTTTCAGCTTCTACATGCTGTCGGGCTACGGCCTGCACGCCATCGGCCTGGAACTGGACGCGATCGCCGCCGTGGTGATCGGCGGCACGCTGCTGTCGGGGGGCTTTGGCTATGTCTTTGGCACGCTGTTCGGCGTGCTCATGCTTGGCATCATCCAGACCCTGATCATGTTCGACGGCACGCTCAGTTCCTGGTGGACCAGGATCGCCATCGGCGGCCTGCTGTTCGCCTTCTGCCTGCTGCAGCGCCTGTTCGAAGCCCGACGCGGCCGCTGAAACTAGCGCAATGTCGCTGCGTCGAAGATCCGTCGCTTGGCGTGGAGGATATGGAGCCGTGTTGCCTCGGCGGCCTCGACCGGGGAACGCTTGTCGATGGCGTCGAGGATCTGCTGGTGCTCCATCTGTACCAGACGGACACGCGCGATGGTCATCTTCGTCCGCACGCTGCGCGCCAGTTCCATGAATTGCCTGATGGGCGCGACACTGGTTTCAACGGCGGCCACGAAGAACTGGTTGTGCGAGGCCCGCGCAACCGCCATATGGAAGCGGACGTCGTCTTCGATGCCCTTGTTTCCGCCCTCCATGGCCAGGGTCTGCGCGTCCAGGCAGGCTTTGATCGCCGCCAGGTCGTCGGCAGTGCGAAATTCCGCAGCAGCGGCCGCCGCCCCCGATTCAACAACCGTGCGGTAGGCGTAATACCGCTCGATGTCCGAATAGTTCCTGATGGGAGGCATGCTCGATGCCGGTGTGCCCGGAGCGCGCACGATGTGGCTGCCAAAGCCGCGCCGGGACTCGATGATTCCATCCGATCGCAGCCTCGACAGCGCCTCGCGGACAGTCGGCCGCGAGACCCCGAAGCGGGAGGCCAGATCGCTTTCCGTGGGCAGCTTTTTCGAGTCGGCGTAGTCCCCGCGCAGGATGGCCTCGACCATCCGGGAGTAGATCTGGTCGGGCAATGTGCCGCCGTTCACGTCTAGCAAGTGTTCCGCCATTGAAGCGTATCCGCGAGTCTTTGTCAGACAACTATAGCGGATGTTCGCAGTTTGACCGAGAGCAGTGCATCACCATCTCCCCGTGTTCCTGTTTCTTCCAGTGAGGGAGTGGTTTCGTGGTTCAGTGAAAACCCGCATGACAACCAAAAAGTTGTCTTACAAAATCGCCGCTTGCCAAGCCACCAACAGGAGACTTTCGAATGCGCCAAACTTCTCTCTCGCGGCATCGCCGCGCCCTCATCGCGGCCGTCCTGGGGGCGGCGGGCTGTGCCGGCATCGGCATGGTCCAGGCGCAGGCGCTGCCCAAGGCTCCTGTGGTGATCAACGTGATCGACGCCGCGGGCAACCTGGCGCTAACGCAGGGGGCTTTCGAGGCCTACCAGGCGCAGAACCCCAAGCTGGTGTCCAAGTTCACCTTCACCAAGGCGCCCGCGCCCGAGATTCCGGCCAAGATCAAGGCCATGCAGAATGCGGGCCGCAGTGACATCGACATGATCATTGTCGGCACCGATGCGCTCGCCGCCGGGCTGGAGATGAACCTGTGGGTCAAGCTGTTCCCCGACCACGCGGCGAAGTTCCCCAAGCTGCAGGAGAACTACCTTCCCAGCGCCTACAAGATGCACCAGCTGGCCAAGGACCACGGCCTGGCCATCGTCTTCATGCCGGCCGGCCCCCTGGTCGAGTTCAACCCCGACAAGGTCAAGACGCCGCCGACGACGCCGCAGGAGCTGCTGGCCTGGTGCAAGGCCAATCCCAACAAGCTGATCTACGCGCGGCCCGCCAACTCCGGCCCGGGCCGCACCTTCATGATGGGCCTGCCCTATCTGCTGGGTGACAAGAATCCCGCCGACCCGAACAATGGCTGGGAAAAGACCTGGGCCTATCTGAAGGAACTCGATTCCTGCATCGAGTACTACCCGACGGGAACCGGCGCCCTGATGAAGGAGCTGGGTGAAGGCTCGCGCGACATGACGCTGACGGTGACCGGCTGGGACATCAACCCCCGGGCGCTGGGCATCGTGCCGAAGAACTTCCAGGTGCTGCCGTTCAAGGGTATGACCTGGGTCAACGACGCGCACTACATCGTGATTCCCAAGGGTGTCCCGCCGGAGAAGCAGGCCGTGGTGCTGGACATGATGGCGTTCCTGCTCAAGCCGCAGCAGCAGGCGATGACCTATGACAAGGGCTATTTCTATCCTGGCCCTGCGGTCAAGGACGTGCCGCTGTCACTGGCACCCAAGGAAAGCCAGGACGTGATCAAGGAGTTCGGACGGCCTGAATACGACAAGTGGCTGGCCCAGTTCCCCCACGCGGTTCCGCTCGAGCCCAAGGCCATGGTCGATGCGTTCCGCCGCTGGGACCAGGACATCGGCGCGCGCAAGACCAAGTGATTCGCGGCGCGCGTTGCGCGCCCGACCGACGCCGCAGGCGCCCACGCGGGCGCCTGCCGGCTGATTCCCCTCCAGAGATTGCGTCTCCATGACTTCAAACTTTTCCGAGTTGCGCCTCGATGGCGTCACCCGCCGCTTTGCCGCGGGCAAGGGCGCGCAGAGCTTCACTGCGCTCAATGCATTGAGCATGACAGTCAAGCGCGGCGAGTTCATCGCGCTGCTCGGGCCTTCGGGCTGCGGCAAGTCGACGGCGCTCAATTGCCTGGCCGGCCTGCTGCCCCTGACGGATGGCAGCATCTGGCTCGACGACACGCGCATCGACGTGCTGCCGCCTGAAAAGCGCGGCTTTGGCATGGTGTTCCAGAACTACGCGCTGTTTCCGCACATGAGCGTGGCGCGCAATGTCGCGTTCGGGCTGGCGATGCGCGGCGTGCCCGCCGCCGAGTCGGCGCAGCGCGTCAAGCGCGCGCTGGACCTGGTCCAGCTCAATTCGCAGGCCCACAAGCTGCCCGGCCAGCTGTCCGGCGGGCAGCAGCAGCGGGTGGCGATCGCCCGGGCCATCGTCATCGAGCCACCCCTGGTGCTGATGGACGAGCCCTTGTCGAATCTCGACGCCAAACTGCGGCTGGAGATGCGCGCCGAGATCCGGCGCATTCACCGCGAGCTGGGGCGCTCGACGATTTACGTCACGCATGACCAGGATGAGGCGCTGTCGCTGGCTGATCGCGTGGTCGTCATGAAGGACGGCGTGGCCCAGCAGATTGCGCAGCCGCAGCGCATCTACGCGGAGCCGGCCAACCTGGACGTGGCCCGCTTCATGGGCTATCGCAACCTGGTGGAGCTGAACTTGCGCTCGACGCCCGGCGCGTCGGTGCAGCTCGGTGGCAGCGGCCTGACGCTGACCGCGCGGGCGATGCAGCCGCTGACAGGCGGCAAGGCGATGCTCGCCATCCGGCCCGAGGAATTCGATGTCGTTTCCGGTCCGGTGGACAACAGCTTCGCCGCCCAGGTGCTCAACGTCGAATACTGCGGCCACGACAACATCGTCGATGTCGAGGTGGCCGGTGGCCTCAAGCTGATCGTGCGCACGACGGCGCGCCTGCGTGTCGGCGAAGCGGTCACGCTGGCCATCGCGCCGCACAAGGCGCTGGCCTATCCAGTCGATGCAGCCGCGGGCGTGGCGCCATGAGCAGCGCCAGAGTGTCCTCGTTCGACCGGTCTCTGCTGCTGCTGGTGCCGGCGACGTTGTTCATGGTGTTGCTGTTCGTCTATCCCTTCCTCTACGGCCTGCAGTTGTCGTTCCGTCCGATGGAAGGCGACTGGCTGGCGAACTACAGGCAGTTCTTCACCACCGACAACCTTCGCGACACGGTGTGGACCACGCTCAAGCTGGCCATCCCCGCCACCGTGATCAATGTCGGCGTGGCGCTGCCGATCGCCTACCAGATGCGCCGCAGCAGCCGCTTCCAGAAAATTGTCACCACCTTGCTCGTGATTCCCCTGACGCTGGGAACAGTCCTGATCGCCGAGGGCATGCTGAGCTACTTCGGCCCCAAGGGCTGGCTGTCGCAGTCGCTCCAGTGGCTGCATGTCTACGAAGGCCCGATCCGGCTGACGCACAACTACTGGGGCGTGCTGATTTCCCTGGTCATCTCGGGCTTTCCGTTCGCGTTCCTGCTCACGCTGTCGTATATCACCGGCATCGACCCGAACCTGCCGCGCGCCGCCTCGACCCTGGGCGCATCGCCGTGGAACCAGTTTCGGCATATCTACCTGCCGCTGCTGGTGCCGGGACTGGCGATGGCCTTCGCGCTGTCGTTCGTGCAGGCCTTCTCGGTGTTCCCATCGGCTGTCCTGCTCGGATCGCCGGCCGGCGCCACCCGCGTGATCTCGATCGCGGCGTATGAGGCGGCCTTCGAGCGCTACGACTACTCCATGGCCTCGGCCGTCGCGATGCTGATGGGTGTGGTGCAACTGATCGTCGTTGCAGCCGTCCTGGGGGCGCGCGGCATGTTTTATCGGGGACCCGTCTCCGGCGGGAAAGGTTGAGCATGGATACGCATCGCCTGCTGATGAAGCTCTGGAAGTCGCTGATGGCCCTCGTGATGGCCTTCTTCATCATCAATGTCGCCCTCATGGTGGCGGCGGTCGGCACAAGTTCCGTGGCCAAACGCTGGCTGGGCACCTGGCTGCCCGATGGCTACACGCTCAATTGGTACCAGTCCGCCTGGAAGGAGTTCCAGCTCGATAGCGTGCTGTGGGTGACGATAGAGGTGGTCGCCGCCGTCGTGTTCCTGTCCATCCTGATCGGCGTGCCGGCGGCCTACGCCCTGGCGCGGCGCAACTTCCGCGGCAAGAAGCTGCTGATGGGGCTGTTCCTGCTGCCGCTGATGATCCCGCCCATCACCTACGGCATTCCACTGGCCACCGTGATGTACCAGGCCCACATCGCCGGCACCATCTTCGGCGTGATCCTGGCGAACATGATTCCGGCCGTGCCGTTCATGATCCTGGTGATGACGCCGTTCATCGAACAGATCGACGCGAACCTCGAATCCGCCGCCCGCGTGTTCGGCGCCAACACCTTCAAGCTGTTCTGGCATGTGCTGTTGCCGCTGCTGGCGCCGGGCATCCTGGCGGCATCCCTGCTTGTGCTGGTGCGCACCATTGGCATGTTCGAGCTGACCTTTCTGACTGCGGGACCCGATTCGCAGACCCTGGTGGTGGCCCTGTATTACGCGGTCTTCGCAGCGGGCGTTCGCGCGCCGCAATCGGTGGATGCGATGGCCATGGTCTACATGGCGGTCACGCTGGTCTGGCTGCTGATCGCGCTGCAGTTCGTCAACCCGACGCAGCTGGTCAGCCGCGTCAAGGAACATCCAAAGACGGCCTGAGGCCGACCCCCATGAAGATCACGCAAGTCGACACGGTCCACGCGGCCGCCTATCCCAACATCGCGTGGGTGCAGGTCCACACCGACACCGGCCTGGTGGGCCTGGGCGAAACCTTCCGGGGCGCCCAGGCCGTGCAGGCGCAGATCCATGAACTGGCCGCGCCCTACCTGCTGGGAAAGGATCCGCTGGCCATCGAGGCCCACAGCCAGCACCTGCTGTATGGCTACATCGGCTTTGCCAGCAGCGGCGCCGAAACGCGAGCCGCTTCGGCGGTCGACATCGCGCTGTGGGACCTGTTCGGCCAGGCCACGCAGCAGCCGCTCTACCAGTTGCTCGGCGGCGCCGTGCGCGAGCGCGTCCCGGTCTACAACACCTGCGCCGGCTACACCTACAACAAGGCCCCGCAGCGCCGGTCGGTGACGCAGGCCAGCGCTGACGTCGCGCCCGAAGGGCCTTACGAGGACCAGGTGGCCTTCGTCAAGCGTCCGGCGGCACTGGCAGAAAGCCTGCTGTCCGAGGGCTACAAGGCGATGAAGATCTGGCCCTTCGATCCCTTCGCCCAGGCCAGCGGCGGGCAGGCGATCTCGGCCCGCGACCTGGACATCGCGCTCGAGCCGTTCCGCGAAATCCGGCGTGCCGTCGGCCACGAGATGGACATCATGGTGGAGCTCCATTCGATGTGGAACCTGCCCATGGCCGTGCGGATCGCGCAGGCGCTGGAGGAGTTCAAGCCCTACTGGATCGAGGACCCGGTCCAGATGTCCAATCTGGACACGATCGCCGAATTCCGGTCTCGCACCCGGATTCCGGTCTGCGCCAGCGAGACCCTGGCCACTATTCAGCCATTCATCCAGCTGCTCAAGAACAATGCGGTGGACTACGTGATGCTGGACCTGGGCTGGGTCGGCGGTCTTTCGGAAGCCAAGAAGATCGCCGCCCTGGCCAAGGCCTTTCACAAGCCGGTCGCGCCGCACGACTGCACCGGCCCGGTCGTGCTGACGGCCTCACTCCATCTGGCGATGAGCACGACCAACGTGGTGCTGCAGGAAGTGGTGCGCGCCTACCTGGCGGGCTGGTACCGCGAACTCGTGACGCAGTTGCCCGACGTGCACGGCGGCTATGCAACGGTTCCCTCCGGCGCAGGCCTGGGCCTGGCGCTGTCGCCGACGCTGCTGCAGCGGCCAGACGTCACCATCCGCAGTTCGAAGCTGTGAGCGGACGGCGATGCATCTGAGCGTGACACCCGAGACCACGCTGCGCTGCGCAGCGCTGGCCGTGACGTTGGCGCCGGCTGCTGGTGGGCGCATCACCAGCCTCAGTTCGGTCGGCACAGCGGGCGAACCCATCGACTGGCTGGTGCCGCTTGCTGACACCGTGCGCGCCACCGGTTTCGAATCCACGCAGTGGCCCAAGGCCGGCTGCTATCCCCTGGTGCCGTTCTCCAACCGCATCCGCGACGGCCGCCTGGCCGGGCCGCAGGGCCGGGTGCAGATGCCACTCCACCCGGGCGAGCGGCACGCGCTGCACGGCGTCAGCCAGCAGCGGCCATGGTCTCTCGAGCAACACGCAGCGGACCGCGCCACCATGACCTATGTCCATGTGGCGGGGGACCACGGCTGGCCCTGGGCGTTCCGGGCCGAGCAGCTGGTGGAGCTTGACGCCGCAGGTCTCTCGCTGAGTTTGCGGGTGAGCAACGAGGACAGTGAGCCCATGCCCAGCGGCTGCGGTTTCCATCCCTATGTACCGGCCCGCTTCGCGCACAGCCTGCAGTTCGAGGCGTGCGGCGTCTGGCCGGCGGACAGCGAGTTCCTCGCGAGCACGCCGGTGCCCACCGGTGCGGCGGACGACTACGCATCGGCGAAAGCCTTGCCCGAGGTCGAATGCACGCGCTATTACGGCGCGTGGAACGGCCAGGCGCGGATGGTGGCGGCCGACGGCCCGGCGATCGAGCTGCAGGCCACCGCACTGCAGCACCTGGTCTTGCATCGGCCGGGTCCGGCAGCGTACTTCTGCGTCGAGCCGGTCTCGCATGTGGCGGACGCCGCCAACCTGGCCGCGGCGCGTGCCGACACCGGCTGGCGGGTGCTCGCGCCCGGCGAGGCCATGGAGTGCAGCTTGCGCCTGTCTGTCTTTTCCCATTCGAAGTGAGCCAATATGACTGAATCCACAACATCCCTGCGCACCGCGCTGGACGGAATCTCCGGCATCCTGGTGACACCCTTCGACGACAGCGACCAGCTCGCGCCGGACCGCCTGGCGCCGGTCGTCGACCGCGCCATCGAGGCCGGCGTCCATGTGCTGGTGGCCAACGGCAACACCAGCGAGTTCTTCGGACTGACCATGGCGGAGGCCGAGCGCATGGTGCATGCCGCGGCTGAACATGTCCGTGGCCGCGTGCCCTTGCTGGGTGGAGTGGGGCGCAGCGTGCACGACGCCTGCGCCCTGGCGCGCGCCTCACGCAAGGCAGGGGCTGCTGCCCTGATGGTGCACCAGCTGACCGATCCCTTTGTCGCGCCCAGCGGGGTGGTCACCTATGTGCGCCGGATCGCCGATGCGGCGGACGGCCTGCCTGTCGTGCTCTATCTGCGTGACGACGCCATCGGCTTGCCGGTGATCGAAGCCCTGTGCCGCATTCCCCAGGTGGTCGGCGTGAAATGGGCGTCGCCCACGCCCTTGCGCCTGGTCCAGGCCATGGCGCAGGTGGCCGATCGCGGCCTGGCCTGGGTCTGCGGCCTGGCCGAGCCCTGGGCCCCGCCCATGTATGCGGTGGGCGCGCGAGGTTTTACTTCGGGCTTGATCAACGTGCGGCCCGACCTGTCCGTGCGCATTCACGCGGCGCTTGCGAAAGGGGATTACTCGCCGGCGATGGAATTGATCGCCGGCATCGCGAGCTTCGAGGAATTGCGCACCCACGAGCGCAACGGCTCGAACGTGAGCGTGGTGAAAGCGGCGCTGCGGTTCGCCGGGCAGGACTGCGGAGCGGCCCGGCCGCCCAGCACCTGGCCGCTGCCGGAAGCGGACCTGGCCCAGCTCCAGCGGCTGGTCAGCGGCTGGAAGTAACGCCAGCTTCCCCGAAGGGCATAGAGAAATATCCGCCCGCTGCACTGTCCCGCCATCGCCCACTGTCGCGATGCGCCACCCAAGCCGCGCCTGCACACTGAAGCATTGAATCTTCCGGACGGAACCGTCCAAAGGAGCTTCCATGCCACTGCCTTCCTACCCTGCGGCCCAGACCGGCTTGTTGCTGGTCGATCCCTACAACGACTTTCTCAGCGAGGGAGGCAAGCTGTCTGGTCACGCCCAAGCCGTTGCGGATGCGGTGGGCACCCTCGAGAACATGCGTCAGGTGGTGGCCGCCGTTCGCGCTGCCGGAATCCAGGTCTTCTACGTGCCGCACCACCGCTCGCGGCCTGGCGATTTCTCCGCATGGCGGCACATGTCGCCATACCTGCAGGGCAGCCACAGGGCGCAGGTGTTTGCCGTGGGCACGTGGGGCGGCGAGTGGCATCCGGATTTCCAGCCCCAGCCTGGTGACGTGATGGTCCAGGAACACTGGGCCTCCAGCGGCTTTGCCAACACCGACCTGGACCTGCAGTTGCGCCGCCATGGCGTCGACCAGGTGATCGTGGTGGGCATGCTGGCCAACACCTGCATCGAAACCACGGCCAAGTACGCGGCGGAACTGGGCTACCACGTCACGCTCGTGCGCGATGCCACGGCGGCGTTCTCACATGAAGCAATGCACGCCGCGCATGCCATCAATGGTCCCACTTACGCGCATGCGATCCTGACCACGCAAGAGGTGATGGCCGCATTGACGAACGGCGCAACGGAGAAACTTGCATGAATGGCCGCTTGAAGCTGGACGCGAGCAACCCGTTGATCTGGCGAGTGACCATCGACAACCCGCCGGTCAACCTGTATGACCCGGAGATGTTCGCCGAACTGCGCCTGCTGATGGACAGGATCGAAGCGGACAAGCAACTCAAGGTTGTTGTCTTCGACAGCGCCAATCCAGACTACTTCGTCGCGCACTACGACATGGTGCGAGGCAATGTCATCCCCGATGCGCCTGGCGCCGCCGAGTTCAGCGAGTGGCCCAATTTCGTGACGCGCCTGGCGCATTCACGCGTGGTGAGCATCGCGTCGATACGGGGGCGCGCGCGTGGACACGGAAGCGAGTTGGCTCTGGCGTGCGACATGCGGTTTGCCAGCCGGGAAAAGGCCGTGTTTGCCCAAATCGAGTTGGGGGTCGCGGTGGTTCCAGGCGGCGGCGCGATGGACTGGTTGCCGGCGCTGGTGGGGCGCTCACGCGCGCTGGAGATCGTGCTCGGGGCAGACGACTTCGACGCCGACACCGCCGAGCGCTATGGCTGGATCAACCGGGCGCTCCCGGATGCGCAGCTGGATGGCTTTGTCAATGAACTCGCGCGACGCATTGCTGGTTTTGAGAGGCGTCCGCTGGAGCTGGCCAAGAAGTTCATCAATGAACGCGCAGGGATTCCATCCGAGGCGCAGCGCTGGGCCTCCAACCAGGCGTTCATAGGCACCACGCACTGGCCGGAGCCTCGACAACGCGTGGCGCAGCTGATGACCCAGGGGCTCCAGCAAGACAGCGATACCGAGCGCCGGCTTGGCTTTCATGTCGGGCAGCACGGGCCCGGAGGAGAAGAAACCTAGCTTCCCAATGTCATTTGAGATGCATTAAAATTGAATTTCTCAAATGAAATCAACAACTTACGTTGCAAGTCGCCTGTCCGTCGCCCCAATGATGGATCGGCCTGAAAAGCTAGGATTTGCGCGGGTTCCAGGTTAATCGTGTGCATTGGGTGTGCAATTTGTCCGCGCCCGGGCAATCTCGTCGTCCCTCATTGACCGAAATTTTGTGGACCTGACTCAAAGTGCGGCGCTGGCTCCGCGATTTGTTGCCTCGATTCGTAGCCAAGTGGCTAGCTTCTCGGCTTAGGGGGCGAGCGTGCTGGCGCTGCGTGGGCTCCGTCTTCCGCACGCAGGTACTTCTTACGCTGTTGCGAGCTAGGCCTGTACGCCTTGCGGTCTCTCGAATGGGACATCTGATCTCGGAGTCCCCAACGCCTGATGACATTCAATGCCGTCACGTCTATTCCTCCTAATTTCTCCCCGCTTTAGCAAGCTAGGGCTTATGTGAGGTCAGGTCTGGATGGCAATTACTGTTCTATCTGGAGCAGATTTCGACGGCATTCAACATCTGCAGCTGTTTGCAGCAGATAAGCGGGAAATTGGACTCGGACTGGAGCAGTTCAAGCTGCATCCCGACGTGGCCACACACGAGGTCCGGGAAGTGAAGTCCCAGTACTTCAGCGCGGCGCTCGCAAGCTATCGACCGCTTCCGACCGGTGTGAGAAGATCGTGATAAGGAGAAAGTCGACATGACAGACGATCTGAATAGCGAACTCGTTGACGATGTGGATCCAGAAGAGGAGTCTGCTGACTACTCGTTCGATCTAACCTTTTACGGTGCTGACTATCCGGTTGACGGACTGGTGAAGCGCCTAGCCAACAACGATATCGTCATACCGACTTTCGATCCAGACAACGAACTTGTGACCGATGTCGAGGCGTTCCAGAGAAAGTTTGTGTGGAAGAAAATTCAGTGCGATCGCTTTGTTGAATCGCTACTTCTTGGTCTTCCGGTCCCTGGAATTTTTCTGGTGCAGCAAGAGAACAAAAGACTTTTGGTGCTCGATGGACAGCAGCGTCTTGTCACGTTGGCAGCCTTCTACTCCGGGGTAATAAACAAGAAGGAATTCGCACTGGAACATGTGCAAAAGAAATTTAAGGGTGCGACGTATAAGTCTTTGGAGGAGGCAGACCGCCGGACGCTCGATGACTCCATTATTCATGCGACCGTGATTAAGAGGACCGCCGAAGGCCAAGATCTTGGAAGCGTCTATTCGCTCTTCGAAAGACTCAACTCGGGTGGAACCCAGTTGTCCGCACACGAAATTCGCGTGGCGCTCGTTCCTGGCCCCCTAATGCATCTTGTTCGAGAAATGAATGCGGCACCAAAATGGAGGGAAATCTTCGGGCCAGTCTCGAAGACGTTAAAGGATCACGAGTTAGTTCTTCGGTTCTTGGCCCTGAGATTCTCTGCAGATAAATACAAGAGTCCGATGAAGGACTACTTGACGTCGTTTGCACAGAAGAATCGCGAGCCGGGGGGGATAGGCGCCGACAAGATGAAAGCGGCGTTCAGCTCGACTGTCGACCTCGTCTTCGCAGCCATAGGGAAGGATGCATTTCGCATCGGAAGGGCATTGAACGCGGCTGTATTTGACTCGGTAATGATCGGAGTTTCGGAGCGAATTGACGCTGGACCTGCCTTGACGAGTGTCGCATTGAAAGCGGCCTATGAGAAATTGCTAACTGACAAAGAGTATCTTGCGGCGGTTGGCAAGGCGACTGCTCGGGAGGATCAAGTGGCCGCTAGGCTAACTAAGGCTAGGAACGCCTTTGCCGCCGCCTAAGAAGTCATATGAGGCGGATTTGGATGCGACGTTTGCACGCATCCAACTGCTGGATGTTGGCCAGCTGGAACTACGGGCAGATTTCGCACGCTACCTATGCGTACTCGTCTCCGGATACCTTGATCAAACTATTCGCGAGATTACTGGTGAGTTCGTCCGTCAACGGGCCCAGCCACTGATTGCGGATCTTGTCGTAAAACTAACCGATCGAACAACCAATTTGACCGCCGCGAAGCTTCGCACTTACCTTCTTCAGATTGATCGAACATGGGAAGGTGCAATTGATGCCTTACTCGTTGATCGGGCGAAGGACGCGCTCGATAGCGTCATCGCACTCCGGCACAGAATTGCCCACGGTCAATCCGCAGATGTGACTATCGCGAGGATGCTTGGCTATTACGTCGAAATCAAGAAACTGCTGTTGGCGATTCGTGCTGTTATGGGTCTTCCATAGAAGGTTCCACTACCTGCATAGGGCATTAGCTTCGAGGCAGCGCCTCCGAGGTAGCGATTCAGAGAATGCTTCAATACACGCGGGAGCCTTCATGAGCCGCACATTCCAGCTGATAGGAGAGCTACTTTGGTTGACAAAGCACGAGCGGCAAAGGACGGTAATGAGTTTCACGAGACGTGGGCAGCACGGCGTTCTTTAGAGCTCTTGATGCCTCGTGACGAGCTCAATGCCATTGCCGTCGAGGGGTTCTCGGTTGAAGATGGTCGGCACGTCTCCAATGCTGCTACGGAAATTGCTGATCTAGTCCTCTACTATGGAATTGACAGCGCTTTTGAGACGGCGAAGCGCGTTGAGATCTCGCAATTCAAATACTCCGTTGTCAATGCGAACAAACCGTTCGTGGCAGCAGATGCAAAAAAGATTCTCGAGAAATTTGTAGCGGCTGACGCAGACTACCGGAGGCGATTTGGAGACCAACAGGTCGAAAATCGGCTGCGCTTTAGCATCGTTACGAATCGGCCGATTGATGCAGACTTTGCTCTGGCCGTATCCAAGCTCGCCAGCGGGAAGGTCAGCCACGAGCGTCGAGTCATCGACCAGGCGCATCAAGTATTTGCAGCATGCAACAGAAGTCCTCGCGACCTGGAGAGCTTTCTCTCGCGCTTAGAGATGCGGGGCGCCTCGGGTTCGCTGACAGCCTTAAAGGCAGACGTCGCCACGCGAATTGTCGACTGGTCTGCGTCGTCTGACTACGTCGCACAAGGTCGACTGGGTGCGTTGAAGGCGCTTGTTAGAACCAAAGCTGGCACGGAGGGGGCGAATCGGAATGTCATCAGGCTAGAGGATGTCCTCAGCGCGCTCCATGTGGCAGATGCTCGCGATCTCCTCCCGACGCCAGCGAGTTTTGTCGGCATAGGCCCTGTTGTTTCGAGATCGCTCGCTCAGAAGAAGGTCCTCGAAAATCTGTTCAAGCAGAGGCCTGTCCTTTTGCATGCCGCAGGAGGCGTTGGCAAGACAGTATTCATGCAGGCACTGGCCTCAAATCTGGCAACCCAGGGCGAAGTGATTCTGTTTGACTGTTTTGGAGGCGGCAACTACAGGTCCGTCGAGGATTCGAGGCATCAGCCTCAGAAGGGCTTACTTCACGTAGTGAATGCGTTGGCCTCGAAAGGACTGTGCGATCTCATCATTCCTGGTCCACTATCTACGCCAGATTTGCTTGCCACGGCCAGACGACGTTTCAACCAGGCGGTTCAGACCTTGCGGCGCCAGGATAGTTCGGCAAAGCTGTTCCTGCTGATTGATGCCGCAGACAATTCTGCTCAGCAGGCACAGGATGTTCATGAAAAGGCATTCCCAACATTGCTAATGGAGACATTTTCCCAGATGGGGATGCCTGAGGGAGTGGAAATGGTCGCGAGCTGCCGAACCGAGCGCGTCCCGATGACCAAGGGGTCATCAAGTCCCATCCAAGTACAACTGCCGTCATTTGAACGCGAAGAGACATCTGCGTTCCTGGCGCCTCGCGTAGCCGAACTCTCCCAGACAGAAGTGGATATCGCCCAGGTGCGATCTGAAGGCAATCCCCGTGTACTTGCACATTTAGTGCAGGAGTGGGAGGGTTTGGTTCGCAAATCTCCCGTAGCCAAATCCGCTCCAATCCACGTCGAGCAACTTATTGAGCAAAGACTCGTCCGCGCCCTGAGGTACGTCGCAGACCAAGGGTTGGAAGAGGAGGTGCGGGCATTCTTATGCGGTCTGACAGTGCTCCCGCCACCTGTCCCCGTTGCCGAATATGCTCCCGCTATCGGGCTTGCCCCAGAGGCCGTAGAAAGTTTTGCGGCAGATCTTGCTCCGCTGCTCGATCGAACTTCACTCGGCATAGTATTCCGGGACGAGCCAACGGAGACGTTCATTCGCGAAAAGTACGGTACTGACGCCGTCCTCTTGCAGCGGTTGGCGGAACGGCTTGAGAAGGCACAGGGCGCATCGATATATGCTGCGCGAGCACTACCTCGCCTACTGGGCATGACAGAAGCTACCGAACTCGCACTTAAGTTGGCCTTTAGTGCTGACATGCCTGCGACGCTCACAAGCGATTTGGGTAAACGTGCCATCCGAACACATCGCCTAACCACTGCCCTTTCGATGGCGTGCCGCCAGGAGCGAAGACCCGAAGCAATTCGGCTACTAGTGGAGCTAGCGTCAGTTGCTGCAAACGGTGACCGACTCGATGCGCTCATAGCTTCATATCCCGATATGGTCGCTGCAGTGGGCGACTCGGAAGCCTTGCGCAGGCTCTTCGAAATTCGCACTGACTGGTCTGGTGCTCGCCATTCACGTCTTGCCCTCGTCCACCTCTTGATGGGCAACGCTGACGAGGCCTCGCTGCATGCGGAAAGCAGTCGGCAGTGGGTCCGGTGGTACTTGAATCAGGAGAAGCCAGATTCGAAGGTCACAGCTCCAGCGCCGCTCGAGATTGCTACCTTGTGTGCGCAACGCGCGAGTAAAGGAGACTACGGGAAAGCACTCGCTTCCCTACGGGTTTGGCGACCTTGGTTCGGATTTCTCGTCGCAAAGGAATTTGCTCGAATCGCAATTAGTCACCTTAAGCTGGTGCCGCAAGCCTTTCTAACGGAAGTTCTTGCAGCGCCGCCAATGGGGCCCGCACTGTACGCGGCATGCATTCAGTGTGTGCCTGATGCCTTGAGCTCACAGCGTGCGGCACTCATCGCGAAGCTAGCACATGCTTGCAAGGCTCGTCCTGATGCCCGCCCGTCAGGTGGAGACGAACGCTTTCCCCTCGAAGACGCGCTACTTCTTGCAGCAGCGAATGCCGTGAGCATTGGCGCGCACCGTCACGCGAGGCAGATACTCACGCAGGTAAGAATTCCGCGACCGAGCTACCACAGCTTTCAGCAAAGCTGGCCAGCCGAACGGGTGTCGAGATGGCTGGTTTTTTCGGTGCTGGAGAGTCTCACACGGAAAAAATTGCCCACGCTGACGGACATCGTACCGCGAGAAATTCGAGAGTGTCTCCCCCGAACGCTGCTTCGCGAGTATGCCAAGGAGGAAATAGCAGCTCGAATAGAGTCTCAAGCGCGCCGCAGATCAAAGAAAGCCGCTACACGCGAGAAGCAGATTGAGATGGATAGCTATTCAATCGTCCGCATCTTGACTGACAGTGTGGCCACTTTAATGCCTTTGTGCGTTCGGTTTGCAAACGCGGTGCGCGAGGGAAGAATAGGTAACGCATCCGGCATCATTGACGCCTTGGCCGAAGCGGCAACCCCGCATTTCAGCCACTCTGAATCAACGAGAGGCTTGGTGCGCGCGACGGCTCGCGAGATGACTCTCATTGCCCTACAGCTTGAGCCAAGTGACTATCCTGTGCTTGCCGATCGGTTTGTGAGCACTGTCACGGAGGAATCCGTCATTGCGTCTGCCGCAGGCCTCGAGTGCCTAGAAGTGCTTTGTCGGTTCCATCGGGCCGCAGATGTGGGGCCGAACCTGCTGCCATGGATCAATAGGCTGATTGAACGCGAGGACGACGCAAGCCATAAAGGGCATTTACTCGCCAGGGTATCGAGGATCCTATGGCCCATCAGTGCCGAAGATAGCGAGCACTACTTTCGTCAGTCTATGCGGCAACTTAACGCGCTGGGTTCTGCGGACTACGAGACAGTGCATGACTTGCTGCCATTGGTAAAGGAACTAAAAGAAAGAAAACTACAGCCGAGCCACTTTCAGCGGCTCGCGAACCTCTGCGAGATGAATTTTCATGGCGAGCCTTCGAAGTTTCCGTGGGTTGAGTTTGCCAGTGCAGCCGTAGCGGCGCAGGGCGTGCAATCGCTCGTACAGATCGGCCGCTGGTGTTCTCGCGACGCTGCTAGCTATGACTATACGGCGCCGCCTCTTGTTGTAGAGCTGGTGCGCAAGAAGCAACTCAATGTTGAACTTGGAATGGTGCTTCTGAAGCTGGACGAGTTGTCTGAAACGCATTGGTTCACTTGTGGATACGTCGCTGGGGTTTTCTCCGATGCGAACCCTCGGGATGCAGAAACCACAGCACGGGAGTTGATTGGAATTCTTGAGAAAGATAGTCCGTCGAGTACATCGACGTACTCCCTTGAAAGTATCTTGGAAACCCTAAAGCCTCGATTGGCGCCGGGTTCCGCCTCACTCGCTTACCTCGCTCAACGAATCGCTGCGCTTAAGGCTTTGCCGCATCCTGCTGCCACACCCAGGACTATTGCAATGGCGGAGGCAGAAACAAGAATGGGCCGGCGACGGCTTGTAGGAAGCCAAACTGATCGCCGTGTAAGCAGAATCGCCATAGGCTGTTCCCCAATAAATGTCGCGGAGGTCGCGGCAGCTCTGAAGGCCGTAGCGGAAGTAGAGCAGGGCTGGAGTGTCACACGTCAATTCCTCCGGCAGTTAGCCCTTCGGGTGGCATTTGGCGATCGCAATCGATTTTTGGAAGTTCTTACTCTGGTGGACGGGCTAGAGCTGGATCTCCGTCTTGAAGTCCTAGAAGAGACTTGCCAAGCGTGGGAGAGCACATCTCCCTCAATAGGAAGTCGAAGAACGCTGTACTTTGAGCGGCTATTGATTCAGAACGCTGGAGATTTAGTGGCGCAGAAGTGGAGGTTTCGTGGATCGTTCGAGCGAATAGCTCGGCTCGGCGGGATGACTTGCGAACGAGCCGCTATGGCTGTTGCCGGGAACCTCACGCTACTCCCTGTTGCCGTAAACGCAGGGCACTGGCTCAAGCTCGCTACTTATCTTGCGCAGGCCGATGACGGTCAGGCGACGCATGATGCGCTCGTACGTCTACTCAGTGGTCCAGCGCTTTCAATGGCCGCCTCCTACGGAGACGGGGAGCATCAAGAAGAGCACGCGCCTGCCATTGATGAGTGCGCAGTGGTCGCAGGGCTGGTGTGGATGCGGCTCGGGTCCGGTGACGCGTTTGAACGCTGGCGCGGAGCACATGCAGTTCGCATGCTAGTCGAGCGGGCTAGATTTGATGTTGTGGATGCACTGGTGGTTCTATATCGAGCCGGAGTTGGTGGCGCGTGTTCAGCGCGGTCCGTCAGGTTTCACATTTGGGATGCCAAGCTGTGGCTGCTTATTGGTCTGTCGCGTGCGGCGAAGGATGTCCCTGATCTGGTGCGTAGGTATAGCGGGCTTCTCATGGAGGAGGCTTTTGCGCCCCGTACTCCTCATGTCCTACTGGCTGAATTTTCTGTAGCTGCGCTACGTTGCGCACCAAAAAAGCTGGCGCACGAACTCAAACTAGAGAGCCTGCTGCGGAAGCATGACCCTGCAGGCGGCCCACGAACGAGGTATGACCGCGTTTCAAGTGACCCCTATACGCCTGGTGGCGTTCCTACTCCAGATCATGGATTTGTGCTGGACTATGACTTCCGCAAACACGAGGCACCATTCCTCGGCAGATTGTTCGGCTTGCCGGCATGGGAAGTTGCAGGGATGCTTGAGAAGCAGGCCGCTGAAATGGATCCGGGATGTCCTGGAATGTACGATGGGCATGCGCGACATTCGCGTGGATCGCGATCAGGCGTAGAGGGACGTTTCCGCGGTTATGGAGGCCATCTCGGCTGGCACGGCCTTTTCCTTCTGACAAGCCAACTGCTCAAAGTCCGGAGTGTCGCAAAGGCTTCAGATGATGCGGCTGATCCATGGCTAGAGTTCATGCAGCGTTATGGTTTGACGAGGTCGGATGGCTACTGGCTGCACGACGGCACGGATTCTCACCCGCTCGCGGCTCACTGCCTCTTGCGAACTAACAGGGATGAAGGAGAGGAGTTGCTGTCCAACCCGTCAACCTTGATGGAGCTCGCCGGTATACAAGGCGGTCGACCACTTGGAGCGATTGTCGTCGGAGGCTCATGGGAGAGTCGCGACGATGTGAAGATCGAGGTCAGCAGCGCTTTCGCATTCAGCGATAGAGCTATGTCGGCGTGCAGAGCGCTTTCGAAGCGGCATGCACACGATGTCTGGTTACCGCAAGATGATGGAGACGAGGGTTCTGACTTCGGAAGAATAGGCCGAGAAGCAACGTTCGAGCCCTGGATTGAGTATCCGAGAACACGCGTTGGGTGGGACGAATTTGACCCGTTGGCCACACCTTCGGCCAACAGTCGACCAATTCCCGGTCTAGATTTTCGGTCGGCAATCGAGATTTCGGCCTCGGACTGCTTTGGGCGCAGCTGGCGCGATAAAAGCGGACTTGAAGTAATGCGCGCATTCGCATGGGGAGCGCGCCGCGGATATGGCGACCAAGAAACCAAAGTCGTCGCAAACGCACTGCTATGCGAGACGAAGACTCTGTTGCGCCATCTCGCGGATACCAATCGAAGTTTGGTCATTCTTGTCAAGATTGACCGGTATCGCAATGAGCACTCCAAAAGCCCAATCAGGTATCGAAGCATGGGAGCAATTGGGGTGTTGCTCGCTGATGGGACTATGCCGCTTTTAGTGCCTGCTGCGGTAGTGAAGCGACGGTCCGATTGGTAGGGCGATCGCAGACAAGAATGATCAAATTCTCAAACCATAGCCCGCCCTCCAATGAGCCTCCTCCTTCACGAAATCCCGAACAATCCAAAGTTCGGTCAGGATGTCAAGAAATACATCTTTGAGCTTGAATCGAGGATTTGCACCCTCGGATTCTTCAAGGCAACTGCTGCAAAGTCGCAACTCGAACCAAAAGAAAGCTCACAATTCTTCGTCGACTGTATAGACGCAATTGAGAAGGCGTTTGCCCCTGACATCAATTCCTACTCCGCAATGCGGTGGATCTACTATTTGCGGCGCACCCCGCATGCCGTTTTCTCAGGGAAATTGGTCTCGACGGGGCCCAGTACGCGGGCCCTTGCGGAGATATACGCGCAGCGAAGTTTGAAGATCGAGCAAGCAAATCCTGGGAAGCAAGGCTTTGTTTTTCCCGTTGAAGAAGGTACGTTGAGACACATAGCGCGCTTTGTCGCATTCGTTCTCATCGTCTACGATCTGCAGGTGGGCTATCGCTATGCCAATAAGGGCTGTTGCTTCAGGTTCCCTGATAGAAGTCTCCAGGGAGCCTGGAGTATCGGTCGGGCGCCGCCTTCGAGTTTTAGGCCGTCAGGCCGTGCATTGATATCAGCGTTGCCGACTCGGTGCCCCGATGCGTTGATCGAGTCAGCGGTGCGAATATATGATGAGCGGCACAACCAACAGAGTACCTTCTTGGGCTTCGCCCTTCAACGCGCCGGGCTAGCGGACAACGCGGATCGCTCTGGTGAGGTCCGATCAACCACGCCAGTGAATCAGTCCATCTGGGGGATGCGAGATGAAAGCTGGTTTGCGCCGCAAGAGCTCCTCAAGGGACATATCAATGCAGCGATGTATGGGAATGATGGCTGTGTTGTCATCCGCTTCGGACCCCACGACCTAAATCTTGATGCTCTTTTTGAGATTCATCGGCTGCCGTCGATGTCGCGTATATCAATAGACGAGCGCGCCTCGCTCTGCTTATTGGTCCTATTGTTGGGGGGGCATTTACTACAGTCCCGCCGCTACTCATTCCTACGCACCATGGAGGTTGGCTATTTCGTTGTTGATCCTGAGGAGTGGGAGAGCATTGGCAAAGAGCAGTACGACCCAATCCAACATCGAGTAAGGCAGTTCCTCCCGCAATTTGTTGCCCCGTCGACCTTTCTGGAGTTCTCCGCCAAATGCCTTGAACTTGAAGGGTCCGCGTGGCCATTGGTGCACGGCGATCCCGTTCGAGTAAGTCGTGACTACGTCAGCATAGATATGTGGGCGGCCTCAATGGCTTTCCTAGCTGCGTACCAGTTCCCAAAGGTGCAAGGACAAATTGCGAACGACCGTGCCACGAAGTTCGAGGATGTTGTTCAGGATTTGATTGACGGCACGGCCTGGGCAGACAAGCGGCTTGGTGCAGATCGACAGCGCACGCTCTACATGGACGGGAAGGCTGTCACAGATATTGACGCGATTGGTAGTCTCGACGGGGTGCTTCTTCTTATCTCATGCAAAAGCATTCCGTACTCACTTGAATACGATCGTGGTTCGCACAATGCCATTCGGAATGCGCGATCAACTTTGGACGAAGCAGTTGACTACTGGGCAGGCATCGTTGACTCGTTCGAGGCGAGGCGCCACGGGGACAACTATGACTTCAGGGGCTATCTAAGAATTATCGGCTTAGTCTGCACGCCATTTGCCGTTTACACCACCCATGTGAAGGCGCTGTCTCAAACGACACCTTCATTGCGCTGGGCGAACTCCTTGGATGAATTGGCCCGATTTCTCCGGCAAGGCGTCGTGTGAAGTCCCGGCTCTCTTTGAGTTCTCTAACGTAACCCAACTCTCGTACCTCGATAGTGGGGCAGGGCGTGTGCGCCGATGGATGCGGTTGCTGCGCGCGCCGATGAGCGTGCCAGGCGCCGGCCTAAGCGTATCCTCAGCGCCGCGTCACGACGTTGTATCAATTCTGCGCAAGCGTCGGTGAACTGCGGTCAGTTTGATCGAGGCACTCAGGAAGTCTTCTGATGTCTGGTCAAAAAACAGCTCGGCCTCGAAGTAGCAACGCTGGTAAATCTCCAGCGTTGCAACTCCATCGTTAAGCTCGGCATTCAAGAAGTGTTCGTCGAACTCTGAAGCTGCCGACGAATACCGCCCGCCCGCTGCTTGGCTGGCGCTCATCTTTTGCTGACTGTCCTGAAGGCGGCTTCCTGCCAGAAGCAGCCATACGGGAGTACAAAAAGGGGGCGTGGCCCGCACAACCCAACTCTTAGTTGGATCGGCCGCTTCCCAACCGATTCTGCCGTTCCTACTCCGTCACCTCAGAACTAGAGCCTGCAGAATGGGCCGCCTGTGAATAGTTCATCGGCAGCACACCGCGGGGCCTAGAGCGGGCTGTTCATCGGCTTTTTTTGCTGCACGTCGGCGGCCGGACTGTGTGAAACGGAAGCAACCATTCCCCGCAGCCAAGCGTGTCCGGCATCGTGGTCGTTGCGCCGGTGCCAGACGGCAGTGGTAGTCGATGCACCGGCTTGATAGGGGGGGTGACGACGGAGCAAGTCACCAGCTCGCGTGAGGGCCCTGGCCAGAGAGGTCGGAACGATCGACAGCATGTCGCTTTCGCGCAGCAGAGCCGGTATGGCCAGCGAATGCGGGACGGTGACACGAAGCCGCGGCGTTTGCCCGATGTTGTGCAGAGCCTCCTGCAGCGCGTGGCGGTCGAACATCTCGGATTGGCGGGCCAGCCCGCGCTCGAGGATGAAACCGTCGACTGCGCCTTCCTCCTCACCACCAACCGAGATGGTCACCAAGGGGTACTTTGCACAATCCTGCAGTGTCAGTTTGCGGCGGGAGGCAGGATGGCCCTTACGCATCAAGATCACCTCGCCCTGGGTCATCAGCGTGCGGGCATTGAACCGCGGGGGCACTTGAGCAAAAATCCCGATCGCCAGATCAATACGACCGATGTCGATCTGCTCAGCGAGGTCCAGGCGGGTGGACGGCCTGATCACCAGATCCACACCCGGCGCCGCCTCTCTTAGCCGCTGCGACAGCGCAGCGACGATGACCTCAGTCACATGGTCGTTAGCAGCAATCACGAAGCGACGATCCGACTTCTCGGCGGAGAACGGCTCGATCCCGAGCGTGGCCTCAATGCGGCGCAGCGAGTCGCGCAGAGTCGGCGCCATCTCGGTGGCGCGGCCAGTGGGCAGCATGCCCTTGCGTGTCCGCAGGAACAATTCATCCCCAACAAGCTCTCGTAGGCGGGCCAGCGCATGGCTGACTGCAGATTGGCTCAGATTGAGGCGCCGCCCTGCGAGCACGAGGTTTCTGTCCTCATACACCGCGTCGAAAACCTTCAGCAGGTTCAGATCCATGCGGCCGATGCTCATGAAGGCCTCGAAGTCAAATGAATGCGCTGCATCTTACTCTTGCACAGATGCCAGTTCCATTCATTTCACAAGTTACCGATCATCGCTTCTCAACCTGTTCAACCCACGATCTCGAGGTGCCAAGATGGCCGTTCTCTCACGTCGCGCTTTTACGCGTATCGCAATGGCCGTCCCGGCCTCGACATGGCTGCGACATGGCCTGGCACAAACAAACGTAACGATCGGGAAGCTCCTTGTCGGCTATCCAGCGGGCGGTACGCTGGACACGACCGCACGGCAGCTGACCGAGGCCTGGCGGAAGTCGGGCCGCCAGTACATCGTCGATAACCGGGTTGGGGCCGCCGGCCGCATCGCGAACAGCCAGCTCAAGAGGGAACGGCCGGACGGCAACACGCTGCTTTGCACGCATTCGTCGGCGCTGACAATATTTCCGCACGTATACACACGTCTCATGTACGACGTGCTCACCGATTTCGCTCCAGTTTCGTCACTCGCGGTTGCGACCTGCGCCTTGGCCGTGAGCAGTGCGGTCCCGGCGACGGTCAAGACCTTGGCCGACTACCTGGTCTGGGTGCGCAGCTTCCCCTCGGGTTCGGCCTATGCCTCGCCTGCGGCAGGGTCCATGGCGCACTTCCTGGGCTTCCAGCTTGCAGAAACGGCCGGCGTGAAGCTGCAGCATGTCGGCTACCGTGGCTCTGCCCCGGCCTTGCAGGACCTCATGGGGGGCCAGATCCCCGCTTACTTCGGCTTCGTCGCTGACTTTCTTCCCTACATGCAACAGGGAAAAATCCGGATCCTGGGCGTTGCGGGCGAAAAGCGGTCCCCATTCGTCTCGGGAGTCCCCACGTTCGCCGAGCAAGGGTTCCCGACAATCCGCGGGGGGGAAACATACGGCGTCTTTGCCCCGCCGGGAACGCCGGAGCCGACCATCAAAGTGTTGCAGGAGTCCATCGTCGTTGCCGGCAAGGATGCAGGGCTGCGCGCCTCATTCGACCAGGTGGGGCTCGAGGTCTTCACCCAAACGTCCCAGGAATTTGGCCGTCAGCTCCAACGCGAGCGCGATGCATGGGGCCCGGTGGTCCGGGCGTCCGGTTTCCGATCGGAGGACTGATATGGCGGCAGAGCGTGTGACACAGGACCGCGATGAACTCATTGCGCGGAGCATCGCCTTCCTGGATGAGGTGAAAGACATGACGGCGGGGACCGAGACCGAACGCTGGCTGAACCAGAAGTACGGCCTCGGCAGTGAGCTCTACGAAACTCTTGCACGTCTGATCAAGAAAGGCGTTCAGGACGGCTGGGCCGCCAATATCGCACTTGACGGACCCGCATACCGTCGCAGCCGCATCGAGGAGCCCTCAGCGCACACCCATCAGTTCAGCATCACCGCGGTCTATATGGACAGCACAGGCAACGCGCAAGGGAATCCGGAGAGCGCATACCGGGGCCAGTACCATGCCCACCCTTACGGCGAGTTCAATCTGGTTGTACCTCTGAATCTGGGGGCCGCCTTGCGTGGCCCCAACGGCTGGTGTGAAGCAGGATGGACTGCCCCTGCGCCAGGGAGCCATCACTATCCCGAGGCCAAAGGGGGAGCGGTGATCGCGCTGTTCTTCCTCCCGGCGGGGCGCATTTCCTACCTTCCTGTCCCGCAAGGGGAACTCCTCTGCTCATGAGGCCGGCTGAAGTCCACGAGGCGCTGCTCTCGCGCAGGTCCATCCGGGCTTACAGACCGGAACCGTTGCCTTTGCCTCTGGTGCTCGAAATCCTGCAGGCCGCTTCCAGCGCGCCCAGCAACTCGAACACCCAGCCGTGGCGGGTGCACCTGCTGACGGGAGCTCCGATACAGTCCCTGGGATCGGCGCTGGAGGAGGCTTTCATCCGAGGGAAGCACCCCGCTTCAGCACATTTCCCGGACACGCTGCCCGATGAGTTCGCAGCGCGCCAGTCGGACTTCGCCGGGCGGTATTACGGTGCCCTCGGAATCGCCCGAGAAGATTCCGCGGCGCGCGCAAGGCAAACCCTGAAGAATTTCACCTTCTTCGGTGCGCCCGTGGGCCTGATCTTCACCATCGACAGGCGCCTACACCACCATAGCTGGCTTGACCTGGGCTTGTTCATCCAAAGCGTCATGCTTGCAGCCAAGGCGCGGGGCATCGACACCTGCCCACAGGTGTCGTTTTCGCGTTTCCACGAGGTCATCGCCGCTGAACTGCGACTTTCGGCGGACGAAGAAACCGCGTGCGGGATGTCCATGGGCTATGGCGACTTGTGTGCGGCCGTGAACCGGATGGAGATGCCGCGCCGGCGGGTCGATGAGTTCACTCGCATCGTCGGGTACGAGCCGTCATAGGTCGCGCCACATGCGCGCGTGCCCCCAGGACTGCGGCGCAGGCACCATTGCAGCCATCCATGCGGCGCTTGCGGTCGCTCAAGCTTCTTGCTTTGCGAGAGAGGGTGTGGCGAAGGGCGCGGGCCTGCGCCCGATGCGCCAGCTCCATGTCTCGCCTGGCGGGCCATGTGCTGATCCGCTCTAGATCTCACTTGGGTGAGCGTGCACCTCAACCCAAAGAGTAGGTCGCGTTTCATTCCTCAACGGGATCACATCGGACCCTGGCGGCTCCACATTTGGACAACACCTGCAATTCCTGCGGCCGTGTATGTCATTTCAGGAGTACCTATGCACATCATCTTCAAGAAGTCGATTCTTGCCTGCGTCCTGGGGCCCGCCTTGCAGGGCTTGTGGATGTGTCCTGCCACCGCGGCCGCACCCGCCTCTGGTGCCCCGGCAGTGAAGACCGCCCAGCCCACCGTCGTCCTCGTGCACGGCGCCTGGGCAGACGGTTCGGGTTGGGAAAAGGTCGTTGCGCTGCTGCTGGACAGTGGAGTCAATGTCGCCGTGGTCCAGAACCCGCTGACCTCCCTCGCGGATGACGTCGCAGCGACCCGGCGGGTGCTGGACAGCCAGTCCGGCCCCGTGGTCCTGGTGGGCCACTCCTGGGGCGGGGTCGTGATCGGCGAGGCGGGGGTGCACGACAAGGTCAAGGCCTTGGTCTACGTCGCCGCGTTCGCCCCCGCGGAAGGCGAATCCGTGAACGATCTTCTGGCCGTCAAGGACATCCCGCAGCCGCCCGGTCTCGCCGCGATCCGGCCCGACAGCGCGGGCTACCTTTGGCTGTCGCCTGAAGGCATGGCACATGACTTCGCCCAGGACGTCCCCTTGGCGAAAGCACGGCTATTGGCAGTCACCCAAGTTCCTATCAACAGCCCCAGCTTCGGCCAGAAATCGGCCGCAGCAGCCTGGCGCGCCAAACCGACCTGGTACTTGATGACGAATCAGGACCGAATGTTGCCGCCGGCCGCGCAACAGCACTTCGCCAAGCGGATGAACGCGAAAGTGACGGCCATCGACGCTAGCCATGCGCCCATGCTGTCCAAGCCCGCCGAAGTGGTGGCCGTGATCCTGGACGCCGTGCGCCGGGTCGGCCAGTAAGCGGCGCGCGCATTCCATTGGCAGCTCCGGCCGCCCCTGACCGCCGTGCTCCCTGACAGCAGTGGTTCCCCAAGGCTGCGCCATGAAAGCGGGCGGCCCGATTTCCTTCAACCCCTCTCCTCAAAGGACCTTCCCATGAGAAATACCCTCCAGGCGCTGCTCTGCGCCCTCACGCTTGCATGCTCCCTGGCGGCGCCGGTTGCAAAGGCTGCACCTGCGCTCGACAAGGTTGCCCCAAATGTGGCGAGCACTGCAGCGGTCAGCTACCGGACCGTCAAGGTTGACGGATTGAACATCTTCTACCGCGAGGCCGGTCCCAAGAACGCCCCGACAATCCTGCTGCTACACGGATTCCCGACCTCGTCTCAGATGTTCCGGAACCTGATTCCACTGCTGGCAGACCGCTACCATGTGGTCGCGCCGGACTATCCAGGCTATGGCCAGAGCGACATGCCGCCGATGGACAAGTTCCAGTACAGTTTCGACAACCTGGCCAACGTCGTTGACAAGTTCACCCAGGCCATTGGCTTGTCGACCTTCGCGATGTACGTGCAGGATTACGGCGCGCCAATCGGATATCGCATTGCGCACGCCCATCCAGAGCGCATCACGGCAATCATCGTGCAAAACGGCAATGCTTACGACGAAGGCTTGGACAACGACTTCTGGGTACCCGCCAAGCAGTTCTGGGCTGACAAGTCGCAGGCCAACGGCGCCAAGCTGCGTCCGCTGTTCGAGCTCCCCGCCACCAAATGGCAGTACAGCGAGGGCTACCGTGAGGCGCACCGCATCAGCCCTGACGCCTGGATGTTGGACCAGGCCTACATGGACCGGCCCGGGAACAAGGACATCCAGCTGGAGATGTTCTACAGCTATGGCACCAACCCCGCGCTGTATCCCGGTTGGCAGGCCTACTTCCGCAAGTACCAGCCGCCGATGCTGATCGCTTGGGGAAAGAATGACAAAATTTTCCCCGCCGCTGGGGCCCATCCTTACCTCCGTGATCTTCCCAAGGCCGAACTCCACCTGTTGGACACGGGGCATTTCGCACTGGAGGAAGACAGCGCGACGATCGGACGCCTGATGCGGTCTTTCCTGCAGCGTCATCTCGCGAAGCAAAAGCCAGCGGCAAGATCCGGCTCTTGAGTGCCGCCATCCAACAGGAGTCCGCATGGGCCGACCTTTCACGCGCATCGCATTCACGCCCTCAGTGAGGGAGGCCCAGGCCCACTACGGCTCCCGGTCTCCTCGCAGCGAAGCCGAAGCCAACTCCGGGGAGCCGGACGCACTGACGGAAGCCGAGGCCGACTTCATCGAGCAGATGGATGGGTTCTACCAGGCCACCGTGAACGAGGATGGCTGGCCCTATGTCCAGTTCAGGGGAGGGCCGCGCGGCTTTCTCAGGGTGCTCGACGCGAAGACCATCGCCTTTGCGGACTTCCGCGGAAATGGGCAGTACATCAGCGTCGGCAACATCAACGCGGCGCAGCGGATCGCCCTCATCCTGATGAACCAGGCGGCCCCGGCCCGTCTCAAGATCTGGGGCACGGCTCGGGTGATCGACCGGTCGAACGACCCTGCGTTTATTGAGGCGCTGCAAGTCAAGGGCTACACCGGCAGGGCGGAACGCGCGATCGTGATCGACGTCCTGGCTTACGATTGGAACTGCCCCCAGCACATCACGCCGCGATTCACGCGCAGCGAAATCAGGGAAATGAATGGGCCGCTCCTTGCGGAAATCGAGGCGCTGCGCAAACGCGTCCCCGCACCCACGGCGGCAGGCCAGGCTAGCGGGGCCGCCGGCGACAGCAACTGAAGTCCCCATCAGGTTCCCGCGCAGCCCTTCCCCGCAGAGCCGCCGGGATGATGCCTATGACGCCGGCCCGCATCTTCGCTTCAGGCGAAATCCGGGCGATGGCCGGCTGATGAGCTGTACCTCCAGAAACTGTGAAGGCCCGTCGAGCGAGCCGGAGAGGAACTGCGCGGTTAATTCCGGTTAAGGATTGCTCCACGAAGATGGACCCTGCCTAGAATCCACCCGTCTCTTTAACTGGAGGTCTAATGTCTTTCCCACCTATCCACCGTGTCGTCACGGGCCATGATGCCAATGGCAAGGCCGTCTTTGTCAGCAACGGCCCGCTGACAGCCGTGCACAGCGTCGAGTCCGTTCCCGGAATGATCTTCCATGAAGTATGGGAGGTGTGGGGCACGCCGCCCGTGGTGGGCAACACAGAAGACCCCACTCTGGTGCCACTGAAACATACCGCGCGGAAAAACGGCGTCCTTCTGCGATTCTTCGACTTCCCTCCCGACGAGAGCTATCTTTCGGACGACAAAGTGCCGGCCCGGATGAAGCACTTGTTCGACGAGGTCCGCAATCCCGAAGGGTTGACAACTAAGCCGGATTCCCCGCATCCGATGATGCACCGCAGCGAGGCCATTGACTACGGCATCGTCATCGAGGGCGAGATAATTCTCTTACTCGACGACTCCGAAGTGCATCTCAAGCCCGGCAGCGTCGTCGTGCAGCGCGGCACCAACCACGCGTGGGCAAACCGCTCCGGCAAGCCGTGCCGGATGCTGTATGTGCAGATCGACGGGCAGTACGACCCGGCCATCGCTGCCTTGTTGGCACCCAAGTGAGTTCTTATGCGCGTGGCATTGCCGCAAGCAGCTGCGATGACACCTGCAGTTCGCGCGTCCCGAAACCCTCGGTGAATTGACAACGGAGCTGGGCCAGCATGGTCGGCTGATGAGCCTTTACCTTCAGAAGCTGTGAAGGCCTGTCGAGCGAGCCGGAGAGGACCTGCGCGGTTAATTCCGGTTAAGGATTACTCCACGACGATGGGCTCTGCCTAGAATCCACTCGTCTCTTTAAATGGAGCTCCAATGTCTTTGCCACCGATCCATCGCGTCGTCACGGGACACGATCCCTACGGTAAATCAGTCATTGCCAGCGACGGTCCGCTGTCCACGATTGCCGAGCTCCGGGCTGTGGCCGGCATGATTTTTCATGAGGTTTGGGAAACCCGCGCAACCCCGGCTCCTGTCGACAATTGTCGGGATCCGACCAGCGGTCCCATGGTGCATGGCGCGCCGAAGAATGGAACGCGCATCCGCTTTGTCGACCTGCCGCCGGACACGGTGTATCTCGCCCAAGGGCAGGAAAAGATGAAGGAGTTGTTCCGCGAAGTCAACGACGATAAAGGCCTGACGACCAAGTCGGATTCGCCGCACCCGATGATGCATCGGACCGAATCGATCGACTACGGCGTGGTGATCGAAGGGGAGATCAGTGTCGTCCTGGACGACTCGGAGACGCTCCTCAAGCCCGGCAGCGTGGTGATTCAGCGTGGCACCAATCACGCCTGGGCGAATCGCTCAGGCAAGGTATGCCGCATGCTGTTTGTGCAGATCGATGGAAGCTACGAACCAGGCATCGCCGCAGCCATTTCCCGACGGTGAGCCTTATGAGGCCGGGATGGACGAAAGGAGCCGTGAGGCGGTCAGGAGATCACCTGTGTCAAAGCCTTCGGTGAATGCGCTGTAGATGGGCATGAGCATGGCGCGCGCCTCTTGTGCCTTCGAAGTGGCGCACCAAATAACGGCGAGGTCGTTCGCCGCGCGCAACCGCCAGGCCAGCGCATGGGTCTGCTCGGCGACCCTCAGGGCTTCCAGCAGAACTGATTCCGCTTCCCCGGTGCGTCCCTTGGCCAGCAAGATCGACGCATGGACACGGAGAACTTCAGGCAAGCACCAAGCTTCTCCCTGCGCCAGCGTGGCGGCAGAGGCTTCCAGGATCGTGGACTCCGCCTCGTCGAGCCGTCCCTCGCGGGCGAGAGCAGCCGCCACAACACTGAGGTAGTAACCTATTCGCGTCAGGTGGTTGATGTTGCGGAATTCGATGACCGCTTTCTGAAGATTGGCGACGGCGTCCGGCTCAGCGGTCGCGCTGCGGCTGGCAAGCGCGGCGCTGTAGAACATTGCAACCGGGCGACGCGCAACAATGCCGTGCTGCTTGACGTGCTTCGCCAGCCTCTCGACCAAGTGGCCGCACTCGGCATCACGTCCGCTCCAGAATGCCACTGGACAGGCATAGTTGAGCGCATTGTTGAACGACAGGTGGTGGTGATTGGGATGAGCCCTTTCCAGCGCCGCAGCGGCTGTGCGGGCTGCGGTGTCCGGGAACCCCATAAGCCACTGCACATGGGACAAAACGCCCTCGAGAAGGACGAGCGTGTCGGCGAGGTAGCGCACGTCGTAGGACCTGTTGAAGTAGCGCAGGTCCCGCTGGCGGAGCGATTCGAGTCTTCGCGACGCGGACTGGAGCCGGCCTAGAAAGAGGTCGGCGATGGCAGTGTGCACCTCACCTTCGGGCAGCGCAGACGGGTCCTTCTCCGCAGCGATCGCGACAAACTCATCCAGGAACCTCAAGCCAGCTTCGTGCCCGCCGGTCCAGAGTTCGTATACCGAGATCGCCGACAGGCAACGCAGCCGGTATTCGGTGTTGTCGGTCTGCGTAGCGATCTCCAGGGCCCGACGCATGGAGGCTAGCGTCAGCGGCTTGAAGTCGCGCGTCACCATCGTCGAGCTGCCAAGCCACAGATTGAGCTTCATCTCATACTCCGTGCCCGAAAGGCCGGCTGCTTCGAGATCCTCCACCGCACGAGAGACGTGGGCACGGCATTCCTCGGTGAGCGAAAAATGGTTCCACAGGAGAATGCCGGCCAGCGTAAGGCGAATCCTCAGCGACCTGTTCGCAGGGTCGGTCGCGGTCCAGGCAAGCGCGTCACGCAGATCGTCCAGGACCCGGCCATAGTCGATGGTCCATTCATGCGCCGGGCGTTTGGCCCATTCGGACGTCGCACGCTCGAGTACGGCGCAGACGTGTTCCGCATGGCGTTGGCGAACAGTGCGATCTTCCGCCTGCTCCCACAGTCGCTCGAAGCAGTCGGCGCGGGTGGTTTCGAGAAGGCGATAGGCGATGTCACCGGCATCCAGGTCGATCGCAAGCAAGGATTGCGCTTCCAGCTGCGCCAGGCACTCAACGACTTCGGCGCGATCGCGTGCGGACACGGCGGCGGCGCCTTCGGCGTCGAACACGCCGGAAAACACCGACACGGCCCGCAGCAGGGTTGCCTCCTCTGCGGAGAGAAGACTGTAGCTCCATGCAAGCGTCGCTGCCAGGGTTCGGTGCCTCTCGGGCCCTGCACGGCGCCCAATGAGGAGACGAAACCGGTTGTCGAGCTGATTGAGAAGTCCGCCAACGCCGAACGCGTCGATTCGGGTCGCGGCGAGTTCGATCGCAAGCGCAAGGCCGTCAAGCCTTCTGCAGATTTCACTCACAGCCGGCGCATCGGCGTCCCTGAACTCGAACGACTCCAAGCGGTCCGTCGCGCGCTTGATGAATAGTTGGACCGCGGGGAAGGCAAGGGCATCCTGCGCCTTCAGGCCGGACCCAGCGGGAGGCGTGCCCAGCCCAGGGAGCCTGCGCACGCGTTCGCCATCCATGCCGAGCGGCTCCCGGCTGGTCACCAGGATCTTGACCCCGGCGGCGACAGCCAGGATTCGAGCTGCGTAGTCCGCGGTTGCCTCGACGATATGCTCGCAGCTGTCGAGGACGAGCAGCACCTCTCGCTCGTGCAGGTGCTCGCAAACCGCGGCGAAGGTGGTGGGCAGATTGGAAATGACGCCGACGGAAGCGGCGATCGCGTTGGGCACCAGGTCCGGGTCCTTCAATACCGCCAGATCGACAAGCCAGATGCCGTCCTTGAAGGCGCCGAGGGCCTTTTCGGCGACGGCGAGGGCGACCGTGGTCTTGCCAATGCCCCCGGCACCGACGATCGACACCAGACGCGAAACTTCCAGTTCGCGGCAGATCGCTTCGATGGCGGGAGCTCGCCCGAATATGTGCGCCGTCCCGGTGGGCAGGTTGTGCGTGCGAGGCGGGTTGGCGGGCAGTTCGTGGAGGTCTGCTGAAAGTGGCCGCGTCTGGACGGTGCCAATGAACCTGTAACCCCGGCCGACGACCGTCACGATGTACTTCGGCGCCTCGGGCCCCTCACCCAAGACCCGCCGAAGGCCCGTGATGTGCACTTTGAGGTTGCCTTCTTCGACGACCGTATCCGGCCAGACCTGGTCAAGGAGTTCGCGCTTAGTCACGAGCTCGCCCTGGCGCTGGACCAGCACGGTGAGGATGTCGAGCGCCCGGCCGCCCAGCCGGATCGGGGTGCCGTTGAGCAACAGCAGCTGCCGTTGCGGAAGGAGGACATACGGCCCGAAGGAGAAGGACTGGGGGTCCATCGGTTCGGCTTGGATGTCCATCACGTTGACTGCCTCGCGTTCTGGTCGTTGATTCTAGTTTGCAGGCCTGGGCGCTGGCAGGTGCTGACTGCCCGCCGCCTCCATCGTATATCCCCCGGACAAGCGCTTCAGCTGCAGAACCCCCGCTCGCTGCGGCCGAAGAACGCCAGGATCTCACTGGCAATCGCCGGGGCGTCTTCTTCCAGGGCGAAATGGCCGGTGTCATAGAACCGCAGCTTCGCCTCGGGGAGATCGCGCAGGTAGGCTTGCGCGCCGGACGGCAGAAAGACCGGGTCGTTGCGGCCCCAGACGATCAGTGTCTTGGGCGTGTTGCGCCGAAGATAGGCGTGCCAGCGCGGATACTCCGCAACGTTGGAGCGGTAATCCAGCATGAGCTCGGTCTGGATACGCCGGGCTTCGGCATGGTCGAGGACCCAGGCATCCACGTTCCAGCTGGTTGGATCCATTGCTTCAAAGTCCCGGGCGCCGGTTTTGTACAGTTGCAGCGCAAAATCCCGGGACACCAGCTGCTCGGCGCCTTGGCGCTGCGCGGCCATGATGGCGGTGAGCTGATCCGCTGCGATCCCTTCCACATATGCGTTCGCGTTCTGGACGATCAGGCCATTGATTTGCTCAGGCTGCTCGGTGGCCATCCGCAAGCCCACAGGGCCGCCGAAATCCTGCATGTAGAGCAGGAAATGCGTCAACCCGATCTGACGGGTGAACTCGGACATGAGGTCGGCCAGATTCGCAAACGACGGCATGAACCTGTCGACGGGTGGATAGTCGCTGAAGCCTGAGCCCGGATAGTCCGGCGCGACAAGGTGGAAGTCACCGGCGAGTAGGTCCATGAGCTCCCGGTACATGTGCGAAGAGGACGGAAAACCGTGTAGCAGGAGAATGGTGGGTTTGGCCGGATCTCCCACTTCCCGGTAGAAGATCTTGATCCCACGCACCACCGCCCAACGGTACGCTGTCCGCATTTCGCGCTCGGATTGCCTGGTGAGCGGCGTGTAGGGTTGTGGCGAATCCGACGTGCAATGGTGTACTGGTATGCCTCCTAAGCCATGTGCTGCCGGATCGATGTTGCTTTTCATGAATGATCTCCATTTGGTCGGGCTGCTGCAAGAGAAGCCGAGTGTCGAAATGCCGCACTTCATGCATCGCTTCCACGCTCTCGACGCGCTAGCAGAGGAACTCTAGGTCGGGGTGTCAATGAGTGCGAGTTAATTTCGGTTAATTCGCTCTGCCCCGGAGCACTGCGGAGGAACTCCCGCGTGAGACAACTGTGGATATGCTTGTTCAGTCTTTTAGACAGCCCCAGTCCCCGGCAGATCTTGAAACGGGGCACCGGGGGCTCTGTGCGTCGTTTCCCCGCGCGTTTTTCTAAGGAGCGTGCTGCCACCTCAGATGGTGACCCGCTGAGTGTGGTGGGCCGCGGGTCTAGGCCCTGAAGCACGCCGCCACGCGGTGTGCGCCAGTCAGGTGTGAGCATCCTGCACGGCAGGTGCAGGCGCGTGCATCGTCATGGGCGGGACAGCTTTGCCGCGATGCCTGCAATGTATTTCCCCTGCGAACTGGCCATCGACAGCTCGTGCGGGCTCGGTGTCCTGGACCCATCCGGCCCAGCGATCGTGGAGGCGCCGTAAGGGCTGCCTCCACTCACTTGCGAAATGTCTGTCAGGCGTGATTCCGAGTACGGCAGGCCGGCAATCACCATCCCATGGTGTAGCAGACTGGTGTGGAAGCTCGTGATGGTGGTCTCGTGTCCACCGTGTTGGCTGCCGGCGCTGGTGAAGACGCTGCCGACCTTTCCGATGAGGGCGCCCTTCGCCCACAGGGAGCCAGTCTGGTCCAGGAAATTGCGCATCTGTGCCGCCATGTTCCCAAACCGCGTCGGCGTTCCAAAGATGATCGCGTCGTAGGAGGGCAACTCCTCCACCGTTGCCAATGGTGCTGCTTGATCGAGTTTCAAGCCGGCACGCTGCGCAGCCTCTGGACTCATGAGTTCGGGGACTCGCTTGATCATCGCTTCAGCTCCAGCGGAGTGCACTCCCTCGGCGATGGCATTGGCCATCGCTTCGATATGGCCGTAGGAGGAGTAGTAGAGGACAAGGATCTTTGTCATGGTGGCGCCTTCGTTGGTTGATTAGTTCAGATTAGTGAAGCACTTGCTGCCGCAAATCCTCCTGACGTATGAACTGGCGCCTATCCGGGTGGCTAGGGTTGTGAGGGAATGCTTCGTATCGATAGCGGCGGCCCCATCGCGGAGGCATATGCATGGTCAGCATGGGGCAGCGCGACTTGTCCGCAGGCCTGTCACGGGGCCTCGGAAAGGCTTCGGACCAGGCTGGAACCAAGTCGCTTGCCAGCCTCGACGCCGGCGCCTATGCCTTCATCCGACAAGACCTTGGACTGTTGGGCGATGGCTGCCCTGATCGAAGCGCGCTCAGGCCCCTTGTCGGGCGTACGAGCGGGTTGAGGCGCCCGCGCGCTGCGCCATGGGTACCATGACCGCGTCAGCAAGGTTCGTGTCCAGGCTGGCCAGGTCATGGGCAGAGACCCTGGGCCATGCCACGAGACCGCGATTCGCTGCGATCGACACTGCCTGGGTCCGACTGCATGCGTTTAGCTTGCTGAGAATGGATTTCACGTGCATCTTGACTGTAGCCAGCGCCACGTCCAGATCCCGAGCCGCGAGTTTGTTGCTGCAACCGAGCGCCAGCAGCCTGAGCACTTCCAATTCACGCGGAGTGAGGTCGTTTCTGGTCAGGCTTTCCGCCACGCTTTGCGCCGCGAAGCTGCACAGGTATCTGGACCCGCGTCCGACGGCGCGCACGGCATCCGAGAGTTCCTCGGGTGTGCAATGCTGCAGCAGGTAGCCCTGGATGCCGCAATCGAGTGCGCGGCGAATGTCATGTTCGCGGTCGACCGCGGTAATCACTACGATGCGAAGCCGCCCTTGGTCTCTGGTTTTCGCCAGCTCCAGTGCTGCCGTGTAGTCCGAAACGATCACATCGGCATCTGCCACGGAGGTGGTGATGTGCACACCCAATTCGCGACCAAGTGTCGCCGTGAGACCGAGAGCCAGGACCGGTTCCTGGTGCAAGACAGCGACTTTCAATGAATGTTCAGTTTCGTTCATGGAATCCTCCGATGCGGTTTCAGCGCATGCGAAGACTACCGCTGGACGTCGTGGGTCAGGGTTAATTGCGGTAAAGCGAAGGTCCCTGTGCGAATGACTGACTGGTGCCACAGCGCGGCAAGGTTGCGGCCTGTCGACGCATTTCTCCTCCTTCGAAAGGATGACGCGCACCTTCTCATTGATACGCGCTCGCTTCGCATCCGAAGGATGGATGGCACAGGGTCGGAAGCTGGCGATAGTGCGCTACATCGGTTCCCTAATTCCCTGGTCCAGACGCCTTCCATGTCGCCGGGGTCCTGCTGCTAACCAACTATGGATTTGTCATGCCTACCGACGTCCCTGACATGTTCGCCACGCGCCGCCACCAGGTCTTTCCGCGGCTCGAACTCCCCGAGATCGCTCGTGTCCATCGCTTCGGCCGCTTGCTGACGCACCGCGAGGGCGAGCTGCTCGACGCCAGCGGAACGGCGTCACAAGGCATGTTTCTGATTCTTCAAGGCAAAGTCGCTATCGTGCAGCGCGACGGCCTGGGCAAGACGGTGCCCGTCGTGGAGCTGGGGGCGGGCGATTTCGTGGGAGAACTGGGCATGATGTCGGGAAAGCAATCGCTGGTGGATGCGGTTGCGCTGGAGCAGGTGGAAACCTTGCTGCTCGACCCCAAGCAGATTCGCGCGCTCATCATCGCCGAGGCCGAACTCGGCGAACGGATTGTTCGCGCCATGATCTTGCGCCGGGTTGCCCTGATCGAATGGGGCTTGACGGGCCCGGTCTTGATCGGGCGAACGGGGTCGATGGAGCTGGTGAAACTCCAGAGCTTCCTGAGAAGCAACGGCGAACCGTACCGCCTTGTCGATGCAACCCAGGACGACCAGGCCAGGGATCTGATCGCCCACTACGGGGCTACCGGTGACGAGCCCGTCGTCGTCTGCCCCAACGGATCCGTGCTGATAAATCCCACCGAAGGTGCTTTGGCCAGGTGCATCGGCATGGTCGATTCCGCCGACCGGGAGGATCTCTACGATGTTGCGGTGGTGGGGGCCGGTCCGGCGGGGCTGGCGACTGCGGTGTATGCGGCGTCGGAGGGGTTAAGCGTCGTGGTCCTGGACCGTAGGGCGTATGGGGGGCAGGCTGCCAACAGCGCGCGCATCGAGAACTATCTGGGTTTCCCGACGGGCATCTCGGGAGCGGCGCTTGCGGGGCGCGCCTCGGTTCAAGCCGAGAAGTTCGGCGCCGAGCTGCTGATCCCGACTGAAGTGGATTCGATGGACTGTGCACGGGCCGGTCCCGACCGTGAACTGCAGTTGCGGCTCGCAGATGGACGGAGTCTGCGAGCCCGTTGTGCCGTCATCGCCAGCGGGGCACGTTATCGTCGGCCCGCAGTGCCACGCTTGCCGGATTTCGAGGGGCGCGGTATCTGGTATTGGGCATCTGCGCTTGAGGCGAAGATGTGCCTGGGTGCGCCGATCGCCCTCGTGGGAGGCGGTAATTCCGCAGGGCAGGCGGCCGTGTATCTGTCGCAATTCGCGTCCCAGGTCTATGTTCTGGTGCGTGGGGCTGGACTGGCCGCAACGATGTCGCAGTATTTGATCGAGCGCATGGAAGCCACCCCCAACATCGCGCTGCGGCCCTTCACAGAAATCACCGGGTTGCATGGAGATCCGTCCAGCGGGCTTACCGCCATCACCTGCCAGGAACGCGGGAGCGGGGTGGAGGAACTGTTGGAGGTGCGCCAAGTCTTTCTTTTCGTCGGCGCCGAGCCGGAAACCCGCTGGCTGGACGGATGCCAGATCGATGTGGACCGGCATGGGTTTGTGCGGACCGGCCATGCCTTGGCAGCCTCGGTGGCCGGATGGGTGCCCGCGCCCCTGGAGTCCAGTGTTGCTGGGGTGTTTGCCGTCGGCGACGTGCGTTCGGGTTCGGTCAAAAGGGTTGGAGGCGCCATTGGTGAAGGAGCCGCTGCCGTGGCCCAGATCCATCAGTATTTGGCACAGGCTGCACAAAATGCCTAAAGGGCCTTGCGCTGGAGAGCGTTACCCCGCAGGTCAGCGGCCCTTTTACCGCAATTAACCCGGGTTTTGGACCTCCGGCCATATACTGAATTTTCCACAAACCACCAGTGGGGCTGGCTTGAGCGCCCAGATTTCCAGGCTTCCTACTTCTTTCGCCTTTGGCACATTCCTGTTGATTCCGGAGCGACAGCTGCTCCTGGAAAGCGGAATTGTTGTGCGCATGGGCGGGCGGGCCTTCGACTTGCTGACGGTGCTAGTTCAGCGCCACGGAGAGGTCGTCAGCAAGCGGGAGTTGCTGGCCTTGGTGTGGCCTGGCCTTGTCGTTGAAGAGAGCAACCTGAAGGTCAATATGACCGCCATCAGGCGGGTCCTGGGCGAAGACACAGGCGCCCCGCGCTACATCGCAACCGTGGTCGGAAGAGGATACCGGTTTGTCGCGCCCGTGCAACATTCCGCCTGCCAATCCGGGCCTCATGTACCAGCCGTCCCGCGCTCCGGCTGCCCTACACCGGGCGCCAAGCGGATTTTCGGTCGGGAGGAAATGATTCACGCGGTCCTGAGTGATCTGGAGCATGGCCGGTTGGTGTCGCTCGTCGGGCCAGGCGGCGCGGGCAAGACGACCGTCGCACTGGAGGTTTCCAACAGGGCGGCATCGGTGTTGAAGAAGGCGGCCCTGTTCGTCGATCTTTCCATGGCGGAGGAGCCCTCCCAGGTTCCCGAGGCCATCGTCAACGTCATCGGGCAAGGCGATGGAGTGGGTGCAAGGTCCAGGCTGCCCGACGGCGGACTGGATGATCCCCACATCCTTCTCGTTCTGGACAATTGCGAACACCTGATCGGCGCCGTCGCCCAATGCGTGGACCAGGTGCTGGCGCGTACCAGGAACCTAAAGATCATCCTCACCAGCCGCGAACCGATTTGCATTCGGGGAGAGCGCGTGCGCCGCCTGCATGGCCTCGGACTGCCGCCGTGCGCCGACGGACTTAAGGCAGCGGAAGCGATGGCATATCCCGCATTGCAGATGTTCGTCGATCGCGCTGCTAAGCATTCCTTCTCGTTCAGGCTTGACGATGCGAACGCACCGGCGGTCGCCGCCATTTGCCAGAGACTGGATGGTCTGGCCCTCGCCATCGAGCGCGTCGCACAGCGCGTGGGAACACTGGGCGTCGACGGGCTGTTGGACCATCTCGACAGGCGGTTCCACATGCTCGACGGGTACCACGAAGGCCCAGAGCGGCATCGGACGTTGACAGCTGCGGTCGAAACCAGTTATGTGCTCCTGTCGCCCACCGAGCAGGCGACCATGCGCCGCGTTTCGGCTTTTGCCGGCCTTTTCAGCCTGGATGCAGCATGCGCCATCAGCGGGGCGGCCGGCGCCGACCGCGCCACCGTGATCGAGGACATCGCAGGTCTCGTTTCCAAATCCCTCCTGACGACCGAGTCCTGCGATGGCGAGATGTTGTACCGCCAGACGCATGTCATCCGCGCCTTCGCCCTCGACAAGCTTGCCGGGGACGGCGAGCAGACAGAGGTCAGGCGCCGGGCAATAGCTCTTGGCGAATTGGATGTGCCGCATCCGGGCTGGGAGGTTTTATCGGGTATTGCAGGGTCGGACGGCCGGAATTCCGAACCCGGCGGCCGCGAGGACCAACGAGATGTCGCGTGAGGGTGGGACGGGTGGCGCGTCGCCCAAGGTGATCTACCTGAATGCTCCGAAGGCGAATCACAACCTCCCGATCTTGGCGACACGGGTCGTCGGGCGCGGTGAAGTGATCGACATCCTTGAGCAGGCGGTCCACGCATCCCGGCTTGTTTCCATCGTCGGTGCTGGGGGGATTGGCAAAACGACAGTGGCTTTGGCGGTGGCGGAACGCGCAGTCGGCACGTTCGAGGATGGCGTGTGGATGGTGGATTTCGCGCCATTGCGGGATGCGGCGCTGGTGCCTCATGCCGTCGCCAGCGCGACGGGCCTGGTGGTGCATTCGGCCCACGTTCTGGCCGCCCTGTGCAGGTTCGTGCGGGAGCGCCGGATGCTTCTCGTGCTGGACAATTGCGAGCACCTGGTCGAGTCCATTGCTGACTGTGTGGGGAAAATCCTCCAGGAGGCGCCCGGCGTGCATGTTTTGGCGACGAGCCGCGCAGCGCTGCGCATGGAGGGTGAGCTGGTTCACACGCTACCCGGCTTGGCCCTGCCGCCGCGGTCGGCCGGACTGAGTGCCCGAGGCGCGCTGGCCTATCCCGCGGTCCAGCTCTTCGTGGACCGCGCCACTGACAGGCTGGACACGTTCGTGCTGAACGACGGCGACGCGCAGGCTGTCGCCGACATCTGCAGGAGTCTTGATGGAGTCGCTCTCGCGATCGAGCTCGCCGCCATGCGCGTCGATGCGTTCGGCGTGAAGGGCCTTCAAAAGCAACTAGACGACCGCTTCCGGCTTCTTGATGGCCGGCGCGGCGGCCTGGAGCGGCACCGTGCTCTTGCCGCCACGCTGGATTGGAGTTTCAGCTTGCTCACGCCGAAGGAGGCTTGCCTGCTGCAAGCCGTGTCCGTCTTCACCGGCGCGTTCCAGCTCATGGGCGCGTCTAGCGTTGCCGAAGTGCCGGTCGTGCAGGCGGCGTCAATCCTGGCGGAGCTGGCCTCCAAATCCCTGCTTACGATTGAAGGGCAGGTGCCTGACACGAGCTACCGGCCTTTGGAAACCACGCGTGCTTATTGCCTCGACAAGCTGGTCCGGGCGGGAAAAGATCAACCGGTCCGCCGGCGCCACGCCGAATATGTCTGCACCGTCCTGGAGCGGGCCGTCGGGGAATGGGGCCAGCAGCTGTCGCGCGACTGGGGCGCCACCTACGGCGCCCACCTGGACGATCTAAGGTCCGCGCTTGCCTGGACCGGCGCTGAACCGGTGGGGCGCTCCCTGCACATCCGCTTGACGGCGGCGGGAACGCTGCTCTGGAACCACTTTTCCTTAACCGACGAAAGCCGGCTCCATCTCACGCGTGCTATCGCGGAGCTCAGTGAGGACGAGGCAGGTGGAACAGCCCTGGAGATGAACCTCCAGTTCGCACTTGCCGGCGCCATCCTTTACACCCGCGGCGTGGTGCCCGAGGCGCGTGTGGCCATGCGCCGCGCGCTCACGCTCTCGGAGCAGCTCAACGAGACCGATTTTCGCCTTCGCTGCCTGCGGCTGGTCGGGACGTTCGAGCTGTTCTACGGCGAGACCGATGCGGGGCTGCGCACACTCGAGACGTTCTTCTCCATAGCCTCGGCGCAGGATCCTTCCTCGCTGGCGGAAGGCGAAACGCATTTCAGCGTGGGCGAACTTTTCATCGGCAGGCTACTCAGCGCCCGGGTCCGGATGGAACGGCTCCATGCGCAACACTCCCAGGATTACAACGACACACGCTTTGCCCGGTTCCAGTACAGCAACAGCATCAATGTCCTGGTCGTTCTCAGCCACGCGCAATGGCTGACCGGGTTGCCCGAGACAGCCGTGCGGACCGCGGAAATGATCTCGGCGTATGGACGTCAGGCAGAGCATGAACTCTCACTGAGCATCGCGCTTGCGTGGAACTGCCTCCTATATTTGTGGCTGGGCCGCGAAGAGGATTGCAGCAGCCAAGCCGCCATGCTTGATGACCTCGTCGAGCAACACGGAATCGTCATGTGGCGTCCCATCGTCACGTTCTGCAGGGGGGCCGTCGCCTCGGTGCGCGATCCCGGCTGTGCGGAGGGAGTCGCCGCACTCCAGCAGTCAATCTCAGAATTTCGCTCTACCGGGCATCGGGCCAGGCTGCCGTTTTACGTTGCAATGCTCGCACAGGCATTGGCGTCTGCCGGACGATTTGCGGAGGCGGAGGCGACGATCCGCGAAGCGTTGGAGCTTGCGCAAGTCCAGAACGAGACTTGGTGTCTGCCCGAAATTCTGCGCATCCAGGCTTGCATCGCGGCGTTGCAAGGCCAGGATGAAAGCGCCGAGAGGCTGCTACAACAGTCGATCTCCCTGTCCAGTCAGATCGGTGCGCTGACCTGGCAACTGCGCAGTTCGAATGATCTGGCCGCGCTCTGGAGCTCTCAGTCACGCTCGGCAGAGGCACGGCAGCTGCTTACGTCCATCCACGGAGCGTTCACCGAGGGCGCCGATACCCGTGACCTGGTTCTCTGCAGAAAGCTGTTAGACCAGCTGCAGTGATGCAGACCGGGCGCGGCAGCGCCAGGGATGCGGCTTTGGCTGCCTCTCGCGAGTGTTTGAAGCGCCCTATTTTTTTGAGCGTAAGCGGCCGCGGTGTTTGGCCCACCGAATATGGCAGGACCGACTGGACCGCCCCGTGCGCGCCGCCAGTCGGCCCTGAAGCGTTCAACCGGATCGAGGGGTAAGTCGCCAAGGACCGGTTACCGGCGTTTCCCGGATGGCAGACAGCGGTTCACTTGGAACGGGCGGCCTCTTGCGCCTTCTGGTAGCTTTCGAACACGGCGCCGTAGTTTGGCGCCGCGAGAATGTACAGCTTTGCGAGCTCCGCGGCTTCGGGGCGGGCCCAGGTGCGGTGCATCTCGCAGAGTACGGCATTAGCGGTCGTGGGAATGACGTCTCCCTGCACAAGGCGGGCCAGCGTCGTGCGGGAAGCCATTTCGCTCGGATCTCCGGAGGCATCCATCACCGCATACACGTTGAATCCAGCCTCCTGGGCGTCCAGAGCCGGAAACATCACGCAGACACTGGTCCAGACGCCAGCCATGATCAGGGTCTTGCGGCCGGTCGCCCGAACGGTTCTGACGAAATCGCCGTTGTCCCAGGCGTTCACTTCACCTTTGCGCGGAACGTAGACGGCGTGGGGGGCGAATTCGTGGATCTCCGGCATAAGCGGGCCGTTCGGTCCGTTAGGCTCAGACGCCGTCGTGATGACGGGAATCTTCAGCAGTGTGGCCATTTTCGCCAGCATCGCCGTGTTGCGGCGGAGATCGTCGATCGCGATGTCCTTGACGGTCTGGAACAGGCCAGTCTGGTGGTCCAGCAGGAGGAGCACGCAATCGGCGGGGTTGAACAGGGCCTGTCCGCCCCCGGTCGCAAGGACGCTTGCCTTGGAGCCGGCTTTGGCAGGGACTGCCGCTATTGCGGCGGAACTCGCGCCTGCCGCCGCGGTGGCGGCGACAAGCAGATTTCGGCGGGTCGGGGTGTATGCGTTGTCCATGAAAATCTCCTGAAACGGGTGGTTGCGAAGGCATGGCGATATTGGCTGTCAGAAGATCGGACGGATACACGCGAAGAGGTGGTGAGGGGGTCGGGAAAAGGAAGTACGTCGAGGAGCCCACCCTGTCAGATCGATGCGCGGCAGCGTGCACACACGGAGTCCGGCAAGTTGGTTTTGCATGCGGCTGTGACTGGCAATTGGGGGCAGTGCACGGCATCCATGGGTTCAGACAGCCCAAATGCCTGAGGAGCCGAACTCGGTCAAACTGCAGGGATGTAAGGTGCGTCGTTCCCGAGTGCCTTCCTCACCGCACGGGGGCGTCGCCTCTCATGAGCATCTGATGCAATGGAAGTACCACGAAGCGATCGAACGCGAATGAGATGGCTGCGATTCGCTAGTCATCTTCCTTGACGATGCCCACCCTTGTTCAGAATGGCGCATGTAACTCGCGAGCCAGCAGTGGGAGTGCCAGCGCACCTAACTCGAGGCAACAACGCGGCAAATCCAACCGGACGAGTTGGGACAAATAGGGACGGGCCCAGCCCGGCCCGCACCGAGGATCAACGCGGCACCGGCTGACGCAGAATGATCGAGCCGCTGTCTTCCCCGTAAAGGGCCCTCATCTCATCGCGGGACGCAGCCATCTCACGCCTGACTTCCTCCCTGCTCCTGGTGCTCTTGAATCCCTGCAGCGGATTGTAGGAAATGCTCCATGGCGGAGGACCGGCCTTCTTGAACTGTTGCAGCTGCGCGCGAACCTCCGCGCGAGTGGCTGAAGACTGGAACGGGGCCGTGTCGATGGTGATGTCGTCAGCTGCAGCCGGTGTGGAAATCTGCATCAAGGCTGTGGCGATGCCTGCCAGCAGGCGAAGCCACACGGAGAAAATGGACGAGCTTGCTCCCCATGAACCTTCCGGGATTTTGCTGCTCTTAGGACGACGATGAAGGTGAGGACTTTTCTGCGACATCGGTAATGATTCCTTTCTTGCGTGCAGCGTGGGACGACTTGCCGCCGGGCCGCCTCCGCAGCCGGGGCCGCTGCGTGGCAAGCAGCCAAGGCGTTGGAAGGTAAGAGGTGGGTGACTCTGTCACCGGGAAAGCGAAGCTCAACTCAAACGTTGCAGCTACAACCGAGTGCACCCCAGAATGCCCTAGGGTCTGCCGCCGGAACAGTTGCTGCCGCCGCCTGGAAATGATCATGCGCATGCACCATGCAACGGGAGTTGCAGTCGCACATCGCAGCGTACGCACGAGCGTTGTGGCCTTGCCTGCCGGGTGCGCGCGCGCTGTAGCCGCCGTACTTTCGAACTGGTGACCAGGTTGGCGAGACCGGTGGAATCGGTGGCGCGAGCGGTGCGTAGCGGCCGCCGCCGTAAACGATCTTGCCGGCGACGACGGTGAGCACCGAGACGATGTCTTGGATTTGGTCTTGCGCGACGGTGAAATAGTCGCGGTCGAGCACCGCGAGGTCTGCATACGCACCGGGGCGCAGAACGCCTTTGAGACCGGATTCTCGTGAGAACCAGGCGCCGTCAGCCGTCATGAGTCTGAGTGCAGCCATCCGGCTCAGGCGGCGGTCTTCTGGATAAAGTTCAGTGCCGCCGATGCTGCGCCCGGAAACAAGCCAGTACAGCGCCTGCCACGGGTTGTAGCTGTTCACACGGGTGGCGTCCGTCCCCAGCGCCACGGGCAATCCCATCTCCAGCATCCTTTTGACCGGAGGTGTCTGGGCCGCGGCCGCGAGGCCGTAGCGCCGGACGAAGTAGTCGCCCTGCATAGACATCCGATTCTGGATGGCCACGCCGCCGCCCAGCTTCTTGATCCGCTCAAGGCTTGCGGGGGTCACGGTCTCGCAATGGTCGAACAGCCACCCCAGGCGGTCGATAGGGATGTCTCGGTGCACCTTCTCGAAGACGTCGAGCGCCCGTGTGATCGTCTGCTCGTAGGTGGCGTGCATCCGCCATGGCCAGCCGTTACCCGCCAGGAAGCGGACGATACCCTCCAGATCCGCCTCCATATCCGCAGGCATCTCAGGCCGGGGCACCATGAAGTCCTCGAAGTCCGCGGCCGAGAAGGCGAGCATCTCGCCGGCGCCGTTCAAGCGGTACATGTCCGATCCGTCGCCCGGACGGCCGCTGGCGACCCAGCGTCGCATGTCGTCAAGCTCCGACTTAGCCTTCTGAGGGAACAGGTTGTAGGCGATCCGAAGAGTTAGGCGGCCTTCCCGGCCAAGTTGCTCGATGACACCGTAATCCTCAGGATAGCTCTGAAACCCGCCTCCCGCGTCGCCGACCGAGGTAACGCCGAGGCGGTTTTCCTCACGCATGAAATGCAGTGTGGAATTGACTTGGTCCTCAGGATTGAGCCTCGGACCCTTGGCTAGCGTGTTGTAGAGGACGAAAGCATTGGGCTCGGCCAGCAGCAGGCCAGTAGGCTCGCCACGCGCATCGCGCTCGATGATGGCCCCTGGGGGCTGCGGCGTATCGCGGGTGTATCCCACCACGCGCAGCGCGGCACGGTTGAGAAAAGCCTGGTTGTAGAGGTTCAGTACGAACACCGGCGTGTCCGGTGCCGCCTCGTTAATTTCTTTCAGCGTGGGCATGCGCTTTTCTTCGAACTGCATTTCGCTCCAGCCACCGACAACTCGCACCCACTGCGGCGGTGGCGTGTCGCGTGCCTGGGCACGCAGCATTTCCAGCGCTGTCCTCAAGCTGCGAACGCCGTCCCAGCGCAACTCCAGGTTGTAGTTCAAGCCGCCGCGGATGACGTGCGTGTGGGAGTCGATGAGGCCCGGAATCACGCGAGCTCGCTGCAGGTCTACCACCCTTGAGGTGGCGTCGCCCAGTTGGGCCACTTCCGCGTCGCTACCGACAGCGACGATCTTTCCGTCCAGCATCGCGATGGCAGTGGCTTCGGGAGTGGCGACGTCCAGCGTCGTGATGCGGCCGTTCTTCAGGATGAGGTCCGGCGTCGAGCGCGTTCCCGCCGCATAGGCAGGAAGCGGACCGCCCATCGCGGTCAGGCCGAAAGCGGAGGCGGAGCGCAGGAACCCGCGCCGATCAAGTTGGTTGAATGTCATGGTGACCTCGAATTCAGGGCGCGCGGAGGAACTCGGCCTCGATCGCGATGTCCGCTTGCGTTCCCACACCTTGCTGAATCGGCGGGGGATTGAGTCCGAATGCCAGCCGCGGCACGCTCGCCGTCGCCGAAAAACCCAGCGCGGCCACCTTGGCGAAAGGATGCGAGCGCATCGAGCCGCCGAGAGTGACGTCCAGGCTGAGGGGCTGCGTCACGCCAAGCAGCGTGAAGTCGCCATCGACACGCATCGTTCGAGCACCAGTGCGTGTCACCCTCTTCGAAACGAATATCGCGCGTGGGAACTTGGCGACGTTGAAGAAGGGTGCGCTGCGCAGTTCCGCATTAAAGTCTCTGCCTTGCGTAGGGACGAAATCCGTCTCGACGGATTCCAGATCCACACTGGCTTCAACCGAACTGCGAGAGAAATTTTCCGGATCGAACTGCAATGTAGCGTCGAAGCTTTTGAACCTCGCGGTGTAGTTGGACAGTCCCATGTGCCGGATCCGCCAGGTCAGGCTTGCATGGGTCTTTTCGAGGACATAGGTTCCGGCCGGCGCATCGATCGGCGCAGGGGCAGCGGCATGGACTGCCAGACCTAAAAATATGGCGAACGATGCCGCGAGGCGATGCCATCTGCCGGGCTGCTGTGCGCCGGCTGGGCGTTGAGAAGTGGAGGGCGCATGGCCCCATTGGATTGGCTGCGTCATGGAAGGTCTCCGGTGGGTGGTTCCCGAAGTCTCCTTGCCGACCCTGCAGATCGCCTCATCCTTAGGAGTTAATGCGAACCCATCCATTGGTCAACGGTCCGCGCGTGACGGCGGGCGCGCGCGATGACCGGCCCGCGCAGCTTCAAGTTTTACCGTGTTTAACTTGCGACAACCCCACGAGTCGCGCGACCATGGCAACAAGGTGGGAGCCGATCGTCGGTTCCCCAGGAACCCAAGAGGGCGCCATGAGACTTGCCGGATCCACTCCCCTTTCCGTGTGCATTGCACTTCCCGAATCGCTCCTGGCGCTTGGCATCGAGGGTGTTCTTCGCGGGCATTCGAGCCTGGATGCCAAGGTGGTGGACGACGACTGGGATGCCTTGGCGGCCGTGAGCAGCGGTGAAGTGGTCATCACCGATTACGAGCGGGGAATGTTGCTGGCCCATGCGTTCAGATCGTGCTCCAGTTCACCGGGTGTTGCTACTCGCCATATCCTTGTGTTGAGCGGCCGCGACCGCGAACAGGAAATTCGGCAAGCGCTGGAAAAGGGCGTGCGGGGTTACCTGTCTCCCGCATGTTCGGCAGCCGAACTCATTGAAGCATTGCTCACGTTGGCGCGAGGTCAGCGATACCTCAGCAAGATCGTTATCGACCGCATGGCTAGCAGTTTCGGACGTGAATTACTGACCGGCAGGGAGCAGGAGGTCCTGGCGCTGCTGGCTCATGGTGAATGCAACAAGCAGATTGCACGCCGCCTGGACATTGCGATCGGGACTGTGAAAACCCACGTGAAGTCCGTCATGTGCAAACTCGGCGCGAGCAGCCGCACCAAGGCGATCTGCATTGCCAGTGAACGCGGGCTCGTTGAAGTGCAGGGGACGGGTGCGCCCCATGAAACGGCGCACTTCAATGCGCTCTCAGTTAAGCACTGAGGGGCAATCTGAGTGTCCAGTTTCACGTTGATCTGATCTGGTAGGCCTTACGGAAGCACAGCCTCCCAAAGCGCCACGCCGTAGTCGACGTGTCAGACCTGCCGCTAGAGCCATTCTTCGTCGACAAAGAGCGACATCAGCGCGCCCCACAAGTTGCGCATCAGGCTCTGGTGGGGTTCGCTCGTCCTGACGCTGGTGCCTCCCTCGGGCGCGGATGCCAGCCAAAAGATGGCTACTTGCGCATCCCGTGTCACGAGGTATGCGCTGCGCGGCATGCAGCCGTGTTGCGGCACGTGGGGTGCAGATAGGCATGACTCAATGGCGTGCCTATCCCCTGCGTGCGAACCTGTCTGCGCGCGCGGCTTCCTCAACGTCTGTTGCATGGCTCGACAGAAGGTTCGCCGGTACTTCACCTGAAAGCCAGGGGTTGGGACGCGAGAACCAGACGGCTGTATCCCATTCATCAAAGGCCGGGGCGAGTTGCGCCAAAATTGGCCGCAGTTCCCTTTTAGGTTGCCTATCGTGGCGGTCGAACTGAAACGCGGGCAGCCAATAGTTGCCGGCCCAATAGAGGTACACCACGTGCCGGGCGGCGATCCATCGGGCGATGTCCTTGATCTCAGCACCATGCTGCGACCTGAGCACGCTGGGCATCTCGTCGGCACGAACAATACCGCCGCTAGCCCGGTAGCCGTCAAGCATGAACATGAAGTCGGCGTCTGCATCGGTTGTGGCGTTGCCGGATTCCGGTGCGGGCCGTGACGCTTTAAGGAAATTCATTTGCATAGCCGCTCCAGGAGTTAAGAGGCCACTTTGGATCCCCTGCTCTGTTTGAGCCTCCCTCCTTGGCGCGAGTCCCCGCACATCCTCTTGCTGGAACGCTCGCGAGGATGCGACGCCGCTTCGGCGTGACCGCTGCATCGGGACGCTGGACCGTGCTTGCATCCAGGATACCTAACCCTTCTGGTCAGGAGCTGATTCCCCCAGGGGTGGTGGCGAAAGTTCGGCAGCTGCCGCATCATGGCCTGAGTTCTTCCAAAGTTTCAGCATGCGCGGCATCAACCTTGCCGGAGTTGTCTCGTCCCCTCCTCTTAAATCCCGACAAGGGCCGCGCATGCTTTTTCTCACTACGGGTACCTTTGCGTGCGCTTATGGTTTGAGGAAGGAAATGGCGGGAATAGTCTCGTAGCCGCTGGCGGCGGCTGCAGTGGGCTCACGAAGCAGTGCCTACGGATTCTCATGGTGCGCGCGCAGTCGCATTTCCAGACGATGGTGTCAGGTGTGGATAACGCCTGGTCTTGCGCTGAAAAAATAGAGACGGCGGCGAGGGGGCTCGGGCAGAGAGGGAGGCCGCGTGGAGGTGGGCATAGCCGCTTTGGCGGTGCCTGCGGTTGCCGGTGGGAAGAAAGAGGCCGCCTAGGAGCCAGGCGGCCGTAGCGCTACTTCACGCTGCCAATTTCGCCCTTGGAGGTGATCTCCCCGGCCTTGTTGGCGCGGCGGCTCTCAGCCTTGCGCTCGGCGCGGGCTGTTTGGCGATCGGCCTTAGTGACCTTTGCGCTCGCTTCGGGGCGAGGATCGCCTTCGGCGTGTTGATCTTCCTTGGCGGCGGCGGCGCCGGTTTGCTTGCGTTGTGCCTTACCCAGCGCCTTCTCGTCGGCGGTGGCTTTGGCCTTAGCAGGCGGCAGTGACGTGCCGGGCGGCACCATTTCGGGGTTGGCGGGGCCCTGAGCCAGAGCGGGCCCTGCGAATATGGCGGCCAGCACCAGGGCTGAGCAAGCGTTGACGAGTTTCATAGGATCTCCTTGGAGTCGGTGTCATGCCGGCGGGCAAATCCCACAGGCTGCTCTCATGGTCGTCATGTGCGGTCATGGTTGACACCCCCTTTCGATCAGGTTGCTTGTCTCGCCTAGGCCTCAGGTAGCCGCTCTGGCAGAAGGACTTTTGATGTCTGCCGTGCCTTGCCTTGCAGATTCGGTTGTGCCTCGTGAAACGCGCATGTGCTTCACATCGAGTCGCCGAGCTTGATGGCTTCGTCGATCACTTCGTTTAGGTCAGCTTTTCCAAATCCGTCCGCGCAGGACGCTAGCACGGTCGAGGAAAGCCACTCACCGCGAAACGTCTCCAACCGAGCGCGCCGAGAATTCGCACGGCGCTGGCAGACTTACACACTAGCCGCGAGGATGACCGGGCAACGGATTCGGCTCGGATTGATGGCTGGATGACCTTAGAGGACCGGCTTACAAGCCGAGTTCAGTCAAGCCGGGGTGCTCGTCCGGCCGCCGGCCGAGGGGCCAGTGAAACTTCCGATCTGCCTGGGTGATGGGCAGGTCATTGATGCTCGCGTGCCGGTGAATCATCAGACCGAACGCGTTGAACTCCCAGTTCTCGTTGCCGTAGCTCCGGTACCAGTTCATGGAGTCGTCATGCCATTCGTACGCGAACCGAACCGCGATCCGGTGCGCCTCGAAAGCCCATAGCTCCTTGATCAGTCGGTAGTCCAGCTCGCGCTGCCACTTGCGCTGAAGGAGGGACTGCGCGGCCTGTCGTCCTGACAGGAACTCCGATCGGTTGCGCCAGTGAGTGTCCTCGCTGTAGGCCAGCGCCACGCGCGCAGGATCGCGTGTGTTCCAGCCGTCTTCGGCCAGGCGAATCTTTTGCACGGCAGTGTCGCGTGAAAATGGGGGCAAAGGGGGGCGGGTTTCCATGTTCGGGCCAGTCGTTTTGGAGGTTGAAGGGCGTCTGCGATGTGGATTGAGGTCAGAAGTGAAGGCGGCCCAAGGATCAAGCGTTGGCGCCTTCGGCATAACTTCTTTCCCGGATGTTCAGCAGAGCGCCCACTTTGGAGCAGGACCAGCTTCTGAACCTCCTTCCTTCGCCCTATTTACCTCTACTCATTCGGTGTCTCAATGGGCAGTACGGCTCGCATGCACCCGGGTCGATCGGCGATTGCCTTTTTTGAGGATTGGCCCTGTCTGGTCTGATAGCGCTACAACGTCTGTTTTGGATGGCGAGAGCGGACGTCACCGCCGGATTGTTCATCCGGCGGTCACGGCGTGGATCCACCCGCTAGTTGATCGGTCTGGGCGGGCGGAGCTTGATGCGCAGATTACTTTTTCTGCTTCTTGCGACGGGGCCCCCCTGGGTTTCGCAGCTGGTACCAGCACTCGCTAGCATCGATCAGGATGAGCCAACCTTTCGCTTTCATCTTTGCCAACGCCCGATGAAAACCCGCTTCAGTTAAGCGCGAAAAGCGCAGGAATTCGAGAGTCGTTTCGATGGTGACATACCCCATTTCGTCGGCGCTATCTGCAAGTACCAAGGCAAGCAGGTATTCACCACCGCCGCTCGGGTAATGCTCCATCACAACTGCGGACCACACTCCACTCATTTGAGCTCCTTTGTCAACTGTCAAGCAATTAGAAAATCCACTCACTAGGAAACCGTCGGGGGCGAAATTACCCTCAGGGCGCCTAGCCCCCAAAGAACCTACGGGGGGTGCACGTGCTCGTGTCTGATGGGGAAACTTGGTGCTCACGACTGCTGTTCTGTCATGGAATGGGCACATCGAGTTAACCCTCCTTGCTGACGTCGCGGTTAATGGGTTGCCTGTGCCGAGTGCTTAGCAATTGATCAATCCTCTGGCGGATCTCGACTGGCGGCGGCACCGCGTGACGGTCTCGGGTGGCGAGCATTCGCGCTGTCTCGTTCGCATCGATGTAGGGCCGCGGAGAACCAGGGGCCGCTGCGCCAGCGTGCGCTGCGCTCCCGCGCTCCCGAATAACCCAGGAGCGGAAGCTGACATCCCAACTTGTGCGCAGCTCGACGGTCGCGAGATAGTGGTCGCGGAAGTTTTCAATCACGGTCACCAGGTCCAGGTCTGGTCGCTTCTCACATGCCCACGCATGCAACTTCGCGTCCGGCCTCCAGTCCTCAGGGATGCGGTGCTTTGGTGCTGAGCGTTGCTCTTTCTCCTGTTTTTTGATGTCTTCTGGATGTGCTGGTGTCTCGGGTGCGCCAACCGCACCGCTCCCGTGCGTCTCGCGTACGGGTGGGGGTGCGTCTGCCGTACGGGGTAGGGTCTCTCCCGCACCGGTACGCGCGGCATACTGGCTTCGGATGGCATCGAGGAGCAAGGTCACCCTGTTGTTGCGCCCCTTCACCCTGTCCACCCTGATAACTCCGCAACTTTCCAAGGCCTTCGTGGCCTGGATAACGGCCGTCCGACTCAGACAGGTCCACTCGCAGATCCAAGGCAAAGATGGCCAGCAGAAGCCGGCATCGTCAGCGCGGTCTGCGAACGCCATGAGAACGCCCTTACGGGCGGGGCTCATCGCCAGTGGGCGACAGAGGTTCGTCACTCGGTTGCTCACTCGTTGCACTTCCAGGGCGAAGTCTTCATGCTCAAATGGAAACTCGTTATCTGTTGCGCGGATGTGGCCAGGGCGGCGAGGTCAGGAGAACGGAAACTGGGGCCCCACGAGTGCACAGAGCAAGTTCCGGTTGTGAGCGCAAACACATGGGAGCCAGTCACAGAGCGGTCCTCGCAGCGCTGGCGGAGCGATCGCGCACCTGGCGGTCGAGAAACTCGCGGACGCCCGCTCGCGGGTAGAGGACGCGATTGCCAATGCGAGAGTAGGCGGGGCCCTTATGCCTCTTGCGCCATGCCTCCAAAGTTCCGAAAGTGACCTTGCAGAGCGTGCAGACGTCTTCTTCGGTAAAGCAGTCCAGGGACTGCGCCAGCTCTTGAATGCGCGAGGGATAAACGTTTGTGTCGTCGGGGGAAGCCATTCCTGCCTCATCGGTACATTTGATGACCGAATATCAGCGTCAGTGGCTCTGCCGGATAGCTCTCCAAACGTAGAAAACCTCGGCGTCCGGCATGAAAACCTGACCCGAGGTTCGAGGGAAAGGGTGGGTAGGTTACCCAGGTGTCTTCGGCGCGCCGCCCTTTGTCATCCAGTTGGAGACGGCCGCACATTCCCCAATGGCCTTGCCGGAGAGGTCGAACCGGCTAGCGTTCTCTGTAAGCCACTTCTCTAGGCTTTGCTTCGTGGTGCTACCGGGCAGGGGTTCGGTGACGGCCTCCCACGCATGCACCGCTGCGGCCAACTTGGGCGTGTAGCGAGGATGATCCGGTCGGAGGTAGTCTGAGACTGGGGTGCCGGCAGCGGGTTTCTCGTCTTTGCTCGTGGCCTCGGGGAGCTCTAGGTGACGCCTCAGCGCTCGCCGACGCATCAGATGTGCATCTCCTGTCAGCTCGTAGCAGTCCGGACCGGCGAACATCCAGTCATGCGCTTGCTTGTCGTGAACTTTGATGAACACGTCATCCATCCAGTCTGGAAGAGGCTCCGGCGGGAGTTTTGCTTCGAGCTGGCGCCCGATCAGCAGGAACTGCACGACCGGGTCGCTGTTGTCGGCGAGGGTGTATGTGTCGTCCGGACCCTGCCTGTATAGCGGCAGCCCATTGCGTACGAACCATGCGGGATCGTTAACGAACATGCCCAAAGCACTGTGGGCCTCCTCCAGCAGGACTGCCATTTCTGTCAAGGGGGTGAGGATTCGAGCGTCATGCTTCGGAACGCGCCGGCCAAACCTACTGTCCATCAACTCAATTTGGTAGTGGTATTGGATAGAGCTCATGCGCAGCGCGTCACGCGCTTCCCGCCACACGAAGTTGTATAAGGACACGAAATCTTCGTCGAGCGGAGGGGACGGACCTTCTGAAGCCTCCGCTATCAGCTCGGCTGCGAGCCTCCGGTCATTGACCTGGGCGAATGGAGGTCTGGGGGATTCGTGGGTTAGGTCGGCCCAACTGCGAAACAGCTCGTCCTCGGGCATCTCGTTGTTTAGGTACCAACTGGCCATGGTCCGACTAAAAACATCGGGGCGCTCTATTGCGATGCGCCCAATGAGATAGGAGACTTCGTCTAGGTCTCGGGTATGAGGGGCAGTAGTGGAGGTCTCTGATTTGTCTTCGTTCATGGTCTAGCTAGCACAACCCGTTGAGGAGCCGCGCTTGCCTGTCAGGCGCGGCGTTCCGGAGATCAGCGTAGGCGCTACTTTATTGTCCCTCACGCCCCGGATGTGCCACGGGCAGCTTTTGCCTTTGCTGCGCTCGGCAATGCAGGCGACTTCTCAAGCCTGAAACGTCAGGGCTCGTTTCTCAATCGCCGAGTGCACGTCCTCCGGCTTGATGTTGGTGTAGCGCTTGAGCATCGCCCAGGTCTTATGCCCGGTGAGCAGTGCTACACGCGGAATGTCCAGTCCCATGCGGAAGAACTGCGCCGTCGCGCGATGCCGAAGATCGTGGAAGTGCAGATCAATGATCGGCGGCGTCACCTTTTGACAGGCGCGCGTGAATGCCGATGAGACTGAGGCTGCACGCACTCCAAAGATTGAGCCTAGCTCACGGTTCTCCAACAGCGGCTCTATGATCGCCCATGCGTCGGGCAGCAGGGGAACCACCTGATCATTTCCATGCTTCTGCTGCGGGTCCTTGCGATCCCGAATGATCACGGTGCGACGCTGGCGGTCAACGTCTTCGACCGCCAGTGAGCAGATTTCGTTTTGCCGCATGCCCGTAGCCAGCGCGACCCGACAGAGCAAGGGCATGTCGATACGCTGGCGCGGGTTGGCCTGCCAATACTCGAACAGACGCTGCAGTTCAGAGTCCGCGGGTTCGCGCGATCGCTCCTTGCTGCGGGTGTCCAGGCCGCGCACCTTCAGACTGGCGCGCGCCTCTACTGCCAGCCTGTCGTTAATGTCCAACTGCCGGGCGTGCCGGCCCCACTTCAGTACCGCAGACAGGAAAGATAGATCACCGGCGACTGTGACGCCGCCGGCGCCGGCCTTTACCCGTCGATCGATGAAGTCACGCAGAACAACTGCATTCAGCGCGCCGAGCCGTATCTTGCCTAGCTCGCGGACCAACATGTCCAGGGTGGCAGCCTTCGTCTTCCCAGGAATGCGGCCGTGGCTGCCACGGTACTTCTCCACAAGATCAGCGAAGGTAGCCTCTTTGGGTACGGGGGCGAATCCCCCCGCGGCGATGTGGTGGGCCTGGCTCTCGACGACAACCGCCCAGTCCCGGGCCTCCCGCTTAGTGGGGAAAGTGGCCGCGCGGTAAAGTCCTGCTTTCCGGACCTGAACCCTCCACTTGCCGCTTGGGAGCTTCTGAAAAGTGGGCAACGTGTGCACTCCATGTGTGACAAATCGTGTATCGATTATGGCTTTGAGATGTACTTCCTGTGCACTTCGTGTGCACTTTTTATCGCACACGACTTGTTTTATGGCACGATGAAGAAGTTATTTTCCTTATGAATCAACATCTTAACATTGGTCGCATGAGTGTCGCTCCGATGATGGATTGGACCGACCGCCATTGCCGCTACTTCCACCGGCTGCTGAGCCGCCACGCCCTGCTGTACACCGAGATGGTGACCACGGGGGCGTTGGTGCATGGCGACGTGCCGCGCCACCTGGACTTCAACGCCGAAGAACACCCGGTCGCTCTGCAACTGGGCGGCAGCGATGCCGGCGAGCTGGCCCATAGCGCCAAGCTGGGCCAGCAATGGGGCTACGGCGAGATCAACCTCAACTGCGGCTGCCCCAGCGAGCGGGTCCAGCGCGGCTCCTTCGGCGCCTGCCTGATGGCCGAGCCGGCCCTGGTGGCCGACTGCGTCAAGGCCATGGTCGATGTGGTGGACCTGCCGGTGACGGTCAAGCACCGCATCGGCATCGACAAGGACGAGAGCTACGGCTTCGTGCGCGACTTCGTCGGCACCGTGGCCGAGGCCGGCTGTGAGACCTTCATCGTCCACGCGCGCAATGCCTGGCTCAAAGGCCTGTCGCCCAAGGAGAACCGCGAGGTGCCGCCACTGCGCTACGAACTGGTCCATCGCCTCAAGCAGGAGTTCCCGCGGCTGGCCATCTCCGTCAATGGCGGCATCACCACCAGCGCCCAGGTCGGCGAGCAGCTGGCCGCGGTGGACGGCGTGATGCTGGGCCGCGAGGCGTACCACAACCCCTGGTGGCTGGCCTCCTGGGACAGCGCCTTCTTCGGCGCGCCCGTGGACGAGGGCAAGACGCGGGAATCGGTGGAATTGCAGATGACCGAGTACATGGCCCGCGAGGCGGACCAGCACGGCACGTCCTGGAGCCACATCGCCCGCCACATGCTGGGCCTGCGCAACGGCCTGCCCGGCGCGCGCCGCTGGCGCCAAGTGTGGAGCGACCACAAGCTCAAGGGCCTGCACCCGCGCGACGTGATGGCGCTGGCGCACGATGCGGTCGCCAAGGCGGCGTGACGTCCCGCTGGCGGGACAGTGTTTCCTGAAATCCTGCCCTGGTGGATGGGCTCCGTCATCCCCATCTGCAGCTCTGACAAGGAGTTATCCATGAAGAAGCTGGTGTCCATCCGCCGCAGCCAGGACCACCACTGGGTTGGCGACGGTTTCCCGGTGCAGAAAATCTTTTCCTACAACGACACGCCGCAGGCCCTGTCGCCTTTCCTGCTGCTGGACTACGCAGCGCCCACCAGCTTCGCGCCGACCACACATCAGCGCGGCGTGGGTCAACATCCGCACCGCGGCTTCGAGACCGTGACCATCGTCTACGAGGGCGAGGTTTCGCACCGCGATTCGGCCGGCGGCGGCGGCACCATCGGCCCTGGCGATGTGCAGTGGATGACGGCCGGTTCGGGCCTCGTGCACGAGGAATACCACGGCCCGGATTACGCACGCCGTGGCGGGCCGTTCGAGATGGTCCAGCTTTGGGTCAACCTGCCGGCCAGGGACAAGATGGCCGCGCCCGGCTACCAGGGCATCACCGACGCCACCATCCCCAAGGTCGACCTGCCGCAGGGCTCAGGCTCGGTGCGCGTCATCGCGGGCGAGTACGGTGGGGCGCGCGGTCCCACGCGCACCTTCACGCCGATGAACGTCTGGGATCTGCGCCTGAAGGCGGGCCAGCCGGTGGAGTTCAAACTGCCCGAAGGCCACACCACGGCGCTGATGGTGCTCAAAGGCGCGATCCGCGCCGGCGGCAGCGAGCAGGTGGTGGGCGAAGTTGAAATGGCGGTGATGGAGCGCGCCGGCGACCTGCTGCGTGTCCAGGCCGTGCAGGATGCCACGGTGCTGCTGCTGTCGGGTGAGCCGATCGATGAGCCGGTGGTGGGCTACGGCCCCTTTGTGATGAACACCGAAGAGCAGATCCACCAGGCCTTTGCCGACTTCAAGGCCGGCCGCATGGGCCGCATCACTGCAGCCGCTGCCTAGCCGCGCTGCCGGTGCTGCAGGAAGAACCGCAGCATCTGCGCCGACGCGTCCGGACCGGCCGGGTCGGTGAAAGAGCCCGAGGCATCGCCGCCGGACCAGGCGTGCGGGCTGGCCGCGACCGACCAGCTTTCCAGCAGGCTTTTTTTGTCACCATCCTGCCAGCGGGTGCAGGCAGCGGTCCGCGCACCGGCGCCCTGTGCCTGCTTGCTGCTTGCCAGCTGCGTGCCCCGGGCGGTCCATGCGGCCAGTTGCCCATCGACGATGGCGTCCGCGTTCTTCGACGACACGGTCTTGTCGGCCGTGCCATGGAAAACGATGGTCGGGACGGCCGCAGCCTTGGTGGAACGTGAGCCCGTGCCCTTGCGCATGGCGCTGAAAGCCGAGGGCATGTCGTGGGCCGCGCCGGCGGGCAGGCCGGAATGGATGCCGACGGCGGCAAACACATCCGGATAGGTCTGGCCCAGCACCGCCGCCATGGCGCCGCCGGCGGACAGGCCTGCCACATAGATGCGCGCAGGATCGGCGTCGTGCTCGGCAGCAACCTGCTGCACCAGGGCGGCGAGCATGGCCGGCTCACCGGCGCCACGGCCCTGGTGGCCGGGCTCGAACCAGTTCCAGCAGCCCATGCCATTGGCCTTGCGCAGCTGTTCAGGGTACAGAACCAGTACTTTCTCCTGCTCGCCCAGCGCGTTCATGGCCGTGCCGCGGGCGAAGTCAGCCGCGTCCTGCTTGCAGCCGTGCAGCATCACCACCAGGGGGAGCTTGCCGTCGGCCTCGGAGCGGGAAGGGACATAGAGGTGGTAGGGATGGCGCTCGCCGCCGAAGTCAAAGCTGTGCGGCAGGAAGGAAGAGGGGCGCGCGGCCTGGCTGCGCCCGGCGGGGAGGGACGGTGCGGAAACCTTGTCCGACGGTGGGCGCTGGACCTCGCGGTAGGTCACATCCGTGACATCCGCGACGCCGGCGGCCGGCGGCTTCGGCGCTTCGGGCTCGGGGTGGCCCGCCAGGGCCCGCTGGATGGCACGGGTGGCCTCCAGCAGGCGGCCCTGGCTGGTGAGCCGGGTGGCCTGCATGAGATCCGCCGCTGTGATTGCCATTGCTGAGCTCCGGTTTAATTGTTGCAGTGCAGCATATCGGGCATTTGACCAGGATCACAAGCCCCGTCCAGCTCATTTGTGACGAATTCTTTGCCGCCCAGATGCTTTAAGCCTAAAATATATAGGTCGGTACTTTTTTGGAGCGCGCATGAACATCGTCTGCATTGGCGGCGGCCCCTCGGGCCTGTATTTCGCGCTGCTGATGAAGAAGCAGAACCCGGCCCACCAGGTCACGGTGGTCGAGCGCAACAAGCCCTACGACACCTTCGGCTGGGGCGTGGTGTTCTCCGACCAGACCCTGGGCAATCTGCAGGCGGCCGACCCGCAGACGGCGGAGCAGATCCTGGACGCCTTCAACCACTGGGACGACATCGAGGTCAACATCCGCGGCCACAAGATGGTCTCGGGCGGCCACGGTTTCTGCGGCATAGGCCGCAAGCGCCTGCTCAACATCCTGCAGGCACGCTGCGAGGAGCTGGGCGTCCAGCTGGTGTTCGAGACCGATGTGCAAGGCGACGAGCAGTACCCGGATGCCGACCTCATCATCGCCTGCGACGGCCTGAACAGCCGCATCCGCAGCAAGTACGCCGCCAGCTACCAGCCCGACGTTGACCTGCGCCAGTGCCGCTTTGTCTGGCTGGGCACGCACAAGAAGTTCGACGCCTTCACTTTCGCCCTGGAAGAGACCGAGCACGGCTGGTTCCAGGCCCATGCCTACCAGTTCGATGCAGACACCTCCACCTTCATCGTCGAGGCGCCGGAAGAGGTCTGGCGCAAGGCTGGCCTGGAGAGCATGGAGAAGGAAGACGCCATCGCCTGGTGCGAGAAGCTCTTTGCCTCCACGCTGGACGGCCACAAGCTGATGTCCAACGCCAGCCATCTGCGCGGCTCGGCCCAATGGATCCGCTTCCCCCGCGTGATCTGCAAGACCTGGGTCCACCACAACGGCAAGCAGCCGGTGGTTCTGATGGGCGACGCCGCCCACACAGCGCATTTCTCCATCGGCTCGGGCACCAAGCTGGCGCTGGAAGATGCGATCGAGCTGGCGCGCAGCATCGCCAAGCACCCCGGTGATCTGGACGGCGCGCTGCGGGACTACCAGGCTCTGCGCAGCGTCGAGGTGCTCAAGATCCAGAACGCGGCACGCAACTCCACCGAGTGGTTCGAGAACGTGGAACGCTATGCCGGCCTGCCGCCCGAGCAGTTTGCCTATTCATTGCTCACCCGCAGCCAGCGCATCAGCCACGAGAACCTGCGCCTGCGCGACAAGGCCTTTGTGGAAGGCTATGAGGACTGGCTGGCTGGCAAGCCGGGTGTGCCACCCATGTTCACCCCCTACACGGTGCGCGGCGTCACGCTGAAGAACCGTGTCGTCGTGTCGCCGATGGCGCAGTACTCCTGCGTGGACGGCCAACCGGCCGACTACCACCTGGTGCACCTGGGCGCGCGCGCCATGGGCGGCGCTGGCATGGTGGTGGCGGAGATGACCTGCACCTCGGCCGACGCCCGCATCACGCCCGGCTGCCCCGGCCTGTGGAACCAGGAGCAGATGCAGGGCTGGAAGCGCGTGGTCGATTTCGTCCACGCCAACAGCGACGCGAAGATCGCCATGCAGTTAGGCCACGCCGGTGCCAAGGGCTCGACCGGCCTGCCCTGGGAGGGCGGGGAGGACAAACCTCTGGCCTCGGGCAACTGGGCTTTGCTCTCGGCATCGCCCCAGCAGTACCTGGATGGCATCAGCCACTGGTCCAAGGCCATGACGCGCCAGGACATGGACAGTGTGCGCGAGGACTTCGTGCGCAGCACGCAACTGGCGGCGCAGGCCGGCTTTGATTGGCTGGAACTGCACTGCGCCCACGGCTACCTGCTCTCCAGCTTCATCTCGCCCCTGACCAACCAGCGCACCGATGCCTACGGCGGCGCGCTGGCCAATCGCCTGCGCTACCCGCTGGAGGTCTTTGCCGCCATGCGCGCCGCCTGGCCGCAGGACAAGCCCATGTCGGTGCGCATCTCGGCGCATGACTGGGTGGAGGGCGGCATCACGCCGGACGACGCGGTGGAGATCGCGCGGGCCTTCAAGGCGGCTGGCGCCGACATGATCGACTGCTCCTCGGGCCAAGTCAGCAAGCAGCAAAAGCCGGTCTATGGCCGCATGTTTCAGACGCCGTTTGCCGACCGCATCCGCAACGAGGCCGGCATTCCCACCATCGCCGTCGGCGCCATATCGGACGCCGACCAGGTCAATAGCATCATCGCCGCCGGCCGCGCCGACCTCTGCGCCGTGGCACGGCCGCATCTGGCATCGCCCTCCTGGACCCTGCTGGAAGCGGCGAAGATCGGCTACACCGGCGCTGCCTGGCCCAAGCAGTACATCAGCGGCAAGAGCCAGCTGGAACGCAACCTGGAGCGCGAGAAGGCCATGGCCGCTGCGCCCGTCCGCAATCCCGAGGAGACACAATGACAAGCAAGCAACTCGACCCGCAGCTGGCAGCAGGCAACCGCCAGCAACTGGCCGGCCACAAGGCCGAACACTTTCTGTGGGAGGTCAAGGACGGCGTGGGCACGGTCACCCTGAACCGCCCCGAGCGCAAGAACCCGCTGACTTTTGATTCCTACGCCGAACTGCGCGACCTGTTCGGCCGCCTGAAGTACGCGACCGACGTGCATGCGGTGGTGGTCACCGGTGCCGGCGGCAATTTCTGCTCCGGCGGCGACGTGCACGAGATCATCGGCCCCCTGGTCAAGCTGCCCGCGCCCGAGCTGCTGATGTTCACCCGCATGACGGGCGACTTGGTCAAGACCATGCGTGCCTGCCCGCAGCCCATCGTGGCCGCCATTGACGGCGTCTGCGCCGGCGCCGGTGCCATCGTCGCCATGGCCTCCGACCTGCGCCTGGGCACGGCGCGCAGCAAGACAGCCTTTTTGTTCAACCGCGTCGGCCTGGCCGGCTGCGACATGGGCGCCTGTGCCATCCTGCCGCGCATCATCGGCCAGGGCCGGGCCAGTGAACTGCTCTACACCGGTCGCTCCCTGGGCGGCGAGGAGGGCGAGCGCTGGGGTTTCTTCAACCGCATCTGCGAACCCGATGCTGTGCTGGCCGAAGCGCAAAAGCTGGCGCTGGATCTGGCGCAAGGGCCGAGCTTTGCCAATGGCATCACCAAGACCATGCTGCACCAGGAATGGGCCATGACCATCGAGCAGGCCATCGAGGCCGAAGCCCAGGCCCAGGCGATTTGCATGCTGACCGAAGACTTCAACCGCGCTTACGAAGCGTTTGTCGCCAAGCAAAAACCCGTTTTTCAAGGCAACTGAGATGGCCGACACCTCTTACCTGGACTGGCCGTTCCTCGAGGAACGGCACGGCGCGCTGCAGCGCGAACTCGACGCCTGGGCGGCGCAGCACGTTGCCCATGCCCATGGCAGCGATGTCGACGCGGAATGTCGCAAGCTGGTCAAGCAACTGGGCACCGCCGGCTGGCTCCAGCACGCCGTGGCGGGGGAGGGCGGCGAGGCCATCGACACCCGCGCCATCTGCCTGATCCGCGAGACCCTGGCCCGCCACAACGGCCTGGCCGACTTCGCCTTTGCCATGCAAGGCCTGGGCTCTGGCGCCATCAGCCTGCAAGGCACGCCCGAACAAAAAGAACGTTACCTGGGCCGCGTGCAGCGCGGCGAGGCGATTGCAGCCTTTGCCCTGTCCGAGCCCGAGGCCGGCTCCGACGTGGCGGCCCTGCAGTGCACGGCCCACATCGAGGGCGACCAGGTCATCCTCAACGGCGAGAAGACCTGGATCTCCAATGGCGGCATCGCCGACTTCTACGTGGTCTTCGCCCGCACCGGCGAGGCGCCGGGTCCACGCGGCATCTCGGCCTTCATCGTCGATGCCGGTACGCCCGGCTTCGAGATCGCCGAGCGCATCGAGGTGATCGCGCCGCACCCCCTGGCCCGCCTGCGTTTCACCGACTGCAAGGTACCGCTGGCCAACCGCATCGGTGCGGCAGGCGAGGGCTTCAAGGTGGCGATGCGCACCCTGGACGTGTTCCGCACCTCGGTGGCGGCCGCGGCACTGGGCTTTGCCCGTCGCGCCATGGACGAGGCCCTGGAGCGGGCCACCACCCGCAAGATGTTCAACCAGACCCTGGCCGACTTTCAGCTGACGCAAGCCAAGCTGGCGACCATGGCCACCACCATCGACAGCGCCGCCCTGCTGGTCTACCGGGCAGCATGGCAGCGCGACCAGGGCAAGGCCGTGACCAAGGAAGCCGCCATGGCCAAGCTGGCTGCCACCGAGGGCGCGCAACAGGTCATCGACGCGGCAGTGCAGATCTTCGGCGGCATGGGCGTGGTCAGCGGCAACATGGTGGAGCGCCTGTACCGCGAGATCCGGTCCCTGCGCATCTACGAAGGCGCGACCGAGGTGCAGCAACTGATCATCGCCCGCGAACTGCTCAAGCAACTGGGAGACAAGCAATGAACGCACAAGTGATCCTGCCCGAGGGCTGGCCCCGGCCCAAGGGCTATTCGAACGGCGTGGTGGCGCAGGGCCGCATGCTGTTTATCGCCGGCATGATCGGCTGGGATGAGCAGGGCGTCTTCCACAGCGACGATTTTGCAGTGCAGGCCATCCAGGCACTCAAGAATGTCGCCGACGTGCTGCGCCAGGCCGGCGGCAAGGGCGAGAATATCGTCCGCATGACCTGGTACGTGACGGACAAGCGCGAATACCTCGCCGCCGGCCGCGAGATCGGCGCCGCCTTCCGCGAGATCATCGGCAGCTACAACGCCGCCATGACCGCCGTGGAAGTCAGGGCCTTGATCGAGGACCGCGCCAAGGTCGAAATTGAATGCACTGCCGTCTTGCCTGACTGAACGCACACAAGGACTGAATTCTCATGGCCTCTTCTTCCAAAGCCGCCTTCCATTGGGACGACCCGCTGCTGCTGGACCAGCAACTGACCGACGACGAGCGCCAGGTGCGCGATGCCGCCGCCGCCTACTGCCAGGAAAAGCTTCTGCCACGCGTGACACTGGCCTTCCGCAACGAAACCACCGACGCCGCCATCTTCCGCGAGATGGGTTCGCTGGGCCTGCTGGGCGCGACCATCCCCGAGCAGTACGGTGGCGCCGGCCTGAACTACGTCTGCTACGGCCTGGTGGCGCGCGAGGTGGAACGTGTGGATTCCGGTTACCGCTCGATGATGAGCGTGCAGTCCTCCCTGGTGATGGTGCCGATCAATGAATTTGCCAACGAAGCGACCAAGCAGAAGTACCTGCCCAAGCTGGCCAGCGGCGAGTGGATCGGCTGCTTCGGCCTGACTGAGCCGAACCACGGCTCGGACCCCAACAGCATGATCACGCGGGCCAAGAAGGTCGACGGTGGCTACAAGATCAGCGGCGCCAAGATGTGGATCACCAACAGCCCGATCGCCGACGTGTTTGTCGTGTGGGCCAAGGACGACGAAGGCTCGATCCGCGGCTTCGTGCTGGAGAAGGGCTGGAAGGGCCTGAGCGCCCCCGCCATCCACGGCAAGGTGGGCCTGCGCGCCTCCATCACCGGCGAGATCGTGCTCGATGAAGTGTTCTGCCCGGAAGAGAACGCCTTCCCCGAGGTGCGCGGCCTCAAGGGCCCCTTCACCTGCCTGAACAGCGCCCGCTACGGCATCGCCTGGGGCGCGCTGGGCGCGGCCGAGGACTGCTGGCACCGCGCCCGGCAGTACGTGCTGGACCGCAAGCAGTTCGGCAAGCCGCTGGCGGCCAACCAGCTGGTGCAAAAGAAGCTGGCCGACATGCAGACCGAGATCACCCTGGGCCTGCAAGGCTGCCTGCGCCTGGGCCGCATGAAGGACGAGGGCACGGCTGCCGTGGAGATCACCTCCATCATGAAGCGCAACTCCTGCGGCAAGGCCCTGGACATCGCCCGCCTGGCGCGCGACATGATGGGCGGCAACGGCATCAGCGACGAGTTCGGCGTGGCCCGCCACATGGTCAACCTGGAAGTCGTCAACACCTACGAAGGCACGCACGATATCCACGCCCTGATCCTGGGGCGCGCGCAGACTGGCATTTCGGCTTTCTGACCCAGCCCCGTTCGGGCCGGGCCGACCATCCGTTCGGGCCGGGGCGACTACCCGTTCGGGCTGAGCTTGTCGAAGCCCTTCCTCGCAGGCTCTCACCCGTGCCTGCGCCGGCCGGTGTCCGGGCTGCGGCCTACGGTCATCGTGCCGCCTGCCGGCGGCATTCCCTGTGACGCCCGGGAAACGTGTCTTCATTCTTTGATTAAACCGGTGCCGGTCGCCGGCGCATGCCCAAAGGCCGCAGCCCGGACACCGGCCGGCGCCGGATCGGCGGTGGTGGCTGGCTTGCGATTCGCAACCCGCACGCACGCACGCGGCTTGGTGGATGCCTTCTGGGCGCCGTTTCAGAGACGAATTGGACTGTAGCCCCCGGGAAATGGACTTCTCGTGCTATGAATTCAGAAGCGGCCGTACTGTGAAGCGAAGTGTCAACTAAAGCGATGCAAGCTCCACGTCCGTGTCGAGTGACTTGTTAGACCTCACCGTCAGCCCTCCCCACTCGTTGCCAAGAATAGACAGGGAATTCAATGCTTGGAATGAATCCCAGAGCTTGGGCCAATTGTCCTGAAGCACGGTTGTCTTTGAAGCAATCCCATCCAGGCTGCAGCCCTCGACCCAAGCATTCCTGAATGTAAGCCGAAGCGACTGCTCTCGCCATCCCTTGCCTCTTGTACGGCTCCAGCGTAAGTATGTCGATCTCCCGGTGTGATCCACTCACAAAGACGGAGTAGCAAAGACTCACAACACGCCCTCGCGTGAGTACGCAGAATCCGAGTCCATTTCGTTCAAACTCCTCTTCTGACTTCCACGTTCCGCGAATCCACGGGTACGAAGTGTCCGCCACATCGCGCATAAGTGCGGCGTCCAGCTTGGCCAGTGTGAAGTTCTCTGAAAGCACTTGCGGCGCACGCTGACCGAGGAATGTGCCTGCGTCGAACTCATAGCCGATGCGCTCTACTTTCTTTACCGGCGCCGTAGCGAGCGAGTCCAGTACCGGAACCCAGCGCTCGTGACCCGGGTACAGGATGAAGAAGTCCTGCTCCAGGTGGCTATACAGCCAGTTCAGGCAGGCGTGCGCGAATTCAGCATCGGCTACGGCGCCAGCAAGTACGCAGAAGCCATTGTCATAGAAGAAACCGACCGAGGGGTCAGCAGGCCTCCGGAGAAAAACTTTTCCTCTGGTGTGGCCCGATAGAACGGCGCCAGCAATCGCTGGTCCGACGTGAAGCTCATCGAGGAGCGAGCCCGCTACAGCAAAGTCATCCTCTCGCAGCTCGATCACAGAACCTCGCTGGCGTAAATCAAGATGGTGAGCTCCTGTGAGGTCTAACGTAATGTCTGCCGCAAAACCTGCGGTTTAAATTGGCGGCTGCGGCCTAATCTGGACACGGATTTCCTCCTCAAGTGGCTTCTGGCTTGGCTTTGCGCCCCGGCGCCAGAAATTCATCCAGTTATAAATTGCCCCACCAAACCCGGCAAGCAAAAGCTGGCGCGATGTGCACTGACGCCACGCCAACCTCGGTCGCCAAGCCGCATGCGGGCGGGCTGCGGGGCGCTTGGGTCGGCCGCTTGTCCAGCCTGCGCCGAGTCCATTCCTATCTGCCAAGGACCATCGCAAGCCCGCCACCACCGCCGATCCGGCGTCGGCCGGTGTCCGGGCTGCGGCCTTTGGGCATGCGCCGGCGACCGGCACAGGTGGGTCCGGAGAGCGCGGTGCGTTTTCCGGGCGTCACAGGGAATGCCGCCGGCAGGCGGCACGATGACCGTAGGCCGCAGCCCGGACACCGGCCGGCGCGGGCTGAGATGTCTGCAAGCGAAGGGGCTTCGACAGACTCAGCCCGAACGGGGATGGAAGCCCTGGGTCCCCGCCTCCGCGGGGATGACGCGGCGCGTCACCTGCTTGGGGATGACGGGACTAGGCCCGCACGACTTCCAGCAGCCGGTCCAAACCACCAGAGTTGATCGCCACCATCGCCTGCTCGCGCACCTTCGGCTTCGCGTGGTAGGCCACGGAGAGGCCGGCGACGGACATCATGGGGAGGTCGTTGGCGCCGTCGCCCATGGCGATGGATTGCTTGGGATCGATGCCCAGTTGGGCGCAGGTGGCCAGCAGCATCTTGCGTTTTTCCTCGCCGTCGCAGATGTCGCCCCAGTCCTGGTCCACCATGCGGCCGGTCAGCTGGCCGCAGTTGGGGCCGGACTCGATCTCCAGCACGTTGGAGCGGGTGTAGTCGATGCCCAGCAGGGCGCGCACATGGTCGGTGAAGTAGGTGAAGCCGCCCGAGACCAGCAGCACTTTCAGTCCGGCGGCCTTGCAGGCTTTCACCAGGTCGGCGGCGCCGGGGTTCAGTTGCAGGCGCTGGGTCAGCACTTCTTCCATGTGGGCCACCGTCACGCCGCGCAGCAGGGCCACGCGCTGGCGCAGGCTCTCCTTGTAGTCGGTGATCTCGCCGCGCATCGCGGCTTCGGTGATGGCCGCCACTTCTTGCTTGCGGCCGGCGGCGTCGGCGATCTCGTCCACGCACTCGATGTTGATCAGCGTCGAGTCCATGTCGAAGGCGATCAGCTTGAAGTCCTGCAGGCGCAGGGGCGGCGTGAAACCCTGGATGGCCAGGCCGGGGGCAAAGTCGGTGGGAACGGTCATTTGGCAATTTTACGAAGAGAGTAGGCCTCTAGCTCCCGTCCAATGGACCTGGGATGCTATGAAAAGAGGAGCGATTGCCGTTCATGCGGGCTGCGCCAGCTTGGGTTGGCCGAGGGAACGCAGCACGTCGCGCACGAACTGGGCCCTGTCCTTGGGCTCCTTGATCTCGCGCTCGATGCGCAGCTTTTCGTTGCCGGCCAGGCGGATGTGCTTGTTCTTCTGCACCAGCTCGATGATGCGCATCGGGTCCACCGGCGGGTTGGCCTTGAAGGTGATGGTGATGACGCCGGGCGCGGCATCGACCTTCACCACGCCGTAAGGCCGGGCCAGCACGCGCAGGCGGTGCACGTCGATCAGGTTCTGCGCCTGGGGCGGCAGCTTGCCGAAGCGGTCGACGATCTCTTCGAGCAGGGCGTCGATCTGGTCCGGGTTCTTGGCCGTGGCCAGCTTCTTGTAGAACGACAGCCGCAGGTGCACGTCGCCGCAGTAGTCGTCTGGCAGCAGGGCGGGGGCGTGCAGGTTGATGTCGGTGGCCACCGACAGCGGCGCCAGCAGGTCGGGCTCCTTGCCCTCCTTCAGGGAGCGCACGGCCTCGGCCAGCATCTCGTTGTACATCTGGAAGCCGATCTCCAGCATGTTGCCGCTCTGGTTGTCGCCCAGCACCTCGCCGGCGCCGCGGATCTCCAGGTCATGCATGGCCAGGTAAAAGCCCGAGCCCAGCTCCTCCATCTGCTGGATGGCGTCCAGCCTCTGGCCGGCCTGCTTGGTCAGGCTTTCCTTGTCCGGCACCATCAGGTAGGCATAGGCCTGGTGGTGGCTGCGGCCGACCCGACCTCTGAGTTGATGCAGCTGCGCCAGGCCGAACTTGTCGGCGCGGCTGATGACGATGGTGTTGGCTGTCGGCACGTCGATGCCGGTCTCGATGATGGTGGAGCACAGCAGCATGTTGTAGCGCTGGGCCACGAAGTCGCGCATCACGTGTTCCAGGTCGCGCTCGGGCATCTGGCCATGGGCCACGGCGATGCGCGCCTCGGGCAGGAGCTCCTCCAGCCGCAGGCGCCGGTTCTCGATGGTCTCCACCTCGTTGTGCAGGAAGTAGACCTGGCCGCCGCGCTTCAATTCGCGCAGCACGGCCTCGCGGATCACGCCGTTGCCCTCGTCGCGCACAAAGGTCTTGATGGCCAGGCGGCGTTGCGGCGCGGTGGCGATCACCGACAGGTCGCGCAGGCCTTCCAGCGCCATGCCCAGGGTGCGGGGGATGGGCGTGGCCGTCAGCGTCAGCACGTCGACCTCGGCGCGCAAGGCCTTCATCGCCTCCTTGTGGCGCACACCGAAGCGGTGCTCCTCGTCGATGATCAGCAGGCCCAGGTTCTTGAACTTGGTCGACTCCGACAGCAGCTTGTGCGTGCCGACCACGATGTCGACGGTGCCGTCGGCCAGGCCCTTGAGCGAGGCCGTCACCTCCTTGGCCGAGCGGAAGCGCGAGACCTCGGCCACCTTGACCGGCCACTTGCCGAAGCGGTCGACCAGGGTCTGGTAGTGCTGCTCGGCCAGCAAGGTGGTGGGCGCCAGGAAGGCCACCTGCTTGCCGCCGGTCACGGCCACGAAGGCCGCGCGCAGGGCGACCTCGGTCTTGCCAAAGCCCACATCGCCGCAGACCAGGCGGTCCATGGGCTGGGGCGAGACCATGTCCTGGATGACGGCGTGGATCGCGCCCTTCTGGTCGGGCGTCTCTTCAAAGCCGAAGTCGTTGGCAAAGATCTCGTAGTCCTGCGCCGAGAAGCGGAAGGCATGGCCTTGCCGCGCCGCGCGGCGCGCGTAGATGTTCAGCAGCTCCGCCGCGGTGTCGCGCACCTGCTCGGCGGCCTTGCGCCTGGCTTTTTCCCACTGGCCCGAGCCCAGCTTGTGCAGCGGCGCCTCGTCGGCCGAGACGCCGGTGTAGCGGCTGATCTGGTGCAGCTGCGCCACCGGCACGTAGAGGATCGCCTTGTCGGCGTACTCGAGATGCAGAAATTCGCTCGAGCCCTGGCCCAGGTCCATGTTGACCAGGCCCTTGTAGCGGCCGATGCCGTGGGCTGCATGGACCACCGGGTCGCCCACGTTCAGCTCCGACAAGTCCTTGATCAGGGCCTCGACGTCGCTGACCTGCTCCTGCCTGCGGCGGCGGCGGCCGCTAGGGCCGGTGGAGAACAGCTCGGTCTCGGTGACCAGGTCCAGGCCTTCTTCCAGCCAGCAAAAGCCCTGGGCCAGGCCGGCGGTGGCGATGCCCAGCATCTCGGGGCTGGCCTGGAACTCGGCCAGCGAGTCGAAGGCCGGCGGCGACAGCTGGCTGGCGCGCAGAAAGTCCAGCAGGCTTTCGCGCCGGCCATCGCTTTCGGCCAGCAGCAGCACGCGGTGCGCCGTGTTGCGCAGGTGGGCTTTGAGCCTGGCCAGCGGGTCCTCGGCGCCGCGCACCACCGTCAGCTCGTCGAGCTTCTGGAACAGGGCGCTGTCTTCGATGTCGGCCACGCCGGGCCGGATGGCCAGCTGGGCGTGCTCGTTGGCGCGGCCATAAAACTGCTCGGCCGAGAGAAACAGGGCCTCAGGGGCGATGACGGGACGTTCGGGGTCGCCCTGGGCCAGCCGGTAGCGCTCCTTGGTGTCGGTCCAGAAGCGCTGGAAAGCCGGCTCCAGGTCGCCGTGCAGGACCACGGTGGCTTCGGTGCCCAGGTAGTCGAAGACGGTGGCCGTTTCGTCGAAGAACAGCGGCAGGTAGTACTCGATGCCGGCCGTGGCCACGCCGGCACCCATGTCCTTGTAGATCCGGCTCTTGGTCGGGTCGCCTTCGAGCCGCTCGCGCCAGCGCCGGCGGAATTTGCTGCGGGCGTCGTCGTCCATCGGAAACTCGCGGCCCGGCAGCAGCCGCACCTCGGGCACCGGGTACAGGCTGCGCTGGCTGTCGGGATCGAAGGTGCGGATGGAATCGATCTCGTCGTCGAACAGGTCGACCCGGAAGGGCACGAGCGAACCCATGGGGAACAGGTCGATGAGGCCGCCGCGCACCGCGTACTCGCCGGGGCTGACCACCTGGGTCACATGGCTGTAGCCGGCCAGGGTGAGCTGGGCCTTGAGCTTGGCTTCTTCCAGCTTTTGCTTGACCTTGAACTCGAAGGTGTAGCCGGCCAGGAACGAGGGCGGCGCCACCCGGTACAAGGCGGTGGTGGCCGGCACGATGACCACGTCGGCGCCGGTGTCCTTGTCCTTTTGCGAGATGCGCCACAGCGTGGCCAGGCGCTCGCTGATCAGGTCCTGGTGCGGGCTGAAGGTGTCGTAGGGCAGCGTTTCCCAGTCGGGGAACACGGCCACGCGCAGGCCCGTTTCGAAGAAGGGCAGTTCGTCGGCCAGCCGCGGTGAGTCAGAGGGTTCAGCCGTGAAGATGGCCAGCACGCGCCGCGGCACGCCGCGCGTGAGCAGGAACACCATGTCGACCTTGACGTGGCTGTCCTGCGCCAGCAGGCCGGGTGGGGCGTCCAGGCGGTCGAAGACGCGGTAGCCGGGCTGGCCGCTGGCGCGCATCTGGGCTTCGAAGCGGGGCAGGTCGGCACGCGCCACGCGCTGCCCGTAACCCAGGGCCTGCAGGGGCTCCGGTGCGCTGCCGGACTGGGCGAGCTGGGCGGCCTGGGCGGCCACCGAGAAGGCGCCGGTGATGACCGCCTGACTGGCGATGATCGTGGCGAAGGTCGCGAGGATCACGATCGGCAGCAGCGCCCAGGACGGGAACATCAGAAAGAAGGGATCTGAGGCCGTCGAGGGGTCGCTCAGGACCAAGGCGCCCTGGCCGAGATAATTCAGGACAAGTGCCGGGAAGACCAGCGCGAACCAGGCCAGCTGAATGGGCTTGCGTCCGAAATGGCCAAGGTCAGCGTAAAGGGCTTCCGCACCTGTCACCGTCAGGAAAACGGCGCCGAGCACGACGATGCCGAGGAAGCCTTCGCGCACCAGGAAGGACGCGGCATACCAGGGATTGAAGGCGGCGAAGATGCCGACATCATCGAAGATATGGTAGATGCCGCCGGCTGCCATGACAATGAACCAGACCGCGGTGATCGGGCCGAAGAAGCGGGCGACTGCGCCCGTTCCACGCGACTGGACCGCAAAGAGGCCAATCAGGATCGCCAGCGAAATGGGGACGATGAAG
>NZ_CAKZHQ010000019.1 GCF_936925435.1 uncultured Ramlibacter sp. | reverse complement strand
GGGGGCGGCCCGGGGTGGCGCGCCCCGGGTTGGTGGGGGCGCTTCCTTGGGCCGCGTTGTTGGCCCCCGTGGGGGGGGGGGGGGTCGGGGGGGGGGGGGGGGGGCTTTGCCGCGCCGCGGGGGGAAGAAGGGGGACTGGCCATGGCGCAAGCTTAAAGCCTGGCGCCGCGCCGCAAAAAAAATGCGCAGTCCCGAAGGACTGCGCACCCGAACTCTCTGACTCTCTCTTCTCTCCTGATTTCAACCTGTGTGACAGCAGGTGAGCGGATTCTTCCCCAGAAAAAGCCGGACGCAAGCGCCACCCCTGTCAGGATTGACAGGGGTGGGGCCAAAATAATTCAGGGTTGGCGCGGTGCGGCGGCACCCACGGTGACGGTGACCATGCGTTCGGGCTGCAGCTTGCGCACAAAGGCGGCGCGGATCTGCTCCACGCTGACCTTGGCGATCTGCGCCGTCCAGGTGTCCAGGTAGTCCAGCGGCAGGCCGTTCCAGGCCACGCCGGCGATGTTGTCCAGAAGCTTGCGGTTGCTGTCGATGCGCAGGGCGAAGCCGCCCATCAGGTTGTCCTTGGCCGCCTGCAGTTCGGCCGCGGTCGGCCCCTCGGCGACAAAGCGCGCCAGCACCTCGCGTGAGACCTGCACCGCCTGGGCCGCCTGGTCGGGCCGGGTCTGCAGGCCGATGGTGAAGGCGCCGGCATGCAGGCCGGGCGAGAAGTAACTGTAGACGCTGTAGCTCAGGCCGCGCTTTTCCCGCACCTCGGTCGACAGCCGCGAGACAAAGCCGCCGCCGCCCAGGATGTAATTGCCCACCAGCATGGGAAAGTAATCGGGGTCGGCGCGCTTGTAGCCCGGCTGGCCGATCAGCACATGGGCCTGGGCCGACTCGAAGGGGATGGCCTGGCTCAGGGGCGCGGCCAGCGCCGCCACTTCCGCCACCGGCGGCAGCGCGCCGCACTGGGCCGGCGTGCTCGCCGGCAGCCGCGCCAACAAGGCGGTGACCAGGGCATCGGCCTGGGCCCGGCTGACGTCGCCCACCAGGCTGACCTTGGCGCGGCAGGGAACGACCGCGGCGCGGTAGGCCGCTTGCATGTCCTGCACGCTGATGCTGGCCAGCGAAGCTTCCGTCACGTCATAGCCGTAAGGATGGCTGCCATAGACGGCCGGCAGGAAGGCCCGCGCCGCCACCGTCGCCGGTTTGGTGTTGGCCTCGCGGATGGAGGCGCTCATGCGCTCGCGGTCGCGCAGCCAGATCCGCTCCGGAAAGGCCGGTTCGGCCAGCTGGCGCGCCGCCAGCTGCACGGCCTGGGCCAGCAGGTCGGGGTAACTCAGCGAACGCAGCGAGAAGCTCAGGCGGTCGCTGCTCGCGTCGCCGCCAAAGCCCGCGCCCAGGTCGGCCCAGGCCTCGCTCAGCTGGTTCTCGTCCAGCGCCGGCAGGCCGTCGCGGGCGGCAATGCCCTTGGCGCTCATGCCGGCCGCCACGCTGTGCAGGCCGGCCTTGCCGGCCGGGTCGCGCCGGCTGCCGGCGTCGAAATCCAGTTGCACGTCCAGCATGGGAATGCCATGGCTCTCGACCAGGGTCACCAGGGCGCCGCCTGGCTGGGTCCACTGCTGCAAGGGCAGGGCCGCCAGCGCAGATTCAGAACAAAACAAGGCTACAGCCCCCGTCAACAGGACCTGAGAAGCTATCTTTTTAAGAGCAATCATGGTGCTTTCTCAGTGGCGCGAGCCCGGCGGGGGCGTGCGCGGCTTGCGGTTCTTGTCGACAGGCTGGGGCAGCAGCGTGGCCACGGTGAGCTGGTCGTCGCCAAAGTACCTGGCGGCGACCGCCTTGACCTGGTCGGCCGTCACCGCGCGCAGGCGCTGGATCAGGCGCTCGCCGGCATCCATGGGCAGGCCCAGGGCCCAGTAGGCACCCAGTTCGCGCGCCTGGCTCATGACCGAGTCGAGCTTGTAGACCTCGGCGGCGATCCAGCGCGTCTTGACCCGGGTGAGCTCGGCCTCGGTCACGCCTTCGCTGGCCACCCTGGCGACCTCGGCGCGCAAGGCCGCCTCGACCTGGGCGGCGGTCTTGCCGGGCGCGGGCACGCCGTCCAGCGTGAACACTTGCGGCCCGCGGCCCCACAGGCCGTTGCCGGCGCCGGCGCTGTCGGCCACGCGGTCGGCGCCCTGGGTCAGGGCACGGTCCAGCCGGGCACCGGGATAGCCATCGAGCACGGCACTGAGCACCGTCAGCGCCAGCGCCTCATCGGCTTGCGGCGACGGGTCGAAAGAGTTGAACTGCGGGACCTTGAAGCCCAGCGCCACATAGGCCTGTTCGGCTGGCGCCTTGAGTTCGATGCGGCGCATACCGGCCTGAACCGGCTCTTCGCGCGGCTTGCGCTGCGGCACGGCACGCGCGGGGATGGCGCCGTAGTATTTCTCGGCCAGGCGGCGCACCTGGGCTGGGTCGACATCGCCCACCACCACCACGGTGGCATTGGCCGGCACATACCAGCGCGCGAAAAACTCACGTGCGTCCTGCGGCGTCATCGCGTCCAGGTCGCTCATCCAGCCGATCACCGGCCGCCGGTAGGGCGAGGCCTGGAAGACCGCGGCGTTCATCACCTCGTACAGCGCGGCGCGCGGCGAGTCCTCGGTGCGCATGCGCCGCTCCTCCTTGACCACTTCAAGCTCGCGCTTGAACTCCTCGTCCGGCCAGCGGTTGCCGCCGAAGCGGTCCGCCTCCAGCCGCATCACGTCTTCCAGTCGGCCGGCGGGAATCTGCTGGAAGTAACCTGTGTAGTCGCGGCTGGTGAAGGCGTTCTCGCGTCCGCCCAGGGCCGCCACCCGGCGCGAAAACTCGCCGGGCTGCAGGCTCGCCGTGCCCTTGAACATCATGTGTTCCAGCACATGGGCAACGCCGCTGGTGCCGTCGACCTCGTCCATCGAGCCGACCCGCACCCACAGCATGTGGACGGCAGTGGGCGCGCGCGGATCGCGCTTGACGATGACCGTCAGGCCGTTGGCCAGCTGGAACTGTTCGGCCTGGACGGGGGTTGCAGACTGGGCGTCAGCGGGCGCCAGGGTGAGAGCAAACGCAAGGATGCAGGCGCTGCGCAAGCTCGACAGAAGGTGTTTCATAGAATCGTGTGATTCTAAAAAGCCTTTCAATGTTCAGTTTCTTCAAGAAAAAACCGGCGCCGCCTGCCGCAGCACCTGCAGAGCCCGCAGGGCCCGCCCCTGCGCCGGCCGGCGGACTGATAGGCAGCGCCCTGGTCCAGCCCATGGACCTGGCGGCGCCGCCGGCCCCGGCGCCCGAGCGCCAGCGCTGGATCGACCGCCTGAGCGCCGGCCTGCGCAAGACCGGCTCGAACATCTCGCAGGTTTTCACCGGTGGCCAGATCGACGAGGCCCTGTACGAGGAACTGGAGACCGCCTTGCTGATGGCCGACACCGGCGTCAAGGCCACGCAGCACCTGCTGGACGAGGTGCGGCGCAAGGTGGCGGCCAGCGGCGCGACCCGCCCGGTGCAGGTCAAGAACATCCTGGCCGATGCGCTGACCCAGCTGCTCAAGCCGCTGGAAAAACCGCTGGTGATTGGGCAGCACCAGCCCACCGTGATCATGGTGGCCGGCGTCAACGGCGCGGGCAAGACCACCTCCATCGGCAAGCTCACCAGCCATCTGGCGGGCGAAGGCGCGACCGTCCTGCTGGCCGCCGCCGACACCTTCCGCGCCGCCGCGCGCGAGCAGCTGGCCGTCTGGGCCGACCGCAACACGGTGGAAATCGTCAGCCAGGAGGGCGGCGACCCGGCGGCCGTGAGCTTCGACGCCGTCACCGCCGGCCGGGCCCGCGGCAAGGACGTGGTCCTGGTCGATACGGCGGGCCGCTTGCCGACCCAGCTGCACCTGATGGAAGAACTCAAGAAGATCAAGCGCGTGGTGCAAAAGGCCGACGCCTCCGCGCCGCACGAGGTGCTGCTGGTGATCGACGGCAACACCGGCCAGAACGCCCTGGCCCAGGTCAAGGCTTTCGACGAAACCCTGGGTCTGACGGGCCTGATCGTCACCAAGCTGGACGGCACGGCCAAGGGCGGCGTGCTGGCAGCCATCGCCCAGGAGCGGCCCGTGCCGGTCTACTTCATCGGCGTGGGAGAGCAACTGGCCGACCTGGAAACCTTCAACGCCCGCGAGTTCGCCCTGGCCTTGCTGGCCTGAAGCGTCCTCAATCCGCCGCCGGCGCTCTGACCTGCGCACGCAGCCACTGGGCATAGACCGGGCTGGCCTGCTGGCGCGCGGCCAGGAACTGCGGCACTTCATAGGGGTGGTGCTCGACCAGCCAGGCCTGCAGCGCCGCAAGGCATTCCGGCAAGGTCTTGATGCTCAGCCGCACCTCGGCCTGCTCGCACAGCTGGCCCTGCCAACGGTAGACCGACACCAGGCACTGGTCCAGTTGCACGCAGGCCGCCAGCCGGCTTTCCACCAGCAGGCGCGCCAGGCGCTGGCCGTCGGTCAGGGAGGGCACCGTGGTGGTGACACTCAGAATGTCAAACTCTTTACAGTCTTGCATGGGGCGCGCTCCCAGAATTAGCCCATTGTTCCAAAACTACAAGGAGACAAGCCATGGACACGACGAGCAATGCGGCGCATGCCGCCCCCCTCTCCGGCCGCAAGGTGGACCAGTTGCTGGCCCACTACGGCGAAAGCCACCGCAACCCGCGCAACGAGGCCATCCACTACGTGGCCATCCCGCTCATCATCCTGAGCCTGCTGGGCCTGCTGTTCGCCCTGCACCCCTGGGCGGCCTACGCCTTCGTGGCGGCCAGCATGGTCTATTACGCGCGCCTGTCGGCCCCCTTCCTGATCGCCATGGCCCTGCTGTCGGTGGCCGATCTGGCCCTGCTCCATGCCATGGGCAGCCTCGTGCTGCCGCTGTCGGTGGCGATTTTCGTGGCGGCCTGGATCGCCCAGTTCGTCGGCCACAAGATCGAAGGCAAGAAGCCATCCTTTCTCGAGGACCTGCGCTATCTGTGGGTGGGACCGCTGTTTGTGCTGGCCGCCCTCTTCACCCGGATGGGCATTCGCTGGTAAAAATTAACCTTAAATAATTAAAACTCCTTTCAAGTGACGGTTTTCGCTTACCTGGGCAAACCCGTAATTTGCTATCGTGGTCATTGAACTTGCCACTTAGCACTCCCTCTAACCGAGTGCTAATATGGTCCCCACTATGGAAGGAGTCCTTGCAATGTCCCACCTCAATGGAGCTTCAAACACGGCACTGGCAGTGGCCAACCCGTGGGCGGTCGTTCCCTCCCTGGGCAATCTGGACGCGTACATCTCGGCCGTGAACCGCCTGCCCATGCTCACCCTTGAGGAAGAGCAGGAATTCGCCCGCAAGCTCAAGGACGGCAACGACCTGGAGTCGGCCGGGAAACTGGTGCTGTCGCACCTGCGCCTGGTGGTGTCCGTCTCGCGCAAGTACCTGGGCTATGGGCTGCCGCACGGCGACCTGATCCAGGAAGGCAACATCGGCCTGATGAAGGCCGTCAAGCGCTTTGACCCGGACCAGGGTGTGCGCCTGGTCAGCTATGCGCTGCACTGGATTCGCGCCGAGATCCACGAATACATCCTGAAGAACTGGCGCATGGTCAAGGTCGCCACGACCAAGGCCCAGCGCAAGCTGTTCTTCAACCTGCGCTCGATGAAGCAGGGCTTCAAGAGCGAGGCCGACGCCCAGACCCACCGCGACACGCTGACCGACGCCCAGATCGACCTGATGGCCAGCGAGTTGAACGTCAAGCGCGAGGAAGTCATCGAGATGGAGACCCGCATGTCTGGCGGCGACGTCATGCTCGACCCCTCGCCGGGTGACGACGGCGACGAGGCTTTTGGCCCGATCGCCTACCTGGCCGACACCAACCACGAACCCACGGCCATGATCCAGGCGACCCAGCGCGACGTGCTGGCAACGGACGGCATCGCTACTGCGCTGGAACAACTGGATGCGCGCAGCCGCCGTATCGTGGAAGAGCGCTGGCTCAAGGTCAATGACGACGGCTCCGGCGGCCTGACCCTGCACGACCTGGCCGCCGAGTACGGCGTGTCGGCCGAGCGAATCCGCCAGATCGAGTCCGCGGCAATGAAAAAGATGAAGAAAGCGCTGGCCGCCTACGCCTGAGCGCCCCCGTCTACTTAGACCAAAGGCCCGGTGACCCCGGGCCTTTTTTGTTGCAACATTCCCGCCGTGAGAAGCAGAACTCTACGATGGTGGGTCGCTCTGTTGTGGCTGTTCTGGCTGGGCGGTGTCCTGGCGCAGGAGCGGGCTCCAGGCGCCGCCTCGCCAACCGAGACCCCGCGCCCGAGCGCCATCGTCCTGTCGCACGACACCCTGCCCCTGTCCCTGGACGGGCGCAGCCGCTACTGGATCGACGCTTCCGGCCAGGCCAGCATCGACGAGGTCGAGGCTGCCGCCGATGCCCTGCCCTGGGCTGGCCGCGAGTCCGGCCAGCAGTACCGCGTCGACAGCAAGGCCCTGTGGTTCCAGTTCGACGCGGTCGCGGCCCAGCCGGACCGCTGGTACGTGGAGCTGGCCTCCTCGGGCCTGGACCGGGCCCAGCTGTTCTACCGTGGGGCCAGCGGATACTGGAATATGCAGGAAGCAGGCGACACCAAGTCGGTGTCCGAATGGCCGCTGCCCGGCCGCGTCCCCACCTTCGAGCTCTCGGCCGAGACCGGCAAGCCGGTGCGCTATTGGCTGCGCATCGAGCATGCCCGGGTCAACTTCGCCGTGCCGATCGCCATCTACGACCAGGCCACGCTGCTGGCCTCGCGTGAAAGTGAGCAGTTCCTGCTGGGCGCTTACTTCGGGCTGGCTGCGCTGATCACCCTGGTGGCGGCCGCCAACGCCGCCGCCTACCGCGACCGCATCTTCGGCGCCTATGCGCTCTACGTGCTGTCGCTCAGCCTGGGACAGGTCGCCTATCTGGGTGTGGGCGCCCAGCACCTGTGGAACGACTGGCTCAGATGGAACGAGGTCGCCACCTTCGTGCTGCCCGGGGTGTCGACCGCCCTGGGCCTGTGGTTCGTCAAGATGGTTACCGAACCGGCGCGCTTCTCCCGCGCCCTGGATCTGGCCGTCTGGAGCCTGATCGCGGCCCTGCTGTCGGCCGTGGCGCTGGACACGTTCGCGACGTCGCGCGCCACCTTCGCCCTGGTGATGACGCTGACCGCGCTGGCGCTGGCGCTGATTGCCACGCTGATCGCCCTGGTCTGGGTGCAAGGCACCGACCCGCACATCCGCCTGGTGGCGCTGGGCTTCCTGCCGGTGCTGGTGATGGCCATCTTCCCGGTCGCCCGCGGCCTGAACCTGATTCCCAACAGCATGCTGACCCGCTACGGCCTGTCGATCGGCGCAGCGCTGGAAATGCCCATCCTGTTTTACGCGCTGAGCCTGCGCGGCAGCCGGCGGCGTGAGGCCGAACTGCGCGCGGCGGCGCTGTCGCACAGCGACGCGCTCACGGGCCTGGCCGACCAGAGCCACCTGCTGCGGCGGCTGAAGGCTGCGCTGACGCGCGCGCGCAGCCAGAAACACTCCTTCGCCGTGCTGGTGATCAGGATCGCCAACTTCGATGCCATCACATCCGAGTTCGGCGGCAGCGCCGGCGAACGGGCCCTGGTGGTCACGGCCTCGCACCTGCGCCGCGTCATCACCGACATCGACATGGCGGCGCGCATCGGCGAGCGCGAGTTCGCCGTGCTGCTCGAAGGACCGACCACCAGCGACAATGCCACGGCGCGAGCCCAGCAACTCATCGCCAAGGGCTTGCAGCACTCCGAGGTCTTGCCGCCGACGGTGATGCTCAAGTACCAGATCGTGGTGGCCGTTCTGCCCGAGGGCGAACGCGACGCGGCGTCCATCCTCAAGTGGGTGCGTGACGCGGTGCTGGCCGTGCCGGCGGACAACAAGCGGGCGATCCGGCCGCTCAATTTCTGAGCCTTCCGCACAGCGGCGAGCCGCTGCAATGTGTTACGAATTTACAATGCTGCGCTACGTTAGCATTGCCGCGCCGGCGCGATGCCGGTGCGTTGTAACCCTCGAGGAATTCTCCCCATGTCCCAACCCGTTTTGCGCCGCACCGTGCTGGCGCTCGCTTTGGCCGCCGCCGCCACCGGCGCAGCTGCGCAACAGAAGGCCGCCGCCAAGCCGGCCGCCGCCTGGCCCACCAAGCCTCTGCGCATCGTCGTCGGCTTTCCCGGCGGCTCCACCCCCGACCTGGTCGCCCGCACCATCGCCGAGCCGCTGTCCAAGGCCCTGGGCCAGCCCGTCATCGTCGACAACAAGGTCGGCGCCGGCGGCAACATCGCCGGCGACTTCGTCGCCAAGGCCACCGACGACCACACCATCGGCATCATGGTCAACGGCAACATGACGATCGCCAAGCTGCTCAATCCCAAGCTGCAGTTCGACCCGCTCAAGGACATCGCCCCCATCAGCCTGATCGGCACGGCGCCGCTGATCCTGGCCGTGCCGGCCAACGCGCCGGGCAACAGCACGCAGGAGTTCCTGCTGGCCGCGCGCAACGGTGGCACCAAGTGGAGCTACGGCTCGGTGGGCGTGGGCTCGGTCGGCCACCTGGGCATGGAACTGCTCAAGACCAAGACCAACATCGACCCGGTCCACATCCCCTATCCGGGCAACCCGCAGGTCATCACCGCCATGATCGGCGGCCAGATCCAGATGTCGTTGCTGCCGCCCGCGCTGGCCGCCGCGCAGATCCGCGCCGGCAAGCTCAAGGCCATCGGCGTGACCTCGGCCAACCGCAGCCCGCTGGTGCCTGAATACCCCAGCCTGGACGAAGGCGGCATTCGCGGCTTCCAGCTGGAGATCTGGAGCGCCGCCGGCGCGCCGCAGTCCATGCCCAAGCCCATCGTGGCCAAGCTGTCGGCGCTGATCAGCGAGATCGCCCGCAGCCCCGAGGTGCGCGCCAAGCTGTTCCAGCAAGGCTGGCAGGTGGCCGGCACCTCGTCCGAGGGCCTGGCCAACCGCATCAAGCAGGACACGGCCCTGCTGGGCGGCGTGATCGCCATGCGCGGCATCAAGGCCGAATAAACGCTCACCTGATCAGATGAACAAGGCCGGGCAAAGCCCGGCCTTGTTCATGGTGCGTCAGGACTTGAGCAGCAGCTTGATGTCGGCCGCCAGGGCCTGGGCGCCGCTGCCGTAGCGCGTGTACAGGCGCAGCCGGCCCTGGGGGTCGTAGACGTAGCTGGCAGCCGAGTGGTCCATGGTGTAGCTGGTGGGCGTCTTGCCCTCGGCCTTCTTGTAGTAGACCTTGAAGTCCTTGGCCATCGCTGCCAGTTCCTCGGGCGAGCCACGCAACGCCAGGAAGCTCGGGTCGAAGTTGGCCATGTAGGCCTTGAGCAGCGGCGCCGTGTCGCGCTCCGGGTCCACCGTCACGAACAGGCCCTGCAGCTTGTCGCCGTCCGCGCCCAGCAGCTTCTTGACCTCGGCCAGCTCCGCCATCGAGGTCGGGCAGACATCGGGGCACTGCGTGAAGCCGAAGAACAGCACGACCGCCTTGCCCTGGAAATCCTTCAGGCTGCGGCGCTGGCCGTTGTGGTCCGTCAGGCTGAAGTCCTTGGCGTAGTCGGCGCCGGTGATGTCGACCGCCTTGAACTGCGGCTTTGCCTCGGAACATGCGGCCAACAGGCCTGCAGCCCCCGCCAGCAGGACGGGAGCAGCTATGGATTTGAGAGCAGATCGACGGTCCATGGCATCACATCAGGTAGTGGTCCAGCAGCAGCGCGGCAAACAGCACGCTCAGGTGGATCAGGGAAAAACGGAAGGTGCGGCGCGCCAGCGCGTCGGAATAGTTGCGCCACAGGGCAAAGCCGTAGCCGCAAAAACCGATGCTCAGCACGACGGCCGCCGCCAGGTACAGCCAGGAGCTCATGCCGTAGGCGAAGGGCATCAGGCAGGCGGCGAACAGCACCAGGGTGTACAGCAGGATCTGCAGGCGGGTGAACTCGTTGCCGTGCGTCACCGGCAGCATGGGCAGGCCCGACTTGCGGTAGTCCTCCACGCGGTACAGGGCCAGGGCCCAGAAATGCGGCGGCGTCCACAGGAAGATGATGAGAAACAGGATCAGCGCCTCGGGCCCGACGTCGCCCGTCATCGCGGCCCAGCCCAGCACCGGCGGCATGGCGCCCGAGGCGCCGCCGATCACGATGTTCTGCGGCGTCAGCGGCTTGAGCACCACGGTGTAGATGACGGCGTAGCCGACGAAGGTGGCAAAGGTCAGCCACATGGTCAGCGGATTGACCCACACGTACAGGACCCAGGAACCCAGCGCGCACAGCACGGTGGCAAACAGCAGGGTCTGCCAGTCGGCCAGTTGGCCGCGCGCGGTGGGCCGCCAAGCGGTGCGCCGCATCTTGGCGTCGATGCCCTTCTCCACCAGGCAGTTGAAGGCGGCGGCCGCGCCGGCCACCAGCCAGATGCCCAGGCAGGCGATCAGGGCCAGGCGCACCTGGGCCAGTGTAGGCAGGCCGGGCACGGCCAGCACCATGCCGATCAGGGCGCAAAAGACGATGAGCTGGACCACGCGCGGCTTGGTCAGCGCGTAGAACTGCTGCACGACGGCGAGGGAAAAACTCATGCGGACAACTCCGGGGAATGCAATGTCTGGCTGCGCGCATCGCGCGCCACGGCGCGGCTGCGGCACAGGGTCCAGGTCAGGGCCACGACCAGGGCGGCGGCGCCGCCGGTGTGCGAGACGGCCGCCACCAGCGGCCAGTCCAGCACCACGTTGGACAGGCCGGTGGCGAACTGCCACAGCGCCAGGCCCAACAGCCAGCGGCGCTGTGGCCGCAGGGCCGGCGCTTCGCCCAGCCGCCAGGCCAGCAGGCCCAACGCAAGAAAGCTGGCATAGGCGCCCAGCCGGTGCACGTAGTGGATGGCCGTCAACGCGGCAAAGCTGATGTGCTCGCCGCTGGCTGTCATGCCCAGTTCGCGCCACAGCTCAAAACCCTGGCTGAAATCCATGGGCGGCCAGTAGCTGCCCTGGCAGGCCGGGAAGCTGTTGCAGGCCAGCACGGCGTAGTTGGTGCTGACCCAGCCACCCAATGCAAGCTGCAGTGCCACCAGCGCAAACGTTGCCAGCAACACGGCGCGGGTGCCGGCAGACACTGGCACGATGGCAGCACCATGGGCGCGCGCATAGGCGGCGGCCTGCAGACACAGCAACACCAGCAGCACCAGGCCACCCAGCAGATGCAGGGTGACGATGGCCGGGAACAGCTTCATGGTCACCGTGAGTGCCCCGAACGCGCCCTGCAGGCAGACCCAGAACAGGGTGAAGGTCGGCAGCCAGGGATTGAGCGCGGTCTGCTCACGCCGGCGCAGCCACCAGGTGGCCGCGGCCAGCGTGAGGATCAGCACGCCCACGCCGGTGGCCAGGTAGCGGTGCACCATCTCGATCCAGGCCTTGCCGTGCGTCACCGGGCCGCTGGGCATCGCCTCCTGGGCCAGGCTGATCTGGGCATGGGCCTCCACCGGGCTGGCCTTGCCGTAGCAACCCGGCCAGTCGGGGCAGCCCAGGCCGGAGTCGGTCAGGCGGGTGAAGGCACCGAACAGCACCAGGTCGAAGGTCAGGAACAGCGTCAGCAGAGTCAGGGCCTGCAGGCGGCGCGCCGGTGCGGCCTGGCGGTTGCGCAGCCAGACCCAGGCCAATGGCCCGAGCGCCACCACCACGCCCATCAGCATGAGGCGCAGGGCAGGAGACAGGTCGTAGAGCTGGGCGTCCATGCGTCTAGCGGCCCGGCTGGTCCCAGGAGGACGAGGCGCGCAGCAGGCGCTCCAGGTCGCGCTTGGCATTGGCCGCACCGGCTTTGTCCAGCGCCGCAGGAAAACGCATCATCCAGTTGCCCATGGGGTCGACCACATAGAGGTGATCGTCCAGCTTGTGGCCGGCCGCGGGCGCCAGCCACTGGGCCAGCTGCGCGCCGTCGACCGACAGCACCGTGGCCTGGGTGACGGCGGGCCGCAGGGCCTCGCGCACGGGCTGGCCGTCGTTGACCAGCCAGACCCAGTCAAGCCGGTCTTTCCCCTTGCCCAGCGACTCACGCAACTGGCGCTGCAGGTAGAGGTGGGCCTCGCACGCAGCCTCGCAGGCGCCACCGGCCACGCTCACCAGAAGCCACTGGCCCTTGAGCGAGGGCAGGGCCAGGCTCTTGCCGTCGATGCCAGTGGCATTGAGGGCCGGCAGCGGGCGCTGCGGGTCGACCAGCTCGCCATAGCTGCGCCGCGCTTCCGGCCGGATCAGGTAGTAGGTGATGTAGGAGGCGACGACCGGGGCCGCGCACACCGCCAGCACCGCCAGCATCTTCCAGCGGCCGCTGGCCGTGCGCTGCGCCTGCGCGCCCACCGCCTCGGCCGGCGTGGGCAGGGAATGCACGGTCAGGCCCAGCGGCTGCTCAGGCATGGCGGGCTGTGCCGCGGGCGGCGATGAATTGGAACCAGACATACAGAATTGCGATGAGGCCAGCCAGGGCGAACCACTGGAATGCATAGCCGTAGTGTTTTTCGGTGCCGCTGCCCACCTCGGGCCAGTCGCGCAGCAGCCCCTCGGAGGCCGGGCCGGTCTGCTGCAGCGACAGGTCCTGCCGCAGCGGCAGGCCGGTCTGCGCGGCGTAGGCGGCCAGGTCCAGATTTTGCCGGATGGCGCCGGCGGCCGGCGCCGCGAACTCGTATAGCTTGGCCGGCGGCGGGGCAATGCGGCCGCGCACCTCGACCGGCCCTTGCGGCGTGTCCAGCGCGGGCAGCTTCTCGCGCTCGCTGAAGTTGCGCTGCACCCAGCCGCGCTGCACCACCACCGCGCCGCCGCCATCGAGCAGCAACGGCGTCAGCACGTAAAAGCCCGGCTTGGCCTGCATCTGCCGGTTGTCCAGAAACACCGTGTGCTGCGGCGCCCAGCGGCCGCGCAGCGCGACCGGTTGCCAGACTGCATCTGCTGCGCTTTTGATAGCAGAAAGTCCAGTATTGTCCAGGGCTACAAGGTTTTTTCGTGCCTCAATGGCACTTTGCAAACCTTGTTTCTGGGCAGCCCGCGAGAGCTGCCACGCGCCCAGCGAGGCCGTCGCGGCAATGCCCACGGCGGCGGCGGCGGTGATCAGCCAGAAGCGGCCGGCGCGCGCCCTGTTCACTGGATAATCCCATCCATGAAGTACCTGGTCATTCTCGCCTTCCTGGCCATCCTGGGCAGCCTGGGCTCGGCCCTGTACTTCATGATGCAGGACGGCCGCGACGGCAAGCCCAAGACCAGCAACATGGCGCGCGCGCTGGCGTTTCGGGTCGGCTTTTCCATCGTGCTGTTCCTGTGCGTGCTGCTGGCCTGGAAACTGGGCTACATCCAGCCCACAGGCATCCGCGCCGGCCAGTAGGCCCCACGGCCGCCGGCAAACAAAAAAGCGCCTTGCGGCGCTTTTTTCGTGGCGTGCACCAGGTTCACAGCCAGTAGACCAGGATGTACAGGCCCAGCCAGACCACGTCCACAAAGTGCCAGTACCAGGCGGCGCCCTCGAAGCCGAAATGCCTGTCGGCCGTGAAGTGGCCCTTCATCAGGCGCAGCGTGATGAACAGCAGCATCAGCATGCCGACGAACACGTGGAAGCCGTGGAAGCCGGTGAGCATGAAGAAGGTCGAACCGTAGGCGCCCGAGGTGAGCTTGAGGTTCATGCCGGTGTAGGCGTGGTAGTACTCGTAACCCTGCACGAACAGGAAGACCACGCCCAGCAGCACGGTGAGCCACATGAAGGCGATGGTGCGGCCGCGGTGGTTCTCGCGCAGCGCGTGGTGGGCGATGGTCAGCGTCACGCCCGAGGACAGCAGCAGCGCGGTGTTGATGGTGGGCAGCCAGAACGGCGTCATGGCCTCGAAGGGCTCGATGATGCCGCCGGGCGAGGCCGTCGCCCCGGCCACGACGCTGGGCCAGACAGCCTTGAAGTCGGGCCACAGCAGGGCGTTGTCCAGGCTGCCCAGGGCCGGCACCGAGTGCGAGCGCATCCACCACAGGGCGGTGAAGAAGGCGCCGAAGAACATCACCTCCGAGAAGATGAACCAGCTCATGGACCAGCGGTAGGACAGGTCGATCTTGTGGCCGTACTGGCCCGACTCGCTCTCGCCGATGGCGTCGCGGAACCACTGGTACAGCACGCCGAACAGCCACAGCAGGCCGAACGTCAGCGCGTACTTGCCCCAGTCGTGGCCATTGATCCACTGGCCGCCGCCCAGGATGACCCAGAACAGGCCGAAGGCCGCGAACGCCGGATGGCGCGACGGCCCGGGGACGAAGTAGTAAGGCGTGGTGCCGTGTGCGCTAGAACTCATCTCAACTCCTGATTCGCTAAATCTTTGTCTTGTCTCGAAAATTTCACTTCGCCACCCAGTTGACCAGGGCGATCAGTCCAGCCACGAAGACCGCGACGCCCACCAGGGCGACGGCAATGACGTGGAAGGGGCTGACCTTGCCCAGGTCCTGCTGGTAGTCGCTGTTCTTGCGGATGCCCAGGAAAGCCCAGGCCACCGTCTTGATGCTGCGCGCCACACTCATGAGCGCTGCTCCGGCGCGGCATGGACCGCGGCGTCGGCCGTAGGTGCCGGCGGGGTCTTTCCACCAACTTCGAAGAAGGTGTAGGACAGGGTGATGGTGGTCACGTCCTTGGACAGGCGCGGGTCGATGACAAAGGCCACCGGCCACTGCTTCTTCTCGCCGGGCTCCAGCGTGTACTGCTGGAAGCAGAAGCACTCAAGCTTGTTGAAATGCGCCGCCGCCTGGTTGGGCGCATAGCTGGGAATGGCCTGCGCCGCCATCCGGCGGTTCTGCACATTCTGGAACTCGTACATCACGGTCATCAGCTCGCCCGGATGGACCTGCAGCGAGCTCTGGGCCGGCTTGAACTGCCAGGGGCCGCGCACGTTGGCGTCGAATTCCACCGTGATGGTGCGGCTGCGGTCGACCTGCGAATTGGCCGGCAGCCTGACGTCCTTGCCGGCGGTGCCGCCACCGGGCACCTGGCGCTCGGACAGCGACAGGATGTTGATGCCGGTCATCTCGCAGATGTGCTTGTAGATCGGCACCAGCGCATAACCGAAGGCGAACATGCCGCAGGCCACGATGGCGAGCTTGCCCACCATCTTGGCGTTGGCTTGGCGCAGGTTCATGCGGAACGCCTTATTGGGCCAGCAGGACCATCTTGAGCATGAAGCCCAGGAAGAACGCCGCCGCGATAGAGGCCAGCACCAGCCCCATGCGGCGGTTGCTCTTCTTCTGCTCGGGCGTCATGGCCATGGTTTTCAGGCCAGGCTGCCGTCAGGCTGCTGCTGGGCCGGCGGCATGTGCACGGCGGGCGTGTGGGCCACGGGCGCGACGCGGCCGTCCAGCACCTTGGTTGCGGTGGCGTCCAGGCGCGGCGGGGTTTCAAAGGTGTGGAAGGGCGCCGGCGACGGCACTTCCCATTCCAGGCCCTCGGCGCCCTTGCCGTCCGGGTCGTTCCAGGGGCGCTGCGGGGCCTTTTCGCCCTTGCCGCGCATGCAGGGGATGACGATGAAGATGAAGAAGTAGACCTGTGCCAGGCCGAAGGCGAAGGCGCCCACCGTGGCCAGTGCGTTGAAGTCGGCGAACTGCATCGCGTAATCGGCATAGCGGCGCGGCATGCCGGCCAGGCCCAGGAAGTGCATCGGGAAGAAGGTCACGTTGAAGGCGATCAGCGACCACCAGAAGTGGATCTTGCCGCGCGACTCGTTGTACATCACGCCGGTCCACTTGGGCACCCAGTAGTAGAAGCCCGAGAACATGGCGTACAGCGAGCCGGCCACCAGCACGTAGTGGAAGTGGGCCACCACGTAATAGGTGTCCTGCAGCAGCAGGTCGACCGGGGCCATTGCCAGGATCAGGCCGGTGAAGCCGCCCATGGTGAACACGAAGATGAAGCCGACGGCGAACAGCATCGGCGTCTCGAAGGTCATCGAGCCCTGCCACATGGTGGCGATCCAGTTGAAGATCTTCACGGCCGTGGGCACGGCGATCAGCATCGTGGCGTACATGAAGAACAGCTGGCCCGTCACCGGCATGCCGGTGGTGAACATGTGGTGGGCCCAGACGATGAACGACAGGATGGCGATCGAGCTGGTGGCGTACACCATGGAGGCGTAGCCGAACAGGCGCTTGCGGGCGAAGGCCGGCACCACCTGGCTGACGATGCCGAAGGCCGGCAAGATCATGATGTAGACCTCGGGGTGGCCGAAGAACCAGAAGATGTGCTGGTACATCACCGGGTCGCCGCCGCCGGCGGGGTTGAAGAACGTTGTGCCGAAGTGGCGGTCGGTCAGCGTCATGGTGATCGCGCCGGCCAGCACGGGCATCACGGCGATCAGCAGGTAGGCGGTGATCAGCCAGGTCCAGGCGAACATCGGCATCTTCATCAGCGTCATGCCGGGGGCGCGCATGTTCAGGATGGTGACGATGATGTTGATCGAGCCCATGATGGACGAAGCGCCCAGGATGTGCATCGCGAAGATGCCGGCGTCCATCGACGGACCCATCTGCAGCGTCAGCGGCGCGTACAGCGTCCAGCCGGCCGCGGGGGCGCCGCCGGGCATGAAGAACGAGCCCACCAGCATCAGCGCGGCCGGGATCATCAGCCAGAAGCTGAAGTTGTTCATGCGGGCGAAGGCCATGTCGGCGCAGCCGATCTGCAGCGGGATCATCCAGTTGGCGAAGCCCACGAAGGCCGGCATGATGGCGCCGAACACCATGATCAGGCCGTGCATGGTGGTCAACTGGTTGAACAGCTCGGGGTTGACCAGCTGCAGGCCGGGCTGGAACAGCTCGGCGCGGATCAGCAGGGCCAGCACGCCGCCCACCATCAGCATGGTGAAGGCGAACAGCAGGTACAGCGTGCCGATGTCCTTGTGGTTGGTCGCGTAGACCCAGCGACGCCAGCCGTGCGGATGCGCATGGTGCTCGTCGTGGGAATGGTCGTCGTGGTGGTCGAGAACGGCGCTCATCTTGTGTCCTTAGGCGGATTCTTTACTGCTTGATCACTTGCCGCGCTGGGCCAGCACTTCGGCCGGCTGCACCAGCTGGCCGGTCTTGTTGGACCATGCGTTCTTGGTGTAGCTGATGACGGCAGCCAGGTCGGTGTCGCTCAACTGCTTCCAGGCGGGCATCGCGCCCTTGCCATTGAGCACCAGGTGGACCTGCTTGGCCTTGTCGGCGTCCAGCACGATGGGCGATGCGTCCAGCGCCTTGATCGGGCCGGCGCCCTTGCCGTTGGCCTGGTGGCAGGCCGCGCAGTTGGCCGCATAGACCTTCTCGCCGCGCTTGGCCAGGTCATCGAGCACCCAGACCTTGTTCGAGTCGTCCTGCTTGGCGGCCATCTTCTTCATCTCGGTGCCAACCCAGGCCGTGTACTCCTCGGGCGTGACCACCTTGACGTGGATGGGCATGTAGGCGTGTTCCTTGCCGCACAGCTCGTAGCAGTTGCCGTAGAAGTCGCCGGTCTTTTCGCTGCGGAACCAGGTGTCGCGCACGAAGCCGGGGATGGCATCTTGCTTGACGCCGAAGGCCGGCACGCCCCAGGCGTGGATCACGTCGTTGGCCGTGGTGATGATGCGGATCTTCTTGTTGACCGGCACCACCAGCGGGTTGTCGACCTTGAACAGGTAGTCGTCGGGCACCTGACCCTTGGCGCCGTCGTTGGAGATCTCACGGTGGCTGCTGTCCAGCGTGGACATGAAGCTCACGCCCGAGCCTTCGCCGTTGAGGTAGTCGTAGCCCCATTTCCACTGGTAGCCGGTGGCCTTGATGGTCAGCTCGGCGTTGCTGGTGTCCTTGGATGCCACCAGCACCTTGGTGGCCGGCAGGGCCATCAGGATCACGATGACGAAGGGGACGATGGTCCAGATGATTTCCACCGTGACCGACTCATGGAAGTTGGCCGGCTTGTGGCCCACCGACTTGCGGTGCTTCCAGATCGAATAGAACATCACGCTGAAAACCGCGATGAAGATCACCACGCAGGTGATGAGCATGAACCAGTGCAGCCAGGACTGCTCGGCGGCGATGCGGGTCACGGCCGGATGCAGGTTGAGCTGGTTGACGGCGGGACCGCCGGGCAGGTCGCCCACAGCATGGGCCGAACCGGCGAGAGTGCCAAGGGCCAGCAACGGCAGCGAGGCCAGCTTGTTGGAAATGCTCTTCATCGTTTTCAATCCGTTATCTACCTCAATGACACAATCGCGCCGCCCTCGCGGGCCGGCCCTGCCGCCTCGCGCAGGGCCTTCCTGATCTCCTGCGCCAATGCCGGCCGCAGCTCCGGACGCACATAGCGCCCCACATTGACCGACCTGCCGCGCCCGGACACCTCGATCAGCGACCTGTCGTCGCTGCGCGGCTCCACGCGCACCCAGTCGCGATCGAACTCCGCCCGCTCCAGGCGCCCGGCATTCTCCAGCTCCACCACCAGCCGGCCGCCCTGCAGCGAGATCTTCTCGCCGTCGGCGGCATGCCTGGCATAGACCAGGAAGGCCGCCCCCACCGCCGCCAGCTCAAGCCAGGCGAAAGGCAGGACCAGGGTGGCCCCCTGAAACCAGAAAAACGTTCCAATTCCCAGCGACACGACGCACAGCGAGGCATACAGCCAGCCCAGCTGGACCGGCGTGACCGAGCAGTTGCGCTTCAAAAACCAGTGGATGTTCTGGCCCTGGACAGTGGCGAAACGAAATACCGGGTTCGACACAGGTGACGCTCACAAAACAACCGGGGATTGTAGCGCGGCTGATCCTGGCTCCCGGCCCACGGGGCCCCGTGTCAGGCGCGCGGCGGCCTGTCGGCCTGCAGCAGGGCCCGCATGTCGCGCAGGGAGACCGCGCTTTGCGCAGCCATTTTCACCCGTGGCGCGGGCTTGAGCGCATGGCCGTAAATGACCTCGAAAGTCAGGGTCAGGCGACCGTCGGGTCCGCGCAACGCCTGGGCCAGCTGGGCCTCCAGGCGCGCGTGCCAGTCGCGGCCGCGCAGCGCCGCAAAGCGCGCCGGGTGCAGATTGGCGCCCAGTTCGCGCAGTTCGGCCAGCAGCCGCTGCGGCGTCTCCCAACTCAGGGTGATGCGCTCCATGTCCATCACCGGCTCGGCAAACCCGGCATGGACAAGCATGTCGCCCCAGTCGTGCATGTCGGTGAATTCATGGGCCGGCGGCGGCCAGCCCAGCGACCGGTACAGGGCGCGCAGCTCGCGCAAGGTGTCGGGTCCCAGGCAGGAAAACATCAGGAAGCCGTCGGTGGCCAGCGCCTCGTGCCATTGGGCGATCAGCGCCTGCGGGTCGGCCGCCATGTGCAGCGCCATATTGGCCCAGAGCATCTGCACGGCGCCCTGCGGCACCGCCTGGACCGGCTTGGCGGCCGGCCCCTGCCAGCGCCGCCACCAGGGTTTTGCTATCGATTTGAGAGCATTCTGCGCCCGTGCAATGGGAGTTTCGACCAGAAAACACTCTGAATCCGGGTAGCGCCGGGCGAGCAGGCCCTGGGCTTGCAGGCCGCCGCGCACCGGCTCCCAATGGGCCCAGGCGCTGGGCGCCAGCCGGATCCACTGCAGCCGGTCCTCCATGCGCCGGGCCACCTCCTCGTGCAGCCAGGGCGACTGCACAGGCGCCACGCGCCGCCAGCGGGCAGCGGCGGCCGGGTCGATGGTGGGAGGCAGTTCGTGGTCCATGGCGCGCCGAGTATATTGAGACATGCTGCGGCGCCTGCTTGCCCGGACCCTGGCGGGCACGCCCGCCCAGTGCGAAATCTGCCGCGCCTGGCCGGCCCAGCCCCTGTGCGAGGCCTGCGTCGCGCGCTTTGCCCAGCCCCAGCCACGCTGCCGGCGCTGCGCCCTGCCGGTGCCCGCTGGCACCCAGGAATGCGGCCAATGCCTGCGCGCCCCGCCACCGCTGGACGCCTGCCATGCCGCTGTGTCCTACGCCTATCCCTGGTCCGCCCTGATCGGCCGCTACAAGTTCCATGGCCAGCCCGGCTGGGCCGACAGCTTCGCCACCCTGCTGCGCAGCACGCCCTGGGTCGAGCCGGCACTGGAGCGCGCCGCCCTGGTGCTGCCCATGCCGCTGTCGCAGCAGCGGCTGGCGCAGCGCGGCTTCAACCAGGCACTGGAACTGGCGCGGCGGCTGGCGCCGGGCCGCACCGATGCCGGCCTGCTACTGCGGGTGCGCGACACGCCGCCGCAGGTGGCGCTGGACCGCAAGGCCCGGCTGGCCAATATGCGCGGCGCCTTTGCGCTGGAACCCCTGCGGGCCGCTCAAGTGCGCGGCCAGGCCGTGGCGCTGGTCGACGACGTCATGACCAGCGGCGCCTCCCTGTTCGCGGCCGCCGCCGTGCTGCAGGCCGCGGGCGCCGCCAGCGTGACGGCGCTGGTGGTCGCGCGCACCGACGCCCCAGGCTGAGGCGCTGGCTGCTACTGGCAGCTGAAGCTGGCAGCGCTCTCGATATCACCCGTGCCGCGGTACTTCGCCACCTTGGGATAGGGGCACAGCGGACGGGTCCGGCCGGCCGACCAGCCGGCCGGCAGTTCTGCGTTGACCACATTGCTGCCTGCGCCGCGCGCCTTGGCCTGCACGCTGTCAGGGGCCGTGCCACCCTCGACCCAGGACACCAGGGCGCTGACCATGTTGAACTGGTCGGCCGCCGGGCCGCCGGAGCAGTGGTTCATGCCCGGCACCAGGAACAGGCGGGCGAAGTTGCCGGCGTCGCCGCCGTTGGCCGCGGCCAGGCTGTCGTACCAGGCGGCGGTATCGGCCGGCGAGAACACGCCGTCGGCCACGCCATGGAAGACCATCAACTTCGCGCCGCGTTTTTTCAGGGTCGACAGGTTGGCAGGATTGGGCGGCGCCATGAAATCCATCGCCGACACCGTGTAGCTGCCGGTCGTGGCGAAGATCTTCGGCGCGTCGGTGTCCATGCTGAAGTTCAGGCCGTATTGCAGGCCGGTGGTCGCGAGGAAGGACGCCATGCTCGAAGGCGGCGTGGTGAAGATGAACGCCGCCGCGCCCGGGTCCAGTGCGGTCGACGCCGTGTACTCCCAGAACGCGTAGTTGCTGCCGGCCAGACCGGGGTCGAACCAGAACTTCGAATAGAGGGCCTGGCCGGCCGTGTTGCGGGCGCCCTCGAAGATGTTGGCCAGCACGGTCTTTTGCCCCGCCGTCAGGCAGCTGCCTGTGCGACCGCCGGTACAGACCGGCACGTCGGCCGCCACGCTGAAGCCGGACTGACAGGCCTTGGTGTCACCCACCATGCCGTCGGTCGCGCCGTCCAGCGCATCGCACTTGCCCAGGATGCGCTCGCCGATGAACTTGAACTCCGCCGGGGTGAAGGCGCTGCTGATGTCCGGCAGGCCGGTGGTACCCAGGGTGGAGATGCTGGCGTACTGCTGCACGCCCCACAGCTGGGACACAGCGGCCTTGGGCAGGTTGAAGCCGGGGTTGCCGGCCAGGATGCCGTCGTACTGGTCGGCATAGCGGGCCGCCGCCACCATGGCGTGGCGCCCGCCGTTGGAGCAGCCGGCGAAGTAGGAGCGGTCCGGGCCCTTGCCGTAAGCCAGCCGGATCAGTTCCTTGGCCGTGGGTGTGAGCGAGCCGACGGCCTGGTAGCCGTAGTCCAGCCTGGCCTGCGGGTCCAGGCCGAAGAACGGGCCATAGGACGCGGCATGGCCGGCATCGGAGCTCATGGTGGCAAAGCCCATGCTCAGGCCGTTGGTGGTGGGCGCGCCACCGCCGACCTCACCGGTGGCGGTCACCACAGAGCCGTCGATGCCGCCGTTGGCCTGGTAGAAGAAGCGACCGTTCCATTGGGTGGGCAGGCGCATCTCGAAGCCGATGGCATAGGCCCTGCCGTCCACTGCGCTGGTGCGCTGGTTCATCTGGCCACGCAGCAGGCAGTGCTCGGGGATGGGCGTGGTGATGCCGGTGGCGGTCAGGCCGCCGGTCGCCACCAGGCTGACCGATGTGAGCGTGGTGTTCGGAATGGAAACCTTGGCGGCCAGGTCGGCGCAGGTGGCCAGGGTGGCGCCGACGGCCGGCGCGAGTTGCGGCAAGGCAGGCTCAGCGCTGCTGCCGCCACCGCCGCCGCACGCCACGAGGGCGACCAGAGGAAGGGTGGCCAGCAGCAGGCGCAGGCGCCGCGAAGGCCGCTGAAGCGGGGGATGGTTCATGGTGTCTCCTGTCATTGGTCTTGGTGCCTGTGCGACCGCTTTTGCTTATCAAACAAAAGCAGTTTGTCCGCCGCACCAGCTCATCCACAAGGATGTATCCAGTCCGGCGGCGTCTGATTATTGTTATGAACAGTAAACAAAACAACGCCGCCCGGGATGTCGCAGCTCGGGGCTTTCCCTAGGGCAGCTCGCGGCCCGCACTACACTGCCGGGCCATGAGCTCCTCCCATTCCCGCCCTGCCGAGGCTGCACTGCCGGGCGGGCTTGACCACAGCAGGATGACCAGGCTGCTGGGCTACAACCTGGCCCAGGCCAGCGTCCCCAGCAACAAGGTCTTCGACAAGCACATCGCCAAGGTCTATGCGCTCAAGCAGGTGGAGTTCACCATCTTGCAATTGGCCTCGTCCAACCGCGACCTGAGCTCCAAGCAGTTGGCGCTGGCGCTGAACATCCCGGCGCCCAACCTCAGCGTGATCCTGGACCGCCTGCAGGCGCGCGAGCTGCTCAAGCGCACGCGCAGCGAGGCCGACCGCCGGGTGCAGTTCATCCGCCTGACGGCCAAGGGCACGAGCCTGGCCAACAAGGCCGACGCGACCGCCAGCCAGATGGAGCAGGAACTGCTGCGCCATCTGAGCGACGCCGAACAGGCCATGCTGTTCGAACTGCTGCGCAAGGTCGCCGTTCACCGCAAGGTCTGAGCATGTTCCATATCGTCCTGGTCGAGCCGGAGATCCCTCCCAACACCGGCAACGTGATCCGGCTGTCGGCCAACACCGGTTGCACCCTGCACCTGATCGAGCCGCTGGGCTTTTCCATGGACGACAAGCACATGCGGCGCGCCGGCCTGGACTACCACGAGTACGCGCAGCTGCGGCGCCATGCCGGCTGGCAGGCCTTCCTGGACGCCGAGCAACCCGACGCGCAACGCCTCTTCGCGCTGACCACCAAGGGCACGCGGACCGTGCACGACGCGGCCTTCAGGCCGGGCGACTGGCTGGTCTTCGGCTCCGAGACCCGTGGCCTGGCGCCGCAGCTGCGCGAGAGCTTCCCGCCGCAGCAGCGCCTGAAACTGCCCATGCTGGCCGGCCAGCGCAGCCTGAACCTGTCCAACGCGGTGGCCGTGACGGTGTTCGAGGCCTGGCGCCAGAACGGCTTCGGGATCATTGCGAAATCAGCAACAGACAATTGAGGAGCCAGGGCTTTCTGGATGGGCCGGGGCGCAATACAGTTCATCCATCGACGCAAACAACCCATAAGGCAAGCGTCGAAGCCGGGCAGACGGGAACCACCGCCGCGACCGGAACCGCCAAAAGCATCCAAAGGAAACTGACTATGAACACCGCAAAATTCTTCACCGTTGCCGCTCTCGCCACCCTGGCTGCCGTCGCCTCCATGGGCGCCCAGGCCGATGAAGCCGATGGCTCGCAATTCGCCGTCAAGTTCGAAGGCAACCGCACCCGCGCCGAAGTCAACGCCGAAGCCGCGACCGTCGCCAAGAACCGCAGCACGGAGCCCGCCGGCTCGCGCGTGATCGCCGTGCAGTCGCGCGCCGACCGCGCTGTCGTCCGCGCCGAAGCAGCCGAAGCCGTCCGCCTGGGCCACATCTCCTCGGGTGAAGTCGGTTACCTGTAAGACCCCTGCCCCCAAGGGCACAAAAAAACCCGCCGACACCCGGCGGGTTTTTTTTCGCCTGGGTTGCGCCTAGGGGTAACGGCGCGCCAGCGACTCGGCCACGCAGGCCGGCTTGTCGGCGCCCTCGCGCTCCACCGTCACCTGCCAGGCCATCTGCATGCCGCCGTTGTCGATGGGGTCGCAGGCCAGCAGCTTCATGTGGGCCCGCAGCCGGCTGCCCACCGGCACCGGCGAGGTGAAGCGCACCTTGTTCAGGCCGTAGTTCACGCCCATGCGCGTGCCCCGGATCTCCATCGCGCTGTCAAAAAAGCGCGGGATCATGGACAGGGTGAGAAAGCCGTGGGCGATGGGCCCGCCAAACGGCCCGGCCTTGGCCTTCTCGACATCGACGTGGATCCACTGGTGGTCACCCGTCGCCTGCGCGAACTGGTTGACCTGCTCCTGCGTGACCGTGACCCAGTCGCTGGTGGCCAGGTCCTGGCCGACCAGGGGTGGCAGCTCGGCGAGGGAAGCGAAAATCTTTTTCATCGCCCCAATGTAGCGGGCGCGCGCTCTCTCAGTTGTCCAGCCAGCGACAGATGCCTTCCCATTGCTCCAGGTCGCGCTCGACCCGGCCGGGGGCGACGTCGAACAGGGTCAGGCCGCGCGCCGCCAGCTGGATGTAGTTGGTGGTCTGGCGCAGGTAGCCCAGCACCGGCAGGCCCAGGCTGTCGACGAACTCGTGCAGCTTGTCGGCGGCAATGGTGCGGTTGTCGACCCGCATGCCGACGATGCCCACCTGCATCTTCGAGGCCTTGCGGTGCTCGGCCAGTTCGTCCAGGAAGCTGCGGGTGGCGAAGATATCGAACACGCTGGGCTGCAGCGGCACCACCACCTTGTCGGCCAGCTTGAGAATGTCCTGGAACTGCTTGCCGTGCATGCCCGCGGGCGTGTCCAGCACCACATGGCTCGTGCCCTTGGGGGGCCGCACGATGTTCTGGGGGGTGAGCTCCCAGGTGGCGATGGGCCGGGCGGCGGCTGGGCGCAGCCCCAGCCACAGCCGCGAGGATTGCTGGCGGTCGGCGTCGCCCAGCATCACCGCATGGCCCTGGCCCGCGAAATACCCGGCGATGTTTGTCGCTATGGTGGACTTTCCGACACCGCCTTTGGGATTGGCAACGACCACAACGGGCATGGGGAGCTCCTCTGGGTTGACGGCTTGTCCCTGATGGGCGCCGCTTTGCGCTATGTTAGCGGCATGGATGACCTGGACCAAACACCGCGCGCACCGGGGAAGCAGGGTATCTACCTGCTCGCGGCCCACCCCGACTGGCGCGAATCGCGGGTCACCCGTCGCCTGCTGGACGCCGCCCGCGAGGTGCCAGGCGTGCAGGTGCAGGACCTGTACGCCAGCTACCCCGACTACGACATCGACGTGGCGGCCGAACAGGCCCGCGTGGCCGCCGCCCGCCTGGTGGTGCTGCTGCACCCCATCCAGTGGTATTCCATGCCCGCCCTGCAAAAGCTCTGGCTGGATGAGGTCCTGGCCTATGGCTGGGCCTATGGCCCCGGCGGCACGGCCTTGCAGGGCCGCGACCTGTGGCTGGTGGCCAGCACCGGCGGGCCCGAGGCCTCCTACCACCCACAGGGCTACAACCGCTATTTCTTCGACGCCTTCCTGCCGCCCTATGAGCAGACGGCGGCGTTGTGCGGCATGCGCTTCCTGCCGCCCCTGCTGTTGCATGGGGCCCACAGTGTGGGTGAGCAGGCCGTGGCCGACCACGCCCGGGTGCTCGGTGAGCGCCTGGCCAGCCATCCGCAATGGCCGGAAATCGACGACCTGGATGCATGCCCGGCCTGCGAGGTGCCGCAAACCGACCGGCCGGTGGTGCTCTAGCCATGGAACACGCACCCGCCTGGCTGACCAACAGCCTGATCTACCTGAGCGCCGCGGTGCTGGTCGTGCCGCTGTCCAAGTACCTGGGCCTGGGCTCCATCATCGGTTACCTGGCCGCCGGCATCGCCATCGGGCCCTGGGGACTGGGCCTGGTGACCAAGGTGGAAGACATCCTGCATTTCGCCGAGTTCGGCGTGGTGTTGATGCTGTTCCTGGTCGGCCTGGAGCTGGAGCCGCGTCGCCTGTGGAAGCTGCGCGGCCCGATCTTCGGCTGGGGCGCGGCCCAGGTGCTGGGCTGCACCGCCCTGCTGTTCGGTGCCGGCCTGGCCCTGGGCGTGGACTGGAAGGTCAGCCTGGTGGCGGCCCTGGGCCTGGCCCTGTCGTCCACGGCGATCGCCTTGCAGGTGATGGGCGAGCGCAACCAGTTGGGCACCACCAGCGGCCAGTCCAGCTTTTCCATCCTGCTGTTCCAGGACGTGGCCGCCATCCCTATCCTGGCCCTGATCCCGCTGCTGGGTGGATTTTCAGAGGCAAATCAGGCCCTGGCCCCCGTCAACCGGGCCCTGGAGGCTATCAAAATCGTAGCAGTCATCGCCGCCATCGTGCTCGGTGGCCGGCTGGCCCTGCGGCCGCTGCTGCGCTGGATCGCCAAGAGCAGGACGCCCGAGATCTTCACCGCTGCCTCGCTGCTGCTGGTGGTGGCCATCGCCGCCCTGATGCAGGCCGTCGGCCTGTCGATGGCGCTGGGCGCCTTCCTGGCCGGCGTGCTGCTGGCCGAGAGCGAGTACCGGCGCGAGCTGGAAACCGACATCGAGCCATTCAAGGGCCTGCTGCTGGGCCTGTTCTTCATCGCCGTGGGCATGAGCGTGGACTTCGGCGTGCTGCTGGCCTCGCCGCTGCAGATGGCCCTGGTCGTCGTGGTTTTCCTGGCGCTCAAGGCCGCTGTCATCTGGTTTCTGGCGGTGCGCATCGGCCTGCCGCTGCAGGAGCGCCCGGTCTTCACCCTGCTGCTGGCCCAGGGCGGCGAGTTCGCCTTCGTGGTCTTCCAGGCGGCCGCCGGCGCCCATGTGTTCCCGCGCGAGACGGCCTCGCTGCTGATCGGCGCCGTGGCCATCTCCATGCTGCTGGCCCCACTGCTGCTGGTGGCAATCGACCGCCTGCTGCTGCCGCGCTGGGCCAACTGCAACCTGCCGCAGCTGGCGGAGATCAGCGAGCCGCAGACCGCGCCGGTCATCATCGCGGGCTTCGGCCGCTACGGCCAGATCATCAGCCGCATGCTGTCGGCCCAGGGCCTGACGGCCACGGTGCTGGACCACGATGCCGACATGATCGAGGCGGCGCGCTCCTTCGGCTTCAAGGTGTTCTATGGCGACGCGACCCGGCTGGACCTGCTGCGCACCGCCGGCGCCGCCACCGCCCGCGTGCTGGTCGTGGCGGTGGACGACCAGGCGCAGTCGCTGGCCATCGTCGAACTGGCGAACGCGCACTTCCCCCACCTGGAACTGGTGGCGCGGGCACGCGACGTGACCCACTGGAACGAACTGCGCGACCGCGGGGTGCAGCGGGTCGAGCGCGAGGTCTTCGAGTCCAGCCTGCGCAGCGCCCGCACGGTGCTGGAGGTGCTGGGCTACCCGGCCCACGAGGCGCGCGGCCAGGCGATGCGGTTCCGGCGCCACAACATCGCGCTGTTCGAGCAGATGTACCCCCACCACCGCGACCAGGCCAAGGTCATTGCCGTCATCAAGCAGGGCCGCGCCCAGCTGGAGGAACAGATGGCCAGTGAACGGGCCCAGGTGCGCGAGCGCCGCGAACGCGACCAGCGCGACGAACACCGGCCGCCCGGCTGGGACCCCGAGGCGCGCTAACGGGTTTTCCTGATCCGCTTAAGGCATTTCCCTAAGCCTGGGCCTGGGCGCGGTGGTCTCATTGATGCCACCGTTGTAAAACCCATGGACCGTGCGCCCACCGATCTGACTGCCGCCCTGGCCGAGGCCGAGGCTGGCGCGCGGCTGGCCCGGACCCAGGCGCTGCTGGCGCGCAGCGAGGCCGAACTGGCCAGCTTGCGCAGCTCGCACGCGCTGCTGGTGTCCACCCTGGACGCCGCCAGTGACGGCATCCTGACCCTGCAGTACTCCGACAACTCGCTCTACTACAACATCCGTTTCGTCGAGATGTGGGGCGTTCCCGAGGACGCACTGGGCACCCTGAACATCGCCTCCATGGCGGCCTTCCAGGCGGCCCGCGTGAAGGACCCCAGCGCGCTGCTGGCCGGCGTGGAGCAGCGCCGCTGCAATCCGGATGCCGAGGACTTCAGCGTCATCGAGCTGCTCGACGGCCGGGTGCTGCAGCGCCGGGTGATCCCGCAGCGCATCCACGGCAAGTGCGTGGGCAGCGTGATCGCCTTCCGCGACGTCACGGCGCAGCACCGGGCCGAGCAGGACACCCGGCGCCAGCAGGCCATGCTCTGCTCGCTGATCCAGTCCATCCCCGACGCCATCTGCTACCGCGGCCTGGACGGCAGCTTCCTGGGCTGCAACGACGCCTTCCTGGCGCAGGCCGGCCGGCCGGCGCACGAGATCATCGGACAGCGCGCCCACGACTTCATGTCGCAGCCCAACGCCGACAAGATGGTCGAGCGCGATGCGGCCTTGCTGGCGACGCTGCAGCCCTCGTCCCACGAGACTGCCGTCACCCTGCCGGGCGACCGCCAGGTGCTGCTGGAGATCCAGCGCAACCCGCTGCGCGACCACGACGGGCAGGTGATCGGCGTCGTCACCGTCACGCGCGACATCACAGAACGCAAGAAGAACGAGCAGGCGATCCACCGCGCCAGGGAGCTGGCCGAGGAAACGACCCGCATGAAGTCGAACTTCCTGGCCAACATGAGCCACGAGATCCGCACGCCCATGAACGCCATCCTGGGCCTGTCGCACCTGGTGCTCAAGACCGAGCTGAGCGCCCGCCAGCGCGACTACCTGAGCAAGGTGCAGTCCTCGGGCCAGCACCTGCTGGGCGTGATCAACGACATCCTGGATTTTTCCAAGGTGGAAGCCGGCAAGCTCGACCTGGAAAACAACGAATTCGAGCTGGCCCAGCTGCTCGAGAGCACCTCCAGCCTGGTCAGCGAAAAAAGCCATGCCAAGGGCCTGGAGCTGGTGTTCGAGGTGGCGCCGGACGTGCCCACCCACCTGGTGGGCGACTCGCTGCGCCTGAACCAGATCCTGCTCAACTACGCCAACAACGCGGTGAAGTTCACCGACAGCGGCGAGATCGTGATCTCCGTGCGCGCCAGCGAGCGCAGCGCCAATGATGTGCTGCTGCACTTCCGGGTGCGCGACAGCGGCATCGGCCTGTCGTCCGAGCAGATGGGCCGGCTGTTCGAAAGCTTCTCGCAGGCCGACACCTCGACCACCCGCCGCTTCGGCGGCACCGGCCTGGGCCTGGCCATCTCCAAGAGCCTGGCGCAGCTGATGGGCGGCGAGGTCGGTGTGGACAGCGAGCTGGGCAAGGGCAGCAGCTTCTGGTTCAGCGCGCGCCTGCGCCTGGGCCGGGGCCAGCAGCGCGAGCTGCTGCCGCGGCCCGACCTGCGCGGCCGCCGCGCCCTGGTGGTGGACGACAACGAGCACGCCCGCACGGTGATCGCCGCCATGCTCGAGGGCATGACCTTCCGCGCCGACCAGGCCGCCACCGGTGCCCTGGCCATCGAAGCCGTGCGCAAGGCGGCTGCCTCCGGTCAGCCCTACGACATCGTCTACCTGGACTGGCGCATGCCGGCCATGGACGGCCTGGAAACGGCGCGCCGCATCCGGGCCCTGGGCCTGGCGTCGCCGCCGCTGTTCCTGCTGGTCACGGCCTACGGCCACGACGAAGTGCAGGGCGAGGCCGAGGCCGCCGGCATCGACAACGTGCTGGTCAAGCCGGTCAACGCCTCGATGCTTTTCGACACCACGATGGACGTGCTGGGGGCGCGGCGCGAGCAGGCCGCCGGCTCGCGGGTGGCCGCTGCCATGGACAACCGGCTGGCGGCGATCCGCGGCGCGCGCATCCTGCTGGTGGAAGACAACGACGTCAACCAGATGGTGGCGCGCGAACTGCTCGAAGATGCCGGCCTGGTGGTCGAGACCGCCGACAACGGCCGGGTGGCCATGGTGATGGCGCAACGCACCGCTTACGACCTGGTCTTCATGGACATGCAGATGCCGGTGATGGACGGCCTGGCCGCCACCCGCGCCCTGCGCCAGCTGGCGCCGCTGGCCGGCCTGCCCATCGTCGCCATGACGGCCAATGCCATGGAGCAGGACAGGCGCAAGTGCCTGGACGCCGGCATGAACGACTTCCTGGTCAAGCCCATCGACCCCGATGCGCTGTGGGCCATCCTGCTGCGCTGGATTCCGCCCGTGACCCCGGCCCCCGCCAAGGCCCCGGCGCGGCTGGCGGCCCTTGCCGCCAGCGGGCTGGACCAGCTGCAGGACATCGAAGGCCTGGACACCGGTGTGGGCCTGTCGCGCGTGCTGGGCAAGCAACCGCTGTACCTGCAGCTGCTGCAGCGCTATGCCAGCAGCCACAAGGGCGTGGGCGCGCAGATCCGCCAGGCCCTGGTCGACGGCGACCTGGTCACGGCCCAGCGCCTGGTCCACACGCTGCGCGGCGTCTCGGCCAATGTCGGCGCCCTCATCGTCCAGGGCCATGCCCAGCTGCTGGAACAGGCTCTGCATGAGGGCCGGTCGATGGACGTCGTGCGGCCACTGCTGGTCGAACTGGAGATTCCGCTGGGCGGCCTGGTCGCGGCGCTGGAGCAGCGCCTGAGCGCTCAGCTCCTGCCGGCTTGAACGCCGCCGCCGCTCAGGCGAGGAAGCCGTCCCACACCAGCTTGCAGCCGGTGAGGAACATGCCCCAATAGATGAAGCGGTAGAACAGCACCGGGTTGATGCGGTGGGCGATGCGCACGCCGATGAACACACCCACCGGTGCCAGCGGCAGCAGGGCGATCGAGGTCGCCATGTTGCGCAGGTCCAGCAGACCCAGCCAGCCGTAGGGAATCCACTTGGCCAGGTTCACCACGAAGAAGAACACCGCCATGCTGGCGGTGAACACCAGGGGCGGCAGCCGCATCGGGATGACGTAGGCATTGATGGGCGGGCCGCCGGCGTGCGAGACAAAGCTGGTGAAGCCCGAGGTCACCGTCAGCAGCGCGCCCAGCCACTTGGGCGGGTGCGGGCTGTCCGGCCGCGGCGGGAACAGCAGGCGCTGGGCCAGGAAGACCAGAGTGAAGATGCCCACGATGCCGGCCACCAGATGCGAGTCCAATAGCTTGAACAGCAGCGCCCCCACCACCACGCCCAGCAGGCCAAACGGCAGCAGGAAGCGCACCAGCTTCCAGTCGAAGTGCTTGCGGAAGGCGTGCAGGCCCAGCAGGTCCATCACCAGCAGCACCGGCATCAGGATGGCGGCGGCCTGCGGCACGCTCACCGCCAGCGCCATCATGGGCACGGCCAGTGAGCCGAAGCCGGCGCCAAAGCCACTCTTGCTGATGCCCAGCAAGAGCACGGCCGGAACGGCGACCAGATAAAACAGCGGATCGGTGATGAGCGGGAAGTCCAAGCCCGCCATTGTCGCCGCAGCCGGCGCCTATTTCAGCCGCGTCGTCAGTTGCTGCAACGAGACCAGCAGATCGCCGATGAACTTGCGCGAGGCCTCGTCCGTCAATTCCCCCTGCGCGTCGAACTTGCCGGCGCAATGGCTGATGAAGACCTCGGGCTTGTTGACCGTGAAGGTGTTCATGAACACCAGAACCTGGCGCAGGTGGTACTGCACGCGGGCCGTGCCCACCGGGCCTGGGCTCGCGCCCATGATGGCCACGGGCTTGCCGTCGAAGGGCGGCGCCGGCGGGCGCGACATCCAGTCCAGGGTGTTCTTCAAGACGCCGGGGATGGAGAAGTTGTACTCCGGCGTGACCAGCAGCAGGGCGTCGGCGTGGCGCACCTGCTCCTTGAGCGCCACCACGGCCGCGGGCTCGCCGGCGGCGCGCACGTCGTCGTTGTACATGGGGATGGCGGAGATGTCCGCGATCTCTATCGTCACCCCTGCAGGCGCGAGCTTTTGCGCGGCGCGCAGCGCCATGGTGTTGTAGGAGGCCGCACGCAGGCTGCCAGAAATGCCCAGTACCTTCATCTCATTTACTCCGGTTTGATATCCAGTTCACGCACCAGTTTGCCCCAGCGCTCGATGTCGCCCCGCACCAGGATGCGGGTCTCAGTCAGGCGTCAACGCTCCAGCGTGCCGCCGGCCAGCCAGCGCGCGCCGCGCTTGTACAGATCCTGGACCACCGGGCCTTTGAGCATGGGCATGTCCAGTTTGACCGTGTAGCCGATGCGCGTCTGGATGTAGGCCAGGTGGCGATAGCCCTCGGGGAAGGTCGCCAGCGCCGCCGCGTCAAGCCGCAGCTGGGCCGAGGGGTCGACCGGGTCGATGCGGTCCTTCTCGTAGATCGGCTGGCGGTGCAGCAGCTTCCACTGGCCCTCATGGCGCTGCACGAAGTCGTAAAAGCGCCCGGTGCAGACCACGTCGCACAGCACCGGGCCGTCCTCGCCCTCGACCGAGCCGCGCTGCGAGATCGTCATCTTGGTCTGGGCGATGGCGCGGTCGCCCGCCACCTCGATGGCCGAGCCGCCCAGGAAGTGCAGGATGCTCACGCCCTTGGCCCAGCCCTCCTGGGTGACGCGAATGAAGTCGGCAAACGGGCCCTGGAACCAGGTGGCCATCATCACGCCCTCGGGATGCCAGACCGTGGCAAAGCGCTCCCAGTCGCCGGCGTCGCGCCAGACGGCCCAGCGCTCCACCAGCTGGCGCACCAGCAACTGGTCCTGCATGTCATTGCTCATGGGTTTTTCCGGTTCATGGTCAGCACAAAACAAGCACCCAGCCCCCGTGAAATGGCCCCGAGTTGCTATCAAATTAGGAACCATCAGACGCGCTCGAGGACCAGGGCGATGCCCTGGCCGACGCCGATGCACATGGTGCACAGCGCATAGCGGCCGCCGCCCTGGTGCAGCTGGTTGACCGCCGTGGTCACCAGCCGCGCGCCCGATGCGCCCAGCGGATGACCCAGGGCGATGGCGCCGCCCCAGCGGTTCACCCGCTCATCGTCGTCGCGCAGACCCAATGCGCGCAACACGGCCAGGCCTTGCGCGGCAAAAGCCTCGTTCAACTCGATCACGTCCATCTGCTCGAGCTTCAAGCCTGTCAAGGCCAGCACTTTTTGCGTGGCCGGCGCCGGACCGATGCCCATGACGCGCGGCGCCACGCCAGCCGTGGCCATGCCGACGATGCGAGCGCGCGGGGTCAGGCCGTTCTTCACTGCGCTGGCTTCGTCGGCCAGCAGCAGGGCACAGGCGCCGTCGTTGACGCCGCTGGCATTGCCGGCCGTCACCGTGCCGTCGGGCCGGACGATGGGTTTGAGCTTGGCCAGGACCTCGATCGAGGTTTCGCGCGGATGCTCGTCCTTGCTCACCACGATGGCGTCGCCCTTCTTTTGGGCAATGCTCACCGGCACGATCTCGGCGTCGAAGTGGCCGGCCTTTTGCGCGGCGACCGCCTTGAGTTGGCTGGCCAGGGCCATGCGGTCCTGGGCCTCGCGCTCGATCTTGTGGTCTGTGGCCACGTTCTCCGCCGTCTCGGGCATGGAGTCGACGCCGTAGCGCTCCTTCATCAGCTTGTTGATGAAGCGCCAGCCGATGGTGGTGTCGTAGACCGCGTTGGCGCGGCTGAAAGCGCTGTCGGCCTTGGGCATGACAAAGGGCGCGCGGCTCATGCTCTCGACGCCGCCGGCGATCAGCAGGCCGGCTTCGCCGGCGCGGATGGCGCGCGCCGCCGTGCCCACCGCATCCAGGCCGGAGCCGCACAGGCGGTTGAGGGTGGCGCCAGGCACGTCCACCGGCAGGCCCGCCAGCAGGCCTGCCATGCGGGCGACGTTGCGGTTGTCCTCGCCGGCCTGGTTGGCGCAGCCATAGAGCACGTCGCTCACGGCGGCCCAGTCGACCTTGGCGTTGCGCTCCATCAGGGCGCGGATGGGGATGGCGCCCAAGTCGTCGGTGCGCACGCTGGACAGGGCGCCGCCGTAGCGGCCGAAGGGCGTGCGGATGGCATCGCAGATGAAGGCTTGGCTCATGGTGTCTCTCTCAGGCAAAAAAATCAGTCAGGGCGCACGCCATCGTAGGCGCGCTGCAGCAGCTCGCGGACGGCGCCGCGCTCGGCGGCCGTGATGGGCCGCGGGTTCCAGTAGGGGTTGGCCACGGCAATGTCGGCGGCGCGGTCCAGGTCTTCACTGCGCATGCCGATGTCCTTGAGCGCCACCGGCGCGCCGTTGTCACGCGCCAGGTCGAACAGGCCGGCGGCGGCCGAGGGCGCGCCCAAGGCCAGGGCAATGCGCGCCATGGCTTCGGGGGCGGCAGCGGCGTTGAAGGCCGTGGCCTGCGGCAACACCACGGTGTGAACCTCGGCGTGCGGCAGGTTGAAGCTGCCGCCCAGGGTGTGGCACAGCTTGTGGTGCAAGGCCATGCCGACGTTGCCCAGCACCGTGCCGCACAGCCAGGCGCCGTAGAGCGCGTCGCTGCGGGCGGCCACATCCCGCGGCGTGGCGCGGATGGCGGGCAGTGCCCGCGCGAAAGCGGCGATGCCCTCGAGTGCCATCAGGTCCATGACGGGATTGCCGTCCTGCGCGTAGAGCCCCTCGACCGCATGGGCGATGGCGTTCATGCCGCTGGCCACGCTCATGGCCACAGGCAGGCCCAGCGTCAACTCCGGGTCGTAGATGACGGTGCGCGGCATGACCCGGGCGTCCTTGCCGGTCTTCTTCAGTCCGCCCTCGGTGATGCCGTAGATGGGCGTCATCTCGCTGCCAGCGTAGGTGGTGGGAATGGCCAGGATGGGCAGGCCCGAGTCCAGGGCGATGGCCTTGCCCAGGCCGGTGGTCGAACCGCCGCCGATGGCGATGGCGCAGTCGGCACCCAGTTGCGCCGCCACCTCCCGCGCCTCGCGCGCTGCCTCGATGGGCACATGCATCACGGCCCGCGCAAAGATGCCCGCGGCGCGCGCGCCCAGGCGGTCGGCGATGGCCTGCGCCTGCTGCGCCTGCTCCGGCGTGGACAGTACCAGCGCCCGCTTAGCGCCCAGCAGGTCGATCTCGCGCTCCAGGTGGGCGATGGACCCGGCGCCGAAGACCACTCGCGAGGGCTGGCCGTTGTAGCTGAAGTTGCGCATGGTGTCAGGCGGCGATGGGCAGGCCAACCATCTGCTCCAGTTGTGCGTGCGACAGGCCATCGACGCGGTCCACGCAGCGCAGACCAGTGGGCGTCACTTCCAGCGTGGCAACGTCGGTGTAGATTCGCTTGACACAGGCCAGAGCCGTCAGCGGGTAACTGCATTCGCGCACCAGCTTGCTCTCGCCCTGCTTGGTCAGCAGGTCCATCATCACCCAGGTCTGGCGCGCGCCGCTGGCCAGGTCCATGGCGCCGCCGACGGCGGGGATGGCACCGGGCTCGCCCGTGTGCCAGTTGGCCAGGTCGCCCTTGGCGCTGACCTGGAAGGCGCCCAGCACGCAGATGTCCAGATGGCCGCCGCGCATCATGGCGAAGCTGTCGGCATGGTGGAAGAAGGCGGCGCCGGCCAGCAGGGTGACGGGCTGCTTGCCGGCGTTGATCAGGTCGTAGTCCTCTTCGCCCGCGGCCGGCGCCGGGCCCATGCCCAGGATGCCGTTTTCGCTTTGCAGGATGATCTCGCGCCCCGCCGGGATGTGGTTGGCCACCAGGGTGGGCATGCCGATGCCCAGATTGACGTAGGCGCCATCGGGCATGTCCTGGGCCACGCGGGCGGCCAGTTGGTCTTTTGTGCGGTGCTGGCAAGACATCGTCATGCTGCCTTCTTGAAACCACCGCCTTGCGTGGCGACGCGCGGCACCTGCACGATGCGGTGCACGAAGATGCCGGGCGTGACCACGGCTTCCGGGTCCAGCGCGCCCAGGGGGACGACCTCGTGCACGCTGGCCACGGTGCGCGTGGCGGCCATGGCCATCACTGGGCCGAAGTTGCGCGCCGCCATGCGGTAAGTCAGGTTGCCCCAGCGGTCGCCGCGCTCGGCCTTGATCAGGGCTAGGTCGGCGTGGATGGCGTGCTCCAGCACCTGCATGCGGCCGTTGATCTCGCGCACCTCTTTGCCCTTGGCCAGCTCCGTGCCGTAGCCGGTTGGCGTGAAGAAGGCGCCGATGCCGGCGCCGGCGGCGCGGATGCGTTCGGCCAGGTTGCCCTGCGGCACCAGCTCCAGCTCGATCTTGCCGCTGCGGTACAGGGCATCGAAGACCTGGCTGTCGGCCTGCCTTGGGAAGCTGCAGATGATCTTGCGCACCCGGCCGGTGGCCAGCAGGGCCGCCAGGCCGGTGTCGCCGTTGCCAGCGTTGTTGTTGACCACCGTCAGGCCCTGGGCCCGGCTGTCGGCCAGCAGGGCGATCAGGCCGTCGACCAGCTCGTTGGGGATGCCGGCCGTGCCGAAGCCGCCCACCATGACGGTGGCGCCGTCCAGCGGCCCCGCCAGCGCCTGCGCCACCGAAGCGGCCAGCTTGTCGATCATTGCGTCCCCTCGTGCTCGAAGCTGTTCGATATACGAACTCTTGTTCGTATAATGAATTTTAGAGCAAGCAGACACGATGGCCAACACCGCCTCCCGCGCCCACGGCAGCCCGCAACCCGGCGACAGCTATGTGCAGTCGTTTGCCCGCGGCCTGGAGGTCATCCGCAGCTTCAATGCGCAGGCGCCGCAACAGACACTCAGTGAAGTGGCGGCCCGCAGCGGCCTGACGCGGGCCGGTGCGCGGCGCATCCTGTTGACGCTGCAGGCGCTGGGCTATGTGCAGACCGACGGCAAGCTGTACACGCTGACGCCGCGCATCCTGGACCTGGGCTTCGCCTATCTGTCGTCCATGCCGATCTGGAACCTGGCCGAGCCGGTGATGCAGTTGCTGGTGGCGCAGGTCAAGGAGTCGTGCTCGGCGGCGGTGCTGGACGCCACCGACATCGTCTATGTGCTGCGGGTGCCGACCCACAAGATCATGCGCATCAGCCTGGGCGTGGGCTCGCGCCTGCCGGCCTATTGCACCTCGATGGGCCGCGTGCTGCTGGCCGACCTGCCCGAGGAGGACATGCTGGCGCGGCTGGAGGCTTCCGACCGCCAGGCCTTGACGCGCCACACCGTGACCGACGTGGCCGCGCTGGCCGCCAAGGTGGCGCAGGTGCGCCGCCAGGGCTGGAGCATCGTCAACCAGGAACTGGAAGAAGGCCTGATTTCGCTGGCCGTGCCCATCACCGGGCGCTCGGGCCGCACGGTGGCGGCGCTGAACATCAGCGGCCAGGCCAACCGCACCAATGTGAAAGCAGCGCAGGAGAGCCTGCTGCCGGCGCTGCAGGACAGCGCGCGCGCGATCTCGCGCCTGCTGCTGCAGCAGGCGGCCTGAAGGCGCGCTGCCCTCAAGCCTTGCGGCGGAAACCCACGACCAGCAGCACGCCGCCCAGCGCCATGGCGCCGATGCTCAGCCACTGCGGCACGTTGACCGATTCCTTTTCCTCCACCTTCAGCTGGAGCGGGCCGATCTCGGCCTTGGTCGTCTCCTTGGTGAAGCTGAAGCCGCCGGTGAAGAAGCCGGCCAGGCCCAGCACGATGAGGACGATGCCGGTGATTTTTGCTGCGTTCATGTTTGCTCCTTGCCTTGCGGCCTGTGAGCCTGCAGGGTAGGTCGCGGCCAGAAGCTCAGCGGTAGGACGCCGCCGCGCCGGCGCGTAGAACAGCAGCGCGAGACGCGTGCTAACCTCCGGCGCATGTTCAATCCCTCGCAAGAGGATGTGCGGCGATTCTTTTGCGCTGTCCATGCCAAGGCCCGCGCCGGCCAGCCGCTGGACGCGCTGGAAACCCTGGCCAGCCAGTGGCTGGCCGAGCATCCCGAATACGACCCCGACCTGGCCGATGCGCAGGCCGCCGTGGACCGGGTCTACGACGGCCAGGACGGCCAGACCAATCCCTTTTTGCACCTGTCCATGCACCTGTCGATCAGCGAGCAGTGCTCGATCGACCAGCCGCGCGGCATCCGCCAGGCGGTGGAACTGCTGGCCGCACGGCGCAGCTCCATCCACGACGCCCACCACGAGGCCATGGAGTGCCTGGGCCAGATGCTGTGGGAAAGCCAGCGCGCCGGCCGCCCGCCCGACGGCGCGGCCTATGTGGAATGCGTGCAGCGCCGGGCCACGAAATAAGCCTCGCCTGAATGAAAAAAAGGCCCGCGTTGCGGGCCTTTTTTCTGCGCCGGGGCGCGGCTTAACGGAACTTGTGTTCCGGCACGGTCTTGAGTTCGCCGTCGAGCGAGCTGACGTAGCCGGCAAGGGCCTTGAGTTCGGCATTGCTGAACTGCTTGGCGATGGCGGCCATCACGCCGTTGGAACGGCCGACGGCGGCATTGCCCTCGGTCTTGTAGGCCTTGAGCGCGACGAACATGTAGTCGGCATGCTGGCCGGCGATCTTGGGATAGGCCGGGTCGATGGGCTTGGAGAAGTTGGCGCCGTGGCAGGACACGCAGGCGGCCTTTTGCAGCAGGGCCGCGACCTGGGGGCTGGGTTCCTTGTTGGGCTTGTCGCCCAGCGTCTTGCCCGCGTCCTTGCCACTGGCTTCGTAGAAGGCGGCGACGTCGTTCATGTCCTGCTCGGACAGCGAATCGGCGATGCTGCGCATGGTGGGGTGCTTGCGGTCGCCCGTCTTGTAGGCGCCCAGGGCTGCAACGATGTACTTGGCGCTCTGGCCCGAGATCATCGGCACCTTGTGCACCTCGGGGAAGCTGGCCTGGTAGCCCACGATGCCGTGGCAACCGATGCACATGGCGACCTTGGCTTCGATCGACTTGGCGCCTGCCGGCGCCGGGACGGCGGCCTTGGGGGCGGCTTGCGGCACCTGGGAATGCGCGACACTCGTCACGCAAGCGACAGCCAGGGCAAAGAGCGCGGTCAACAACTTGTTCATTTTGCGGGCAAAATCAGTGGGATTCTTGGGGTCTGATCAACCCTTGATTATAACCAGGGCTCCCCCTCCCCCAACCCGCACCCCCTTCCCATGAAGTTCCAAGGCACCCAGAACTACGTCGCGACCCAGGATCTGATGCTGGCCGTCAACGCCGCTCACACCCTCAAGCGCCCCCTGCTGGTCAAGGGCGAGCCCGGCACCGGCAAGACCATGCTGGCCGAGGAAGTGGCCCAGGCCCTGGGCATGCCGCTGTTGCAATGGCACATCAAATCCACCACCAAGGCCCAACAAGGCCTGTATGAGTACGATGCCGTCAGCCGCCTGCGCGACTCGCAGCTGGCCGACGTGGACGGCGGTGAGCGGGTCAAGGACATCCACAACTACATCGTCAAGGGCGTGCTCTGGCAGGCCTTCACCGCCGACCAGCCGGTGGCCCTGCTGATCGACGAAATCGACAAGGCCGACATCGAGTTCCCGAACGACCTGCTGCGCGAGATAGACCGCATGGAGTTCTATGTGTACGAGACGCGTGAACTGATCCGCGCCAAGCACCGCCCCCTGGTCTTCATCACCTCGAACAACGAGAAGGAACTGCCCGACGCCTTCCTGCGCCGCTGCTTCTTCCACTACATCAAGTTCCCCGACGCCGACACGATGAAGCTGATCGTCGACGTGCATTTCCCCAGCCTCAAGAAAGAGCTGCTGGCGGCGGCGATGAAGACCTTCTACGACGTGCGCAACCTGCCCGGCCTGAAAAAGAAGCCCTCGACCAGCGAACTGCTGGACTGGCTCAAGCTGCTGGTGGCCGAGGACATCCCGCTCGAAGCCCTGCAAAGCAAGGACGACAAGGTCGCCGTGCCGCCGCTGGTGGGCGCCCTGCTCAAGAACGAGCAGGACGTGACGCTGTTCGAGAAACTGGTGTTCATGCAGCGCCACAACCGCTAAGGCCAACCAAATGAACCCCCTACTGCTGGAAGGCCTGAGCGACGCCATCGGATTCCTGGGCGGCGCCCTGCTGGGTTTCTGGATCGGCCGCCTGCTGGGCATCGACATCTTCGCGCCCGGATATGGCAACGCCGCCATCGCGGGCATTTTGCTGGTGGGCGTGGGCGGTGGTGCCGGCGTGCAGCTGGCGCGGCGCTGGCGCCGCAGCCGCAACGACAAGAAGGATTGAACACCGCCATGGCTTTCGTCGAACCCATCGTCCTGTCGCAGCGGGGTCTGCAGCTGGTGCCCCTGGGCCTGGAACACGAAGAGGGCCTGCGCGCCGCGGCGGCCGACGGCGAGCTGTGGAACATCCGCGTGACCTCGGTGCCCGAGCCCGAGAACACCCGCGCCTACATCGAGCAGGCCCTGCAGATGCGCAAGGACGGCAACCGTCTGGCCTTCGCCGTGCTCGACGCAGCCAGCGGCAGCGTGCTGGGCAGCACCAGCTACCACGACATCGTGCCAGCCGTGCGGCGCCTGGAGATCGGCTACACCTGGTACGCCAAACGCTGCCAGCGCACCCATGTGAACACCGCCTGCAAGCTGATGCTGATGACGCACGCCTTCGAGCAGCTGCAGGCAGCGCTGGTGGGCTGGCGCACCGACAACTACAACTTCGCCAGCCAGAAGGCCATCGAACGGCTGGGCGCCAGGAAGGACGGCGTGCTGCGCCACCACGCCCTGCGGCGCGATGGCACGGTGCGCGACACCGTGATGTACAGCATGACGGCCGGCGAATGGCCGGAGGTCAAGGCCCAGCTGCTGTACCTGCTGGACCGGCCACGCGAGAGCTGAGCCATGCTGATCGACTTCTTCTACATCTTGCGCTCGGCCAAGCTGCCGGTGTCGGTCAAGGAATACCTGGTGCTGCTGGAGGCGCTGCAGGAAGGGGTCGTGGGGCCCCATAGCGAGGACGGCTGGAAGGTCGACGACTTCTACTACCTCAGCCGCACCACCCTGGTGAAGGACGAGAAGCACTACGACAAGTTCGACCGCGCCTTCGCCTCTTACTTCAAGGGTGTGGAGATGGTTGCCGACTTCAGCAAGGAAGTTCCGCTGGAGTGGCTGCGCAAGAACCTGGAGCTGCAGCTGAGCCCCGAAGAGAAGGCGGCCATCGAGAAGATGGGATGGGACGAGCTGATGGAGACGCTCAGGAAGCGCTTCGAGGAGCAAAAAGAGCGCCACGAGGGCGGCAGCAAGTGGATAGGCACCGGTGGCACCTCTCCCTTCGGCGCCAATGGCTTCAATCCCCAGGGTATCCGCATCGGCCAGGAAAAAAGCCGCAACAAGAGCGCGGTCAAGGTCTGGGACCAGCGCGCCTACAAGGACTACGACGACACCCAGGAGCTGGGCACGCGCAACATCAAGGTGGCGCTGCGCCGCCTGCGCCGCTTCGCCCGCGAGGGCGCACAGGACGAGCTGGACCTGCCCGACACCATCCGCGCCACCGCCGCCAACGCCGGCTACCTGGACATCAAGATGGTTCCCGAGCGGCACAACAACGTGAAGGTGCTGCTGCTGATGGACGTGGGCGGCACCATGGACGAACACATCCACCGGGTCGAGGAGATGTTCTCGGCCGCCAAGGTGGAGTTCAAGCACCTGGAGTTCTATTACTTCCACAACTGCGTCTACGACTTCATGTGGAAGAACAACCGGCGGCGCTTCTCTGAGAAGTTCGCCACCTGGGACATCATCCGCAAGTACAACAAGGACTACAAGCTGATCTTCATCGGCGATGCGACCATGAGTCCCTATGAGATCCTGCAGCCCGGCGGCAGCGTCGAGTACAACAACGAGGAAGCCGGATCCGAATGGCTACAGCGCCTGACCAACGCCTTTCCCAAGTTCGCCTGGATCAATCCCGAGCCGCAAGGCGTCTGGCAGTACCGCCAGAGCATCGGCGTCATCCAGCAACTGGTCAACCAGCGCATGTTCCCGTTGACGCTCAAGGGGCTGGAGGAGGCGATGCGGCTGCTGTCCAAATGAGGTGACAGGCTTGCTGCGCACCGCACGGCACCTGGTTCTCCCGTTGGCCCGGGCGCTTGCTGCCGCCTTGTACGCCGGCGCAGCTGCCGGCATCGCCGCCCAGCCGCTGGCCACGCCCACCGTGGTGGTGACACCGGCATCGGGGGCCACACAGACCGCGCCTGCGCCAGCCCCCCCTCCGGCCGGGCTGGCGCCGCCGGTGACGCCCGAAGGCGCCGTCGGGCCCCGCACAGCCGACACCCAGACCGAGGCTTTCGACATCGTGGTGCGCGCGCCAGATACCGTTCGTGCCCTGCTGGAGCGCCACATGGAGCTGCGCCGCTACCGCGCGGTCACCGACCTGGAAGACGCTGAACTGGCGCGCCTGGTCAAGCTGGCCGAAGCCGACGTGCGCAACCTGGTGGGCACATTGGGCTACTTCAGCCCGGAGGTCGCCATCACGCGCGAAGGCGGCGCCGGCACGCGCCCGCGCATCATCGTGCGCGTGGAGCCCGGGCCTGCCACCCGGGTGGCGGCTGCGGCTGTCAACTTCACCGGCGACATCGCTGCCAGCAGCGACCCCGATGCCGCTGCCCAGCGTGAGCGCATCCAGAAAGACTGGCAGCTGCCCGCCGGCCGCGGCTTCACCCAGGGCGCCTGGGACGACGCCAAGACCCAGGCCCTGCGCCAGCTGGTCGAGCGGCGCTACCCGGCCGGCCGCATCAGCTACAGCCTGGCCGACATCGATGCACCGGCCAACGCAGCGCAGCTGGACCTGCGGCTGGACTCGGGACCGCCCTTCCTGCTGGGGCCCATGCAGGTAGCGGGCATCCAGCGCTATGACCCGCGCCTCGTGCCGCGCCTGGCGCGGCTGCCGGCGGGATCGGTCTACGACCAGAAGGATCTCAACGACGCCCAGCAGCGCCTGGCGGCCAGCGGCTACTTCGATTCGGTCTACTTCTTCGTCGACCCGCAAAGCGATCCGGCCGCCGCGCCGGTGCAGGTCCAGGTGCGCGAGGCGCAGATGCAAAAGCTGGTGCTGGGCGTCGGCATCAGCACCGACTACGGGCCGCGCGCCTCGGTGGAGCACACACACCAGCGCGTGCCGGGCCTGGGCTGGCGGGCCGTCACCAAGCTGCAGGCCGACCGCAAGACGCCCTACCTGGCGAGTGAATGGACGGCCATCCCCGAAGAGAACGGCTGGCGCTGGGGTGTGCTGGGCCGCATCAGCCGCATCGACGACGACACCCTGGTGACGACGAGCCAGCAGCTGCGCACGGGCCGCTCCAAGAGCAGCGACCACATCGACCGCAACGTCTACCTGCAGTACGACAACTCCTCGGTGCACCAGTCCAGCGGCGCCCCCTTGTCGGACGCGGCCTCAGGCGATGGCTCGGCCCTGAGCGCCAACTACGTCTGGACCGGCCGCTACTTCGACAGCGAGCCCTTTCCCTCCTCGGGCAACGGCTTCGGCGCGGAGGCCGGCGGCGGCATGACGCTGGGCGACATGCGCAAGCCCTTCCTGCGCGGCATGCTGCGCTGGCTTGGCGTGCGGCCGCTGGACAGCGGCAGGTTGGCCCTGCGCGCCGAGGGCGGCGCGGTGCTGGGCGCCACCCAGGCGCCGATCCCGTCCACCCTGCTGTTTCGCAGCGGCGGCGATTCGACGGTCCGCGGCTACGGCTACCGCGACATCGGCGTGGTCCAGCCTGACGGGGTGGTGGGCCCCGGCCGCTACATGGCTCTGGGCAGCGTGGAGTGGCAGCGGCCCATCCTGCGCAACGGCCAGCGCACCGACTGGGAAAGCGCGGTCTTCATCGACGCCGGTGCCGTGGCCAACGCGGTGCGCGAACTCGAGCCCCAGGCCGGCGTCGGCGCCGGCGTGCGCTGGCGCAGCCCGATCGGCCCCTTGCAGCTGGACCTGGCCTACGGCCTCAAGCCCAGGAAGGTCCGGCTGCACATGAACGTGGGATTCAACTTCTGATGGCTGAGGACCACGCTCCGCAACAGGCTGCGCCGCAGCAGCGCCGCGCCTGGCGCATCGCCATGCGCGTGCTGGCTGTGCTGCTCGCCTTGTCGCTGACGGCCGCGGCAGGCCTGTGGTGGTGGAGCGGCACGGACGGTTCGCTGGCCACCACACTGCAATGGCTGCAGCGCAGCCAGGTTCTGAACACCGAGGGAGTCAGTGGCGCGGTGCGCACCGGAGGCCGCGTCGAGCGTCTGCGCTGGCACGATGGCGGCCTGCTGATCGAAGCCCAGGGTCTGCACCTGTCCTGGCAACCCCTGGCCCTGCTGTCGGGCCAGCTGCGCATCGACCGGCTTGCCGCCGATGTGCTACGCATCGAGGACCAGCGCCCTGCGCCTGCGACACCCGCGACGCCGCCGGCAGCCATCGTTTTGCCATTCCCGGTGACGCTGGCCGAGGTCAGCCTGGGCCGGCTGCAATGGCAGGGCGCTACGGCTTTCGAAGCCTCGTCCATCAGCGGCCGCTACACCTACAACGGGGCCAGCCACCACCTGCTGCTGCGCACGCTGCAGGCCAATGGCGGCAGCTACCACGGGGAGGCGCGGCTGCAGGCCGGCGATGCCCTGCAACTGGAAGCCACGGTGGTGGGCGCGCTGCAAGCCCAGCTGCCCGCTGGCGGCCAGCCGGTGCCCTTGGCCTTCGAGGCGCAGGCCCGCGGCCCGCTGCAGGACTTGCGTGTGCGCGCGCAGCTACGGGCCACGGCGCAGACCACAACGGCAACGCAGGCTAGCCTCAGCGCACGCCTGACGCCCTGGGCGGCCCAGCCCCTGCCCGAAGCCCAGGCCCGGTTCGCAGACCTGGATCTCGCCCTGCTCTGGCCGCAGGGGCCCCACACGCGCCTGACCGGCGAGGCCAGCGTGCGGTCCGCCACCGCCACGACGGCGAGCTGGGAGTGGCGGCTGCAAGCCAGCAATGCCCTGCCCGGACCTTGGGACCTGGGCCGGCTGCCGCTCGAGCGTGTAGCCGGCAACGGCCAATGGCGCGACGGCATGCTGCTGCTGCGGCAACTGCAGGCCCAGCTCGCTGGCGGCCGGCTCCAGGCGCAGGGCCGCTGGACCGAAGACGCGCGCAGCGACGGCCGCTGGCAGCTCAATGCCACGCTGAACGGCATCGCCCCCGGACAACTGCACCGCGCGATGGCCGGCCCACGCCTGGGCGGCAAGGCGGCCTTGCAGGGCACAGGCAGCGTCATCAATTTCGATGCGGCCCTGCAGGCATCCGATAGCAACACGGCCGCGCCGGGCATTGCCGACGCGTTGGGCCTGCGCTCGGCGCAGGCCCGTGGCCGCTGGGACGGCAAGCTGCTGTCGCTGCCACTGTTGCAGTTGCGCGCCCGCGAGGTTTCACTCGATGGCGCACTGGAGTTGCGGCCGCACGAACGCGCCGGCCAGGGCCGCATGGTCTTGGTCGCCCCCGGCCTGCGTGCCACGGCCAACGGCCAGCTCTCGCAACATGCAGGCGCCGGGCAAGTCGATGCGCAGCTGGCGGATGCGGGACGGCTGCTGCGCTGGCTGCAAGCCCTGCCCGGCTGGCCGGTCGCATGGCGTGGGGCTCAGGCCAGTGGCAGCGCCAGCCTGGGTCTGCAATGGCAGGGCGGCTGGCAAGACCCTGGCATGCAGGCGCGGCTGGCAGCAGACGGCCTGGCCTGGCAAGCGGCAGCCAACACGGTGCCGGTCCAGGTGCGCAGCCTGCAGGCCGCACTCACCGGCAAGGCCAGCAACGCCCAGCTCACTGTGCGCAGCCAGTTGGAGCAAAAGCTGGACAAGGGCACGCGCCGCTACAGCCTCGCGCTGGCCGCCAATGGGGGCGGCACGCTGGCCGGCGGCCACGCGGCGCTCACACAACTGGAAGCCTCGGCGCAGGAACCGGGCCTGGGCACGGGCACCTGGCAGGTCAGCACGCTGGCCTCGGTCCCTGTGCGGTGGACAGGGACCGGCGTGCCCACGGTCGAAGTCGGTGCGGGCCAGGCCGCACTCCTTGCGCCAGCGGGCCTGGCCAGCGGCACCGCACGCGCCCAACTGGCCTGGGAGCCCTTGCGCTGGCGGCCCGGCCAGCTGGCCAGTGCGGGCCGCATCACAGGCCTGCCCCTGGCCTGGCTCGAACTGGTCGGCGGCGCCCAACTGGCCGGCATGGGGCTGGCGGGCGATCTGGTGTTCGACGGCCAATGGGATGCCGCGCTGGGCCAGACACTGAGCTTGCGCGCGTCGTTGGCGCGCGTGCGCGGCGATGTCAGTGTCATGGCGGAAGGCGCGGGTGCCGGCGCTTCGCGCATTGCCGCCGGCGTGCGCGAAGCGCGCCTGAGCCTGGCCAATGACGGCGAGCGGGTGCAGATGGACCTGCTGTGGGACAGCGCGCGCGCCGGCAGCGCGCAAGGCCGGCTGGCGACGCGCCTGTCGCGCGACGGTGCAGGCGGCTGGCACTGGGCGGCAGACGCACCGCTGGAAGGCCGCTTGCGCGCGCAGCTGCCGCGCGTGGGCATCTGGTCCTTGCTGGCGCCGCCGGGCTGGCGGCTACGCGGCTCGCTCGCGGCCGACCTGGCGCTGGCCGGTTCGCGCGCCGCGCCTTTGTTGACGGGCACGGCATCGGCCGACGACCTCGCGCTGCGCTCTGTGGTCGACGGCATCGAGCTGCGCGATGGCCGCCTGCGCGTGCGGCTCGACGGCACGCGGCTGCTGGTCGACGAGTTCAGCCTGCACGGCGCCGGCGACAAGGGCGGCGGCGGCACGCTGCGCGCGCAAGGCCAGGCCTTGTGGGAGGCCGGGGCGCCGCGCCTGCAGTTCGAGGCCAAGCTGGAACGCCTGCGCGCCAGCATCCGCACCGACCGCCAACTGACGGTGAGCGGCGATCTGGCCGGCCATTACGACAAGGCCGGCGCAGCCATCCGCGGCAAGTTGCGCATCGACCAGGGCCGCATCGTGCTGCCCGACGAAGACACGCCCAAGCTGGGCGAGGACGTGGCCGTGCGGCGCGGCCTGACGGCCGGCACCGGCGCCAAGGCCGCCTCCCAGGCCAGCGAGGCGGCGGCGCCGGCGCCGCGCACCGTGACCCTGGCCGTGACGCTGGAGATCGGCGAGGACTTCCAGGTGCGCGGCCACGGGCTGGACACGCGCTTGCGCGGCAGCGTCGAACTCACGGGGCAGACGCTGGCGCTGGCGCGCCTGAACGGCACGGTCACCACCGAAGGCGGCCAGTACCGCGCCTATGGACAGCGGCTGGACGTCGAGCACGGCGTGCTGCGTTTCACCGGGCCGCCGGACAACCCCGCGCTGGACATCCTGGCGATCCGGCCCAACATGACCCAGCGGGTGGGCGTGCAGATCACGGGCAATGCGCTGCTGCCCCGGGTGCGGCTGTATGCGCAGCCCGACATGCCGGACGCCGAGAAGCTCGCCTGGCTGGTCACCGGCCGCTCGCAGGCCTCGGGTGGCGCCGAAGCCGCCCTGCTGCAGGAGGCCGCGCTCGCGCTGCTGGGCAGCCGGGGAGGCGCCACGCCCGGCCTGGCGGCCTCGCTGGGCCTGGACGAGCTGAGTTACCGCGGCGCCACCACCGGCGCCACCGGCAGCACCAGCGAAGCGGCGGTGGTGCTGGGCAAACGCTTTGCGCGCAACTTCTACGTCACCTACGAGCGCAGCCTGGCCGGTGCGGTCGGCACCTTGTCGGTGTTCTATGACATCAGCCGCAATGTCACCCTGCGCGGGCAGACCGGCGACCAGAGCGCGGTCGACCTGATCCTGACCTTCCAGTACGACTGAGAGAGGAAGGCAGCTGTCCGGAACGCGCACTTTAGGCGTAAGCTCAGCCCCATCTCCCAACCACTCAGGAGCCAGGCATGGGCAAACCCACCGAAATCGCCAAGCAGGCCTACGCAGCTTTTGCGCAGAAGAACATGCCGGCGCTTTTCGCCTTGCTTGCCGAGGACGTGGAATGGCAGCACATGGCCCTGCCGGAGACCGGCACGCCATACGGCGGAACCTACAAAGGCAAGCCGCAGGTTGCGTGGTTCTACGCCAAGCTGGCCGAATCACTGGAGATCATCGAATTCGAGCCGCGCGAATATCTGGAGGGGCCCAACCATGTGACGATCATCGGCCGCTCGAAGGCCAGGGCCCTTCCGGACGGCGCGGTTCACGAAACAGCTTGGGTGCAAGTCGCCGTCCTGGACAGCGACTCCAAAATCATCCGCTGGATTGGCACTGAGGACAGCGCGGCGAGATTTGACATCAGCCGCTATTTCCGCTGAGGAAGCGCAATACGGTGGTGCGGCTGGCAGGAATCGAACCTGCGACCCTCTCCTTAGGAGGGAGATGCTCTATCCACTGAGCTACAGCCGCACAAGCTGGGATTGTAAGTTGCCCGGTGTCAGGGCCCGCGCGACCCGGCGCTCCCGCTGAAGCAGCGATCAGTACAGCAGCGTCACAGTGATCGTGTCGCTGTAGGTGCCTTGCCGCGCGCGTTGCCCGTCGGGGATCTCGCCGTAGACCGTCACCGTGTCGACCGTGCCCGTCGTCGTCACCTCGAGTGTGTCCCCGCCCGAACGGTCACCCCAGTGGACCGTTCGCCGGGCGTCCTGGTACAGGTCGTAGCGGAGCCGGTCGGTGCCTGACTCCTGGCTCAGCCTGCGATTGCGCGTGTTGCCGGGTGACGTGCCCTGGTCGAGGGCGATTTCCGCGGTGATGCCCGGGCTGCATCGCAGGGTGATCGTCGTCATCCCCTGCGCCGGTGCCGTCTGGTTCGGGTTGTAGGCGCCGAAATCCAGATCGGATGCGCTGACCAGGCACGCCATGACGATCTCGGCCCTGACCGGCATGCCGCCGGTCGCACTGAATTGAAATTGCGCCGAGAGCAGCAGGCCAGGCCGCAAGGGCGGCCAACAGTGCGACGGCGCACTTTCGGCCGTGTCTTCTCATCGCGATGGGCACCATCCTGTGCTGGCGCTAGTTGCTGATGCCACTGCGGGTGCCAGGGCGGCTGACGCCACGGCTGCGGTTGCCGGTGCAACGCGCGTCGTAGTCCAGCTTGATTCCCACCAGCCCCAGCCACTGACCGGGTGGCGTGTAGTCTTGCCCGGGAGGTACCTTGCCGAAGAGGACATGGCCGAGTGAACCGACCCGGTTGCGGTCATCCAGGTAGAGTGTGCCGGTGAAGACGAAACTGCCCTCGGTATGGCCATCGCCCCAGAGTCGCGTCCGTCCTGGATCGACATACATGTCGTAGCGCAAGTAAGACAGGTCGCCTGCGTCTGATCCCAGGCTGTTTCGCATTTGCCGCCCCGATTGGGCGGGAACTGGCTTCAACTCGTAGCTCACCGTGACGTCAAGTCCATCCCGGGGTGCCCTGGTGCAAGTGACGGAGACGGTCGCTGTGCCATCCATCTGCTCACCGTTCTGGGCGCGGCCGAAATTGAAGATCGGGGCATTGACCTGGCAGGTGGCGGGTTGATCTCGGATCGGGCAGTCTGGCAGCTGCGGCCCGCCCGGTGCCTTTTGTGCCCATGCAGGAAGCGCGAGGAAGGCGCAGCACGCCGCCAGGACGAGGCGCATCGTCGGCCTTGAAAGCGTCGGGGAGCGGGACATTACCTGCCGTCTTAGCGCGCCCACCTCTTCGGCTCAGCCGCCGCTGATGCAGCGCAGCATTGCACACCGTTACAGCTGTCTTGTCCGAATTCACCGAGCCGTCATCGCGCGGGCCTAGGATGGAAGTGAAGCACACAGGAGAGGCAAGCATGGCACCCGCCGAATACCGCGTCGAAAGCAACCAGCCCCTGGTGGGCCGGCTCTTGCCCACAGCCGGCTCGCGCGAATACTTTTTCAACGACCGCTCGCTGGCCGTGGCGCTGGCGGCGAAAAGCAGCAGCCCCTCGGGCCAGGAGGTCCGTGTGGTCCACGTCCCCACCGGCGAGATCGTGTTCCGCAAGTCCGCGAGCACGCGGACGGAACCGGGCGAAGAGGCCTGAGCCTGCGGCTCACTGCCCGCGCAACTGCGCGACGGCAGTGCGCAGGTCGGCCGCCCAGGCGCGGCGGTCGCGGCCCTGCGCCAGTTGCGGCTCACCGTAGCTGACCACCGCCGTGATGCGCGGGCCGGTCAAGGTGGACCAGATCGAGGCGATCAGGCTGTCGTCGCCGATGTAGCAAGGCGCCAGGCTGGTCTTGCCGGTCGCCGACTCGGTGAACTGCAAGGCCACAGGCTGCACCGGCGCACCCGCCGACACCGCGGCCTGCAGCAGGTTGGCGTGGAAGGGCAGCAGGTCCAGGCCGTCGCTGGTCGTGCCCTCAGGAAAGACCGCCAGGATGTCGCCGGCGCGCAGGCTGGCCGTCATGTCATGGACGACGCGCATGGCATCGCGGCGCGACGCGCGCTCGATGTAGAGCGTGCCGGCGCCGGTGGCCAGCGTGCCCACCAGCGGCCAGTGGCGCAATTCCGATTTGGAGACGAAGCGGCAATGGCGCGCCGCATGCATCACCAGGATGTCCAGCCAGGAGATGTGGTTGGCCGCCAGCAGCAGCGGCCCTTGCAGCGGCGGCTGGCCGCGCAGCTCCAGGTCGATGGCCAACAGCTCCAGCATGCGCCGGGCCCAGGCCTGGACCCTGGCGTTGCGTTGCTCCTGCGTCAGCCGCGGGAAGACAAAGACGATGGTGAACCAGCCGGCCAGCGCGTGCAGCGATCCCTGCCCCAGTTTCCACAACGCGGCGGGCCACCTCATCGCGCGTTCAGTCCCGCTCCCATGCCTCGTACGCCAGCTGGCCGGCGGCGATGGTGCAGCGCACCCGGGCCGGCAGCTCGTAGCCGGAAAACGGCGTGTGCTTGCCCTGGCTGCGCAAGGCCTGCGGCTCTATGGTCCAGGCCGCGCCCGGATCGAAGATGCAGACGTCGGCGATGCCGCCTTCGACCAGCTGGCCGGCGCTGGCCTGCAGCGTGCCCAACGCCTGGCCCAGCACACGGGCTGGCTCGCTGGTGAGCACGGCCAGTGCCCGCGTCAGGCCGACGCCGGTTTCCTGGCCCCACTTGAGCGACAGGCCCAGCAGCAGCTCCAGCCCGGTGGCGCCGGGTTCGGCCTCGGCAAAGGGCAGGGTCTTGGCGTCCTCGTCGACCGGCGTGTGGTCCGACACCAGCGCGTCCACCGTGCCGTCGCCCAGACCCTCGCGCAGCGCATCGCGGTCACGCTGCTGGCGCAGCGGCGGGTTCAGCCGCATGCGGCTGTCAAAGTAGCCGATGTCGTTGTCGGTCAGGTGCAGGGAATTGATGCTGACGTCGCAAGTGACAGGCAGGCCGTCGTCCTTGGCCTGGCGCACCAGGGCGATGCCGGCGGCGCTGCTGAGGCGGCACAGGTGGACCCGCGCCCCGGTGGAGCGCATCAGTTCGAAAATCGTGTGCAGGGCGATGGTCTCGGCCGCCACCGGCACGCCGGCCAGGCCCAGGCGCGTGGCCAGCGAGCCGCTGGCGGCAACGCCCTTGCCCAGGTAGAGCTCCTGCGGTCGCAGCCAGACGGTGTAGCCGTAGGTGGATGCATAGAGCAGCGCGCGCTGCAGGATCTGGGTGTTGGCCAGCGGCACCTCGGCCTGGCCGAAACCGATGCAGCCAGCCTCGGTGAGTTCAGCCATCTCGGTCAGGATCTCGCCGGCCAGGCCGCGCGTGAGCGCGCCCAGCGGGAACACCCGCGCCTGGTGCAGCTTCTCGGAACGCATCTTGAGCATCTCGACCAGGCCGGGCTCGTCGAGCACCGGGTCGGTGTCGGGCGGGCAGACCAGGCTGGTGACGCCGCCGGCGACCGCCGCGGCCATCTCGCTTTCCAGCATGCCCTCGTGCTCGTAGCCGGGCTCGCGCAGGCGCACGGCCAAGTCGACCAGGCCGGGCGCGACGATGCAGCCGGTGGCGTCGAGCGTGCGGTTGGGCGCGAAGCCCACCGGCATGTTGCGGATGGCGACGATGCGGCCCGCCGCGATGGCGACGTCGCAGACCTCGTCGCGGTTGCTCGCCGGGTCGATCACCCGGCCGTTCTTGATCAGGATCTTCATGCCTCGTTCCCCGCCACGATGGACATCACCGCCATGCGCACCGCGATGCCGAAGGTCACCTGCGGCAGGATCACGCTCTGCTTGCCGTCAACCACCGCCGAATCGATCTCGACGCCGCGGTTGATCGGGCCAGGATGCATGACGATGGCGTCGGGCTTGGCCAGCTGCAGCTTCTCGGGCGTCAGGCCGAAGTTCTTGAAGAACTCCTGGCTGGACGGCAAGAGCGCGCCGCTCATGCGCTCGTTCTGCAGGCGCAGCATGATGACCACGTCGCAGCCCCGGATGCCCTCCTCCAGCGTGTGGCACACGCGCACGCCCATCTGCGCCATGTCGGCGGGCACGATGGTCTTGGGGCCGACGACGCGCACCTCGGCGCAGCCCAGGGTGGTCAGCGCGTGGATGTCGGAGCGGGCCACGCGCGAATGCAGCACGTCACCGACGATGGCCACGCTGAGGTTGGAGAAATCTTTCTTGTAGTGCCGGATGGTGTACATGTCCAGCAGGCCCTGCGTGGGATGCGCATGGCGGCCGTCGCCGGCGTTGATCACGTGCACGTGCGGCGCGACGTGCTGGGCGATCAGGTAGGGCGCGCCCGACTCGCTGTGGCGCACGACGAACAGGTCGGCCGCCATCGCGCTGAGGTTGGCGATGGTGTCCAGCAGTGACTCGCCCTTGCTGGCCGAGGACCGCGCGATGTCCAGGTTGATGACGTCGGCTGACAGGCGCGTTGCGGCAATCTCGAAGGTGGTGCGGGTGCGCGTGCTGTTCTCGAAGAACAGGTTGAACACGCTCTTGCCGCGCAGCAAGGGCACCTTCTTGACCTCGCGGTCGCTGACGCTGACAAAGCTGGACGCGGTGTCCAGGATGTGGGTGACGATGTCGCGCGGCAGGCCGTCAATGGACAGCAGATGGACCAGTTCGCCGTTCTTGTTGAGTTGGGGATTGCGTTTGTAGAGCATGGCGTTCAGTCGCTCTCGACCTGGAAGCTGAAGTTGCCGTCGTCGCCGCGCGCCAGGGCCAGCGATTGCGTGGCCGGCAGCGCGACGCGGGCGGCGGCGTAGTCGGCCTGGACCGGCAGCTCACGCCCGCCGCGGTCGACCAGCACGGCCAGTTGCACGCTGGCAGGGCGGCCGTAGTCGAACAGCTCGTTGAGCACGGCGCGGATGGTGCGGCCGGTGTAGAGCACGTCGTCCAGCAACAGGATGTGGGCGCCGTTGACGTCGAAGGCCAGCTGGGTCTGCTGGCCGGCGCCCGACAGGCCGCGTTTGGAGAAATCATCACGGTGCATGGCCGAGGAGATCACCCCGGCCTCGCCCTCCAGACCCAGGTCGCGCTGCAGGCGCTCGGCCAGCCAGGCGCCGCCGGAGGTGATGCCCACCAACCGCGTGTCTGGCGTGCGCAGTTGGCGCACACCGCGCAGCAGTTCGCCGTACAGGGCTTGGGCGTCCAGCGCCAACATGCTCATTCGAGGCTCCTCAAAAACTGTTCCAGGATGATGCAGGCGGCGCCCGCATCGGGGTCGCCCGCCCCGCCGGCCAGGGCTTCGGTCGTGCTGTAGCGCTCGTCGACTTCATAGACGGGCTTCTTCAGCTGCGCGGCCAGCTGGCGGGCGAATTTGCGGGCCCGGACGGTATTGTCGTGGCTGGCGCCGTCCGGGTGAAAGGGCACGCCCACCACCAGGGCATCGGGCTGCCACTCGCGCACCCGCGCCGCCGCCTGCTCCAGCCGGGCCGCGCCCTCGGCCTTGATGGTGGGCTGGCCCGTGGCCGTGCGCAACATGCGGTTGCCCACGGCAACACCCGTGCGTTTCAGCCCGTAATCAAAAGCGAGAAAGGTCTGGAAATGGGCGGGAACTGGAGGCATGGCCGGAAGGCTCATGCATGCCCCGCGTCGGGTGACAGCATCCAGGCTTCCAGGCCCAGAAGAGAGAGGGCCCGCGCATAGCGCTGTTCGACCGGCGTGTCGAAGATCACGGCGGTGTCGGCGCTGACGGTGAGCCAGCTGTTCTCGGCCAGCTCCGACTCGAGCTGGCCTTCGCCCCAGGCCGCATAGCCCAGCGAAATCAGCACCTTGCGCGGGCCTGCGCCCGTGGACAGGGCTTCCAGCACATCCTTGGAGGTGGTCATCTCCAGCCCGCCGGGGATGGTCATGGTGGAGGCGTAGACCGGTTCTTCGGGCGACTCGCCAGCGGTGAACACCGGTTCGTGCAGCACGAAGCCGCGCTCAGTCTGCACCGGGCCGCCATGGAAGACGGGAGTGCCCACCAGGTCGTGGCGCGCCAGCGGCAGATCGACTTTGTCGAACAGGTGCTTGAGGTTGATGTCGCTGGGCTTGTTGATCACCAGGCCCAGGGCGCCGCGGGCACTGTGCTCGCACAGGTAGACCACGCTCTTGGCGAAAGCCTCGTCCTCCAGCCCCGGCATCGCGATCAGGAAATGATGCGTGAGATTGATGGCGGCGTCATCGGCGGGCATGATGCGATTTTACCCTCCGATGGACAAACCCTACGCCACCGGCCTGATGTGGTTCCGCCGTGACCTGCGCTCGCATGACAACGCGGCGCTGTACCACGCGCTCAAGGCCTGCCGCCAGCTGCATTGCGCCTTCGTCTTCGACCGCGACATCCTGGAGGGCCTGCCGCGGCGCGACCGCCGGGTCGAGTTCATCCGCGAGTCCCTGCTGCAACTGCAGGCGCAGCTGCGCGCCATGTCCGGCCAGGACGGCGCCGGCCTGATCGTCAGCCATGCGGCGGCACGCGAGGAGATCCCCCGGCTGGCGCGAGAACTGGGCGTGCAGTCGGTTTTCGCCAACCACGACTACGAACCCCAGGCCATGGCCCGCGATGCGGCGGTGCGCGGCGCCCTGGCCGAGGCCGGCATCGCCCTGCACACCGCCAAGGACCATGTGATCTTTGAACGCGACGAGCTGCTGACGCAGGCAGGCAAGCCCTACGCCGTCTTCACGCCCTACAAGAACGCCTGGCTGGCCAAGGCCGATGCCTTCTATTTCAAGCCTTACCCGGTGGAGCGCCATGCCGGCGCCCTGGCGCCCTTGCCGCCGCAGCGGCGCCAGGGCGTGCCGGCGCTGGCCAGCCTGGGTTTCGAGCCGACCAACCTGGCCCAACTGGCACTGCCGGTGGGCGCCGAGGGCGGCCGGCAGCTGCTGGCCGAATTTGCCGAGCGCATCGATCGCTACCAGGAGGCGCGCGACTTTCCCGCTCTCAAAGGCCCCAGCTACCTGGGCGTGCATCTGCGCTTTGGCACCGTCTCCGTGCGCGCAGTGGCGGGCCTGGCCCATGGCCTGGCGCAGGAGGGCAATGGCGGCGCCGCCACCTGGCTGGCCGAACTCGTCTGGCGCGACTTCTACATCCAGGTGCTGGCCAACTTTGCGCACGTGGTGGACAGCCGCGGCGCCAGCCACAGCTTCCGGCGCGAGTACGACGCCATCCATTGGGAACGCGGCAAGCAGGCCGACGCCCTGTTTGCCGCCTGGGCCGAGGGGCGCACAGGCTATCCGCTGGTGGACGCCGCCATGGCGCAGATCCGTCAGAGCGGCTACATGCACAACCGCCTGCGCATGGTGGTGGCGAGCTTTCTGTGCAAGGACCTGGGGCTGGACTGGCGGCGCGGCGAGCAGTTTTTCGCCGAGCACCTGAACGACTTCGAACTGGCGTCCAACAACGGCGGCTGGCAATGGGCCAGCTCCAGCGGCTGCGACGCCCAGCCCTGGTTTCGCATCTTCAATCCGGTCACCCAGAGCCGCAAGTTCGATCCCGATGGGAAGTTCATCCTGCGTTACCTGCCGCAGCTCGCGGGGCTGCCGGTGCAGGCCCTGCACGCGCCCTGGACGGCTTCGCCGGTGGAACTGGCGGCCGCCGGCGTCACGCTGGGCAAGGAGTATCCGGCGCCCATCGTCGACCACGAGGCCGCCCGCGCCCTCACGCTGGAGCGCTATGCAGTGGTGAAACGGGGAAAGGCGCCTGATCAGCTATCAAATCGATAGCTGATCAGGTCCAATTGACGGGAGCTGGGGCCCTGTCAGGCCGCAACCGCTGCGCTGCAGTAGTGCTTGACCAGGCTCAGCAGCTCTTCTTCCGAATAGGGCTTGCCCAGGTAGTTGTTGACGCCCAGTTCCATCGCATGCTCACGGTGCTTCTCGGCGATGCGCGAGGTGATCATGATGATGGGCAGGTCGGCCAGCCGAGCGTCGGCGCGGATGTTGCGGGCCAGGTCGAAGCCGTCCATGCGTGGCATCTCGATGTCCGACAGCACCACGGTGGGCTTTTCCTCGGCCAGGCGCTCCAGGGCCTGCAGACCGTCGGCCGCCATCACCACGCGGTAGCCTTCGCGGGCCAGCAGGCGCTGGGTCACGCGGCGCACGGTGATCGAGTCGTCGACCACCATCACCAGAGGGATCTGCGGCTGGGCCGGCATGACCGGCAGGGCCGGCTGCCCCGCGTCGCCCTGGTCCGAGGCCTGCACGCTGTCGGCGCTGAGCAGGCGGGCCTGTTCGCCGTACACCGTGCTCAGGGCCACGGGGTTGTAGATCAGGATCACCGCGCCGGAGGCCAGCACCGTCATGCCGGACAGGCCAGGCAGGCGGGACAGCTGCGGGCCGAGGTTCTTCACCACCACTTCCTGGTTGCCCAGCACTTCATCGACGTGCATGGCGACGCGCTGGGCGGCGCTGCGGAACACCACCACCGGCAGCGTCTTGGCCTGGGCTTCCGCGCTGCGCGCCGAAGACTGCAGCAGGGCGCCCGACCAGTGGAAGGGCAGCTGCTCGCCGCCGAACTCGTAGATGCCGCTCTTGTAGGCCTGCTCGACCTCGGTGGCGGGGGCGCGGCGCACCAGTTCCACCACGTTGGCCGGCACGCCGACGGTCAGGTTGCCCGAGCGGATCATCACCACCTGCGTCACGGCGGTGGTCAGCGGCAGCACCAGCTTGAAGTTGCTGCCCTTGCCGGCTTCGGTGGTGGTCTCGATGCGCCCGCCCAGGGCGTTGACTTCGGAACGCACCACGTCCATGCCGATGCCGCGGCCGGCCAGTTCGGTCACCTGCGCGGCGGTGGAAAAGCCCGGCATGAAGATCAGATTGGCGGCCTCGGCGTCGCTCAGCGACTGGCCCGGCGCGATCAGGCCCTGCTGCTGCGCCTTCTCACGGATGCGCGGCAGGTTCAGGCCGGCGCCGTCGTCGTGGAAATCCACCGACACGTCGTTGCCTTCGTGGTGCAGGCCGATCTCGATGGTGCCGACCGGGTCCTTGCCTGCGGCCAGGCGCGTCGCCGGGTCTTCAATGCCGTGCGCCACGCAATTGCGCAGCAGGTGCTCGAAGGCCGGCGTCATGCGGTCGAGCACGCCGCGGTCCATCTCGATGGAGCCGCCGGTGATGTCCAGCTTGACCTGCTTGCCGGTCTCCTTGGAGGCCAGGCGGATCACCCGGTACAGGCGGTCCGAGATGCCTTCGAACTCCACCATGCGGGTGCGCAGCAGGTCGCGTTGCAGCTCGCGGGTCTGGCGGGCCTGGGCAATCAGGTCGTCTTCCGTCGCTTCCACCGTGCGCTGCAGGTTGCGCTGCACGGTGGCCACGTCGTTGACCGACTCGGCCATCATGCGGGTCAGTTCCTGCACGCGGGTGAAGCGGTCGAACTCCAGCGGGTCGAAGTTGGCGGCCGAGTCCTTGGCCTGGGCCAAGCGCGACTGCATCTGCGACTCGGCCTGCAGCTCGATGTCGCGCAGCTGGCTGCGCAGGCGGTCCAGGTTGCCCGTCAGATCGCCCAGCGACACGCGCAGCTGGCGCAGTTCGGTCTCCAGCCGCGAGCGGGTGATCATCACCTCGCCGGCCTGGTTGACCAGGCGGTCCAGCAGCTGGGAGCGCACGCGCACCGCCTGGTTGGCGGCGGCACGCTTGGGCGCCATCAGGGTCACCACCGGCATGGCCAGCGAGGCACGCCCCGCCGAAGGCGCGGCCGGAACGACCAGCACATCGGCGGCGCCGGGCACTTCCTCGTCCAGCGGCTCGGCCACGGCGGCCTCAGGGCCGGCCGCCTGCACGGCGCGCAGCACGTCGAATCGGGTTTGCAGGTTGTCAAAGCGCTGCAGCAGCGGCTCCAGGTCGGCCGTGGCCAAGGCCTCGGCGCCGAACTGCTCGATCTCCGACTCCATGCGGTGGGCCATTTCACCCAGCCGCAGGGCGCCGGCCAGCCGGGCGCTGCCCTTGAGCGTGTGCAGGGCGCGCAACACTTCGTCGCGCGCACCGCGGTTGTCCGGCCGCGCCGACCATTGGCGCAGAGCGCCGCCCAGTTGCGGGATCAGCTCGACCGCCTCTTCCTCGAAGATCGGGAACAGATCCAGGTCGATCGCATCGGCGACGTCGATATCGTCTGCGTCCTGCTCGCGGTCCACCGTCCTGGTCTGCGCCGGCGCGGCAACGCGGGCGGGAGCAAAAGCCAGGGGCGCTGCGGCCACCACGGGTGCGGCCACAGGTGCCGGGGCGGGCGGGACGCTGGCAAGCGGCGCCGCAACAGGGGCGGTGGGCTCGGCAAGCACGTCCAGGCCGGTGAAATCGCTCAGCGGCACGTCTTCCGGCAGGTCGGCGCGCTTGGGCGCCTGGATGTCTTCCAGCGCCGCCAATGCCGGGGCAATGGTGGCGTCCGGTTCCTTCAGGAAGCCGGCAGCGAACTGGTGTAGCAAGCGGCGGATTTCTTCGGCCGCATTGACGAAGGCCTGGCCGTGCTGGGGCGTGCCGCAGACCAGCAGTTGCGCATGCTGCAAGGCGTTTTCCAGCGCACGCGCAATGTCCGACAAGGCCTGGAAGCCCACGGTGGCGGAGCTGCCCGCCAGGGCATGGGCCAGGCCCACGGCCGCATCGGGGACCTGGCGGTCCAGCTCCAGCGTCCATTCGGTCAGCTCGGTCAGCAGGTGGCGCGACCACTCGTCCGCCTCGTTCAGGTAGACGTTGTACAGAGGGATGCCGATGCGCAGCGAACCGATCACCTTGACCTGCTCGTCGGGCGCCTTGGCGTCGCTGTGGTCAACGCTCTCGGTCGCCACCGGCGGTGCATGATCCTGCGGCGTGGCCGAGAGAATGTCGAAATCGACATCGGCGGCGGCCAGTTCGACCGTCTCTGCCACTGGGGGGCCATCAGCGGACGGCGATGCGTCATGCATGCCCGACAAGGCGGCCAGGCTGGCGAAGTCGATACCCTCGATCTGCGCCACTTCGACGGCCTCCGCTGCCGGCGGCGCCGTCGCTGCACCAGCCTCGGGCCCAAGATCGAAATTGAAGTCCGCAAGCAGGTCGTCCGCCGGGACTTCGCTCACCTGGATCGACTCGGCACCGGAGACTTCGGCCATGTCGAAAGAGAAGGCCTCGTCCACATGTGCCGGCGTTGCATCTGCAACCGGCGCAACGGATTCTTCCAGCGGCAGGTCGAACATGCCGGCCAGCGGATCGGCAGCCGCCGTCTCCACAACCACCACTGCGTCCGCTGCTGCGACCGGTGCCTCGGCTTCGGGCGCTTCCACCACGCTGGGCAAGGCCAGCGGCACCAGCTTCTGCTCGTTGCGCATGGCATCTGCAGGGCCGCGGAACATGGAGGCTTTCCAGCTGCCGTCCTGGTGCAGGGCGATGTCCTCCACCCAGCGGCCAAAGCCGCGCATCGCATCGTTCGCAAGGGTCAGCAGGCCTTCGCTGGCCGGCTTCTGGTCGCCCATCCATGCATTGAGCACCTGCTCGAGCGACCAGCCGGCTTCACCGAACTCGGTCAGGCCCACCATGCGCGAGCTGCCCTTGAGCGTGTGGAAGGCGCGTCGCAGGGTGGTCAACTCCGACATGTCGGCGGGGTTGGCGCGCAGCGTCTGGACGGCAGCCAGGCCGTTTTGCACCACCTCACGCGCCTCTTCCAGGAAGATGTCGAGCAGGTCGTCTTCTTCAATGTCGCTGCCGGCCGGCGCAGCGGGCTCAGCCGCCGGCGGCTGCACCGCGGCAGCCAGGCTGTGCAGCGCTGCCGAAGCCGCGCCGGAATCATGGGCCGCAACGGCCGCGGCGGCCTCTCGCGCCGTATGCGCCAGCGCCGTCTGGTCGGCCAGCACGGCATGGGTGGCGATCTGGTCGAGTCTGGCCGTCAGCTCGCCCGGGGTCTCGCCACGGTCGGCCTCGGTGACCACAGCGCTGACCTGCTGCGAGAGTTCGTCGCTGACGCCCACTGCGGCGGCGGCATCGCCGGCCCCTTGCACGGTGCGACCCATCAGCGGCTTGAGTTCGCCCAGCTGGTCGTCATAGACAAACAGCTTCTTGGCCAGCGTCGGCTGGTAATTGAGCATGTCGATCAGGAAACCCAGCGCACCCAGGTTGTTGCCGAGCTTGTCGAAGGTGCCGGCGGCGCGCGCCTTGTCCTCGTCGATCTCGGTGACCATGATCTGTTCGACTGCTTCGCGCATGCGCAACACCGCCTGCGATGCCTGGTCCAGACCAAGCACCGACAGCACACCGCGCATCTGCGACAGGTGGCCAGGGGCCGTCTGCAGCGGCGTCTTGTCCTGCGGCTTGCGGAAGAACACGTCGAGCAGCTTCTCCAGCTCGCTGAGCGTGGTGCGCAGCTCACCGACCACACTGCCCATGGTCTGGCGATCGCTCACGCGCCGGTACAGCTCCTCCATCCAGGATTCCAGCGGCTCGGGCTTGCCGCCCTGGCGCACCTGGTCCAGGCGCTCGGCCAGGCGCGCAGTGCGCGCAGCCAGCTGCGAGTCGCTGGGGTCGAGGTCTTCGAAGGCCGCTTCCAGGTACAGCACGGCGGTGGCCACTTCCATGGCCAGTTCCGGCCGCGGCGGCTGTGCGGTGCGCACCACCGAATCGATCGCGGCGCTCAAGGCCTGGGCCAGCGGTGCACTGGGCGGATACAGCCGGGTGAGGGAGTCGCTGACCAACTGGAACTGGTCAGCCACCGCCTTGATTTTGCCGGCGTCGCCGCCAGCCAGCGCCGACCAGGTTTCCTTGGCGACGCCGATGCGCTTGCGCGACTGGGCCAGCAGGACCGGGTCGAAGCGGCCGAACTGGCTGGTCTGGTAGTCGACGGGCTTGAAGCGCGCCAGGCCCCAGGCCAGGCGTACGCTGGTCAGGATGGGCGCATCGCTCGCGCGCGGCGGCACGGCCTGGCAGCAGAAGAACAGCAGGTCCTGGGCCAGGCGGTCGGACACGCCCATCTCGCCCTTGGCCAGTGATGCGTATTGCAGCAGCACCCGCGAGGCGGCGCGCTTGACGTAGATGTCCAGTGGCAGCAGTCCCAGCGCCATCGCTTCGAAATAGGCGGCGGCGATCTTCCAGAAAATCTTTGGCTGGCGCGCGGGCTGGGTCGAGGCCAGCGCCAGGCAGACGCCGGCGATCTCACGCGCGCTGGCCACGTTGCCGGTTTTGACGACGCGCAGCACGGACTGGTCCAGGCGCGAACGCACGGCAGGGTCATAAACCAACGACTCGGCTGCCGCCGGCGTCTGCGGCTCGACCCAGCGCCAGTCCAGCGCCCACAGGTCGGCCGGGTGGACGCGGTCGGCGCCCGACAGCTCCTGCACGTCGCGGTACTGCGGAAACAGTGCCACGGCCGTGACCGGCTTGCCCAGCAGCAGGCCTTCGAGGTATTCGGTCAACGCAAAGCCGGCCCGTTCCACCTTGGCCGCAGCCGGCTCGATGCACAGCTCGGGCCGCTCGACGAATTGCTGCACGGCCGATTCCATAGCCCGCAGCATGAGCGCCGGCGCACCCAGGCCAACCATCTCGAGCGCGCCCACCGCCTGGTGCAGCTGCTGGCGTGCGATGCGCAGCTGGCCCGCGTCGACCGACGCCATATCGGTGCCGCGCGCCATGCCGGCATCGCGGACAAAGCGGCGCAGAGCGGCTGAGGCCGAATCGAGCGACTTGCGCAGTTCATCGAGCACCCAGGCCAATGGGCCGAGGTCGTTGGTTGCCAGATCCAGATCAGTTTCGTTGGCTTGCATGGTGGCTCTGCCTATTTAACGAGCGGGCATGAGCGCCGCCGGGCCGCCCCAAGGCGCGAACACTCCCACAGGGGGCAGCGAGCTTCGGGCGAGCATGGGGGCCAACATCTTTCAGGCGATCTTGAACCGCGAGACCGACTGGCGCAGTTCCTCGGCCATGCGGGACAGTTCGCGCACCTGCTGTGCCGTCGAGCGCGTGCCTTCTCCGGTCTGCTCCGTCACCGCGAAAATGTGCTGGATGTTGCCGGCCACAACGTTGGCCGATTCGGCTTCCTTGGACGCAGAGGCCGAAATCTGCTCGATCAGCTCGGCGAGCTTGCGCGACACCTGGTCAATCTCGGTCAGTGCGGTGCCGGCGTTGTCGGACAGCTTGGCCCCTTCCACCACGCCCTGCGTGGAGCGCTCCATGGCGGCCACGGCGTCCTGGGTGTCGGTCTGAATCGCCTTGACCAGCGCCGAGATCTGGCGCGTGGCGTCTGCGGAACGTTCAGCCAGGCGCTGCACTTCTTCGGCCACCACCGAGAAGCCGCGGCCTGCTTCGCCGGCCGACGCCGCCTGGATGGCGGCGTTCAGGGCCAGCACATTGGTCTGTTCGGTAATGTCGGAAATCAGCTCGGTGATTTCGCCGATCTCCTGGGACGATTCGCCCAGCCGCTTGATGCGCTTGGAGGTTTCCTGGATCTGGTCGCGGATGGAGTTCATGCCGCCGATGGCGTTCTGCACGGCTGCCAGGCCGGACTCGGCGGCCAGCAGCGACTGACGGGCCACCTGGGCCGACTCCTGCGCCTGCCCGGACACCTGGTTGATTCGGCCTGCCATGTCGAGCACCGACTGGCCGGTTTCGCGAATTTCGCGCAGCTGCTCGGTCGATGCCGCCAGCAGCTCGGTCGAGGTGCTTTCCACCTGGGCCGTCGTCTGCGCCACCCGGGTGACCGTGTTCTGCACGTTGCCCACCAGCTGGCGAAGTTCTTCCACCGTGTAGTTCACTGAGTCGGCGATGGCGCCCGTGATGTCCTCGGTCACCGTGGCTTCCTGGGTCAGGTCGCCTTCGGCCACTGTCTGCAGCTCGTTCATCAACCGCAAAATGGCCGCCTGGTTGGCGTCGTTCACGCGCTTGGCTTCCTGCTCCTGCTGCTCGGCTTCCAGGCGCTGCTGCTCAGCCACAGTCTGGCGCTTGCGGCTGTCCTGCAGCTGCACGTAGGCCAGGCCCACGGCGCAGAGGATGGCGAAGATCGACGACACGAACAGGGCCGTCAGGGCGCCGGCGCCCAGGCCGGTCTGCGACGACAGCTTGCCCTGCAAGTCTTCCAGCGAGCGGCGCAGCGGCTCGCTGTCGGCAATGATGGCTGCCTGCGCTTCGCGCGCGGACACCAGGCCCTGCAGGTTGCCCAGAATGGCGCCGGCCTGCGTCCGGGTCTGTTCATAGAGCTTCATCAGCGCCTCCAGGCGCTCGCGCGTCTGCGGGTCCTTGGAGCCGGCCAGGCGCAGGTCAGGGCTGCCTTCGAGCAGGCCCTGGGCGATTTCCTTGAACGAGTTCAAGTCCTTGCCCAGCAGGAACACCGCCTCGGGCGACACGCCTTCCATCGTCAGGAATTCGTTGGCCGATTTGCCGATGCGCTGCGTCAACATCACCAGTTGGCCGGCGGCGGAGATTTCGGCCGGCGCGGCGTTCTGCTGCAGCTTGAGCGAGGACACGGTCTCGGCGATTTCCAGCAGGTCGGACGACTGGCGGTTGATGGTGCGCAGGGCGTTGCCCACCTGGGTCAGGATCTTCTGCTGTCCCATCACGGTGCCGGCGTTCTTCTCGGCGCGCTCCATCAGCGGATTGATCTTGGCGATGTCGTCCTGGTATTCCTCGGCCACCGGCTGGATGCGCAGCGACTCGTCGCCGGACTTCAGGCCGCGCACCGTCTTGGCCAGCACGTCGGCGCTTTCCTTCACGTCCGGGAAGGCCTGGGGGCTGCCCACCAGGGCCTGCGACACCGACTTGGCCAGGCGCTGCGACTGCATCAGCGACTGGCCGGTGCCGGCCACCTGCAAGGCCACCTTGTCCGCCTGGTTCACCGCGAACACGGCCACAGAGCCCAGCACCACCAGCGACAGGGCCAGCAGGGTGAACAAAATGCGCTGGTGCGTGACGATGGTGCGGCGCCCGAGCAGGGGCACCGAGATCAGTTCGGCCTCGTCGACAACATCCATCGGCTCGAGCGAGTCTTCGCCGGCCACGCTGTCGGGATCGAGTGGCTGCTCCAGCAGCGTGTTCCTGCCGGCCGCATCCATGGCGCCCGTGGCCATCGGGTCAAGCGAGGCATCGGGCATCGCGAGACTCAGTTCTCCACCGGGGTCGGCCGAGCTGTCGGCAGGTTTCTTGGAGAACAGGTTTTTGAGTTGGTCAACGACGGACATGATGCGAACCTTCCGGGGAAAACTTAAGCGCTGATGCTCAGGAACTGGGGTTGTTGCGACAGGGCTTGCAGATTGATTTCCTGCCAGTAGGCGCCGCCGGCATCGGTGTAGCCGCTGCCGAAATAGTCGGGCGAGCCCGCCGGGGGCTCACTGGACGAGGAGAAGCTGTCAAGATTGCGAAGGCCAGAGAGCCGGTCGATCAGCAGCGCGCAATTGACTTCGAGCATGGCGTTGAGCGCGACCAGGCGCGACTCGGCGCGGATGGCGTCCGAACGCGGCGCCGGCGCCTGCCCGGCCACGAAGCCGGCCAGATCGACGACGCCGAACAGGCCGCCGCGCAGGTTGGCCACGCCCAGGAACCAGGCCTGGGTGTACGGCACGGGCTGGGTGCTGGCAAATGGAAAAATCTCGCCGGACTGCGCCAGCGGGAACAGGTACCGCTTGCCGGCAGCCTCCACCGCCAGCCAGGAGGCTTGCGTGCCCTCGGTACGGGCGGCCTGCAGACGGCTTGCCAGGCGGCTTTGAAGTTCGCGGAGGGCTTCGCGGTTGGCCATTGTTCTCTAGGGGGCCCGGATCAGCTCAGGGCCTTGATCTTGGCCATGAGCTCGTCCGCGTCCACCGGTTTGGTGATGTAGTCGCGCGCGCCCTGGCGCATGCCCCAGACGCGGTCGGTTTCCTGGTTCTTGCTGGTGCACATGATGATTGGCACGTCGGCATAGAGCGGATCGCGCGTGATGGCGCGCGTCAGCTGGAAGCCATTCTGGCCCGGCATCACCACGTCCATCAGGATCAGGTCGGGTTTTTCCTCGGCCAGGCGACGAAAGGCGTCTTCGGCGTTCTCGGCGGTCTTCACCGCGAAGCCGTTCTTTTGCAGCAAGTCCGTCATGAACATCAGCTCGGTCTTGGAATCGTCCACGACCAGGACTTTCTTGATAGCCATCACACTACTCCTTGATTGGCGGCACCGAACTGCTGCACTGTCTGCAGCAACTGGTCCTTGGTAAACGGTTTGGTCAGGTAGTCTTGCGACCCGACCATGCGGCCGCGGGCCTTGTCGAACACGCCGTCCTTGGAGGACAGCATGACCACAGGCACCGAGGCGAATTTGGCGTTGCGCTTGATGATCGCGCAGGTCTGGTAGCCATCCAGACGGGGCATGAGGATGTCGCAGAAGATGAGATTGGGCTGGTAGTCGTTGACCTTGGCAAGGGCATCGAAACCGTCCTCGGCCAGCATGACCTCATGGCCACCCTGCTTCAGGAAAATCTCAGCACTGCGCCGGATGGTGTTGCTGTCATCGATCACCAGCACCTTGAACCCTGCTCCAGTCGTGCTCACTTGACGCTGCTCCTCTTTTGTAACTGCTCGGGGGGTTGCGCCGGCACCCGCAGGATGCCACCAATGCACGCCCCCTTGTTAGATCTGCACCATCTCGAAATCTTCCTTGCGGGCGCCACATTCGGGGCAGGTCCAGTTCATCGGAACCTCGGCCCAGGGCGTGCCCGCAGCGATGCCTTCATCGGGGGCGCCGGCGGCCTCATCGTAGATCCACCCGCAGATCAGACACATCCATGTTTTTGTTTCAGTCACAGCTTAAAGGGCCTTCGAATAGAATGCAACGATTGTATCGAGGCCCTGTTGCGCGCCGAAAGCACAGCGTGCCGATGCCTGGATCACTCGGGCCTATGCCAAACCCAACTCCCCCCACATCCGACAGCGAAGACGACGACGTTGGCAGCCCGGCCTGCGTGATGGTTTTCAACGCCAGCGATCCCAGCGGCGCGGGCGGCCTGGCCGCAGATGTCACGGCAATCGCCTCGGTCGGCGCACACGCGCTGCCCGTCGTGACCGGCGCCTATGCGCGCGACACCGCCGAGGTCTTCGACCACTTCGCATTCGATGAGGAGAGCATCGCCGAACAGGCGCGCGCCATCCTCGAAGACGTGCCGGTGCAAGTCTTCAAGGTCGGCTTTGTCGGCAGCCCCGAGGCCATCAGCACGATCGCCGAGATCGCCGCCGACTACGCCGATGTCCCTGTGGTGGCCTACATGCCCAACCTGTCCTGGTGGGACGAAGGCCAGATCGACCTGTACCTCGACGCCTTCCGCGAACTCATGCTGCCGCAGACCACCGTGTTGGTAGGAAACCACAGCACGCTGTGGCGCTGGCTGCTGCCGGACTGGAGTTCCGACCGCAGCCCCTCGGCGCGCGACATCGCCAAGGCCGCTTCAGAGATGGGCGTTCCCTACACCCTGGTCACCGGCATTCCCCTGCCCGAGCAGTTCATCGACAACGTGCTGGCCTCGCCGCAGGCGGTGCTGGGCAGCGAAAAATTCGAGCGCTTCGAAGCCGTGTTCGCCGGTGCCGGTGACACGCTCGCGGCGGCGCTGGCGGCCTTGTTGGCCAGCGGCACCGACCTGGCCGCCGCCGCCACCGAAGCCTTGAGCTACCTGGACCGCTGCCTGGACGGGGGCTTTCGCCCCGGCATGGGCCACGTGGTGCCCGACCGGCTGTTCTGGGCCCAGCCCGAGACCGCAGGCGGCGACCTGACCGAGGAAGAAGCGCAGGCCCTGCAAGTCTTCGACATGCCTGCCCACGACACAAAGCATTGAGCCCATGGACCAGAACGAACAACTTTTCGAGCGCGCACGGCGCTGCATCCCCGGTGGGGTCAACTCGCCGGTGCGGGCCTTTCGCGCCGTCGGCGGCACGCCGCGCTTCGTGCAGCGCGCCCAGGGCGCCTACTTCTGGGACGCCAACGGCAAGCGCCACATCGACTACATCGGATCCTGGGGCCCGATGATCCTGGGCCATGGCCATCCGGCCGTGGTCGAGGCGGTGCAAAAGGCCGTGCTGGAAGGCTTCTCCTATGGCGCGCCGACCGAGCGCGAGGTCGAACTGGCGGAGGCCATCCTGGCGCTGATGCCCTCGATGGACATGGTGCGCCTGGTCAGCTCGGGCACCGAAGCGGCGATGAGCGCGATCCGGCTGGCGCGCGGCGCCACCGGCCGCAGCAAGATCATCAAGTTCGAAGGCTGCTACCACGGCCACGCCGACGCCCTGCTGGTCAAGGCCGGCTCGGGCCTGGCGACCTTCGGCAATCCCACCAGCGCCGGCGTGCCGCCAGAGGTGGTGCAGCACACCCTGGTCCTGGAATACAACAACGTCGCGCAGCTGGAAGAAGCCTTCGCCCTGCACGGCAGCGAGCTGGCCTGCCTGGCGATCGAGCCGATCGCCGGCAACATGAACTTCGTGCGTGCCAGCCTGCCCTTCATGCAGCGCTGCCGCGAACTGTGCACGCAGCACGGCGCGCTGCTGGTGTTCGACGAGGTGATGACGGGCTTTCGCGTGGCGCTCGGTGGCGCACAGGCCGTTTACGCCAGGGCTATCCCCGGCTTCGCGCCCGACATCACGGTGATGGGCAAGGTCATCGGCGGCGGCATGCCGCTGGCGGCCTTCGGCGGACCGCGCGCCATCATGGAGCAGCTCGCGCCGCTGGGCCCGGTCTACCAGGCCGGCACACTCTCGGGCAACCCCGTGGCCACGGCCTGCGGCCTGGCCACCCTGGCTGAAATCAGCAAGCCCGGCTTCTTCGACGCGCTGTCGGCCAGCACCCGCTCATTGGTCGACGGTCTGAGCGCAGCGGCCCAGGCCGAGGGCCTGCCCTTCAACGCCGACTGCGAAGGCGGCATGTTCGGCTTCTTCCTCTTGCCCGAGCTGCCGCACAACTATGCCCAGGTGATGAAGACCGACAGCCCACGCTTCAACAAGCTGTTCCACGGCCTGTTGGACCGCGGCGTCTACATTGCACCGGCCCTGTACGAAGCCGGCTTCGTCAGCTCCGCGCACAGCGCCAACGACATCGCGCAAACTGTCGAAGCGGCCCGCGAAGCCTTCAAGACGCTACAAAACTGATAGCAACTCAGGCCCGCCGCAGGGGGCCAGGCGCCGATTCCGCTCTGGAATCAGTGCCTGAAGTGGCGCACGCCGGAAAACACCATGGCGACGCCGCGCTCATCAGCGGCGGCGATCACCTCGCCGTCGCGCATGCTGCCGCCGGGCTGGATCACGCAGCTCGCGCCTTCGTCGATGACAACGTCCAGGCCGTCGCGGAACGGGAAGAAGGCATCGCTGGCCACCGCCGTGCCTTGCAGCGACAGCTTGGCATGGCCGGCCTTGATGCTGGCAATGCGCGCCGAGTCCAGCCGGCTCATCTGGCCGGCACCCACGCCCATGGTCATGCCGCCCTTGCAAAAGACGATGGCGTTGGACTTGACGTACTTGGCGACCTTCCAGGCGAACAGCAGGTCCTGCAACTCCTCGGGCGTCGGCTGCTTCTTCGTCACCACCTTGAGCTCGGCCACCGTCAGTTCGCGGTTGTCGGCGGTCTGCATCAGCAGGCCCGAACCGACGCGCTTGATGTCCATCAGGTTGCGGCCGTTGTCCCAGTCGCTGGCACCACCGGGCGGCAAAGCGATCTGCAGGACACGCACATTGGCCTTGGCCTTGAAGATCTCCAGCGCCTCGGCCGTGAAGGCCGGCGCCATCAGGACCTCGACGAACTGCTTGCTCACCGCCTGCGCCGCGGCGCCGTCGAGCGTGCGGTTGAAGGCGATGATGCCGCCGAAGGCCGAGGTCGGGTCGGTCTGGAAGGCCTTGCTGTAGGCGCCCAGCGCGTCCTGCGCGATGGCCACGCCGCAGGGGTTGGCGTGCTTGACGATGACGCAGGCAGCTTCGCTGAAGCTCTTGACGCATTCCCAGGCGGCGTCGGCATCGGCGATGTTGTTGTACGACAGCTCCTTGCCCTGCAACTGCACGGCGGTGACCAGGGAGCCGGGCGCGGGGTGCAGGTCGCGGTAGAAGGCGGCCTGCTGGTGCGGGTTCTCGCCGTAGCGCAGGTCCTGCAGCTTGACGAAGCGGCCGTTGGTCTGGCCCGAGAACTGGCTGAGGCCAGCCTGCCCCGAGCTTGACTCGGGGTCGTCGATGCGCGAGAGATAGTCGCTGATGGCGCCGTCGTAGTTGCTGATGCGGTTGAATGCCGCGACCGACAGGGCGAACTTGGTCTTGTCCGTGAGCTTGCCGCCGCTGCGCAACTCCTCGAGCACCAGCGGGTACTGGCCGGCGTCGGTCAGCACGCCCACGTCCTTCCAGTTCTTGGCGGCGCTGCGCACCATGGCCGGGCCGCCGATGTCGATGTTCTCGATCGCATCCTCCAGCGTACAGCCGGGCTTGGCCACGGTGGCCTCGAAGGGGTAGAGATTGACCACCAGCAGGTCGATGGTCTCGATGCCGTGGGCCTTGAGCGCCGCCACGTGCTCTGGCAGGTCGCGGCGCGCGAGCAGGCCGCCATGGACCTTGGGATGCAGGGTCTTGACCCGGCCGTCCAGCATTTCAGGAAAGCCGGTGAGCTCGGCCACTTCGGTGACCGGCAGGCCGGCGTCGGCCAGCAATTTGGCGGTGCCGCCGGTGGAGAGCAGGCGAATGCCCATGGCGTGCAGGGCCTGGGCGAATTCCAGGATGCCGGTCTTGTCGGAAACGGAGATGAGTGCGTTCATGTTTATTTGAGAAGCTTGTGTTCGACGAGTTTCTTGCGCAGGGTGTTGCGGTTCAGGCCCAGCCACTCGGCGGCCTTGGACTGGTTGTGGTCGGCCCGCGCCATCACCACCTCCAGCAGCGGCTTTTCCACCACCTTGACCAGCATCTCGTACATGCCGTCGGGCTCGGTGCCGCGCAGGTCGCGGAAATACCCCTCCAGGCTGGTGCGCACGCATTCCTCGATGTGCTTTTTGCTCATGCCTCTGCTTCCATTGCTTCTTCTTGGTTGTTGCCGGCGGCGCCGGCCGCCGGCAGGCGGTCCATGGTGCCGCCCAATGCGTCGAAATACGCGGCCACCGCCTCCTGCTGGGCGGCCGCCTCCTCGATCCTGTTCATGCTGTCGCGGAAGTCCTCGCCGCCGGGCAGGCCGCGCACATACCAGGCGATGTGCTTGCGGGCGCTGCGCACGCCGGTGAACTCGCCGTACAGCGCGTAGTGGTCGTCCAGGTGCTCGAGCAGCAGTTTGCGCACCTCGACCACCAGCGGCGGCGCCAGGTGGGTTCCGGTCGCCAGGAAATGCGCGATCTCGCGGAAGATCCAGGGCCGGCCCTGGGCAGCGCGGCCGACCATCACGGCGTCGGCGCCGGTCAGGGCCAGCACGTCGCGCGCCCGCTCGGGCGTGCTGATGTCGCCGTTGGCCACCACCGGCACGCGCACCGCGGCTTTCACGGCCGCCACCGTCTCGTACTCGGCCTGGCCCTTGTAGCCCTGCTCGCGCGTGCGGCCGTGCACCGTCAGCATCTGGATGCCCACGCCCTCGAAGGCACGCGCCAGCGTCACCGCGTTCTTGTTCGCCTGGCACCAGCCGGTGCGCATCTTCAGCGTGACGGGGACGCCGTGCGGCGCGCAGGCCTGGACCACGGCCTGCGCGATGGCCACGGCCAGCGCCTCGTCCTGCATCAGCGCCGAGCCGGCCCACTTGTTGCAGACCTTCTTGGCCGGGCAACCCATGTTGATGTCGATGATCTGGGCGCCGCGCTCGACGTTGTAGGCCGCGGCCTCGGCCATCATGGCGGCGTCGGTGCCGGCGATCTGCACCGCGATCGGCCCGGGCTCGCCAGTGTGGTCGGCGCGCCGCGAGGTCTTCAGGCTGTTCCACAGATCACGCCGCGAAGTGACCATCTCGCTGACCGCATAACCTGCGCCGAGCTTGCGGCACAACTGCCGGAAGGGCCGGTCCGTCACGCCGGCCATGGGCGCGGCGAACAGGTTGTTCGCCAGGTCATGCGGGCCGATCTTCATGGGGTAAGGGAGGGGTTGCTGCTGAAAAATGAGGCACGATTGTATGCGCCCACGGTTTCAGACGCTGAAATGCGCGCCGGCGGTCCGCACCTACAGCCGGCCGGCCGGGCTGCTGCCATACTCGGCCCGCATGCAAGCCTGGCTCGACGCTCTCCTCGCCCTGCTCGCTCTGCCGCAATACGGGCTGAGCACCCTGTTCATCGCCGCCTTCATTTCGGCGACGCTGCTGCCCATAGGCTCGGAACCGATCCTGTTCGGCCTGCTGCACCTGAATCCAGAGATGTTCTGGACGGCCATCGGCGTGGCCACGGCAGGCAATACCCTGGGCGGCATGCTGGACTGGTGGATGGGCTATGGCGCGCACCAGGTGGTCGACAAGTACCACCACTCATCGCACCACACGCGGGTCATCGCCTGGCTGGAAAAGCTCGGGCCAAAGGCCTGCCTGCTGTCGTGGCTGCCGCTGTTCGGCGACCCGCTGTGCGCGGTGGCGGGCTGGCTGCGGCTGCCCTTCTGGCCCTGCGCCTTCTACATGCTGATCGGCAAATTCCTGCGCTACGTGACAATGACGACGGTGCTGTTGTACATCTGGCCGGTCTGAGCCGGTTCTCTCAGACGTTGAACAGGAAGTTCATCACGTCGCCATCCTTGACGACGTAGTCCTTGCCTTCGCTGCGCATCTTGCCGGCATCCTTGGCGCCTTGCTCACCCTTGAAGGCGATGAAGTCGTCGAAGGCGATGGTCTGGGCACGGATGTAGCCACGCTCGAAATCGGTGTGAATGACGCCGGCGGCCTGTGGCCCGGTGGCGCCGACGGCCACGGTCCAGGCACGCACTTCCTTGACGCCCGCGGTGAAATAAGTCTGCAGGCCCAGCAGCGTGAAGGCCGAGCGGATCAGCCGGTTCAGGCCCGGCTCCTGCTGGCCGATCTCGGCCAGGAACATCTGCTTGTCCTCGTCGCTCATGTCGGCCATCTCGGCCTCCATCTTGGCGCAGATCGCCACCACCGGCGCCCCCTGCTTCTTGGCGTACTCGCGCAACTTGTCCAGGTAGGGGTTGTTGTCGAAGCCATCCTCGGCGACGTTGCCGACGAACATGGCCGGCTTGGCCGTGATCAGGCACAGCGGCTTGACCAGGGGTTGATCTTCCTTGCTGAAGTCAATCGCGCGCACCGGCGTGCCCTGGTTGAGCGCCGCCTGGCATTTCTCCAGGATGGCGACGATCTTGGCCGCTTCCTTGTCGCCCGAGCGCGCGGTCTTGGAGTGGCGGTGCAGCGCCTTTTCCACCGTGCCCAGGTCGGCCAGGCACAGCTCGGTCTGGATGACCTCGATGTCGGAGATGGGGTCAACCTTGCCAGCCACGTGGATCACGTTGGGATCGTCGAAGCAGCGCACCACGTTCACGGTGGCGTCGGTCTCGCGGATATGGGCCAGGAACTGGTTGCCCAGGCCCTCGCCCTTGCTGGCGCCAGCGACCAGGCCGGCAATGTCGACGAACTCGACAATGGCCGGTACGATGCGCTCGGGCTGGACGATCGCAGACAGCTGCGCCAGCCGCGGATCGGGCACCTCCACCACCCCCACACTGGGATCGATCGTGCAGAAAGGGTAGTTCTCCGCCGGCACGCTGGCTTTCGTCAGCGCGTTGAACAAGGTTGATTTCCCCACATTGGGCAAACCTACAATCCCGCACTTCAAGCTCATGTCAGTTTCCAAAAATCAGGCGGGGAAGTGTATGCGATGGCTTGCCGCCGGGCTGCGGGCCTGGCCTTTGGCACTGCTGCTGACGCTGGCCGCACCGGCTGGCGCCCACGCCCAGGCGGCCCCGGCGCTGCCCGCCATCACACTGGGCGATGGCCCGCCGAGACTGGACGGCGAGGAGCTGGGCAGCCTGTGGCTCGATGCCACCGGCAGCGCCGGCATCGACCAGGTGGCAGGCGGCGACCTGCATCTGAAACCGGGCTCAACCAGCGCCATCCATGACTTCGGCGACCGCGGCGCCCTGTGGATCCACTACCGGCTGGCGCTGGCACCGTACACCCGCCAGGGCTGGCTCATCACCCTGCCCTCGCCGGTGCTGGACTTTGTGCGCCTGTGGCAGCGCGACGCCGACGGCCAGTGGCGCTCGCAAACCGCCGGCGACACGGTGGCGGTGGATGCCTGGCCCGAGCCGGGCCGCTACCCATCCTTCCGCCTGGATCTGGAGCCGGGCCAGTCGCACGATGTCTACCTGCAGGTGCGCAGCCAGACCCCCACCAGCGTGCCGGTGCGCCTGGAGTCAGAAGCCGCCCATGCGCAGCAACTGCAGGTCGAATACCTGGGGCTGGGCGTGGCCTTTGGCGCGCTGGTGCTGCTGATCGCCAGCTGCGCGGCGCAAAGCTGGGCCTACCGGGACCGCATCTACGGCTGGTATGCGGCCTATGCGGCGGCGACCATGCTGGGTTTGATGGCCTATACCGGCGTGGCGGCCCACTTGTTGTGGACCGGCTCGGGCTTCTGGGCCGACGCACTGCAAGGCAGCCTGGCCTTGCTGGCCACCGGCGCCGCCGTCCTGTTCGTACGTAGCCTGGCCGGTATTGCGGTGCGCCACCGCGTGCTGGCGCGGGTCACCGCGGTGGCCGGGCCGCTGGGCGGCGTGCTGGCCCTGGCCTACCCCTTCCTGGCCCGGCCACTGGCCCTGGGCCTGGTGGCAGCCTACATGGCCTGCGCGGTGGCGCTCAACGTGCTGGTGGCCTGGCTGTCCTGGCGCCGCCGCGACAGCGTCGGCCTGTGGGTGTTGCTGGCCTATGCGCCGCTGGCCACCGCGGTGCTGCTGTCCCTGGCGCGCGTCTTCGGCTGGTTGCCCGCGTCCTTCGGCACCCTCTATGCGATCGTGGTGGCGACGGCGCTGGAGGTGCCGCTGCTGCTGGTGGCCCTGAGCATCCGCGCGCGCGAGCGCCACGGCACGCAGATCCGCGAGCTGGCCCTGTCCAGCCAGGACGCGCTGACCGGCCTGCTGGCGCCGCACCTGTTCCACGACCGGCTGCGCCAGGTGGTGGCGCGCTACCGGCGCGACCGCGAGGACGCCGCCGTGGTCTTCATCGACCTGGTCAACCACGGGCGCATCAAGGCCCACTACGGCTCGGCCGTGGCCGAACAGAGCCTGTTGCGCAGCGTCATCAAGCTGCGCCGGCTGCTGCGCGACGTCGACACCGTCAGCCGCGTCGCCGAGGCCCGCTTCGGCCTGATCCTGGAAGGGGTGACGGCACGCACCGAGGTCACGCAAAGCGCGGCCCGCCTGATCGCCGCCGGCCTGATGCCGCTCAAGGGCCTCAAGCCCGACGTCACCCTGCAGTTCCACATCGCCGCCGTGGTGCTGCGCGAGCGCACCATGGACGCCCCCGCACTGGCCGACTCGCTGGGCGTGCTGCTGGACGGCATGTCGGCACGCACGCGCCGGCCGATCCGCTTCCTGGAACCGGAAGTCACCCAGCCAGCGCCGCTGGACGACGATCCCGCCCACGAGGGCGACGAGGACAGCCTGCTGCCCGAAGCTTCGGCGGGCCTGGCCAGCAGCTAGGGCCCCTACTCGAAGCGCCAGTTCGCCGTCAGCTGCTGGCCAACGCGCAAGACCTGGCCATCGCCTTCGAGCACGATGGCATTCATGCCGAAGGTCACGGCGCCGCCGAGGCGGTCGTCGCGCCGGTAGGCCTGCAGCGCATCGCCGACGGCACTGCGGCTCTCGGCGGTGGCCGGGTCGATGTTGGGAATGGGGCAGCGCGCACAGGGCTTGACCAGCTTGAACCGCACCGGCGCATCGCCGGCCGCGACCTGCAGTTCATCGAGCCGGTCCTCGTCGTGGGCATCGATGCCGGCCAGCACAATGTTGGGCCGGAAGCGCTCCATGCCCACCGCGGCGTGGCCGACGGCCGCCAGCCTCTCATTCAGCCCCGGCAGCGAGGCCTCGCTGGTCACCAGCACCGGATAGCCGTCGCTGAACTGGTTGGGCGCCTCCACCCCGCCGGTCCACTGCAGGCTCGACAGGCGGCGGTGCTCGGGGTCGAAGCGCACCAGGCGCAGCTTGCGGCCCAGGAAGTCGCTGAACCACTGGGCGGCGATGGCGCCCATGTCGTAGGCCGGCACTTCGTCGTTCCAGACGCGCACCCGCACCGGCTCCTCGACGGTGTCGATGGCCAGGTGCAAGGCCAGCATGCCCGGGGCCCGCAGCACCACCTCCTGGGTTTTGAGCTGGGGCCGCACCAGGGCCATGCGCGGCAGTTCGCGCTGGCTGACGAACTCGCCCTCTTCATCCACCACCATCCAGGCCCGGTCCAGGTCCAGGCCGGTTTCGGTCAGCACGGCCTCGGCCAGCTCGATGCCGGCACAGGACTTGATGGGATAGACGAACAACCGGGCGATCCGGGCGGTGACATCGGCAGGAGTGGAGCTCATGGGCAAGGGGCTGGTGGGATGGGCAGCCGCGATTGTGCCCCGCCTCCTACAATCCCAGGCATGGCGCCTCCTCTCGATGTCTGTCTTCGCGGCGCCGGCGTGGTCGGCCGCACGCTGGCCCTTTTGCTGGCGCGTGAGCGCCTGAACGTCGGCCTGACCGGCCAAGCTGCCGCCGCCACCGGCGCGGCCAGCGACGTGCGCGCCTATGCGCTCAATGCCGCCTCGCGCCAGCTGCTGGAGGCCCTGCGGGCCTGGCCCGACGAGCGCCACTGCACGCCGGTCAAGGCCATGCAGGTGCATGGCGACGATGGCGGCGAGGTCCGCTTCGACGCGCAGCAGCAGGGCGTACAGGCCCTGGCCTGGATCGTCGATGTGGCTGCATTGCAGGCGCAGCTGGACCAGGCGCTGCGTTTCCAGCCCCTGGTGCAACTGCTGGAACAACCGCAGGCGGCGGCCCTGACCGTGGTCTGCGAAGGCAGGGCCAGCGCGACCCGTGCCGAATTCGGCGTGCAGTACGACGTCACACCCTACCCGCAGCACGCCATCGCGGCGCGTGTGAGCTGCGAGCAGCCGCACGGCCAGGTGGCCCGCCAGTGGTTCGGCGAGGGCGGCATCCTGGCATTTTTGCCGCTGGGCGGGCCGGCCGAGACCGCCGACGGGAACTCCGTGGCCCTGGTCTGGTCAGTCCCCCAGGAACGTGCAGCGCAGTTGCTCGCGCTGCCGGCGACGGAATTTGAAGCCCGGCTGCAGGCGGCCAGCCATGGCGCCCTGGGCAAACTGGCCCTGGCCAGCGAGCGGGCCTGCTGGCCGCTGCAGCTGGCGCGGGCCGACCGCTGGTGCGGGCCGGGCTGGGCGCTGGCCGGCGACGCCGCCCACACGGTCCACCCCCTGGCCGGCCAGGGCCTGAACCTGGGGCTGGCCGATGCCAGCGAGCTGGCCAGGGTCCTGCACGAACGCGAGTACTGGCGCGGCGTGGGCGACGTGAAACTGCTGCGGCGCTATGAGCGCTCGCGCAAGGCGTCGGTGCTGGCCATGGGCGCGGCGACCGACGGCCTGCAGCAGCTGTTCGCACAAGAGGCCGGTCCCTGGGGCTGGCTGCGCAACTGGGGCATGCGGGGATTCGAGCGCAGCGGACCGCTCAAGCAATGGGTGGCGCGGCAGGCTGCAGGGCGGCTCTGACGCCACGGTGGATGAACGACCTGGACAACAAATGATTGATTTCAAACGCGGGCTGCTGGCGGCCCTTTTTGCCACCGGCCTGCTGGCCGCCTTCGCAGCCCATGCGCAGGAAGCCACCATCCGCAAGAACCTGGGCGAACGCATCCCGCAACTGGGCAAGATCGACGAGATCAGCAAGACGCCCATGCCCGGCCTGTTCGAGGTGCGCGTGGGCACCGACATCCTCTACACCGACGCCGAGGGCAGCTTCCTCATCCAGGGCAGCCTGATCGACACCAAGCAGCGGCGCAACCTGACCGAGGAGCGCACCGAAAAACTGCTGGCGGTGGACTTCGACAGCCTGCCGATCAAGGACGCCTTCACCATCGTGCGCGGCAACGGCAAGCGCAAGCTGGCGGTCTTCGAGGACCCCAACTGCGGCTACTGCAAGCGCTTCGAACGCGACCTGCAGAAGGTCGACAACGTCACCGTCTACATGTTCCTCTACCCCATCCTCAGCCCCGACTCACACGACAAGTCGCGCAACGTCTGGTGCGCCAAGGACAAGGGCAAGGCCTGGCAGGACATGATGGTGCGCGACGCCAACGTTCCCGCCGGCAGCTGCGACGCCGCCGCTGTCGCCCGCAACCTGGAGTTCGGCAAGAAGCACAAGATCACCGGCACGCCCACGCTGATCTTCGCCGACGGCTCGCGCGTGCCCGGCGCCATCGGCGCGCCGCAGGTCGAGAAAATGCTGGCCGAAGCCAAGTGAGCGGCGCAGCAGTGCACTACCGGGTCGAGATCGCGGATCTGCATGCCCACCTGTTTCGCGTCACCCTGACCATCGCGCAGCCGGCGGCGCAGCAGCGGGTTTCGCTGCCGGTGTGGATCCCGGGCAGCTACCTGGTGCGCGAGTTCTCCAAGAATCTGCAGAAACTCTCGGCGCGCCAGGACGGCAAGCCGGTGGCCCTGCAGCAGCTGGACAAGTGCAGCTGGCAGATCGACTGCGTGCCCAGCACGGCGCTGGTCTTGATCTATGAGGTCTATGCCTTCGACAACTCGGTGCGCACCGCCTGGCTGGACAGCCAGCGCGGCTTTTTCAACGGCACCAGCCTGTGCCTGAAGGTGCACGGCCAGGAGGCCATGCCCCATGTGCTGGAGCTGGTGGCCGACAAGGCCGCCCCGCACTGGGAAGCCGCCACCGCCCTGGCACCGCTCAAAGCCGGCAAGCGCGGCTTCGGCACCTATCTCGCGGCCGACTACGACGAGCTGGCGGACTGCCCGGTGGAACTGGGCACGTTCTGGAGCGCGCAGTTCAAGGCCGGCGGCGTGCCGCACCGCATCGTGGTGGCCGGCGCCAGCGAGTCCTTTGACAGCGCCCGCCTGCTGGCCGACACGCAGAAAATCTGCGAAGCCGAGATCCATTTCTGGCATGGCCGGAAAAAGCCGCACTTCAAGAGCTACCTGTTCATGCTCAACGTGGTGGACGATGGCTACGGCGGCCTGGAGCACCGCAACTCCACCGCTCTGATCGCCTCGCGGCGGGACCTGCCGCGGCTCGGTGATGCGCGCCTGGGCGAGGGCTACACCACGCTGCTGGGCCTGATCAGTCACGAATACTTCCACACCTGGAACGTCAAGCAGTTGCGGCCGGCCGAGTTCAGCCGCTACGACTACGGCCGCGAGAACTACACCCAGCTGCTGTGGTTCTTCGAGGGCTTCACCAGCTACTACGATGACCTGCTGCTGCGCCGCGCCGGCATCATCGACGATGCCGCCTACCTCAAGCTGCTGAACAAGACCATCAACCAGGTGCTGCAGACCCCGGGCCGCGAGGTGCAGGCCGTGGCCCAGGCCAGCTTCGACGCCTGGGTCAAGTACTACCGGCAGGACGAGAACACCGCCAACGGCACGGTCAGCTACTACACCAAGGGGGCGCTGGTGGCGCTGTGCTTCGACCTGACGCTGCGCGCCGAAGGCCGCACCACGCTCGACGATGTGATGCGCGCCCTGTGGCTGCGCTGCAAGGCCGGCCCCATGACCGAGGCCGACTTCGCCGCCGTTCTCAAGGAGCTGGGCGGACGCAGTTTCAGCCGCGAGATCAGCGCCTGGATCCACGGCACGCGCGAGCTGCCGCTGGCCGAATTGCTGCCCCAGCACGGTATCGACGTGCGGGAAGACCCGGCCCAGTTGCAGCAGCGCCTGGGCTTGCGCGTGAGCGAGACGGCCGGCATCCAGATCAAGACCGTGCTGCGCGGCGGCGCGGCCGAACAGGCCGGCATCGCCGCCAACGACGAATGGCTGGGCGTGGAGGTTGCGGGCACGGCCTGGCGCATGGCCAAGCTCGACGACCTGTTGCTCTACGCCGGCAGCCATCGCAAGCTGACGGCCCTGGTGGCACGCGACCGCCGCATCCTGCGCCTCGACCTGCAACTGCCGGCCACAGCCACCACCTGGCGCCTCGTTCTGCGTGATGCCGGCCTGGTCAAGCCATGGCTCGCCGTGCCCGCCTGAACGCCGGCAGCGCTCCGGCCGGCCTGGCCCTGCGGCTGCTGGCCATCGGCCTGGCCGTGCTGCTGGCCCATGGCCTGGCGCTGGACTGGCTGGCGCGCCAGCTGCCTGCGGCCAGCGTGCTGCGATCACAGGCCGAGCCCATGTTCACCCGGCTGCTGCAACCGCAGACCCCACCTGCGCCGCCTGCGTCAGAGAAAAAAAGGCCTGCAGCCCCCGTGAAACAGGCCTCACCAGCTACCGAATCGATAGCAATCAGCAGTCCGGCGGCGACCGCCACTGCCGCCGTCACCGATGCCGCCCCGCCGCCGGAGCCGGTCGCGCCGCAGCCGCCTGAAGCCGCAGCCGCCGAGTCCCTGCCCGAAGCCGCCACAGCCGCCGTCACTGCCACGGCAGACCCGGCCGACAGCTGGCCGGCCGACACGCGTCTGAACTACCAGTTGGGCGGGCGCTTTCGCAGCGGCGAGCTCTATGGCGACGCCAAGGTGCAATGGCAGCGCGACGGCAACCGCTACCAGGCCCGCATCGACATCGATGTGACCTTGATGGTGCGGCTGCTCATCACCAGCCAGGGCGAGGTGCGTTCCGACGGCCTGCTGCCGCTGGCCTACGAGGAAGTGCGACGCGGCAAGAGCCGAGGCATGCGCATGGACGAGGCCAGCATTTTTTTTGCCGACGGCCGCAGGGCGCCGCGGCCCGGTGGCATGCAGGACACGGCCAGCCAGTTCGTCGAGCTGGCCCACCGCTTCGCCACCGGCCAGGAGCGGCTGGAGGTCGGGCGCAGCGTGGACCTCTGGCTGGCGCGGCCCAATGCCGTCGACCTTTGGACCTACGACATCGTCGAGCGCGAGATGCTGCGCACGCCGCGGCTGGGCGAGATCGAGGCTTTTCGCCTCAAGCCCCGGCCCATCGCCAACCCGCGCGGCAACATCACGGCAGAGATGTGGTTCGCGCCCAGCCTGCAATACCTGCCGGTGCGCATCCGTGTGAGCATGGGCGAGGAAGCAGTGGTCGACCTGATCGTCGACAGCATCGAACAGCGCTAGCAGTCATTTCCTTTGATCCAGGACCCGCCTGGCCTTGCCCAGACTGCGTTCGATGCCACCGGCGGCGCGCAACTCGACGCGCGCCGAGGTCCCCACATAGGTCTTGATCTCATGGGCCAGCCTGTCGGCCGCCGCCCGCGCCGACAGGCTGTCGTGCGCTATGCCCTGGCGCGCCTCCACCGCCACAGTCAGGCAGTCCAGCGGGCCTTCGCGGCTGAGGATGCATTGGTAGTGCGGCGCCAGCTCCGCACGCTGCAAGATCAGCTCCTCGATCTGCGTGGGGAAGACATTGACGCCGCGCACGATCATCATGTCGTCGCTGCGGCCTGTGATCTTTTCCATGCGGCGCATGGTGCGCGCCGTGCCTGGCAGCAGACGCGTCAGGTCGCGCGTGCGGTAGCGGATGACCGGCAGCGCTTCCTTGGTCAAGCTGGTCAGGACCAGCTCGCCCAGTTCGCCATCGGCCAACAATGCACCGGTCTCGGGATCGATGATCTCGGGATAGAAGTGGTCCTCCCAGAGGGTGGGGCCGTCCTTGGTTTCCACGCACTCGTTGGCCACGCCCGGCCCCATCACCTCGGACAGGCCGTAGATGTCCACGGCATCGATCCCCATGCGCTGCTCGATGGCGGCGCGCATGTCGTTGGTCCAGGGCTCCGCGCCGAAGATGCCCAGACGCAGCGAGGACCGGGCCGGGTCCAGCCCCTGGCGCTCGAACTCGTCGGCGATGGCCAGCATGTAGCTGGGCGTGACCATGATGATGTCGGGCCGGAAGTCGGCAATCAGCTGCACCTGGCGCTCGGTCTGGCCGCCGCCGAAGGGCACGACCGTCAGGCCCAGATGCTCGGCGCCATAGTGCGCGCCCAGGCCGCCGGTGAACAGGCCGTAGCCGTAGCTCACATGCACCAGATCGCCCGGCCGCGCGCCCGAAGCGCGGATGCTGCGCGCCATCACATGGGACCAGGTGGCGATGTCGTTCCTGGTGTAGCCGACCACGGTGGGCTTGCCCGTCGTTCCGCTGGAGGCATGGATGCGCGCGCACTGCGCGCGCGGCACGGCGAACATGCCGTAGGGGTAGCTGTCGCGCAGGTCCTTCTTGGTGGTGAAGGGGAACTTTGCCAGATCAGCCAGGCTGCGGCAGTCATCGGGATGCACGCCGGCGGCGTCGAACTTGGCCCGGTACACCGGTGAGTTGGCCCAGGCGTGCTGCAAGGTCTGGCGCAGGCGTTTGAACTGCAGGCCGCGCAGCTCGTCGACGCTGGCCTTCTCGATGGGCTCGAGGGGAAAGCCCGTCATGTCACCTCCGGGATCACAGTGCCAGAGATGGATGCGCTCTTGCCGCGGAACATGGCCACGACCTCGCCGCGCTGGTTGCTCACCCGCATGTCGTAGATGCCGTGACGGCCCTGCAGCACCTGCTCCACCCCCTCGCAGGTGAGCACGTCGCCCAACTGGCCGGGCCTGAGGAATTCGATGCTGCAGCCGGCGGCCACCGTCACCTTGTTATGGCTGTTGCAGGCAAAGGCAAAGGTGGAATCGGCCAGGGTGAAGATGAAGCCGCCGTGGCAGATGCGGTGGCCGTTCAGGTGCAGCTCGCGCACCTGCATGCGCAGCACGGCGCGGCCCGGCTCGCAGGCCAGGAGCTCCATGCCCATGGTGTCCTTGCTGGCCGTGTCGCCGGCCCACATGGTTTCGCCGACACGCCGCGCCATTTCGGTCGGGGACATGGTCACTCTCCCTTGAACTGCGCCGGGCGCTTCTCGAGGAAGGCCATCACGCCTTCGATGTAGTCATGGGTCTTGCCCAGTTGCGACTGCGTGTCGCGCTCGGCGTCAAGCTGCTCGTCCAGGCTGCGCGAGGCAGCATCACGCAGCAGCTTGCGGGTGGCCACCAGGGCCTGGGTCGGCAGCACGGCCAGGCGCTGGGCCAGTTGCATGGCCGCTGCCACGCAGTCCTGGCCTTCGGGCGCAACGTCCCAGATCATTCCCCACTCTTTCGCTTCCTTGGCGCTGAGCTTGTCGCCCAGCAGCGCAGCGCCCATGGCCCGCGCCAGCCCCAGCTTCTGGACCAGGAACCAGGTGCCGCCGGCATCGGGCACCAGGCCGATCCTGCTGAAGGCCTGGATGAAGCTGGCGTTGGGTGCAGCGACGGCGAGGTCGCAGGTCATGGCCAGCGAGGCACCGGCGCCGGCCGCCACGCCGTTGACGGCAGCCACCGTCGGCACGCGCAGCGCCATCAGCTTGCGCACCGTGGGATTGAAAGCCTGGTCGATGACCGGACCGGGGTCGGCCCGTTGGACCAGGTTGGGGCCGGGCGCGAAGTCGAATTCGCCCAGGTCGGCGCCGGCACAAAAGCCGCGGCCGGCACCGGTCAGGACGATGGCGCGCACCGCCTTGTCGGCCTCGGCCCTGTCCAGCGCAGCCCACAGTTCATGGTGCATCTGCCGGGTGAAGCTATTGAGCGCCTGCGGCCGGTTCAGCGTGATCAGCGCCACGGCGCCCTCGGTCGAATACAGCACGGTCGGTTCGGTCATACCTGGTCTCCTGGCGGCACTCTAGCATTGACCGACCGATCGGTTGGTGAATGTTTTCCCTTGGGTATAGTCCTCCGATCCAACCGAGGAGAACGACATGGCTTACGAATGCATCGAGGTGCGCACCGAGGGCGGCAAGGTCGGCGTGGTGACGCTCAACCGCCCCAAGCAACTCAACGCGCTGAACAACCAGCTGATGGACGAACTGGGCGCGGCCGTGAAGGCCTTCGACGCCGACGAGGCCATCGGCTGCATCATCGTCACCGGCAGCGAGAAAGCCTTTGCCGCCGGCGCCGACATCGGCGCCATGGCCAGCTACGGCTTCGCCGACGTCTACAAGGGCGACTACATCACCCGCAACTGGGAAACCATCCGCAGCGTGCGCAAGCCGGTGATCGCCGCCGTCAGCGGCTTCGCCCTGGGCGGCGGCTGCGAGCTGGCCATGATGTGCGACTTCATCATCGCCGCCGACAACGCGAAATTCGGTCAGCCCGAGATCAAGCTGGGCATCATCCCCGGCGCCGGCGGCACCCAGCGCCTGCCGCGCGCGATCGGCAAGGCCAAGGCCATGGACATGGCGCTGACGGCCCGCATGATGGACGCCGCCGAAGCCGAGCGCTCTGGCCTGGTCAGCCGCGTCGTGCCGCTGGACAAGCTGATGGAAGAAGCTCTGGGCGCGGCCCTGCTGATCTGCGAGTTCTCGCAGATCGCGGTGATGGCGGCCAAAGAATCGGTCAACCGGGCCTTCGAGAGCAGCTTGTCGGACGGCATCATGTTCGAGCGGCGCATGTTCCACGCGACCTTCGCCACCGCCGACCAGAAGGAAGGCATGGACGCCTTCGTCAACAAGCGCAAGCCCCAGTTCCGGAACCAGTGACGGCATCCGTTATAATCTCGGGCTCCGGCGCAAACTGAAAAAGCGCCCGGAACGGCGCTTTAGCTCAGTCGGTTAGAGCGATGGAATCATAATCCACAGGTCCGCGGTTCGAATCCGTGAAGCGCCACCAGATCCCCTGAAAGCCCCGTGCCGTCCGGCCCGGGGCTTTTTTCTTGCGGCCTCAGTCGATCTTGGCGCCCGAGGCCTTGACGATGGCGCCAGACGTTTCCCAGTCGGCGCGCAACAGCTTGTTGAAGTCGTCCGGGGCCATGGCGCCCATTTCCACGCCCAGGTTGGCAAAGCGCTGCTGCACAGCCGGGTCGGCCATCACCTTTTGCACCGCGGCGTTGAGCTTGTCGACCTCGGCCTTGGGCATGGCGGCCGGGGCCAGCAGGCCGAACCAGGAATCGAACTTGTAGCCCGGCAGGCCGGCTTCGGCCACGGTGGGCAACTCGGGCAGGAAGCGCGAGCGGCTGGTGCCGGTGTAGGCCAGCAGCTTCAGGCGCGCGTCCTGCTTGAAGGCCACAACGCCGATCACCGCCGGCACCACGCCCTGCACCCGGCCTGCCAGGGCCTCGTTGACAGCGTCGCCGGTGGACTTCATCGGGATGTGCTGCATCTGCGCGCCTGCCTTGGCCAGGAAGGAGGCCATGCCCAGGTGGGTGGCGCTGCCGTTGCCGGCCGAGGCGTAATTGAACTGGCCCGGCTTGGCCTTGAGCAGCTTGAGGTAGTCGGCCAGGCTGTTCACGCCCTCCAGATTGCCCGGCGCGGCAATCACGTAGCCCGAATTGCCCAGGTAGCTCACACCCACGAAGTCCTTGATCGGGTCGTAGGGCAGCTTGCTGTACATGTGGCCGGCCAGGGTGTGGCTGGCTGCGGCCAGCACCAGGGTGTTGCCGTCGGGCGCGGCCTTGGCGACCTGGGCCGTGCCGATGGTACCGCCGGCGCCGGCGCGGTTCTCGATGATCACCGACGCACCCAGCAGCACGCCCAGCTCGTTGTTGAAGGTGCGGGCGATGGTGTCCTGCACCGCGCCGGGGCCGTAGGGAACGACGATGCGGATGACGCGCTGCTGCGCCAGTGCCGTGCCGGCCGCCAGACTGAGCGCGAGCGCCAGGCCCAGGCCGCGCAAAGGTTGAAATGCCATGAAAACTCCTGTGGGTGATGCCAGCCAGCGCTGGGACGAAGGCGGCAGTATAAGAAGGCCCGCTTTGGTAAACTGCGGCCCATCCCCGAGGCACTGTTCGCGCAGTGCCTTTTTCCTTCGACAGCCTCTGGACAGACACCATGAACCGCTGCAACAGACTCCGGGCCGGCCTGGCCCTGTCCCTCTCCCTGGCCTGCCTGGCCGTCACCGCATTGCCCACCGGCGCTGCCGCCCAGGGAATGGTGCGCGAAGCGCCCAAGGACGTGAAGCCCGCCCGCATGGCGGTGGGTTACCCGCCGGAGATCGCGCTGGACGGCAAGGCCGACCGGCTTTCGCCCGGCGTCCGCATCCGCGACCTCAACAACATGCTCGTGCTGACCGGAGCCCTGGCCGGCAAGACCGTGCCCGTAGTCTACCGGCGCGACGCTGCCGGCCTGGTGCACGAGGTCTGGATCCTGACCGAGGCGGAATTCACCAAGCTCGGCGGCGCTGGCAGCGGGGCCGAGGGCTTCTTGCGCTTCGCCGAGCTGCTGGCCGCGATCTTCGGCGCGCGCAAGTGAGGCCAGCGCCATGACCAAAAAAGTTTTCATCAAGACCTTCGGCTGCCAGATGAACGAGTACGACTCGGACAAGATGGCCGACGTGATGCACGCCGCGCAGGGCTACGAGCCCACCCAGAACGTGGACGAGGCCGACCTCATCCTCTTCAACACCTGCTCGGTGCGCGAGAAGGCACAGGAAAAAGTGTTCTCCGACCTGGGCCGGGTCAAGCATCTCAAGGCCAAGGGCGTACTGATCGGTGTGGGCGGCTGCGTCGCCAGCCAGGAGGGCGCGGCCATCATCGAGCGAGCGCCCTATGTGGACGTGGTGTTCGGCCCGCAGACCCTGCACCGCCTGCCACAGCTGCTGGAGCAGCGCGCGCGCCAGGAGCGGCCGCAGGTGGACATCAGCTTTCCCGAGATCGAGAAGTTCGACCACCTCCCGCCGGCGCGGGTCGACGGCGCCAGCGCTTACGTCAGCATCATGGAAGGCTGCAGCAAGTACTGCAGCTACTGCGTCGTTCCCTATACGCGCGGCGAGGAGGTCTCGCGGCCCTTCGAGGACGTGCTGACCGAGGTCGCCGGCCTGGCCGACCAGGGCGTGCGTGAAGTGACGCTGCTGGGCCAGAACGTCAATGCCTACCGCGGCACGATGGGCGGGACGGCCGACATCGCCGACTTCGCCCTGCTGATCGAGTACGTCGCCGAGATCCCTGGCATCGAGCGCATCCGCTACACCACCAGCCACCCCAACGAATTCACCCAGCGGCTGATCGACACCTATGCCAAGGTGCCCAAGCTGGTCAGCCACCTGCACCTGCCGGTGCAGCACGGCAGCGACCGCATCCTGATGGCCATGAAGCGCGGCTACACCGCCATGGAATACAAGAGCACGGTGCGCAAGCTGCGCGCCATCCGGCCGCAGCTGGCCCTGTCCAGCGACTTCATCGTTGGCTTCCCGGGCGAGACCGACGAGGACTTCGGCAAGCTGATGAAGCTGGTCGACGATGTCGGCTACGACACCTCGTTCAGCTTCATTTTCAGCCCGCGGCCGGGTACGCCGGCAGCCAACCTGCACGACGACACGCCGCATGAAGTGAAGCTGGCGCGCCTGCAGCGGCTGCAGGCGACGCTGGACGCCAGCGTGCGGGCCATCAGCGCCAGCCGCCAGGGTACGGTGCAGCGGGTGCTGGTGGAAGGCCCTGCGCACAAGGACCCCAGCCTGTTCACAGGCCGCACCGAATGCAACCGGCTGGTGCTGCTGCCGGCCCAGCCGCGGCTGGTGGGGCAGATGGTCGACGTGCGCATCACCGAGGCCGGCCAGCGCTCGCTGCGCGGCGAGGTGCTGCAGGTCGATCACGCCCTGGCTGGCTGACGCGCGGGTGATGCTGGCGATGGGGTCGTTTCGCCAGCTGCTGCTGGTGGCCTTCATGCTGATCGGCGCCCTGCTGGGCGGCACGGCCCTGCGCGCCGTCGTCATCCTGGACCGCCTGATGGCGCAAAGCAGCGAGGAAGCCCGCCGCGCACTGGAACTCAATGGCGCGGCGCAGTCGCTGATCGCGCGCACCGCCGGCATGGAGCGCGCCGCTCGCCAGTCCCTGATCCTGAACGACTCCATGCTGCGGCGCCGCTTCGAGGACGAATCCAGGGCGGCCGGCGCCGCCTTGCAGCAGATGCAGGCCGGCGGCCTGCGCGCCGACAAGACGCCGCAGTGGCAAAGCCAGCTGGACACGGTCAAGGGCCAGCTGACGGGGCCGGCGGAAACGGCGCTGGACCGCGAGCGCGCCGTCGCCGCCGAGTTCCGCGAGCTCGATGCGCTCAACAGCCGCATCGCAGCCGACATCCAGGGCCTGATCGAGGAGCGCAACCGCGCCTTGCGTGAACGGCTCGACGCCAGCCGCACACGCCTGACGCAGCAGGTGATGGGCGCCATCGCCCTGGCCAGCATGCTGGCCGTCGGCCTGGGCCTGTGGCTGTCCAGCCGCTTCAAGCGCCTGGAGCACGCCATCGTGGCCCTGGGCGAGGACAGGCTGCAGGAGCCGATCAACATCCGCGGCCCATCCGACGTGCGCCGCATCAGCCAGCAACTCGAATGGCTGCGCCTGCGCCTGACCGAACTGGAAGCCGACAAGGCGCGCTTCCTGCGCCACGTCTCGCACGAACTCAAGACGCCGCTGGCCGCGCTGCGCGAAGGCGTGGCCCTGCTGCAAGACGGCATCACCGGCGAACTCACGCCCAGCCAGCGCGAGGTCACGCAGATCCTGCACCAGAACACCTTGTCGCTGCAGGCCCAGATCGAGGCCTTGCTGCGCTTCAACGCCGCCGCCTTCGAGGCGCGCCAGCTGCGCCGGCGTCCCACCGACCTGCTGGAGCTGCTGCGCGAGCAGGTGCGCGACCAGCGCCTGCAATGGCAGGCACGCCAGCTCACGGTGAAAGTCGAGGGCCCGGCCGTGATGCTGCCTGTCGACGCGCAAAAATTGCAGACGGCACTGGGCAACCTGTTGTCCAATGCCATCCGCTTCTCGCCGCCGCACGGCACCATCAGCGTGCAGTTGTCGGCGCCGCCCGAGGGCGTGCGCATTGACATCAGCGACCAGGGCCCGGGCGTGGCGCAAGCCGACCGCGACCTGGTGTTCGAGCCTTTTTACCGCGGCGAGCGCCAGCCCGCCGACGCCGCCCGCGGCACCGGCATCGGCCTGTCCATCGTGCAGGAATACGTCACGGCCCATGGCGGCCGGGTGACGCTGCTGTCCGATGGCGCCGGCGCCCATTTCCAGATAGAACTGCCCCATGCCTCCTGACACCGGCCGCACGCTCCGCGCGGTTTTCCGCCTGCACTCCACCCTGGCCGCCGCATTGCTGCTGGCGGCCTGCGCCGCGCCCGTGCCGGTCCCAGCGCCACCGCCCAGCGCAGTCGTTGCGCCCACGGCTGAAGCCGTGCCGCCGCCGGCCAGCGGCGCCAGCGAGCTGCTGGCCTATGCCGACCGCGTGCGCGTGCTCGGGCCCACCGAGCTGGCGCTGGAGATCAGCCGCCGGGGCGAGCCGGCCGATGCGCCGCTGGCCTCGCTGGAACTGGCGCTGGCGCTGGCGCAGACCCGCAGCCCGCCCAACCTGGCGCGTGCCCAGGCCCTGGTGCAGCGCGTGCTGGCCCAGAACGGCAGCTCGGCGCAGGAGCTGCAGTCGCTGGCCCGCCTGCTGGCCAGCCAGATCGGCCAGCAGCTGGAGGCGCGCCGGCTGGAGGAGCAGGCCGAACGCCAAGCCCAGCAGCTGCGCGACAGCCAGCGCCGCATCGACGCCCTCAACGACCGCCTGGAAGCCGTGCGCGCCATCGAGCGCAGCCTGCCTTCGCGCCCGGCGGCCAGCGCGCCCCGGCCATGAGCGGCAGCGCAGCCACTCTCGCGCAACAGCGCCTGCTGGTCGTCGACGACGACGCCGACATGCTGCGCCTGCTGTCGCTGCGGCTGTCGGCCGCGGGCTACCGCGTGACGGCCGTAAGCTCGGCCGAGGCCGCGCTGGCGCAGCTGGACATCGAGCGGCCGCACCTGGTGCTCAGCGACGTGCGCCTGCCCGGGCGCGATGGCCTGGCCCTGTTCGACGCCATCCGCGTGCGCCATCCAGCCCTGCCTGTCATCCTGCTCACTGCGCACGGCACCATCCCCGACGCCGTCGAGGCGACGGCACGCGGCGTCTTCACCTACCTGACCAAACCCTACGACGGCAAGGAGTTGCTGGACAAGATCGCCCAGGCCCTGGCCCTGGGCGCGCCCGAGCCAGCCGCCTCGCAGGCGGACCAGGGCTGGCGCGGCGACATCATCAGCCGCTCCAGCCGCATGGCCGACGTGCTGGCCGAGGCCTACATGGTGGCGCAGTCCGACGCCAGCGTGCTGCTGCGCGGCGACAGCGGCACCGGCAAGGAAATGCTGGCGCGCGCCATCCACCAGGCCAGCCCGCGCGCCGGCAGCCCCTTCATCGCCATCAACTGCGCCGCAATCCCGGAAGCGCTGCTGGAGTCGGAGCTGTTCGGCCACATCAAGGGCGCCTTCACCGATGCCGTGGCCAACCGCAAGGGCCTGTTCCAGGCGGCCGACGGCGGCACCCTGCTGCTCGACGAGATCGGCGACATGCCGCCGGCCCTGCAGGTCAAGCTGCTGCGCGTGCTGCAGGACAAGGCCGTGCGGCCGGTGGGCTCGTCGCAGTCCCACACGGTGGACGTGCGCATCATCTCGGCCACCCACCGCGACCTGGACGCGGCGATGGCGGCCGGCCAGTTCCGCGAAGACCTGTACTACCGCCTGAACGTGGTCTCGCTGTCGCTGCCGGCACTGGCCGAGCGGCGCGAAGACATCCCGCTGCTGGCCAACCATTTCCTGCACAAGCTGGCCGGCAAGTACGGCCGGCGCCTGTCGGGCTTCGCGCCGGAAGCGATGAAGGCCCTGGCCACCGCGGCCTGGCCGGGCAATGTGCGCCAGCTGTTCAACGTCGTCGAGCAGGTCTGCGCCCTGTCGACCACGCCGCTGATCCCGCTGGCCCTGGTGCAGCGCGCCTTGCGTGTGCCCTCGGTCCAGGTGCTCAACTACGCCGAGGCCAAACAGCGCTTCGAGCGCGATTACCTGGTCGGCCTGCTCAAGCTGACCGACGGCAACGTGGCCGATGCCGCCCGCCTGGCCGACCGCAACCGCACCGAGTTCTACCGCCTGCTGCAAAAGCACAGCCTGACGCCGGGCCAGTTTCAGGATCCAGCCGCCTGAGGCCCGTCGCTTTTTGGCGACGCGCATAAGTCGTTGATTTTCAAAGACTTTTTCAAGACCGCCGGCCGAGGCGTCGCCCGCTGACGACAAAAACAGGGGTTCTGCAGACCATTCGCTGCATTGCAGCAATTGGATACACAGATTTCAGCGCCAAGTCGTTGATTTCAAAAGGTTTTTACAGTCTGGCACAGGGTTTGCCCTGGGATCAGCGTGAAACCCTTGCACACCCTCTCCGCTTTGCTGCTGGCGCTGGCCGGCCTCAGTGCCAACGCCGCCGCATTCGGCTTCGAGGAACTCAGCGCGCTGGCCCGCAACCGCGCCCAGTCGGCCTGGAGCGACAGCACGCCGGCGCTGCCGGCGGACCTGGCGCGCATGGACTACGACGGCCTGCGTGACATCCGCTTCCGGCCAGAGCGCGCGCTCTGGCGCGACGCCAGGTTGCCGTACGAGGCCATGTTCTTCCACCGCGGCAAGCTGCAAGCCCAGGCCGTGCGCATCCACGAGATCACGCCCGACGGCGCGCGCAAGCTGGCCTACGCACGCGAGGACTTCGATTTCGGCAAGAACGCCCTGGCGGCCACGCCCTGGGGCGACCTGGACTTTGCCGGCCTGCGCGTCCACACCGCCTTGAACAGCCCGCAGTACAAGGACGAACTGGTGGTGTTCCAGGGCGCGAGCTATTTCCGCGCCCTGGGCGCCGGCCAGCAGTACGGCCTGTCGGCCCGCGGCCTGGCCATCGACAGCGCCGGCGGCGGGCCGGAAGAATTCCCACGCTTCACGGATTTCTGGCTGGAGCGCCCGGCCGCCGACGCCAGGCAGCTGACGGTCTACGCGCTGCTGGACTCGCCACGCGCAGCCGGCGCCTACCGCTTCGACATCACGCCCGGCGCGCAGACCACAGTGCAGGTGCGCATGCGCCTGTTCCTGCGCGCCAGCGACAAACCCATCGCCACCCTGGGCGTGGCGCCGCTGACCAGCATGTTCTTCTTCGGCGAGAACCAGCCGCGGCCCGGTGACTTCCGCCCCGAAGTGCACGACTCCGACGGCCTGCTGGTGGCCAGCGGCAACGGCGAATGGATCTGGCGGCCGCTGCAGAACCCGGCGCGGCCCATCGCCAGCTCCTTCGCGCTGGAGCGCCTGGCCGGCTTCGGCCTGATGCAGCGCGACCGCGCCTTCGCCAGCTACGAGGACGTGGAGGCGCGCTACGAACGCCGGCCCAGCGCCTGGGTCAAGCCGCTGGGCGACTGGGGTCCGGGTCGGGTCGAGCTGCTGCAGTTGCCGGCGCCCGACGAGACGCACGACAACGTGGTCGCCTACTGGGTGCCGCGCAGCCTGCCGGCCGCCGGCGAGCCGCTGGAGCTGGCCTGGGAGATCGCCTGGCAGGGCGACGCCCAGCAACGCGCGCCGGGCGCCAGCGTGCTGCAGTCGCGCCGCGGCCACGGCTTCGTGCAGCCGGGCGACAACCGCAGCGGCCAGGTCCAGTACGTGCTCGATGTCGCCGGCCCGGCGCTGGACGCCCTGCCCCCCGGCACGCCGGTGCGCGCCATGGTCAGCGCCGACGGCAACGGCCGGGTTGTCGAACAACTTGCCTATCCCAATCCCGCCACCCATGGCTGGCGCATGAGCTTTCGCGTGCAGCGCATCGACCCGGCTCGGCCGGTCGAGCTGCGCGCCTTCCTGCAACAAGACAACCACAGCGTGAGCGAAACATGGTCCAGCATTCTTCTTCCCGAGTGAGCCCGCGCAGCAGCCTGCGCGGAGAGCGCCATCCGAATGCGATGACGGCGCCGCCGCTGCATCGCGGCTCGATGGCGCCGCGCCCCTGGCGCGGCTTCTGGAACAGCATGGCCACGGCCTTGCTGTGGCAAGGCGCCAGCGCGCCCGCCGCGCCCAGCCGGCGCCAGGCCTGGGAAAGAGCCGCCGCCAGGCGCCGCTTCGTCTTCCTGCTGCTGACCCTGGCCAGCACCGCGGTGGCGACCGCGCTGTTCGTCAATGCCCAGCCCGACTACGACAACAGCTGGCTGCAGATCGGCCAGGCCACGCTGTTCGCCGTGCTCTCGGTCTGGGTCGTGACCGGCTTCGTCACCGCCCTCATGGGCTTCTGGGTCAGCCTGCGCGGTGACGGCCATGCGCTGTCGGCGCGCGAGGTGGCCCACCACCCGATGAATCCCGATGCGCGCACCGCCATCATCATGCCGATCTGCCACGAGGACGTGGCCACGGTGTTCGCCGGCCTGCGCGCCACCTGCGAGTCGGTGGCCGCCACCGGCCACGCCAGCGGCTTCGACGTCTTCGTGCTGTCCGACAGCAGCGAGCCCGCCACCATCGCCGCCGAGCGCGCCGCCTGGGCGGGCCTGCGCCAGGCCCTGGCCGCGCACCCGGAGCAGCCGCAGATCGAGGTCTACTACCGCCTGCGCAGCCGCCGCACGCACCGCAAGGCCGGCAACGTTGCCGACTTCTGCCGCCGCTGGGGCAAGGACTACCGCTACATGGTGGTGCTGGACGCCGACAGCGTGATGAGCGGCGACTGCATCACCACCCTGGTCAAGCTGATGGAAGCCCACCCGCAGGCCGGCATCATCCAGACCGCCACCCAGGCCATCGGCCACGCCACGCTGCATGCGCGCGCGCAGCAGTTCGCCTCGCGCGTGACGGGGCGCCTGTTCACGCTGGGCATGCAGTTCTGGCAGCTGGGCGAGTCGCACTACTGGGGCCACAACGCCATCATCCGCGTCGCGCCCTTCATGCAGCACTGCGCGCTGGCGCCCATCCCGGGCGCAGGCGGCATGGCCGGCGGCATCCTGTCGCACGACTTCGTCGAGGCCGCCCTGATGCGCCGCGCCGGCTACCACGTCTGGCTGGTTTCGGACCTGACCGGCAGCTACGAGCAGCAGCCGCCCGACCTGCTCAGCGAGTTGCAGCGCGACCGCCGCTGGTGCCAGGGCAACCTGCAGAACTCGCGCCTGATCGCCGAACCCGGCATCCACCGCGTGCACAGGGCGATGTTCGCCATCGGCGCCATGTCCTATCTGTCGGCGCCGCTGTGGCTGGCCTTCATGACCTTCGGCACCGCCCTGTGGATGTCGGGCGCGGCCATCGTGCCCGACTGGCATGCCGTGCCGTCCGAACTGCGCGGCCTGTGGACCTGGACCCTGTGCATGCTGTTCATGCCGCGCATCCTGGGCCTGGCGGCGGTCTTCCTCCAGGGCAAGCAGGCGCAGTTCGGCGGCGGCGCCGGCCTGCTGCGCAGCGCCGTGCTGGAAACCGTGCTGGCCCTGCTGCTGGCGCCCATCCGCATGCTGGCGCATTCGCTGTTCGTGCTGGTGGCGCTGACCGGCCTCAAGCTGGAATGGAAGTCGCCCCCGCGCGAAGCCGCCGTCCTGTCCTGGCGCGAAGCGGCGCTGCGCCTGTCGCCCATGACCATCGTCATCGGCCTGCTGGCCGGCGCCGTGGCATCGATCCAGCTGGGCGCCCTGGTCTGGCTGGCGCCGGTGGCCCTGCCGCTGCTGCTGGCCGTGCCGCTGGCCGTGCTGACCAGCCATGTGGAGCTGGGCGGCTGGATGCGCGGCCGCGGCCTGCTGCTGATTCCGGAAGAATCGCGCTCGCCCATGGTGCTGCGCCGGGCCTGGCGCCACGCCAGCCGCGGCACCGCGCTCGCTATCAAGTAGATAGCGTCATCGCAAGGATTGGTGGTGGCTGGAGGCCGATCTGACCTCCGACATGGCGTGGAAGGGCCTCAGAAGGGCATCTTGGGCATGCCCTTGCCGCCGCCGCCCATGCGCTTCATCATCTTCATGAGGCCGCCGCCCTTCATCTTCTTCATCATGCCCTGCATCTGCTCGAACTCATTGAGCAGTCTGTTGACTTCCTGGACATGAACGCCGGCGCCGGCGGCGATGCGGCGCTTGCGGGTGGCCTTGATCAGCTCGGGCTTGCGGCGCTCCAGCGGCGTCATGCTCTGGATGATGCCCTCCTTGCGGCGCACGTCGCGCTCGGCCTTGTCCATGTCGACCTGGCCGGCCTTGGCCTGCATCTGCGCCGGCAGCTTGTCCATCAGGCTGGACAGGCCACCCATGCTCTTCATCTGCTGGATCTGCGAGAGGAAGTCGCTCAGGTCGAAACCGCCGCTCTTGACCTTGGCCGCGAGCTTCTGCGCGGCCTCCATGTCGACACCGGCCGTGACCTGTTCGACCAGGGCCAGGATGTCGCCCATGCCCAGGATGCGGCCGGCATGGCGCTCGGCGTCGAACACCTCCAGGCCGTCGATCTTCTCGCTGGTGCCGGCGAACTTGATGGGCGCGCCGGTGATCTGTCGCACCGACAGCGCGGCGCCGCCGCGCGAATCGCCGTCGGTCTTGGTCAGGATGATGCCGGTCAGCGGCAGCGCTTCCTTGAAGGCCTTGGCGGTGTTGATCGCATCCTGGCCCTGCATGGCGTCGACCACGAACAGCGTTTCCACCGGGTTGAGGACGGCGTGCAGCTCCTTGATCTCGCGCATCAGCGCCTCGTCGATGGCCAGGCGCCCGGCGGTGTCGACCAGCAGCACATCGAAGTACTGCTTGCGCGCGTAATCGATGGCGGCGCGAGCGATGTCCACGGGCTTCTGGTCCGGCGTGCTGGGGAACCACTCGGCGCCGGCCTGCTTGGTCACCATCTTGAGCTGCTCGATGGCGGCCGGCCGGTAGACGTCGCCCGAGACCGTCAGCACCTTCTTCTTGCGCTTGTCGATCAGGTGCTTGGCCAGCTTGGCGGTGGTGGTGGTCTTGCCGGCGCCTTGCAGGCCGGCCATCAGGATGACCGCCGGCGGCTGGGCCTGCAGATTGATATCGGCCACGCCCTCGCCCATGGTGGCGACCAGCTCGCGGTGGACGATGCCCACCAGGGCCTGGCCCGGCGACAGCGAGCCCAGCACCTCCTGGCCCAGGGCCTTGTCCTTGACCCGGGCGATGAAGTCGCGCACCACCGGCAGGGCGACGTCGGCCTCGAGCAGGGCCATGCGCACCTCGCGCAGCATGTCCTGCACGTTGGCTTCGGTGATGCGCGCCTGGCCGCGCATTTCCTTGACCAGGCGGGAGAGTTTGTCTGTGAGGGCGGAGGCCATGGGAGCCCTTGGGTGCTGCGGGATGGGAAGCTTCGGCGTGCGAAGCAAGGGGCTAAACTGCGAACCATGATTCTAGCCAGTGCAACGGGGGCCAGTGTGGCGCTGACGCTGGCGGCAGCCGCGGCCTATGCCGTGCCCGCCGCCGCCGCCGCGCGCCTGTCCGAACAGGCCGCGCGCATCGCCCTGCTGGTGGCCTGGCTTCTGCACGCCCTGGTGCTGGCCTGGACCCTGCTGGGCGAGGCGCCGCGCTTTGGCTTCGCGCCGGCGCTGTCGGTCACCGCCTGGCTGGTGCTGACTGTCTATGCGGTCGAACGCGAACTGTTTCCGCAGCTGCAGGCGCGCTGGGCGCTGGCCGGCCTGGGCGCCGCAGCCGTGCTGCTGGCCATGGTCTTTCCCGGCACGCCCATGCATGTCTCGGCCTCGCCCTGGCTGCCGCTGCACCTGGCGCTGGGCATCGCCTCCTACGGCCTGTTCGCCGCCGCCGTGGTCCATGCCTGGCTGATGCGCCGGGCTGAGCGCCACATCCGCCAGGCCACCGACCCGCACGCCGGCCTGCCATTGCTGACGCTGGAGCGCCTGACCTTCCGCTTTGCCGGCGCCGGCTTCGTGCTGCTGTCGGCCACCCTGCTGGCCGGAGCGCTGTTCAGCGAAAACTTCTACGGCCGCGGCTGGCGCTGGGACCACAAGGCCGTGTTCTCGGTGCTGGCCTGGCTGGTGTTTGCCGGCCTGCTGCTGGGGCGGGCACGCTTCGGCTGGCGCGGCCGCACTGCGGTGCGCGTGCTCTATGCCGGCGCGCTCCTGTTGCTGCTGGCTTATGTCGGCTCGCGCTTCGTGCTCGAGGTGGTACTGGGACGGCCGACATGAAGTACATCGTGCTGTTTGGCGTCCTGTTGGTCGTCTACCTGGTGTGGCGCCACCAGCGGCGCACCGAAGGCAGCGGCACGCCGCCTGCGCCAGCGCAACCCGCCGCGCTGGCGCAGGACATGGTGCGCTGCCCGGTCTGCGCGCTGCACCTGCCACGCGCCGAGGCCGTGGCCGGCGGCGACGGGCGCTTCTACTGCAGCCCGGAGCACCGCGTCGCGCCCTGACATGGCAGATCACCAGCCATCGATCGCGCCCTGGGCTGAAGCGCCGGCCGCACCTCCCCAAGACTCGGCCTTCGTGCGGCTGTGGCGCGGCTTCGCCACAGCCCGCGTGGCGATCGCCGTGGTGCTGCTGGCCCTGCTGGCCGTGCTGCACAGCCGGGCGCCGCAACCGCCCCCCGGCAGCGCGGCCTGGCTGTTCGGCCTTTGTGGCGCCTACCTGGCCTGCGCGCTGGCGGTGCGCATCCTCACCCGGCCGCCAACGCCGGGCGAGGCTTTCGACCCGCAATGGGTGTCGACCATCGGCGTCGACCTGCTGGCGTTTTCCACGCTGCAATTCCTGCAAGCGGGAGGCGTGAACTATTCGCCGCTGTTCGCCCTGCCGGTGCTGATGGCTTCGGTGCTGGGATCGACCCTGCTGGCCCTGGGCACGGCCGCGGCCGTGACCCTGCTGTTGCTGATCGACGCCTGGCTGCTGGCGCTGCAGCTGCCCGACGACACCGCCCAGCGCTTCCTGCAGGCAGGCCTGACGGGCACCGGCTATTTCGCGCTGGCCTTCCTGGCCAACCAGCTGGCGCAGCGGCTGGCGCGCGAGGAAAAGGCCGCCCGCCGCAGCCAGAAGGCTGCACGCGCGCAGGCCCAGGTCAACGAGCTCGTGATCGAGACACTGGCCGACGGCGTGCTGGTGGTCGACCAGCGCGGTGAGGTCCATGCCGCCAACCCCTCGGCCCGCCTGCTGCTGGGCGGCGGTCCCGCAGCCCACGGCCGGCCGTTCCCGCTGGCGGCGGTGCCCGGCTGGCAACCGCTGGTCGACCTGGCGACGCTGACCTTCGAGCTGCGCGACCCCCAGCTGGGCGAGATCTCCCTGAGCGTGCCGGCCGGGCCGGCGCGGCGTGTCTTCGTGCGCACCCGGCTGACGGCGCAGCACGACGCGCCGGGCGACAGCCTGTGCGTCATGTTCCTGGAAGATCTGCGCGAAATGGAGGCGCGGCTGCGCACCGAGAAACTCGCCGCCATGGGGCGCATGTCGGCCGCCGTGGCCCACGAGATCCGCAATCCCCTGGCCGCCATCACCCAGGCCAACGCGCTGCTGGAGGAGGACCTGGTCGAGCCGGCGCACAAACAGCTCAGCGCCATGGTGGCGCAAAACGCGCGCCGGCTGGCGCGCATCGTCGAGGACATCCTGAACATCTCGCGCGTGCGGCACGACACCCACACACCGATGCTCGGCCTGGACGCCGCCGTCGCCGCCGCCTGCGCCGACTGGGGCCAGCAAACTTGCGGCAGCGCGCGGATGCAGCTCGCGCTGCAGGCCGGCACGGCCCAGGTGCCGTTCGAGCCCGACCATCTGCGCCGCGTGTTGGTGAACCTGCTGGACAACGCCTTGCGCCACGCCGGCAGCCAGTGCGACTCGATCCAGGTCCTGACCTCGGAGGCCGCCAGCCGCGTCCGGCTGCTGGTCTGGAGCGACGGCCCGCCGCTGGAGCCGACCGTCGAGCGCCACCTGTTCGAACCCTTCTTTTCCTCCGAGAGCCGCTCCAGCGGGCTGGGCCTGTACATCTGCCGCGAGCTGTGCGAGCAGCATGGCGCGCAGATCGGCTACCGCCGTTGTGCCGCCCGGGCCGGCGCCGCGCGCGAAGGCAATGAATTCTTCGTCCAGTTCCGTCCCGGCGGGTCGGGACTTGCCGCCACTCCCTCATTTGCCACAATAGGCGCCTGATGTCACAAGCCGCCTCCGTGCCCCCGCAAGTCCTGGTCGTCGACGATGAGCCCGACCTGCGCACACTCTACGAGCTGACGCTGCTGCGCGAAGGCTACCGGGTCGACGCCGCCGGCTCGCTGGCCGAGGCCTGGGAGTTGCTGGACGCCCGCAAATTCGACGCCGTCATCACCGACATGCGCCTGCCCGACGGTCTGGGGCTGGAGCTGCTGCAACGCATGCTGGCCCAGCAGCGGCCCGAGCGCTGCATCGTCATGACGGCCTACGGCTCGGCCGAGAACGCCGTGGAAGCGCTCAAGGCGGGCGCCTTCGACTACCTGACCAAGCCGGTCGACCTCAAGCAGTTCCGCAGCGTCGTGGCCTCGGCCATCCAGGACAACGCGCCGCCCGTGCGCAGCCGCGCCGCCGGGACGCAGCGCGTGGCAGCCGGCGAGCCACCCCAGGGCAGCCGGGCCGCGCTGCAGCGCATGGTCGGTGCCTCGGCGGCGATGCAGCAGGTCAAGGAGCGCATCGCCAAGGTGGCCCGCAGCATGGCCCCGGTGCTGGTGCGCGGCGAGTCGGGCACCGGCAAGGAACTGGTGGCCCGCGCCATCCACGCCTGCAGCCACCGCGAGGCCGGCCCCTTCATCGCGGTCAACTGCGGGGCGATTCCCGAGGCGCTGCTGGAGGCGGAATTCTTCGGCGCCCGCAAGGGCTCCTACACCGGCTCCACCCAGGACCGCCAGGGCTACTTCCAGGCCGCCGCCGGCGGCACGCTCTTTCTCGACGAGATCGGCGACCTGCCGCTGGCCATGCAGTCCAAGCTGCTGCGCGCCATCCAGGAGCGCCAGGTCCGCGCCATCGGCTCGACCCAGGAAGACGGGGTCGACGTGCGCATCGTCAGCGCCACCCACAAGGACCTGGCCGCCGACGTGCTGGCCGGGCGCTTCCGCCAGGACCTGTACTACCGCCTGAACGTCATCGACATCATGATCCCGCCGCTGCGCGAGCGCCGCGAGGACCTGCCGGCGCTGTGCGAGTCGCTGCTGGCGCGCATCGCCCAGGACTCGGGCATGCCGGTGCCGGTGCTGTCGCCGGTGGTGGTCGCCCAGCTGGCGGCCCATCCGCTGGGCGGCAACGTGCGCGAGCTGGAGAACCTGCTGCACCGCGCAGTGGCGCTGTCCGACGGCGAGGAGCTGCAGGTGGATTTCGCCCCCAGCGTGCCTGGCGAGCTGGCGCCGGCGCCGCGCGCCGCCGAGGCCATGCCGCAGGACCTGCAGGCCTACCTGGACCAGCAGGAGCGCGACATCCTGGTCAAGGCCCTGCGTGACAGCGGCTTCAACCGCACGGCCGCGGCCCAGCGGCTGGGCCTGAGCCTGCGGCAGATCCGCTACCGCATCGACCGGCTGGCGATCGCGGTGCCCGGCGGCGAAGAGCCGAATGACGCCAGCTGAGCCCCACCAGGCCGGCCTGCTGTGGCAGGACGGCTGGTACCGCTTCGCGCGCCGGCAGGACTCGCCCAATTTCGGCGCGCGCCCGGCCGGTGCCCTGGTCGACCTGGTGGTCGTGCATTCGATCAGCCTGCCGCCCGGCCAGTACGGCGGCGACGAAGTCCAGCAGCTGTTTGGCAACACGCTGGACTGGCAGGCCCATCCCTATTTCAAGAGCATTGAGGGCATGCAGGTCTCGGCCCATTTTTATGTCCGGCGTGGCGGCGAGCTGTGGCAGTTCGTCAGCTGCGACCAGCGCGCCTGGCATGCCGGCGCCTCGCACTGGCGCGGCCGCGACAACTGCAACGACGGCTCGGTGGGCATCGAGCTCGAGGGCCTGGAGGGCGACAGCTTCGAGCCTGCCCAGTACGAGACCCTGGCCCTGCTGTGCGCCGCCCTGGCCCAGCACTATCCGATCGCCCACATCGCCGGCCACGAGCACATCGCCCCCGGCCGCAAGCAGGACCCGGGCGCGGGCTTCGACTGGGCGTTGCTGCGGCGCAGCCTGGGCTGGCCGGCGGCAAATTTTCCTGGTTGAGGCAGGTCGCGCGCCTGCTGGCATCGCGGGAACGCATCCTGCGTCGGGCGGCACTCAAGCTGGCACTCGCTCATTGCGCGTCTTCGTCGCACCAAATCGCAACAGCCTGTTACCTCACTCCAAAGTCAATGCGCAAGCGACCTTCAAAGGCTTTTGCCTCGAGAGGCCGCACCAATGCTTGCCTGTGTGTATTTAAGCCTGAATTCATGCAGCCGTTTACGCAACGGCCGACCGCCTCCTCACATGATATTCACAGCTTTTCCAGAACCTGGGGCAACCACTACCTGTAGTGCCCTTGACATCGGATACCCACTATATATAGTGGCCGGCACTGTGAGGAGATACACTTCGTCCTCGCAAAAAAAACAACCACAGCCTGAGGAAAAAGCATGCAGTCAGCTTTGAGCACCGTCAGTGGCAGCGTTCCCGCCAGCGGACCTCTCACCCCCATCCCCGAACAAGCCAGCGCGACCAACCCCCTGGCCAATTACCAGATCATCCGCCGCAACGGCGCCGTCGTTCCCTTCGAGCCCAACAAGATCGCCATCGCCATGATGAAGGCCTTCCTGGCCGTGCATGGCACGCAGGGCGCGGCCTCGGCCAGCGTGCGCGAAACCGTCGACAGCCTGACCCAGGCCGTGATCCGCGCCATGGTGCGTTCGCGCCCGGGCGGCGGCACCTTCCATATTGAAGACGTGCAAGACCAGGTCGAACTCGGCCTGATGCGCGGCGGCCACCACGAGATTGCCCGCGCTTACGTGCTGTACCGCGAACGCCGCACCCAGGAACGCGCCCAGAAGGGCGCGCAGGAGACGCCCAAGACGCCCGCGCTGCACGCGCTCGACGGCGGCCAGCGCATCGTGCTGGACCTGGACCACCTCAAGGGCCTGATCGACAGCGCCTGCCTGAACCTGGGCGCCGACATCAAGCCCGACCCGATCATGGCCGAGACCATGCGCAACCTGTACGACGGCGTGCCCATGGACGAGGTCTACAAGGCCTCCATCCTGGCGGCCCGCACGCTGATCGAGAAGGATCCCGATTACACCTACGTCACCGCGCGCCTGCTGCTGCACACCATCTTCAAGGAAGTGCTGGGCCGCGACATCGCCCCGGCCGACATGGCCGCCAGCTATGCCGACTACTTCCCCGGTTTCATCAAGCGCGGCGTCGACGCCGAGCTGCTCGACGAGAAGCTGCTGCAGTACGACCTGAAGAAGCTGGGCGCGGCCCTGAAAGCCGAGCGCGACAACCAGTTCGACTACCTGGGCCTGCAGACCCTGTACGACCGCTACTTCCTGCACGAGCGCAAGACCCGCATCGAGCTGCCCCAGGCCTTCTTCATGCGCGTGGCCATGGGCCTGTCGCTCAATGAGGTCGACCGCGAAGCGCGCGCCATCGAGTTCTACGAAGTGCTGTCCAGCTTCGACTTCATGTCCTCGACGCCGACGCTGTTCAACGCCGGCACGCTGCGCTCGCAGCTGTCCTCGTGCTACCTGACCACTGTGCCGGACGACCTGGACGGCATCTACGAGTCGATCAAGGAAAACGCCCTGCTGTCGAAGTTCGCCGGCGGCCTGGGCAACGACTGGACCCGCGTGCGCGCCCTGGGCTCGCACATCAAGGGCACGAACGGCGAGTCGCAGGGCGTCGTGCCCTTCCTCAAGGTGGTCAACGACACGGCGGTCGCGGTCAACCAGGGCGGCAAGCGCAAGGGCGCGGTCTGCACCTACCTGGAGACCTGGCACCTGGACATGGAAGAGTTCCTGGAGCTGCGCAAGAACACCGGCGACGACCGCCGCCGCACGCACGACATGAACACGGCCAACTGGATTCCTGACCTGTTCATGCGCCGCGTCATGGAAAAAGGCGAGTGGACGCTGTTCTCGCCGTCCAACGTGCCCGACCTGCACGACCTGTTCGGCATCGAGTTCGAGAAGGCCTATGTGGCCTATGAAGACAAGGCAAGGCGCGGCGAGATCAAGCCCGCCAAGACGGTGCAGGCCGCCGACATGTGGCGCAAGATGCTCACCATGCTGTTCGAGACCGGCCATCCCTGGATCACCTTCAAGGACGCCTGCAACATCCGCTCGCCCCAGCAGCATTCGGGCGTCGTGCACTCGTCCAACCTGTGCACCGAGATCACGCTCAACACGAGCGACACCGAAACCGCGGTCTGCAATCTGGGCTCGGTCAATCTGCCGCGCCACCTGAAGAACGGCCAGATCGACCACGACAAGCTCAAGAAGACCATCACGACGGCGATGCGCATGCTCGACAACGTGATCGACATCAACTACTACGCCGTCAAGAAGGCCCGCGACTCCAACCTGCGGCATCGCCCGGTCGGCCTGGGCATCATGGGCTTCCAGGACGCGCTGTACGAACTGCGCGTGCCTTATGCCTCGCAGGAAGCCGTGGAGTTCGCCGACAAGTCCATGGAAGCTGTCTGCTACCACGCCTACTGGGCCTCGACCGAGCTGGCCCGCGAGCGCGGCAAGTACTCCAGCTACAAGGGCTCTCTGTGGGACAAGGGCGTGCTGCCCCTGGACACGCTGGACATGCTGGAAAAGCAGCGTGGCGGCTATGTCGAGGTGGACCGCTCGGCCAGCCTGGACTGGGACAGCCTGCGCAAGAAGATCGCCAAGGACGGCATGCGCAACTCCAACTGCGTGGCGATCGCCCCGACGGCGACCATCTCCAACATCATCGGCGTGGACGCCTCGATCGAGCCGTGCTTTGGCAACCTGTCGGTCAAGTCCAACCTGTCGGGCGAATTCACCGTCATCAACCACTACCTGGTGCGCGACTTGAAGCGCCTGGGCCTGTGGGACGACGTCATGGTGATGGACCTGAAGCACTTCGACGGCTCGCTGCGCCCGATCGACCGCGTGCCGCAGGAGATCAAGCTGCTGTACGCCACCGCCTTCGAGGTGGAAACCACCTGGCTGGTGGAAGCCGCGGCGCGCCGCCAGAAGTGGATCGACCAGGCCCAGTCGCTCAACATCTACATGTCCGGCGTCTCGGGCAAGAAGCTGGACGACACCTACAAGCTGGCCTGGCTGCGCGGTCTCAAGACCACCTACTACCTGCGCACCATCAGCGCGACGCAGACCGAGAAGTCCACCGTCACCTCGGGCCGGCTCAATGCCGTGTCCTCGGGCGCGGCCTCCGGCGGCATGAGCGCCATCGACGCGGCTGCGGCCGCTGCGCGCGCCCAGATGTCGGATACCTCGACGGCGCCGCTGAGCGCATCGCCGGCGACGGACATCAAGTTCTGCGCGATCGATGACCCGGGCTGCGAAGCCTGCCAATGATGGAAAAGGCCGCGGTGAAAACTGTCGGCCTTCTCCGACAAAACGCCGATGCAATTGCACAACACAATCGGGTGGTGATGTGAATGAACACTTTTCATTTCGCATCACTGCTCACATAATTCGAGCATTGGAAAACTTATGTTGACCTGGGACGAAGAAGTCAAGCCCACACCGCCAACTCCCGTGCATAGCGGTTCATTCCCGAACCGCGAGGTGCAGTCTTCACCTCTTTCGCAAGCACCCTCGCAGATTCCGCAGCCCGTGCTGCGCACATTGGATGACGGCGCCGTCGCGCCGCAAGCCCCCGCAGCACTCAAGCCAGTGACCAGCCAGCGCCGCGTCAACGCGGCCGACAAGCGCATCATCAACGGCCAGACCGACGTCAACCAGCTGGTGCCGTTCAAGTACAAGTGGGCCTGGGAAAAATACCTCGCCACCTGCGCCAACCACTGGATGCCGCAGGAAGTGAACATGACGCGCGACATCGCGTTGTGGAAGGACCCCAACGGTCTGACCGAAGACGAGCGCCGCATCATCAAGCGCAACCTCGGCTTCTTCGTCACCGCCGACTCGCTGGCCGCCAACAACATCGTGCTGGGCACCTACCGCCACATCACGGCCCCCGAATGCCGCCAGTTCCTGCTGCGCCAGGCCTTCGAGGAAGCGATCCACACCCACGCCTACCAGTACATCGTCGAGTCGCTCGGCCTGGACGAGAGCGAGATCTTCAACGCCTACAACGAGGTGCAGTCGATCCGCGAGAAGGACCAGTTCCTGATCCCCTTCATCGAGGCGATCAGCGACCCCAACTTCAGGACCGGCACGCACGAGACCGACCAGACCCTGCTCAAGAGCCTGATTGTCTTCGCCTGCCTGATGGAAGGCCTGTTCTTCTACGTCGGCTTCACCCAGATCCTGGCACTGGGCCGGCAAAACAAGATGACCGGCGCCGCCGAGCAGTACCAGTACATCCTGCGCGACGAGTCGATGCACTGCAACTTCGGCATCGACCTGATCAACCAGCTCAAGCTGGAGAACCCGCACCTGTGGACCGCGGAGTTCAAGGCCGAGATCAAGCTGCTGTTCGCCAAGGCCGTCGAACTCGAATACAAGTACGCCGAGGACACCATGCCGCGCGGCGTGCTCGGCATGAACGCCTCCATGTTCAAGGGCTATCTGCGCTACATCGCGAACCGCCGTGCCACGCAGATCGGCCTGGAAGCGCTCTTCCCCAACGAGGAAAATCCCTTCCCGTGGATGAGCGAGATGATTGACTTGAAGAAAGAGCGCAATTTCTTCGAAACCCGCGTGATCGAATACCAGTCGGGTGGCGCTCTTTCCTGGGATTGATACGGCAACTGCGACAGTAGAGTTGGAATACGTCCTTGCTGTGACCGGCCATAGAGCGCGGCACAGCCAGGGCCACGGTGTTCATGGCGCTGGGCTGCAAAGCCCAACCTCATGAATCGCTTCGTGCCACCAACAGGCATGGAGTGCTTCTTTAGTTGATGTTGATCAACTTGATCAAGGAGATAGAAATGGCAACTGCAAAGAAAGCTACGGCGAAGAAAGCCGCTAAGAAGGCTCCGGCCAAGAAGGTAGCCGCCAAGAAGGCCCCGGCCAAGAAGGTAGCTGCGAAGAAGGCTCCGGCCAAGAAGGCTCCGGCCAAGAAAGTAGCCGCCAAGAAGACGGCAGCGAAGAAGGCTCCGGCCAAGAAGGCTCCGGCCAAGAAGGCCGCTGCGAAGCGCCCCGCCGCCAAGAAGACGGCAGCGAAGAAGGCTCCGGCGAAGAAGGTCGCTGCCAAGAAGAAGCCGGCGGCGAAGAAGGCTGCGAAGAAGACTGCAGCCAAGAAAAAGCCTGCTGCGAAAAAGGCTGCCAAAAAGCCCGCTGCGAAGAAAGCCGCGAAAAAGCCTGCTGCCAAGAAGCCCGCTGCCAAGCCGGTAGCCAAGGCTGCTGCAGCGCCGGCTGCGCCTGCGGCGCAGACCACGCTGAACCCTCAGGCGGCCTGGCCGTTCCCGACGGCCAGCAAGCCCTGACCGGCAGGCGGTTCTTCCGCTCTCTCAAGCCCGGTGCCGCAAGGCCCGGGCTTTTTCATTGGTCCGGCTCATCCTCGAGCAGCCGCACCTTGACCTTCTTGCCCTTGACCTTGCCGTCCGACAGCCGCTGCGCGGCCTCGCGGGCAATGCCGCGCAACACCGCCACGTAGGTGGAGAACTCGTTGATGTCGATCTTGCCGATCTGCTCGCGGCTGTAGCCGGCCTCGCCGGTGAGCGCGCCCAGCACGTCGCCGGCGCGGATCTTCTCCTTGCGCCCGCCGGCGATCTGCAGCGTGGCCATGACCGGCACCAGGGGCTCGCGGCTGGCCGGCGTCAGCTCGTCGAGCTTGTGCCACTCGCTCTCGCGGCCCTGCAGCTGCTCGATCTTGCCGACGCTGCCCATCTCGTTCATGCTGGCCAGGTTCAGCGCCAGGCCTTCCTCGCCGGCCCGGCCGGTGCGGCCGATGCGGTGGATGTGCACTTCGGTGTCGGGCGTGATGTCGACGTTCACCACCGCCGCCAGCTGGGCGATGTCCAGCCCGCGCGCGGCCACGTCGGTGGCCACCAGCACCGAGCAGCTGCGGTTGGCAAACTGCACCAGCACCTGGTCACGCTCGCGCTGCTCGAGCTCGCCGTACAGCGCCAGTGCGTGAAAGCCCTGGCCCTGCAGCACCTGGACCAGGTCGCGGCACTGCGCCTTGGTGTTGCAGAACGCCAGCGTGCTGGCTGGACGGAAGTGGTTGAGCAGCAGGCTCACCGCGTGCAGGCGCTCGCTGTCCTTGACCTGGTACCAGCGCTGCGCGATCTGCGTGCCGGCATGCTGGGCCTCGACCTTGACGGTCTGCGGGTCGCGCATGAACTGCGCGCTGAGTTTGGCGATGCCTTCCGGGTAGGTGGCGGAAAACAGCAGGGTCTGACGCTGCTTGGGGCACTGCCGCGCCACCTTGGCGATGTCGTCGAAGAAGCCCATGTCCAGCATGCGGTCGGCCTCGTCCAGCACCAGGGTGTTGAGCGCATCGAGCTGCAGGTGGCCGCGCTCCAGATGGTCCATGATGCGGCCCGGCGTGCCCACCACGATGTGGGCGCCATGGGCCAGGCTGGCGGTCTGGCCGCGCAGGGCCACGCCGCCGCACAGTGTGACGATCTTGATGTTCTCCTCGGCCCGGGCGATGCGGCGGATCTCCGCCGTCACCTGGTCGGCCAGCTCGCGCGTCGGGCACAGCACCAGGGTCTGCACCGCAAAGCGCCGGGCATTGAGGTTGGCCAGCAGGGCCAGCGCGAAAGCCGCGGTCTTGCCGCTGCCGGTCTTGGCCTGGGCAATGATGTCCTTGCCCAGCAGGGCCGGCGGCAGGGCCGCGGCCTGGATGGCGGTCATCTCCAGGTAACCCAGGCGCTGCAGATTGGCCTGCATCTCCGGGGCCAGCGGCAGCGCCGAAAAAGAAACGTTCATCGCGGCCTAGCGTCGCACCGAGATCAGCTCGATCTCGAAGTGCAGTGTGGCGTTGGGCGGAATGACGCCGCCGGCGCCGCGCTCACCATAAGCAATGGCCGGCGGGCAGACCAGTTTGGCCTTGCCGCCGGGCTTCATCAGCTGCACGCCTTCGGTCCAGCAGGGGATGACGCGGTTGAGCGGGAACTCGGTGGGCTCGCCGCGCTTGTACGAGCTGTCGAACTCGCGGCCATCGGGGAACATGCCCTTGTAGTGGACCTTGACGGTGTCGCTGGCGGCGGGCGATGCCCCGCTGCCTTCCTTGAGCGCCTGGTAGACCAGGCCACTCTTGGTGGTGACGGGGGCGGGCGTTTGCGCCCAGGCGCTGCCGGCAAGGGCAAGGCCGGCGACGAGGCAGGCAAGAGTGGATCGCACGGGGAGCTTTCGTTCGGGGGGATGGAGGGATTATTGCGCAGCGCCCCGGTACCGCGGCGCCGGGGGCGTTACAGTGCTGCCGGTGACGATGCCCGCTTCCGCCCCCGATGGCCTGCCCACCCCGGCGCGTTACCACTCCATGGCGGTCATCGTCCTGGGCATCGCGCTGTCTGTGCTGGACGGCACCATCGTCAACCTGGCCCTGCCGGGCATCGCACACGACCTGCAGGCCAGTGCCGCCCAGGCCGTGTGGGTGGTCAACGCCTACCAGCTGGCCATCCTGGCCTTCCTGCTGCCCTGCGCCAGCCTGGGCGACCGCGTGGGCTACCGGCGCGTCTACCTGGGCGGCCTGCTGCTGTTCACCGTGGCCTCGGCCGCCTGCGTGCTGGCCAGCTCGCTGCCGGCGCTGGCGGCGGCGCGCGCGGTGCAGGGCCTGGGCGCGGCCGGCATCATGGGCGTGAACGCGGCCCTGGTGCGGCTGACCTACCCGGCGCGCCTGCTGGGGCGCGGCATCGCGCTCAATTCGGTGGTGGTCGCCACCGCTTCGGTGGCGGGACCGACAGTGGCCGCCGCCGTGCTGTCCATCGCGCCCTGGCCCTGGCTGTTCGCGCTCAACCTGCCGCTGGGTCTGGTGGTGCTGGTGCTGGGCTGGAAGGCCCTGCCCCACAACACCGCGCCGCCCGTGACCGGCGCCCTGCGCTGGCAGGACGTGGCGCTCAACGCCTTGATGTTCAGCCTGGTTTTCCTGGGCGTCGACGCGCTGGGCACGCGCGCCGGCGCCACGCCTTCGCCCGCCGCGCTGGTCTGGGGCCTGGGCCTGCTGGGCCTGGGGCTGGTGGTGGGCTTCTTCTACCTGCGCGGCCAATGGCAGCAGAGCGCGCCGCTGTTCCCGCTGGACCTGCTGCGCATCCCGGTCTTCGCCCTGTCCATGTGCACCTCGGTCACGGCCTTCGCCGCGCAGATGCTGGCCGCCATCGCCCTGCCCTTTCTGATGCTCGACGGCTGGGGCCGCAGCCACCTGGAAACCGGCCTGCTGATGACGGCCTGGCCGGTGGCCATCGTCTGCGTCGCGCCGCTGGCCGGACGCCTGATCGGCCGCTGGCCCGGCGGCCTGCTGGGCGGCATCGGCCTGGCCTTGCTGGCCACCGGCCTGGGCCTGTTGGCGGCGCTGCCGCCACAGCCGTCCAGCGCCGACATCGTCTGGCGCATGGCGCTGTGCGGCGCCGGCTTCGGCCTGTTCCAGTCGCCCAACAACCACATCATCGTCACCAGCGGCCCCCTGCAGCGCGCCGGCGCGGCCAGCGGCATGCTGGGCACGGCGCGGCTGACGGGCCAGTCGATCGGCGCAGTGCTGCTGGCCATCATCTTCAGCTTCGCCAGCGCGCACGACGGGCGCGGCCCAATGCTGGCCCTGGCTCTGGCTGCGGGCTTCGCCGGCGTCGCCAGCCTGTTCAGCCTGCTGCGCCTGCGCCACACCCGAAAATTCGGCTGATTTCGAAAGGAATCAGGCCCTAGCCCCCGACCACTGGGCCTGGAATGCTACTGAATTAATAGCAATGCTAGTTCTGGCCGGCCACCAGAGCCATGCGCCGGCGCAGGCGCTCGGCCTCGGCACTAGCGCCTGCCGACTCGGCGCGCCGCGCCTGCACGCCCAGCCAGGCCAGCAGCGGCCGCCGCCAGCCCTGGGCGCCAGCCGTGTCCACCGCCGCCTGCAGCACATCCGGGCTGGCGCGGCCCGCTTGCACCAGCACGCCAGCGGCCACCAGGCGGGCGAAGGGGTCGCTGACCGCGTGGACCGCTGCGGCATCGCCCTGGCCGGCGGCCACCGCGCGGTGCGCCGGCGGCAGCAGGGGCATATCGGACGGCAGCACGCGCGCCGCCAGGTAGTCGGCATAGGCGCGCTCGGCTGCCGGCGCATCGGCGCGCAGGGCCTCGAAACCCAGGCAGGGCTCGAACACCAGGCTGGCAACGCGCGCGGCGCAGCGCGTGAGTTCGGCGCGCGCCACCAGGCCAGCATCGCCGGTGCGGGACAGCTCGCCGCGGGCGCGCATGAACTCGGCGTTCTCCACCCGCGTGTTGCCGGCCATGGCGGCTTCGACATAGCGCTCCAGCGCGCCATGGGCGTTCATCTGCCACTCGGGGGCCTTGGGTTGGCTGCCGCAAGCCGCCAACAAGGCAAGCAGGCCGACGACGAAGAGATTTTTCATGTTCAAGGCAGCTTGATCTGGGTGTCGCGCGCGAACGGCCACTTGCGGTTGATCTCGTTGATCAGGCCGTCGATCTTGCGCAGGTTGGCCTCGACGTCGCCGCGCAGCGCGCCCAGGTCGTCGGTGGCGCTGCGCACGTTGGCGCCCACTGCCTGGACGTCGGCCAGCACGGCGTCCATCTTTTTCAGGCTGGCGCGGGTGTCGGCCAGCAGGCCATTGAGCTGCTGCACCGTGGCCCGCGCGTCCGTGACCAGGCCCTGCTCGCCGAACACCTGGGTGTCGGCCTTGGCCGCCAGGCCGTCGACGCGCTGGGTCAGCGTGTCCAGCCGCAGCAGCAAGGCGTTGGTGTTGTCCAGCGCCGCCACCAGCTTGCGCGCATCGGCCTCGTTGCCGAAGACCGCGCCGAGCGCACCCTGCGGGCCCTTGAGCTTGTCGGTCAGCGCCTTGACGTTGGCCAGGCTGGCGCCCAATGCCGCATCCTGCGCCGTCAACGCGGTGACGTTGTCCAGCGCGTCCTTGGCGGCGGCAATGACACGCGGGATCTCGGCCGTCGCATCGCCGCGCAACACCGGCCGCACCGCGCCGTCGGCCAGGGGCGGGTCGGTCAGCACGCCGCTGAAGGCGCGCAGATTGGTCGAGCCCACCAGGCTGCGCACCAGGGTGAACACACTGGTTGTGCGCAGCCAGTGGGCATCCGATCTGGCAACGTCGACCGTGATGTGGACATTGCCGTCCTTGGCCAGTTCAACGCCGCGCACCCGGCCGATGGCAAAGCCCGAGAAGGTCATGTCCATGCCGGCCACCACGCCCTCGGAGTCGTCGGTGGTCAGCACCAGCTTCTGGGTCGGCTCGAACACGCCGCGCGCGTACAGCAGGTAGAGCGCCGAGCCAGCGATCAGCAGCACGGTGAAGGCCAGCAGCAGCCTGGCCTTGAACTCCAGGTGGTCCACGGGCTTTTGCGCCGCGGGTTCGGAGTTGCGCGCCGGGGTGTCGGCCTGCTCTGGCTGTTCCTGCATGGATGTTGGTTTTCAGTAGTAGTTGCCGACCAGGGACACGGCTTCGAGCACCACGAGCACGGCGAACATGCGCACCAGGCCCTGCAGCGCCGCGCTTTCGCGCGAGCCGTCCCCCTCCACGTCGTACAGGCCCGATGCCATGGGGATGACCGACACGGCCAGGCTGAAGAAGCCGGTCTTGAGCACGAAGATCAGCGACACCGGGCCGTCGAAGACGCGGCCGAACATGCGGGTGTAGGCCGGCAGCCCCGCCACCGTCAGGCCATAGACCGCCAGGTAGGCCAGCACGATGGCGACCACGCAGCTCAGGGCCGCCAGCGTGACGGTGGAGAACACGCCGGCCAGCATGCGCGGCAGCACCTCGGCCAGCACCGGGTCGCGGCCGTCCTTGCGCAACGCATCGAAGTGGCCCGAGCGCCGCATCTCGGACAGCGCCGCGCCGTTGGGGATGGTGCAGCGCAGGGCGACGAACAGCGCCGCCGTGAGCGGGATCAGCTCGAGCACCAGCACCCGGATCACCATCTCCAGCGCGTACTGCGACAGGCCGTAGCTGTAGGCGGTGACCACCACGATGCGGGTGATGACCAGGGTCAGCAGCGCGCCCAGAATGGTGAAGCCCCACAGGATGGGCGCGGTGTCCAGGTAGACGTGGCGCTGCAGCGCATGGCGCGTGGCGCGCCCGTAGCTCGATGGCGACAGCCCCAGCACCACCAGCACGGCGCCGAACCAGATGATGCGCGACCAGCCGGCCAGCCAGCGCAGGGCGCGGCCGGCGGTAGCAGGCCGGCGCAGCCATGGGGACGCCTGTGTCATGCAGGCATGATAGCGGTCAGCGCCAGCTGCCGGTTCCTTGCAGATGCGGTGAAAGCTCTGCCGTTCCCCAGCGCAGCGGCAGTGCGGCCTCCACGCGGCGCACGCGCAGCACGCGCAGGCGCAACAGGCGCTGCGCCCCTTCGAAGGCCAGCACCTGCGCCGCATCGGTCACGATCTCGGCATGCGCCGCGATGAACAACGCCGTACCCGCGGCGACGTCCATGAACAGCAGGCCGCAGCGCGGGTTCAGCGCGAGGTTGCCCAGGGTGTTGAAGAAGGCATTGCCGGCGAAGTCCGGCACCGTCAGCACATCCCCCTGCACGCGAACGAAGCCGGGCTTGCCGCCGCGGTGCGAGACGTCCATGCCATGCGCGCCGACCCCCTGCCCGGCCTGCGGATGCGCGCTGGCGATGAAGAAGGTGTCGGCCTGTGCCACCAGCGTCTGGTCTGCCACGTCCAGGCCATCATGGTCCTGCCAGGCCGATGGTGCTGCGCCCACGGGGTCGTACTGCGGCCGCCGCGCCTGGATGTACTTGGGGCAATTGCCGAAGCTCTGCGCCACCGTCACACCGAAGCCCCGCGCGTCAGCGCCAAGCACCGTGCCGTTCATGCGGTTGCGCCGCCGCGTGTGCGACTCGATGCCCAACAAGCCGATGGGCACGCCGTCGCGCAGCATGCCGTGCAAGGGATCGTGCGGTGGCGGCAGCGCGTCCACCCGCAGCATCCGCTCATGGGGTGCATGGGCAAAGCCGGGCGGTCCGGCCAGCACCGAAGCCCAGGGCTGGCCATGGTCATCCAGCGCGCCGAGCACCAGCAAGGGCAGCTGGGCGAAGAAGTCCTGGTGCTGCTGCGGCATGTGGTCGCGGATGACGCGCGGCCCGATCTGCGCCAGGTGGTCGGCCGAACCCGCGCGCTGTTGTAACGCGACTTCTCCTGCATGGAAAGCTGGCTGCATCACGCCTCCAGGCCCACCGGTGTGCGCACCATGGGCAGGAAACCTGGCAACGCCTCGATGCGCGCCAGCCAGTCACGGACGGCGGCAAAGGGCGTGAGCGTGACCATGCCCTCGGGCGCCACCGCGGTGTAGCTGTACAGGGCGATATCGGCCAGGGTCGGTGTCTCCGCGGCCAGGAAGGCGCGCGACGCCAGCTGCTGCTCCATCACGCGGAGCAGGGCCTGCGCCCGCGCCAGCGCGGCGGCCGGATCGTCGGGCCTGCGGAACAGCTGGATGACGCGGGCCGCCGCCGGCCCAAAGGCCAGCTGACCGGCCGCCACCGACAGCCAGCGCTGCACCTGGGCCGCGCCCAGCGGGTCGCGCGGCAACCAGCGGCCGGGCGCGTAGCGGCCTTCCAGGTAGACCAGGATGGCGTTCGAATCGGCCAGGGTGATCTGGCCATCGCGCAGCACCGGCAGCTGGCCGAAGGGATTGAGCGCCAGGAATTCGGGCGTGCGGGTCTCGCCGCGCCCCACGTCGACATCGACCAGGTCGCAGGGCAGGCCCAGCAGCGACAGGAACAGCTCGACCCGGTGGCAATGGCCGGACAGCTGCATGCGGTACAGGCGCAGACGTTCGGGCGGGGTGGATGCGGTCATGTTCGGCTCCGGGGTGGCTGGGATGCAGCAATTGTGTTTGCTGCATCCCGCGCAATCAATGTCGCGCTCTGCAGATCACTGCTCCACATTCCGGCTTAATATGCGCCGCATGGACAAGCTGCGCGCCATGCAGGTTTTCGCCGCCATTGCCGAGGCCGGCAGCCTGACGGCCGCGGCCCGCGTGCTGCAGTCCTCGCTGCCGGCGGTGGTGCGCTCGCTGGCCGGCTACGAGGCGGCGCTGGGTGTGCGCCTGTTCAACCGCACGACGCGCCGCATCTCGCTGACCGATGAGGGCCGGGCCCACCTGGAACGCTGCCGCGCGGTGCTGGCTGCGGTGGACGAGGCCGAAGCCGCCCTGGGCAGCGAGGCGGCCGAACCGGCCGGCCACCTGACCATCACCGCACCCGTGCTGTTCGGCCAGATGCACGTGGCACCCAGCATCACCCGCTTCGCCGCCGCCCACCCCAAGCTGCGCTGCAGCGTGGTGCTGCTGGACCGGGTTGTCAATCTGCTGGAAGAAGGCATCGATGTGGGCATCCGCATCGGCAAGCTGGAGGACTCCTCCCTGGTGGCGCGGCCGCTGGGTCAGACCCGCCGCGTGGTCGTTGCCCAGCCCGCCTACCTGCGGCGCCACGGCGTGCCGCGCCATCCGCGCGAGCTGCAGCAGGCCAATTGCGTTCGCGTGACGGGCGGGTCGCCGGCCTGGGGCGGCTTCCAGGAGAACGGACGCGCATTGCGCGTGCCGGTCAGCGGCAACCTGGAGTTCAACCATGTGCTGCCGGCGGTCGAGGCCTGCGCCGATGGCGCCGGCTTCGGCATGTTCTTTTCCTACCAGGTGGCGCCACTGCTGGCGAGCAAGCGTTTGAAAATCGTGCTCGAATCCTTCGAGCAGCCGGCGCGGCCCATTCACATCGTTTACCCTCACGCGCGGCTGTTACCGGCACGCACCCGTGCATTCATTGCCTGGGCACTCCAGGACATCACGGCCTTCCGGGCCTGAAAGACACACATGGCGGATTTCGACTGCGACCTGTTCGTCATCGGCGGCGGCTCCGGCGGCGTGCGCGCCGCGCGCATGGCAGCGCAGCGCGGCGCGCGGGTGGTGCTGGCCGAAGCGGCCGACATGGGCGGCACCTGTGTCAACGTGGGCTGCATCCCCAAGAAGCTGTACAGCTATGCGGCCCACTACGCCGCAGCTTTCGAGGAGGCCGCCGGCTTCGGCTGGGACCTGGCCGCGCCGCGCCTGGACTGGCCACGGCTCAAGGCCAGGCGGGCGGCCGAGATCACGCGCCTGAATGGCATCTACCAGCAACTGCTGGACAAGACCGGCGTGCAGACGGTGCGCGGCTGGGCCCAGTTGGTGGACGGCCACACGGTGCAGGTGCGCCTGGCCGACGGCGACCGGCGCTGGAGCGCGCGCCATGTGCTGCTGGCCACTGGCGGCACGCCCAGCGTGCCCTCGCTGCCGGGGCGTGAACACGTTCTGACGTCGGACAGCATGTTCGACCTCGATCCCTTCCCGCGGCGGCTGGCGGTGGTGGGCGGCGGCTACATCGCCTGCGAGTTCGCATCCATCTTCCAGGGCCTGGGTTCGCAGGTCACGCTGTTGTACCGCGGTGAGCAGATCCTGCGCGGCTTCGACGACGAGGTGCGGCATTTCGCCGCCGCCGAGATGGCCAAAACCGGCATGGACCTGCGCCTGCAAGCCGGTGTCACCGCCATCGAACGCACGCCGCAGGGTCTGGCATTGCGCCTGGCCGATGGCGGCACGCTGGAAGCGGACACGGTGCTCTATGCCACCGGCCGCGTGCCCAACGTCAACGGCCTGGGCCTGGAGGCTGCCGGCGTGGCGCAGCGGCCGGACGGCGCCATCGTGGTCGATGCGCAGTACCGGACCTCGCTGCCCTCGGTCTACGCCCTGGGCGACGTCACGGCGCGCCTGCAGCTCACGCCGGTGGCGCTGGGCGAGGCCATGGCCCTGGTCGACCAGCTGTTCGGCAAGGGGGAGCGCCAGATGGGCTACGACTACATCCCGACCGCAGTCTTCACCCATCCCAATATCGGGACGGTGGGCTACAGCGAGGAAGCGGCGCGCAAGGAATTCGGCGCGGTGCGGGTGTTCCGCTCCGACTTCAAGCCGCTGCGCCACACGCTCAGTGGCAGCAGCGAGCGCAGCCTGGTCAAACTGGTGGTGGACCAGGCCAGCGACCGGGTGGTCGGCTTGCACATGGTGGGGCCCGAGGCGGGCGAGGTGGTGCAGGGCTTTGCCGTGGCCATGAAGGCCGGCGCCACCAAGGCGGTGTTCGATGCCACCATCGGCATCCACCCCACCCTGGCGGAGGAGTTCGTCACGTTGCGGGAAGCAGCGCGATAAACAATCTTCAGTTGACGGTTTCGGGGAGGCGGCGGCCTGCGGCAGCGGGCGTGTCCTCGTCCGGCGGCAGGTAGACCGTGGTGCGGTCGATCTTGGCGTCGTAGGCGGCAAGTTCAGCGCTGGCGCTGCGAATGAAGGCCTTGTCCAGGGGATGGCACCTGCGCTGGCTCAGTTGGCTCAATTGCTCCGACTGGTCGATCATCTCGCGCACGGCGCCCGGATCCGTCATCAGGGCAAAAGGGTTGCTGGCCAGTGTTGCTGTTCTCATTCGCAGGCTCCTGTGTGCAGTTGCAGTTGCTGTTGTTGCTGGAAGCGACTGTCGCAGCACGGCGGGCCAAAGGGAGTCAGGTGAGTTCGTAACACCGTGTAGGACTCTTCCTTACGGCGCAACGGCCGGTCCGCGGCCCGGCTTGCGGCGTTGCACAATGGCTCCATGCCCTACATGCCGACCTTCATCGCCCCCAGCCGCCACAGCGACGCCGAGAGCGCGCTGGCCCAGGTCCGTGCGATCTACACGCAGCAGATCGAGCACCTGCGCGACGCCATGCAGCGCTTCGTCGCCGGCGAGACGCTGCCCGGGCATGTGAGGGCTTGCTATCCTTTTGTGCGCATCCACACCGACACCGTCGTGCGGCAGAACGTGCTGGAGAACCTGGGGCTGTCCTACGGTTTCGTCGCCGGCGCCGGCCGCTACGAGACCACCCTGACCCGGCCCGACCTGTACGGCAATTACTACCTGCAGCAGTTCCGACTGCTGCTGCAAAACCATGGGGTCGACCTGGAGGTGGGCACCAGCACCCAGCCGATCCCGGTGCACTTCTCTTTTGCCGAGCACGACCACATCGAGGGGTCGCTCAGCCCCGAGCGGCGAGTGCTGATGCGCGACGTCTTCGACCTGCCCGATCTGGGCTCGATGGACGACGGCATCGCCAACGGCACCAGGGAGGCCGGACCCGGCGAGGCCCAGCCACTGTCGCTGTTCCCGGCCGCCCGGGTCGACTATTCGCTGCAGCGGCTGCGCCACTACACCGGCACCGCGCCCCACTGGTTCCAGAACTTCGTGCTGTTCACCAACTACCAGTTCTACATCGATGAATTCGTGCGGCTGGGCCACCAGGAGATGGCCAGGGCGGACAGCGAATACGTGGCCTTCGTCGAGCCCGGCAACGTGGTGACGCGGCGCGCCGGACTGGCGGCGCAAGACGGTGATGCCCTGGGCATGCCGCCGCCGCGCTTGCCGCAGATGCCGGCCTACCACCTGATGCGTCCCGGCCACGGTGGCATCACCATGGTCAACATCGGCGTCGGCCCGGCCAACGCCAAGACCATCACCGACCACATCGCCGTGCTGCGCCCGCACGCCTGGCTGATGCTGGGCCACTGCGCCGGCCTGCGCAACGGCCAGCAGCTGGGCGACTACGTGCTGGCCCACGCCTACGTGCGCGAAGACCATGTGCTCGACGAAGAGCTGCCGCTGTGGGTGCCGATTCCCGCCCTGGCCGAGATCCAGCTCGCGCTCGAAGGCGCCGTGGCCGACGTGACCGGCGTGCCCGGCGCCGAGGTCAAGCGCATCATGCGCACCGGCACCGTGGCCAGCACCGACAACCGCAACTGGGAACTGCTGCCGCACCCGGGCCCCGAGCGCCGCTTCAGCCAGAGCCGCGCGGTGGCGCTGGACATGGAAAGCGCCACCATCGCCGCCAACGGCTTCCGCTTCCGCGTGCCCTACGGCACCTTGCTGTGCGTGAGCGACAAGCCGCTGCACGGCGAGATCAAGCTGCCCGGCATGGCCAACCACTTCTACCGCGAGCGCGTGGACCAGCACCTGCGCATCGGCATGCGCGCGGTGGAACTGCTGCGCCAGCAGCGGCTGGAACAGTTGCACAGCCGCAAGCTGCGCAGCTTTGCCGAGGTGGCGTTCCAGTGACCTGTGAACGCCGCGAACGGGCTTGCGCGGCGCCGCGCCTAGAACAGCGACTTCAGCGTCACGCTCAAGCCACCCAGCACGCGCACTGAGATTTCCGGTCCGCCGGCCAGCCGCAGCGTGGGGCGCGACATCTGGATCAGCGCCACCAGCGGGTCCGGCGACGCCTTCAGGTTCCAGGCCTCACGGCCCGTGGCCGTGGCGTCGGCCGCCACCGGGGCACTGTCCTCGACGGAAGTAACCACGCTGACCGAATCGGGCTGCACGGCGGCCTGGCCGCAGGCCAGGGGGTCCAGCTGCAGCCCGCCGGCGCTGCCGGCGCCATGCCAGCGCAGCTGCCAGCGCAGCAGGGCGGCGAAGGTGTCGAACAACGCCAGCCCCATCGGCGTGAGGTGGTAGCCATGCCGCAGCGGCCGGCGGTGATCATGATGACCGCGTATGGAAACGTGGATACGGCGGTGGAGGCCATGAAGCGCGGCGCGGTGGATTTCCTGACCAAGCCGGTGAACCTCGAGCGCCTCGAAGTGCTGCTCCAGCGCGCGCTCAAGACCAAGACGCTCGAGGTCGAGGTGAAACAGCTCCACG
>NZ_CAKZHQ010000018.1 GCF_936925435.1 uncultured Ramlibacter sp. | reverse complement strand
CGGACCATCATGCGCTCGTCGGTCTCGCTGGGGTGGCGGGCGAGCGTGAGCGCATCTGGCTGACCAGCCGCACCCACCCCATCGCCGCCGGGACCAGCGTGGAGTTGTGCTTGTTGTCGCACTCATCATGCTTGTCGTCATTTCCCTGCTCGCCACGCTGAGCATCCGCAACGCGACGTCCACCGAGGCAGTCGCCGGGTCGGTCCGCACGACCGAGCTGGCCACCCAAGCCGCCGAGATCGCCCTCAAGCACTGCGAGCAGTCGCTGGAAAGCCTGATGAGCGTCTCCGGCGGTGGAACCGCCACCTACGCAACCACCGTCACGCTCGCCAACATCCTGCCTTACAACTCCACGCCGCTGTGGCAGTCGACGACCATCTGGGACAGCAATTCGACAGCATCGTTCGTCGTGCCGGTGTCGCTCGTCAACCAGGCAAGCCTGCGCAGTACGTACCAGCGCCCACCGGAATGCATGATCGAGCCATTGCCCGTCATGGTGACCGGCGGCACGACGTCATTCACCGCATCGTTCGTCGTGACGGCCCGGGGATTCGGCCCTGAAGTTCCGGCAGCAAACGCGGCGCGCAACCGCCCCGCTGGCAGCGAAGTCTGGTTGCAGTCCCATATCGAATTCCAGTAGAGGTGTCCAATGGCCCATCGTCTCATCCGCCAACTCGCGCTGCTCGCCGCCAGCACCGTCATCTCGCTGGCTTCGCACGCGCAGCTGGCGCAGGAGCCCCTGCTGAACCGGCCCAATACCGTCTCGCCCAACCTGGTTCTGATTCTGGACAGTTCGGGCTCGATGGACGCCACGTACATTTACCAGTACGGCAACATAGATTCTTCAGGCATGGGCATGCAGGGGCCCAATTGCTCCGGCGATCCCAACAGACCGTCGATGTCGCCGGACATCAATATGCTGCATTACGACCCGCGCGTGCGCTACTTCCCGCGCAAGAATTACCAGGGCACCGACATGACCTTGTCCAGCTCTGACCTGATCGACGACTGGCGTGTCTACTTCCGCAAGACCACAGGCTCCTACACCAATGGGCAGCTGTGCGACCTCAACAACTACCACAACCCCTACGCACCGCCCGACTCGCTGCTTGTGCTGGGTGGTTCCGGAAAAACGTACGAAATCAACAATGACAGTTCGGGCGGTAACAACCGCTCCAACCATCAGTTTCCGAAGTTCATCAACCGGGCTGATTGCACGGCCAATACCACTTGGTGCACCTACACCGAAGAGCGGCGCAACTTTTCGATCTGGAAAAAGTGGTACTCGACGCGCGCACGAATGACGCAAACCGGCATTGGCCTGGCCTTCAACGACATCACGCCCGATTCCGTCCGGCTGGGTTACAGCCACATCCGCCAACTCAACGGCTCATCAGTCCTTGCCCGCGGCGTCTCGACCTACAACAGCGCAGCCGGCGGCACCAAGGACTCTTTCTACACATGGCTCTACGGCCTGGACTTCGACAGCGGCACGCCCAACCTGGTGGCAGTAGACCGGGTCGGCAAGTATTTCTCGCGCACGGACAGCGACGGCCCCTGGGCCACTGTGCCCAACCCCGCTTCAACAGGCATTTCCACGGTGTCCAGCCCCTCTGGCCCGGGAAAAAACGAAGCCATCACCTCGCATGCCGGATGCCGGCGGTCCTTTTCGATGCTGATCACCGACGGCTTCTGGAATGGCGACGTTCCCACCACAGCGGGCAACGCTGACAACACGGCCTTCACGATCATGCCGCGGCCGTCAGGCGAGGCTTTTGTCTATAAGCCGGAGGGACCGTACAGCGACGGCGCAAGCAACACGCTGGCGGATATCGCCATGCATTACTGGGGCCGCGACCTGCGCACAGACCTGTCGGATCGCGTGCCGCGCATCGATACGGGCAGCATCAGCAACCCGTCCATCTGGCAGAACATGTCGTTCTACGCGGTCACCCTGGGCCTGGATGGGACACTGCCCCGAACCACCACCACTCTGGCCGAGCTGACAGCCGGGAGGACGCTGTGGCCGAGCCCAACGGCCAACAGCGCGAGTACGATGGACGACACTTGGCACGCGACCATCAACGGCCGCGGCGAAATGATCAAGGCCAACAATGCCAACGACTTGACGAACGCCTTGAACCGGATGTTCACGTCGATTGCCGGAACGCCCCAAACCCTGTCAGGCGTCGCGGTTTCCACAACCTTCCTGAAGAACGGCACCCGCAAATACAAGCCGGAATACATTCCTGGCACTTGGTCGGGCCGCCTTTCGGCGATCGAACTGGACGAGGAAACAGGCAATGACAAGTCTCCGTCCAGGGTGTTCTGGCAGGTCGAGAGCGGGCCCGCCGTCAATGGCGAGCCCGTCAGCCTGATCCCAGCCCCCGCATCGCGCAACATTGCGACCTGGAGCGGCTCCGTAGGGACGGTCTTCAATGCGGCGAACACCGGGCTGGATGCCGACCTTGTCAACTACGTGCGCGGCGACCCCAGCAAGGAGTTGCGCAAGACGGGCGGCGTCTACCGCAGCCGTGACGCCAAGCTCGGCGACATCATCAATTCCAGCCCGGTGTTCATCCTGGACAACCTGGACTTGAGCTACGAAAAACTCACTCCGGCAGGCAGCTTTGGCGACTACCGGAGGTTCTACAACGAGAAGAAGGCTCGAGCCGGGGTGCTCTTCGTCGGCGCCAACGATGGCATGCTGCACGCCTTTCCCGACAGCAATGGCGTGGAGAGCTTTGCCTACATTCCCAAGGCAGTCATCCCGAAATTGGAGAAACTTGCGGACGTGCCTTATGTCCATCAGTACTATGTGGATGGGCCGAATGTGGAGACTGACGCCTACCTCGAAGGCAACTGGAGGAACGTGCTTCTGGGCACCACGGGCGCCGGTGCAAAGGCTGTCTACGCGCTGGACGTGACAGCGCCTCTGGAAATGACGCCTTCGAAGATCATGTGGGAAATCAACACCACCACGACGGGCTTCGCGCAGCTCGGCCACGTGCTCAGCGACGTGCAGGCAGGCATCACAGAGAACGGCGATTGGGTCGCGATCTTCGGCAACGGTTATGGCAGCTCCGACGGTATTGCGCGGCTGTACGTGGTCAACCTGCAAACGGGCGCCCTGCTCAAGACCTTGAGCACGAACGTGGGAGGCACCAATGGTCTTGGGGGGGTTCGCATTGTCCGCAACGCCGCCCAGCGCATCATCGGCGCGTACGCGGGTGACCTCAAGGGCAATATGTGGAAGTTCGATCTGACCGGGTCGGTCGCCAACTGGAAGGTCGCACTTTCGGCCAGTCCGCTGTACGCGGCAGGCACCACCAAGCCCATCACTGCTACGCCAGCTGTCCTTCCCCATCCGAACGGCGGCAATGTCGTGACCTTCGGAACCGGCAAGTTCTTCGAGGAAGCGGACAAGGCCACGACCAGCGCGCAAACCATGTACGGCATCTGGGATTCGCTCCCGTTCGGCACCACCTCGGTGCCGGCGTTCTCTACTTTGACCGGTACGACCTCGCTTGTTCAACAGACGATCACGACCGTCCCAGTCGGAACACCCACCGTCAACTTCTTCCGCGTCTCCTCCAACCCGGTCAACTGGGGCAACGGCTTCACCGGCACCCGAGGCTGGTACATGCATTTGCCCAACAGCGGCCAGCGGGTGGTGTACCCCGTCGAGCGCATGGCGGGCACATTCATTCTCGCGAGCACCCTGTCGCCAGAAAGCAGCACACCGGCCGACCTGTGCGTCCAGTCCGGCAGCGGCTCCGGGTGGGTTTACCTCATCGACGGAATCACCGGCTCCGGCACCACCAAACCGACACTGGACACCAACAAAGATGGAAAGGTCGATGGCGATGATGCGCAGGTGAGCGGGTTCCTGGACCCGGTGGATGGGCGGCCGACGTCCATCATCATCGAGTCCACCAGGGAAAGGGAGCGCATCTGCATCGAAACCGCCCAGACCTCCTGTACGCGGATCGACATCCAGTGCGGCCAAATCGGCGCGGGGGCCTGCCCCATCACGGCAGTGCCCGGAGTGAAGTCGCGCGAATGGCGTCAGCTGTTCATGCGCTAAGCTCTCTGAGCCACCTCTACGGGAGAACTCCAGTGACGCATGCACCCACCCGCCGGCCTGGCGCCAAGCCCCATGGATTTACCTTGATCGAGGTGATGATCGTGATGGCGATCATCGCCATACTGGCTTCGGTCGCCATGCCGGCATACACAGGCTACGTGGCACGCGCCAAACGTGCCGAGGCCAGGGCGCAGCTGCTGCAGGCTTCCCAGTTCATGCAGCGCTTCTACGCAGCCAACGACCGCTACGACGCTGACCGCGCAACCAACGGCGTTGCCTCGCAGATGCCGGCCGCCTTGAAGCAGTCCCCGGCAAACGGCGGCGGGCTGTACTCACTCACCATCACCTCGACCGCCACCGACTACACGTTGACGATGGCGCCCCTGGGAAGCATGGCTTCAGATGCTTGCGGCGCGTTTCGCATCACGTCGACCGGAGTGCGTTCGGTCACCGGCAGCCTGAGCCGCGAGACCTGCTGGAAGTAGCGCCGCTGCAGTGGCCTCTGGAACAATCCATGATGCCCTGCGGCTTGCCCAGGCATCGCTTTTTGCGACCTCGCCCAACCCCCGCGTCGGCTGCGTTCTGACGGATGCCGGCGGCGCCTTGCTCGGCCAGGGTCACACCCAACAGGCGGGCGGGGCCCACGCTGAAATCATGGCGCTGCGCGACGCAGCCGCCAAGGGCAACGCCGTGCAAGGGGCGACGGCCTGGGTCACGCTGGAGCCCTGCTCCCACCATGGCCGCACCGGCCCCTGCTGCGACGCGCTGATCGCCTCCGGCATCGCCAGGGTGGTCGCCTCCATCGCTGACCCCAACCCGCAGGTGGCTGGTCAGGGCTTCGAGCGCCTGCGCGCAGCCGGCGTGCAAGTCGAGACCGGGCCGGGCGCAGCGGAGTCGCGCGAACTGAACATCGGGTTTTTCAGCCGCATGCTGCGCAAGACACCCTGGGTACGCATGAAGATCGCCGCCTCGCTGGACGGCAAAACCGCCCTGGACAATGGCGCCAGCCAGTGGATCACCTCGGAGGTCGCGCGCGCCGACGGCCACGCCTGGCGGGCTCGGGCCTGCGCCGTCCTCACCGGCATCGGCACCGTGTTGCAGGACGATCCCAGGCTGGACGTGCGTCTTGTCTCTTCGCCGCGCCAGCCCCATGCCGTGGTGGTGGACAGCCGGCTGGACACGCCGCTGGACGCGAAGATCCTGCAACCCGGGCGCCGCCTGTTCATCTACACCGCGGTGCAGGACGCTGGCAGGCAGGCCGCGCTGGAAGCGCGCGGTGCGACCGTCATCGCCCTGCCCGGTCCGGGCGGCAAGGTCGATCTCGCGGCCATGTTGACCGACCTGGCGCGGCGCGAAGTCAATGAGCTGCACGTGGAAGCCGGCTTCAAGCTCAATGGCTCCCTGGTGCGCGAGGGCCTGGTCGATGAATTCCTGGTCTACCTGGCGCCCAAGCTGCTGGGGCAGGGCCAGGGCATGGCCAGTTTCGGCCCGCTGACCGCGCTGGCGCAGGCTGTTCCCCTGGAATTTCGCTCCACCCAGGCGGTGGGGCCGGACCTGCGCCTGCTGGCCCGGATTCCCGGTCGCGACACTTTCTAAGGGTTTGCCCGGAAAGGGGGATCGAATCCCTGCGAAAATAGCGGCATGTTCACCGGAATCATCACCGGCGTGGGGCGCATCGCCGCCCTCCACGACCTGGGTCGCTCTTTACAGCACGGCAAGCGCCTGACCATCGAGGCGCCCGCCGGCTACCTGGATGACGTGGGCCTGGGCGACAGCATCGCCTTGAACGGCGCCTGCATGACCGTCACCAGCTTCGACTCCGCGGCCAGCAGCTTCACCATCGACATTTCGGCCGAGTCGCTGGACAAGACAGCCGGCCTGGACGGGCCCGGCCCCATCAACCTCGAAAAAGCACTGCGCGCCCATGACCGCCTGGGCGGCCACATCGTTTCGGGCCACGTCGACGGCATCGGCAAGGTGACCCGCTTCGAGGACGTTGGCGAAAGCCGCGAATTGCGCGTGCAAGTCCCCCCCGCTCTGGCCAAATACCTGGCCTACAAGGGCTCAATCACCATCAACGGCGTCAGCCTGACCGTCAATTCGGTGACCGACAGCGCCCAGGGCTGCGAGGTCAGCATCAATCTGATTCCCCACACGGTCGACAACACGGCCTTGCACACCCTGCGCAGCGGCAGCAGCGTCAACCTTGAGATCGACCTCATCGCCCGCTACGTCGAGCGCATGCTGGGCGACACACTTCAACAGAAAGCCAGCGCATGAGTTCCAAAGGCCCGGTGGCCATTTCCCCCGTCGAAGACATCGTCGCCGACATCCAGGCCGGCCGCATCGTGATCCTGGTCGACGAGGAAGACCGCGAGAACGAAGGCGACCTGCTGATGGCGGCTGAGCACGTCACACCCGAAGCGATCAACTTCATGGCCCGCTTCGGCCGCGGCCTGATCTGCCTGACCCTCAGCCGCGAGCGCTGCGAGCGCCTGCGCCTGCCCCCCATGGCCACCCGCAACGGCACCAAGATGGGCACGGCCTTCACTGTGTCGATCGAGGCTGCGCAGGGCGTGACCACCGGCATCTCCGCCGCCGACCGGGCCCGCACCGTGCAGGCCGCCGTCGCGCGCAATGCCACGGCCGACGACCTGGTCCAGCCCGGACACATCTTCCCCTTGCAGGCGGTGGACGGCGGCGTGCTGATGCGTGCCGGCCACACCGAGGCCGGCTGCGACCTGGCGGCCATGGCCGGCCTGGAGCCGGCCGCCGTGATCTGCGAGATCATGAAAGACGACGGCACCATGGCCCGCCTGCCCGACCTGCAGCTGTTCGCCGCGGAGCATGGCCTGAAGATCGGCACCATCGCCGACCTGATTGAGCACCGCAGCCGCACCGAATCGCTGGTCGAGAAGGTCGGCCAGCGCACGCTGCGCACCGCCTTCGGCGAATTCACCGCCCACGCCTGGCGCGACAAGCCCAGCCAGGGCGTGCATTTGGCCCTGGTCATGGGCAGCTGGCAGCCGCAGGACACGGTGCCGGTGCGCGTACACGAGCCACTGTCGGTGCTCGATGCGCTGGAGGTCGGCCGGCGCATGCACTCCTGGAGCCTGGACGCCAGCTTGAAGCACATCGCCCAGGAAGGCCGCGGCGTGGCCGTGCTGCTCAATTGCGGCGAGACGGCCGGCCAGCTGCTGGCGCAGTTCGAAGGCACGGCCACCGCGGCGCAGGCGCCCGAGCGCGGCCGCATGGATCTGCGCACCTACGGCGTGGGCGCGCAGATCCTGCGCGAGTGCGGCGTGCACCGCATGCACCTGATGGGCGCGCCGCGCCGCCTGCCCAGCATGGCTGGCTACGGCCTCGAAATCGCCGGCCACATCACCCCATAACAACACCAAGGAACCCCACCATGTTTGGCGCAGACAAAGGCAAGGCCGACCGTCTCGACGGCGAGGGCTTGCGCATCGGCATCGTGCAGGCCCGTTTCAACGAGGGCATCACCAACGCGCTGGCCCAGGCCTGTAAGGCCGAACTGGCCGTGCTGGGCGTGCAGGACAAGGACATCGACCATGTGCAGGTGCCCGGCGCGCTGGAAGTGCCGGTCGCCCTCCAGGCCATGGCCGAGAAGGGCCGCTACGACGCCCTGGTCGCCCTGGGCTGCATCATCCGCGGCGAGACCTACCATTTCGAGCTGGTGGCCAACGAGTCGGCCGCTGGCGTCACCCGCGTGGGCCTGGACTACCAGGTCCCGATCGCCAATGTGATCCTGACCACCGAGAACCTGGACCAGGCCATCGCCCGCCAGACCGACAAGGGCGTCGATGCCGCCCGCGTGGTGGTGGAGATGGCCAACCTGCTGGACGACCTGGGATGAGCGAAGACACCAAAGACACGCCGGCACCGCGCCCGGCCCGCCAGTCCCGCACCGGCGTGACCAGCACCGGCGCGCGCAAGGCCTCGGCCAAGTCCAACCGCAGCCGGGCCCGCGAATTCGCGCTGCAAGCGCTCTACCAGCACCTGGTGGGGGGCAACGACCCGCAGGCCATCGACGTCTTCACCCGCGACCTGGCAGGCTTCCACAAAGCCGACTCGGTGCATTACGACGCCCTGCTGCATGGCTGCATCAAGGAAGCGGCCGAACTCGACGCCCTGATCCTGCCGCTGCTGGACCGCAAGATGGAGGAGATCTCGCCCATCGAGCACGCCGTGATGTGGATCGGCGCCTATGAGTTCCAGCATGCGCAGGACGTACCCTGGCGCGTGGTGCTCAACGAATGCATTGAGCTGGCCAAGGAGTTCGGCGGCACCGACGGCCACAAGTACGTGAATGCGGTGCTCAATGGTCTGGCGCCGCAGCTGCGCAGCGCCGAGGTCGAGGCCGACAAGGCCAGCGGCAAGGCGCGCGGATGAGGGTTTCGCGCCGCGCCGAACGCATCGAGCCCTTCTACGTGATGGAGGTGGCCAAGGCCGCGGGCCAGCTGGCCCGCGAGGTGGCGCACAGCGACCGGCCCATGGTCTTCCTCAACATCGGCGAACCGGACTTCACCGCCCCGCCCCTGGTGCAGGAAGCTGCGATCCGCGCGGTGCGCGACGGCGCCACCCAGTACACGCAGGCCACCGGCCTGCAGGAGCTGCGCGAGCGCATCAGCGGCTGGTACATGCAGCGCTTCGGCGTGCAGGTGCCGGCACGGCGCATCGTCGTTACCGCCGGTGCTTCCGCCGCCTTGCAGCTGGCCTGCCTGGCCCTGGTCGAGGCCGGCGACGAGATCCTGATGCCCGACCCCAGCTATCCCTGCAACCGGCATTTCGTCAGCGCTGCCGAAGGCCAGGCCGTGCTGGTGCCGACCACTGCGGCCGAGCGCTTCCAGCTCAGCGCCGCCAAGGTCGAAGAGCACTGGAACGCCAGGACACGCGGCGTGTTGCTGGCCTCACCCTCCAACCCCACCGGCACCTCCATTGCCCCGGATGAACTGCGGCGCATCCACAGTTTCGTCAGCGCCAAGGGCGGCATTACCCTCCTCGACGAGATCTACCTGGGTCTGAGCCACGACGACACCTATGGCCAGACCGCCCTGGCCATCGACGACCAAGTCATCAGCATCAACAGCTTTTCCAAGTACTTCAACATGACGGGCTGGCGCCTGGGCTGGCTGGTCGTGCCCGATGCCCTGGTGCCGGTGGTCGAGAAGCTGGCGCAGAACCTGTTCATCTGCCCCAGCACCGTGGCCCAACACGCTGCCCTGGCCTGCTTCGATGCGGAGAGCATCGCCGAGTACGAACGCCGCCGAGCCGAATTCAAGGCCCGGCGCGACTGGTTCATCCCCGAGCTCAATGCAATGGGACTGACGGTGCCGGTCATGCCTGACGGCGCCTTCTACGCCTGGGCCGACTGCTCGCAGGCCTGCGCCAGGCTGGGCATCAAGGACAGCTGGGACTTCGCCTTCGAGGTCATGCAGCGGGCCCATGTGGCCGTCACGCCGGGGCGTGACTTCGGCACGGCACAGACCGCGAACTTCATCCGTTTTTCCACCGCCAGCTCGATGGCCCACCTGCAGGACGCGGCGGCGCGGCTGCGGTCCCTGCTGGCCCAGGCCGGATGAGTTTCTCCTTCCCGGTCCGCGTCTACTGGGAAGACACCGATGCCGGCGGCATCGTCTTCTACGCAAACTACCTGAAGTTCTTCGAGCGCGCGCGCACCGAGTGGCTGCGCGCGCTGGGCATCTCGCAAAGCAGCCTTCGCGAGAGCACGGGCGGCATCTTCGTCGTCGGCGACACCGCGGTGAAGTACCACGCGCCGGCACGCCTGGACGATGAACTCATTGTTACGGCACGGCTGCAGGACACGGGCCGAGCCTCTTTGATAATTGCCCAGCAGGCCACGCACAAGGGCAGCGACAAGCTGCTATGTGAAGGCACGATCCGTATCGGCTGGGTCGACGCGCAGAGCATGCGGCCTGCGAGAATCCCGCCCATCATCCTGGAAGCACTCAAACAATGAACCAAGACCTGTCGATCCTGCAACTGGTGCTCAATGCGAGCTGGGTGGTGCAGGCTGTCATGCTGCTGCTGGTGGGCGTGTCCATCACCAGCTGGGCGGCCATCTTCCGCAAGCTGTTCGCCCTCAAGCGAGTGAAGTCGCTCAACGACGACTTCGAGAAGGAGTTCTGGTCCGGCACCAGCCTGAACGACCTGTTCGCCGCTGCCGCGAAGAACGCGCGCACCGCCGGTCCGATGGAACGCATCTTCGCCAGCGGCATGCGCGAGTACCAGAAGCTGCGCGAGCGCCGCATCCAGGACGCCGGCACGCTGATGGACGGCGCCCGCCGCGCCATGCGCGCCAGCTTCCAGCGCGAGCTCGACACGGTGGAAATCAACCTGTCCTTCCTGGCCTCGGTGGGCTCGGTCAGCCCTTACGTCGGCCTGTTTGGCACCGTGTGGGGCATCATGCACGCCTTCACCGGCCTGGCCAGCCTGCAGCAGGTGACCCTGGCCACGGTGGCGCCCGGCATCGCCGAGGCCCTGGTGGCCACGGCCATCGGCCTGTTCGCCGCCATCCCCGCGGTGGTCGCCTACAACCGCTTTGCCCGCGACATCGACCGCGTGGCGATCCAGCTGGAGTCCTTCATCGAGGAGTTCTCCAACATCCTGCAGCGCAACCTGGGAGCCCAATCTCCCTCGGGCCACTGAGATGCCCGCAACCATTTCCCGCGGCCGCGGCCGCCGCACCATCAGCGAGATCAACATGGTGCCCTTCATCGACGTGATGCTGGTGCTGCTGATCATCTTCATGGTGACGGCGCCGCTGATCACGCCCAGCCTGATCGACCTGCCCAGCGTCGGCAAGGCCAACGCCCAGCCGGCCAAGGTGGTGCAGATCGTCATCAACAAGGACGAGTCGGTCGAACTCAAGACCGAGGAGAAAAGCACGCGCATGCCGCTCAAGGAAGCCGTGGCCGCCGCCCTGGCTTCGCAAAAGGGTGCGCCGGCCGGAACCGCTGCCGTCGTCATCAGCGCCGACCGCAATGTCAAGTACGAGAGCGTGGTCAAAGCCATGGACGCACTGCAGCGTGCTGGCGTGCAGCGCGTCGGCCTGTCGGTGCAGTTGAGCCCGAAGTAAGGCGCCATGCCCGCCGCCACCGACCGCATCGAGTTTGCGCCGCCGCCCCAGCCGGGCATGCTGCGCGCCTTCGTGCTGGCCGTCATCGCCCACCTGCTGCTGCTGGCGGCCCTGACCTGGGGCGTGCGCTGGAACAAGGAGTCGCAGGACCTGGCGGCCGAGGCCGAGCTCTGGTCGGCCCTGCCGCAGCAGGCCGCGCCCAAACTTGTCGAGCCGCCGCCGGCGCCTGCCCCGGTGCCGGCGCCCGCTCCCGTGCCCCAGGTGGCGCCGCCGCCCCCACCCGCCCCCATGCAGCGCGACGCCGACATCGCGTTGGAGCGCGAAAAGAAAAAGGCCGCGGAAGACAAGCGCCGCCAGGACGACATCGAGCGCCAGAAGAAGCTCGCCGAGCAGAAAAAGCAGGACGAGGCGAAGAAGCAGGCGGAGCTCAAGAAGCAGCAGGAACTGGCCCGCAAGGCACAGGAGCAGAAGAAGGCTGAGGCCGCCAAGGCCAGCCAGGCCAAGACTCAGGCCGATGCAAAGAATGCCGAGGATGCGCGCCGTCAGGAAAATCTGGCCCGGCTGCAAGGCCTGGCCGGTGCCACCGGTGGCGCCACAGCCACGGGCACCGCGCAGCGCTCCTCGGGCCCGTCGGACAGCTATGGCGGCCGCATCCGGGCCCGCGTCAAGCCCAACATCGTCTTCACCGACGACATCGCCGGCAACCCGATGGCCGAGGTCGAGGTGCGCCAAGCGCCCGACGGCACCATCACCGGCCGGCGCATCGTCAAGTCCAGCGGCTTCAAGGCCTGGGACGAGGCCGTGCTGCGCGCGCTGGACAAGACCGAAGTGCTGCCGCGCGACACCGACGGCCGCGTCCACTCGCCACTGATCCTGGAGTTCCGGCCGCGCAGCTGATGCTGCGCTATTTTTTTGATAGCATCCCAGGGCCATTTCCCGGGGGCTCCCGGTCGATTTCTTTCGCAAGCGCACACTTTGGTTGCATCCAGCCGGATGAGCACACCGCCACTGCCCGCCGACCTGCTGGTCCTGATGCGACGTGGTGCCTCGGTCATAGTCGGTTTCGCGTGACCGGCCCCACCGGTCCAGCCTGATGCGGGCCATGGACAGCCAGGTGGCAGTGGACACCGGTACACCATCGCCGTCTCCCTGTCGCGCCGCCAGGCGGGTCCCTGCTGGCAGATCTGCGCGCACGAGCTGGCCCATGTCGACACCACCGCCGCCCTGACGGGCGCCATGCACGCTTTCGACGAAGTGGCGGAGACACTGGATCTGATTGAGGGATTGGCCGCTGCGATCGTGATTCCTGGCC
>NZ_CAKZHQ010000017.1 GCF_936925435.1 uncultured Ramlibacter sp. | reverse complement strand
GCCGATGTGCCCGCGCCATCGCCTGCTTCGGGCACCGCGGCCTTGACCTCGAAAACCACGGGCACCGATCGGCCCGCGAGCCCCTGTGCCACGGCGAAAGGCAGGCGCAGGCTCACCGACACCGACGCCACATCGGCTGGGCCGGCATGGGCCGGAGCGGCCAATACCTCCAAGCCCTCGATGCCGGAAGCGGACACCCGGTACGTCTGCGTGCCCTCGGTGCGGTTCATGATCTGGATGCGGTAGACGTTCTCGACGGTGCCGTCCTCCACCACGCGCGCCAATGCACCGCGGTCCTTGACCACATCAAACTTGAACGGGCTGCGCATCGCCACGCTGGCCGCGAACGCGATGCTGGCCGCAGAAAGCACGGCCCCGTAGACCAGAACACGCGGCCGCAACGCACGCTTGAACATCTGCAGCCGCGTCCAGCCATTCACGACACCGTTTTCGGTGGAGTAGCGGATCAGCCCCTTGGCGTAGCCCATCTTGTCCATCACGTCGTCGCAGACGTCGATGCAGGCGGCGCAGCCGATGCACTCGTTCTGCAGCCCGTTGCGGATGTCGATGCCGGTGGGGCAGACCTGCACGCACAGGGTGCAGTCGATGCAGTCGCCCAGGCCCTGCGCCGCGGCGTTCGTCTTCTTCGAGCGCGAGCCCCTGGGGTCGCCGCGCCCGGCGTCGTAGGCGATGACCAGGGAGTCCTTGTCGATCAGGGCGCTCTGGAATCGCGCATAGGGGCACATGTACTTGCACATCTGCTCGCGCAGGAAACCCGCATTGCCGTAGGTGGCGGCGCCGTAGAACAGCACCCAGAAGGCGTTCCACGCCGACATGTCCAGGGCCACTGCAGCGGCGGCCAGCTCCCGGATCGGCGTGAAGTAGCCGACGAAGCTGAAGCCAGTGATCAGCGCGATGGCCAGCCACACCCCCTGCTTGGCGCCCTTGCGCAAGATCTTGTTCGCGCCCCAGGGCGCCTGGTCCAGCCGCATGCGCGCGATGCGGTCGCCTTCGATCTTGCGTTCGGCCCACATGAAGATCTCGGTGTAGACCGTCTGCGGGCAGGTGTAGCCGCACCACAGCCGGCCGGCCACGGCGGTGAAGAAGAACAAAGCCAGGGCCGACAGCACCAGCAGCGCCGCCAGGAAGATCAGGTCCTGCGGATAGAGCAGCAGGCCGAAGATGTAGAAGCGTTGCGCCTCCAGATCGAACAGCACGGCCTGGCGGCCGCCCCACTGCAGCCACGGCAGGCCGTAGAACAGCAGCTGGGTCAGCCATACGAAGACCCAGCGCCAGGTGGCGAACCAGCCCTTCACCGCACGCGGGTAGATCGTCGCCTGCTTCTGGTACATCGAGACGAACTGCTCGCCGTCGTCGCTCGCACCCGATACCGGCGCGATGGGAATGACCTTCCTGGAACTTGCCATGCTCAGGGCGCGCCGGCCAACGAGCGGTCACATCGCATCAAGGCTTTCATCGCTTCAGCTCGCCCAGCTTGTGTTCGATCTTGCTCCAGGCTTCGGCATCCGGCAGCGAGAGCTTGGTTTTCGTGATCGGCTTCCATTCGCGCGACAACTCGGCGTTCAGCGGCGTGAAGTGCTGCTGGCCGGTGGGCACGTCTTCTTCGGCATAGATGGCATTCACCGGGCATTCGGGAACGCAGACCGCGCAGTCGATGCACTCGTCCGGGTCGATGACGAGGAAGTTCGGACCTTCGCGAAATGCGTCGACCGGACACACGTCCACGCAATCGGTGTACTTGCACCGGATGCAGGCCTCGGTGACGACGAAGGTCATCGCTGCGCGAGCGCGATGTCAACCGCAGCAGGCGCCGCCTGAGCAGCAGGAATCGCCCTTGGCGCCCGCCGAAGGCACTGCGGCGTCAGCGATGCGGGTGATCTGGATGCGCCAGACCGACGGGCCGGCTTCCAGCGTGGCCCATTCGAACTGACCCAGAGCGCGGTCATCGAACTGATAGCGCAGGGGCTGCGGGTTGTGGTCGTTCACGAGTTGCAGCGCCTGGCCGGTGGCCAGGGCATCGAAGCGACCGAAGATCAGCGGGTGACGTTCACGCGGCGGGATGGTCCGCAGGTCCAGCTCGAAGGTGGGTTGAATCAGGGTTGCAGTCATGGGAACCTTTCAGGAGTGAAGTGCGCACCTGGCCGCGCGACATGCGCGGTGGAAGTGCGATGAGGGAACAGGAACGTTCAGCCGTCCTTGCCGTCGAGACGACTGCTCAGCAGCCAAGGCGTGAAGACCCAGAGGTAGAGCGCGAAAGCCACGGCCCAGGCGGCTGCAGCCAGCACGAGCCCGTCGGCCGTGTGTGCCGGCGCGACCAAGGGGAGCAGCACACGGGCGATAGCGGCGACCGCCACCAGCAGGTAGGCGGCCACCTCCAGACGCGACACCTTCAGCGGGCGCCCGGTGTGACCTCTCGCGGTCCGGGTGACCATGCCGACGATGAGCCCGGCCGTGGCACCCACCGCCAGGGCGTGAATACCGGCAGAAGCAGCCACTCCACCCAGTTGCGCCCATGCCAGCAGCAGGAAGCCGACGGGCAACCAGGCGTACGCCGCGTGCAGCACCCACAGGATGGGGCGCGCACGGGTGCGCAAGGGCTGCCAGTGCCACAACCTGGCGGCATGCAGCAAGGCCGCTGCGGCGAATCCAGCTGCCGTGACCGGGTTGGCCGGCAGCAGCACCCACGCCGCCAGCGACAGCGACGTCGCCGCCAGCGTGCTGCGCTCCAGCCAGGCTGGAACTTTCAGCTGCCGGCCCGGCAGCGCCGACATCGTGAACGCCGGAATCACCCGCCCGGCGATCACGCATTCGATCATCACGACCAACGCCAGACCGGCATGCAGCGCCCGCAGCGGATCGATGTTCAGCCAGCCCACAACGGCAGCGTGAAAGCTGAGATTGGCTGTCGCCAGCAGCAGCAGGATTGCGCCCAGCGGCAGGTTGCGCCGGTTGCCGGCTTTCAGCAGCACCCGGATCAGCACGAAGGCCACCCAAGGCAGCAGCACCACGTCCAGAACGGCATAGACCGCGTACGGCGCCCCCACGGCTGAAAGCCGCGCTGCCAGCCACAGCCCGGCCATCACCGCCAGGGTGGCGCCGCGCGGCGTGGCCAGGCCCGTCCAGGCCTTGCCGGCCGTCAGCAGGAAGCCGACGATCACTGCCACGGCAAAGCCGTAGAGCATCTCGTGGGCGTGCCACAGCAGCGGCGGCATCGTCGAAGGCAGTGCCACCAGACCCAGGAGGCCCGCGATCCAGTACGGCACCGCGAACAGCGCGAACGCGGTCGCACCGAGGTAGAACGGCCGGAATCCGAGTCGAAACAGCGGCCAGCCGGGCAAAGGGAACTGCGCGCTCGAAGTGGCCGCGGCGGCGCCCTGCGGGGCACCCGTGGCGACCAGGGGGATGGCGGGTATGGGCTTCGTCATGACCGTGCGCACCAACCATGGGGCCTGCAAACTGGGCTGTCGGACAAAAGATGCAGCATGCGTACATGTTAATGACTCGTCACCTTTAAAGCAATACACTGCGTGCATCTTTAAGGATTGCCATGCGCCTGTCCGAATACACCGACTACACCCTGCGGGTGCTGATGTACTGCGCGGCGCACCGGGACCGCCTGGTGACGATCGGCGAACTGGCCGAGCACCACGGGCTGTCGAAGAACCACCTGATGAAGGTCGTCAACGACCTGGCCCGCCAGGGACTGCTCGAAACCACCCGGGGCCGCGGCGGTGGCCTGCGGCTGATGGCCGAGCCCGAGACCATCCGCATCGGCGACGTGGTGCGCGCCACCGAGACCGACTTCAGGCTGGTGGAGTGTTTTGACGCCGCCACCAACGCCTGCACGCTCACGCCGAGCTGCCGGCTGAAGCACCTCTTCGACGACGCGCTGGCGGGCTATTTCAAGGCGCTTGATGGCGCCACGCTGGCGGACATGACGCAAGGCCTGTCGGCAACTGGCGCCAAGTTCAACCGACAGCCTGTAGGTCGCGATCTGCCTGCAGTGGTGGCCGCACCGACCCCGCGGCGCGCAACACGCCCGGGCCGCGGCGCCTGAAGGCCAAAAGGAGCAATCTCACCATGGCCCTGACCCTGCCCGGCCACAGCGCCCCTGCTGTCGGCTTTGAAGTTCCGCTGGAAATGCTGGCTGCCTGCCACGGGCGCGTGCAGCACCAGTGCGAAACCCTGCTGCGTCTGGTCACCCACCTGCAGACCCATGGCGCGGACCGCCCTGCGCAAGAAGCCGCGAGTGCTGTCATGCGCTACTTCGATACAGCAGCGCGCCACCACCACGAGGACGAGGAGCAGGACCTGTTTCCCGCCCTGCTGGAGTCCATGGCTGGCTCTGATGCGTTGTGCCTGCGCGAGCTGACCGCATCGCTATGCAGTGATCACCGCCTGCTCGAACAACGATGGGCCTCATTGCGCCAGCGGTTGTTGCAAGTCGCAGAGGGCGCCGCTTCAACGCTGGCCGATGCCGACATACCGGGCTTCGTCAGGTTGTACGAGCAGCACATTGCCCGCGAGGAAGCCGAGTTGCTGCCCATGGCGACCCGCTTGCTGAGTGATGTCGAACTGGATCGCATCGGCCTGGCCATGCGCAGCCGGCGCGGTGTTGTCGCGCTGACCGCAGCGATCGCACCTCAGCCCTGATCCATCCGCCAGCCGCTGATGACGGCTGATGCTTCGGCTCCAGCCTTCGGATGCGCCGCGCGGGCAGGACGGCCCGCGATGACCCAGTTGGCAAGCCGTTCTCCCGGCCCGCAGAACGCTGCGTGCACGGCCGGGTCGGACACCGAAGCGCCGCTCAGCGCCTTGGCACCAAAGCCCATCAGGTGCAGGGTGTTCATGAAGTTCATCAGAGCCGCGCCGACGCAAAGCCACTGCTCGTGCGGCGGGACATCGGGCACGTCGTCGCGCACGCGGGCGACCAGCGCAACGAGCCCGGGGCCGTTGAAGGCACGCGCCCGGGCGCGCTCGACTTCTTCGGCGGTCTGCCCACGTTGCTCTGCGCCCCTTGCGAACAACCCGGCCAATGCAACGCGCTGACTGTCACCAACCACGACGAACCGGAACGGCCGCAAACCGCCATGGTCGGGCGCACGCAAGGCCAGGTCCGCGGCGCGGGCCCACTGCTCTGCGCTCGGCCCAGGCGGCGCCAAATACTTCGGCCCCACCGAGTAACGCAGCGCGAGCAGGTCCAGCAGTTCGTCCCCGGCGTTCACCCCTGCCGCCCTGCCAGGTACACCGCCGCCTGCACACGCGAGCTGAGGTTCAGCTTGCGCAGGATGTGTTGCACGTGGATCTTCACTGTGGCTTCGGCGATGTTCAGGTCGCGCGCCAATTCCTTGTTGCTGGCGCCCTTGGCGATCAGGGCCAGGATCTCGCGCTCACGCGGGGACAGGCTGTGGATCGGGTCGGTGTCGACGGCCGGCGGCGGTGGTGTGGCAGTGCCCTGCCCCGTCTGGAAGGCATTGACCAGCTTGCTCGTCATCTCGGGGCTGACGACCGATTCGCCTGCCATCGTGCGTTGGATGGCCGAGGCCAGCATCTCGCTGTCCATCGTCTTGAGCAGGTAGCCGCGGGCGCCGCCGCGCAGAGCGGCCGCCAGGTCTCGCTCGTCCTCGCTGACGGTCAGCATCAGCACCCGGGCTTGGGGCGCCAATGCCTTGAACCCGGCAAGCGCGTCAACGCCGTTGACGCCAGGCATGTGGTTGTCCAGCAGGATCACGTCGGGCTGGGTTTGCGCGGCCCGCTGGTGCGCCTCGTTGGCGTCGCCGGCCTCGGCCACCACCTGGAAGCGGGCGTCGCCCGCCAGCAGCGAGATCAACCCGCGGCGGAACAGCGTGTGGTCGTCGACCACCAGCACGCGAATGGGCTGTGCGGCGATCATGCGGCCAGCCCCAGGCGTTCAGGCAGCTTCAGCACCACGCAAGTGCCCGAGCCTGGCACCGAGGCCACCTCCACCGTCGCGCCGATGTTGTGCGCCCGCTCGCGCATGATGCGCAGCCCCACGTGGGTCTCGTCAGGGCCGGCGCCATCGGGGTCGAAGCCACAGCCGTCGTCACGCACCTCCACGCGCCACTGCGGCGTCTGCTGCACTTCCACCCACACCTCTCGCGCCTGCGCATGCTTGCGCACGTTGGAAAGAGCCTCCTGCACCACGTGCAGCACCTGCACCTGCACGTCGGCCGGCAGCGGCATGCCGTCGCCTTCGATGTCCAGATGGGTGGCCAGGCCGGTCTGGTGCTCGAACTTCTGCAGCGTGGTCTTCAAGGCGGGGGCGATGTCTTCGCTGTTGGTGCGGGTGCGGAAGTGCACCAGCAGTTCACGCACGTCGCCGAGACTTTCGTGGACGCCGGCGTCGAGTTCGCCCAGGGTCCTGTCGATGCGGGCGGCATCCGTGCTCTTGATGTCGTTGCGCAGCAGGCCTAGCTGGATCTTCAGGAAGGCCAGGCTCTGGGCGATGGAGTCGTGCAGCTCGCGCGCGATGAAGCTGCGCTCCTCGGCCACGGCGGTCTCGCGTTGCAGGGCTGCGGCACGCAGGCCCTCGATGGCACCCGCCAGGTGGCTGGCAATGGTTTCCAGCAAGGCGCGGTCGTCGTCGGACAAGGCCCTGGGTTCGCGGTAAAACAGGTTGAGCTCGCCAACCATCCGCTCGTGCAGCCTGACGGGCACGCTGATGACGGTCTGGAAGCCTTCTCGGGCGCAGTGTCCAAGGCGCGACGCGGGGCCGTCCGGCAGGATCGGGATCACCCGTGTCGTGGCGCCGCCCTGGGGCTGACCGCACAGGCAGTCGCCCGTGGGAATACAAAGCTCCTCGTCGATGACAGCCTGAGGCAGGCAGTCGGACGCCAACAGCAGGTATTTGCGGTTGGCCTCGTCCGACCAGCGCACGGCCGAGGCGTCGGCGCGGGCCACTTGGCGTACCTGTCTGGCAATGCCCTGCGCCAGCGCCTCCAGCGTCTCGGCACGCGCTACGAATGCGGCCGACTCGTACAAGGCCCCCAACCGCGCTCGCTGGGCCTCCAGATGCTCCGTCTTTTCCTGCACCTTGGACTCGAGGTTTTGGTACAGGCCCTGGAGGGTTTCGGCCATGCGGTTGAAGCCGGCCGCGAGCGCCCCGAATTCGTCGTTGGCGCCGGGGTCGACCCGCGCGCCCAGGTCGCCCGCCTCCACCCGGGACAGCCCGGCCTGCAACCGGGATAGCGGGTTAAAGATGAACAGGTAGGCCGAGTACAGCAAGGCAATCGCACTGCCGATGGTCAATGCCACCATCACGAACTGAACGGCATTCAGGATGGCCGTCAGTCGGGACAGGTGGTGCTCGATCGCCGACACGAAGGTATCGATGCGGGCCACAAAGGCATCGGCCTGCTGCCCTGACAGTTCGGCACCCGGTCCAGGCAACGCGGTCCACCTTGCCTTGAGCGCCAGCCAGTCGCGCTGTACAGCGGCAAAGGCCTCCTGCGACAGGGCGTCGTGTGGAACGAGCAGCGGACGTGCCGGATCGCCCGTTCGCAGCACGCTCACGCTTTGGTCGAACTGCGCCGCCAGCCCTGCAATCTGTTGCGCGTCCGCGCGGGCCAGCGTTTGGGCCATGCGCCAGGTCTGCATGCGCATGCGGCCGGCCTCGTTGACAGCCGCCGCACCACCTTCCAACTGCCAGGTCACCCATAGCGTCAACCCGATCGAGGCAAACGCCATCAGCAACAAGGCGCCCCCGATGGCGCCAAGCTTGGCGGAGAGGCTCCATGACCGAGGCATGCGCGCACTGTACTGGAGGCCGGAAACAGACCGAGCCCGGTCGAGGCTTGGAGTGCCTTCAGCCGCCATGTGTCCACCATGGCTGCAAAAGCCCCAGCGGGTGGTGCGAAATCGCCACCGACGCCATGAACATGTAGACCATCAGGGCCCCGGCGTAGCTGGCGCGGCGCGCCGCCGGTGCCCGCGCCCGCTTGACCGCCAGTGAGCCGAGCACGATGTACAGCACCAGCAAAAGCAGCTTGGTCCCCAACCAGGGGCTGGCCACCGGGTTCAGCGACAGCAAAGCCCAGAGCGTGACGCCGGCAGCCAGCAACAGGGTGTCGATGCCGTAGCTGAGCATCCGCCAAGGCTTGGCCATCGCCCGGCTCTGCCCAGCCAGCACCAGCGCACCGCGCAATGCGAACAGGCACCCACTGACCAGCACGAGACCGATATGGGCCGACTTGAGGGGCGAATACCAGACCGCGAACTCAGGCATGGTGATCGGTATGTGGGTGGAAGCGACTAAGCTCGGGGCCATGGAAATCAGTCACTTCAACGACCTGCTGGCGGCCGCTCGGCAGCAACCCGACGCGCAGCGTCTCTTGATGGTGTTTGCTGCAGCGAGCCTGCCGCCGGACGCCACGGCCGAACAGCGGGCACGCTTCGAAGCAGGTGAGTCCGGCGAGCTGGCACCGCTGATGTGCGTGGACAAGGACCCTGCCGACTTGAAGGACTTCGCCGCGTTGCAGGCGGAAGCCTTGTCCATGGGTCAGGACTGGGCCCTCGTCTTCGCTGCGGCCATGTCTGGCCAAGGAAGGCAGGCTCCCGCTTCGACGCAGGTGGAGGCCGCACTCACCCGCATGGTGGAGGCGGTGAAGTCCGGCAACCTGAGCGGCATGATTCCGTTCGACCGTCAGGGCGAGGCCGTCCAGCTGGGCTGACCGGACGGTCGCCCTTTCGCCCCTTTCACAAGCGGGTGGACTCATCATCCTGTAGCGCTTCGGGTTGGTGCGCCACGTACGGCCCGGTGCCCGCGTTGTCGGCCTGTGCCGCAGGCACGAAGCCGCCGCGCTGAACGTCGAAGACATGGACCTCGCCGTCTTCGATCACGTAGTGCCAGCCGTGCAAGGCCAGTGTGCCGGCCTCCACCCGCTCTCGCACCATCGGGTAGTCCATCAGCCGCTCAAGTTGCAGCACCACCGCGCGTTGCTCGGTGCGCCGCAGGACATCGGGGCCGGGCTCGGCCACGGGCAAGGCGGCTTCGCGCCCCAGTTCCAACCACTGCGACAGGTGCTTGGCCGCCGGTGAGACATCGCCATACAAGGCCCGGATCGCGCCGCAGTGGCTGTGACCGCACACCACGATGCGTTTGACCGACAGGTTGAGGACGGCGAACTCGATGGCCGCCGCCGTGCCATGGAAACCCTGGCTCTGGTCGTGCGGTGGCACGAAGGCACCGACGTTGCGCACCAGGAACAACTCGCCCGGACCGGCGCCAGTCAGCAGGTAGGGCACCAAGCGTGAATCGCTGCAACCGATGAACAGCGTCATCGGGTGCTGGCCGTCGTCAACCAAGTGCCTGAAGTGCGAGCGGTGCAGCGGGAATGCGTCGGTCTGGAAGCGCTGCAGGCGCTGCAGGAGTTCGTCGGGCATGGCGGGACGGGTCTGCGATGGGCTACTGCACCAAGGGCGACTCGGCCGCTTCCAGGTCGACGCCCATCACGGTGGCCGAGCCCGCCAGAAGTTGAAGATACTGCCGCAGCGCCGTGGCAAAGGCTTGCTGTCGAAGCCCCTGCGCCACGGCTGATTTCACAGCCTCGAACGCGGGGTCCAGACCAGGTTCGCGCGCCAGCACTTCCACCACGTGCAGCCCGAAACGGCTGTGCACCAGGCGCGGCAGCACGCCGACCTCGGGCTTGCCGAAGATCTCGCGTGCGAACTCCGGCGCACACGCGTCGGCCGTCAGCCAGCCCAGCGCGCCCCCCTCCGCACCGCTGGGACAGTTGGAAGTGGAAGCAGCCGCCATTGCGAAGCGGTCTTCGCCACCGGGCGAGGCGCAGCGCACATCCAGCAGGCAGGCCTCGGCACGTTGGCGCAGGGCATTCACATCCACGCCCGGCGTGACGGCAAACAACACGTGGCGCAGCTGTGCACGTTCACCCACGGCGTAGCGGCCGCGCTGGGCCGCGTGGTGTCGGCGAAGGGCTTCGTCCGACGGCTCGGGCACGTGCAGCTCGCGGTCCAGCAGCGCTTCGATGGCGGTGCTGGCAACTTCGGTCATGGCGCCGCCAAGGGGCAGCGGGTCGTCAGCCGCCAACAGGCCGGCCTGAATGGCCGCCTGGCGCAGCAGTTCGGCACAGGCCCGCTGCCGCAGGGCTTCGGTCGTCAGCCCTTCGTTGGGGTAGGCCAGCACGACGCCATTGACCTGGGGAAGCACGGAAGCGGAGGTGTTCATGGTCTGGGCCTTCAGTAGTGGGGGAACCCGTGATCAGCCGACACGCCGCGGCTGGCTCTGCCCGGCGGGCACGTTGAGCCGGCGTGCACGCACCATCTGGTACGGGCGCACCAGATAAGCCAGGGTGCCGAAGCCGCTCCACACATGCACCAGGCGGCTGAAAGGGAACAGCAGGAAGATCGTCATGCCCAGCAGCATGTGCGCCTGGAAGTGCCATTCGATGCCCGCCACCAATGCTGCATTGGGCTGCATCAGCACGATGCCCTGCAGGTACTCGGCCAGGCGCAGCATGGTCTGCGGGTCGGACACGTGATGCAGCGACGCCGGCAGGGTCGACAGGCCGATGACAAGCTGAACCCACAGGATGATGAGGATCGCGATGTCGGTGCGGTGGCTGGTCAGGCGGATGCGAGGGTCGAACAGGCGGCGGTGCAGCAGCATGGTCAGCCCGATGAAGCACAAGCCACCGGCCACACCGCCGGCCACCACCGCGATCAGCTGCTTCTGCGAGGCCGTGACGAAGATCTCGTACAGCCCGTGCGGCGTGAGCTGGCCGAACAGGTGGCCGAAGAACAGGAACAGGATGCCGGCGTGGAACAGGTTGCTGCCCCCGCGCAATTGCCCCTGGCGGAGCAGCTGCGAGCTGTCGCTCTTCCACGTGTACTGATCTCGGTCGAAGCGGGCCAGGCTGCCCATGAGAAACACGGCCAGACAGATGTACGGATAGACGTTGAAGATGAAGTTGTGGAGGGTGTTCATGTGGACGCTCCCTGCGTGGGTTGGGTGGCGCGTGTTGCGTGACTCACGGGCGCGCGCACGATCTGGATCGGTTGCGGCTGCCCGGGCCGCGCCTGGCCCTGGGTGGAACAGCCATCGAAGGCCATGGGTTCGGCCCAGGTCTCGTCCAGCTCGGGCTCGGGCGGCACGGTGACGGCCTGAGCCTTCTCGCCCGCGAGATCGAGCAACGCGGCCAGCACGCAAGCGTGGGCAGCCTCGCGTCGCAGCAATGCGCTGAATATCACCTGCAGGATGTGCGCGATCTCTGCCAGGAAGGCCCGGGTCTGCACGGGCGGCTGCGTCGACGCGTACTGGAGCACCACCGTCAAGTGGTCAGGCAGTTCGCCCGGCGCAAGGAACAGGCCGGCAGCTTCGTAGGTCTGACACAGGTCCACCATGGCGGGGCCCCGGTCGCGGCTGTCGCCGTGCACATGCTCGAACAGGTGCAGTGAGGTGCTGCGACCACGGTCGAAGAGTTGCACGTAGTCGGCTTCCAGTTCGATCGGGTCGCGTGTGCGCATGGACTGGAGCAGTGTGTCCAACTCGCTCAGGCGGGTGGAGCCCAGGGCTTGTTCGCTGTGCAGCGCGGCACGCAGGTCGCCCAGGTGGGCGCGCAATTCAGCGTCAGGATAGCCCAGCAGGCGGGCCAGCACGCGCAGGGTCAGGGAGGCGTTGTTAGGCATATTGGTATTCCTCAATGATGGTCAAACCCAACCGTTCGCGTTGAGCTTTTCGAAACGCTGCAGTGAACGGTGCCTGGTACTCTGGTGTTGGTGTGAGGCCTTCGACAGGCTCAGGCCGAACGGGCGATGGGGGTGCCATGTCTAGACTCCCGCCTTGATGGGGATGGTGCGGCGTTTGCCGCTGCCGAACAGGCTCACGTCACTGCTGCCTTCGGAGCAGCCGTTGCCAAACGAGAACCCGCAGCCGCCACGCATGTCGAAGGTGTTCTCGGCGTATTCACGGTGCGTGCTGGGGATGACAAAGCGGTCTTCGTAGTTGGCGATGGCCATGATCTGGTACATCTCCTCCACCTCGGCCTGTGTCATCTGCACCTGCTGCAAAGCGGCGGTGTTGATGCGGCCTTCCACGTGCTTTTCACGCTGGTAGGCGCGCATGGCCAGCATGCGCTCCAGGGCGCGCTCCACCGGCAGGGTGTCGCCGGCGGTCAGCAAGTTGGCCAGGTACTTGACCGGAATGCGCAACTGCTGGATGTCGGGAATCTCGCCATTGATGCCGATCTGCCCTGCGTTGGCGGCGGCAGTGATGGGCGACAGCGGCGGCACGTACCAGACCATGGGCAGCGTGCGGTACTCGGGGTGCAGCGGCAAGGCCACCTTCCATTCGACGGCCATCTTGTACACCGGGCTCTTGCGTGCGGCCTCCATCCAGGCATCGGGAATGCCGTCGGCACGGGCCTGCTCGATCAACATCGCGTCGTTGGAGTCGAGGAAGATGTCAATCTCGGCGTTGTACAGGTCGCTGTCGTGCTCCACGCTGGCGGCCTCTTCG
>NZ_CAKZHQ010000016.1 GCF_936925435.1 uncultured Ramlibacter sp. | reverse complement strand
ATGTAGCCGTTGCCGCCGAAGATCTGGATGCCCTCGCCGGCCATCCAGGTGGCCTTCTCGGCGCACCACAGGATGACCGAGGCGCAGTCCTTGCGCACCTGGCGCACGTGGTCCGCCCCCAGCATGTCCAGATTCTTGGCCACGGTGTAGGCGAACGACCGGCCCGCCTGCAGCACGGTGTACATGTCGGCCACCTTGCCCTGGATCAGCTGGAACTCGCCGATGCTCTGGCCGAACTGCTTGCGGTCGTGGATGTAGGGCACGATGTTGTCCATAACCGATTGCATGATGCCCAGCGGCCCGCCGGTGAGCACGGCGCGCTCGTAGTCCAGCCCCGACATCAGCACCCTGGCGCCGCCGTTGAGCGTGCCCAGCACATTGGCCAGCGGCACCTCCACGTTCTGGAACACCAGCTCGCCGGTGTGGCTACCGCGCATGCCCAGCTTGTCCAGCTTCTGCGCGATGGAAAAGCCCGGCATGCCCTTTTCGATCAGGAAGGCGGTGACGCCGCGCGCGCCCAGTTCGGGCTCGGTCTTGGCGTAGACCACCAGGGTGTCGGCGTCCGGCCCATTGGTGATCCAGAACTTGCTGCCATTGAGCAGGTAGTAACTGCCTTTGTCCTCGGCCTTGAGCTTCATTGACAGGACGTCGCTGCCGGCGCCCGGCTCGCTCATGGCCAGCGCGCCCACATGCTCGCCGGAGATCAGCTTGGGCAGGTACTTCCTGCGCTGCGCCTCGCTGCCGTTGCGCTTGATCTGGTTCACGCACAGATTGGAATGCGCGCCGTAGGACAGGCCGACCGCGGCCGAAGCGCGCGAGATTTCCTCCATCGCCACCATGTGGGCCAGGTAGCCCATGTCGGCGCCGCCATATTCCTCGGACACGGTGATGCCCAGCACGCCCAGCGCACCCATCTTGGCCCACAGGTCCATGGGGAACTGGTCTGAGGCATCAATCTGGGCAGCGCGCGGCGCGATCTCGGCCTGGGCAAATTCGCGCACCGCGTCGCGCAGCGCGTCGACCTCGTCACCCAGCTGGAAGTTCAGGCCTGGCAGGTTGTTCATGTCGTGTCTCCTTCGGGGATGTCAATGCCGGACGTTCTCGCGCCCGGTGACGGCCATCAGCGTGGCGTTCATGGTGGCAACCAGCTTGTGCGCGCCGTCCTCGCCGATGGCGTAGGCCTTGCCCTCGGCCACGGTGATGGTGCGGCCCGGCTTGAGCACCTCGCCCACCATGCGAAAGCGCACGCCCTGGGCCGGGGCCAGCAAGTTGATCTTGAATTCGATGGTCAGCACGCCGGCGTCGGCCGCCATCAGGGTGGAGCCGGCGTAGCCGCAGGCCGAGTCCAGCGCGGTGGCGACCATGCCGGCATGCAGGAAGCCGTGCTGCTGCGTCAGGCCGCTCGCCCAGGGCAGCTCGATCACCACCCGGCCGGGCTCCACCTCGGCCAGCGTGGCGCCTATGGTGGCCATCGCGCCTTGCAGGGCGAAACTGCTGCGCACACGCTGTGCAAAGGCGGGATCCCGGGGTTCGAAACGCGGTTCAGTCATGGCGGCCTTGCTGATTGACGTTTACGTCAACGTCAATTATGCCTGCCGCAGCTTGCGCGCACGGCCCGCGGGGACGGCGGCCTCTTGCACCTTGGGGCGGGACAGCAAGGCCCTGGCCTCCTTCTCGTGGACCTTGACCTCCTCCAGATTGGCCTGCAGCTCGGCCAGCTGCTCCTCGATCTGCTTGCGATGGCCGGCCAGCACGGCCAGGAATTTCTTGAGCTGCGGACCGGTGTCGCGCGGGCTGTCGTACATGTCGATGATCTCGCGCGCCTCGGTCAGCGACAGGCCCAGGCGCTTGGCGCGCAGCGTCAGCTTGAGCCGGGTGCGGTCGCGCGCGCTGTAGACGCGGTTGCGGCCACCCGGGCCCGAGCGCTCGGGCTGCAGCAGGCCCATGTCCTCATAGAAGCGCATGGCGCGGGTGGTGAGGTCGAATTCCTTGGCCAGGTCGCTGATGGTGTAGGTGGTGGTCGCCATGAGAGATAAGTTCGCGTGTACGGCAGGGGACAGCAGGGGCTTGCACGCCTGCCTACAATGGCCGATTACATATGACGTTTACGTCAACGTCAATCACTCCACGATGCCCCATCGCGCCGCCCTGAACCTGCTCGAGCAGCAACTGCACTACCCGCTGGGCGACAGTCTGCCTGGCCAGGGCGATGCGCTCGACGTGGCACCCGGCATCAAGTGGATCCGCATGGGCCTGCCCTTCGCCCTGGACCACATCAACCTGTGGCTGTTGCGCGACGAGATCGCGGCGCCCGACGGCAGCGGCGCCGCGCTGCAGGGCTGGACCATCGTCGACTGCTGCATCACCCACGACGCGGCCAAGGCGCAATGGGAGCAGATCTTCGCCAGCCAGCTCGAAGGCCTGCCCGTCCTGCGCGTGCTGGTCACCCACATGCACCCGGACCACATCGGCTTGGCGCACTGGCTGTGCGCGCGCTGGAACGCGCCGCTGTGGATCAGCGCGACCGACTACAACGCCGCCCGCCTGGGCTCACAGAGCACCACCGGTTTCGGCGGCCCCAGCGCGGCCGACTTTTTCGCCGCCCACGGCCTGACCGACCCCGAGACCCAGAAGCAGATCCGCGCGCGCACCAGCTACTACCCCGGCATGGTGCCGGCCGTTCCGCCCAGCTTCCACCGCATGCAGGACGGCGACACCGTGGTCATCGGCGGGCGCGGCTGGCGCTGCATCAGCGGCTATGGCCACGCGCCCGAGCACATCGCGCTGTACTGCGATGCGCTCAAGGTCTTGATCTCGGGCGACATGATGCTGCCGCGCATCTCGACCAACGTCAGCGTCTACGACGTGGAGCCGGAGTCCAACCCGCTCAAGGCCTTTCTCGACTCCATTGACAAGTTCTCGCCCCTGCCCGCGGACACGCTGACCCTGCCCTCGCACGGCAAGCCCTTCACCGGCCTGCACACGCGCATCACCCAGCTGCACGAGCACCACCGCGACCGGCTGGCCGAGGTGCTGCAGGCCTGCGCCGGCGCGCCGCAGTCGGCGGCTGACATGCTGCCTGTGCTGTTCAAGCGGGCGCTGGACCTGCACCAGACCACCTTTGCCATGGGCGAGTCGGTGGCCCACCTGCACATGCTGTGGTTCGAGGGCAAGCTGCGCCGCACCAAGGACGCGCAAGGCGTCTGGCGCTTTTCAGCGGTCTAGCCCCCAGGGGTCCCAGCCCCCAGCCAGGGCGGCGGGGCCGACTCCGACAGCGTGAAGTAAAAGGTCGTGCCCTCGCCAGGCACGGACTCGGCCCAGACCCGGCCCTGGTGTCTGGCGATGATGCGCTGCACCGTGGCCAGGCCGATGCCGGTGCCGGGGAACTGCGCCTCGGTGTGCAGGCGCTGGAAGGCGCCGAACAGCTTGTCGGCATAGGCCATGTCGAAGCCCACGCCGTTGTCGCGCACGTAGAAGGTGGAGCGCTCCAGCAGGCCGACCTCGATGCGCGCAGCGGGCGTCTGCGAGGTGAACTTCCAGGCGTTGCCCAGCAGGTTCTCCAGCACGCCGCGCAACAGGTGGGCGTCGCCCTGCGCCGTCAGGCCGTCTTGCACCTGGACCTGCACAAGGCGTTCGGGCTGCTGCTCCTGCAGGGCCTCGATCGCTTCGTGCGCCAGCGCGCTCAAATCCACCGGCCCGTAGCGCAGCGGCGCCCGGACCACCTTGGACAGGCCCAGCAGGGCGTCGATCAGCTGCTCCATCTTGTTGACGCCGGCCTGGATGCGCGCCAGGAAATGGCTGACCCGCTCATCGCCCTGGCCTTCGAGCTTGTTGGCCAGCGCGCGACTGAAGCCGCCGATGGCGCCCAGTGGAGCGCGCAGGTCGTGTGACACCGAGTAGGAGAACGCCTCCAGCTCCTGGTTGGAGGCGCGCAAGGCCTGCTCGATGCCCTTGAGCTCGGTGATGTCCGAATCGATGCCGACCCAGAACACCACCTCGCCGTGCGCGTCGAACACCGGCGCCCCACGGTAGGTGGTGGTGTGCCAGCTGCCGTCCTTGGCCAGGATGCGGCGCGTGCCGGCGTAGAAACGCATGCTCTCGCGCGAGCGCTCCCAGTTGCGCGCAACCTCCGGCATGTCCTCGGGATGGATGCGCGATCGCCACTTGCCGCCCAGCCAGTCCTCGGCCGTGCCGCCCACCAGCTCGCTCCAGGCGTTGTTGACGTAGATGAGGCGGCCGCGGGGATCGAGGTTCCAGATGATTTCCGGCGCCTGCTCGGCCAGGGCGCGAAAGCGCGCTTCCTGCTGCGCCAGCTCCGCGGTGCGCGCGGCGATGCGCGCCTCCAGGCCGGCATTGAGCTCGCGGATCTCGCTGAACAGGCGCGCGTTGTCGATGGCGATGGCCGACAGCTGGGCCAGCTCCAGCGCCACGTACTCGTCGCGCTCGGTGAACTCGCCCTGCTCCTTGTCCGACAGCATGAGGATGCCGATCTGCCGGCCGGCACGGTCGTTCAGCGACAGCGCCAGCAGGCCGTGCATGGGCGGGTGCCCCGCGTCCAGGCCACCGAAGCCACGAAAGCGTGGATGCTCCAGCAGCTCGGCATGGGTCAGCCGCAGGGGCCGGCCCAGCTCCGCCACCAGCGCGTAGATGCCGGAGCCGTCGGGCGCCGGCGGCCGTCGCCGGAAAGTCGCGAGGCTGTCGGCCACCGACATCGCCGTGCGGGCGCGCCGCCAATCGCCGTCTGCAGCCACCGCCACCATGGCCAGGCGGGCGCCCAGCACCGAGCGGGCCTGGGCCGCCAGTTCGTCCATGGTCTGCTGCATGGACCGCTGGCGGTTGATGGCCTGGGCAGCCTCGGCGGCGCGCTGCAGCATGGCAGTGAACTGGGCCAGCTCGCGCTCGCGCTGCAGCAGCGCGAGCCCGGACTGCTTGCGCGCCGTGATGTCCTGCACCACGCCCGTCAGGCTTTCGGCTGCACCCTGTGCATCGCGCCGCAGCTCGCCGATTTCGTACAACCAGACCTCGCGACCATCGGGTCGGAGGGCGCGGTACTCCATGTCGATCTTCACCAGACCCTGCAGCGCATCCGCATGCATGGCGCCGACACGCTCGCGGTCGCCGGGATGGACGTACTGGACGAAGGCTTCGTCTGTGCCGCCGAAATCCTGCGGCCGCACGTCAAACAGCGCATAGACCTCGTCCGACCACCACAGGCGGGCGCTGCGCACGTCCAACTCCCAGTTGCCGATGCGGCCGATGCGCTGCGCCTCCACCAGCTTGCGCTGGGTTTCACGCAGGGCGCCGAACTGGGCCGCCTGCTCGGTCTGCAACCGCTGCAGCTCGGTGACGTCGGTGAACATCAGCAGGCCGCCGCGGATGGCGCCCTCGCTGCGCATGGGCTGGTAGCTGCACTGGATCAACCGGCCTTCGGGCACCGAGGGGTTGCGCACGAACATCTGCACGTCGCGGCCCGACTCGCCGCGCATGGCGCGGGCCAGCGGCAGCTCGCTGGCCACGAACAGGGTCTGGCCGTCGGCCTGGTAGAGACCGAAGCGGCGCGGCCAATCCTGCGGCGGCGGGCTGGCGTCGGCCGAGAACAGGCGCTCGGCCAGCTCGTTGGACATGATCAGCTTGCCCTGGTTGTCCACCGCCAGCAGGCCGTCCTGCATGCTCCTGATCACCAGTTCCAGCACGGCGTAGGCGTCGCGGCTGCGGCGCAGCTCGGACTGCAGGTCCAGCTGGCGCAGCTGCAGCGACTCGGCCATCAGGTTGAAGGCCGCGCCGATGCGGGCGAACTCGCCCGGCCGCTGCTGGCTGCTCAGCGCCACGCGCGCATCCAGGTCACCACGCTCGAACTGCCGCACCGCGCCGATGACCTGGCGCGCCGGCCCCACGATGGCACGACGGCCCAGCCACCAGGCAGCCAGCGTTCCGGCCAGCAGGGTCAGCCCCAGCAGGGCCAGCTGGCGCCACATATTGTCCAGAGCGCGGCTGGCAACCTGGTCGGCATCGTGGCTCACCACCGCCAGCAGACCCTCGTCAGCCACCGTTCGGGTGGGGGCCGCAGCCCAGACGCGCATCTCGCCGACGGAGTCGGCGCCTTCGCCCACGGCCGCAACCATGTCGCGCGCTGCCTGCCGCAGATCGGGACTGACGAGGGTGCGGATGGTCGACAGTGTTGGCAGGGTCGGGTGCTCCATCAGCACGTCACCGCGCTTGTCGGCAACGACGACGCGTGCCCCCTGCGGCAGGTCCAGCCGCATCAGGGCCGCGGAGGCGGACTGCAGGTCGATCGAGGCGAACAGCACACCGGTCACGGTGTCGCCCTCGGTCAGCGCCAGGGCGAAGGGCAGCGTGCGCCGGCCAGGGATATTGGATTCACCGGCCTGGCCCATGACGAAGGTGCGGCTGGCCAGGGCGCGCTGGAAGTCGGGCCGCCGGCCGACGTTGAAGTCGCCGCGGTCGACTGCCGCATGGCAGACGAGGGAGCCGTCCATGCGCAGCAGGCCGATGTTGAAGTAGATGGGGATGCGGGCGCGCAGGCTGGCGAAATAGGCCTCGCACTGGACCTGGTTGCGCGCCCGAACCGTGGGCATCAGGGCGACGGCCGCCAGCAGGTCGCGGGTGGACTCGACCAGCCTGTCCTGGTTGGCAGCCACCAGCGAGGCCGCGAGCTTGAGCTGGGTCTGCGTCTGCTCGGTGGCCGCGCGCTGCTCGCGCACGGCTGCTATCACCGATGCGAGCGCCAGCGGCAGGATGGCCGCCATGATCAGCAGGATCAGTCGCGTCTGCAGGCCCAGTCTGCTTTTCACGGGATACGGCTTCCTTCCCTCGCAGGGCAGGGCCTGCAAGCGCAGCCCAGTGTATAGGCCGCAGCCGCGGCTGCGCGGTCGGGGCTCACCAGGAGGGCAGCGCCTCGTCACGCAACTGGCCGCGCAGCTGCGCGTAGTCGGGCACCACGGTGCGCACCGTGTCCCAGAAACGCGGGCTGTGGTCCATCACCCGCAGGTGGCTCAGCTCGTGGGCCACCACGTAGTCGATCACCGGCATGCGAAAGTGCACCAGGCGCCAGTTCAGCCGGATGCCACCGTCCGCGTTCGCCGTGCCCCAGCGGGTGCCGGCGCTGCTCAGGCTCAGCTTGCGCCATTGCACGCCCAGCAAGGGCGCGTAGTGGTCCAGCCGCTCGGTGAACAGGCGCTTGGCCTGGCGCATCAGCCAGGCTTGCACCGCATCGCGGATCTGCTCGGCCGTTGCCGTGTGCGGCAAGCCGATGTGCAGGGTCAGGCGGGGCACGCCCGGCAGGGCCTGGGCATCGGTGTTGAGCACGCCACCGACGTCGCTGAAGGCGTGGCGCGGGTCCAGCACCAGGATCACCGTCTCGCCCAGGAAGGGGAAGCTGGCGCCGTCGCGCCAGGCGATGCGGGCCGACTCGATGCGCTGCTGGCGTTGTGCCGTCTCGTCGAGCTTGCGCAGGATCCAGGCCGCCTTGGATTTCACGGCGGCGTCGATCTCATACAGGGGCACCCATTTGGGCGCGGTGACGGTCAGGCCCGAGGCGTCGACCGAAAAGCCGATGGTGCGCCGGCGGGCGCGGCGCAGCGCAAAAGCCACGCGGCTTTGGCCCAGCAAGGCTTCGCGGGCGGCCTGCGGATGGCGAAAGTGCGCCCCGCCTATCACCTGGTCCAGCTGCTCGGCCGGCGCAGGCGCCACAATCGCTATTGATTTGATAGCTGGATCGGCAGCATATCCGGGGGCCACAGCCTTGTTTTCCTCGATTCCGGGGGCGGGAACCGGAGCCGCCGTGTCAAACAGATCGAGGGTGAGCTGGAGCAGCCGGCGCATACGCGCAGTTTAGCGGTAGGCCTCGGGATCGAGGCGGCGCATCTCGGCCTCGATCCAGGCCTCGACTTCGCGCATCAGCTCCTCGGGCTGCCGGCCCTGGCTGGGGATGGGCTTGCCGATGGAGACATCGACCAGGCCGGGGCGCTTGATGAAAGCCTTGCGCGGCCAGACCTTGGCCGAGCTGACGGCGATGGGAATCACCGGCGCGCCGGTTTCCACCGCCAGGCGCGTGCCGCCGGTCTTGTAGGTGCCCTTCTGGCCACGCGGGATGCGCGTGCCCTCGGGGAACATGATGACCCAGATGCCCTGGGCCAGCAGGCGCTTGCCCTGCTCCACCACCTTGTTGAAGGCCTTGGCCTTGAGGCTGCGGTCGATGTGGATCATGTCCATGCGGCCCATGGCCCAGCCGAAGAAGGGCACGTAGATCAGCTCCTTCTTGAACACGTAGGCCAGCGGATGCGGCATCAGCGTGGGCATCAGGAAGGTCTCGTAGGTCGACTGGTGCTTGACCAGCAGGATGGCCGGGCTGGTCTTGCCCTCGGGCAGGTTTTCCATGCCGGTGACGCGCACCTCGATGCCGCACAGGATGCGCGCGGCATCGATCTGCCAGCCCAGCCAGCGCGCCGCCTTCCAGTACATCTGCTCGCCGTTGGCCCAGAGCGAGGCCGTCACCATCCAGATGCCCCAGGGGATGACGGTCACCAGCATCACGAGGGCATGGAGGATGGAGCGCAGCAAGGGCATGGGTGTGGCAGGAAAAGGATCAGATGGCCATCTTGGGGACGGCGTGGCGGGCGATCAGGTGGTCGGCAAACGCCGCCAGATCTGCGTGGACCAGGGTGCCGGGCGGGGCCTCGGGGGGCAGCGCGGCGCCCTTGTAGGTGGCGCCCTTGCCGGTGAGCACCAGGTGCGGCTCGCAGCCGGCCGCGGCGCCGGCCTGCAGGTCGCGGATGCTGTCGCCCAGCGTCGGCACGCCCTTGAGCTCGACGCCGAAACGCTCGCCGATCTGCTCGAACAGGCCGGGTTGGGGCTTGCGGCAATGGCAGCCCTCGTCCGGGCTGTGCGGGCAATAGAAGACGGCGTCGATGCGCCCGCCATGGGCCGACAGCAGCTTGTGCATCTTGGCGTGCATGGCGTTGAGCGAGGCCACGTCGAACAAGCCGCGTCCCAGGCCCGACTGGTTGGAGGCAATCGCCACGCGCCAGCCCGCATGGTTCAGGCGCGCGATCGCCTCCAGCGCGCCGGGCAGCGGCCGCCACTCCTCGGGCGACTTGATGAACTCGTCGCTCTCCTCGTTGATCGTGCCGTCGCGGTCGAGGATGACGAGTTTCATCGGGGTGCTCCGTTCACGCGGCCAAACGGGAGAGGTCGGCGACGCGGTTCATGGCCAGGTGCAGGGTGGCCAGCAGGCCCAGGCGGTTCAGGCGCACATCGACCTGTTCCGCGTTGACCATCACGCCGTCGAAGAAGGCGTCGACCGGTGCGCGCAGCGCAGCCAGGGTCTGCAAGGAGGCGGTGAAGTCGCCGGCCTCGAACTGGGCCTGGGCCTTGGGAACCACCTGCTGCATCGCGGCGTAGAGCGCCTTCTCGGCGTCCTCGGCCAGCAGCACTTCACTGACATGCGGGTCGACGGCTGCCTCGGCCTTCTTCAGGATGTTGCCGATACGCTTGTTGGCCGCGGCCAAGGCCGGTGCTTCGGGCAGCGCGGCAAAGGCGCGCACGGCCACCAGGCGCTTGGCGACGTCGCCCAGACGCTGCGGCCGCAGGGCCAGCACGGCATCGACTTCCTGGGCGCTGTAGCCCTGCTCGCGCAAGGAGCCGGCCAGGCGGTCGTAAATGAAGTCGGCCAGCAGGCCGGCGGTCTGGGCCTGCGCCTGCGGGAACAGGGCCACGGCCTGAGCCAGCAGCGGCTCCAGCGGCAGGGCCAGGTCCTTTTCCATCAGCATGCGCACGATGCCCAGGGCATGGCGGCGCAGCGCGAAGGGGTCCTTGTCGCCCGTGGGCAGCTGGCCGATGGCAAACAGGCCGGCCAGGGTTTCGAGCTTGTCGGCCAGGGCCACGACCACGCCGGCAGCGCCGCGCGGCAGGGTGTCGCCGGCAAAGCGCGGCTTGTAGTGGTCTTCGATGGCATCGGCCACCTCCACCGGCAGGCCGTCGTTGAGCGCGTAGTAGCGGCCCATCGTGCCCTGCAGCTCGGGGAACTCGCCCACCATGTCGGTCACCAGGTCGGTCTTGGCCAGCAGCGCGGCCTGAAGAACGTCAGAGAGGAACCCCGGGTCGCCGTTTAGGAATTGGACGATCTGCGCCGCAATTTTCTGCACGCGCTCCACCCGCTCGCCCTGCGTGCCCAGCTTGTTGTGATAGACCACCTTGGCCAGGCCGGCAACGCGCGATGCCAGCGTCTTCTTGCGGTCCTGGTCGAAGAAGAACTTGGCGTCGGCCAGGCGCGGGCGCACCACGCGCTCGTTGCCCTGCACCACGGCGCTGGCATCGGCGGGGCTGATGTTGCTGACCACCAGGAACTTGTTGCTCAGCTTGCCGGCCGCGTCCAGCAGCGGGAAGTACTTCTGGTTGGCCTTCATCGTGAGAATCAGGCACTCCTGCGGCACGCCCAGGAACTCGGTCTCAAATTCGCAGACCAGCACATTGGGGCGCTCGACCAGGCCCGTGACCTCGTCCAGCAAGGCCTCGTCCTCGATCGCCCGGGCGCCATTGCCCACCTTGGCGGCGGCATCGGCGAGCTGGCGCACGATCTCGGCGCGGCGCGGCGCAAAGCCGGCAATGACCGCGCCATCTTGTTCCAGCGTCTGCGCATAGGCATCGGCGTGGGCAATGGTGACCAGCGGCTTGGCCGCCTCGAAGCGGTGGCCCTGGGTGGTGTTGCCCGCCTTCAGGCCCAGCGCCTCAATCGCCACCACCGCGCTGCCGTGCAGCGCGATCAGCGAATGCGCGGGCCGCACGAACTTGACGTCGGTCCAGCCGTCGGCCAGCTGGTAGGTCATGACCTTCGGGATCGGCAGCCTGGCGATGGCCTCGTTCAAGGCCTTTTGCAGGCCTTCGGCCAGGCTCGCGCCCCTGGCGTTGCTGTCGTAGAACAAGGCCTCGGCCTTGCCGTCCATGGCGCGCTTGAGCCCGGCCACGGCCGACGCGTCCGCACCCAGGGCCTGCAATTTCTTGAGCAGCGCCGGCGTCGGCTGGCCGGACGCATCCAGGCCCACGCTGACGGGCATCAGCTTTTGCGACACGGCCTTGTCGGCGGCGGCGGCGGCCACGGCGCTCACATGGGCGGCCAGGCGGCGCGGGGACGCAAAGGCCGTCAGCTTCGACTCGGTCGAAGCCAGGCCCTGGGCCTTGAGCTGCTCGAACAGCACGCCGGCAAAGGCATCGCCCAGCTTCTTCAAGGCCTTGGGCGGCAGTTCTTCGACAAAGAGTTCAACGAGGAGGTTCTGTGTGCTCATGTTCAGGCCGCCTTCTTTTGCAGGTCGGCCACCCATTCGCGCGGTGCCATCGGGAAACCCAGGCGCTCGCGGCTGTCGTAATAGCTCTGGGCGACGGCGCGCGCCAGATTGCGGATGCGGCCGATGTAGGCGGCGCGCTCGGTCACGCTGATCGCGCCGCGCGCGTCCAGCAGGTTGAAGCTGTGGGCCGCCTTGAGCACCTGCTCGTAGGCCGGCAGGGCCAGCTGCTGCTCCATCAGGTGTTTGGCCTGCTTCTCGTGCGCGGAGAAGGCGGTGAACAGGAAGTCGGCGTCGCTGTGCTCGAAGTTGTAGGTCGACTGCTCGACCTCGTTCTGCTTGTAGACGTCGCCGTAGGACAGGCCTTCGGTCCATTGGAGGTTGTAGACGTTGTCCACGCCCTGCAGGTACATGGCCAGGCGCTCCAGGCCGTAGGTGATCTCGCCGGTGATGGGCTTGCAGTCGATGCCGCCGACCTGCTGGAAGTAGGTGAACTGCGTGACTTCCATGCCGTTGAGCCAGACCTCCCAGCCCAGGCCCCAGGCGCCCAGCGTGGGGTTCTCCCAGTCGTCCTCGACAAAGCGGATGTCGTTTTTCTTCAGGTCGAAGCCCAGGGCCTCCAGCGAGCCCAGGTACAGCTCCAGGATGTTGGCCGGCGCGGGCTTGAGCACCACCTGGTACTGGTAGTAGTGCTGCAGGCGGTTCGGGTTCTCGCCATAGCGGCCATCCTTGGGCCGGCGGCTGGGCTGCACATAGGCGGCCTTCCACGGCTCCGGGCCCAGGGCGCGCAGGAAGGTGGCGGTGTGCGAGGTGCCCGCCCCCACTTCCATGTCGTAGGGCTGCAGGAGCGCGCAGCCCTGGGCATCCCAGTACGACTGCAGTTTGAGAATGATTTGCTGGAAGGTCAACATGTGGAGATGAGCGCTCGCGTGCGCGCCGGACCGGCGTAAACCCTTGATTTTACGGGGTCGGCCGGCGATTACCCTTTGGGGGCCGGGGAGGCGGCAAGGAATGACGACAAGCCAACTGGTCCTGAGCCTGGTGCTGGCCACCATGGTGTTTTCCGTGGCCCTGGAGCTGCGGCTGGAAGATTTCCGCCGCGTCGCCCAGCAGCCACGCGCCGTGGTCTGCGGCCTCATCCCCCAGTTCATCCTGCTGCCGGTGGGCACCTGGGCCGCCACCCTGGTGCTGGATCTGCCGCCCAATGTCGAAGTGGCGATGATCCTGGTGGCTTCCTGCCCTGGTGGTTCGCTGAGCAACGTGATCACGCACTTCGGCCGCGGCAACACGGCGCTGTCGGTCAGCGTGTCGGCCGTGGCCAGCCTGATCGCCCTGGTGGCCACACCCCTGAACTTCGCCTGGATGGTGGCGGCCAACCCGGCCACCGCCGACTGGCTCAAGCAGTTGGAGATCGACCCCTCGGGCATCTGGCTCAGCCTGCTGTTCCTGCTGGCCGTGCCCATGGCGCTGGGCCTGCTCGTGGCGGCCCAGGCGCCCGGAGTCACGCAGCGCATTCGAAAGCCCCTGGCCAACTTCTCGCTGTTTGCCCTGCTGGCCTTCATCGTCATCGGCCTGGTCAAGGAGCGGCAACTGCTGACCCTGGGCCTGCTGCCCACCCTGCTGATTGTGGTGTTGCACAACGCCAGCGGCCTGTTCTTCGGCTGGATCACCAGCCTGGCATTTGGCGTGAGCGAGCGCGACCGGCGGGCCGTGATGATCGAAGGGGGAATGCAGAACTCCGGCCTGGCGCTGGGCATCATCGCCGTACAGTTCCACAGCGACCTGGGCATGGTGGTCATCGCCAGCCTCTGGGGCATCTGGCACATCGTCAGCGGCCTGGCACTGGCTTTTTACTGGAGACACAAGGATGCTCGATCTGCGCATTGAGGGCGGCACCGTCGCCGACGGCAAGGGCGGTGAGCCCTTCACCGCCGACGTCGGCGTCAAGGACGGCCGCATCGTTGAAATCAGCACCCGGCCCTCGGGCAGCGTCGCCCGCGAGACGGTGGACGCCAGCGGCGCCTGGGTCATGCCCGGCTTCGTCGACATCCACACCCACTACGACGGCCAGGCCACCTGGGACCCGACTTTCTCGCCCAGCGTGAACCACGGCGTGACCACCCTGGTCATGGGCAACTGCGGCGTCGGCTTCGCACCCGTGCGCCCGGGCAAGGAAGACGGCCTGGTCAAGCTGATGGAGGGTGTGGAAGACATCCCCGGCGCCGCCCTGCACGAGGGCATCCGCTGGAACTGGGAAAGCTTCCCGCAGTACATGGATGCCCTGGACAGCGAGGGCCGCAGCCTGGACTACCTGGTGCAAGTGCCGCACGACCCCCTGCGCATGTACGTGATGGGCGAGCGCGCCGTCGCCAAGGAAGTGGCAACGCCCGAGGACATCGCGGCGATGCGCGCTCTGCTGCGTGAAGCGCTGGAAGCGGGCGCCGCGGGCTTTAGCAGCGGCCGCAGCGACAACCACCGCACCTCCGAGGGCAAGGAGACGCCGGCCGCCGAGGCCAGCGCCGCTGAACTCACCGGCATCGCCCAGGCCTTCCACGGCCTGCGCCATGGCGTCGTGCAGATGGTCAGCGACTTCGACCTGCTGCAGGGTCCGCAACGCTTTGACGCCGAGTTCGACCTGGTCGAACAACTGGCCCGCGCGGCAGGCCGGCCGCTGTCCATTACCTGGCTGCAACGCGACCCCCGCGGCCAGCAGTACCCGGCCATACAGGCCCGGGTGGAAAAGTCCGTGGCGGCCGGCCTGCCGCTGTACCTGCAAACCGCGGCACGCGGCATCGGTGTGATCAACGGGCTGGATGCCAGCTTCCACCCCTTCATGGGCTTTCCCGGCTACAAGGAAGTGGCCCACTTGCCCCTGGCGCAACGCGCCGCGGCCCTGCGCGAGCCGGCACGCAAGCAACGCATCCTGTCGGAACAATCCGGGCGCCTGGCCGGCGACGGCACGGCCATCCCGCCTCTGGTGGACATCCTGCTGGCACGCATCGATCTGATCAGCGGCCGCATGTTCCCGCTGGACGCGCGGCTGGACTACGAGCCCTCGGTGATGCAAAGCTTTCTGGTGCGCGCCAAACAGGCCGGCACCACGCCGCTGGAGGCGCTGTACGACCACCTGGCCGGCGGCGACGGCAGCAACCTCATCTACTTTCCGATCTTCAACTACAACGAGGGCTCGCTGGACAGCTTGCGCAAGATGCTGGACCACCCGCGCGCCCTGCTCGGCCTGGGCGATGCCGGCGCCCATGTGGGCACGGTCTGCGACGCGAGCTTCTCGACCTTCATGCTCACGCACTGGGTGCGCGACCGCGCCAGGGACAAGATGCCGCTGGGCCGGGCGGTGGAGATGCTGTCACGCCGCAATGCGCAGTACCTGGGCTTGCAGGACCGCGGCGCCATCGCGCTGGGCCTGCGCGCCGACATCAATGTGGTCGACCCGCAGCGCCTGGGCGTGGGCGCGCCCCAGCTGGTGAACGACCTGCCGGCCGGCGGCAAGCGCTTCCTGCAAAAGGCCCAGGGCTATGTGGGCACCTGGGTCCATGGCGTGGCCGTGGCGCGCGAAGGTCAGGTGACCACGGCCCGGCCGGGCCGCCTGGTGCGCATGAAGTAGGCCAGCGCCGGCGCGCCCAGCGCCAGCAGCCACAGCGGCCACAGCCCCAGCCGCGAGACCCACCAGGCATAGGGCGTGATGCCCGTGCGGCCTTCCACTTCGCCCAGCAGCACGCCGCGCGTGTGGCGCGGCAGCGCATGCGTGACCCGTCCGCGGTGGTCGATCACCACGGTGGCGCCGGTGTTGGTGGCGCGCAGCATGGGCCGGTCGAACTCCAGCGCGCGCATGCGGCTGATCTGCAGGTGCTGGTCGATAGCGATGGAGTCGCCGAACCAGCCGATGTTGCTGACGTTGACGAAGATGGTCGGCGCGCTGGAAGGGTCGGCGAAACGCGCGCCCAGTTCCTCGCCGAACAGATCCTCGTAGCAGATGTTGGGCGCCAGCCGCTGGCCCTGCCATTCGAACGAGGACTGGCCGACCGCGCCGCGCTCGAAGTCGCCCAGCGGAATGTTCATCATCTCGGTGAACCAGCGAAACAGCGGCGGGATGAATTCGCCAAAGGGCACGAGGTGGTGCTTGTCGTAGTGGTAGGTGTCTGCACCCGGTTTCAGTCCGATGACCGAATTGGTATAGCCCTCGGCCATGCTGCCCAACGGGATGCCAAGCAGCGCGGCCTGCGCGCCGGCGCCAAAGCGCCGGCCCACGGCCGAGAGATAGCCTTCGGGCAACTGGTTCGGCAGCAGGGGAATGGCGGTCTCGGGGGCGACCACCAGGGTGGCCGTGGCCCGCGCCAGTTCCTGCGCGTACCAGGTCAGCGCCAGCGGGACACCGGAACCAAGCTCGAATTTCTCGCCCTGGGGAATGTTGCCCTGCAAGAGCGCCACCGACAGTTTGCCGCCGCTGTGGGGCCTGTCCGTATCGGAAGGCAGCCATTGCGCCGCAGCCAGCAACACGGCCAGGACTGCCGCCGGCACTGCCGGCTGCCAGGCCTTGCGCCAGGCGCCTTCGGCCAGCAGGGCCAGGGCGCAGGCCAGCACCGCCGCCACAAAGGCGATGCCGTGCACGCCCAACCAGGGCGCCAACCCCGCCAGCGGCCCGTCCACATGGGCATAGCCCCCGGCCCCCCAGGGAAAGCCGGTGAACACGGTGACGCGCAAGAGCTCCGCCAGCAGCCAGAGCGCTCCGAAAACAATAGCGCCCCATGCAGTATCGCCGGGGGCTAGAGCCCGAAAAAGACCACAAACGAGGGCGTAGTAGGCCGCCAGAAAGGCGGCCAGCCCCAGCACCGCAGCGGCGGCCAGCGGCGCCGCCAGGCCGCCGTAGCTGTGCATGGAGATGAACAGCCACCAGAAAATGCCGGTCAGCCAGGCGATGGCGAAGGCCCAGCCGAGCAGCGCGGCGCGGCGCCACGAGCCGGCGTTTTGCACCTGCCAGGCCAGCACGGCCAGCGACAGCAATTGCAGCCACCACAGGGGCTGGCCGTCCCACGGCGTGGCCACGGAAAAGGCCTGGGCCAGGCCGGCGGCCGGCGCGATCGCAAACGGGAGCCAGCGCGCCAGCAAGACGCTCAGCCGGTGAGGTCGTCTTCAGCGGCGGGCGAGACCTTGAACCAGCGCACGGCGCCGCCCTTGGTGTGCAGCACGACGAAGCTCAGGCCGCCCATGGTGTGGTGCTCGCCGCGCTTGGGCACATGGCCCATCTCATGGGCGATCAGGCCGCCGATGGTGTCGAAGTCCTGCTCGCCATCCGTGGGCAGCAGCTTGACGCCGAAGGCCTCGTCGACCCGCTCGATGGCGGTGTCGCCGCTGACCCGGTAGGTGCGGTCGGCCAGGCCGAAGATGTCGCCCTCGTTGTCGTCGATGTCGAACTCGTCCTCGATCTCGCCGACGATCTGCTCGAGCACGTCCTCGATGGTGATCAGGCCGGCGATGCGGCCGAACTCGTCGACCACCACGGCCAGGTGGTTGCGGTTGCCGCGGAACTCGCGCAGCAGGTCGTTCAGGCCCTTGCTCTCGGGCACGAAGACCGCTGGTCGCAGCAGGGCACGCGGGTTCAGCTCGGGCGCGCGCTGCAGCTTGAGCAGGTCCTTGGCCAGCAGGATGCCGATGATGTTCTCGCGGTCGCCCTCATAGACCGGGAAGCGCGAGTGCGCCGTGTCGATGACGATGTGCAGGATCTCGTCGTAGGGCGAATCGATGTCGATCAGGTCCATCCGCGGCGCGGCGACCATGACGTCGCCGGCGGTCTGGTCCGCCATGCGCAGCACCCCTTCGAGCATCACCCGGGATTCGGCCCCGATGATGTCGTTGTCCTCGGCGTCGGCCAGGGTTTCGATCAGTTCGGCCTTGGAGTCGGGGCCGGGATGGATGAACTCAGCGACTTTCTGCAGGAAAGTGCGCTTGTCTTCCCTTTCGGGCGCGGGGCGCGCAGGGTGCGGGTCGGACACAGCCGGGGGGTGCAGGACGTGCGGTGGTGGGGGGAGCGATAGGATAGCCCAAACAGGTGACGCGCTGGCCCGCAGGGCCGGCGCCGGCGCTCAGCCGCCGGACTTGTGGCGGCCTTCGCGCACGCCCTGCCGCACTTCCTGCAGGCCGGCCAGGAACTCCCAGAAGCTCTTGGCCTGGGACTTGAGCCGGTAGTCGGTCTTGGCGATCTGCTCCTCGACCAGGGCGCTGACCCGGCTGTCCAGGGTGGCCGGCGGCAGCCGCAGGTGGGCCTCCGTCTCGGAGCCCGCGCGCTCGAGCGTGGCGCCGGCGTTGCGCGCGATCTTGAGCATGGCGGTGTTCTCGCTCAGTGCATGGATGAACAGCAGGTCCACCCCCTCGTTGCGCGCATGCATGACGGCGCGGTCGAACAGGCGCGCGCCATAGCCGCGCCCACGCGCCTTGGCCAGCACCGAGACGCCGAACTCGGCGCAGGCCGAGGCCTGGGGGTCGCGCGAGAACGCCAGGTGGGCCATGGCCAGCAGTTCCAGATTGCGGTTGTAGATGCCGAAGATGTCGTCGCGCTCGAAGTCCAGGCCATCGGTGTAACGGCGGATCTGTTCGTCATTGGCGGCATAGCCAAAGCGCAGGTAGCGGTCCTGCCCGTCCAGCGCCAGCAGGTGCCTGGCGATGCGCTCGCGGTGGCCCGGCCCGAGTGATCGGATGGGCACGGCCATGGAGTTCGGCCGGAGGTCTTGCAAGGGGGCCATGGTCTGAATTTAAGGGCTTTGGCGCAATTTCACAGGCTAATCAGCCGTGCAAACAGGGGGCTTACACCGGTACGGCCGTGGTGGCCTTGACCCGGTCCAGCACAAAGCTGGTCTTGCAGTCCTGCACGCTGGGGTGCTTGAGCAGGGTGTCCATGATGAAGCGGCTGTAGTGGGCCATGTCCTGCACCACCACCCGCAGCAGGTAGTCCATCTCGCCGGTGAGGGCCGCGCATTCGGCCACCTCGGGCCAGGTCTGCACGCTGGCGCGAAACAGGTCCATGGGATTGCGCTTGTGGCTCTCGGTGTGCTTTTCCAGCCGCACGTTGAGGTAGGCCGTCAGGCCCAGGCCAACCGCCTCGGGCCGCACCAGGGCGACATAACGGTCGATGACACCGGCCTCCTCCAGCCGCTTGACCCGGCGCAGCACGGCGCTGGAGGACAGGCCGACCTGCTCGCCCACCACGTCGTAGGTTTCGCGGCCATTGGCCTGCAGGCGGCGCAGGATGGCCTTGTCCAGCTTGTCGAGTGCTTGCAGTTCGCTCATTTCGCAATTTTATTGCGCCGCTTGGCCAAATCAAGCCCGAATTCGGCATAAAAATGAGCGGCCTGCGGCTTACAGTGCGTCCATTCCCGCACCTCTTTCGGAGTCCACATGAACGCAGCCCTGCCCGCACAAGCCAGCCAACAGTTTTCCGGCTGGGACAACCCGATGGGGACCGACGGCTTCGAGTTCATCGAATACGCCGCGCCGGACCCAAAAGCCATGGGCGAGCTGTTCGAGCGCATGGGCTTCAAGCCGATCGCCAAACACCGCCACAAGGCCGTGACCCTGTACCGCCAGGGCGGCATCAACTTCATCATCAACGCCGAACCGGACAGCTTTGCCCAGCGCTTTGCCCGCCTGCACGGCCCCAGCGTCTGCGCCATCGCCTTCCGCGTGAAGGACGCCAAGGCCGCCTACGAGCGCGCCATCGCCCTGGGCGCCTGGGGTTACGCCAACACTGCGGCACCCGGCGAACTGAACATCCCGGCCATCAAGGGCATCGGCGACTCCATCATCTATTTCATCGACAAGTGGCGTGGCAAGAACGGCGCGAAGGAAGGCGACATCGGCAACATCGGCTTTTTCGACGTCGACTTCGAGCCCCTGCCCGGCGCCGAGCTGAATCCGGCCGGCCACGGCCTGACCTACATCGACCACCTGACGCACAACGTGCACCGCGGCCGCATGGCCGAGTGGTCGGGCTTCTATGAGCGGCTGTTCAACTTCCGCGAGGTGCGCTACTTCGACATCGAGGGCCAGGCCACCGGCGTCAAGAGCAAGGCCATGACCAGCCCCTGCGGCAAGATCCGCATCCCGATCAACGAGGAAGGCAACGAGAAGTCCGGCCAGATCCAGGAGTACCTAGACCGCTACCAGGGCGAGGGCATCCAGCACATCGCCATGGGCTCGACCAATCTGTACGACACGGTCGATGCCTTGCAAATGAGCGGCGTCAAGCTGCTCAACACCAGCGAGACCTACTACGAGCTGCTGCCCAAGCGCATCCCCGGCCTGGGCGAGGACATCGGCGCCCTGCAGTCGCGCAACATCCTGGTCGACGGCAAGCCGGGCGACCTGCTGCTGCAGATCTTCAGCGAGAACCAGCTGGGCCCGATCTTCTTCGAGTTCATCCAGCGCAAGGGCAACGAGGGTTTTGGCGAAGGCAACTTCAAGGCCTTGTTCGAGACCATGGAGCTCGACCAGATCCGCCGCGGCGTGCTCGATACCAAAAAGGCCTGAGCCATGGCGGTCGAGCCCGTTGTCTATGGCGCCAGCGAGCGGCCGCCGCGCGGCGACTACAGCCGCGCCGGCGCCGACTACACCTGCCCGCAGGATTACGCCAGCTACACGCCGGCCGACCACGCCACCTACCGCCGCCTGTACGAGCGCCAGGCCGCCCTGCTGCCCGGGCGCGCCTGTGACGCCTTCATCGCCGCCCTGCCCTCGCTGGGCGTGAAAGACCGCATCCCGCACTTCGACGAGATCAACCAGCGCCTGTACCAGGCCACGCGCTGGGAGATCGTCACCGTGCCCGGCCTGATCCCGGAAGTGCCGTTTTTCAGCCTGTTGGCCAACCGCAAGTTTCCGGTGACCGACTGGATCCGCAAGCCGGAGGAATTCGACTACATCGTCGAGCCGGACGTCTTCCACGACCTGTTCGGCCATGTGCCCCTGCTGTTCGACCCGGTGTTTGCCGACCACATGCAGGCCTACGGCAAGGGCGGACTGAAGGCGCACGGCCTGGGCGCCTGCGAGCTGCTCTCGCGCCTGTACTGGTACACGGTGGAGTTCGGCCTGATCCGCCAGAAGGACGGCTTTCGCGCCTATGGCGCCGGCATCCTCAGCTCGCCGGGCGAGTTGCAGCACGCCATCGCAAGCCCCGAGCCGCAGCGCCTGCCGCTGGACATCGAGCGGGTGATGCGCACGCGCTACAAGATCGACAGCTACCAACAGACCTATTTCGTCATCGACAGCTTCCAGGAGCTGTTCGACAAGACCGCGCCGGACTTCACGCCGGTGTATGCACGGGTCAAGACGCTAGACGAACTGTCCGCCGCACCAGCCGCCGCCTGACACACCGTTGCTCTGACATCCTCTGTTGTGTGGTTGTCGCGGCGATTACGCTCCGTTACACTGCCCCTGCATTTTGTTTGACAACTTTTGGAGGACGCCATGGGCTGGTTTATGCAGGAACACGATATCTACATCGGCAGCATGCTGGATGAACTGAACGTCCGGTTTGCTCCGACGCAAAAGGGCGCGGCAAACCATGGCGGCATCCGGGAGATGATTGAGCTCCAGACCGAATTCAAGCTGTTCAAGAAGGGCCGCTCCTTCCGTACCAGCGTCACGGCACTGAACCTGAGCGCCTGGAACCACGACGTCAAGAACCGCTGGTACGACCTGGTCGGTGCGCTGGCCAAGCATGACTCCAACGTGCGCGGCCAGAATGGCGACGTCGCCATCGTCAGCGCCCTGGTCAAGAACCTGGCCTCCAAGACGCCTCTGCCGGTGTATTTCACGTCGCACGACATGCGCGGCGACAAGGAAAACGCCCAGGTCAAGATTTTCGACAAGAGCCGTCCGATCCACTACCTGGAACAGGACTACCTGACCATCTCCCTGCCGATGCAGCCGGTGAAGGCAGCAAAGGCCGCCAACACGGCCAAGGCAGCGGCCAAGAGCAAGGCCAAGCCCGCCACGAAGAAGTAAATGGCGGCCGCGGCGCGCGCCGGCGAGGCTGCGCCGCGGCAAGCCCAAGCCTTGCGCGGGCAGATCGGCCGCTATTACACCGACCAGCTCGACGCCCACGGCCCTACGCCGCGCGGCGTCGACTGGTCTTGCGCGAGCAGCCAGCATCTGCGCTTCGCCCAGCTCCTGCGCATCTGCGAGCCGGCGCGCAAAAAATTTTCCTTGAACGACTTCGGCTGCGGCTATGGCGAGCTGTTGCGCCACCTGGGCGGCGCGCCGTCCACGACGGCAAAGATCGACTATCTCGGAATCGACCTCTCGCCGACGATGGTGGAGGCGGCACGGCGGCTCCACCCGGACGCAGCCTTTGCCGCAGGCCACACCAGCCCGCGCACCGCGGACTACACAGTGGCCAGTGGTGTCTTCAACGTCAAACTGCGCTGTGGCCAGGCCCGCTGGATCCGCCACATCGAAGACTGTTTGCGCCAGCTGTTTGAGACTTCACGGCATGGACTGGCCTTCAACCTGCTGGCACCCTGGCCGGCCCACATGGCGCAGTCCAGCGCCCTGTTCCGCGCGCAGCCCCAGCCCTGGATCGCGTTCTGCGAAGAAGCTCTGGGTGGGCAGGTCGAGTTGCTGGCCGGCTACGGCCTGGGCGAGTACACGCTGCTGGTCAGACGCAGTCGCTAGAGGGCGTCCTGTGCAGCAGACTGCGGGCTGCCGCCAGCCGGTCGGCAAAAACACTGGCGCCGCTGAGCGCCACCAGGGCCTCGGCCTGGGCAAGGGCCTCGCGGGCCTGGACGGCTTGGGGTGGATCCTGCGAGGCCAGGGCGGTGGCCTGAACGATCAGGGCACGGCATTGGGCGATCCGGTTAGAGCGTTGCAACGCGACGCCGACCGCTTCGGTGCCTAACTCGATCGCCTGCGCGTAGCGTCTGGCGCCAAGTTCGGCCTCCGCCAGCCCGGCGAGAAACTCCGCCTCGAAATCCACGGCAACCTGCAACTCACGCATCATCTGCAGGCCGCGCGCAAGACTGGCACGCGCTTCGGCGTGGTGGCCGGCCGTCAGCTGGGCCAGGCCCAGGCAGGACAGGGCGAAGATTTTGGAATAACTGGTGTCGTGGTCACGCGCGATGGCCGAGACCTCGCGACTGTGCTCCAGGGCCCGCCGCCCATCGCCTTTGCACCAGGCCAGGTCAACGATTGCATGGTGGGCGATCTGCCGCATCAAGGGGTCACTGGCATCCTGCGACAGCTGCGACATCCGCGCCAGATACTCTTCCGATTCGGCGAACCGTCCCATGCGGTTCAACAACCGGACGCGAATGCCGAAAGCCCATTGCTCCACGCCAAAGCCGATGAAGTCACGGTCGAAAGCATCGATCTTGTGCAGGTTCTGCAGCGCGATGTCGTTGGCCGCCAGGCCTTCCGGGAGCCGGCCGGCCCAGGCGTAGGCATGGCTCAGTGCCAGGTTCAAGGTCGCCGACCGGCCTTCATCCGCCGGCCCGTCCGACATGGAGATCGCCTTGAGCAGGCTGGCCACGAAACCATCGGCCGGGCCGCCGCTGGACTGCAACAGGCGGCCATGCGCAAACAGCAGAAGTTGCACGAGCCGCGTGTCGGCCTGGCTTGCCAGGGCGACGGCATCCTCGATGATGCCCTCCACCTCCTCCAGGCCCAGACCCTCGCGCCAACCCAGGTAGACGATGCGCCCGCCGGCCAGGGCGCGCAGGCTGTCCACCGTGGGCGAACGCGCTTCGGAATCCAGCAGTTTGCGCACGCGGTACCAGAGCTTGATGCCGCGGGAAGGATCGGTCGCTCCCACCCAGCGCGCAGCCCGCGCCGTGTGCGTCGCAGCTTCCACCGGGCGTTTGGCGGCTTCATAGTGGTAGGCGATCAAGCCGGCATATTCGTCCAACTGGCTGCGGTAGTACGACTCCATCGACTGGGCCACCGCCGCATGCAGCACCTGGCGCCGCACCTTCAACTGCGCCCCATAGGCGACTTCCTGGATCAGCGGATGCCTGAAGGTGAAATGCCGGCGTCCGCCCGACGATTGCTGGACGATCAGCCCCGCCCCGCACAAGCCGGCCAAGCCGCGCTCGATGACCGCTGCCAGCGGCGAAGCCACGTTCTCCAGCACGGCCAGCGGAATGTCCTTGCCGATGATGGCGCACATCTGCAGCAGTGTCTTTTCCGGCTCGCCCACGCTGTCGACCCTGGCCGCGATCACGGCCTGCACGGTCACCGGCATCGCGCTTTCGATTGCCACCAGGTCCAGCTCGGAGCCGGGATCGAGCACGCCGCTGTCCAGAAGCGAACGCGACAACTCCTCGGCAAAGAAGGGGTTGCCACCGCTACGCCCGGCGATCAACCTGCGCACGTCGGCAAAATGCGCCGCGTGGCCGACCAGTTCAGCCACCAGCACGTCCATGTCGGACTGGCCAAGCTCGGTCAGGTAGATCGGCACATAGTGCGCCGCCTTGGCCCAGGCCGGCTGGTATGAAGGCCGGTAATTGAGAACCACAAAGGTGCGTGTGCCGGCCACGGCTTCGACCAAGGTGGCGATGAATTCTTCGCTGGACTCGTCCAGCCAGTGCAGATCCTCGATCAGCAGCACCGCCGACGCTTCCGGGTCGGAGCGCACCAGCCGCCAGAAGACGTGCAACAGCTGCCGGTGCCTGTCGCGCGGGTTGACCAGCAAGGGCTGCTGACCGGCCAGGCCCAGACCCATGAACTCGCAGACCAGCTCGATCTCCGCGTCGGAGCAGGGCAGCTTGCGCAGGACGGCAGCGATATCGGCCCGGGACGCCTCCGCGTCGTCCGACTCGGACAGGCCAAAATAGAAGGCCCGCAGCAACTCCAGCACCGGCTGCAACGGCGTCGCGTGCCCATACAACTGCACGCCGACTTCGCAAACGGGAATGCCTTGCTCGCGACACCATTTGCCGAACTCGTGGCACAGGCGGCTCTTGCCAGAGCCCGGCTCCGCTGTGATCGCAACGACACGCGTGTCACCCTCTTCGGTGCGGCGCAGCGAATCCTTCAGCAGTTCGAACTGGCGGTCCCGGCCGCGAAAGTGCGTCGCCCAGGTCCGCTCCCCCAGGGACGAGGATGCGATCGGGAGCAGGGCCGTCAAGGAAAAAATCGGTGTCGGTTTGGCGATGCCCTTGAGCATCTGCTCGCCCAGTGGCTGCACCTCACAGGCTGGTGCCAGCAGGCTGCGGCAAGCCTCCGTCAGGCAGATGCCCCCCGGCTGCGCCAGCGCAATGACGCGGCTTGCCAGGTGGATGGTCATGCCGTGGGCGCCGCCGCCCTTGCCCACGTCGGAAGCGTAAGGGTCGGAAGCGACCAGACCCGAGTGCAGGCCGACCCGGATGGCCAGTTGCTCCGGATGGTTCTGGAACACGCTTTGCATGTGCAGGGCGGCCTGCGAGGCAAGCCGGGCATGCCCTTCGAGCGCCTTGGGAACACCGAACAGGGCCATCACGCCATCGCCCAGGGTCCGGATGACCGTGCCCCCGAAGCGCTCGACCGCTTCGCACATCACCAGCACGGCCGGCTTCAGGCGCTGCATCGCCTCCTCGGGATCGAGCCTGGCGATCTGTTCGGTGGAACTGACGATGTCGGCAAACAGCACGGTCGCCTGCTTGAGTTCGCCCCAGCCGGAGGCGGGTGCCGTGATCACGGCACCGGGATGCGCAGGTGCCGGGGGCGCAGGGGCCCAATTCAGCGCAGTTCCGCAACCGCCGCAAAATTTTGCAGAAGGGCTGCAGTCATAGCCACAGGACTTGCATTTGTTGGCAAGCCCTGCGCCGCAGTTCTCGCAAAATCTGTTGCCGTCCGGATTGGCAGCGTTACAGGCGCGGCATTCCATGGTGAAAGATGTTACGCCGCTGCCCAGTCAAGCCAAGACATTGACCTTTTTCCAGGCCGCCTTGACTGCGTCGTGGGTCTTGGAACCCTGGCCGTGTAGCGCCGCCGCAACGCTCAGCGTGGCGTGGGCGGCGTCCAGGAAGGTGGAACGGGCCCGCAGCTTGTCGAAGCCCTTGAACCAGACCGGGCCCAGCGTCTCCCAGGAATGGCCGCCCAGACGCGTCGCCGCCAGGTAGAAGGCATGGTTGGCGATGCCCGAGGCTTTGTGCGATTCGTCGGTGGCCTTGTAGCGCTTGTAGTCCTTGATCTGGTCGTCGGCGCCGTAGGTGAGCTTCTGGTTACCCGGGTCCTTGAGCGAGCGGATGGCCTTGCCAGCCTTGGGCTTGAGGATGTCGTCACCCAGCAGCCAGTCCGCCTGTGTCACGTCTTCCTTGGCGTGCCATTGCTTGATCATGCTGGCAAAGACGTCCGAGAAGGACTCGTTGAGCGCGCCGGCCTCCCCTTTGAGCACGGGCGGCATGCGCGGCCGGTTCACCACGCCCAGCCCGCCCGGCACAAGATGCTGGCTGACACCATGGCAGAACTCGTGGGCGATGATGCCCAGCGAACCAGCCAGGGCGGTGACAGTCTTGCCGTCTCCGTCGCCAATGATCATCTGCTCGCCGGTCCACATCGCATTGACGAAGCTGTAGCCGTAGTGGACCGTGGCGTCGACCCGCATGCCCTTGTTGTCGATGGAGTCGCGCTTGAAGAGGGTGGAGAAAAACTGCAGCGCCACGCCGATGTTCTCGTAAGCTTGGTCCGCCACCTTGTCCCTGGTCGGTGGGTCGTCCTCGTCGCGCAGCAGCTTGCCCGGCAGGAAGGTCAGACCTTGCGCATCAAAAACCGAGCGCTGCAGGGGTTTGGTCGAAGGTTGGGTCGCCGCGCCCGCCAGCGTGGCCGTCGTACGGCGCCCTCGCAGCTTGGCCGAATGCCGGACCTGGCCCAGCAGCTTGTCGCGGTGCTTGGCATCGTCCTCGTGCTCCGCCAGGTGCTTGATCAGCCGCTTCGGCACGGCAAAGCACACGCAACCATATCGTGCGTACATCCCTCATCCTCCCTCTTGTTTACCAGCGCGCCGGCAGCTTCTTGAGCAGGGTGATGCGCTTGACGCCCAGCTCGATGTAACCACCCTTTTCCAGGTCCTTGAGCAGGCGGCTGACCATCTCGCGCGAGGCGCCAACGCGGCTGGCGATGTTCTGGTGGGTGATCTGGGTCAGGATGACCGGCTCGTCCGGCTTGGCCGGACCCTTGTGGCTCTCCAGCGTGGCGATCACCCGGCCATAGACGTCCAGCAAGGCCATGTTGCGTGCCGTCTCGGTGGCGGCGCGGGCCCGCCGGATCACCTGGGCCACCAGGTCGAGCGCGAATTCCGGCTCCTCGGCCAGGTGCTCGCGCAGGCCGGTGCGGCTGACGATGGAACAGACGCAGGGCTCGAGCGTCATGACCGAGGCCGAGCGCGGGCCACCATCGAGCCACATCTCGGCAAAGTAATCGCCGGCCTCGACCACGTTATAGGTGATCTCGCGGCCGTCGGCGTCGTTGGAGTAGATCTTGACCTTGCCCTCTAGCAGCACGAACAGCGACTCGCCAATCTCACCCTCATTGATGATGACGCTGTTCTTGCGGTAGCTGCGGATGGTGCCGCGCAGGGCCAGGGGGCGCAGCTGCGGGTTCAGCGCTGCGATCAGTTTTTCATGGGCGGCGGACAGGCCGGGCATGTTCATGGCGTTCTTCTCCCGAAGCTGCGGACTCTAGCAGAGGCGTTGCCGCGGGACCAGCTGCGCGAAGGCTCAATGCAGCGGTTCTTGCCAGAAAGCCGGTGCCACCGGCGGCAGCACCGCCACCCGGTTGACCAGCTCGCGCACGCCGCTGGAGCGCGTCTTGGCGCACAGACTGCGCACGTGGCTGCGGATGGTGGACACCGCCACCTTCATCTGCAGCGCCACCTGAGGCGCGGAATAGCCCTGGCACAGGACGCCCAGCACCGTTTCCTCGGTGGCGGTCAGGCCATGGCTACGGGCGAAGAAGCACAGCATCAGCGAGTCGCAGACCGAGGCGCGGGCAAACATCACTGCCACACGGGGCGGGTGGCCCCCTTCGGCGCGCAACGGCAGCACGGCCACCATCAGGCCAGGGCCTTCGGCCGCCGTCAAGGTGATCAGGCTGCGCTTGCCTTCGATGGCCTTGGCCAGTGCCTCCAGCAGGACGCGGCCATCGTCGGCGGTGCGGGCATGCAGGGCAGCGCCCTGCAGGGCCAGAACCCGGCGGCGACCCAGCTCATGCCGTGCTGCCTGGTTGGCATGCAGCACCTGGCCGTCGGCACCGGCGACAACCATGCCATAGGCCAATTCGTCCAGTAGCAGGGCCATGCCCGAACCCAAGCCAGTTTTGGCGTCCACCGGCAACGCGTTGCCTGGTCCACCGCCAGCGAAGACATCCATGTTCATCCCCCAACCTTGTGATGCCTGAAGGTTAGGAACTGCAGCGCTGCGCAGGCAGTGAATATGCTCCGCGTTTCCTGTGAAAAATTCACGGGAAACGCTTTTGCTATGAAATCAGGAGCGCCTCAAGACCAGCTGACGAGGGCCAAGCGGGTTTTTTCCCACTCACCGCGCAGTCGCAGCAGGCGCTGCACCGCATCGGCGGGGATGGCCGTCCTGGCATCGTCTTCCAGCTGGCCGCAGGTTTGCTGCAGGGCGATGGCGCCGATGTTGCTGGCCGCGCCCTTGAGCGCATGGGCGGCACGGGCCAGGGCCTGGGCATCGCCGGCGGCCAGCGCGTCCTCCATGGCCTGCAGCCGTGCGGGCGCATCGCCCAGGAACAGCCCGACGACCTCGCGCGTCATGCTCAGGTCCTGGTCGTCGAAATCCCTGAACTCCTGCAGCCGGCTGAAATCCATCAGCAGCGCTTCCGGCACGGGCGCTGCCACGCCCGGCGGCGCAGGCTCCTGGTTTCCCAGCCATTTCTCCAGCGTCTGCGCCAGGGCTGCGACCTGCAAAGGCTTGGTCAGGTAGTCGTTCATGCCAGCTTCTTCGCAGCGCACCCGGTCCTCGGTGGAGGCTGCGGCCGTGAGCGCGATGATGGGTGGCGCGGCCGTGCCCCAGACGGCCTGGATCTGGCGCGTGGCCTGCAGGCCGTCCACGTCGGGCATGTTCACGTCCATCAGGATGGCGCCCAGTCGCAGGCCCGTGGCAGCGGCCCGGGCCACCGCCTCCACCGCCTCGCGTCCGTCCACCGCCGTGCGCACTTCGTAACCGAGTTTGAGCAGCATGGCGCAGGCGACCTTGAGGTTCACCGCGTTGTCGTCCGCCACCAGCACCGTCACGTTCTTTTTCACGTCGGTCACCAGGCTGCCGGTCTTGCTGCTGGGGGCCGCCTCGGCGGTCACGCAGCGCAGGATGGTCTCGAACAGCTGGTTCTGCCGCGACGGCTTGAGCAGGCGGGCCTGGAACAGCTGGGCGTTCTCGTCGCCCGAGGGCATGAAGCCCGAGCTGAGCAGGATGAGCGGGATGTCACGCCAGGCGGGATTGGCCTTGATGGTGCGGGCCAGGGACACGCCGTCCATGTCGGGCATGTGCATGTCGGTGACGATGATGTCGGGCGGCTGCTGCGAGCGCTGCAGCCATTCCAGGGCCTGCGCGCCCGACTCGGCGCTGGCCACGTCCATGCCCCAGAGCTGGAGCTGGCGCGTCAGGATGCGGACATTGGTCGCATGGTCGTCCACCACCAGGGTGCGGATGGCCTTGAGCAGGCCGACGTCGGCCGGGGTGAAGGCCTGTGCCAGCTCGGTCTGCGGCGCCGCCACGGTGAACCAGAAGGTCGAGCCCTTGCCGGCCACGCTCTCCACGCCGATCTGTCCGGCCATCAGGCCAACCAGGCGTTTGGAAATCGCCAACCCCAGGCCGGTGCCGCCGTACCTGCGGGTGGTGGAGGCGTCGACCTGGTTGAAGGCCTCGAACAGCGTGCCCAGCCGATCGGCCGGGATGCCGATGCCCGAGTCCGTCACACGGAACTCGATCACGCAGCGGCCCTGGCCATCGTCGGCCGCCAGTTGGCGCGCCTGCACGGTCACCTCGCCGGAGGCCGTGAACTTGACGGCGTTGTTGATCAGGTTGATCAGCACCTGACGCATCCGCGTGACGTCGCCTCGGATGGCCTGCGGCACGGCGCCCGGCCCCGTCTCGGGGATGTCGATGATCAACTCCAGACCCTTTTCACGGGCGCGGGGAGCGGCGATGTCGCAGGCCTCTTCGACCGCGCCGCGCACGCTCACCGGCTCGGCTTCCAGGTCCAGCTTGCCCGACTCGATCTTGGAAAAATCCAGGACGTCGTTGATGACGGACAGCAGCTGGTCGCTGGACAGGCGCACGGTCTGCAGATAGTCACGCTGTTCGGCGTCCAGCTTGGTCTCGGCCAGCAGGGTGCTCATGCCTACAACGCCATTGAGCGGCGTACGGATCTCGTGGCTCATGGTGGCCAGGAAGGCCGCCTTGGCGCGCGCCGCCGTCAATGCCTCTTCGCGCGATGCGGCGAGCTGGGCCGTGCGCTGTTCGACCCGCGCCTCCAGCGTCTCGTTGGCCCGCTGCAAGGCCTTGGCATCGGCGTCGACCTGGTGGCGGAAGCCCCGCAACTGCTCGGCGCTGTCGTGCAGCACGCGCGACAGCTGGTGGACCTCGCTGATGCGGGTGCGGTGCTCGATCACCGGCACCTCACCGCGCCCCAGCTGTTCGGCGGCCTCGCTGAGGCGACGCAATCGGCGGCCCAGGCCATGTGCAACCAGGAAGGCTACCAGCGTCGCCAGCAGCACCAGCCCCGCCATCGCCGCCAGAGAAACCCTCCAGGCCCGCTGGATGTCGGCTGTGAAGTCGCTTTCCGGCGCCGCGACCACCAGGGTCCAGCGCAGGCCCAGCGCTTCGGCGAAGGGGCGCTGCACCATCAGCAGGGCATCACCGGGCAGCGGCAGCCGGCGCAGCGTTGTCTTGGTGGCCACCGAGTCCGCGCTGCGATGGGCCCGCTCCGCCAGCACCGCCGCATGGCTCTGGCGGATGGCGGCATTGGCGCTCTCGGCCGGGCTGCGCCGCACGCTCTTGCCGTTGACCTCGCGGAGCAGCGCGTCGCCGGCGGAGCTTGCCACCAGCAGGCCTGCTTCGTCGACAACGAAGGCAGCACCTCGCGCGCTGATGTTCTGGGTTTGCAGCAGGTCGGCCAGTTGCTGGAGGTACAAGTCCACGCCGAAAACGCCGGCGGCACCGCCGTCCTCGTCGTACACCGGCTGGGATAGCGTCAAGTACAGCTGCGGTTTGCCGGGCACGGGCCGCACGGCGGAGAAGACCCGCCCCTTGGACTCCAGCGCGAGCTGGTACCAATGCCGCGTGCGCGGCTCGAAATTGGCGTCCTCCGCCAGCATCGGCCGGCTGCGGTCGCCGGGCTGGCTGGCCAGGAATGTGTTGCGGCCTGCGCCCAGAGGGTCGCGGACAACCACCATCGATCCGGCGCTGCCTGCGTTGTCCACGCCGAAATATTCGCCGCGCCGGTTGCCCAGGAAGACGTTGGGCACGTCGGGCGACTGGTGCGTCAGCGCAAACGCCATGGCCTCCATCGTGGCCGGCTTGTTGAGCAAGCTGCGCGCCAGCACCAGCGCGCCAGGTCCGGGCGACTCGGGCAGCAGGCCATTCAAGGCCTTGTGGGCCTCGCCCAGATGGACCTCAGTGCCCAACTGCACGCGCGCGGCAACGGTGGACAAAATGGTGCCGGCCAGTTCTTCGGCAGCGTGCAGGCTGCCGCGGGTGAGCAACCAGGCCACCAACAGCGCCGGCACGGTGGCCATCAGCACCAGGCTCACGGCCAGGATGCGGCGCAGGGAGAACATCCGCATGGCCCGCGCCAGCCCTTATAGCGCCAGACCTGTGAGTTCGGCGGCGTCGATGGGGGTGGAGCGGCCCGGCAGTTCGAGCAGTGCGCGGCGGCCGGTGAGCACGGCGCCAGTGACCAGGCGCAATGCAGCCATGCTGGCCACGACGGCCCAGCCCAGCACCCGAGCCTGCTTTTGCAGCAGCATCGCCGCGCTCACGGCATCACCCACCGGCAAGGCCTGGGAGCCCGGGCCATGCAGGGGATCGTGCAGCGTCGTGAGGGTGACGGGCCCGGCATGCAAGGCGATATTGACCTCGAAGCGCGGCAACTGGCGCCCGGGGTAGGTGATGTTCAGGTACTGGTGGATGGCGCGGCAGGACTCCACCATGCCCACGGCGGCGCGGGCGGCGCGCAGGGCGTGGTTGACCGTCTGGGTGTCGGTGTTGTCGGTGAACACCGCCAGCAGGCCTTCGCCGATGAACTGGATGTGGCGCGCGCCAAACAGGTGGACCGTGTCGTTGGCGCTGCCATAAAACTTCTTGACCAGCTCGGTCAGCTCGGTGGGATTGAGCTTCTCGGAAACGCCTGCGTAGTTGGGAATGTCGACGAACAGCACGGTGGCGCTGGCGAACTTTTCGTCCTCCTCGGTGCCGTCGACCGAGGGCCAGCGGTCGCTCAGCTCCGTCGCCAGGCGCTGCTCATAGAGCTTGGCCAGCTGGTGTTTCTGCTCCTCCAGCGCGGCCTGCACGGCGGCATCCACCGCCATGCCCTGCAGCGTGGCCTGCATCACCCGCTTGTTCAACTGGGCGGCGGCGGCTTCGCGCAATTCGGCGGGCCGGAATGGCTTGGTGATGTAGTCGTCCGCGCCGGTGTTCATGCCCAGGCGCATGTGGCCGCGCTCCTGCAGCGAGGTCAGCAGGATGACGGGCGTGGCCGCGATGGCCGCGTCCTGGCGCAGGGCAGACAGCATCTGGAAGCCATTGAGACCGGGCATCTGCACGTCGCTGATCACCAGGTCGGGGTGGCGCGTCTGGACCAGCTCCAGCCCGAGGGCGCCGTTCTCGGCGGCAACCACCTCGTGACCGTCTTTTTTCAGAACGGACGAGATCAGCATCCGTGTGCCGGCATCGTCTTCCATGACGACGATCAAGGCCATGTATCAAGTCCTTTGTTCAATCCCGGCGCGCATTGCGCCGTCCCCTCCGAGAGGGGTCCCGCCTATCTTACTAGGAGGCGATGCGGGCCAGGCACCAGGACATCACTTCAGGCGTAAAAGCCATGTCGACATGGGCGACGCCGTGCACCAGCTTGTTGTCGGCGCCCGGCAACGTGGCCGTGGAGGTGGGAAACACGATGTTGTCGCAATTCGAATACCAGCAGGTGAAGCCGGCATGGTGGTCCGCCGTGGCGCCGCGGCCCAGCTCGCCCAGCCACTGGCTTTGCAGCCGCATCTGGCGGCCATTGGGCAAATGGCTGAAGCGCCCCAGCCAGGTGCCGCGATGCGGCGTGCCGATGGTGATCACGTGGGCCACGCGCGCCTGCTGTCCTTGCGTGCGCAGCCAGGCCCGTGCGGCCAGCCCGCCCATGCTGTGGCATACCAGGATGGGCGCCATGCCGGTGGCCTGCGTCACCTGCTGCACCGCCTTGTCGATGGTGGCTGCGTAGTCGTCGATCGAACCGAAGACGGGCTCCAGGTTGACTGCGACGAACGCATGGCCACGCTGGCGCAGCGCCAGGAGCCAGGGCGTCCAGAAGCCGCGGTTGCAGACAAAGCCATGGATGAAGACCACGCCGCGGCGCCCGGCCAGGTCCGGCGCCTGCAGATGGTCGGGCACCTGCTTCCAGCGAAACGGCTGGCGCCAGCAGAACACCAGCGGCGCCGCCGCCACTTCGCCAAGCCAGGCTTTGGCCAGTTCGAAAACAGACGGCGGCGGTGTGCTGTCATGGCGGCTGACAAAGTAGAGCGCGACGAATTCCAGTGCCAGGAACAGCGCGTGCGCCAGGAGGATGGCCATGCTGCCCCCCACCGCCAGCACAGGGGACGCGGACCAATGCCAGGCCAGCCAGGCCAGCGCGCAGGCCAGCAGGCAGAAGGTGACGGTTTTCTGGAGGCGCGCCAGCGCCGAGTGCTGCTGCATCAGGCAAGTATCACATCGCGCCCGCCCAGGCGCCCGGCCAGTCCCTGGGCCAGCCGGTTGCTGATGCCGTAGACCGATAGCTGGGGGTTGGCGCCGATGCTGGTGGGAAACAGCGAGCCGTCATGGACCGACAGGTTGGTGATCTGCCAGTGCACGCCATCGGGCCGTGTCACGCCCTGGTGCTCCTGGCCCGCCATGGCACAGCCGCCCATCACATGGGCGCTGACCACCTTGGTCAGCAGCGGCTTCATCGGTAAGGCCTGGACGGCTTGCCGCGCCTGCGCCCAGGCTGTGTAAGGCTGGGCCATCTCGTGCAGCGGCAGCACCTGCCTGGCACCGGCGGCGAACTGAATTTCCATCATGCTCAGGAGGGCGCGGCGCGCGCCGTCCATGACGAAATCGGTCAGCGCATAGTCCAGCGCAGGCGATCCATCGCCGCGCAGCTTGACCGCGCCACCGGCGGCCTGCGGATGGAAGCCGTCGCGCAACAGCGCCAGCAGGACATGGGTGTTGGGGAACTGGCGCAGCATGTCGGCATAGGCTTGTCCCATGCCACTGACCGTGGATGCAAAGATGACCGGATGCAGGGGCGGAGCCTCCAGCTTGTAGCCGATAGCGCCGTCTGCCGGCTGGGTCTCCAGGAAGTGGTCGGAGTAAATGGTTTGCGGCGCGCCCTGCCAGCCTTCGACCTTGTGGTCCATCACCGCGGCCGACATCACCACCGGGTGCAGGAAGGTCCGCGCGCCCAGCAGGCCATGCGGGTCGGGCGCCTGCGAGCGCAACAACACGGCAGGCGAATTGATGGCGCCGCCGGCCAGCACATAGTGAGACGCTACTATTTTGATAGCTGAATGAGCAGATGATCCGGGGGCTGGAGCCCGATTGGACGGGACACACAACAGAGAGGCGATCTTGCCGTTGGCCAGCTCGAAGCGCTCGGCCCGGGTGTCGGTCAGCAGCATCGCGCCCTTGTCCAGCGCCGCCGGCAAGGTGGTGACCAGCATGGACTGCTTGGCGTTGGTGGGGCAGCCCATGCCGCAGGAGCCGATGTTCCAGCAGCCCTTGACGTTGCGCGAAATGGCGGCTGCCGCGATGTCCAGCTTGGCGGCCCCGCGCCGCAGCAGCTCGTTGTTCTCATTGGGGGGCAGCAGCCAGGGCGTGATGTGGAGCCGGCGCTCGGCCTGGGCGAAGTACGGTGCCAGGGCCTCGCTGCCGTAATCGGCCAAGCCGAAATGCTGGCGCCAATGGGCCAGCGTGCTCGCCGGGGTACGGAACGAACTGGTCCAGTTGACCGTGGTGGAGCCACCGACGCAGCCGGCCCTGCAGGATGTTGATGGCCTTGTCTTCAGTCTTGCGCGCAGCGCTCTCCTGGTAGAGCGCGGGATAGGCTTGCGCCTCCTGCTGTTTGAAGTCGCTGCTGCTCAGAAGCGGCCCCTCCTCCACGATGACGACCTTGAGGCCTGCGCGCGTCAGCAGTTCGGCCGTGATCCCGCCACCGGCGCCGGAACCGATGATGGCGACGTCGCAGACGATGCGCGGCGGCGCTGGGCCGCGCGGACCACCCAGCACTTTCCAGCCGCGCTGCAGGCCTTCGCGAATCGGGTCGGGCAAGCCGCTCACGGGTCAGATCTTCAGCGGGCCCGGATAACCCAGCAGGCTCCAGGTCGAGGCGTCGGAAAAGTAAGCGCTGCCGACGATGTCGTGCAGCGCCTGGTAGGCCTGCTGGCGCAGGCTGATTCTGGACAAGCGCATGGATTGCAGCGCGGCCTGGATGTCGGACAAGGACGCTGCGTCCCAGTTGTCGGCCAGGCCGGCCAGCGTGCGCCGGCCCACGCCGCTGGCCAGCAAGGTGAGCAATTGCGACAACTCGGTTTGTGCGTGTGGCGGCAGGCCCGCCACCAGGCCGTCCGCGCGTTCCAACAAGCCGGCGATGGCGGTCTGGCGCGCCGGCTCCTGCGACGGAAGCATACCATCGAGCATGGCACGCCCCACACCGCCGAACACCATGCGTGCGGACGTGGACAGCCGCTCGCCATCCAGGCCCGGCCCCAGCGTGGCCAGCATGCCGCCGCCCACAGCCAGGGCCGTAGCGGACACGGCGCCCAGTTGAAGCCAGCGTCTTCTGTGCATCAGCCAACTATCGCACGCACATGGGAACAGCCCGTAGAGGGTGCCGCCTAGATAGACTAGTGGTTTGCATGGAAGCCGCCAGAACCATCCGTGAGGCCATCGCATCGGTCGCGCTGCTGCGCCAGGCCGCACTGGACTCGCCCGCGCTCGGGCAAGCCGTGGGCGAGATCAAACGCCTGCAGGCCGCGCGCTTTGCCGGCACGTATGCGGACTTGCTGGCCAGCAGCGCCTATGCCGCGCCGGCGCGCTTCTTTCTCGAAGAACTGTACGGCGACAGGGACTACGAGGAGCGCGATGCGCAGTTCGGGCGAATTGCCGGCACCATCGGCAAGCTGTTTCCCGCCCAGGCCGCCGACACGGCCGTGGCCCTGGCCCGCTTGCATGCACTGACGGAAGACCTGGACCAGGCGATGGCGGCAGCCTGGCTCGCCGGCGGGGCGCAGGATCCGGCAACCGTGCCACGCTACATCGCAGCCTGGCGCGCGGTAGGACGCAGTGCCGAGCGCCAGGCGCAACTGGCCGTGGTGGTCGATGTCGGTCGCCAGCTGGCGCGCCTGACGCGTGCACCGGGTCTGCGCACCATGCTGCGGATGATGCGCGGACCGGCCGCAGCGGCAGGCATGGGGTCGCTGCAGCGCTTCCTGGAAAACGGCTTCGACACCTTCGCCGCCATGGCCAGGCAGCCCAATGGCGTGGAGACCTTTCTGGGCAGCATTGCGCAGCGCGAGTCCTCCTTGATCGCCAATCTGTTCGACGCGGACCTTGTCGCCTGCGAGACGCAACTGCAGCATCTCCTAGGACAAGCCCGGTAACAGGCCGCCCGGTCCTGCCGCGACAATCCCGGACACAAGGAGTTGCGCATGGACAAGTACTGGCTCAAGAGCTATCCGGCAGGTGTTCCCCACGAAATCGAGCCGGAGCAATACCGCTCACTGACACATCTGCTGGAGGAGTCCTTCCGCAAAAACGCCTCGCGGCCGTTTTCTGTCTGCATGGAGCGCTGGATGCAGTACGCAGAGCTGGACCAGCTCTCCGCCGCACTGGGCGCCTGGCTGCAGGCCCAGGGGCTGGAGCCAGGCGCCCGGGTGGCGATCATGCTGCCCAATATTCCGCAGTTTGCCGTCACCATGGCCGCGGTGCTGCGCGCCGGGTACACCTGTGTGAACGTCAATCCGCTGTACACCGCGCGCGAACTCGAGCACCAGCTCAAAGACTCTGGCGCTACCACCATCGTCATCCTTGAGAACTTCGCCAAGACGCTGGAGGAGGTGATCGAGAGGACGCCTGTCAAGCACGTGGTCATGGCCTCGATGGGCGATCTGCTGGGTTTCTGGTTCGGCCACTGGATCACCTTTGCAGTGCGACATCTGGCCAAAATGGTGCCGGCTTACAAGCTGCCGCTGACCGGAGGCCGGACCGTGACGCCGTTCAACCAGGCGGTGAGCGCAGGCCGGGCCATGAGTTTAAAGCCCACGGCGCAAACGCTGGACTCGGTGGCCTTCCTCCAATACACAGGCGGCACGACCGGCCTGTCCAAGGGCGCGGTGCTGACCCATCGCAACATCGTCGCCGCCATCCTGCAGGCTGAAGCCTGGTTCACGCCGGCGCTCAAGCGGGTGGGCGACGTCAGCAAGACCAACAGCATCGCCGCGCTGCCGCTGTACCACATCTTCGCGTTGACCCTGTCGTTGCTTGCGATCCGCTGGGGCTCGCATTTGACACTGATCCCGAACCCGCGCGACTTCGGCAAGTTCATCGAGGTTCTCAAGCGCCGGCCTTTCCACATGCTGCCTGCGGTCAACACGTTGTTCAACGCCCTGCTGCAGCATCCGCAGTTCAAGAGCGTGGACTTTTCCCAGCTGTGCGTCTCGCAGGCCGGGGGGATGGCGGCGTCGGAAGGCACTGCGCGCCATTGGCAGGAGGTGACCGGCTGCCCCATGGTGGAAGGCTGGGGCATGAGCGAGACCTGCGCGATCGGTACCAACAACCCAATTCTGAGCAAGGAGTTCTCCGGCACGATCGGCCTGCCCCTGCCGGGCATCGACATCGCGATCAAGGACGACGATGGCGCCAGCCTGCGCCAGGGCGCGTCGGGCGAGATCTGCATCCGGGGGCCCAACGTGATGACGGGCTACTACCAACAACCGGAAGAGAACAAGCAGGCCTTCACTTCCGATGGCTTCATGCGCACCGGCGACATCGGCATCATGGACGAGCGCGGATTCACGCGCATCGTCGATCGCAAGAAGGACATGATCCTGGTCAGCGGCTTTAACGTCTTTCCGAACGAGCTGGAAAACGTCATTTCGCTTTGCGCCGGCGTGGTGGAATGCGCCGCGATCGGCATTCCCGACGAGAAGCAGGGCGAGGCCATCAAGGTTTTTGTGGTCAAGAGCGACCCGACGCTGACTGAAGAGGATCTGGCGGCCTACTGCCGGCAGAACCTCACCGGCTACAAGATGCCCAAACACATCGAGTTTCGCGACGACTTGCCCAAAACCAATGTCGGCAAAATTTTGCGGCGCGAGCTTCGCGCCGGCAAATAGGCAGGTGGCGCCCGCCGGCGCCGTCTTCGCATGAGCGCCACGATCGCACTTCCACGCGGGATCTCCGTTCTGGAGCGGGGCTGGCTGTCGGCAAACAACATCTTTTTGCAAGACGGGCAGCAGACAGCGCTGGTGGACAGCGGCTATTGCACGCATTCCGGGCAGACGCTCGCGCTTGTGGACGGCCTTTTGCAAGCACGGCCCCTGGATTTTTTACTCAATACGCATCTGCACAGCGACCATTGCGGTGGCAACGCGGCATTGCAGCGCCATCACCCGCAACTTCGCACCCTGATTCCCCCCGGGCAGGAGGCCAACGTCAGGAATTGGGACCCTGTTGCCCTAACCTACGAGCCGACCGGCCAGCAATGTCCTGCTTTTCAGATCTCCGGCGTGTTGAAGCCCGGCAGTGAAATGCTGCTGGGTGGTCGGTCATGGCAAATTCATGCTGCGCCCGGGCACGATCAACACTCCGTCGTGCTGTTCGAGCCTCGCGATCGCATCCTGATTTCCGCTGATGCGCTCTGGCGAAACGGTTTTGGTGTGGTGTTCCAGGAACTGGAGGGCATGCACGCTTTCGACGAAGTGGCGGAGACACTGGATCTGATTGAGGGATTGGCCGCTGCGATCGTGATTCCTGGCCACGGCCAGGTGTTCAGCGACGTCTCCGATGCGCTGGCGAATGCGCGCCGGCGCCTTGATGGCTTTGTGCGCGATCCTGAGAAGCATGCGACGCATGCAGCCAAGGTGCTATTGAAGTTCAAGTTGCTTGAGTTGCGGCAACTGAGCCTGACCGACTTCAATCGATGGACCGAAACGACGCCCTATTTCGGCCTGGTGCATCAACGGTGGTTCGCTGCGCAGCCGATTGAGGAGTGGACCACAAAGTTGGTCGATGAACTGGTCCGGGCTGGCGCGGCCAGGCGCGAAGGCATGACCATCATCGACGTTTGAACCACATCGGTTTTGGATTCCCCAAAGACAAAAGCCCCAGCATTTCTGCTGGGGCTTTTGAGGCTGTAAGAGCCTGACGATGTCCTACTTTCACACGGGAACCCGCACTATCATCGGCGCTGAGTCGTTTCACTGTCCTGTTCGGGATGGGAAGGAGTGGGACCAACTCGCTATGGTCATCAGGCATAACTTGGTGTCATCTTGACGAAGTCAAGACAACGAATTCATAGAGTTTGGAATCAGCTTTTAGCAATTTTGAATGCGTCAACTTGGCATAACACCTTGATCAGACTGATCAAAGTTATAGGGTCAAGCCGCACGAGCAATTAGTATCAGTTAGCTTAACGCATTACTGCGCTTCCACACCTGACCTATCAACGTCCTGGTCTTGAACGACTCTTTAGGGGGCTCAAGGCCCCGGCAGATCTCATCTTGAAACGAGTTTCCCGCTTAGATGCTTTCAGCGGTTATCTCTTCCACACTTAGCTACTCGGCAATGCCACTGGCGTGACAACCGATACACCAGAGGTGTGTCCACTCCGGTCCTCTCGTACTAGGAGCAGGCTTCCTCAAATCTGCAGCGCCCACGGAAGATAGGGACCAAACTGTCTCACGACGTTTTAAACCCAGCTCACGTACCTCTTTAAATGGCGAACAGCCATACCCTTGGGACCGGCTACAGCCCCAGGATGAGATGAGCCGACATCGAGGTGCCAAACACCGCCGTCGATATGAACTCTTGGGCGGTATCAGCCTGTTATCCCCAGAGTACCTTTTATCCGTTGAGCGATGGCCCTTCCATACAGAACCACCGGATCACTATGTCCTGCTTTCGCATCTGCTCGACTTGTCAGTCTCGCAGTTAAGCACGCTTATGCCATTGCACTATCGTCACGATGTCCGACCGTAACTAGCGTACCTTCGAACTCCTCCGTTACGCTTTGGGAGGAGACCGCCCCAGTCAAACTGCCTACCATGCACTGTCCCCGACCCGGATAACGGGCCTAGGTTAGAACCTCAAACACACCAGGGTGGTATTTCAACGTTGGCTCCACAAGATCTAGCGACCCTGCTTCAAAGCCTCCCACCTATCCTACACAGATCTGTTCAAAGTCCAATACAAAGCTACAGTAAAGGTTCATGGGGTCTTTCCGTCTTTCCGCGGGGAGATTGCATCATCACAAACATTTCAACTTCGCTGAGTCTCAGGAGGAGACAGTGTGGCCATCGTTACGCCATTCGTGCAGGTCGGAACTTACCCGACAAGGAATTTCGCTACCTTAGGACCGTTATAGTTACGGCCGCCGTTTACTGGGACTTCAATCAAGAGCTTGCACCCCATCATTTAATCTTCCAGCACCGGGCAGGCGTCACACCCTATACGTCCACTTTCGTGTTTGCAGAGTGCTGTGTTTTTATTAAACAGTCGCAGCCACCGATTTTTTGCAACCTCATTGGGCTCCAGGAGTAAATCCCTTCACCTACTAAAGGCACACCTTCTTCCGAAGTTACGGTGTCAATTTGCCGAGTTCCTTCTCCTGAGTTCTCTCAAGCGCCTTAGAATACTCATCTCGCGCACCAGTGTCGGTTTGCGGTACGGTCGTGTGTAGCTGAAGCTTAGTGGCTTTTCCTGGAAGCAGGGTATCACTCACTTCGGGTGCAAGCACCCTCGTTATCACCCCTCATCTAAGCCCGGCGGATTTACCTACCAGGCACGACTACAGGCTTGAACAGACACGTCCAACAGTCTGCTGAGTTAACCTTCTCCGTCCCCACATCGCACTACACATCGGTACAGGAATATTGACCTGTTTCCCATCAGCTACGCATCTCTGCCTCGCCTTAGGGGCCGACTCACTCTACGCCGATGAACGTTGCGTAGAAAACCTTGCGCTTACGGCGAGGGGGCTTTTCACCCCCTTTAACGCTACTCATGTCAGCATTCGCACTTCTGATACCTCCAGCACGCTTTACAACGCACCTTCACAGGCTTACAGAACGCTCTCCTACCACTTGCAATAAATTGCAAATCCGCAGCTTCGGTAACTGGCTTAGCCCCGTTACATCTTCCGCGCAGGACGACTCGATCAGTGAGCTATTACGCTTTCTTTAAATGATGGCTGCTTCTAAGCCAACATCCTGACTGTTTTAGCCTTCCCACTTCGTTTCCCACTTAGCCAATTTTAGGGACCTTAGCTGGCGGTCTGGGTTGTTTCCCTCTTGAGTCCGGACGTTAGCACCCGGTGCTCTGTCTCCCAAGCTGTACTCATCGGTATTCGGAGTTTGCCTTGGTTTGGTAAGTCGCCATGACCCCCTAGCCAAAACAGTGCTCTACCCCCGATGGTAATACTTGAGGCACTACCTAAATAGTTTTCGGAGAGAACCAGCTATTTCCAAGTTTGTTTAGCCTTTCACCCCTATCCACAGCTCATCCGCTAGTTTTGCAACACTAGTCGGTTCGGACCTCCAGTACCTGTTACGGCACCTTCATCCTGGCCATGGATAGATCACTTGGTTTCGGGTCTACACCCAGCGACTGGACGCCCTATTCGGACTCGGTTTCCCTACGCCTTCCCTATTCGGTTAAGCTTGCCACTGAATGTAAGTCGCTGACCCATTATACAAAAGGTACGCAGTCACCCTTGCGGGCTCCTACTTTTTGTAAGCATACGGTTTCAGGATCTATTTCACTCCCCTCCCGGGGTTCTTTTCGCCTTTCCCTCACGGTACTAGTTCACTATCGGTCGATTACGAGTATTTAGCCTTGGAGGATGGTCCCCCCATATTCAGACAGGATTACACGTGTCCCGCCCTACTTGTCGTTAGCTCAGTACCACACAGGTCATTTCACGTACGGGGCTATCACCCGCTATGGCCACTCTTTCCAAAGTGTTCCGTTATGTCTTGTGCTATCACTAACAGGCTGTTCCGATTTCGCTCGCCACTACTTTCGGAATCTCGGTTGATGTCTTTTCCTCGAGCTACTGAGATGTTTCAGTTCACCCGGTTCGCCTCGCATGACTATGTATTCATCATGCGATACCCCTAAGGGTGGGTTTCCCCATTCGGAAATCTCCGGATCAAAGCTTATTTGCCAGCTCCCCGAAGCTTATCGCAGGCTATCACGTCCTTCGTCGCCTGTAATCGCCAAGGCATCCACCATATGCTCTTATTCACTTGACCCTATAACTTTGACGCCTCTCACGAGAAGCAAAGTCAATCAAGGAATCGCCAGGTCTTTCACCTGGCGCGTTATGCCGTACTTCAAAAAATCGATTTGACTCGAAATTGAAGTTCATATTTGACGCAATCAAAAATTCATGTTGCTGGCGGCACGGTCTGCACGAAACCTTTACGAATGTGCAGTTTCCGCCAACAACGCTGATTCGACTCTATGAATTGTTAAAGAACAGCCGATTGATCGATAGATACCGATCAACAACAAAGGAGCCTCAAGATCTTTCGATATCGAAGCCGCTTTGGTGTTGAACTACAAAATTGCCAGAAAGGTTGGTGGAGGATGACGGGATCGAACCGACGACCCCCTGCTTGCAAAGCAGGTGCTCTCCCAGCTGAGCTAATCCCCCAGGATTGGATAGGAGGAATGGTGGGTCTGGGTGGTCTCGAACCACCGACCCCCGCCTTATCAAGACGGTGCTCTAACCAACTGAGCTACAGACCCGAGCCGGTCGCTTAAGACCAGGCGCGAACCTGAGTCGTCGGCGACATCCTTCCAACAACCGATAAGTGTGGGCGTTTAAATTAGATTGCAGTTTCCAGAAAGGAGGTGATCCAGCCGCACCTTCCGATACGGCTACCTTGTTACGACTTCACCCCAGTCACGAACCCTGCCGTGGTAATCGCCCTCCTTGCGGTTAGGCTAACTACTTCTGGCAGAACCCGCTCCCATGGTGTGACGGGCGGTGTGTACAAGACCCGGGAACGTATTCACCGTGACATTCTGATCCACGATTACTAGCGATTCCGACTTCACGCAGTCGAGTTGCAGACTGCGATCCGGACTACGACCGGTTTTATGGGATTAGCTCCCCCTCGCGGGTTGGCAGCCCTTTGTACCGGCCATTGTATGACGTGTGTAGCCCCACCTATAAGGGCCATGAGGACTTGACGTCATCCCCACCTTCCTCCGGTTTGTCACCGGCAGTCTCATTAGAGTGCCCAACTAAATGTAGCAACTAATGACAAGGGTTGCGCTCGTTGCGGGACTTAACCCAACATCTCACGACACGAGCTGACGACAGCCATGCAGCACCTGTGTTACGGTTCTCTTTCGAGCACTAAGCCATCTCTGGCAAATTCCGTACATGTCAAAGGTGGGTAAGGTTTTTCGCGTTGCATCGAATTAAACCACATCATCCACCGCTTGTGCGGGTCCCCGTCAATTCCTTTGAGTTTCAACCTTGCGGCCGTACTCCCCAGGCGGTCAACTTCACGCGTTAGCTTCGTTACTGAGTCAGTGAAGACCCAACAACCAGTTGACATCGTTTAGGGCGTGGACTACCAGGGTATCTAATCCTGTTTGCTCCCCACGCTTTCGTGCATGAGCGTCAGTACAG
>NZ_CAKZHQ010000015.1 GCF_936925435.1 uncultured Ramlibacter sp. | reverse complement strand
AGGCCGCGCGCCTGGTGGAAGCCGTCAGCGTGTTCAAGCTCAGCCAGGGCGAGACGCGCCAGGTGATCGCCCAGGCCCAGGCCAGCGCGCGCACCGTGGTGGCGCCCAAGTCCGCAGCACCGAAGGCGGCAGCGCCAAAGGCTGCTCCCAAGCCTGAAGCCCCCAAGGCCGCCGCAGCGCCCGCCAAGCCCCAAGCCGTTTCCCCCCAGGCAGCCCGCCCCCAAGCCCCCAAGCCCCAGCCCGCCAAGGACGCAGCCGACGACGGCTGGGAAAAGTTCTGAGCGCCCCTCACCAGAAACTGGAGAAACACCATGGAAATGATCAATGAGGGCGCTATCGTGGCCCGCGAAGAAGCGGCCCGCAGCGCTGCGCTGACGGCAGCCGTTGGCGGCGAATACCTGACCTTCCGGCTCGGCGCCGAGGAGTACGGCATCGACATCCTGAAAGTGCAGGAAATCCGTTCTTACGAGCCGCCGACCCACATCGCCAATGCTCCCGGCTTCATCAAAGGCGTGGTCAACCTGCGCGGCGTGATCGTGCCCGTGATCGACCTGCGCATGGCCTTGGGCTGCGCCAGCGTCGAGTACAACGACTTCACCGTGGTCATCGTGCTGAACGTGCGCGGCCGCGTGGTCGGCGTGGTGGTGGATTCGGTGTCCGACGTGCTGGAACTGAGCCAGGACAACATCCGTCCCGCCCCCGACATGGTCGCCGCGATGGACGCCAGCGCCATCACCGGCATCGCCAGCGTGCAGGACCGCATGCTGATCCTGATGGACATCGAAGCCCTGTTGAGCGGCCCGTCCATGGGTCTGAGCAGCTTCAGCCACTGAACGAACGGAGCTTTACGCTCCAGCCATCAATTTGTGCACCAGGTCGGCCGTCGTGCTGGCCTTGTACTTGCGCATCAGGCGGGCGCGGTAGATCTCCACCGTGCGGTGGCTGATCACCAGGGTCTGCCCGATCTGCTTGGAGGTCATGCCGTCCAGCAAGCGGGCGGCCACCTCCCGTTCGCGCGCCGTCAGCTCCGCCTTGACCGGCCGCTGCGAACTCAGGTCCTCGAACGACCAGATGCCTGCCTCGTGCGGCGCGTCTCGGTTGAGCGCGCGACCCGTCACATGGCACCAGAACACCTCGCCGTTGGCCCGCTTCATCACGCGGTCGTCGGCGTAATGCCCCTTGGTATTGAGGATGGGCGACATGCGCGCGCCCAGCCGCTCGTACTCATCGGCGCTGGGATACAGGACCTGGAAGGACTGGCCGATCAGCAGCTCGCGGGCCGCGCCGAACATCTCGCACAGCTGCTGGTTGCAGTCCACAATGGCGCGGTTGCGCGACACGCACAGGCCCACGGGCGCGAGGTTGAAAGCCAGCCGGTAGTCGACGTCCATGGTGCAAACCTTTACGCGGAACTACGTAATGCGATAGGTAGTATCGTAAGGGCATCGCAGACGCCCGTGCCCGGGTTTTTCTTGAGGAGACAGCTCTCGTGAACAAAATCTTTCCCTCCGCCGCCCAGGCCATTGCCGGCGTGGTCCAGGACGGCCAGCTCCTGGCCGTCGGCGGTTTCGGCCTTTGCGGCATCCCGGAGGCCTTGATCGACGCCGTGCGCGATGCGGGCACCAAGAACCTCACCGTGATCTCCAACAACGCCGGCGTCGACGACTTCGGCCTGGGCAAGCTGCTGCAGACACGCCAGGTCAAGAAGATGATCTCCAGCTATGTGGGCGAGAACAAGGAGTTCGAGCGCCAGTACCTGGCCGGCGAACTGGAGCTGGAGTTCACGCCCCAGGGCACGCTGGCCGAAAAGCTGCGCGCCGGCGGCGCCGGCATCCCGGCCTTCTTCACCAAGACCGGTGTCGGCACCATCGTTGCCGAGGGCAAGGACCTGCGCGAGTTCGACGGCGAGACCTACGTGATGGAGCGCTCCCTGGTGCCCGACGTGGCCCTGGTCAAGGCCGCCATCGCCGACAAGTCGGGCAACCTGCGTTTCAACCTCACGGCGCGCAATTTCAACCCGGCCGCCGCCATGGCCGGCAAGATCTGCATCGTCGAAGTGGAAAAGATCGTCGAGGTCGGCGAGCTGGCGCCCGACGACATCCACCTGCCGGGCATCTATGTGCACCGCATCGTGCTCAACGCCACGCCCGAGAAGCGCATCGAAAAACGCACCATCACCGAGAAGACAGGAGCCTGACCATGCCTTGGACCCAAGACCAGATGGCCGCGCGCGCGGCACAAGAGCTGGAAGACGGCTTTTATGTCAACCTGGGCATCGGCATCCCGACCCTGGTGGCCAACTTCGTGCCGGCGGACAAGGAAGTCTGGCTGCAAAGCGAGAACGGCATGATGGGCATCGGCCCCTTTCCGACGGAAGACCAGGTCGATGCCGACCTGATCAACGCAGGCAAGCAGACCGTCACCACCATCAAGGGCTCGTCGATCTTCGGCAGCCACGAGAGTTTCGCCATGATCCGCGGCGGCAAGATCAACCTGTCCATCCTGGGCGCCATGCAAGTGAGCGAGCAGGGCGATCTGGCCAACTGGATGATCCCCGGCAAGATGGTCAAGGGCATGGGCGGCGCCATGGACCTGGTCGCTGGCGTCAAGCGCGTGATCGTGCTGATGGAGCACGTCGCGCGCAAGAAGGACGGCACGGAAGATCTGAAGATCCTGCCCCAGTGCACGCTGCCGCTGACCGGCAAGGCCGTGGTCGACCGCATCATCACCGACCTGGCCGTACTGGACGTCACGCCGCAGGGCCTGACGGTGGTGGAGATGGCGCCGGGGGTGACGCGTGAATTCCTGCAGTCCAAGACCGGCGTTCCGCTGCACTGAGCGGCTCATCGCGTGCAGAAAAACGGCGCCGTGAGGCGCCGTTTTGCTTTGTCAGACGCCGAAGAAGGACAGGATGAAGCCGACCACCACGACCAGACCGACGATGTAGATGATGAAGTTCATGGCCTTTCCTTAGCGCAGGCCGAAGAACGAGGCCACGGCCAGGACGACGACGACCAGGCCGACGATGTAGATGATGCTGTTCATGTTGCGCTCCTGTTGGGATGTTCCGCCGGGGTTCCGGCCGATGAGCAACTTTAGGAACAAGGGCGCTGCGGCCCTGTCGGACAGCAGCGGCCAGACAGCGTAGGAAAAGCGCGCCAGGCCGGGGCAGGGAAACGGCCGTTGTGGGGCGCAGACTGCCGCAGGCTGGGCCGGCGGCTGACAGCCATGCAGCCACTTGGCCTGCCCGCCGCGCAGCGCCGCCTGACCATGATCTGGCCATCACATCCGGCGCTGCCGGCAAGGGTCATCACCATGAAACTCAAACTCGCCCTCCTGTGCTCGCTGGGCCTGGCCGCCGGCCAGGCCATGGCCTGCTACACCGTCTACGACGCCGGCAACCAGGTGGTCTACAACGCCCAGACCCCGCCGGTGGACACCCGCCTGCCGCTGAGCCAGACGCTGCCGCGCGGCCACCACATGGTGTTCGACGACAGCAGCAGTTGCCCGCGTGTTCAGCCGACGGCGCAGATGGCTTTGCCACCGGCCAGCAAGCCTTCGCCCCTGCTGACCGACCAGCGCACGGCCCGCGCCATGAAGCTGCCTCACACCGTGCTGGCCAGCGGCGCCGTCCTGGTGCCGCAGCGCCCCGACAGCATGGGTTCCGGTGTGGTGGTGGTGGCAAGCACGCCTGCCCTTGTTGTGCCGGACACCAGCGTGATGGGCGCAGCCGCCGCGCCGGCCGCGGCGCGCCGCAACGAGGTGGTGATCACCGAACTGCACGATCCGCCGTTGACGGGCGTGCAGATGAACGGCCTGCGCGCGGCGCCGTTGCGCTGAACTGCGTCAGTTGGGCGGCTGCAGGCCCAGCAGGGCCGCCAGCGCGCCGGTCGACAGGCCGCCTTCATGGCTGACCAGTGCGCCGCTTTGCGCGTGGTTGGCCACGATGGTCGGGATCGAAGAGAAACCGAAGCGGTTGAACAGCTGGGTATTGGCTGCGACCACGGCGCGCTGCGCCTGCAGGTCGCCCACGGCCGTGATGCCGCCCTGCTTGGCGCTCAGGGACGCTTCGTGTGCGTCCATCGCCGTCGCCGGGTCGGGCGCCGCCAGCAGGGCCGCCCCCTGGGCTGTGCTGGCCTCGTTCATCACGCCCACGGGAATCCAGATGAAGCGCGCCTGCGATTTGAGCGGCTTGGCCGCCTGCCACAGCTGCGCGCAATGCGGGCACTGCGGGTCGAAGAACACGAAGACCCGGCGCACCGTCATCTCCGAGCCGACGGTGAAGCCCTTGGCCTCGGCCGAGACGGCGGCCACCGAGACCGGTGTGGCCGGGCCCTTGGCGGCGTCAGCGGGCGTGTCCTTGCAGGCGGCCAGCGCCAGGGTGCAGGCCGCCAGCGCGGCCATGAGAAGTCTGGAAGAGGTCATGGCGCAAGAATAAACCGGTTGGCCTGGTTAGCGAAAAGGTTTGCTCAGGAATGCCGAACCGCGCAGGCCGAAACGCCAGGGCTGGTCGACGGCGCGCGAGATGCCGATGCGCGGGCCCGCGATGACCGGCAAGTCCTGCGTGGCCGCCAGCACGCGCAAGGGCTTGCGGTCCAGCCGCGCACCGTTGAGCGCATGGGTGATGCCCAAGGCCTGGCCGAGCTTGCCCGGACCGGAGCACAGCAGGCGCAGGTCGTCCAGGCCGCGGCGCGCGCGCATCACATCGATGCCTGCTTGCGGTTCGATGGCGCGGATCAACACGCCGGCGCCGTGGCCAATTGCACCGCAGACGAAGTTCAGGCACCAGTGGATGCCGTAGGAGCGGTAGACATAGACGCGTCCCGGCGGGCCGAACATCACCGCGTTGCGCGGCGTCGGCCCGGAGAAGCTGTGCGAGGCCGGGTCTTCATGGTCGTAGGCTTCGGTCTCGACGATGGTCCCGCCCACGCCATCGACCAGCACGGTCGCGCCGATCAATGCCCGCGCTACCTCGTGCGCCGGCCCGTTGAAGTCAGGCCTCGACGGCCTGCTCGACGCCATCGTCTTCTTCGGCCAGGAAGCCGCCGCTCTGGTGCGCCCACAGGCGCGCGTACAGGCCGCCGCGCGCCAGCAGCTCGCGGTGCGAGCCTTCCTCGACGATGCGGCCCTGGTCCAGCACCACCAGCCGGTCCATGGCCGCGATGGTGGACAGGCGGTGGGCGATGGCGATCACCGTCTTGCCCTGCATCAGGCTGTTCAGGCTGGCCTGGATGGCCGCTTCCACTTCCGAGTCCAGCGCGCTGGTGGCTTCGTCGAGCAGCAGGATGGGCGCGTCCTTGAGCATGACGCGGGCGATGGCGATGCGCTGGCGCTGGCCCCCCGAGAGCTTGACGCCGCGCTCGCCCACATGGGCGTCGTAGCCCTTGCGGCCCTGCATGTCGCTCAGTCCACCGATGAAGTCCGCCGCCTCGGCGCGCCGCGCCGCGACGTGCAGGTCGGCCTCGCCGGCATCGGGCCGGCCATAGACGATGTTGTCGCGCACCGATCGGTGCAGCAGGGACGTGTCCTGCGTCACCATGCCGACGTGGCTGCGCAGGCTGTCCTGCGTCACATGGGCGATGTCCTGGCCGTCCACCAGGATGTGGCCGGTCTCCAGGTCGTGGAAGCGCAGCAGCAGGTTGACCAGGGTGGACTTGCCGGCGCCCGAGCGGCCGATCAGACCGATCTTCTCGCCCGGCTTGACGGCCAGGGAGAAGTCGTCGATCACCCGCTTGCCCGAGCCGTAGCTGAAGCCCACCTGCTCGAAGCGCACCTCGCCGCGCGGCACCTGCAGGGCCCGCGCATCCGGCGCGTCGACCACCGCGCGCTGGCGCGTCAACGTGCCTATGCCGTCCTGCACCGTGCCGATGTTCTCGAACAGCGAGGTCATCTCCCACATGATCCAGTGCGACATGCCGTTCAGGCGCAGCGACATGGCGGTGGCCGCCGCCACCGCGCCTATGCCCACCTGGCCGGTGGACCACAAGGCCAGCGCCAGCCAGGCCACGGCGACGATCAGCAGCATGCCCAGGGCGTGGTTGACGATCTCGAAGGCGCTCACATAGCGCATCTGGCTGTAGCCTATGGCCTTGAACTCCTCCATCGCGGCGCGGGCAAAGCCGGCCTCGCGCTGGGTGTGGGAGAACAGCTTGACGGTGTTGATGTTGGTGTACGCATCGGTGATGCGCCCCACCAGCATGGAGCGCGCGTCGGCCTGGCGCTTGCCGATGCGGCCCAGCCTGGGCACGAACCAGAAGCAACTGGCGCCGTACAACACCAGCCAGGCCAGGAAGGGCCAGGCCAGGCGCAGGTCGAAGGCGGCGGCCAGCACCACGATGGTGGCGAAGTACACGCCGATGCCCACCACCACGTCGGTGATGGTGAACAGCACGTCGCGCACGGCCAGCGCCGTCTGCATGACCTTGGTGGTGATGCGGCCGGCGAACTCGTCCGAGTAGAAGGCCATGCTCTGGCCCAGCATCAGGCGGTGGAAGTTCCAGCGCAGGCGCAGCGGGAAGTTGATGGCCAGGCTCTGGTGCTTGATGATGGTCTGCAGGGCGATCACCAGGGTGCTGCCTACCAGCAGGGCAGCCAGCACCAGCAGCGCCGTGCCATGCGTCTCCCACAGCCGTCCCGGTTCGACCTTGGCCAGCCGGTCGACCACCCCGCCCAGCAGGGCGAACAGGAAGGCCTCGAAGGCGGCGATCACGGCCGACAGCAGGGACAGCGCCACGATGTAGCGGCGCAGGCCCCGGGTGCAGGCGTTGATGAAGGCGAACAGGCCGCGCGGCGGCAGCGCCGGCTCGGCTTCGGGGTAGGGCGTGAGGAGTTGTTCGAAGGGGCGGAACAAGGCGGCTGGACTTTCGCTGAGGGTCAGAGGGGGGCGACCAGCACTTCGGCCGGAATGCCCAGGCCGCGGTGCAGCCGGCGGATCATGGACAGAGTGAGCGGGCGCTTGCGGCTGAGCACTTCATAGACGCGGTTGCTGCGGCCGATCATGGGCTCCAGGTCCTTGATGGCCAGGCCCGATTGCTCCATGCGGAATTTGATGGCATCGATGGGGTCGGGCAGGTTCAGCGCGAAATGCTTGGCCTCCCAGGCCTGGACCAGGGTCAGCAGCAACTCGAAGCGGTCTGCGTCTTCGCTGCCGGCCGCGGGCTCCTGGTCGACATAAGCCGAGGCTGCCTTCAGTGCCGCCTGGTAGTCGGCGTCGGTGCGGATGGGGCGGATGTCCATGGCATCAATCCATTTCAATGGTGGCGGCATCGATGGCGTCGTATTGCGCATGCGTGCCGACGAATTTCACATACACGGCTTCGAAGCGATAAGCCACGGCAACGACCAGCCGGTAATCGTTGCCCTTGATGTTGAAGACCACCCGGTTCTGCTCGAGAAAGCTGGCATGGGCGTAGCGGCGCTTGATGTCTTGCGGTGTCTTCCAGCTGGCCGTGCGTGCTTCCTGGGCCCAGGCGCTCAGGGCGGGACCGGCATCAGGATGCGCCAGGCTGAAATCACGCAGGGTCTTCAGGGCAATCACACGCATGAATTTTAGTCCCAAATTGGGACTGATGGCGAAGGGGCTTTCTGGTTGCGCACGGCCGGTTTACTGTATAAACAAACAGTTAATTCAATCCCCATGTCCACCGCCTCCCGCCTCTGCCTGGCCGCCATGCCGGCTTCGCTGTCCTCCCAGGTCTGGGGTGGGGCGGAACTTGGCGCGGCGCCGGAGCTTGTCCTGCCCTCGGGCTTTGCCGCGCTGGACGCGGCGCTGCCCGGCGGTGGCTGGCCGCTGGGCAGCCTGGTCGAGGTGCTGCAGGCCCAGCCCGAACAACATGTCTGGCAATTGCTGCTGCCGGCCCTGGCGCAGGCGGTGCAGGATGTGAAAGCCGGCCCCGTGGTGTTGGTGGGCGCGCCCCTGCAGCCCTTCGGCCCCAGCCTGGCGGCCCAGGGCCTGCCATCGCAGCGCCTGCTGTGTGTGCATGCGGACAAGCCCGCCGCGCGCCTGTGGGCCGCCGAGCAGGCCCTGCGTTGCGCCGAGGTGGCGGCCGTGCTGGCCTGGCTGCCACAGGCCCTGGGGCCGCAGCTGCGGCGCCTGCACCTTGCGGCCCAGCAGCAGGGGCGCTTGCTGGTGGTGGTGCGTGCTCTGGGCGCGGCAGCCGAGTCCTCGCCTGCGCGCTTGCGGCTGCGGCTGGACAGCGTGCAGGACCAGATGCGGGTGCACATCCTCAAACGCCGCGGGCCACCCCAGGAGGCAGCCGTGCTGCTGCCGGCGCGCGCGCAACGGCTGACCGCCTTGCTGGCCCCGCGCAAGCCGGGCGCCGCGGCGGCAGCCAGCTTTTCCCCACGCCAGACAGCGGACAGATCGCATGCACTGGATCGCACTCCTGCCCGCGTCTGAGGACGAGCGCGCAGCCTGGGGCTGGTGGGCGCTGCAGTTCACGCCGCGTGTCGCCCTGCTCGATGAAGCCATCGTGCTGGAGGTGCAGGCCAGCCAGGCCCTGTTTGGCGGCCGGCGCTCCTTGTCGTGCCGCATTTTTGAATCAAATACCGCGCTAGCCCCCGTCAAATGGGCCTCAGGCGCTACATCTTTGGTAGCGCTTGCCTTGCTGCGCCTGCAACTGCGCGGCGCCGCGCGGCCGCGCGCGGTGGGCGAGCTGCCGCTGGAGCTGCTGACGGCGGCGCTGCCGCATGTGGCCGTGCTGGAGCGCACCGGCTGCCGCAACTGGGGCCAGCTGCGCGCCCTGCCGCGCGCCGGGGTGGCCAGGCGTTTCGGCGCCGGCCTGCTCGATGCGCTGGATGCGGCTTTCGGCGAGCGGCCCGAAGGCCATGCCTGGCTCACGCTGCCCACGGTGTTCGATATGAATCTGGAGCTGCCGGCCCTGGCCACCAGCGCGCCCGAGCTGCTGTGGAGCGCCCAGCGCCTGTTGTCGCAGCTGCAGGTCTGGCTGGCGGTGCGCAACCAGGGCGTGCTGGCGCTGGAGTTCGAGTGGACGCTGGACCTGCGCCGGCACAACGGCGTGCAGCTGCCCAGCCACCAGCAACTGGTCATCCGCACGGCCCAGGCCACCCAAGACCTGGCGCATCTGCGCCGCCTGGCCAGCGAGCAGCTGCACCGCACCACGCTGGCCGCGCCGGCCAACCACCTGCGCCTGCGCTCGCTGGAGACATCGCCCTGGGCCGGCGCCAGCACCAGCTTGCTGCCCGAGGACAGGCGCAAGGGCGAGAAGCTGCACCAACTGGTGGAGCGGCTGTCGGCGCGGCTGGGGGAGGGCAGCGTCGTGGTGCCGGTGGCCTGCGAGGACCACCGGCCCGAGCGCAAGCAGCAGTGGCTGCCGGCGCGCCAGGCCCTGGCCACGGCCGCGCCCGATGCCGACGCGCTCTATCCGGCCTGGCTGCTGCCCCAGCCATTGCGGCTGCAGATGCAGGGCGACACGCCCTGCCATGGCGGGCCGCTGCACCGGCTGGCACGGCTGTACCGGGTGGAGGCCGCGTGGTGGGAGGCAAACGGCCCGGCGCTGCGCGACTACTTCATCGCGCGCAGCCCGCAGCATGGCCTGGTGTGGATCTACCGCGAGCGGCCCGGGCCCGGCCAGAGCCAGCCGCGCTGGTTCCTGCAAGGCCTGTATGCCTGAGATGCACGTCAAGCCCGGCCCGGTGCTGGACGAGGAGAGGGACTGGCCGCCCGTGCTGGGGCCGGGCCCCGACCTGCTGCCCGGCTATGCGGAACTGCATGCCTTGAGCAACTTCAGCTTCCAACGTGGCGCTTCCCATGCGCAGGAGCTGGTGCGCCGCGCCTACGATCTGGGCTACGCCGCGCTGGCCATCACCGACGAGTGTTCGGTGGCTGCTGTGGTGCGCGCCTGGTCGGGCTGGAAGGACTACCTCGCTCTGATCGAGCGCCTGGAAGAAGCGCGTCCGCAGGAAAAGCGCATGCGCGATTTCAAGCTGCTGTACGGCAGCGAGTTCCGCCTGGCCGACTGCCGCCTGGTCGCCATCGCCCACGACCTGCAAGGCTGGGGCGGCCTGTGCGAGTTCATCAGCGCGGCGCGCATGGATTCGCCCAAGGGGACGTACAGCGTGGGCTGGGACAGCAGCGACTTTGGCCAGCTCGATGGCTGCGAGATTCTGTATGCGCCTCACCGCGATACCGGTGTTGCTATGGATTCAGGAGCGATGGCACAAGCATTGACGGGGGTCAAGGCTCTGTTCGGTTCCAGATTGTGGCTGGCGGTGGAGTTGCTGCACGGCATCGACGACGACATCTGGCTGGCCACGCTGCGCGATGCCGGCGCGCTTGCCGGCGTGCCCCTGGTGGCCGCCGGCGATGTGCAGATGCATCTGCGCTCGCGCAAGCCCCTGCACGATGTGGTCACAGCCGTGCGCCTGGGCAAGCCGGTGGCCGATTGCGGGCTGGGCCTGCAAGGCAATGCCGAGCGCCATCTGCGCCAGCGCTCGCGGCTGGACAAGACCTACCCGCGCGAGCTGCTGGCCAACACGCTGGAGGTGGCGCGCCGCTGCAGCTTCGACCTGCAGGAGGTGCGCTACAACTACCCGGATGAGACCGTGCCCGAGGGCATGACGCCGGCCGAAGGGCTGCGCCAGCTCACGCTGCTGGGCGCGACCCAACGCTACCCCGGCGGCATCCCCGACAAGGTGATGGGCCTGCTCGAGAAAGAGCTGGCGCTCATCGCCGAGTGCAAGTACGAGATGTTCTTCCTCACGGTGCACGACATCGTCTGCTTCGCGCGCAGCCAGCACATCCTCTGCCAGGGCCGCGGCTCGGCCGCCAACTCGGTGGTCTGCTACTGCCTGGGCGTCACCGCCATGGACCCGATGGTGTCGGCGCCGCTGCTGGAGCGCTTCATCAGCGTGGACCGCAGGAACGAGCCACCCGACATCGACGTGGACTTCGAGCACGAGCGGCGCGAGGAAGTGATCCAGTACGTCTACACCAAGTACGGCCGGCACCGTGCCGCCATCGCGGCCGTGGTGATCTGCTACCGCACGCGCAGCGCCATCCGCGATGTGGGCAAGGCGCTGGGCGTGGCGCCGGCCCTGGTCGACGATTTCGCCAGGGAGCACTTCTGGTTCGACGATGCGCTGGCGGCGCAGCGCCTGTGCGAACTGGCGCAGGGCCTCGGTGTGGAGCTTGACGCGCACAAGGCGGCGCTCTGGCTGCAACTGAGCGAAGAGCTGATGGGTTTTCCGCGCCACCTCAGCCAGCACGTGGGCGGCTTCGTTCTGACCAAGACGCGCCTGACCAGCCTGGTGCCGGTGGAGAACGCTGCGATGAAGGACAGATCCATCATCCAGTGGGACAAGGACGACCTGGACGAACTGGGCCTGATGAAGGTCGATGTGCTGGCCCTGGGCATGCTCACCGCCATCCGGCGCTGCCTGGATCTGGTCGGCCAGCGCCGCGGCGCGCCGTTCAGCATCTACGACATCGAACCGGAAGACGAAGCAACCTACGAGATGATCCGCAAGGCCGACACGGTGGGCGTGTTCCAGATCGAAAGCCGGGCCCAGATGTCCATGCTGCCGCGCCTGCGGCCGGAAAAGTTCTACGACCTGGTGGTGGAGGTGGCCATCGTGCGGCCGGGGCCGATCTCCGGCGGCATGGTCCATCCCTACCTGCAGGCGCGCAAGCTCAAGGAGATCCGCTACGAACGCTCGGCCTACGAGAGCCAGACCGGCCCCGCCCGCCTGGAAAAAGCGCTCAAGCGCACCCTGGGCATCCCCATCTTCCAGGAGCAGGTGATGGAGATCTCCATGATCGCTGCCGGCTTCAGCGCCGGCCAGGCCGACCAGCTGCGCCGCGCGATGGCGGCCTGGAAGCGCAAGGGCGGGGTGGAGAAGTTCGAACGCAGGCTCGTCGGCGGCATGCTGGTCAATGGCTACAGCGAAGACTTTGCCCGCCGCATCTTCGAGCAGGTCAAGGGCTTCGGCGAGTACGGCTTCCCCGAAAGCCACGCCTACAGCTTCGCCCTGCTGGCCTACAGCAGCAGCTGGCTCAAATGCCACGAGCCCGAGTGCTTCCTGGCCGCCATGCTCAACTCCCAGCCCATGGGGTTTTACACCCCATCGCAGCTGATCCAGGACGCAGTGCGCCATGGCGTGCTGGTGCTGCCGCCGGACGTGTCGCACAGCGACTGGGACTGCACACTGGAACATCCATTTCAATCGGAGTCAGATTCCAATTCTTCGCGGCCCTCTTCACGTCCTTCTGTGCGCCTGGGCCTGTGCCTGGTGGGCAGCCTGGGCGAGGCTGTGGGCCTGCGCATCGAGCAGGCCCGTGCGCAGAGAGCTTTCCGCAACACCGAAGACCTGGCCTTGCGTGCTGCGCTCGACATGAAGAACCTGGACGCCCTGGCCGCCGGCGATGCCCTGCAATCGCTGGCCGGCCACCGCCGCCAGCAGGTCTGGGAGGCGCGGGCCCAGCACCGCGCGCCGGCCCTTCTGCAGGGCGCGCCCGTGAACGAAGAGGCACTGCTGCTGCCGCAAGCGCTGGAAGGCGAGGAGATCGTCTTCGACTACGCCTCCCTGGGCCTGACGCTGCGCAGCCATCCCCTGGCCTTGTTGCGGGAGAGGCTGGCGCGCCGGCAGTTTCTCAACGCCGACCAGCTCAACGCGCTGCCGCACGGGCGGCGCGTCGCCGCCTGCGGCATCGTCACCGTGCGCCAGCAGCCGCAGACCGCCAAGGGCACGATCTTTGTCACCCTGGAGGACGAGACCGGCGCGGTCAACGTCATCGTCTGGAAAAGCGTGCGCGAGGCCCAGCGCGAACCCCTGCTGCGTGCCCGCCTGCTGGCCGTCTGGGGCCAGTGGCAGCGCGACGAGGACAGCGGCGGCCAGGTCCGCCACCTAGTGGCCGAGCGGCTGCAGGACCTCACCCCCTTGCTGGGCCGCCTGGGCCAGCAAAGCAGCAAGAGCCGGGATTTCCATTGATCTTCCTGATCGCCGCCTTTCCCGGTATTGATGCCTGCCATGGCATCGATGATTTCCGGCGCCTGTGCCTTTACCCGCCTGGTTGCCGCTGGCAGAGCCGCAGTGTCGAGCGCTTCCACTTGACGTTGGCTGAGTTGCACATCGATGAGAGCCGCTTGCCGCAAGTGCAAGCTATCTTGGAGGGCCTGCGCATGCCGCTGTCCGATTGCCTGATCCGCATTCCCAAAAAGGCGGGCCCGGTTCACGAACTGAAGGTACGCGTGCCACCCGCCTTCCGCCGGTTCCGTGACCAGATGCACGCGGAGTTGACCGAGGCCGGATTTCAGGTGCTGGGTGGCAAGCGGCCGCACCTTACGCTGTCGTATCACTTCGTCGCGCACACGCCGGGGGCCACCATGCGGGATATCGCCTGGGTCGTCGATGGCTTGCGTTTGGTCTGGTCGCAGCGCGAGCCGGAATTCCCCCGTGCAAAGCACGTGATCCGGGGCGAATACCCGGCCGTGGAACCCGCGCAGGCCCGTCTGTTCGCTTGATCCCGGCCTTGTCCGACACCGCCATAGGCAGCCGCTGGCTATACCTGGGCCATGCTTGAAAAATTACCCGAAGCCCTTGGCCATGCGCTGCGGCATCGCCGCGCTGGCCTGGACAAGCTGGCTGTCCAGCACAGCGGCCTGCGCAGTGGCATGGCCGCCATGCAGCTGACCAGCCTGGCCTTTGCCGACCACGCACCCATCCCTGCGCGCTACACCGCCGATGGCGAAGGCATCTCGCCGCCGCTGGCCTGGACCGGCGTGCCGGCCAATGCCGCCTCGTTGCTGCTGATCGTCGAGGACGCGGATGCGCCCACGCCCCAGCCCCTGGTCCACGCCATCGTGGTCGATCTCCCGCCGGGCGACGGAGCGCTGGCCGAGGGCGCGCTGCACAGCGCGGGCCATACGGGCCAGGACATGCACGAGGGCCGCAACTCCTACCTCATGGCCGGCTGGCTGGCGCCCGACCCGCCGCCCGGCCACGGCGAGCACCGCTATGCCTTCCAGCTGTTTGCCCTGGGCGCCGGACCGGCTTTCAGCGGCACGCCGGGGCGCGATGCCGTGCTGGAGGCGGTGCGCGAGCGCGGCCTGGCCAGCGGCCTGCTGGTGGGCACCTATGCCAGGCCGGATGGCAGTGTGGGCGAGGGCGCGTTCAAGCCAGCCACTGCGGCAGGCCCTGCACCAGCAGGCTGAACGCCATGCCTTGCAGCGTGACGAAGTGGAACTGCAAGGCCGTGTTGTCCAGCGTGGCGCGGCCGCGTGGCGTCAGCAGGCCGCACCAGGAGCGCGCCAGCAGATAGGCGCCCATCAGCAGCGCCACCACGGCTTGCAGGCCCTGCAAGGCCAGCAGGGCGGCGACCGTCGCGCTCCAGGCGTTGGCACGCGGCGCCAGGCCCGCTTGCAGATGGCTGGACAGGTCCAGCGTGAATGCGGCCGCCACGCAGGCCATGGCCAGCAGCACGGCAAGACGTAGCGCGCGCTGCCGTGTGGCGAGCCGGCCCGGTGCCCACAGCAGCAGCACCGAACCCGCCGCCATCAGCCCGCAAGACAGCCAGGGCCAGAGCGCGCGCGGTAGGGCCGCGCCGGCCGGCGGGCAGACATCCAGTGCCATTGCCACGTGCAAATGGGCAAAGGCCAGCGAGGCGAAGATGCTGGCGTTCACGCACAGCAGCACCACCATCGCCCACCAGGAATGCGAGCGCACGCCGATGGCACCCACCGGCAGGTCGACGCCGTCGCCCACCCGCGCCCATTCCGCCGCCGGCGGCCGGTCCGAGCCCCAGAGCCAGCCGGCGATGGCCGCCACCGAGATGGCGCCGAAGGCGAAGGCCGCTGCAACCCAGCCGACGGTGAGCAGCAGGAAAAAGCCGGCTGTGCCCGCTGCCGCGGTCAATGGCAGCCAGCCGTCACCGGGCAGCAGCAACAGATGGCGCGGCTGCGCATCGAGCGGACTGGTGACAAGTGTCTCGCGGCCGCCGAACACCGTGCCCGGCAACCAGTGCCGGCCTTCTTCAACCTCCTGCTGCAGACCGGCCTGCTCCCAGAGCGGTTCGCGCGAGCTGATCTGCGGAATGCTGCGCACCTGGTAGTCCCTGGCCGGCAGCCACTCCAGCGTGGGCGCGTCCCAGGGATTGCCGTGGTCCTGTTCGCTCTTGCGCAGCGTGCGCCAGGCGTCGAAGAAGCACAGCAGCACGCCGGCGGCGAAGACAAAGGCGCCGATGGTCGACAGCATGTTCAGCAGGTTCAGGCCCAGGCCGTCGCCATAGGTCGCGACCCGGCGCGGCATGCCCAGCAGACCGCTGATGTGCATGGGAAAGAAGGCCAGGTTGAAGCCACCGAACATCAGGCCGAAGACCCAGCGCGCCAGCTTTTCATCGAGCCGGTGCCCGTTGAACACCGGTGCCCAGTGGTACAGGCCGGCGAAGATGGGAAAGACCATGCCGCCGATCAGCACGTAGTGCAGGTGGGCAACGATGAAGTAGCTGTCGTGCACCTGCCAGTCGAAGGGCAGGACCGCCACCATCACGCCGGTCAGGCCGCCCAGCACGAAGATGGCGTGAAAGCCCAGCAGGAACAGCGTGGGCGCGTTCAGCCGGACCCGGCCCTTCCAGAAGGTGGCGATCCAGGCAAAGACCTGCACGCCGCTGGGGATGGCGACCGCGAAGCTGGCCACCGAAGCCAGCTGCATCGCCCAGCCCGACAGGCCGGCGGTGAACATGTGGTGGATCCATAGCAGGAAGCTGATGGCACCCACGCCCACCAGCGCCCAGACGATGGCGCTGTGCCCGACCAGCGGCGTGCGGGCCTGGGCCGGCACCATCATCGAGACCATGCCGGCGGCCGGCAGGAAGATGATGTAGACCTCCGGGTGGCCGAAGAACCAGAACAGGTGCTGCCACAGCACCGGGTCGCCGCCGCGCGCGGCAATGAAGAAGGGCCAGTCGAAGGCCCGCTCCAGCTCCAGCAGCAAGGTGCCGGCAATGATGGCCGGGAAGGCAAAGACGATCATGAAGGCGCTGACCAGCATGGCCCAGGCAAACACCGGCATGCGCGCCAGCGTCATGCCCGGCGCGCGGGTGAACAGGATGCCGATGATCAGCTCGATGGCGCCGGCGATGGCCGAGATCTCGATGAAGCCGATGCCGAGCAGCCACCAGTCGGCGCCGATGCCCGGCGAATGCTGCTTGCCGGTCAGCGGCGGGTACATGAACCAGCCACCGTCGGGCGAGGCGCCGAAGAAGATGGTGCAGAAAAAAGCGATGCCGCCGATGGCATAGGCCCAGAAGGCATAGGCCGACAGGCGCGGGAAGGGCAGGTCGCGCGCGCCCAGCATGCCGGGCAGCAGGTACACGGCCACCGCCTCGACGATGGGCACGGCGAACAGGAACATCATCACCGTGCCGTGCATGGTGAACAACTGGTTGTAGGTGGCTGCGCTGACCAGGGTGTTGCCCGGCACGGCCAGCTGGGTGCGCATGACCAGGGCCAGCACGCCGGCCAGAATGAAGAACAGCAGGGCGGTGGCGATGTAGAAGACGCCGATGTGGCTGTTGTTGACGGCGCTCAGGCGGCGCCAGCCGTCCGGCGCCTTCCATGCGCGCTCCAGCGCCTGCAGTTCACCGGCTGGCCGCGGCAGGCTGTTGGGAGGCTGGCCGTCCCTCATTGCAAACTCCCCAGCCAGTGCGCCAGCGCATCGAGTGACGCGGCGTCCAGCCTGTCGTAAGAAGGCATGCGTGCCCCGTGTTTGATGTCCTGCACGTGGGCAATCCACTGCGCCAGCGCCTGCGGCGAATTGGCCAGCGTGCCGGCACCGATCTGCAGCCGGCTGCCCACGTGCGTCAGGTCCGGCCCCAGCTGCGCATCGCCGGTGATGCCGCGCACCGTGTGGCAGGCATCGCAGCGCTTGGCCAGGAAGACCTGCTGCCCGCGCTGCTGCAGCGGCGTCACCGCCTGCGGCGCCGGCAGCAACTGGGCCTGGCGCCACGACTCGAAGTCCGCCGGCGGCAGGGCCACCACCTGCAGCGCCATGCGGGCGTGCTGCTCGCCGCAGAACTCCGCGCACTGGCCGCGGTAGATGCCGGGGCGGTCGGCCTCCAGCAGCAGATGCTGCATGCGGCCGGGCACCATGTCGATCTTGCCGGCCAGCTGCGGCACCCAGAAGCTGTGGATCACGTCATCGGCCGCCAGAGCCAGCCAGACCGGCCGGCCCACAGGGATGCGGACCTCGTTGGCGGCCAGGAATTCGCCGTGCGCACCCTCGGCCGCATAGCGCAGCTCCCACCACCACATGCGGCCGGTGACCGTGATGTGCAGGGCGCCCGGCGGCGGCGCCTGGCGGGCCACCGGCGCCAGCGGCAGAGCCCAGAAGAACAGGGCGCTGAGCACGACCGCCGGAAACAGCACGCCGCCGCCCAGCACCCACACCAGCGGCTGCATCCGGCCCCTGCGCTGCCGCAGCGCCAGCGCCAGCAGCACCATCACAAAAAGGAAGATGAGCGCGCCGCCGCCCAACAGCAGCCAGCCCAGATCGGCGATGCGCCCGGCCACCGGGCCGGCCGCCTGCAGGATGCCGCCGCTCACAGCATCGCCCTCATTGCAGATGCAGCAGGTAGGCCGCCATGGCCTGGGCATCGGCGGGCGCCACGCCCATGGCGGGCATCAGCGTGCCGGGCACCAGGGCCTGGGGCTGGACGATCCATTGGGCCAACAAGTCCGGGCGGTTGGCCAGGCGGCCGGCGATGTAGCTGCGCCGGCCGAAGCCCGCCAGTGAGGATGTGACCTGGCCGCCGGCCGAGGCCACGCCGGGGATGGCATGGCAGCTACCGCACTGGTACTGCGCCAGCAGCTGCTGGCCGCGCTGCAGCACGGCGCGTGGCGCTGGCGGTGTTTCGGTTTCCTTCTCGCCCAGGCCGCAAGCGGCCAGCAGGGCCGGGACGATCCACAGGGCAAAGGACGGCCGGAGCATGGCGCATTCTGGACGGCCCACAAGGCGCCACGTGTAGGCCAGAATGCCGAGAGATGCGCAAGCCCTCGACCCTGCTGACCATTGCCCTCACGCTGGCTGCCGTCGCCGGCACCGGCCTCCTGGTGGCGCTGGCCCTGGTCTACGGCGGGCTGTACAACGTGGCCTCCACGCGCGAGCACCTGCAGCCCACCTTCAGCGTGCTGGAGACGGCGATGCGCCAGTCGGTGCGGCTGCGTGCGCGCGCCATCGTGGTGCCGCCGCTGCACGACGAGGCCATGGTGCTGCGCGGCGCGGCCTGCTTTCGCGACAAGTGCGTGCAATGCCATGGCGCGCCCGGCGTGGCGCAGAACGACATCGGCAAGAGCATGCAGCCGCTGCCCGGCCCGCTGGTCGATGCGCGCAAGTACTTCCAGCCGCGCGAGCTGTACTGGGTGACGCGCCACGGCATCAAGATGAGTGGCATGCCGGCCTGGGAATTTCGCCTGACCGAGGACGAGCTGTGGTCCGTCGTGGCCTTCATGCAGCGCCTGCCCGACCTGAACGCGCCGCAGTACGCCACCCTGGTGCAGCGCGCGCCGCCGGCGCCGGCCTGCGGGCGTGAATTGCTGCAGACGGAAGCACCCGCCGCGGTGGACCTGGAGCGCGGCCGCCAGGCCCTTTACCAGTACGCCTGCAATGCCTGCCACGTCATCCCCGGCGTGACGGGCTCGAGCCCGCACGTGGGACCGCCCCTGAAGGGCATCGCCGGCCGCAGCCTGATCGCTGGCAGCCTGCCCAACACGCAGGAGAACATGGCGCGCTGGCTGCGCGACACCCAGGCCCTCAAGCCCGGCACCGCCATGCCGCAACTGGGTGTGACCGAGCGCGATGCGAAAGACATCGCGGCCTACCTGGCGACCCTACGCTGAGACAGTTGCCTTGGTTTGGGTCGGATGATTTCGGCCACTAGCCCCCGACCAGTGGTCCTGGGATGCTACGAAATCAGGAGCGCTGGGGGTGAGCGAAGGAAATCGAAAGCTGGGGGCTGGAGCGGCTGGCGAGAATCGAACTCGCATCTTCAGTATGGGAAACTGAGGTCCTGCCATTGAACGACAGCCGCATCTGCGCTGGCGAGTTTACTGTAACCAGCTCTTTGAGCCGTCCGGGCTTGCTACGCGATCAAGTGGCCGGTCGAGATGATGCCAACCGCTCCCGTCAACTGGACGAAGAAGTCGGTGTCATCGAACTGGCCCACGGGCCGTTTCAGGCAACCGGTGGTGGCTGTCTCCGGGAGCGCAATGCGCGGCCTGCCGCCTGGTCAGTCCAGGGGAGCCGCCATGGCGGTGCAGATTTCTCCGTCGCTGTTCGCGGAGTTCCCGATCGCTGCTTACGCGATGGTGCTGCTGGCGCCCGCGGTGATGGTTGTCAGCGTTGTCACGCCGGTCAACTGGATGATCATGTCATCGCCATCGCCTGACGCGTTGCCTGCGAAGTACACGTAGCTGTTGCCGCCATCGACAAAGAACGCCAGCGAGTTCGCGTCGTCCAGTTCGAAGTCGGACTGGATCGCCGCGATCTTCAGCGCCAGCGTGTTGTCTGCTGCCGCAAATGCGACCAGGCCGCCGGCCGACTGCTGGACGCAGATTCCCGCGATCAGCGCGGTCGCGTCGGCAGCACGCAGGACGGCCGTGGTCGAGAAGTTCAGGATGTCGGAGCCGGCGGCAAAGTCCGTGATCACGTCCATCGAGGTGCCGACCACAGAGCCGTTGTTGCTGAACCTGAAGGTGTCGGCGCCTGTACCACCCGTCATGGTGTCCGCACCCAGGCCGCCTTCGATGGCATCGGCCAGCGAGGAGCCTGTGAGCGTGTCGTTGCCGCTGCCTGCAATGAGAGTCTCTGCGGCTGTGGCTGTGCCGGCGGAGATGACGAACGCTTCTGCCTGCCCCGTCAGGTCCAGCGTCATCGACGTGGAACCGGACACCGTGATTGTCTCGACACCCGTCAGGCCGCCGTCGGTGCTGATGACCACAGCGTTGCCCTGAACGTTGGTCGCAGTGAACAAGCCGGCCGTGCCGCCGTTGATCAGGACCAGGGTGTCATCCGTCCCGCCGCCGCCGCTGACGGTGTCAGACCCGTAGAAGCCAAAGATGGTGTCGTTGCCGGCTGCGCCGGTGATGCTGTCAGCCAGCGTGGTGCCGGCGATCTTGCTGCCGCCGGAGGCGGCCGTGACCGTGAAGCCGAGACCTATGTCAGGCACAAGCCCGGACAGGTCCAGGTTCTCGAAGCCGCTCTGGATGACGCCTTCAAGTCCGTTGTTGATCAGTGCAAACTGGTCGCCCGCGGCATTCAGGTCGATGACGTTCTGGGTGACCGAGCCCGTGGTCATGGTGCCGACGATGACCAGTGTGTCGTTGCCGCCGGCTGCCACGATGGTGTCGCGCGCAACAGTCTGGCCAGCCTCGCCCATGGTGATGATGTCGTCACCGGCGCCGGTGGTGATGTTGTCGGCCAGCTTCGTTCCCACCACCTTGAATGCCGTGGTGGTCGCCGGGTTGGTGGCGACGGTGGTGGTCAGAAAGACGGTTGCTGCCGATGCGTCGATGACCTCGAAGTTGGTGATGGCACCCGTTGTTGCGGTCAGGTCGATGCTCAGAGCGCCGCCGGCGATGACCAGCGTGTCCGTGCCGAGGCCACCATTGACAATGTCTTGCGCGATCGTGTAGTTGATCCTGTCGTCGCCCGCCCCGCCGTCGATCGTGTCGGCGCCCGCGCCACCGTTGACAGTGTCATTGCCCGCGCCGGCGTTGATGGTGTCCGCATCGGCGGTCCCGGTGAAATTGTCCGCCAGGCCGGTCAGGGTAACGTTCGATGCTGTCGTGGCCTTGTTGGTGTACAGGGCCTTGATGGCCGAGCTGGCGGTGCCTGCCTGGCCGGCCGTGACGCGGCTCAGGTCAAACGCGGCGGCCCCCGCCAGGTCGATGGCCAGCACCACGTCCCCCACGTCTGTCGTTGCGCCGTGGCCGACAGCGACCGTGCCCAGAGCCGTGGCTTCCACTGATAGCGTGGAGAAATCGGCGATGCGAATCTCTTCAATGGACGTCAGCGTGACGCCCACCAGGGATTGGCCACTGGCGCTGATGCTCAAGACGTCGGTACCGCCACCACCGTTGAGGATGTCGCCCGTGCTCAGGGTCGCGGACCCTGCCAGGAACAGATCGCCAGCCCCGGCGCCGGTGAATGTGTCCGCGCCGGTGGTCAAGCTGAATGTCTGGCTGCTTTCCGCTGGGGTGTCGGCAACCGGGGCAGCCGTCGCCATCGTCACAATCGTTGAAATCACCGTCCCCACGGATGCTGTGGCAGCTTTCAGGGTGTCGGCTGAGTCGGTCACTGTCGCCAGCCATGCCTTGGCAGCGGCGGTTGCAGCACTGCTGGAATAGGCGTTGATTTCAGCGCCGCTGTCCAGGCTCTGGGTGAACAGCGCTGCCGCGGCGAGCCTGTTTGCGACGACCAGCTTGTCCGCGTTCTGGGCGCCGGACATGATGGCCAGAACGATGTTGCCGATGTCGAGGGTCCGGTTGTCGAGGAGCTTGCCCCAGTAATCAAGCCCTGCTGGTTCAGCGGAGCGGCCGAACAGGTTCAGATAGATGGCGTCGACGATCTGGGCACTGGACTTGCCCGCATACAGGCTTTTGTACTCTGGCGATGTGCTGAACGCGTTGACCACTGCGGCCACGCTGCCGCCGTTGCTGGTGATCTGTGCTTCCCAATAGGTCAGGCCCGTTGGGTCAGCCGGGCGGCTGAAGTAGGCGACGTAGAGCTTCTGAACCTCGGACGTGAAAAACCCCATGGCAGTTACTCCACTCTTGGATGAAAGGACGAACGGTAGGTAAAGGCTATCACGGTGAATACGCCCGATTTGACGGCGAAATGCCAAATAAACACGGGATGTACGAATAGATTTGTTTTAAGGCGGGTGACATCGCCGGCCTCGCAGTAGGACGCCTCCTATGCCTGTTCCGCAACATCCCATGCCTGAAGCGCCAAACACCGAGGCCTTCTCGCGTCTTTTGACTAGGCCGCAAAGCTGCCACGCCGCCATGCTCCAGCCATGGCCCCAACCTTCAGGAGAAGTGTCATGCTCGAAACGTCTATGCCTTCCTGCCAGCTGCGCTTCCGCTCGCTATTTGCCAGCGGACGCGGCTTTGCCTTCCCTTGCGACCCGGCCGGCCAGGTGGACCTGGACCGCATGAGCGAGCAGGCCCGCAACAACTACTTCTATGCCCGCGCCATGGTCGGACGCGAACTGGCCGTGCCGGCGGTTGAAGCCTTGCACTGAGCCCAGCGGCATGGCCCGCTTCACGTCTCTTCTGGCGCCACTGCTGGCGCTGGCCCTGGCTGGTCCGGCTGCCGCCCAGCCAGCGTCGGGCGGAGCCTTGCCGCCTGTGACCATCTCGGCCCAGGCCAACCGCGATCCGGTGGAAAAGTCCTACCGCAAGATGCTGCGCGGCATGGAGCTGTTCGAGCGGCGCAGCCCGCAGCTGGCACCCGGCGCCACACTGCGCTTCAAGCTGCTGCCGCGCCGGCGCTCCACCGACATGTCGCGCATCGAACTGGATGTGATCGGCTCGCAGACCGAGTTCTCCGTGCCCGTCGCGCCCGACCATAGCTTCACCCTGGCGCGCAATGCCAAGGCGCTGGCGGAGAATGCCCAGGTCACGCCCAACCGCGCATCGGGCAGCATGACCTGGCGCACCGAGATCCGTACGCCGGGCCTGCCACCGGGCACGCGGCGCCTGGGCGACCTGCGGCTGGAATGCGAGGTGGGCATGGAAGCCGGCCTGGTCTCCAACAGCCGCACCATCGTCGGCCAGCTGGCCAATCTGCTGACCGACACGCCGGCCTACTGCCGGCGCGAGGACCAGCTCTATCTGTTTTTTGCCGAGCGGCCGATCTTTGCTGTGACGCTGGTGGCCGGCGCGCGGCGCGAGGTGCTGGCCATCGACAGGCTCTATGCCGCGGCCAGCGACGATGCCTGGCTGGCGGCTGACCTGCCGTATTGCGACTGCGAGGTTTTGCTGGACCGCACTTACTTCCTGCCGCTGGCCGATGCCCGCTGGCCCGACGACACCCTGGTGCAGTTCGAATTCATGGAGGACGCGCCGTGAGGGCAGGGCCTTGCGCTGTCCTCGCTGCGGCCATGGTGCTGGCCGGCTGCGCCATGCCGGGTGGCTGGTTCGCGCCGGACGACAGGGTGCCGGCTTTCCGCGACGCGGCGCTGACGACCCAGGCCGCGGCACAACGCATCACCCTGGGCCAAAGCAGCAAGGCCGATGTGGCGGCCGCCCTGGGGCCGGCCCAGACCATCGTCTTTGACAGCGGCTACGAGGTCTGGGTCTGGCGGGTGCCGGAGCCAGCGACGGCGCAGGCCAAGACCGAGTTCGTCGTGCTGTTCGCGCCCTCGGGCCTGGCTACCAGGATGAGGGTGCGGCCACCGCCAGCGACCCCGCCCAGGTAGGCCTGGGCTTCACTGCTTCAGGCAGACGTAACTGCCGTCGGCATAGGCCTTGTAGTTGCCTTCATTGCCGAAGCTCATCTGGCCGAAGCAGGCGCCCCAGCGGAAATTGCCGTTGGGCTTGACCGCCTTGGAGTCGACCCGGCTGATCTCGTCCGGCTTGGAGTTGTAGCTATGGGTGAAGTAGTTGCTGTCGTTGCCGCACTTCAGGGTGGAATACGCCAGATCGCCGCAATACAGGATGAAGATGGGCTTGCCGCAATTGTTGGTGAGGGTGACCTTGTCCTTGCCGGTGACCGTGTCGACGCCGCGGCTCATGGCCACGCAGCCGGAGGCGTTGGCGCCGCCGCTGCCTGCAGGGGGCGTGGAGGGCGGCGCCGTGGGCGTGCTGGGCGCCCGCGGCGTGGGCTGGGCGGGTGCCGGCGGCGGGCTCAAGGTGTTGCAGGTCGGGTCGGTGGACTTGATGCTGCCGTTGATGATGCAGCGGTTGTCCGGCGCTGGCGTGACCACGGTGGCGAAGCCATAGTCGCGCGCGTCCCAGCTGCCGACCTTGATCCATTCCTGGCTGGGGTCCAGTTCGAGCGAGCGCTGCACATAGGCCTCGAACGTGCCGTGCGCATACAAGGTGTTGTTGTCGACCCGCACCACGGTCTTGTCCTTGAAGGAGTCGACCGCCGTGCAGGAGCCTGTCACCGGGTGCTGGGCGGCGTGGAAGCCGCTGCCGGGGTAGCACACCCGCAGCTTCACCGTCTCGCCCAGCTCGTTGAGCAGTTCGGCCTTGAACGAGGGCATGTAGGTCTTGTAGACGTAGGAATACTGGCCGGTCCCGAACACCACGTTCTCCAGCACGACCGAGCCGTTCAGCGCCGGCGGCGCTGCTCCGCACGCCTGCTTTGTTATTTCGGACCACGCTGCCGTGCCGTTGACCATCGCGCCCGGCCGCAGGACGTCGTCCCGAGTGATATTGGCTTGATAGTACTTCCCGTTGTACGAAACCACCGCGCCGGCCTGGTAGTACTGCTGTACCCAGGGTAAACAGGGGTAGAGGGCGGGCGTGACGCAGATGTTGTTTTGCAGGACCTTCGGGGCAGTGCACCTGGGCACGGAGGGCGCCGTGGGCGGCAGGACGACACAGGCACCGTTCTGCAAGACCTTGGGCGCCGTGCAGGTCACGACCACCGGCACGCAGATGCCGTTCTGCAGCACGGTGTTGCCGGTGCAGGTGGGCGGGGGGATGTAGCACGAGCCGTTGACCAGGGTGGCGGGCGCCACGCAGGAGGTCACGCGCGCCACGCAGACGCCGTCACGCAGCACCTCGCTGGAAGAGCAGGTGGGCGCCTGGGTGCTGGGCGCGGCGCAATTGCCGTTGATGATCACCTTGGGCGCCACGCAGGTGGGCGCCGCCGGCGCGACGGGGCGCGGCACAGGCGTGAGCGGGGTGAAGACGATGCCGTTGGCGATCGCGGCGCCGACGGTAGCCTGATTCTCGGGCGACTCGGAGAAACCAATCAGCACGTCGCGCCTTGCCGTGCCCGTTCCCAGGCGGTTGACATGGTAGGCCAGGCCGTCGGCGTCGGGCGCGCGGTGCAGCACGTTCTGGTACAGCTGGCTGACGAACCTGCTGTTGTCCAGGCTGCCGTAGCGGCTGGCGAACTCGGGGCTGTTGATGAAATTCTGCGAGACCAGGGCCAGCGGCAGGCCGGAGTCCTCGATGGCGGCGATCTGATAGCCCAGGCCGCCCTGGTCGGGCTTGCGGTCGAACGCAGCCTGGTACAGGCGGTAGACCTGGGCGGCGTTGCCGCTGTCGTCCAGCGCCACCGAGGCATCGCTGAAATGCAGGCGCTCGCCGGCGTTGAAGGTCTGCACCGCGCCGGTGGCGTTGGTCGTGAGCCTGTAGCTGCTGCGGGACCGGCTGATGGTGTAGTCGGCCTGCGCACCCGCCAGCACGGTGCCTGTGATGAGGTTGGCCGACAGCACGATGTCGTCGATCACGAAGGAGGAGATTTCACTTTCGTCGGTGATGGCGCTAAAGCGCAGGTCGACGAAGCGGCCCCTGTAGGCGCTCAGGTCGAAGGCTTCGCTTTGCACCCAGCCGTCGGTCTTGTCCAGATTGGAGTACAGCTTGATGTTGGCCAGGGTTTCGCCGGTGTTGGCGTCGTGCAGGCTGACCAGCATGCCGTCGTACATGCCCTGCAGGGTCTCGGCGGTGACGATGCGGTACCAGAACCGCAGCGTCACGCTGGCTGCGGACTCGGGCAGGCTGATGTTCTGGTTGATGCGGTCAAAGCCGTTGTTGTAGCCGCCAAGCCACGCATAGGAAGTCCCGGCGTGGGCATTGCTGTCGGTATAGAGCACCCGGTCGGTGGTGACCCAGGCATCCGTGCCGCGCTCGAAGTCGCCATTGGGCAGCAGGTTGCCCGAGTTGAGCATGGGCCCTTCGCCGGCCGCGGGGGAGCGCGCGGTGGTGAGCTTGGCATTGCCTTCGGGCTTGGTCCACTGCGCTGCAGGCTGTGCGGCGGCGGATGGGGCTGATTGCGGGGCTTCGGAGGGGGATTCGGCCCCGCCACAGGCGGTCAGGACCAGGGAGGCTGCCAGGACGGCCAGCGCAACTGCTTTGTTCATTGTGATCTGCCCGGCAAAGGGAGAAAAAGGCGTGACGAATTCTAAAGTATTGAAATTCGTGTCGCCGCCAGTCAATCCCCCGTTTATGGGATGGGCCGGTACGGCGGGGCCAAGCGGCTCCGGCAGGGGCTGGGCGAGGGCCGGCACCCCCCAAACTTATAATCGCCGGTTCCCCCAGAAGCTGCCATGACCACTCCCAAATTCTCCGTTGCCGACATCCGCAAGTCCTTCCTGGACTTCTACGCGTCCAAGGGCCACACCGTCGTGGCCTCCAGCCCCCTGGTGCCGGGCAACGACCCGACCCTGATGTTCACCAACTCCGGCATGGTGCAGTTCAAGGACGTGTTCCTGGGCACCGACAAGCGGCCCTACGTGCGCGCCGCGTCCGTCCAGGCCTGCCTGCGCGCCGGCGGCAAGCACAACGACCTGGAGAACGTGGGCTACACCGCCCGCCACCACACCTTCTTCGAGATGCTGGGCAACTGGAGCTTCGGCGACTACTTCAAGCGCGACAGCCTCAAGTGGGGTTGGGAACTGCTGACCCAGGTCTACAAGCTGCCGCCCGAGCGCCTGCTGGCCACCGTCTACATCGACGACGACGAGGCCTATGACATCTGGCACAAGGAAATCGGCCTGCCCGCCGACCGCATCGTGCGCATCGGCGACAACAAGGGCGGCAAGTACAAGTCCGACAACTTCTGGATGATGGCCGACACCGGCCCCTGCGGCCCCTGCTCGGAGATCTTCTACGACCACGGCGACCACATCCCCGGCGGCCCGCCCGGCAGCCCGGGCGAGGACGGCGACCGCTTCATCGAGATCTGGAACCACGTGTTCATGCAGTTCGACATGCAGCCCGATGGCAGCCTGAACAAGTTGCCCGCGCCCTGCGTGGACACCGGCATGGGCCTGGAGCGCTTGGCCGCCATCTTGCAGCACGTGCACAGCAACTACGAGATCGACATCTTCGAGCAGCTGATCGCCGCGGCCGCCCGCGAGACCGGTGAGAAGGACATCGCCAACGCATCGCTCAAGGTGATCGCCGACCACATCCGCGCCACCGCCTTCCTGGTCAGCGACGGCGTCATCCCGTCCAATGAAGGCCGCGGCTATGTGCAGCGCCGGATCATTCGGCGCGCGATCCGCCACGGCTACAAGCTGGGCAAGAAGACGCCGTTCTTCCACAAGCTGGTGGCCGACCTGTCGCGCCTGATGGGCGAGGCCTATCCGCGCCTGCGCGCCGACGAGAAGCGCATCACCGAGGTGCTCAAAGCCGAGGAAGAGCGCTTCTTCGAGACCCTGGAAAACGGCATGCAGATCCTGGACGCGGCCCTGGCCGGCGGCCAGAAGGTGCTGCCCGGCGAGGTGGCCTTCAAGCTGCACGACACCTACGGCTTTCCGCTGGACCTGTCGGCCGACGTCTGCCGCGAGCGCGGCATGACGGTGGACGAGGCCGGCTTCACCGCCGCCATGGAAAAGCAGAAGGCGGCGGGCCGCGCGGCCGGCAAGTTCAAGATGGACCGCGCGCTGGACTACACCGGCGCGGCCGGCAAGTTCAGCGGCTACGAGCTTCTGGAAGAACCGGCCCGCGTGCTGGCCCTGTACAAGGACGGCACGCCGGTGCAGCAGCTGCATGAAGGCGAGAGCGGCATCGTGGTGCTGGACACCACGCCCTTTTACGCCGAGAGCGGCGGCCAGGTCGGCGACAGCGGCATCCTCGCCGCCGAGGGTGTGCAGTTCGGCGTGGAAGACACGCAAAAGATCAAGTCCGACGTGTTCGGCCACCACGGCACCCAGACCCAGGGCGCGCTCAAGGTTGGCGATGCGGTGGCCGCCAAGGTCGACGTGGCGCGCCGCCGCGCCACCATGCGCAACCACAGCGTCACCCACCTGATGCACAAGGCCTTGCACGAGGTGCTGGGCGAGCACGTGCAGCAAAAGGGCTCGCTGGTCGACGCCGACAAGACCCGCTTTGACTTCACCCACAACAACCCGGTGAGCGACGAACAGATCCGCGAGATCGAAAAGCGCGTCAACGCCGAGATCCTGGCCAATGCCGCCACCCAGGCCCGTGTCATGGACATCGAGTCGGCGCAAAAGACCGGCGCGGTCATGCTGTTCGGCGAGAAGTACGGCGACGAGGTGCGGGTGCTGGACATCGGCAGCAGCCGCGAACTGTGCGGCGGCACCCATGTGCAGCGCACCGGCGACATCGGCCTGTTCAAGGTGGTCAACGAAGGCGGCGTGGCCGCTGGCGTGCGCCGCATCGAGGCGGTGACCGGCGAGAACGCGCTGGCCTACCTGCAGCAGATGGAAAGCACGGTGCAGCGCGCCGCCGGCACGCTCAAGGCCCCGGCCGGCGAACTGCAGGGCCGCATCGTCCAGGTGCTGGACCAGGTGCGCGCGCTGGAAAAGGAAATTGCCGCGCTCAAGGGCAAGCTGGCTTCCTCGCAGGGCGACGAACTCGTCACGCAGGCGGTGGACGTCAAGGGCATCAAGGTGCTGGCCGCGCGGCTGGAAGGCGCGGACGCCAAGACCCTGCGCGACACCATGGACAAGCTCAAGGACAAGCTCAAGAGCGCGGCCATCGTGCTGGCCGCCGTCGACGGCGACAAGGTGCAGATCGCCGCCGGTGTGACGGCCGACGCCATGGCCAAGGTCAAGGCCGGCGAGCTGGTCAACTTCGTCGCCCAGCAGGTCGGCGGCAAGGGCGGCGGCAAGCCGGACATGGCCATGGCCGGCGGGACCGATCCCAGCAAGCTGGCCGCTGCCCTGCAGTCCGTGCAGGCCTGGGTGGCCGAGCGCGCCTGAGGCCCGTCAGCGGACGATCTTGCCGTCGGGCGTGATCGTCACCAGGTCGATCGCCCGCACCTGGTCGCGGATGCCGGCGCGCAGGTTGATGCGAAACCCGCCCACGTCGTAGTCGGTCATCGCGGTCATGGCCTTTTGCAGGGCGGCGGTGTCGCTGCTCTTGGCCCGGCGCACCGCCTCGGCCAGGGTCTTGGCGGCGATGAAGCCCTCCATGCTCTCGTAGGAGGGCGTCTGTTCGGAGTTGTCGATGGCCGCCAGGTATTCCTTGACGATGGGCGTGGCCGAACTGCGCGGTGAGGGCACGACCTGGGAGACCACCACGCCGCCGATGTCCTTGCCCAGCGCGGTGAACAGCGGGTCGATGCCGACCACCGAGAAGTTCATGAAAGCGCCCACATAGCCGGTCTTGCGCATCTTGCGGATGAAGGCGGCCGTGGAGTTGAACAGCGAGACCTGGATGATGGCCTGCGGCTGCGCCTTGGCCAGGGTGGCGACGGCGGCGTCCACCTTGTCGCTGTTGACTGGCACGAAGGCCCAGGCCGCCAGGGGCGGCAGCTTCAGTTCGGCCATCGCCTGGCGCACGGCGGCCAGGCCGGCACGGCCCATGGCGTCGTCCTCGGCCAGCACGGCGATGCGCTCCTGCCCCAGCGTGGCGCAATGCCGCACCATCTTGAAAGCCTCATCGGCCATGCTGGGCCTCACGTGGAAGACGTTGGCGTGGTCGGCATCGCGCAGCGTGTCGGAGGCGGCAAAGGGCGCGAAGAAGATCGCGCCCTGCTGCTTGGCCACGGCCTCGCCGGCATCGCTGCTGGCGGTGCCGACAAAGCCGAACAGCAAGTCGGCACCGTCGGCCAACAACTTTTTGGCGTTGGTACCGGCCTTGGCCGGGTCGTAGCCGTCGTCCACCTGGCGCAGTTCCATGCTGAAGCCGGGGCCGGGCTTGCGGGCGTTGAAGGCGTCCACATAGAGCTTGGCGCCGGCCGCGAAGGCCAGGCCGATCTCGCTGGCCGCGCCGGTCAGGGGCACGGACTGGCCCAGCACGACCTTGCGGCCGGCTCCAGCCTTGGCCTGGCCCCAGGCCCAGGGGGCTGCGCTGCCCAGGCTGGTCGCGGCAGCGGCACCCAATACGGTTCTGCGTAGCATCATCATCGCCCAACTTGTTGTCTTGCAGTGCAGCAAACTTGATGCCACATCTGAGCCTTGAACGATAGCGGCCCCCTTGAGCGGGTTCAACCAGATATGCCCGCGGTACGCCATGCCATGCGCGATGCGCATGGCAGCTCTTCAGCGCTTGTGGAACACTAGGTCCCAGACGCCGTGGCCCAGCTTGAGGCCGCGGTTCTCGAATTTGGTCAGCGGTCGGTAGTGCGGCTTGGGCGCGTAGTCCGCCGCGGTGTTCACCAACTGCGGCTCGGCTGCCAGCACCTGCAGCATCTGCTGTGCATAGGGCTCCCAGTCGGTGGCGCAGTGCAGGTAGGCGCCGGGCGCCAGCCGTGAGGCCAGCCTGGCCACCAGCGGCGGCTGGATCAGGCGGCGCTTGTTGTGGCGCAGCTTGTGCCAGGGGTCGGGAAAGAAGATGTGGACGCCGGCCAGGCTGTGCTCGGGCAGCATGTGCTCGAGCGCTTCCACCGCGTCGTGCTGCAGGATGCGGATGTTGCCCAGGCCTTGCTCGCCGATGCGCTTGAGCAGGGCGCCCACGCCCGGCTCATGGACTTCGCAGCACAGGAAGTTTTTTTCCGGCATCAGGCCGGCAATGTGGGCCGTGGCCTCGCCCATGCCGAAGCCGATCTCCAGGATGACGGGCGCGTCGCGGCCGAACGCCGCATGGAAGTCCAGCGGCGCCGCCTGGTAGGGCAGCAGCACGGCGGGGCCGATGTCGGTAAAGGCGCGGGCCTGGCCGGTGGTGGTGCGGCCGGCACGGCGCACGAAGCTGCGGATGGTGCGGGGATGGGCCACGCCTTCGGGCGCGGCGGGGAGTTTGCTTGCGTCAGTCACACGGCCGATTGTAGAAGTCGCGCCACTGCCGGCTCCAGCCGGCCAGCGCGTCGGCGATACCGCCGGCTGCCGCGGCGGCCAAACCCAGCACGGCGGCCGCCTGCTGCAAGGCCAGCAGGGGATGGCCCAGGTCCAGCGGTGCTGCGCCGTTCTGCTTGGACAGCTTCTCGCCGTTGGGACCCAGCAACAGGGGCGCGTGCAGGTAGCGTGGCGTGGCCAGGCCCAGCGCGCGCTGCAGCAGAATCTGCCGCGCCGTGTTGTCGGCCAGGTCCTGGCCGCGCACCACATCGCTGATGCCTTGTGCCGCATCGTCCACCACCACGGCCAGTTGGTAGGCCCAGACGCCGTCGGTGCGGCGCAGGATGAAGTCGCCCACTTCGCGCTCCACGTCCTGCTGTTGCCTGCCCAGGCGACGGTCCTGCCATTGCAAGGGGCTAGGCTGGGTGCGAAAGCGCCAGCCGCGTGCCGGGCGGCCCCGCAGGCCTGCCCGGCAGGTGCCGGGGTAGACCAGTTCGGCGTGGCGCTCGCGGCTGCGGCCCAGCGCCGCCAGCGCGTCCTCGATATCCCTGCGCGAGCAGGCGCAGGCGTAGGCGCTGCCGCTGGCAATGAGCTGGTCCAGTGCGCTCTGGTAGAGCGCGCCACGCTGCGACTGCCACACGGGCGGCGCGTCAGGCACCAGGCCGCAGGCGGCCAGTTGCTGCAGGATCAGGTGGTCGGCGCCAGCCACGCAACGCGGCGTGTCCACGTCCTCGATGCGCACCAGCCAGCGCCCGCCATGGGCCCGCGCGTCCAACCAACTGGCCAGCGCCGCGACAAGGGAGCCGGCATGCAGCGGGCCCGTCGGAGAGGGCGCAAAACGGCCCGTGTAGCTGGCAGCGGCCATTGCCTTTCAGGCGACGGTCAGGGCCAGTTCCAGGCCCGAGACGAAGGCGTCCTCGGCGCGGTGACCCAGGCACCAGTCGCCGCACACGCCCAGGCCGCTGCGCTTGTCCCACAGGTGCGAGCGTCCCAGCGGCACCTGGGTCTTGGCCTGGCTCCAGCGCTGGACTTGGGTATAGCCCGGCTCAGCGCGGATGCCGGTGATCTCGGCAAAAGCCTTGAGCAGCTTGGCCTGGACCCGGGAAGGCTCGTCGTCCAGGTGTTCCAGCGACCAGGCCGGGCTGGCCTGGACGGTCCAGCGCTCGACCGCGCTGCGGCGCGGCTTGGAAGATTCGCGCGCCAGCCAGGCGATGCGGTGATGGGTACTCAGCGCCGCGTTCCATTGCGGGCCCAGATGGGCCAGGGTGGGCTGCAGCGCCTGCGGGAAGGCCAGCATCAGCGTCCAGCAGGGCGCCACCTGGACGCCGCCGATGCGCTCGGCGAAGTCGGGCGCCAGGGCCGACTGGCGCAGCAAGGCGGCGGCCTGCGCCGCCGGCAGGGCCAGCAGCACCTGGTCGAAGCCCGAGTACACATGGCTGGAGTCCTGCGCGCCGGCGGTGCGCAGCTGCCAGCGCTTGCCGTCGAGCGCGTCGCGTTCGATGCGCTGCACATGGGTCTGCAGCTCGATGGCGCCGGCCGCCAGCAGGGGCTGGGCCCAGTGGCGCGGCAATGCATCCATGCCCGGCACGCCGACCCAGTGGGCTTCGCGCCGGGGCAGGGCCGCTTCGGCGACACGGCCATGCGGGTCCAGCACGCGCACGGCGTTGGCGCTCCAGGGCCGGCACACCGCCGGCGACAGGGCCAGCACGCGCTCGAAACGCTCATCGCGCACGGTGAAGTACTGGGCGCCGGGATCGAAGCTGCCGAAGGGGCTGGGCGTGGTCGCCATGCGGCCTCCCACCTGGGCGTTCTTGTCGAACATGGTGACCTGGTGGCCGGCCTGCACCAGGGTGCGGGCACAGGCCAGACCGGCCAGGCCGGCGCCGAGGACGGCAATCTGTCGTTGGGAGGATTGGGGCATGGTGCGGTTCATTGTGGCACGCGATGCTGCTGCAGCAATGCGGCGCGGGTCCCAGGGTTTTCCAGCTGGCCAAGCCACCATTGCAAGGCCTTGCCCGGGCCGTTGGCGCCGGCGCTGCGCCAAGCGTAGGCCAGGCGGGCGATGCGCGCCGGCCGGTCGATGCGGGGCAGCACCAGCCGGCCGCTGGCGATGAAGGGCCGGGCCATGGGTTCGGGCACGAAGCCGCCGCCCAGCCCGCGCAGTTGGGCGTCGAGCTTGCTGCGCATGCTGGCCACGGTCAGCACGTCCTGGCCAGCCAGCAGGCCCAGGGTCAGGCCGCTGCCGTGCTGCACCGAGTCGGCGACGGCGACGGCGCGGTGGCGCTGCAGCAGCTCATCGCCCAGTGGCTCGGGAGCGCTGGCCAGCGGATGGTGCGGCGCCACGGCGTAGACGAACTCCAGCTCGCCCAGCACCTTGCTTTGCACGCCCGAGGCATTGCCCGGCTCCAGCAGCACGCCCAAGGCCAGGTCGGACTGGCCGGTGACCAGGGATTCCAAGGTGCCCGACAAGGTCTCGTCGCGCAGGCGCAGCCGGGTGTTGGGCGCGACCTCGAAGAAGGCCTGGGCCAGTTCCATCAGGGTGGACTGGGAGATCACGCCGTCCACGGCGATGGTCAGCTGCGACTCCCAGCCGGTGGCCACGCGCTTGACCCGGTTGGCCACGGCGTCCACCTCCTGCAGCAGGCGTTCGCCCTCGCGCAGCAACTCGGCGCCTGCGGCCGTGAGTTTGGCCTGGCGCGAGCTGCGGTCGAACAGCAGGGCGTCCAGCGCGTCCTCGACCAGACGCACCCGGTAGGTGACGGCGCTGGGCACCAGGCCCAATTCGCGGGCGGCAGCGGCAAAGCTGCCGGCCCGCGCCACCGCCTGCAGCAGGGCCAGGGTGTCGGGGGTGAGGACGTCGCGGGCGGTCGGCATGGGATGGTGCTCATTCAGATTTTTTGAATGATGCCATCAAAACCGGACCCGCGAAGAAGCCGCCGGCGGGTCCAACATTCATCCCATCGACGCCGCACCGGCGACGACCCAGAAAGGAACCGACCATGCTGACACTTCGCAAATCCCAGGACCGCGGCTACGCCGACCACGGCTGGCTGAAGTCGTTCCACAGCTTTTCTTTCGCCAACTACCACGACCCTGAGCACATGGGCTGGGGCAATCTGCGCGTCATCAACGAAGACCGCATCGCCCCGGGCATGGGCTTTGGCACGCACGGCCACCGCAACATGGAAATCATCAGCTATGTGCTGGAGGGCAATCTCGCGCACAAGGACACGATTGGCAACGTCAAGGGCATTCCGCCGGGAGACGTGCAGCGCATGAGCGCGGGCAACGGCGTGCAGCACAGCGAGTTCAACCACGCGGCCGACCAGACCACGCACTTCCTGCAGATCTGGATCGAGCCCAATGTCACCGGCATCCCGGCCAGTTACGAGCAAAAGACCTTCGCCGAGGCCGACAAGCGCGGCAAGCTGCGCCTGGTGGCTTCGCCCGATGGCGACCAGGGCTCGGTGCTGATCCATGCCGACGCGCGCCTGTATGCCGGCCTGCTCGATGGCGAAGAAGCTGCCTCGGCTGCCTTCGCCCCTGGTCGAAAGGGCTACGTGCACCTCGTCCGTGGGGAGCTGGAGGTCAATGGCCAGGCCCTCAAAGCTGGTGATGCCGCTATGCTGACCGGCGAATCTGCCGTCACCCTGGCCAATGGCAAGGCCGCCGAGGTGCTGGTCTTTGACCTGGCCAGCTGATTTTTTTTCTGCAACAACCAAGGAGTGACCATGAATTCTTCCACCTTCAACAACACCATGTCCCTGTTGGGCCGCGCCCTGATCGCGCTGCTGTTCGTCCCTGCGGGCTGGGCCAAGATTGCCGGCTTTGCCGGCGTGACCGGCTACATCGCCTCCAAGGGCGTGCCTTTGCCGCAGGTGGCCGCTGCGATCGCCATTGCCGTTGAACTGGGCCTGGGCCTGCTGCTGCTGGTGGGCTGGCAGACCCGCTGGGCGGCGCTGGGCATCGCCGTCTTCACCTTGGTCATCACCTTCATCTTCCACAACTTCTGGGGCGTGCCGGCCGAGCAGGTGATGCAGCAGCAACAGGCTTTCTTCAAGAACATCGCGGTCGTCGGCGGCCTCTATGCCTTCGTCGCTTTCGGCGCTGGCGCCTGGAGTCTGGATGCCAAGCTGCGCCGCGCCTGACGCGAGAGCGGTGCAATGACCGACACCGTCGTTGTCTACCACTCAGGCTACGGCCACACCCAGCGCATGGCGCAGGCCGTGGCCGACGGCGCAGGTGGCCGGCTGCTGGCCATCGACGCCGACGGCAACCTGCCGGCCGGCGGCTGGGAGCAGCTCAAGGCGGCCGACGCCATCATCTTCGGCTCGCCGACTTACATGGGCAGCGTCAGCTGGCAGTTCAAGAAGTTTGCCGACGCCTCCTCCAAACCCTGGTTCGCCCAGGAGTGGAAGGACAAGGTGGCGGCGGGCTTCACCAACAGCGCCGGCATGAACGGCGACAAGCAAGGCACGCTCACCACCTTGTTCACCCTGGCCATGCAGCACGGCATGGTCTGGGTCAGCCAGGGCCTGATGCCGGCCAACACCAAGGCGGCGCAGCGCAACGACCCCAACTACCTGGTCTCGTACAGCGGCGCCATCGCCCAGTCGCCCTCGGACGGCGGGGCTAACGACATGGCGGCGGGCGACCTGGAGACAGCGCGCCTTTTCGGCGAGCGTGTGGCCGGCATCGCGCAGCGCCTGAAGAAAAACTAGAAAGAGGACAGCCCATGGGGATCACACAGCAACTGGACGGCCACGCCAAGGACCTGGGCGGCGGCTTCACCGTGCGCCGGCTGCTGCCGGCAGCCAGCCAACGCAGCGTCGGCCCCTTTGTCTTCTTCGACCATTTCGGTCCGGTCACCGAGCAGCCCGAGGCCAACCACGATGTGCGGCCGCACCCGCACATCGGCCTGGCGACGGTGACCTATCTGTTCGAGGGCGCGATGATGCACCGCGACAGCCTGGGCAGCGAGCAGCGCATCGAGCCCGGCGCCATCAACTGGATGAGCGCCGGCCGCGGCATCGTGCACTCCGAGCGCCGGCCGCTGGACCTGCAAGGCCGCAGCTACATCAACCACGGCCTGCAGCTGTGGGCCGGCCTGCCGCAGGAGCTGGAGGAGGGCGAGCCCTTTTTCATCCACACGCCGGCCTCGGCGATCCCGCAACTGCAGCAAGGCGATGCGCAAGTGCGCGTGCTGGTGGGCCAGGCCTTCGGCGCAACCTCGCCGGTGGCGGCGCAATCGCCCACGCTCTACCTGGACGTGCAACTGCCTGCAGGCGGCGTTGTCGAACTGCCGCCGCTGGCCGACGAGATGGCGCTCTACACGGTGCAGGGCGCGGTCGAGATCGATGGCCAGGCGCCACAGGACCGGATGGCGGTGCTGGAGCCGGGCCTGCCGGCCCGTGTCACATCCGCTGGTGGCGCACGTTTCGCCATCGTCGGTGGTGCGCCGCTGGGGCCGCGCCACATGTGGTGGAACTTCGTGTCCAGCCGCAAGGAGCGCATCGTGCAGGCCGCGCAGGACTGGAAGGCCGGGCGCTTTGCAGCCGTGCCAGGCGAGACGGAATTCATCCCCCTGCCGGAGAAGCTGCCGCTGGCTTGAGCGCCGGCGGTCGTTGGATCTCCCGGGCGCTGAGAACCAGCGCCACATAGCGGAACCACGGAACATCGATGCGATTGGCGGGGATGAGTTTGCCCTGCTCCGCCAGTATCTGCCTCGCCTGCGCTCGCTCACGCAGTGCCATGCGCGCGCCGATGGAGGCCAGGGCGGCGAACTCGCGCTCCTGCACTGACAGGTTGCTGTCGCTGGCGAGCACTTGGTCGCCCCAGCGTTTCATGGACTGCGCATCGCGCGCCCCCGCCGCGCCGAACAGCTCGATCCACGCGCGCCGAAGCGGTGTCAGCTTGCCACTGCAACGCTTGAGCGTGTCCTGCCACAGCCTGGCTGCCATTTGCGGCGCAAGGCCGCGGTTCAGGTCCGAAGCCACTGACACTGCGGCGCCCCAGGTCGGATCGGTATCGGCCGGAAAGCTGCAGGCCTCGGTCCAGGCCCGCATCAGGGCATAGTCCCTGGCCAGCGAACCGAGATAGCTGCGTTCCTGCGCCGTCAATGTTTCGCCATGCAGGTAGCGCTGACCGTGCCAGGCGCTGGCCAGGTCCATCAGCTTGCGCGGCATGTGCTGCGTCGGCGCATGGATCTCGCCCAGGTAGGAGGGGGCGGAACCTGTCAGTTCGAGCAGTGGCACGGGCGCCAGGTGCATATCGAAAATGGCATTGGCGGTCCTGCCCTGGAATCTGTCGGGCGCCGCGCGGCTGTCGACATAGGGGTGGTAGTCGGAATTGACCGGCGCCTGGTAGGAGTCGGCCAACAGCTTGATGGTGCCGCCGCGTCCGGCTTCGTGCGCCGCAAGCACCGCTTCGCTGGTGATGCCGATCTCCAGCAGGCGCTGGCGCATGCCTGGCATGGCGTCCATGGCGCCCGGGGCGAGCACCGGCATCCTGCCGTCGTTGCGCGCCACCAGGATGATGTCGGCCGAGTTGGTCGCATAGGCCGTGAACTGCGGAAAGATGTCGGAGAAGGCGCGCAGGATCGAACTGACCAGATCGGGGCTGGCCTCATACAGGTGCAGCCACTGGACGAAGTGACCGTCGGGCGCCAAGTGGGCCGCCACGTTGTCGTAGAACTCCACGGTGAACAGGCCCGAGACGCCGCTGACCCAGGGGTTGGACGGCTCCGACACGATCAGGTCGTACTTCGCCGGTGTGCGCGCGAAATGCGCCTTGGCATCATCGATCACGAGGCGGCTGCGCGGGTCGTCGAACATCGCGGCGTTGCGCGGACGGAAGTGCTGGGCCGCCTCGGCTACCAACGGCTCGATCTCGATGGTGTCCACGGTCTGCAGCACCGGGCTGCCAAGCAGCACCGCACTGGTCACGCCGGTGCCCAGCCCGATGACGGCGGCCCGCCGCGCCGTGGGATGGTGGGCCGGGCCCAGCGCACCCAGCAACACCACGGTGTGGTCGTCGGGCGTGGTGGACTTGCTCTCAGGATGGGTCGATCCGTCCGATTTGCCGTTGGTCAGCAGGCTGCGTGTGCCGCGCGGCTGGTCCAGCACGCTGATGGTCGCGGTCTTGCCGTCGCGGTGGAACAGCACGCTGCGTCCCGCACCGACGGAGGCCTGGCCAGAGCGGAACACGCCCGAGGCGAGCTGGCGGGGGTCCAGCGAGGTCAACGCGGGCAAAACGACCACAAAGGCCAGCGCAAGGGCGCATGCGACCAGGGGCCAGCGGCCGTCGCCCACTGCGCTGTCCGGCGCGCGCCTGGGCTGGGCCAGCAGGACCAGGCCCAGGCCGAGCAGCACATCGACCAGGGCGCCGACGGCCAGTGTCCACTTCAGTCCGAGCAGGGGCATGAGCAGGTGCACGGTTGCCAGCACACCGGCGATGGCCCCCAGCGTGTTGACGCCATAGACCTGGCCGATCTGGCGCTCGCCATGGCCGCGCCGCAGCAGTAGGCTGGTGATCAGGGGCAGGGTCATGCCGGCGCAGAACGCCGCCGGCAGCATCACGGCTGTGACCAGCACGCCGCTGGCCAGGGTGAAGAAGGTGTAGCCCTCATAGGAGCGCGCCAGGCCGCGCAGGCTGAAGGCCATGGCATCGAAGCTGGCGGCGTACAGGACCAGAGTGACGATCGCCGCCACGCCCATGGCGATCTGCACCCTGGCCAGTAGAACCTCGGGACGCGGGTGCGAATCGATCTTCTTGCGCACCCACCAGGCTCCCAGCGCCAGGCCCATGATGAAGACCGACAGCATCAGCTCGAACGAGTGGGTGGCGCCCCCCAGCACCAGGGTCAGCATCCGGATCCACACCACCTCGTAGACGAAGGAGGAGAAGCCCGTCAGCGCAGCGACCCACAGCAGCGCTGTCAGCCCGATCCTGCCGGTCCTGGCCGCCTGCTGGGGCCGGGCGTGCAGAGGCTGGGACGGCTGCATGCGCCAGCGCTCCACCAGGTAGGCGGCGAATGCCACCAGGCAGTTGAGGCCGCCGGCCACCAGCATGGTGCCGGGCAGGCCGAGCTCGGGAATCAGCAGGAAGCCGGAGCACAACACGCCGATTGCGGCGCCCGCGCTATTGAGAAAATACAGCAGGCTCAGGCCCCGCCCCGGGCTCACGCCCAGCCGCAGCACGCCCGCGCTCATCAAGGGAAAGGTGGTGCCCAGCAGCACTGAGGCCGGCAGGATCAGGGCTGCGGCCAGCAGCCAGTTGGCCGGACACAGGCCCTGCGGCGGGCAGTAGGCGGGCATGAAATCGACCACGGCCCAGTACGCGATCTGGGTGAAAATGTCATGGAAGGCGAAGGAGGCGAGCGCAACCAGCGCCTCGGCTGCGGCGTACCAGAGCAGCGGATGGCGCAGCCGCTCCGACCAGCGGCCGGTGAGCCAGGCCCCCAGCGCCAGCCCGCCGACAAACACCACCAGCACCACGGCCTGCGCATAGGCGGCGTGCCCCAGCAGCAGCTTCAGATAGTGCGACCAGATCGACTCGTAAATCAGGCCGCAAAAGCCGGAGACAAAGAAGATTGCATAAAGCGCGCCGATCCTGGCGCGGTTGCTGTTGTGCACGAAGTCCCCTGAGCCTTGAATCCGGACGATTCTAGTGAGGAGCGCAAGTCACTCCCGCGCGGCCCGCAATTGCGGGTCCAGCGCCTCGCGCTCGTCGAACACGAAACAGTTGCCGCGAAAGTGGGCGCCGCCGGTTTCCTCAAAGTACTTGAGGATGCCGCCATCGAGCTGCCACACGTCCTGCAGGCCGGCTTCGCGCATGTAGATCGCCGCCTTCTCGCAGCGGATGCCGCCGGTGCAGAAACTCACCACGGTCTTGCCCTCGAGTTGCGCCCGGTGGGCGGCCAGGGCCGCCGGGAAATCGCTGAATTTGTCCAGGCGCCAGTCGATCGCGCCCTCGAAAGTGCCGTGGTCCACCTCGAAGGCGTTGCGCGTGTCCAGTGCGACCACCGGCCGGCCCGTATCGTCGTGGCCCTGGTCCAGCCAGCGGCGCGCGGTCTGGGCGTCGACCGCCGGCGCCCGGCCCTGGGCCGGTTCGATGGCTGGATGGTTCATTCGGATGATCTCGGGCTTGACCTTGACCAGCAGCTTGCCAAAGGGCTGGACTTGCGACCAGCTTTCCTTGACTTCCATGCCGGCAAAGCGGGCGTCTGCATGTAGCTGCGCGACAAAGGCGCGCAGGGCCGGCGCCGGGCCGGCCAGCACCAGGTTGATGCCTTCTTGCGCCAGCAAGACGGTGCCACGCAGCTGCAGCGCCTGGGCCCGCTCGATCAACTGGCTACGCAGCGCCGGCGCGTCCGCGATGGGGACGAACCGGTAGGCGGCGATGTTCAGGATGGAAGGCATGGAAGACTTGGCGTGTGCTTGCCGCATACTTGTATCAAAATGCAAAGACTGGCCTGTCCGATTATCGTGGTCTTCCGATGGCTTCTCCCCGTCCTGCTGGCCTGGCTTGCCAGTACGGCCTGGGCCGCTGTGCCTGTGCTGGTTCTGGACCAGGGCCAGCGCCCGCCCAGCCTCATGCAGGAGATGGCGTCGCAGCGGCTGCCTCTTGACCAGCCGCTGGGCCCCGATGCGCTGTGGCGCGGCGAAACGGGCACGCCGGTGCCGCCCGGATCCAACTGGCACCTGGACACCGGCGAGCGCCTGGTGGGACGCGTCACCCTGGCCGGCATGGCCCACGATGCCACCTACGTCATCCAGGTCCCGATCTCGTTCGTGGACGAGGTGCGGGTCTGGTCTCGCACAGCGGGCGGCCCCTGGACCGCGGCCGTGGCAGGCGACCGCATCGCGCTCTCGCGCTGGCCTTTTGCCGGCCAATTCCCGGCTTTCATCCTGCCGCTGGGCAGGGAGCCGGTCGACGTGGTCATGGCCGCCGCCAATGTCGGGCCCCTGCAGGTGTCGGCGGCGCTGCTGCCGGACGCGGCCTTCCGCGAGAACGGCGTGCGCCGCGCCAACCTGGTGGGAATGATCATGGGGCTGGGCCTGATGGTCACGGTGGTGAGCGTGCTGGGCGCGCTGGTCACCAGGCGCCTCGCCAACTGGCTGCTGGCGCTGGTCAGCGCCTCGATGTTTTTGACCATTGCCTGCCTCAACGGCTACATGGCTGTCTGGCTGACGCCCGAAGCGCCGGCCTTCAACGACGCCTCCAAGCCCTTCGCCTCCGTTGTCCTGTGCGGCCTGCTGGTGGCGCTGGTGGCGGCCTCGCTGGACCGGCGCCGCGTCGGCCGCGTCGGCCGCGTGGCGCAGTGGGCTTTTCCCGTCGTCGGCCTGGCCTACGCCAGCATGCAGGCTTTCTGGCTGCCCATGGCCTGGCGGTTCGCGGGTGTGGCGGTCTGGGTGCTGCTGACGGCGGGCTGCTGTGTCGCCCTGTCGGTCCTGAACCTGGCGCGCGGCGGGCGTCACGCAGGCCTGGTCGTTGGCGGCGTGGGCTGTTTCATCGCGGCGATGCTGCTGGCCTTCGTTCCGCAGGCCTTCCTCGCCGGGCTGGACCTGCGCGCCGCGGCCGTCGCGGTGCTGCTGTATTCGGCCTTGCTGCTGATACGCCAGGCCCTGATCGCGCGCGAGCGCTATGGCCGCGACGTGCTGGGCCGCGCCGCGGTCAGCGCCAACCGCGACCCGCTGACTGCGCTGCTGTCCTATTCGGGCTTTGAGCTGGCTTACGACGAGGCCGTGTTGCGCCAGAACGCGGGCACGCATGCCAGCTCGGTGATGCTGTTCCTGCTGCCGGGGCTGGAGAAAAGCGGAGCCGACCACGGCTTCGTGCTGACCGAGCGCGCCCTGGTGCGCTTTGCGGCGGCTTTGCAGGGCGCGCTGGGCGACGCCTGGTCGATTTCCCGTTTGAGTAAGACCCGCTTTGCCTGCATCGGCAGCCAGCCCGGCAACGAGACACAACTGGCGGCGCAAGCCACCCAGGTGCTGGCGCGCTGCGCCCGCATGACGCAGCCGCTGGCGCCGGTGGCCGACTTCGGCCTGCGCATCGCCTGCGTGCGCCGCAGGCTGGCCAGCGACGCTCTCAAGCCCTTGCTGCTGGAGATGGAGCAGACGGCGCTGGCAATGCAGGAAGGCAAGCGCATCGCGATGGTCTGAGGGGCCGGGCGGCGGCGCGTGGGGGCGGCCCCTAAAATGCAGCCATGTTCGTCCACCTGCGCCTGCACACAGAATTCTCCGTCGTCGACGGTACCAACCGCATCGAGGACACGGTCCAGGCAGCCCAGGCCGATGGCCAGCCGGCCCTGGCCGTCACCGACCTGAACAACCTGTTCGGCGCCATCAAGTTCTACAAGCAGGCGCGCAGCACCGGCATCAAGCCCATCGTGGGGGCGGAGGTGTGGGTGCAGGGCCTGGCCAAGGACCCGGCCGTGCTCTCGCGCATGGTGGTGCTGGTGCAGAACAAGCAGGGCTATCTCAATCTGTGCGAGTTGCTGGCGCGGGCCTGGACCCAGAACGTGGTCAAGGCCCAGGGCGTGTGCAAGCCGGCCTGGCTCAAGGAACTGGGCGGGGGCCTGATCGTGCTGGCCGGCGCCCAGGCCGGGCCGGTCGGCCAGGCCCTGGTGCAGGGCGACGCCCAGCAGGCCAGCCAGGTCGCGCTGGAGCTGGCCTCCATGTTTCCGCACCGCTTCTACCTGGAGATCCAGCGCGCCGGCCGCGCCGACGACGAGGCCCATGTCACGGCCTGCGTGCAATTGGCCGCCGGCCTGAATCTGCCGGTGGTGGCGACCCACCCTGTGCAATTCACCAAGGAAGACGACTACGAGGCGCACGAGGCGCGCGTGTGCATCTCCGAGGGCGAGATCCTGGGCAACCAGCGGCGCGTGCGCAAGTTCACGCGCGAGCAGTATTTCAAGTCTGCCGCGCAGATGGAGGCGCTGTTCGCCGACGTGCCGGCGGCGATCGCCAACACGCTGGAGATCGCCAAGCGCTGCAACCTGGTGCTGGAACTGGGCAAGCCGCGCCTGCCCAACTTCCCCACGCCCAACGGCATGCCGGCGGAGGAGTATTTCCGCTTCGCCTCGCATGAGGGTCTCAAGCAGCGCATGGCCCATCTCTACCCGGATGCGGGGGCGCGCGACAAGCAGATGCAGCGCTACGTCGAGCGCCTGGAGTTCGAGATCGACGTGATCCTGAAGATGGGCTTTCCCGGCTACTTCCTGATCGTGGGCGACTTCATCAACTGGGCCAAGAACAATGGCTGCCCGGTCGGGCCGGGCCGGGGTTCGGGCGCCGGCTCGCTGGTGGCTTATTCGCTGAAGATCACCGACCTGGACCCGCTGCAATACAACCTGCTGTTCGAGCGCTTCCTGAACCCCGAGCGGGTGTCGATGCCCGACTTCGACATCGACTTCTGCCAGGGCAACCGCGACCGCGTCATCGACTACGTCAAGGACAAGTACGGCCGCGACGCCGTGAGCCAGATCGCCACCTTCGGCACGATGGCCGCGAAGGCCGCGCTGCGCGACGTGGGTCGCGTGCTCGGCATGAGTTACGGCCATGTCGACAGCGTCGCCAAGCTCGTGCCCGCGCCGCCCGGCAAGACCGTGACGCTGCAGGTGCTCGCCGAAAGCTTCTCCGAGGCCGGCGTTCCGGTGTTTGCCGCCGATATCAAGGGCGACCTTTCCGGCATTGCCGCCATGGGCGAGCCGAAGGACTGGATCACCCAGCGGGCGACACAGATCGGCTTTACCGACTATGCGCCCGCCGAATTCCCGGTGATCTTCTGGGACCTCTACGGTGAAAAGGGCCATCGGGTGCGCACCACCGTCGCCGAGATGGGGCCGCTGCTTTTGTCGCGGCTGATGAACGCATCGGAAGCCCAGGAAGGTGCTCTCAACATCGCCTTCAAGATTGCCGACCAGGGCGGCTTGCCGCTGCTCGACCTGAAGGACCTGCAGGCGCTCCTGACCTATATGGCGGAAAACGCTTCCGAGCTTTCCAGCCAGTTCGGCCTGATCTCCAAGGCCTCGATCGGCACGCTGCAGCGCGGGCTGCTGGTGCTCGAACAGCAGGGTGCGCAGAACTTTTTCGGCGAACCTGCCCTGAAGATCACCGACATCATGCGCACCACCAATGACGGCCGCGGCGCGATCTCGGTGCTGGCCGCCGACAAGCTGATGATGAACCCGCGTCTCTACGCGACCTTCCTGCTATGGCTGCTGTCGGAACTGTTCGAGGAACTGCCGGAAGTCGGCGATCTCGACAAGCCGAAGCTGGTGTTCTTCTTCGACGAGGCGCATCTCCTGTTCAACGACGCGCCGAAGGTGCTGACCGAACGGGTCGAGCAAGTGGTGCGGCTGATCCGCTCAAAGGGCGTCGGCGTCTATTTCGTGACCCAGAACCCGCTTGATGTTCCCGAAACGGTGCTCGCCCAGCTCGGCAACCGGGTTCAGCATGCTTTGCGCGCCTATACGCCGCGCGAGCAGAAGGCCGTGAAGACGGCGGCCGATACGTTCCGGCCGAACCCGGCGTTCGATTCCGCAACCGCAATCACCACACACGGCATCGGCGAGGCGCTGGTCTCGACGCTGGAAGCCACGGGGGCGCCGTCGATCCTCGAGCGCACGCTGGTGCGCCCGCCGTCCGGCCGTGTCGGACCGCTGACCGACCCGGAGCGGCAGAAGGTGATGAGCCTCAGCCCGGTCGCCGGCCAGTATGACGCAGATCTCGACGCGGAATCGGCCTACGAGATCCTCAATGCC
>NZ_CAKZHQ010000014.1 GCF_936925435.1 uncultured Ramlibacter sp. | reverse complement strand
TCTTCATGTACCCCTGGGACAAACGCGAGCCGGACAAGCCCGGCAAGCTGCGCCTGATGTACGAGGCCAACCCCATGGCCTGGCTGGTGGAGCAGGCCGGCGGCGCCGCCACCAACGGCCGGCAGCGCATCCTGGACATCCAGCCGTCCAAGCTGCACGAGCGCGTCAGCGTGGTCCTGGGTTCGAAGAACGAGGTCGAGCGCCTGACCGGCTACCACGGCACGGTATAATCGCGGGCTTGAGAATTTCGCCGGTGTAGCTCAGTCGGTAGAGCAGCTCATTCGTAATGAGAAGGTCGGGTGTTCGATTCATCTCTCCGGCACCATTGAAAGCCCCTGATTCGCAAGAGTCAGGGGCTTTTTTCATGGTTTGAGCGTCAGACCAGATCCAACGTGACCAGACGCAGCGTGTGCTCCTCAGGGCTGGCCACGTCCGTGAAGCCCAGGCGGCTGGCCAGGCCGCGCATGCCGGTGTTCTCGGCCAGCACATGGCCTTCCATGCGGCGCAGTCCGCGCTCTTGCGCCAGCGCGATCAGGGTCTGCATCAGATGGCGCGCAAGGCCGGCACCCTGCCAGTCGTCCGCGACAGTGACCGCAAACTCGCAGGCCTCGCCGGCGGGCGGCACATGGGCATAGCGGGCGCCGCCCACAATGTCCGCGTCCGCCTTCTCGCTCGCTAGCGCCACCAGGGCCACCACCTGGCCTGCAGGCGGGTTCGCCGCCGCTTCGAGCATCTGCTCGGGCAATTCGAGCAGAGGCGCAAAAAAGCGCGTGTAGCGGGAACTGGAAGACAGCCGCTCGAAGGCGGCCTCGAACTCACTCTTGTCGCCGGGGTTCACCCGCCGCATGAGAACTGTGCGCCCATCGCGCAACTGCACCGTCCGGGGAAGCTGTCCGGCTTGCTGACCGCTCATGCGAAGCGGTCACTGAGAACGCGCGCACTGATCCTGCGGTTCTTCCAGTGGATGTCGTGGATACGCTCCTTGAGCTGGCCCAGGGCCGTCGTGTCCACCGCCAGGAAGCTCACCAGCGCAGCGGGACGCGAACCGTCGCCCTCCTCCCGCTCGATCGCGTCAAACACAGGGAAGCCGTACTTGACGAGGAAGTCCCGGATCTCGTCGTCGGTGGTCCCGGGCTCGATGTTGGCCAGCATCAAACGGCTCATGTTCAGCTCCTTTCACAAGATCGGTCAGGCCATCACGTTGACGCCGCCGTCCACATAGAGGGTCTGGCCCGACAGGCGCCGCGCGTAGGGCGTGGCCAGGAAGGCGCAGGTGAATCCCACGTCCATGATGTCGACCAGCTCGCCCATCGGGGCGCGCCGCGCCGCGTCGGCCAGCAGCAGGTCGAAGTCCTTGAGGCCGGAGGCGGCGCGGGTTTTCAGCGGCCCCGGCGAGATGGGGTGCACGCGGATGCCCCGTGGTCCGAGTTCATGGGCCAGGTACCTTGCCGACGCTTCGAGCGCCGCCTTCACCGGACCCATCAGGTTGTAGTTCTCCACCACCTTGTTGGCGCCGTAATAGCTCATCGCGAACATCGTGCCACCATCCTTCATCAGCGGCGCCGCCAGCCGCGCCATGCGGATGAACGAGTGGCAGGAAACATCCATCGCCTTGGCAAAGCCCTCGGCCGAGCAGTCCAGCAGGCCGCCCTGCAGATCCTCCTTGGGCGCCCATGCGATGGAATGCACCAGGACGTCCAGGCGGCCCCAGGTCTTTTCGATGTGGGCAAAGACGGCTTCGAGCTCGCCCGGCTGCGACACATCCAGCGGCAGGAAGATCGGCGCACCCAGGTCGCGCGCCAGCGGTTCCACATGCGGGCGGGCCTTCTCGTTCAGATAGGTGATGGCCAGGTCCGCGCCCAGCTCACGGAAAGCCCTGGCGCAACCATAGGCAATCGAATGCTCGTTGGCGATGCCGCAGATCAGGACTTTGGCGTCTTTCAGGACGGGCGACGGGACGGTCAGGCTCACGATCAGGCTCCTTGCACAATCTTCAGGGTCTGGCGGGCGATCATCAACTCCTCATTGGTGGGGATCACCCACACCGCCACCTTGCTGGCCAGCGTGCTGATGCGCGGCGCGCCCGCCAGATTGGCCGCCGGGTCCAGCTCAACGCCCAGCCAGGCCGCGCCACGGCAGATGCTCTCGCGGATGGCCGGCGCGTTCTCGCCGACGCCGGCAGTGAACACCAGGGCGTCCATGCCCCCCGCCGCGGCGGCCAGCGATCCGAGCTCGCGGCCGATGCGGTAGACAAAGAGATCCACCGCCAGCCTGGCCCGCGGGTCGGGGCTGGCCAGCAGCGTGCGCATGTCGCTGGACACGCCGGAAACACCGAGCAGCCCCGACTGCTTGTAGATCAGGTCTTCGATGGCCCGTGCATCCATGTGCATCTCGTCCATCAGATAAAGGATGACGCCGGGATCCAGGTTGCCGCAGCGCGTGCCCATGGGCAGCCCGTCGACCGCGGTGAACCCCATCGTGCTGGCCACGCTGCGCCCATTGACCATGGCGCACATGCTGCTGCCGTTGCCAAGATGGGCGACGATGGTGCGCCCTACAGCTGCTTGGGGGTCGATCCCGGGCAAAACGCTGGCGATGTATTCATAAGACAGGCCATGAAAGCCATAGCGGCGCACGCCGCGGTCCGTGATGGCCGGCGGCAGTGCGAAGGCCTGCGCCACCTCGGGCTGGCCGCGGTGGAAGGCGGTGTCAAAGCAGGCGACCTGCAGCAGATCCGGGTGCAGGCCGGCGACGATGTCGATCGGCTTGAGGTTGTGCGGCTGGTGCAAGGGAGCGAGCGGGCTCAGCTTGGCCAGCGCCGCCAGAACCTGGGGATCGGCCCGCACAGCCTGGCTGAAGGCCAGCCCACCGTGGACGACGCGGTGGCCGACGGCAACGATGCTGTGCTCGGCCCGGTGCTCGCGCAGGAAGTCGACCAGGTAGGCGATGGCCCCGGCATGGCCCAGCTGCGTCGCTGCCTCCCAGTCTTTCGCGCCCAGGACGGCGCCGTGCGCATCCCTGGCGACGAAGCGCGGCGCCGTGTACAGGCCTTCGATCTGGCCGCGCAAAACCACGGGATTGCCGGCGTCAGCCGCGTCGAAGGCGCTGAACTTGATGCTAGACGAGCCAGCGTTGAGAACGAGGACGACGTCGCTCACGGTCTACACCAGGACAGGGGTGGCTTCGCGCCGGGCCCGGGCGACCAGCGCAGCGACGGCGCAGGATGCCAGACGGGTCAGGAGCGTGTCGGCCCGGCTGGTCAGGATGATAGGCACTCTGGCCCCCAGCACGATGCCGGCGGCATCCGCGCCCGCCAGGAAGGTCAGGCTCTTGGCGAGCATGTTGCCGGCCTCCAGGTTGGGCACCATGAGGACGTTGGCACGCCCGGCGACCGGCGACTCGATGTTCTTGATCCGCGCGGCCTCCATGTTGATCGCGTTGTCCAGCGCCAGCGGCCCGTCCACCAGCGCGCCGGTGATCTGGTGGCGGTCCACCATCTTGCACAGCGCCGCCGCCTCCACCGTGGAGGGCACCTTCGGGTTGACGGTTTCCATCGCCGAGAGGATGGCAACGCGCACCTGCGCAACGCCAAGCGCATGGGCCAGGTCGATCGCGTTTTGCAGGATGTCCATCTTTTCTTCCAGCGTGGGGGCGATGTTCACAGCGGCGTCGGTAATGATCAGCGGGTCCGCGTGCCCGGGCACGTCCATGACAAAGCAGTGGCTGACGCGCCGCGCCGTGCGCAGGCCGGTCTCGCGCCTGACCACGGCCGCCATCAGTTCGTCGGTATGCAGGCTGCCTTTCATCAGCGCCTGCGCCTTGCCTTCGCGCACCAGTTGCACCGCGGCGGCGGCGGAAGCCTCGCTATGGGGGGTGTCCAGTATCTCGACGCCCGCCAGATTGATGCCGGATGCGTCGGCGGCGGCCTGGATGCGGGCGCGCGGGCCTACCAGCAGCGGGATGATGAGCCCGAGCCTGGTGGCCTCGATCGCCCCTTCCAGGGAGGAGGCATCGCAGGGGTGGGCGACTGCCGTGGGCGTCGGCGGGATGGTCTGGCACTGCGCGATCAGGCGCTCGTACTTGTCATGGGCTGAGGCCACGGCACTCCTTCTTGGGGCAAACAAAAACCTGCACACATGCAGCAACAGGGACGCTCCGCCCTCCCCTGACGGTGGGATGAGCGTCTGTGCGCGTTTTTTGTTTCCTCGGGGACCTGGCCAACACCGCTTCAACTGTAGGCCGGCCCGCCGGCCCAGCCGCCTAGGGCGGCGGGCAGAGCCGCCTGCCCTTGGCACTGTTTTCGCAGCAGAGCCAGCATGGTCAGCTGACGCCTGACAGTTTGCCGCAGCGAGCGCCTTCCATGGGACCATCGGGGCCCTGCAACCCACAGAAAGTGACACTGCTTCATGCCAGAGACGCGCCAAGACCTTGCCAAGCTCACTTTTGGCGTTCTCACCATTGTCTTGCTGATCGGCGCCTCGCTCTGGACCCTGCGGCCCTTCCTGGGCGCGACCATCTGGGCCGTCATGATCGTGGTGGCCAGCTGGCCGGCCTTGCTGTGGTTCCAGGCCCGCCTGTGGCGGCGCCGCAGCCTGGCCGTGCTGGCCATGGTCCTGATCCTTCTGCTGCTGTTTGTCCTGCCGCTGACACTGGCGGTCTTCACCATTTCCGCCCACGCCGACGAGATTGTGGATTGGTTCAAATCCATGCTGGCCCAGGGCTTGCCGCCACCGCCCGACTGGGTGGCGCAGTTGCCCCTCGTGGGTCCGAAACTGGCGGCTGCATGGGCTGATTTCGCTGCCGCCGGCCTGGCAGGCGTGGAGGCCAGAATCCTTCCCCACACCAGAGAGCTCACGGGTTGGCTGCTCTCGAAAGCCGGCGGTGCGGGCGCGTTGGCGCTGCAATTCCTGCTGACCGTGGTCATCGCGGGCGTGATGTACGCGCAGGGCGAGGCGGCCGCCACCCAGGTCCTGCGCTTTGGCCGCAGGATAGGCGGCCCTCGCGGCGAGGCTTCCGTCGTCCTGGCCAGCAAGGCGATCCGCGGGGTGGCGCTGGGCGTGGGGGTAACGGCCATCGTCCAGTCGCTGGCCGGAGGCATAGGCCTGGCGATCGCGGGCGTGCCCTTCGCGGGCCTGCTCACCGCCGTGATGTTCATCATGTGCATCGTCCAGATCGGGCCCATCCTGGTGCTGCTGCCGGCCACCGCCTGGATGTTCTGGACAGCCCCCACCGGCTGGGCCATCTTCATGCTGGTCTGGACGCTGGTGGTGGTCACCATGGACAACTTCCTGCGTCCCGTGCTGATCCGGCGCGGCGCCGACCTGCCCTTGCTGCTGATCTTTGCCGGCGTCATCGGCGGCATCCTCAGTTTCGGGCTGGTGGGCATCTTCGTCGGGCCGGTGATTCTTGCCGTGGCCTACACCCTGATCGACGCCTGGCTCCAGGACGCCGACACGCAGGCCGGCTGAGCCTGCCAGCGCTCTTCAGGCGCGGCTTGCCGCCGGCTTGCGCCCGCTGACCGGTCTGCGTCTGGCGGCCAGCGTCTTGCGGATGCGCTCCAGCATCGCCTTCTGCGTCGGCGTCGGGGCCCTGGCCTGGACCCGCTTGTCGGCCATGAGCGCAGCCAGCAGGGCCAGCAGCCGCTTGCGCTCGGCGGGCTCGGGCAGCAACGTGGCCAGGGTGTCCAGCGCGCGGTCCGGCGCATCGCGCACGAGGATCTCCTGCTCACCGCGGATGCGGCGCCAGTCGTGCGGCGCCACGGGCGGCAGGTCGGCAGCGTAGTCGGGCAGCAATTCCTTTTGCAGCTCCAGCCGCGACAGCGGCAGGGGCTCGCCTTTTCTCTTGAGCAGGAAGGCCACGCGCGCCAGGGCTTGCACATAGCCGCCACTTTCCATCGAGGCCAGGGCATTGCGCACCACCGGTGTCTCGCGCACATCGGCCGGCGTGGACTGCTCTGGCCCGCCGGCCTGCGCAGGCCCAACAAGCGGGGCGTAGGCCGAGAAGAAGCCCGCCTCGGTCATCGCGTCCCGAACGGCCCGGTAGTGGTCGAGGACGGCACTGAACAGGCTGGCATTGCGGGTTTCGGCCTGGCGCAGCGGCTGCTCCGGGGCCACGGCCTGGCGGTGCGCCTTCACGGTGCTGGCGGCCGGCTCCAGCCAGGCCATCCAGGGGTTGAACTGCGACAGCGCCCAGTTCTGCACCCGCAGGGGATGCAAGGCCCTGAGCATGGCGGCGGCGGGCTCGTTGGCCACGGCCTGGACAAAGGGCCGGGCCAACAGCTCGTAGGCCCGCTGGTTGAACTCAGAGACCTCGGCCACCGCCTCGAAGGGCTTCTCGTCGGCACGGTCAAAGCGGTTCAGATGGGCCGCAATGTCCTCCAGCCGGCGCTCATGAAACTCCACCTCGTAGACGGTCTTGCCAGCCTTGTCACGGCTTTCGGTGATGGCCATGCCGTACAGGCCTGGCGGCAGCCCCTCGATGGCTTCGAGCACAGAAACGATCTGGGCGTGCTCCTTCCTGGCCACCTTGCCCGAGACGAAGATGCCCAGATGCCCGATGTCCTCGTGCAGCAGGCCGACGATGACCTGGCCGCGCGCCTTGACCTCCGCCGTGCTGCCATACACATCCGCCACCCAGTTGAAGGCCTGTTGCGGCGGCGTGATGTTGTCGCCCATGGAAGCAAACAGCACGATGGGCGAGCGGATCTCGCGCAGGTCAAAAGCCGTGCCGGCGGCGTTCTTGACGCCGCCGCTCCACAGCTTGTTGCCGACGAAGAGGTTGCGGGTGATCCACTCGATCTCCTCGCGGTTCATCAGGTAGTAGCCGCCCCACCAGCGCTCGAACTCCAGGAAGCGCGGCGGCTCGGTGTCGGCCTGGTCGAACAGGTGGTAGTACTTGTCCCAGAGGCTGTTGGCGGGGTTGAGGTTCTCGAAGTTCTGCACCAGGTGGGCGCCGTCGAACTTGCCGTTGCCAAGATCCGCCATCAGCGAAGCCAGCCATGAGCCGCCCAGCATGCCGCCGGCATAGCGCATCGGGTTGTCGCTCTCGCCGGAACTCCAGGCGCCGCCCCAGTAAGACATGGGCGCGCCGTTGATCACGATCGGCCCGGTGTCGTCGGGGTCCGATGCGGCCAGCATCATCGCCGCCCAGCCGCCCTGGCAATTGCCGATGATGGCGGGCTTGTCGCTGCGCGGATGCAGCTCGCGCACCTTGCGCACAAAGACCAGTTCGGCGGCGCAGACGTCCAGCAGGGTCTGGCCCGGCTGCGGATCGCGAAAGAAGATCACGAAATACACAGGATGGCCTGCGCGCAGAGCCACGCCGACCTGCGAGTCGTCCTTGAAGCCGCCGATGCCGGGGCCATGGCCGGCGCGCGGATCGATGATGACGTAGGGACGCTTGTCCGGGTCCACCTTCACGCCCTTGGGCGGCGTGATGCGCAGCAGCGCATAGTTGACCGGGCGGTCGAAGCTGCGGGCATCCAGAACGGTTTCCGAGTCGAAGTGCAGGACTGGCTTGAGGCCCTGCGCCGTGTTGTCCAGGAAATTGTTGCCACGCTGGCGCAGCGTGTCCCAGAACAAAAGCGAGCGCTGCGAGGCATCGACGGCATAGCTGTACCAGGCCGGCACATCCACCAAGGCCTTGATGGCGGCCGCGGGGTCGGCCGCCTCGGTCTGGACAGCCTCGCGCACGCGCGTGGCGAGCTTCTCGTTGGCTGCCTGCATGCGCTTGTTGAACACCGCAGCCACCTTGGTGCTGGTGCGCTGGCTGCGCGTCAATTGCTCCTGAACGTCCATGCTGAACTCCCGCCGCGGTCCCGCGAGTTTTCGCCCGGCCGCCTGGCGCGGGCGCATGCCGTCAATAATGACGCAGTGCAGCATCGAATTCGCCCGGGCAAGATGCAGCGGCCGGCGCCCCGAGCCCTAGGGCGCCGACTACGCCGCCACTACAATGAAAAGGCAGGGCATTCCTGTCCCGCCGCGTCCCCTCACCAGCCCAGGCCGTTGACCCTGGGCAGCCCCAATCTGCTGCCATGACGACCATCGCCACCTTGCTTGCCTACGCGCTGGCCATTTCCATCCTGCTGGCCCTGATCTACGCCGCCAAGTCGGTGCGGTTGCAGAACAAGTTCCGGCGGCTGGGCACGCTGGAAGGGCGCCAGGTCGAAGAAGTCATCCAGTTTGTCGGCCCTCCGGCCCACCGCAGCCCGGCCGGTCCGAACCGGGAGGTGCTGGAATGGCGCAGGGTGGGCTTTCACATCGCCCTGTCGTTCACCAACGGCGTGTGCGACGGCGTGACCCGGGTCGACGGCTAGCGTCAGGCCTGGGCGCGCGGTCGCGGCGCTGGCTGCAGGCTGGTCTTGCGCTGCGCCATCGCGTCCACCAGACGGTGCATGTTGGACAGCGACATCAGGTGCATGGACACCAGGTGCAGCTCGCCGGAGCGGAACAAGGACAGCGCCACCGCATCGGGCAGGGCCAGCAGCTTCTTCTCGTCCACCACCATCAGGCCGTTCACGGTGAAGCTGCGGCCGTCCACCAGGCTGGCCTTGGCGTCCATCTCCACCAGCAGGCCGGCCTCCAGCAGACGCTGGCAGAAGGCTTCGGTGCGCTGGTACTCGCGCTGGTACTGCTGCAGGAATCCGATCGCGTTGCGCAGGAAGGGCGTCTCCTGGCCCTGGGTGTCGAACAGCGCCTCGCCCTCGCTGTCGTTCAGCCCGGCAAAAGCCTCGTCGATGCACACGCCCTGGCCCTGGCCGGGCAGATCCGCCAGCACAAAGGGATAGCGGCGCACGAAGGCCGGCACATAGCTGGCCAGCCAGCGCGCCTGTTCGTCCACGTACAGGTTCTCGTGGCTGCGCAGGCCCACCATCACCACCGGCACGATGCGGCCCGCGGCGCCGCGGGTAAAGACGATGGCGTACTCCTTGCACGCCTCGTTGAACTCGACGCCGGCCAGGTAAAGCGAATTGGCCTTGCGCGCGAAAGCGAAACTGGTGCTGGGCAGTACCTTGCGTCCACGGTGCTTGTCGCGGTGCAGCAGCACCGGCTTGTCGTAGTACATCCCGTCGGCCACAGGCTTGCCTGCTCAGCCAGCCTGGGCCGCAAGCTGCTCGGCCAGCACCTTGTCGATGCGCTTGCCGTCCAGGTCCACCACCTCGAACACCCAGTCGCCGCAACCGATGCGCTCGCCCACCGCCGGCAGGCGGCCCGACACCGCCATCAGCAGGCCGGCCACGGTGTTGTAGCGGCCACGCTCTTCCTCGGGCAGTTCGCGGATGTCCAGCCTGGCCTTGAGCTCGGCCACCGGCATCAGGCCGTCGAGCAGCCAGGAGCCATCCTCGCGCCGCGTGGCCCAGGCATCGGCCTGGGCGCCGGGCTGCAACTCGCCGGTGATGGCCTCCAGCAGGTCGTGCGGCGTCATCAGGCCCTGCACCACGCCGTATTCGTCGACCACGAAGGCCATGCGGCCGGACTGGGCACGAAACTGCTCGAGCAGTTCCATGCCCGACAGGGTCTCGGGCAGGAACAGCGCGGGCAAGGCATGCGGCCCCACCGTCCCCTCGTGGCTGGGACCCAGCGCCAGCAGGCGCGAGACGCTGACCACACCCAGCACGTCGTCGAGCGAGCCGCGGCACACCGGGTACCAGGAATGGGCGCCGCTGGCGCCGGCCTGCGCCAGCGCCTGCGCCACCGGCAGGTCGGCGTCCAGCCATTGCATGTCCGAACGCGGCACCATCATCGAGGTCAGTGGCCGGTCGTCCAGGTGGAAGACGTTCTGCACCATCTGTCGCTCGTGCTGCTCGATCACGCCGGCGTCCACGCCCTCCTCCAGGCTGTGGGCGATCTCCTCCTCGGTCATGCCGCGGGTCTGGGTGGTGTCGATCTTGAGCAGCTTGAGCACGCCCACGGTGGTGGCCGACAGCAGCTTGACGAAGGGCCCGGCGGCCTTGGCCAGCCAGACCATGGGCCGCGCCACCCAGCGGGCCACCGACTCCGGATAGAGCTGGCCGATGCGCTTGGGCACCAGCTCGCCGAAGATGATGGTGACGAAGGTGATGACCGCCACCACGATGGCGGTGGCGGCGATCTCGGACGGCCGCGGTGCCACGCCCCAGCCCTGCAGCCAGGCCGCCACGCCGGCGCTGAAGGCCGCTTCGCCGACGATGCCGTTGAGCACGCCGATGGAGGTGATGCCCACCTGCACGGTGGAAAGAAACTGGGTGGGGTGCTCCAGCAGCTTGAGCGCCGCCTGGGCGCCGTGGTCGCCCGCCTCGGCCAGGCTCACCAGCCGGGCCTTGCGGCTGGAGGCGAGCGCCAGCTCGGACATGGCGAAAACGCCATTGAGCACCGTGAGCAGTGCGATCAGCAGAAAGTCCATGGGCCCGGGAGTCGTAACACTGCGGGCAGTTTACGCTGAGCTGACGGGCTGGGCGGCGACTTGCCCCTCAAGATTGCGACGGCGCTGCCGAAGACAACGGCATGTTCCTCCGCAAACCCACCAGCTGCCCCCAATGGGTTCAACACCTGAAGTCCATCCAGATTCCTGTTCTGCGCAGCACACGGGACGCTGTCGAAGCCGCCCGCGAGAATCCCGACCGGGTTGACGCCAACTCGTTGGCCGACCTGGTCCTGCGCGACCCGCTGATGACCCTGCGGGTGCTGATCCACGTCTCGCAAAAGATGGGCAGCCGCCTGGCCACGCCGGTGGAAACCGTCACGGCCGGCCTGGTGCTGACCGGCATCGAGCCCTTCTTCCGCGATTTCACCGAACTGCCCGTGCTGGAAGAGCGGCTGGCCGAAGAGCCACTGGCGCTGGAAAGCGCTTTGCAGTCGTTCGAGCGTTCCCACCGCGCCGCGCGACTGGCGGCAGCCTTTGCCATCCACCGCATGGACGAGGACGCCGAGGTGCTGCACCAGGCGGCGCTGCTGGACAACTTCGTCAGCCTGCTGCTGTACTGCGAGGCGCCTTCGCTGATGCTCGAGATGGCCAAGCGCATGCGCGCCAACCCGACCTTGCGTTCCGCCGAGGCACAGCGCAGCTCGCTGGGCACGGAGCTGGCCCAGCTGGAGCAGACCTTGATGGCGGTCTGGCGCCTGCCGCCCTTTCTGCGCCGCATGACCAACGTCCAGAACCGCGAGCCCGGGCCGCAAAGCGTGATGCTGGCGGTGCGCATCGCGCGCCACTCGCAAGACCGCTGGAGCAACCCCGCCCTGCCCGACGACTATGTTGAACTGGGCAAGCTGCTGAACCTGCCGCCGGCCGGAGCCAGGGCCCTGGTGCTGCAGGTCGAGGGCCAGCCGCAGACCGCCGCCTAAGGCTTCAGAGCATCTGGAACAGCGAGGCCTTGGAGACCGTCGCATAGGACTTGAGCGCCGCCTCCAGGCCGATCTGGTTGGCCTGCATGTCGGAGATGCCCTTGGCGAAGTCCAGTTCCACCAGCTCGCTGCGGCGCTGGCTGGACAGGAGGTCTTCCTGCTGGCCCAGCGCGCTGACGTTCTCGACGTTGCGCAGCTCGTCGCCGACCTGGCTGCGCATCAGGATCAGGGCGTCCAGCCCGCGGTCCAGGCTGGCCTGCACCCGCGTCAGCTTCTCGGAATAGACGGTTTTGGCCGACGGGGTTTCCAGCACCGCGATGGCCTCGTCCAGGGTCTGGAAGATGCTCTGCTGGCCGGCCGGTCCGACCAGGAAGCTGTCGCCCACCGCCGGCGTGCCGGCCACCTTGACGTTCTGGCCGTCGAAGCTGATGGTGGCGCCGTCCTGGTAGGGCAGGCCTGGAGCGGCAACCACCGGGTTGCCCGAGCTCGTGTCGAGCACCGTGTAGGTCAGGTTGCCCGGCGTGCCGGCAATGGTGATTTCGTAGTTGCTGCCGATCAGTTGGGTCGGGTCGGCCACGCTGCCCGGCTCGATCCAGCCCGAGCCGGTGTTGCCGGCATTGGAGGCCGTGACGAAGACGCCGTTGCCCTGGGCCAGCGCCATGAAGCTGGCGCGGCCGTCGATGGTGGCGGCAAACTTGCCGTCGCTGCCGATGCGCTGCACGCCGGCCTGGGCCGCGTAGGCGGGACTGGCGCCCAGCGAGACCGGCTCGTCGGTGCTGCCGCGGCCGGAAAAGATGAAGCCGCCGGCGCCGTCGCGGGTGTTGGCCAGGGCCAGCATGCCCTCGCGCGCCGAGCGCAGCTGCTTGGCCAGGGAGATCCGGTCGGCATCGCTGTAGCCGCCGTCGCCGGCAGCCACCAGGGCCTCGCGTACGCTTTGCAGCAGATCCACGCCCTGCGCCAGCGCGCCGTCGGCGGCCGCCATCAGGCTGGTCGCCAGCTGGCCGCTGCGCTGCTCCTGCGCCACGCGGGCCAGGCGCGAGCGCGCCATCTCGGCCTGGGCGGCGGCAACCGGGTCGTCCCCGGGCGAGTTCACCCGCATGCCGGTGGTCAGCTGGGTCTGCAGCTTGGCCTGCTCGACCTGGCGCGCTTCGATACCGCTGAAGGCGGCTTGCGATGAATTGAAAGTAGGGACACGCATGCTTGAAATCTCCTAAGGGGCGGCTCAGCGGCCGGTGGCGGCCAGCAGGGCCTCGAACAGGGTCTGGCTGGCCTGGATGATCTTGGCCGAGGCCTGGTAGGCCTGCTGGAAGCGCAGCAGGTTGGCGGCTTCCTCGTCGAGGTTGACGCCGGCGACGTTCTGCTGGCGGGCCACGGCCTCGTCCTGCAGCTTGGCCGACACTGTGGCGGCGTCACGCGCGCTTTGCACGCGCACGCCGGCATCGCCGATCAGGCTGGCATAGGACTCGTTGAGCGTGGCGCCGTCGACCAGGGCGAGGTCGGCCAGCGAGCCCAGCGCCAGCGCGTTGCGGTTGTCGGTGCCCGGCGAGGTGGTCGGGTTGACGGTGATCACGTCGCCTGCCACCGGCGTACCGTCGATCACCATGCTCCAGCCGTTGTAGGTGGCCGGCGCGGCGGGAATGCGGTCACCCGGCGTGTAGAGAACACCGCTCAAGGTATCGAGGGGCGGGCCGACAATGTTATCAATGGTGTAAGAGATCGGCGGAGTAGTGTCGAAGGTGATGGTGACGGACCGGGTGGTGTCGGCGGTCTGGGGGGCGATGACCTGGAACCCGCTGACGGCAGCGGAGCCCTTGTTGCCGGCGGCGGCCTGCGGCATGACGGCATAAGCGGTGGCAACCTGCTGGGCCGACAGCGGGCGCGCCGTCAGGCTGGTGGCCGCATGCAGCGTGGGCTTGACCAGGAAGGAGTCTCCCGCGGCCATGCCGAGGCTGGCGCTCAGCTTCAGTCCGTCCAGGCTGGGTGGGAAAGCGGCGAAGCTCGAGGCTTGGCCGTCCGACAGGCGGGTGACGGTGTAATTGGTGCCGTCCCAGTCGACGCGGTAGTCGCTGGCCTTGAGCGCGCTGCTGTCGGTCACGCTGGCGGTCACGGTGGCGCTGCCGGTGTTGCCAGAATGGGGTTGGACGGCGGGGTCGGCCACGCTGAACAGCGGGCTGCCAACGGTGCCGGTGGCATCGACGCCCGCCTTCTGTTGGGCGTTGAAGCGGTCGGCGATCACCAGGGCGATGCGGCCCACCTGGTTGAGCGAGGCGGCCAGGTCTTCATCGCGGAAACGCAACAGACCGGTCAGCGAACCGCCGCCGAGGGCGTCGGCATCCAGCCATTGCGTGGTCGGGCCGACTTTGAGCTGCAAGCCCAGCTTGGTGGCATCGGCGGGGTCGTTTGCGGCCTGCAGCAGCGCCTGCTGGGCGCCCACCAACAACGGCGCGCCGCTGGCGGAAAAAAGATTCATGCCACCATCGGGTGCCATCACCGTGCTCACCGCCATCAGGCTGTTGAGGCCCTGCAGCGCCATGTCGCGCTGGTCCAGCAGGTCGTTGGGTGTATGGCCCGAGCCCAGCGAAGCCGTGATCTGGCTGTTCAGCGCCTTGATCTCGGACAGCCGTGCATTGACCTGGTTGGCGCCCTGCGCAAGACGGCTCTCGGCCAGCTTGCCCAGTTCGGCCAGCTGCTCGCCCACGACCGTGACCCGCTGCGCCAGCTGGCTGGCGCGGCCGAGGAAGGACTGGCGCGCCGAGGCATCGCCGGGCCGGTTGGCCAGGTCGCTGGCCGCCGCGAAGAAGCTGTCGAGCACGGCGCCGATGCCGGTGTCCGAGCCGGCGAACACGCCATCGAGCTCGGCCAGGGCGCCGGCACGGGCGCTGTCGGAGGCCGCCAGCGAGGTGTTGGTCTGCACCGCCGAGGTCAGGAACTGGTCGTAATGCCGCCGCACCGTGGTGAGGTCGGCGCCGCGGCCGAAAAAGCCCGAGCCGGTGTACTGGCCGTCGGCCGTCGACAGGACGGCTTCCTGGCGCGAGTAGCCCGGGACATTGGCGTTGGCGATGTTGTGCGCGATGGTGCCCAGCGTGCCTTGCGAGGCGTTGAGGCTGCGGCTGCCGATATTGAGCAGGGATGACATGGTTTGCGTTTCCTTCGTCTTGTTCAGCCCAACGCGCGTTGCAGGTTGAGGGTGTGATTGATGGTCTGGGCCAGCTTGCTGGCGTAGCGCGGGTCGGTGGCGTAACCGGCGCGCTGCATGCCGCCGGCGAAGCTCTCGGCCGAGGTGGCATTGCGCACCACGCTGGCGTAGCGCGGGCTGTTGGACAGCATGCGCGCATAGTCGGCGAAGGCATCCGTGTAGGACCCGTAGCTGCGGAATTTCTCGGTCTGCTTGACGGCCTGGCCATCCACGTATTCGGTGGTGCGGGCGGCGGCGGTGGCGCCCTTCCAGCCCGTGGCCTTGACGCCGAACAGGTTGAACGAGGGGCTGCCATCGGCATTGCGGATTTCGCCCTTGCCCCAGCCCGACTCCAGTGCGGCCTGGCCCAGGATGAAGGAGGCCGGCACGCCGGTCTGCGCTTCAGCCGCCTTGGCGTGCGGCAGCAGCCGCTGGATGAAGGCGGACTGCTTGCTGCCGCCAGCCGCGCCCTGCGACACCGGCGACGCGGCGGGTGCGGCCTGCTGCGTTGCAACTGCCGCGGCGGCGGCAGTTGCAGCAGCCTGGTTTTCCGGCGACACGGCCGGCAGGCTCTGCATGTGGCGGGTCAGCTGCTTTTCGATCATCTCGCCCAGGCCACCGGTCCGGCCGGCGAACTGCTTGGCCATCTGGCTGTCGAGCATGCTAGTGAAGGTGTCGTTGCCAGCGTTTGTCGAGCCTTCGGCCTTCAAGGGCTCGCCGGCAGCGCGCATGCTCTTGAGAACCTGCTGCATGAACAGCGACTCGAACTGCACTGCCGCCTGGTGGGCGGCCGCCTTCGGATCGCGTGACGCCTCATTGCGCAGCGCGTCGAGCGAGCGGCTGTCGATGCCAAGGGAGGAGCGAGTGCTATCGGCAACCATCAGATGATCTCCAGTTCAGCCTTGAGCGCGCCCGCCGCCTTGATGGCCTGCAGGATGCCGATCAGGTCGGCGGCGCTGGCGCCCAGGGCATTGAGGGACTTGACGATGTCGGCCAGGTCGGCGCTGGCCGGCACGTGGTGCAGCACGCCGGGGTCCTGCTTGACGCTGATGTCGGTCTTTTCGGCCACCACGGTCTGGCCGGCGGCCAGGGCGTTGGGCTGGCTGATGATGGGCGTGCTCGACACCGTCACCGACAGATTGCCGTGGGCCACGGCCACCGGGCCCAGGCGCACCGACTGGTTCATCACCACCGAGCCGCTGCGGGCGTTGACGATGACCTTGGCCTGCGGGGCGGCCAGACCGACCTCGATGTTCTCGAGTTCGGCCAGGAAGCCCACGCGGTTGCCGGTGCCGGGGAAGCGCACCTGCACCACCCGGCCGTCCACGGCGCTGGCCACGTCGCCGCCGCCCAGGTGGCGGTTGATGGCGTCGGCCACCAGGCGGGCGGTGGAAAAGTCGGTCGTGTTCAGTTCGAGGTGGACCAGGTCCGAGTTCAGCGCGCTATTGGGAACGGCGCGTTCCACCGTGGCGCCGCCTGGGATGCGGCCGGCCAGCAGGTGGTTGATCTGCACCTTGCTGCCACCGGCGGATGCGCCGGCGCCGCCGATCACCAGGTTGCCCTGGGACATGGCGTAGATCTGGCCGTCGGCGCCCTTGAGCGGCGTCAGCAGCAGGGTGCCGCCGCGCAGCGAGCGCGCATTGCCCAGCGAGGACACGGTGACATCGATCTGCTGGCCGGGTTGGGCAAAGGCCGGCAGCGCTGTCGTCACCATCACGGCGGCGACATTGCGCATCTGCGGATTCACACCGGGCGGCAGGGCCACGCCGAACTGGCTGAGCAGCGACTGCACGCTCTGGCCGGTGAACTGCACCTGGTTGGTGGCGTCGCCGCTGCCATCCAGGCCGACCACCACGCCATAGCCGATCAACTGGTTGACCCGCACGCCCGACACGCTGGCCAGGTCGCGGATGCGCTCGCTGCCGCCAGGGGCGGCCTGCAAAGGCATGGCGGATGCAACGGCCAGCACCAGTGCCAGTGCCGTCTTGAGGGGGTGGAAACAGATTTTCATGCTCAGACTGGCGCGATGCTCAGGAAGAAGCGGCTCAGGAAGCCCAGGCCTTGCACGCGGCCGATGTCGCCGCGGTTGCGCTGCTCCAGGCGGGCCTCGGCCACCGAGGTCGAGGCGACCACGTTGCCGCTGCGGATATTGACCGGGTTGACGATGCCGGAAAAGCGCATCACGTCAACGTTCTGGTTGACGCCGATCTGCTTTTCGCCGACCACCAGCAGGTTGCCGTTGGGCAGCACCTGCTGCACCAGCACGGTGATCGTGCCGGAGAAGCGGTTGTTGCTGTCGGTCTTGCCCTCGCCCTTGCCTTCGAGCTCGGAGTTGGCATCGACCGAAGTGCGGCCCAGGAATTTGGTGGAGGCGAACGGCAGCGCCGAGATGCCGGCAGCCAGCGAGCCGCTGCGGTCGATCTTGCTGTTGGACTGCTGGCTGGCCGTGACCTGCTCCTGGATCACGATGGTCAGGGTGTCGCCGACCATGCGGGCGCGCTGGTCCTCGAACAGCGGGCGGTGCGTCGCGGCCTGGAAGATCGCGCCATGGGTGGCCACGGTCGCGGGCACCGGCATGGAAGCCTGCGGCGGCGCAACGTGCATGGGCACTTCGGGCGCGGTCAGGGTGGCGCAGCCGGACAGCGCAAGCGCTGCGCAGGCAATGGCGGACAGGAAGGCGGTCTTCATGGCGTAGTGGCTCACAGCTGGGCCAGGCGGGCCAGCATCTGGTCGGAGGTCTGGATGGCCTTGGAATTGATTTCGTAGGCGCGCTGCGCCTGGATCATGGACACCAGTTCCTCGACCACGTTGACGTTCGAGCCTTCGACCGAGCCCTGGTTGACCACGCCCAGGCCGTTGGCGCCGGGATTGCCGGCCTGCGCCGTGCCCGACGCTGCGGTTTCGGCAAACAGGTTGCCGCCGCGCGGATCCAGGCCGGCCGGGTTCATGAAGCTGGCCAGCTGCAGTTGGCCGACCTGCTGGGGGGTCGTCTGGTTGGGCACCGTCACCGCGACAATGCCGTCGCGGCTGATGGTGATGCTCTGCGTGTTGGCCGGAATGGTGATGGCGGGGTTGACCGCATAGCCGCTGGAGGTGACCAGCTGGCCCTGCGCGTCGACCTGGAACGAGCCGTCACGGGTGTAGGCGGCGCTGCCGTCGGGCATCTGCACCTGGAAAAAGCCTTGGCCGTTGATCGCCAGGTCCAGGTTGTTGCCGGTCTGGGTCAGCGCGCCCTGGCTGAAGTTGCGCGAGGTGGCGACAGTGCGCACGCCGGTGCCCAGCTGCAGGCCGGTGGGCAGCTGCGTCTGTTCGGTCGAAGGCGCGCCGGCCTGGCGGATGTTCTGGTACAGCAAGTCCTCGAAGACCGCGCGGCTGCGCTTGTAGCCATTGGTGCCGACGTTGGCCAGGTTGTGGGTGATGGTGTCCAGCTGGGTCTGCTGGGCTTCCAGGCCGGTCTTGGCAATCGAGAGGGAGCGCATCATGGTGGCGGTTCCTTGGAGGGTGTGGGGTTAGCGGGCGGGCGCCAGCAGCTGGGCGGCGCGTTGATCGTTCTGCTCGGCGGTCTGCAGCAGCTTCATCTGGGTCTCGAACTGGCGCGAGGCGGAGATCATGCTGACCATGGCCTCGATCGGGTTGACGTTGCTGCCTTCGAGGGCGCCGGCGACCACGCGGGCGTTCTCGTCGGCCTGCGCGTCCTCGCCGGTGGCCATGCGCAGCAGGCCATCGGCGCCCTTGCGCAGCTCGCCGGTTTCGGGGCTGACCAGCTTGATGCGGCCCACCGTCTGGGCCGGGCCGTTCTGCGGCTTGGCCGTCACCGTGCCGTCGGCGCCGATGCTCACGGTGGTGTCGGCCGGGATGTTCAGCGTGCCGCCCTGGCCGGCGACCGGCAGGCCGCTGCGCGTGACCAACACGCCTTCGGGCGTGACTTCCAGGCCACCGTCGCGGGTGTAGGCCTCGGCGCCGTCGGGCGACTGCACGGCGATGTAGCTGTTGCCTTTGACGGCGATGTCCAGGTTGCGGCCGGTGGTCTGGATCGGACCGCTCTGCTCGTCGAAGCCGGCCGTCGCCTCCAGCGACACCACGCGGGTGGTGGCGCCGTCGCCGCGCACCGGCACTGCCCGGAAGGCCACCTGGTCGGCGCGGTAGCCGGGGGTGTTGGCATTGGCCAGGTTCTGCGTGATGTTGTCCTGGCGGAACATCGTCGCGCGGGCGCCGGAAGCGGCGGTGTAGATGAGGCGGTCCATAGGGGCGTTCGGCTAGCGGTTGCGGATCAGCGCAGGTTGACCAGGGTCGACAGCATCTGGTCTTGCGTCTTGATGGTCTGGGCGTTGGCCTGGTAGGCGCGCTGGGCGGTGATCATGTCCACCAGCTGCTGGGTCAGGTCGACGTTGGACTCTTCCACGGCTCCGCCCTGGAGCACGCCCAGGCTGGCGGTGCCGGGAGCGCTGACGGCGGGCTCGCCCGATGCGTTCGTGGCGCGCCACAGGTTGTCGCCAGCCGGCGCCAGGCCCTGGACGTTGCGGAAGTCGGCCAGCGCGATCTGCGCCGCGGCCAGGGTCTTGCCGTTGGTGTAGCGGGCCTCGACCGTGCCGTCGGCGGCGATCCCGAAGCCGCTGAGCTGGCCGGGGGCATAGCCGTCCTGGGTGGCGGCCGCCACGCCGAAGGGGGCGGACTGCTGCTTGCTGTTGGCGAACGACATCGTCACCGGCGAGGTAAGGAGCGACGCCGACGGCGGCACCGGCAGGGTGGAGGCGGCATACGGCAGGTCCAGCGTCATGTCGCCGGCCGTGAACCCGCCGCCGGCATCCAGCGTGCCGGATTTGGCGGCGTCCAGCGTGCCATCGGGCAGGAAGGTCAGACGGCCAGTCGGGACCTGGGGCACAGGAAGCGCGGGCACGGCCACGCCGTCGTGCGAGGCATAGACATCCCACTCATTGCCGCCGGGTGCCGCGGTGCGGCGGAAGTACACCGACAGCACCTGTTCGTTGCCCTGCTGGTCATAGGTGGCGACCGAAGTCGACGAGGTGTAGGACTTGGCATCGCCCAGCGCGAACGCGGGCATGGTGGCCGGCGGCACCGGGGTGCGCGAGTCCAGGTTGATCTGCAGGCCGGCCGAGGTGGTCACCTTGGCGCCGATGCCGCCAGCGGGCAGCTGGATGTCACCGGCCACGCCACTGGATTGGCCGGTGGCTGCGTCGACCTGGTAGCCCTGCAGGCGCAGGCCGCTGTTGGTGACGACATAGCCGTTGCTGTCCAGCTGAAACTGGCCGTTGCGGGTGTAGGCGGTGTCGGTGCTGCCCGGCTGGGTCACGCTGAAGAAGCCGCGGCCGTTGATCGCCATGTCCAGCGGGTTCTCGGTGGTGCGGATGCTGCCCTGGGCGAACTGCTGGGTGACAGCCGCCACGCGCACGCCCATGCCGGCGGTGGGCGACCACTGGCTCTTGGCAGCGTTGGCGTAGACGTCGGCGAACTCGGCGCGCGAGGACTTGGCGCCGACGGTGTTGGCATTGGCAATGTTGTTGCCGATGACTTCGAGATTACGGGAGGCGGCGTTCAGGCCGCTGATGCCTTGCTGGAAACTCATGTGGGGCTCCGGGTGGGTTGTCGATTTAGAGGAAGGACTTGACGTCGTTGTACGGGCGCAGGCCGTTGGGGCCCAGGTCGACCTGCAGGCCGGCGGTGCTGGTGGCCACAGAGTTGACCTTGGCGGTGGTCAGCGTGACGGCGTCCACTTTGTTGGTGCCAGCCATGGCGGTGACGCGCATCTTGTAGGCGCCGTCGGCGGCAGCCTTGCCATCGGCACGCATGCCGTCCCAGGTGAAGCTGCGCACGCCGGCCGGGTTCTGGCCCATGGCAATGGTCTGCACCGTGGCGCCGGTGGCGTCCACGATGTCAACGTTGACGGTGTCGGCGGCAGCGGCCAGCTCGATGCCGCCGGTGGCCTTGCCATCGGCCAGGTTCAGGGCCGTGCCCTCGACCAGCACCGACTTGCCGGCCAGCTGCGTGGCCGACTGGGCCTGCAGCGCGTAGAAGCCGCCCAGCAGGGTCTCGACCGTGCGGTTGAGCTTTTCGATGCCGCTGACGGTGTTGATCTGCGCGATCTGGCTGGTCATCTGCGCGTTGTCCATCGGGTTGAGCGGATCCTGGTTCTGCATCTGCGCGACCAGCAGCTTCATGAAGCGGTCCTGCTGCTCGTTGGCGGTGGCGCTGCTTAAAGAATTGCTGCTGCTTGCCGAAGAAGGGGTCGTAGTGCCGGGGGTGACGGAATTGATTGCCATGGTGTTGTTCCTTTACTGGCCCATCTGCAAGGTCTTGGACAGCAGCTGGCGCGCCGTGTTCATGACCTCGACGTTGTTCTGGTAGGAGCGCGAGGCCGAGATCATGTTGACCATCTCGTCGACCACGCTCACGTTGGAGTGCGTCACATAGCCATCGGCGTCGGCCATGGGATGGCCCGGCTCATGCGCGCGGCGGCCCGGGGCTTCGTTCTCGCTGATGCCGGTGATGCGCACGCCGGCGACATCGGAGCCGGGCACGGGCGTGGCCTCGAAGGTCACCTGGCGGGCCTTGTAGGCCTTGCCGTCGGGACCGGCCACGGAATCGGCGTTGGCCATGTTGCTGGCCACGACGTTCAGGCGCTTGGACTGGGCCGAGACGGCGCTGCCGGAGATGGAGAAAACGTTGAACAGGGACATGGGGTTCTTCCTGGTGCGGCGCTTACTGGCCGGTGATGGCCGACAGCATGGTGCGCACGTCGTTGTTGATGAAACGCAGCGTGGCCTCGTAGCGCATCGCGTTGTCAGCGAAGTTGGCGCGCTCGCGGTCCAGGTCCACGGTGTTGCCGTCCAGGCTGGGCTGCTCGGAGGCGCGGTACTGCAGGCGGGCCTCGTCGGTCTCGCCGCTGGCCGAGGGGCCGCCGAGGTGGCGGGTGGAGGTCACTTGCGGGGCTATGCCCTGGCCGCGGGCCTGGGCCAGCGCGGCGCTGAAATCAAAATCGCGCGCCTTGAAACCCGGCGTGTCGGCATTGGCGACGTTGCCGGCCAGCACCTTCTGGCGCTGTGACAGAAGATTCAGGGCCTTGCCGTAGCCGTCCAGTCTGGCGGTGAGGAGATCGCTCATGGGTTGCCTTGGGTTTGCTAAAGGAGTGCGGTTGTGCAGATGGGGTGCTGGAAAGTATGGAATCCGGGGCGGAAAACTTAAGCGCCGATAAAGCGCGGCTTTGCGCGCCTTTTGCGGCGCTGGAGCGGCACCGGCCAGGCCTAAAGTTCCTCCACCGGCAGCCCTGCCCTCTTTGTCTGTTACCCATGTCGCTCGCCCGCATCCTTTCCGCCACCCTGCTCGCCCTGGCCGCCGCCGCGCCCGTGCGCGCCCAGGCCGTGTTCGATGAGAACGCCCTGCGCAGCTTTGTCTCGCAGCAGGTCGCTGCCGCCGGCGGCGACCTGGTCAGCCGTTTCGATGTCAGGCTCGGCAGCCTGGAGGCTCAGAACTCGCTGGCGCCCTGCAGGCGCAGCGAACCCTTCGTACCGGCCAATGGCCGCCTGTGGGGCCGCAGCTCGCTGGGCCTGCGCTGCACCGACGGCGCCACCTGGACCGTCCTGCTGCCTGTCACCGTCACCGTCTGGGGCCGCGCCCTGGTCGCCGCCACGCCCCTGGCCTCCGGCACCGTGCTGTCCGAGCAGGATGTGCGCGAGCAGGAAATCGAACTCACCCGCGAGCCCGCCGCTCTGGCGCGCGACCCCAAGCAGCTGGCCGGGCGCACCCTGGCCCGCGCCCTGAGCCCCGGCCAGGCGATCCGCGCGGACATGGTCCGAGTGACCAGCGTGGTGCAGTCCGGCGACCCGGTGCGGCTGCGCATTTCGGGCCCCGGTTTTGCCGTGGCCGCCACCGGCCAGGCCCTGGGCGCCGCCGGCGAGGGCCAGACCGTGCGGGTGCGCACCGACCTGGGCAAGATCCTGCTGGGGGTGGCCCGGGAAGGCCGCCATGTCGATGTGGCGCTGTAACGGCACCGGCCCAAAGTCACAAAACCCGAACAGAAGCGCAAAAAGCCCTGTTTTTGGCCTTTAGTTTCCCGCAGCCGCGCCGAATAATGGGTGCAGGCTGGCTTCCGGCCCTCGGAGAACCCTATGAAAATTGGCTCAAAACCCGACACCCCCCTTGTCTCTAGCGACATCGCGGCGCGCGCTAATGTGCGCTCCTCCACGACTTCGGCCATCCCGGCCGTTGCCGGCATTGCCGCCATCGACCAGGCCACGGTCTCGGCCGCTGGCACGGCCATCAGCCAGCAGGCTGGGTCCGCCGACTTCGACAGCGCCAAGGTCGACTCCATCCGCCAGGCCATCCGTGAAGGGCGCTTCAGCGTCAACCCCGAAGCCATCGCGGACCGCCTGATCGCCGACGCCGCCGCCCTGCTGAGCCCCCGCTCGGTCTGACGCCATGGCCAGCAGCACCGCGCTGGACGCCGCGCTCGATGCGCTGCCCTACCTGCTGGACCAGCAGGCGCAAGCCGTGCTCGATGGCCAGGCCGACGCTCTGCCCGGGCTGTCGGTCATCCTCAATTCCCGGCTGGCCGCCCTGCGCGCCAGCATCACCCGCCTGCCCACACCCGAGCAGCAGGACCGCCTGCGCGCGCTGCACGGCCGCGCCCGCGCCAACCAGGACATGCTCAACCGCCGCCAGTTGGACGTGCAACGCGCCATCGATGCCCTGGGCCAGGGCGACCCCCTGCTGCAAAGCGCCCAGTCCAACCGCGTCTACGCCGCCGCCGGCATGCTGACCGCCCCCGCCGTGCGCGGCCGGGGCTTCGTCCAGGCCTGATCGGCCTTTTCCGGCATTGCAGCGGCCAAACAGGCCGCCAGCCCGCGCCAGATCATCCTCTATCGCTCCTGTTTCAGGAGCAAAAACCCAGGGACAGGCGCGCCGCCCCCACCGCTTTGCGCGCTGTTGCCATACTGGCAGCCTGTTTTTCAGAGATTGCCTTCCCATGACCAGCTTCGACGCCTGGCGCCATTCCCACGTCTTCGATGCCGGCAACCCGCTGGCCGAGCGCGCCACCCTGTGGGCCATGGCGCTGACGGCGCTGATGATGCTGGCCGAGATCGCCGGCGGCTGGGCTTTCAACTCCATGGCCCTGCTGGCCGATGGCTGGCACATGAGCTCGCATGTGCTGGCGCTGGGCCTGGCGGCTGCCAGCTATGCGGCGGCACGGCGCCTGGCTGGCAACGGCCGCTTCGCCTTCGGCACCTGGAAGATCGAGGTGCTGGGCGGCTACAGCAGCGCCATCCTGTTGCTGCTGGTCGCAGCCCTCATGCTGTGGCAGTCGGTCGCGCGCCTGCTGGCACCGGAGCCGATCCAGTACGACGCCGCCATCGCCATCGGCCTGGCGGGCCTGGCTGTCAACCTGGCCTGTGCCTGGCTGCTGCGCGGCGGCCACCAGCACGATCACCACGGCCACGGACACCACCATGGCCACGGTGATGCCCACGGCGACCTCAATCTGCGCTCGGCCTACCTGCATGTGCTGGCAGACGCCGCCACCTCGGTGCTGGCCATCGCCGCCCTGGCCGGCGGCAAACTCTGGGGCGCCAACTGGCTGGACCCGGTGATGGGCATGGTCGGCGCCGTGCTGGTCACCGTCTGGGCCGTGGGACTGCTGCGCGACACCGGGCGCGTGCTGCTGGATGCCGAAATGGACGCCCCCGTGGTGCAGGAGATCCACGAGGCCATCGCCGCAGGCCCGGTGCCGGCCAGCATCTGCGACCTGCACGTCTGGCGCGTCGGCAAGGACAAATACGCCTGCATCGTCTCGCTGGTCACGGCCGCCGACGCCCAGCCCGACGACTTCAAGCGCCTGCTGCGCGTGCACGACGAACTGGTCCACATCTCGGTGGAGGTCAACCGCGTGACAGCGGCCGACGCCTTCGTCCCGGCCTGAGCGGCCTTTAAACCGCCGATAGGGACGGGCGCACCGCAGCTAGTCCAGGCAAAGCGCGGCCAGCCCACCGGCCAGAGCGCAGGCCGCCACGAATGCAAGCTTGACTGCCTCGCCCAGGCCGTGGCGGTCCACCAGGGCGGTGAGGCTGGCCCAGCGCATGAGGAGAAGGCCCATGGCCAGATTCTGCACGACCTGCCCGGGCCTGGACACTGCAAGCCCCAATGCCAACAGCCCGCACGAGGCGGGCTGCTTGGCTTGGCGTTTCACGTGCGGCCACACAGGCCGCAACGCTCACCAGTTCTTCACGCGGGCGCGCAGGCGGGCCACCGACTGGCTGTGCAGCTGGCACACGCGCGACTCGGTCACGCCCAGCACGGCGGCGATTTCCTTGAGGTTCATGTCGTGCTCGTAGTACATGCTCATCACGTACTGCTCGCGTTCGGGCAAGTCACCGATGGCGGCCACCAGGGATTCGCGGAAGCGCCGGTCGGCCAGCTGGGCGGCCGGGTCGGTGCGCTCGTCCACCGGCAGGTGGCGGTCCAGGTAGTGGGTGTCGTCGCCGGAGGCTTCGTAGTCGTCGGTGTAGACCAGCTGCGCGCTGCGCACGTCGGTCAGCATGTCGTGGTAGTCCTGAAGCGGCACGGCCAGCTGGGTGGCGATTTCCGAGTCGGTGGGCGCGCGGTGCAGCTGGTGCTCCAGCGCGTGCACGGCGCCGGCGATGTCGCGCTGGCTCTTGCGCACCGAGCGGGGCACCCAGTCGGTGCCGCGCAGCTCGTCGAGCATGGCGCCGCGCACGCGCTGCATGGCGAAGGTCTCGAACTGGGCGCCATGGCCCTGTTCGTAGCGCTGCATCGCATCCATCAGGCCGATCATGCCGGCCTGTACCAGGTCGTCCATCTCGACGTTGGCGGGCAGGCGGCCGATCATCTTGGCGGCGGCGCGGCGCACCAGGGGAAGGTAGGTCTCGATGCCGGGTTGGCCGTCGATCGTGCCTTTGGCGGTGTACATGGACATGGATTGCTCCTTGGGATCGTCTTCGTCCGGCACGTCAGTGCAGGACCAGGGGTGTGGCCGCGGTATGGATCAGGCTCTGGGCCAGTTCGGCCAGCGCCGGTGCGGAATCGGCGGGCGGGCGCGGCAGCCAGCCAGCCAGCTGCACCTCGCAGTTCAGGAACGAGCGTGCGGCGGTGGCCAGCCGGGCGTGGGCCTGGCGGGCCTGCACGGCGCTGGTCGCACCCTGGGTGACGACGGTAAAGCGGCTGTAGCCAAATCCCGTCGCCAGTTGCTTGACGGTGGCATAGGCATGGACCAGGCCGTCGTCGCCGCTGTCCAGCGCAATCACCGGCAAGGCCGTGGCGGGCGAGGCCAGGCAGGCCAGTTCGCCGGCCGGCATCGCCAGCAGCAGCACGTCAAAACCGTGCGACAGGCCGGCGAAGCCGCCGAACAAGCGGCTGGCCGGCGCGCCCGAGGCCACGAAAGCCTCGACGCCGCGGTCGGCGCGCAGCACGTGGATGCCGTCGGACGTGGCCAGTGCTACCTCGTCGAACTGGCGCACGCCCTGCATCATGTCGAGCAGGTCGTGGCGGGGCTTGAGGCCGAAGGCGCGCGTCACGCCGCCACCGCTGGCATCGACCACCACCGGGCGCATGCCCAGCGCGCGCAGCGAATGCGCCAGCTGGGCGATCCACAGGCCGCCATCGCTGGCGGCAACCGGGAACGCCATCAGGCTCAGGCCCGGCTGCGCCACCATGCGGCGCAGCCCGGCGGCCTGGTCCAGGCCCTGGTCAAGCACGCATGCCTCCGGCAACGCGCCCAGCGGCCGGCGGTGCCGTCAGCATCAGGCCCAGTTCGGTGTCATCGGGAGTGAAGATGGAATTGGGCTGCCTGAGCAGGGCCTTTTGCACCAGCAGCTTGGCGCGCGCGGCGTGCCAGTCTTCCGGCACACGCTGGCCGTTGGCAAAACCCTCGACCAGCAGCTGGTGGCGGATCGCCACGTCGATGACGCCACCGCACTTGACGGCCTCGTCCAGCTTGGAGATGACGCAGCGGCCACCGGCGCCAGTGCCATAGGCCTGCACCACTTCTTCCAGGGTCTCGGCCTGGGCGCTGGCATTGAGCACCAGCAGGCGGTTGATGCGCTCGGCCGGCAGCGCGGCGAACAGGTCGGTCAGGCGCCTGTCGCGCTGGCCCACGCCCACGGTGTCGATCAGCACCAGCTTCTTCTTCTCGAACAGGTTCAGCAGATCGACCAGCGCGGCGCTGTCGCGCGCCATGTGGACCGGGATGTTCAGGATCTTGCCAAAGGCGCCGAGCTGGTCGGATGCGCCCATGCGGTAGGTGTCCACCGTGATCAGGCCCACCGAGGCGGCGCCGTGCTGCATCGCGAAGTTGGCGGCGATCTTGGCGGTGGTGGTGGTCTTGCCTGCGCCGGTCGGGCCGACCAGGGCGAACACGCCGCCCTTGTTGGCGATGGATTCGCTGTCGGCGCAGTGCAGGTTCTTGGCCAGCACGTCCAGCAGCCACTGGCCCGACTGGGCCTCATCGCGGCCATCGGGCAGCCGGTGCACCAGCTGGCGCGCCAGCGCGGGCGAGAAGCCGTTGGAGATCATCAGGCGCAGCAGCTGGGTCTGGGCCGGGTTGCGGCGCACGGTGTCGAACCACGACAGGCTGGCCAGCTGCGAGGAGATCATGCCGCGCATGGACTTGAGTTCGGCCAGCATTTCCTCGCCCTGCCCGGCCTGGGCCACGGCGGCAAAGGCACTGGCGCCGGCCTGGAAGGCGGGCGAGGCCGGCGTGCCGGTCTCGGACTGGGCTTGCTGCGCCACTTCGTCGTTGAGTTGTTCGGCGGCAAAGCGGCCCGGCTCCACCGGGGGCTTGCGGCGCGCCGGCGTGGCCTTGGTCGCCACGGCGGCAGCAGGAGCAGCCACGGCCTCGGCCACGGGCTCTGCCTTCGCCTCGGCGCCTTGCGCATCCAGACGCTGGCGCTCGCGCACGAACTGCTGGAACGACAGCGTGCTCATGGGCTCGACCGAGCCGGCCGGGCGCTTGGCCTCGACCGCAGCGGCCGTGCCCTTGGGCGCCGGCTGCGCCGTCTTGGCGCGGTTGCTGTGCATGGGCGCCTCGGCGCTTTCCATGGCCAGGATCTCGACACCGCCCGGGATGGGACGGTTGGACAGCACCACGGCCTGGTCGCCCCAGGCGCCACGCGCCTGTGCAATGGCTTCACGGGCATTCCTGCCAACAAAACGTCTGACGTTCATGTGTTCACTCCGATAACGCGGTTAATCTGGATCGAATGGGTGCGCGGGATTTCGCTATGGGCCAGCACGCGCAGGCGGGGAGCCTTGCGGCGCATCAGCTTGGCCAGCGGCGCGCGGATACGGTCTGGCACCAGCAGGCAGGCAGGCAGTCCCGCCTCCTCCTGGGCCTTGGCGGCGGCAGCCGCCTGGTCTGTCAGCAGCTCGCCCATGCCGGGATCGAGCGGTGCCTGGGCTTCGGGCGACAGCGCCTGCACCAGCACCTGCTCCAGGCCGGGCTCCACGGCCATCACGCCGAGTTCTTTCACCGGGCCATACAGATCCTGCACGATGGCAGGGGCCAGGCCGATGCGCAGCTCGCGGGTCAGCACGCCGGTGTCCAGGCTCTGCTGGCCAAACTCGCCCAGCAGCTCCAGGATGCCGCGCAGATCGCGGATGTGCACCGACTCGTCCAGCAGGTTGCGCAGCACCTTCTGCAGCACCTGCAGCGGCACCAGCTTGGGCACGGTGTCGTCGACCAGGGCCGGCGCATAGCGGCGGACGTGGTCCAGCAGCTCCTGCACTTCGACGCGGCCCAGCAGGGCGGCGGCGTAGGTCTGCATCACGTGGTTCAGATGGGTGGCCACCACGGTGGCGGCATCGACCACCGTGTAGCCGGAAGACTGGGCCTGCTCGCGGGTCTTGGCCTCGATCCACACGGCCTGCAGGCCGAAGGCCGGGTCGGTGGTGAGGGTGCCGGCCAGCGGCACCTTGATGTGACCGGGGTTGATGGCCAGGTACATGCCGGTGAAGGCCTGGCCTTCGCCGACGATCACGCCCTTGAGCAGGATGCGGTAGTGCGAAGGATGCAGTTCGAGGTTGTCGCGGATGTGCACGGCCGGCGGCAGGAAGCCGACGTCGGCGGCGAACTTCTTGCGCACGCCCTTGATGCGGCCCAGCAGGTCGCCGCCCTGGGCCTTGTCGACCAGCGCGATCAGGCGGTAGCCCACTTCCAGGCCCAGCAGGTCGACCGGGGTGACGTCGTCCCAGCTGGCTTCGGCGCCGGGGTTGACCTGCTTGGGCGCCTCTTCGGCCACCGGCTTGGGTTTGCTCGCCGCCTTGGTCAGCATCCAGGCGCTGTAGCCGCACAGGCCGGCCAGCACCAGGAAAGGCAGGTGCGGCATGCCCGGGATCAGGCCCAGCACGCCCAGCACGCAGGCCGTCAGGCCCAGCGCGCGCGGAATCGACAGCAGCTGGCCGGCGACCTGGCGGCCGATGTCTTCGTCGCCCACGCGCGAGACGATCAGGCCGGCGGCCACTGAGATCACCAGCGCGGGCACCTGGGCGACCAGGCCGTCGCCGATCGCCAGCAGGGTGTAGTTGTTCAGCGCGGCTTCCAGCGGCAGGCCGTGCTGCAGCATGCCGATCACCAGGCCGCCGATCATGTTGATGAACAGGATCATGATGCCGGCGATGGCGTCGCCGCGCACGAACTTGGAGGCACCGTCCATGGAGCCGTAGAACTCGGCTTCCTGGGTCACCTCGTTGCGGCGCTTGCGGGCTTCCTTCTCGTCGATGCTGCCGGCGGCCATGTCGGCGTCGATGGCCATCTGCTTGCCGGGCATGGCATCCAGGGCGAAGCGGGCCGACACTTCGGCGATCCGGCCCGCACCCTTGGTGACGACCACGAAGTTGATGATGGTCAGAATGGCGAACACCACGATGCCGACGGCGAAGCTGCCGCCGATCATGAAGTGCGCAAAGGATTCGATCACCTGGCCGGCGGCGCCGGTGCCGGTGTGGCCGTACATCAGCACGGCGCGGGTCGAGGCCACGTTCAGCGCCAGGCGCAGCAGCGTGGTCACCAGCAGCACGCTGGGGAAGCTGGAGAAGTCCAGGGTCCGCTTGGTGTAGCTGGCCACCATCAGCACCACCAGGGACACGGCGATGTTGAAGCTGAACAGCAGGTCCAGCGCGATGGCCGGCAAAGGCACCAGCATCATCGCCAGGATCATCACGATCAGCAGCGGCGCGCCGACGGCGCGCCAGCCGGGCATCATGTCCAGCAGGCCGGCCATGCCGCCGGCCTGGCCGTTGGCGGGAGTGGTGGTCAGGAAGTTTCTCATGTGGTGGCCTTGTCAAGCGGGTCCATGCCGTGCGGAACCTGGATCACCGGCAGGGCCGGCGCGCGCACTGCGGTCTGCAGGCGGAACACCCAGGCCAGAACCTGCGCCACCGCGGTGTACAGCTCGACCGGCACTTCGCCGTCGATGTCGCCGTGGCGGTAAAGGGCGCGCGCCAGCGGCGGCGCTTCCAGCATCGGTATGCGGTTGGCGGATGCCACTTCGCGGATCTTCAAAGCCAGGAGGTCAGCGCCCATGGCGACGATCCGGGGTGCGCGCATCGAGGTCTCGTCGTACTGCAGGGCGACCGCATAGTGGGTCGGGTTGGTGACGATGACGTTGGCCGTGGGCACGGCGGCCAGCATGCGGCCGCGCGACATCTCGCGCTGGCGGCGGCGGCGCTCGCCCTTGACGTGCGGGTCGCCCTGGGATTCCTTGTTTTCCTGCTTGACTTCTTCCAGCGACATCTTCAGCCCGGACTTGTGCTTGAAGATCTGCAAGGGCACGTCGGCCAGCGCGGACACCAGGCACACGCCCAGCAGCATCCACAGGCCGCCGGTGAGCCAGCCAAAGCCGGTGGACAGAGCCCGTGCCAGCGGCAGGCGGGCCATGGTGTCGATATCGCCGGCGTGGGACTGCAGGTAGAGCCAGGCGCAGTACAGCAGGGCCGCCGTCAGCAGGATCAGGCGCAGGCTCTGCAGCATCTGCTGCAGGTCGAACATGCGGCCGATGCCGGCGATGGGGTCGAGCCGCTCGAACTTGGGTTCGAGCGCCTTGAGGGTGAAGTTCCAGCCGCCCACGGCCAGCGTGGCACCGGCCAGCAGCACGGCCATGGCGCCGGCCACCGGCACCACGGTCTGCAGGCCGGCAACGCCGAAATGCGCCAGCCTGGGCACCATCTTGCCGGTTTCGAAGGCCGCTTCGCGGTCAAAGCGCAGGCCGGCATGGACCAGCTGCAGGGCCTGCTCGGCCAGCCAGGGCCCCAGGCCGAGAAGAAGCAACAGAAGAGCGCCGATGGCCGCCAGGTGGACCAGGTCGCGCGAACGCGCCACCTGACCGTCCTCGCGGGCCTGTTCAAGGCGGCGCTCGGATGCGTCTAGCTGGCGGTCTTCTTTGCTGGTTTCGGATGCGGACATGGAGGGCGGGAACGAATGTTCAGTGCCTCCATTGTTTTGCCGATGGGCAAAACTTAAGTCCCGAAGAAAGGGGGAAAAAGCCCCCTATTGGGTGGGCGGCCACCGCCGGGCCGCGTACGTGAGCGCCGCTGGGCCGCCCCAAGGCGCGAAGGCCCCCTCGGGGGGCAGCGAGCTACACGCAGTGAGCGAGCGTGGGGGCCATTCAGAAGCCGAGGCTCTCCAGCAGGTCGTCGACCTGGGCCTGGTTGGAGACCACGTCGGTGCGGCCGCTGGGGTCGATCACCGGGCCGTTGAGGAAACCGGTTTCCACCGTGGCTCGCGCCTCCAGTGGCGCGGTTTCCAGCAGCAGCTTGAGCAGCGAGTCCTCCAGCGTGGTGGCCATGGCCACCACCTTTTGCACGGTCTGGCCGGTCAGGTCGTGGAAATCCTGCGCCAGCATGATTTCGCTGAGCTGGCCGGTGGTGACCTGGGCGTTGGACTTGACGTTGCCGATGAAGTTGAGCACGTCGCCGCGGGCCACGGCGCCGACCGGGTCCTTCTTGAGAAGCTCTTCGATCGCCACAGCCTGGGCCACCAGGGCGTCCTGCTGGGCCTGGGCGGCGTCAACCGTGTTGAGCACCTTCTCGGCGGCGTCGCCGGTCAGTCGGGCGATGAAAGACAGGCGGGCCTTGGCATCGGGCAGGGTGCCCAGCGAGGCCTCGATGTTCTTGTCGTAGCCCAGCTGCTGCAGCGCGTCGTGCAGGTTGCGGGTCAGCTCGCCGACGCGCTTGAAGAAGTCGGGCGCGCCGGCGGTTGTTTCAGTGGTGGACATGGTGATGTCCTTCAGGCGGTCTGGGCCAGTTTTTGCAGGATCTTCTGAACCTTGTCTTCCAGCGTGCCCTTGGTGAAGGGCTTGACGATGTAGCCGGAGGCGCCGATCTGGGCCGCCATGACGATGTCTTCCTTGCGGGCCTCGGCGGTGATCATCAGCACCGGCAGCGCCTTCAGGGCCGCATCGGCGCGGATCTGGGCCAGCAGCTCGAAGCCGTTCATGTTGGGCATGTTGATGTCGCTGACCACGAAGTCGAAGCTGCCGGCGCGCAGCTTGGCCAGGGCGGCGACGCCGTCCTCGGCTTCGTCGGCGTTGGCGAAGCCGGCTTCCTTGAGCAGGTTGCGCACGATGCGGCGCATGGTCGAGAAGTCATCGACGATCAGAAACTTCATGTCAGTGGGGGCGGTCATGGGATGGCTCCGGAGTGAAAGTTGGCAATGGATTTCAGCGGGCGGCAGCAGGCGCGGCCGGGAAGATGGGGGCGGGTGCGGGGCGCAACGCCAGGGGCGCAGCCGTCACCGCGGGGACTTGACCTGGCAGCGACGCGGCGGGGGGCATGGCGGCCTCCTGCTTTTCCAGCAGTTGCTCGATGGCCTGGGCTTCCGACACCGGCGTCTCCACGCCCCTGGCCCAGCGCTCCTGGCCGAGGCGGCCCAGCACCAGCAGGGAAATGCGGCGGTTCATCGGGTTGACCGGGTCGGCGGGATCGAACAGGGTCGAGGAGCCCATGCCGAGCACGCGCACAACGCGGTCCTCGCGCAGGCCACCGGCCAGCAGTTCGCGGCGCGAGGCATTGGCGCGGTCGGCCGACAGCTCCCAGTTGGAGTAGCCGCGTTCGCCGCCGCTGTAAGGCGAGGCGTCGGTGTGACCCGACAGCACGACGCCGGAGTCGGCGCCCTCGATCAGCTGGCCGATGCTGCGCAGCAGCTCGCGCATGTAGTCCTTGACCCGGGCGCTGCCGGCGTCAAACATGGGTCGGCCCTTGTCGTCGACGATCTGCACGCGCAGGCCGTCGGGCGTGATGTCAAAGCGCAGCTGGTTGCGCAGGCCCGCCAGCGCCGGGTTGGCCGCGATGGCCTGCTCCAGCCTGGCTTGCAGCTCGCGCATGCGTTGCGCATCGGTGGCCTGGATTTCAGCGCGCAAGGCCTGCAGGTTGAAGCTGCGCTGCTGGGCCGGGGTCTCGCCGTTGCGCACGTTGCCGTTGACGCGGGTGAGAACGGAGCCGCCGCCCTTGATGATGCTGGAGCTGTCGCCGGAGCCGGAGCCACCGGCCATGGACACCTTCAGCGGATTCTGGAAGAACAGCGCGATGCCCTGCAGGTCGCCCTTGGAGGTCGACCCCAGCAGCCACATCAGCAGAAAGAAGGCCATCATGGCCGTGACGAAGTCGGCGTAGGCGATCTTCCACGCGCCCGAGTGGTGGGGTGCGTGGCCGGCCTTCTTGACGCGTTTGATGATGATGGGCTGAAGCTTGCCCGCTGCGGTTGCCATGTCTGTTCCTGCCTTGTTGCTGCCGCTCTCAGGCGGTCTTCTTCTTGTTGCCCTTGACGTGGTCTTCCAGCTCGATGAAGCTGGGCCGTTCCGTCGAGAACAGGACCTTGCGGCCGAACTCCAGCGCGACCGCCGGGGCGTAACCCTGCACGCTGGCCAGCAGCGTGGTCTTGACGCACTGCAATTCCTTGGTCGTCTCGTCGACCTTCTGCGTGGCCAGCTGGGCCAGCGGGCTGACGAAGCCATAGGCCATCAGGATGCCCATGAAGGTGCCCACCAGGGCGCCGGCGATCATGCCGCCCAGCACGGCGGGCGCGGCGCCCACCGAAGCCATGGTCTTGACCACGCCCAGCACGGCGGCCACGATGCCGAAAGCCGGCAGGCCATCGCCCATGGTCTGGATCGCGCCGGCGGGAATCAGGGCCTCGTGGTGGTGGGTGTCGATCTCGTTGTCCATGAGGTTCTCGAGCTCATGGGCATTGAGGTTGCCCGAAACCATCATGCGCAGGTAGTCGGTGATGAACTCCATCAGGTGGTCGTCGGCCAGGATCAGCGGAAATTTCTGGAACAGCGGGCTCTTGCGGGGCTCCTCGACGTCCGACTCGATCGACATCAGGCCCTCCTTGCGGGCCTTGGTCAGGGTGTCGAACAGCAGCGCCATCAGCTCCATGTAGCGCGCCTTGGTGTATTTGGAACCCTTGAACAGCTTGGGCAGGAGCTTGAGCGTGGCCTTGACCGTCTTGGAGCTGTTGCCCACCAGGAAGGCGCCCAGGGCGGCGCCGCAGATCACGAACAGTTCATGCGGGGCAGCGTGCAGCAGGACCGGGAACGAGCCGCCGGCCATGGCATAGCCGCCGAGCACGCAACCGATCACAAGAAGGTAGCCAACGATGACGAACATGAATGAAATGCTTTCGAATACGGCCCGGCGATGTGCCGGTGTCACAGGCAAGGTTTCGGCAGGGGGGCGCGCCACTTGAGCGATGAGGCAAAAAAAAACGCGTGTTCCCCTGGGAGCACGCGTTCAAGAATGCGTCTGCAACGACGCGAGGAGAACAATCAGTGGATGGCGCCGGTGCGGCGGCTCTTGCCGGCGCGGGCCGGCGGCTCGCACATGCCGCAGACAAAGGCCTTGAAGCCCTTGCCGTACTCGTGGCTGTGGGTGACGAAATGGCCGCCGCAGTGGGTGCAGGGCGTCAGGCACAGCATGTCGCTGTCGACGAACTTGACCAGGCGCCAGGCGCGGGTGATCGACAGCATGGCTTCCACGCCCAGGGCCTTGACGTCGGCCTCATACAGCTGCCAGGCCTTGGTGATCAGGTCGATCTGGTCCAGGTCGCAGGTCTTGTTGAGGTTCTCGTAGATGTTCAGGAACAGCGAGGCATGGATATTGGGCTGCCAGGAGGTGAACCAGTCGGTGGAGTAAGGCAGCTGGCCCTTGGAGGGCGACTGGCCGGTGACCTCGCGGTACAGGCGCAGCAGGCGCTCGTGCGACAGGCTGGTCTCGGACTCCAGGACGGCCATGCGGGCGCCCAGTTCGATCAGCTGGACGGCGCGGCCCAACTGGCGGCTGTCGTTCAAGAGGCTCTTGGCAGGTGTGCTCATGTGTGTGTCCTGGAGAAAGGGTCAGTGATCAGGCAGCGAGGGCGTGTTGGCCGGCCATCAGCACGCTGGCATGCAGGCGGCTGACGGTCTGCTCGCCGGCCTGGCGCGCATCGTGGCCGTCGGTCAGCAGGCCCCAGACCAGCTCGTCGTCGAAACGCATGGTGCACAGCATCTGGTTGCGCGAGGCCACGCGGACGATCTGCTGCGGAGACAGCTGGGCAATGAGGTCGGCCACCGGCTCGGACAGGCCCAGGCGGAACAGGGCCAGGGTCTTGTCCTGGCGGATCATGGCCTGGGCCAGCATCAGGTAGGACAGGTTGGTGTCGCGAATCTCATTCATCAGCTGATCGTTGGTCATGGTGGGTGCTCCTGGAAGGGTCGGTGGGGCTGCTGCTCCGATGTGTCCAATTGTGTTGGCGCGAAACAGAAACTTGATGCGGGAAAGGCGCATAGGCCCTAAGCAATTTGCTTACAAATGAAAAGGGGCTGTCACCAATCTCTGTGGGTGACTGAGGCGTCGATGGCGTAGAGCGAGCGCTGGTGCACAGGCGGCGTTCTCCAATGAGGGTAGGGGCCAGCCACTGTCACAACACAGTGCGCGACAGAGCCCATGCAATGGCCTGCGCTTGCGCTCTTTGCAAAACCCGCTAAAGCCCGCCGCCACCCCGCCGATAAAGAATGGCAACGGGATTCTCCCGCCAGGGCCGCGACAGATAGAGACGCGGTGTCTAAACCCAGGGCTTCCATGTCGGAAGCCGATTCTTGAGGATCTGCAACATGCCTTCCGTTATCAATACCAACATCCCGTCGCTCAACACGCAACGCAACCTGGGCAGCTCGCAAGCTGCTCTGAGCACCTCCATCCAGCGCCTGTCGACCGGCCTGCGCGTGAACAGCGCCCGTGACGACGCCGCCGGCCTGGCCATCGCCGAGCGCATGGGTGCTCAAGTGCGCGGCCTGAACGTCGCTGCCCGCAACGCCAACGACGCCGTCTCCCTGGCGCAGACCGCTGAAGGCGCCCTGGGCAAGGTTGGCGAAATGGTCCAGCGCATCCGCGAACTGGCCGTGCAATCGTCCAACGCCACCAACAGCACTAGCGACCGCGAAGCTCTGCAGGCTGAAGTGGACCAGCTGAAGGAAGAAATCGACCGCGTTGCCAAGACCACCCAGTTCAACGGCAAAGCGCTGCTGGACGGGACCTTCAGCAAAGAAAAATTCCAGGTCGGCTCCGATGCCGGCCAATCCATCGAGATCGACCAGATCACCAACACGCAGCTGTCCAGCATCCAAACCAAGACGAACGCGGCCACCGGCGGCGCCATCACCACCTTTGAAGCCCTTGCCACCGGCGACATTACGATCAATGTCGGCACCCTCCCCGGCCCCGTCGTCAGCTACCAACTTGATGCAATTGCAGCCCCCGCGGCCCTCACCCAAAAGGCCCGCGCGAACCAAATCGCCGATGCGATCAACGCTCAAGCATTTAAGTCCGGCGTGAGCGCCACGGTGGACACGGTGTCCGACGCTGTTGTCATCTCCTCCGCTTCCGAATTCACGATTTCGTTTGCAGGCGCCGGCGCCGCCTCCGCCACCAATACGGGCTTCGCTGATGGCGCCGCCAGCGTCGCCGGCGGCGCCGTCAACATGTCCGCGCTGTCCGTCACTACCCGGGACGGCGCCCAGCTGGCCATCCAGCAGGCCGACGACGCCTTGAAGCTGATCAACACCAGCCGCGCCAAGCTGGGCGCCGTGCAAAGCCGCTTCGAGAACGCGATCGCCAACATCCAGATCACCGCGGAGAACGTGACGGCTGCCCGCTCGCGCATCATGGACACAGACTTCGCCGCTGAAACGGCCAACATGACCCGCGCCCAGATCCTGCAGCAAGCCGGCACCGCCATGCTGTCGCAGGCCAACCAGCTGCCCCAGCAAGTTCTGTCGCTGCTGCGTTAATTTTCGCAAGGTCTCCCCGGAACCGGGGCGGCTTGCCGGCAGAAATAGCCGGCAAGCCGCCCTCTTTTCCGTGGTTTGCCTTGCCGCCGCCTCAAGCACAGTACGGGAATGCGCCGATCCTGAGACCCAGGACTGGCGTGAGCCCCGGGTGCCGGCGGCGCAGTTGCGTTAGGACGCAGCTGCGGTCTCGCAAGGCAATCCGGTTGAAAACCAGTTTTCGATTGGAGTCCCAATGCCTTCCGTCATCAATACCAATATCACCTCGCTGAACACCCAGCGCAACCTCAATGGCTCGCAGTCGTCCCTGGCGACCTCGATCCAGCGCCTGTCCAGCGGCCTGCGCGTCAACAGCGCCCGCGACGACGCCGCCGGCCTGGCCATTGCCGAACGCATGAACTCCCAAGTGCGCGGCCTGAACGTCGCCGCCCGCAACGCCAATGACGGCGTCTCCCTGGCGCAAACCGCCGAAGGCGCGCTGGGCAAGGTTGGCGAGATGGTCCAGCGCATGCGCGAACTGGCCGTGCAATCGTCCAACGCCACCAACAACGCCACCGACCGCGTCTCCCTGCAAGCCGAAGTGATCCAGCTCAAGCAGGAAATCGACCGCATGGCCCTGGGCACGAACTTCAACGGCACCAAACTGCTGGACGGCAGCTTCGCCTCGGCCCGCTTCCAGGTCGGTGCCAACGCCGGCGAATCCATCACCATCGACAAGCTCACCGATGCGCAGCTGACCAGCATGGGCACCATCAAAGCCCCGGCGATCACCGGTGCCGACGTCACAGACGCCCTCAACTTCACCGACCTCACCGCCATCACCGCTGGTGACCTGGAGATCACGGTTGGCACCAAGACCTTCAAACTCGATGCCATCCCCCTCGCCCTCACTAAGACAGAGCGCCAGACCCAGATGCTCGATGCGATCAACAAGGATTCCGCGTTGCACGGCGTGAGCGCCTACCTGGACGCAACGACCAACTCCATCGTCATGACCTCCTCGGCCGATTTCAAGCTGGCCGCGGTGGGGGCAACCGCCACCGTCGACACCACGGGCTTCACCTTCAGCGCCACCGTCCCCCCCCTGCCCCCCGGCGACGAGGCCGCCTCCACCTCCACCGACGTCAGCATGATCGTGCTGAACGTCGGCAGCTATGAGGCCGCCCAGCTGGCCATGCTGCAGTGCGACAAGGCCCTGGAAGAGATCAACAGCGCGCGCGCCACCCTGGGCGCCGTCCAGTCGCGCTTTGAGAGCACGATCGCCAACATCCAGATCGCCTCGGAAAACACCACGGCCGCCCGTTCGCGCATCATGGACACCGACTTCGCGGCCGAAACCGCAGCCATGACGCGAGCCCAGATCCTGCAGCAGGCCGGCAACGCCATGCTGGTGCAAGCCAACCAGCTGCCCCAGCAAGTGCTGACCCTGCTGCGCAATTAACCCAACGGAGAATTGAACCTTGCCTTCCATCACCAGCACCGGGGTCGGTAGCGGCCTCGACGTCAATAGCATCGTCACTTCGCTGATGGCGCTGGAGAAAAGGCCGCTGAACCTGCTGCAAAGCGCGGCCAGCTCCATCCAGACCAAGCTGTCGGCCTTCGGCTCGCTCAAGAGCCAGCTCTCGAGCCTGGGCGACATCGCCAAGACCCTGGCTGGCAGCACCAACTGGAACCCGCTGCGCAGCGACAGCAGCGATTCCGCTTCCGTCAGCGCCACAGCGGCCAGCACGGCCGTGCCAGGCAAGCACACACTGGAAGTCTCCCAGCTGGCCCAGGCCCAGTCGCTGGCCAGCGGCCCCTTTGACGCCCCCACCACCGTGGTGGGCACCGGCACGCTCAGGCTGGAGATCGGCACCACCACGGCCCCCGGCGTCTTCAACGCCAAAAGCGGCAGCACCCCTACCACCATCACCATCGACGCCAGCAAGCAGACCCTGGCCGGCGTGCGCGATGCGATCAACGCCGCGGGCGCGGGCGTCAGCGCCAGCATCGTCACCAGTGGCGGCAAGTCGCGCCTGGTGCTCAAGGGCAGCGACGGCGCCGACAGCTCGATCCGCCTGACGGCAACCGACGGCAACGGCGTCAACACCGATGACGACGGCAACAGCACCGACGCGGCTGGCCTCTCGGCCCTGGCCTGGGACCCCGCCGCCGGCGGCGTCAAGAACCTGGAAGAGACCCAGCCCGCGCAGGACGCCAAGTTCACGCTCAACGGCCTGAAGCTGACCAGCGCCAGCAACAATCCGGCCGAGGTCATCGCCGGCGTCACGCTCAGCTTCAAGAAGATCACCACGGCGCCGGTGGACCTGACGGTGGCCATCGAGACGGCGGCGGTGCGCAAGAACATCAACGACTTCGTCAACGCCTACAACGGCCTGAACACCCTGCTGAAGAACCAGACCCTGGCCGACACCGCCAACAGCGGCCCGCTGCAGGGCGACTCCACCGCCACCTCGATGCTCTACGCCATGCGCAGCATGCTGCAGGGATCGGTCAGCGGCCTGGCCAGCCCGTCCAGCCTGAGCGCCGCCGGCATCGAACTGCAGCGCGACGGCTCGCTCAAGGTCAACGACACCAAGCTCACGCCCCTGCTGTCCACCCCGGACAAGCTGGCCAAGCTGTTCAACCAGGCCCAAAGCGGCAGCGACCCCACCACGCGCGGCTTTGGCCTGCGCTTCAAGGAATGGGCCGGCGCCCTGACGGCCGAGACCGGCATCCTGGCCACCCGCACCACCGGCCTGGGTGAGAGCGTCAAGCGCAACCAGAAGCAGCAGGACGCCCAGCAAGAGCGCCTGGAACGCACCGAGAAGCGCCTGCGCGGCCAGTACCAGACACTGGACAGCAAGATGAGCAACCTGAACGCCCAGATGGCCCAGCTCAAAGCCAGCCTCGGCCTGGCGTAAGTCCTTTTCCCTATCACCGGCGGCGCTCAAGTTCGGGCGCCACCGGTCGATAACTGGGACAAGGACTTATTACGCCATGTTTGCCTTGCCCTCCCAGCCCATTGATCTCTACCGCCAGGTGGACACGGTCACCTCCGTCTACCAGGCCAGCCCGCACAAGCTGGTGCTGCTGCTGCTCGATGGCGCCATCGCCGCCGTGCTGCAAGCGCGCCACGCGATGGAAACCGGCGACACCGAGACCCGCATCTCCACCCTGTCCAAGGCCATGCGCATCATCGACGAGGGCCTGAAGGCCTCGGTCGAGAGCGACGCCGATCCCTCCCTGGCCGAGAACCTGCGCTCGCTGTACGACCACATGGTGTCGCGCCTGTTCATCGCCAACCTGCACGTCAGCGACGTACCGCTGGTGGAAGTGGCCCGCCTGCTGGGCGACCTGCGCGCTACCTGGGCCGAGATCGGCCCGGTGACCCAACTCAACTCCACACTGCAGGCCTGAGCATGGACAATTTCGACATGGGTCTGGACGATTCCGCCAGCGTCCTGCGCTACTACCTGGCCCTGGAAAGCGCCAGCCACGAGATGCTGCGCGCCGCCCGCGCCGGCGACTGGGACAGCGTCTGCCGCCTGGAAGGCGCCTGCGCCATCGTCATCGCCAAGCTGCGCCAGGCCGCGCCCAGCCGGCCGCTGGAAGGGCCGCAGCAGGCCGAGCGCATGCGCGTGCTGCGCGCCATCCTGGCCAACGATGCGCAGATCCGCCGCATCTGCGACCCCTTGCCCGAGACCATGGACCCGCGCTCTTTTGCCGTGGGGGAAGTGAGCCTGGCGCTGCACTGAGCAGCGCACGCAAAAAAGCCGCGCAGAGTGCGCGGCAGACAGCGTCCGCTCCGGGCGAAACAGGAGCCTTGGAGCGGAACTGAAACAGGGGCCGCGTTGAACGCGGCGGGTCCTCAGACCTGCATGTTCATGATGTCGCTGTAGGCGGACACCAGGCGGTTGCGCACGTGCAGGGCCGACTGGAAAGCGATCTGGGATTTCTGCGAGGCCACCATGGTCTGCTCCAGGCTGACACCAGCCGGGTTCATCTGGAAGGCTTCGGCCATGCGCGATGCATCTTCCTGGGTGGCGCTGACGGCGCGCAGGGCCTTGTCCATGGCGCCGGTGAAGGATTGCGACTCCTGGGCCGGCTGGCTGGCGCGCTGGGCTGCTGCGTTGCGCTTGAGCGCATCGAGCAAGGGGGTTGGCAGGCCGGAGACGGCGGCAGTCTTGTTGATTTCCATGATAGGGCTCCTGTAGGGGGTATGTGTTGACAAGACTTTAGCGGCGCGGCGGCGATCTTGAGCGACGAAAAGAGGCGCAAATACAGCGCTTATCGGCGCTCAGGTCCGGCCCCGTCCGGCCGAAGTGTCTGGGGTGTGACTGTGGCGGCGCGGCGGGTGGGCTGCTGCAGCGAATAGGGCCGGGAATGGGCCGTATTTCGGCGCTAAGGTTTGGCGCGGTCCGGCCAACAATGGCGTCCGCACTCCCCACCGCCCCATGGACACCACATTCACTCCTGACACCCTGGCCGAGACCGTGCCAGCGCGGCCTCTGACCCCCCTGAACCGTCTGAGCGCCATGCCCACGCGCAACAAGATGGCCCTGGGCATTGCCGCTGCCCTGCTCGCCGCGATCGTGGCCGTCGGCCTGATCTGGAGCCGCCAGACCGACTGGAAGGTGCTCTACGCCAGCCTGAACGACCGTGACGGCGGCGCCGTCATCGCGGCGCTGACGCAGATGAACGTTCCCCACAAGTTCACCGAGGGCGGCGGCGCCATCCTGGTGCCGGCCGAGCACGTCCACAACGTGCGCCTGAAGCTGGCCTCGCAAGGCCTGCCCAAGGGCGGCACGGTGGGCTTCGAGCTGATGGAAAACCAGAAATTCGGCACCACCCAGTTCCAGGAACGGCTGAACTTCCAGCGCGGCCTGGAAGGCGAGCTGGCCCGCTCCATCATGGCGCTGTCGGCCGTGCAGGCCGCCCGCGTCCACCTGGCACTGCCCAACCAGACGGCTTTCCTGCGCGAGCAGCAAAAGCCCTCGGCCTCGGTCATGCTGACGCTGTTTGGCGGCCGCACGCTGGACCGCGCGCAGATCGCCGGCATCGTCCACCTGGTGGCCTCCAGCGTGCCCGACCTGCAGCCGCGCGGCGTCAGCGTGATCGATCAGACCGGCAACCTGCTGTCGCAGGCCCCCGGCGACGTGCCCAACGGCCTGAACGAACTGCAGATGCAGCACGTGCGCCAGACCGAGCAAAGCCTGTCCTCGCGCATCCTGGCCATCGTCGAGCCCATCGTCGGCACCGAGAACGTCAAGGCCCAGGTCACGGCCGACGTCGACTTCACGCAGAGCGAATCGACCGCCGAGCTCTACACCCCGAACCAGGGCGCAGCGCCCGCCGCGGTGCGCAGCCAGACGCTGTCGGAGACGCCCACCGGCAGCGGTGCAGCCGCCGCCGGCGTGCCCGGCGCGCTGGCCAACCAGCCGCCCGCCACCCCGACCTCGCCGGTCAACGGCGCGCCCCAGGCCCTGAGCGCTGGCGGCACGGGCAGCGCCGCCAGCGGCGTCAAGCGCGATGCCCTGACCAACTACGAAGTCGACAAGACCGTCAAGGTGGTGCGCAACGCCACCGGCACCGTGCGCCGCCTGAACGTCGCCGTCATCATCAACCACGCCACCAAGGTCGGCGCCGACGGCAAGGCCGTGACCCAGGCCCTGACGGCGCCGCAGATGGAGCAGATCAACACCCTAGTGCGCGAGGCCATCGGCTTCAACAAGGAGCGCGGCGACTCGGTCAACGTGATCAATGCGCCCTTCACCAGCACCCAGCCCAAGGCCGAGCCCGAGCTGCCGTGGTGGCGCCAGCCGCAGAACATCGAGATGGCCAAGAACTTCGCGCCCTGGCTGGCGATGCCCCTGGTGGCCCTGATCATCATCTTCGGCCTGGTGCGCCCGGCCATCAAGGCCAGCCGCGACAAGCCGCTGCCCACACGCCTGCTCGAGACCTCGATCCAGGACGCCATCGACCTGCCCAACCCGGACGGCACGCCGTCCACCGAAGGCCTGCCAGGCATGCCCTCGGTGCCGCTGCTGGCCTCGGCCGCACAACACCGCGCTGCCCAGCTCGACAGCATCCGCGCCCTGGTCAAGCAGAACCCGGCGACCGTCGCCAACGTGGTGCGCAGCTGGATCACCCAGCCCACCGCATCCTGAACCCGCGAGATTCCCATGGCCGTAAGCACCTCTATTACCGTTGAAGATGTGGGCGTCACTTCCAGCGCCATCCTGATGCTCGCCCTGGGCGAGGAAAGCGCCGCCGATGTGTTCAAGCATCTGGCACCCAAGGAAGTGCAACGCCTGGGCGAGCGCATGGCGCGCCTGACCACCGTGGCCGACGACCAGTTCGACGACGTGCTGGCCCGCTTCCAGGAGCAGGTGCAGTTGCAGCGCTCGCTGGTCAGCGACACCGGCGCCTATGTGAGCAATGTGCTCAAGCTGGCGCTGGGCGACGACAAGGCCGGCCTGCTGATCGACCGCATCGTGCAGGGCCGCGACGTCAGCGGCATCGAAAGCCTCAAGTGGATGGACGCAGCGGCCGTGGCCGAGCTGATCCGCAACGAACACCCGCAGATCATCGCCTCCATCCTGGTCCACCTGGACCGCGACCAGGCCTCGGGCGTGCTGTCCGCCCTGGAAGAGCGCAACCGCAATGACGTGGTGCTGCGCATCGCCACCCTGGACGGCATCCAGCCCAACGCACTCAAGGAACTCAACGACGTGCTGTCCAAGGTGCTCGCCGGCGGCGATCGCGTGCGCAAGACACCGCTGGGCGGCCCCAAGACGGCGGCCGAAATCCTCAACTACCTGGGCTCGACCCTCGAGATGTCGGTGCTCGGCTCCATCCGCGACGGTGACGCCGACCTGGCGGACAAGATCGAGGAACAGATGTTCACCTTCGACGACCTGCTCAAGCTGGACAGCAAGGCCATCCAGATGATGCTGCGCGAAGTCGACAACGCCGTGCTGGTGGTGGCGCTCAAGGGCGCCGAGCCGGAAATGCGCGAGAAGATTTTCACCAACATGAGCATGCGCGCCGGCGAAGCCCTGCGCGAGGACCTGGAGACACGCGGCCCGGTGCGCGTGTCCGAGGTCGAAACCCAGCAAAAGGAAATCCTCAAGATCGTCCGCCGCCTGGCCGACGAAGGCGAGATCGTTCTGGGAGGCGCCGCAGATGAAAGTTTTGTCTGAGGAGCAGCTGCGCGGCGCCGCGGCGTCGTCCAGCCGCATCATCGCCGCCGAGGCGTTGCGCGGCGTGGCCAGCTTCGCCATCTCGGAACTCGACACCGTCACCCCGCTGCCGCAGCGCCATCTGAGCGCGCGCGACCTGGGCAACGAGACCGCCCGTGCCGCCTATGCGCTGGGACGGCGCCGCGGCTTCCAGCAAGGTGCCCGCACCGGCCTGGAGCAAGGCTACAGCGAAGGCTCGCAGGCGCTGGAAGACTTCCAGTCGCGCAAGGCCGCCGACGTGGCGCGCCAGATGCAGGACCTGGTCGACAGCTTCCGCGGCGAACTCGCCGCGCTGGAATCCCAAGTGGCCAGCGACCTGGTGTCGCTGGCCATCGACATCGCCCGCCAGGTGCTGCGGCGTGAACTGGACACCGACCCGCGCTCCGTGCTGCCCGCCGCCACCGAAGCCCTGCGCGCGCTGGCCGAAGGCGCCTCGCAGCTGGAGCTGCGGGTCAACCCGGCCGACGCCCCCATGCTGCGCCAGCACCTGGAAGGCATGCCGCAGGCACGCAGCTGGCAGGTCAGCGAAGACGAGTCGCTGCAGCGCGGCGGCTGCCGTGTCGAAGCCGACACCGGCGTCGCCGACGCCAGCTTCGAAGCCCGCTGGCAGGCCGTGATGGCCAGCCTGGGCCGCGACGAGGAGCCCTTGCCATGATCGCCGCCCGCATGGGCACCCACCTGCAGGCCCACCGCGGCCTGCTGTCGGCCCAGGTGCCGCTGGCCATCAGCGGCCGGCTGGTGCGCGTGGCCGGCCTGGTGATGGAGGCCACCGGCCTGCGCGTGCCGCTGGGCAGCGTCTGCCGCGTCACCGACGGCGAACACACGACCGAAGCCGAAGTCGTGGGCTTTTCCAAGGGACGCCTGTTCCTGATGCCCACCGGCGACATCCACGGTCTGGCGCCGGGCGCGCAGGTGCAGCCCCTGACCTACAGCTTCGATGGCCTCAACTATGGCCAGAGCGTTATCACGCCGGCCACCAACCGCCACAACCCGCACGCGCGCCGCCTGCCCATGGGCGACGCCCTGCTGGGCCGGGTGGTCGACCCGGCCGGCCAGCCGCTGGACCATGGCGGCCCGCTGTTCGGCACCCGTGCCGAGCCGCTGGCGCGCGACCCGATCAATGCGATGGAGCGCGACCCCGTGCGCGAGCCGCTGGACGTGGGCGTGCGCGCCATCAACGCCATGCTCACCGTCGGCCGCGGCCAGCGCCTGGGCCTGTTCGCCGGCTCCGGCGTCGGCAAGTCGGTGCTGATGGGCATGATGGCCAAGTACACGCAGGCCGACGTCACCATCGTCGGCCTGGTCGGCGAGCGCGGCCGTGAAGTCAAGGAATTCGTCGAGGACATCCTGGGCGAGGAAGGCCTGCGCCGCGCCGTCGTGGTGGCCGGACCGGCCGACCTGCCGCCGCTGATGCGCATGCAGGGCGCCAACTACGCCACAGCCCTGGCCGAGCACTTCCGCGACCGCGGCAAGAACGTGCTGCTGCTGATGGACTCGCTGACCCGCTACGCCATGGCCCACCGCGAGATGGCCCTGGCCCTGGGCGAGCCGCCGGCCACCAAGGGCTACCCGCCCTCGGTGTTTGCCCGCCTGCCCCAGCTGGTGGAGCGCACCGGCAACGGCCTCAATGGCGTCGGCTCGATCACCGCCTTCTACACCGTGCTGACCGAGGGCGACGACCAGCAGGACCCGATCGCCGACAACGCCCGCGCCATCCTGGACGGCCACATCGTGCTGTCGCGCCAGCTGGCCGAGCAGGGCCACTACCCGGCCATCGACATCGAGCAGTCCATCTCGCGGGTGATGCACAACGTCACCAACGAACGCCACCTCAAGCTGGCCCGCGCCCTCAAGGCCATGTACGCGCGCTACCAGCGCAACCGCGACCTGATCGCCGTGGGCGCCTATGTGGCGGGCAACGACATGCAGACCGACCTGGCGATCCGCCTGTATCCGCAGATCGCTGCCTTGCTGCAGCAGGACATGCGCGAAGGCGCGACCCTGCCCTCGAGCATCGCGGCGCTGGAGATCCTGCTGCAACAGGCCGGCGGCATCTGATGGACAAGGTTCTGCCGCTGCTGACCGACACCGCCCTGAAGGCGCGCGACAAGCAGACCCTCATGGTGCGCGATGCCGCTGTCGCGGTGCAGCAGGCCGATGCCACGCTGCGCAACCTGCAGCAGTTTCGCACCGAGCTGCTGGCCCGCGCGCCCGGCAGCCGGGGCAGCCCGGCCGACGCCCAGAGCCTGCTGGACCACCAGGCCTTCGTGGTGCGGCTGGACGAGGCCATCGCCATGCAGACCCTGGAGCGCCTGCGCCGCCAGGAGCGCTGCGACGCCGAGCAGCAGCGCCTGATCGAACAGCAACAACGCCTGATGGCGTTCCAGACCCTGGCGCGCCGCCGCGCCGCCAGCCACCAGTTGAAAGAGTCGCGCCGCGCCCAGAGCGACTCGGATGAATTTGCGGCGCGCGCCAGCCGCCGCGCCTCCTAGGAGCAAAACCCATGAGCACCATCGCCCCCGCCGCCCGCGTGGCCCCCGCTTCCAGCGCCACCACCGGCGCCGCCACAGCCGGCACCAGCGCCGCCAATCCCGGCGGCGCCAATGCCGCTGGCGACGGCCCAGCCGACGCCTTTGCCGCCCTGCTCGAGGGCCTGACTGCCGCTGGTGCCACCCCGGCCGCCGCGCAGGATGGCAGCGCCGAGCTGGCCGCCGAACCGGCCCTGCCGGGCGAACTGGCCGCTGCCACCCTGGCCGCCTTGCCGGCGCCGCTCGCCTTGCCGGATGCGACGCTGGTCGCTGCGACACTGGCCGCCGCCCAGCAGCCCCAGACCCCCCAAGCCAGCACCGCCCAGTCGCCCCAACCCGCCCAGCCCGGCGCCGTGCAAGCCGGTGTGCTGCCCGGCCTGCCGGCCACGGCCACGCCGGCCGCTGCCGCCGTGGCCGATGCCAGCCCGGCCCGCAAGGACGCCGCCGCCAGCCCGGCCACGGTCAGCCTGGCCGCCGCCGGCCCCGCCAAACAACAGAACGACCCCGGCCTGCTGCCTGCCACCACCGCCAGCGCCGCGCCGGCCAGCGGCCCGGCCGCAGCGGCCGCGACCGCCCCCGCCTTCGGCGACATCGTCAGCCGGCTGCGCGCCGATGCCGCCCGCGCCGACAGCAGCAGCGACAGCCCGCGCCTGCCCGAGGCCTCGCCCCTGAGCCTGGCGGCCCCTGCCTCGCCGGTGGACACCTCCCGCGCGCCGTTCGCCGCAGCGGTCCACCAGGCTACCCTGGCCTCGCAGCCGCAGGACCCGGCCTTTGCCGGCGACCTCTCGGCCGAAGTGCGCTTCATGGTCGATGCCGGCATGCAAAAGGCCGAACTGCGCCTGAACCCGGCCGAGCTGGGCCCCATCCAGATCCAGCTGAGCGTCACCGCCCAGACCGCCGACATCAGCTTTTCGGCCGCCCACAGCGCCACCCGCGACGGCATTGCCGAGGCCCTGCCGGCCCTGCGCGACATGCTGGCCAGCCAGGGCATGAGCCTGGGCCAGGCCGGCGTGTCAGCGGGCCAGGACGGCCGCCAGCAGCAGCAACAGGCGCAAGCCAGCCAGCAGCAGGCCCGCAATGCCCTGGCAGCCCAGGCGGGCGAAGGCCGCGCCGGCAACGGCGCCATCAGCGTGAGCGGGACCATGACGGTGCGCGCCACGCGCGGCATGCTGGACCTTTACGCCTGAAATCCGCCCGCGCCAGACGGCCGCGGGCACCGAAACGGCGGAATTTCCCGCGCTTATTGAGGCTTAGGTTTTCGCCAGGCTTCGCACAATCAATGTCATCGACTGGAGCCCTGCATGTCTGCCGACAAATCCGCCACCGCCACCGCCCCCGTGCCCAAAAAATTCAATAAAAAACTGGCCCTGATCGTGGCCGGCGCCCTGCTGCTGGGCGGCGCAGGCACTGCCGGCGCGACCTGGCTGCTGATCAAGCGGGGCTTCGGCGCCGACATGATCGCCAAGAAGGAAGGCCCCAAGAAGCCGTTGTTCACGCCGCTGGAGCCGTTCACGGTCAACCTGATGGACCCCCGTGGCGAGCGCTATGCCCAGATCGGCATCACCTTGCAGCTGGAAGACCCCGAGATCGAGATCCAGCTCAAGGACCGCCTGCCCGCCGTGCGCAACCAGATCCTGATGCTGATCACCGCCAAGACCATCGACGAGCTGCTGACGCCCGAAGGCAAGCAGCTGCTGGCCGACCAGGTGCGCGCACGTGCCGCCCAGACCATCGGCTTCGAAGTGCCGGACCCGCTGCCGCGCCAGTCCGCTGCCGCAGCAGCCGCCCCGGTGGCGCCGGTTGTCATCGCCGCGAACACGCTCAAGAAACAGCCGCTGAAGGCCGACAAGGCCATCGACAACCCTGTCAAGGACGTTCTGTTCTCGCAGTTCATCGTCCAGTAAGAACGCAAGAACACACACCATGGCCCAGCCGCTTTCCCAGGAAGAAGTCGATGCCCTGCTCGCAGGCGTCAACGGCGAAGACATCAGCAGCGCGGAAGAACTCGCAGCCGAGGGCGACGCCGCAGGCGTGCGCGACTACAACCTGTCGAGCCAGGAACGCATCGTCCGCGGCCGCATGCCGACGCTGGAGATCGTCAACGAGCGCTTCGCCCGCAACTTCCGCGTCGGCATCTTCAACTTCATGCGCCGCAACCCCGACATCTCGGTCGGCCCGGTCAAGGTGCAGAAGTTCAGCGCCTTCGTGCGCAACGTGGCCGTGCCGTCCAACATCAACGTCATGCAGGTGCGACCGCTGCGCGGCTCGGGCCTGCTGATCTGCGACCCGACCCTGGTGTTCGCCGTCATCGACAACCTGTTCGGCGGCGCCGGCCTGAACCAGGCCCGCATCGAGGGCCGCGAGTTCTCCGCCACCGAGCAGCGCATCATCCTGCGCCTGGTGGAAGTGATCGCCGCCGAGTACGCCAAGAGCTGGGGCACGATCTATCCGATCGAGCTGGAATACGCCCGCTCGGAAATGCACATGCAGTTCGCCAACATCGCGACGCCCTCGGAAATCGTGGTGACCACCACCTTCCGCGTGGACATCGGCGACGTCGGCGGCGACCTGCACATCTGCATCCCCTACTCCACCTTCGAGCCGATCCGCGAAGTCCTGTACTCGCCGCTGCAGGGTGACCAGGGCGGCCCCGACCGCCGCTGGCTGGCCCTGCTGACGCAACAGATCAAGCACGCCACCGTCGAGCTTGCCGCCGAACTGGCCCACAGCCATGCCACCGTGGGTGAGCTCATGGGCCTCAAGGCCGGTGACTTCATCGAGCTGGACCGCATGCCCACCCTGGTCTCCAAGGTGGATGGCGTGCCCGTCTTCGAGTGCGAATACGGCACCCTGGGTGCGCGCTACGGCGTGCGCATCCGCGAATTCCTGACCCAGCCTGTGGTGCTCGACGCCCAGCCTGTCCAACCCTGAACACCCTTCCCGGAGCCACCATGCAGGACACACCCAAACCGACCGACGAAGAAGCCGCGATGGCCGACGACTGGGCCAGCGCACTGGCCGAAGCCGAAGCTGCCGCGCCCACGCCCCCCGCCGAGCCTGCCCCCGGCATCTTCGCCGCACTGGGCGCAGGCGCTGCGCCCGCCCAGCGCGACGACATCGACATGGTGCTGGACATCCCGGTGCAGCTGACGGTGGAACTGGGCCGCACCCGCATCCCGATCAAGCACATCCTGCAGCTGGCACAAGGCTCGGTGATCGAGCTGGACGCGCTGGCCGGCGAACCCATGGACGTTCTGGTCAACGGCTTCCTGATCGCCCAGGGCGAGGTGGTGGTGGTCAACGACAAGTTCGGCATCCGCCTGACCGACATCGTCACACCGTCCGAGCGCATGCGCCGCTTGAGCCGCTAAAGGACACACCGCGATGCAATCCATGGCCTGGTCCCTGTCGATGATGGTGCTGGTGCTGGCGCTGATCCCGCTGGCGATGTGGGTGGTCAAGCGCATGCAGACCATCCGCCCGGCCGGCGCGCAGCGCCAGCTGGAAGTGGTGGCGCAGCTGCCCCTGGGCCCGCGCGAGCGCGTAGTCATGGTGCGCGTGCAAGGCCGTGTGCTGGTGCTGGGCGCCACGGCGCAGCACATCAGCCTGCTGGCCGAGGCCGATGCGCAGGACTTCGCGCCGCCCAGCGCCCCCAATGGCGCCATGCCCACCGGCTTTGCCGGCCTGCTCAAGAACCTGACGGCCGGCGTGGCGTCGCAAGGACAACGCAAATGACCCCCCGCACCCACCACTGGCTGCGCCTGGCTGCGCTGGCCGGCCTGGCTCTGGCCTGCGGCGGCGCGATGGCCCAGGCCACGCCGTTTGGCTTCACCTCCCAGACCAGCGGCAACACCACCACCTACTCGGTGCCGGTGCAGACCCTGCTGATGTTCGGGGCCCTGTCCTTCCTGCCCGCGGCGCTGCTGCTGATGACCAGCTTCACCCGCCTGATCATCGTCTTCAGCCTGCTGCGCCAGGCGCTGGGCCTGCAGACCACGCCGCCCAACCAGGTGCTGGTGGGCATGTCGCTGTTCCTGACCTTCTTCATCATGGGCCCGACCCTGGACAAGGTCTACAACGACGCCTACAAGCCCTACAGCGAACAGAAGATGAGTTTTGAGGATGCCGTGGCCAAGGGCTCGGACCCGCTGCGCACCTTCATGCTCAAGCAGACCCGGGCGCCCGACCTGGCCCTGTTCTACCGCATCGGCGGCACCGAGCCGGCGCCGGCCGCGCAGACGCCCATGCGCATCCTGATCCCGGCCTTTGTGACCAGTGAGCTCAAGACCGCCTTCCAGATCGGCTTCATGGTCTTCATCCCCTTCATCGTGATCGACCTGATCGTCGCCAGCGTGCTGATGTCCATGGGCATGATGATGCTGTCTCCGGTGCTGGTGGCCCTGCCCTTCAAGCTGATGCTGTTCGTGCTGGCCGACGGCTGGAACCTGATCGTCAGCTCCCTGGTGGGCAGCTTCGGCGGGATCAACTGATGACGCCCGAAGCCGTCCTCGCATTCGGCCGCACGGCCATGGAGACCCTGATCACGGTCTCGGCGCCGGTGCTGCTGGTGGCTCTGGCCGTGGGCCTGGCCGTCAGCCTGTTCCAGGCCGTGACCCAGATCAATGAATCGACCCTGTCCTTCCTGCCCAAGCTGCTGGCCGTGCTGGGCGCGCTGGCCGTGTCCGGACCCTGGATGATCTCGGTGCTGGTCGACTGGCTGCGCCAGGTCATCAGCTCCATCCCCCAGGCCGTCGGCTAGGAGCCCTGCCAGTGATGACGTTTTCGCAGCTGCAGATGGACGCCTGGCTGGCCTCCGCGCTGCTGCCCTTCATCCGCATCCTGGCCCTGTTCTCGGCGGCACCGCTGCTGTCGCACAAGGGCTTTCCGGCGCGTGGGCGGGTGGCGCTGGCCGCCGCCATGGCCTTCGTGGTCGCGCCTTTTGCGCAGGTGCCCGCCGGCCTGACCCTGGCCTCGGCCGCCGGCCTGGGCCTGGTGGCCCAGCAGGTGGCGATCGGCCTGGCGCTGGGCTTTGCCGCGCGCCTGCTGTTTGCGGTGTTCGAGATCGCCGGCGAGTTCATCGGCCTGCAAATGGGCTTTTCCTTCGCCGGCTTCTTCGACCCCAACGGCGGCAGCGAGTCGGCCGTGGGCACCTGGCTCAACACCCTGGGCATGCTGCTGTTCATCGCGCTGGACGCGCACCTGGTGCTGATCGACACGCTCATCAATACCTTCACCACCTTCCCGATCGCCCACGACGCCTTCGCCTCGCTGGTCGGGCTGCGGCTGGACCGGCTGGGCAGCGATGTCTTCCGGCTGGCCCTGTCCATGGCTTTGCCGGCCACCATGCTGATGCTGTTCATCAACCTGGTGCTGGGCTTCAGCTCGCGCGTGGCGCCCCAGCTGTCGATCTTCTCGGTGGGCTTTCCCATCACCCTGCTGGCCGGCCTGCTGGTGCTGGCCCTGGGCACCGAGCACCTGCTGGCGCCGATGACCGAGGCCTTGCAGGTCTTCCTGGCGCCGCTGCGCTAGCCGCCATCGCTCCTTTTTTGATAGCTACCCAGGTCCATTGGCCGGGGGGTAGTGGCCGATCTGGCACCTGTCAAAGGGCCTTGCCGTCGAAATGGCGCACCGGGATGGCCGCCAGATCGATGTTGTTGATGCTGCGCAGGTTGACGGCCGCCACGGCATTGCCCTGGGGGTCCGTGGCTTCACCGAAGACGTGGATGCCGCAAGCCGGGCAGAAACGGTGCCGGATCGCGTGCTTGTTGAACAGGTAGGTGGCCGCAGCATCGTCCGGGGTCGTCAGCCGCAGGCTGGCGCGCGGCACAAACCACAGCAGCGATGCCCGCTTGGCGCACATGGAACAATTGCAGGCCAGCCCGCTGTCGATGCGGCCCTCGACCTCGATGGCGACCTTGCCGCATTGGCAGCTGCCGGTGTAGGTGGTGGTGTTCATGCCCGCACTTTAGGCCGGCGGCGGCACAGCGCGGAGTAACAAAAGCGTCGTGAATCGGCGCGCTCAGTCGTCGGCGCCGTCCTGGGCCTGCGTCAAGGCCTTGACGGCGACGGCGGCGATCAGCGCCGTCACCAGGATGCCGCAGATGCCCACCGCGACCGCCAGCACACGCCCGAGCAGCGTCTTGGGGGCGTAGTCGCCGTAGCCTATGGTCAGGCCCGAGACAAAGGAGAAGTACACCGACTCCTGCAGCGACCAGCCTTCGGCCGTGCCGGCCACCACGCCCAGGGCGACGATCAGCATGAGCAGCGCCGACAGGATGGGCCACACCACCCGCAGGCCTTTGCGCATCCGGGCCACGAACTTGCGCTGCAAGGCGCGCGGATCGCTGTCCGCGGGTTGGAGTCCTGCCCCAGTTGCTCCCCCGCGTGTCGCAATGAGGTACGCGGCGAACAGCGCAACCATGAGGACATCGGCGGCCACCGACACACCCGCTTGAAACTGCAGGAACTGCTGGCCAAGGGCGAGGACCAGGCTGATGAACGCCAGCTTGCTGGCCCCTGCCACCAGCAAGGCGGTGCGCCGCACCGGTTCATGGAATGCGCCGTAAATGAGCAGCAGGCCCATCAGCCCGATGAGGATGCCCCAGTTTCTGACCACGATTTGGGCGACCGGGCCGTCGATGGCCTGGCCAAAGGCCGACTGCAGCACTGCCTCGGGGGCAATGGCCGCATAGAACATGGTGCAGGTCAGCAAGCCCGCCACCAGCATGCCCCCCTTGATGGACCGGTGGAGGAAGTTCATGGGAAGAGTCCGCACGGCCTGCGGTCGATGGGTCAAGCCGCGCGGCGGCGCCTCAGCCGCCCAGCGCGATGATGGCAGCCGTCAGGGCCACGCCCAGCACCGTCATGACCAGGCCCGACTTCCAGCCGCCGCCGCCGGCATGGCGGCCCAGGGCCAGGCCGCAGCCGAACAGCATGACCAGGGTCAGCACGCGCGAGACCACCAGGGCCGGCTCCGGCTCGAACACCAGGAAGGGCAGCGCCACCGGGAAGGTGCCCAGCACCACGATGGCAAAGACCGCGGCAGCGGCCAGCCAGTCGCGCGCGTCCAGGCCCGGTTTGGAGGGCAGCTCGTGCAGGCCAGCCATGCGCGCGCGCACCGCTTCGAGCTCCGCATCGGTCACCAGGGTGCGCATCACGCCATCGAGCTCGTCGCGCAGCCGCCGCACGCCGCGCGCCGCATCAGGGTCGGCACGCACCGCCAGCGCCAGCCGCAGCCGGCGGCCGCGTTCGGTCAGGGTGCGCACCAGGTACATCACGGCATCGGCCAGGCCCCAGGCCAGGTTGCAGCCCAGCGCGGTGTAGAACATCAGCCGGCCGGCGTCCGGCCCGTCGGTGGTGGCCGAGACGGCGCCCACGAAGGTCAGGGCCATGAACAGGCCGAAGCACAGTTCGCAGACCCGGTCGACCGGGTCGAGCACGGGTTCGCGGCTGCCGTCGGAGGCCTTGTCAGAGGGATTCGCCATGGTCTTTCCTTCTCCGTCTAGAAACTGACTTTGCCCGACAGCTGGAGGCGCCCGGCATTGGCCGCGCTGCCATCCTTGTTCTCGCGCCGGCCCCAGATGTATTCGCCGCCCACCAGGACGTTGTCGGTCAGCGTGTACAGCAGGTTGACCGAAGCATAGCTGCCGGCGTGGAAGGCGTTGGCCGCCTGGCCGCTGCTGTTGTCCTGGCGGTGCTGGCTGTAGCCGATGGAGCTGTTGAGTTTGGCGTCCCAGGCATGGCCGTAATACAGGAAGTAGCCCAGCGAATTGACCGCCTCTGCGCGCAGGCCGGCGCCGGGCGCCAGGTCGGTGCCGCCGTCGTTCATGTAGCTGGCGATTGCCTTGCCGCCGGTCAGGCCCCAGCCCAGCGTGCCGCGGCCGGACAGCTTGAGCACGCCGGTGAGGTTCAGGCCGTAGCCGGTCTTGTCGCCCGAGGGGTCGCCGCTGGCCGTGGTGACGGTCTGGTAGCCCACCTGGCGCACGATGGCGGCGGCCTTGACGTGGCCCCAGTCGCGATCGAGCCGCACCGAGCCCACCAGGTCGGGCAGGCGGTTGTGCGCCGTCACGCCGGCGCCCAGCGCCGGGTCCACCTGCGACAGCTTGCCGGTGTCGATGACCGAGTTGGGCGCCTCCAGCGAGACGGCCCAGGCCAGGCCCTCGCCGCCGGCGCCGGTGTAGCGCACTTGCGGGTTGCGCACGAAAGCCATGCCCGAGGGGCCCCAGTAGTCGATGACATTGGGGTAGGCATCGATGTCCATGAAGTTGGAGTCGGTCTGACCCAGGCCCCAGGCGCCCACCTCGGCCCAGGCCCTCAGCCAGTGGATGTTGGTGCCGCCGTCGGTGCCGAACAGGTCGAAGGCCAGGTCGGTCTTGACCACGCCCAGGCCGGTGGGGATGGCGGCACGCAGGCCCAGGCTGGACTGGCGCACGCTCATGCCCAGTGCGCCGTCCTTGCCGCAGCCCGGGTCGGCCGGGCAGTTGACGGCGATCTGCGAGGGCCGCATGGTGGCCTGCCAGGCGGGGTTCACGCGCCCGCTTTCGGAGATGGCGTCCAGCATGACCTGGCCATAGACCTCGACCTGCGGCTTGTCCGGCGCCGGCTTGGCCGCGGCCGCCGGGGCGCTGGCGGACACAGCGGCAGGCGCGGAGGCAGGCGCCGTTGTCGCAGCCGCCGCAGGGACGGCGGCAAGGGCCGGCGGCTGGGCCTGTTGCCGCGCCTCCAGCTGCTGCACGCGCTGCTGCAGGTCCCCGATGGTGCGCATGGCCTGGTCCAGCAAACCCTTGAGTTCTTCGGTGGACTGGGCCTGCGCGCCGCCGCACAGGACGGCGCAGGCCAGTGCGACCAGCAGTTGCTTGTGCATGTTTTCGCTCCTTGGCATGACGGGTTAGACCTTGGGTGGCACCACGTACAGCGTGATGGCAAAGGTCAGGTAGACGGCAATGGCCAGCACGCCCAGGAACCAGGCGCTGCGGCCGCTGTTGCACAGCATGGCCACGGTCAACGAGGCCAGGAACATCATCGCCACCGCGCCCGGCCAGAACAGCAGGGTCATGGGCTCGGGGCCCAGGAAGTAGCTGGCCAGCACCAGCACCGGCGCGACGAACAGCGCGATCTGGGTGGAGCTGCCCAGCGCGATGCCCACGCTCATGTCCAGCCGGTTCTTGCGGGCGGCCGAGAAGGCCGAGGCCATCTCGGCCGCCGCGCCCACCAGGGCCACCACGATGAAGCCGACAAAGGCGTCGCTCATGCCCAGCGCCTGCGCCGCCACCTCCACCGAGCCGACGAAGATGTGGCTGACCAGGGCCACCAGCACCGTCACGCCGGCCAGCACGCCCACCGCCAGCCCCACCGGCCAGGGCGTGCCATGGTCATCGCCGCCGACGGCGGCCGGGCTGGCCGAGCCGAAGAACTGCTTGTGGGTCTTGAGCGAGAACAGCATGCCCAGCACATAGATCACGACCAGCAGCACCGCCAGACTGAGGCTGAGCGTGTGCAGGAACTGCGGCTCGCCGCCCTTGTCGCCCACGACCATCGAGGGCACCAGCAGCGCGATGGTGGCCAGGAACAGCTGGCCGGCCTGCAGCCGGGCGGTGGATGCGTTGAACTCCTGCGTGTGGTGGCGCAGGCCGCCCAGCAGCAGCGAGGCGCCCAGCATGAACAGGCTGTTGGTGACGATGGCGCCGGCGATCGATGCCTTGACCAGCATGTGCTGGCCGGCGATCAGCGCGGTCAGCGCGATCACCAGCTCGGTCAGGTTGCCCAGCGTGGCATTGAGCAGGCCGCCGATGGAGTCGCCGGTGCGTGATGCCACGGACTCGGTCGCATGGCTCAAAAGCGCGGCCAAGGGCACGATGGCCAGCACCGACAGGCCAAACAGCAGCTTGCCGTCGGCATGGAACAGGTGCTCCGCGGCCAACACGGCGGGAACAAACACCAGCAGCCACAGCAGGCGCTTGTGGCGGATCTCTTCCCATAGCAGCGTCATTGTCCCTTTCCGGTTGGTGCACCGCCTTGGCAGCGCAGGGGCGGGACACGCGGCCTCTCCAGGCCCGCGCGGTCGAAGCCAGTGTGGCCCGGCGGTCCAGCTACCGCCAATAGGACTTTAGGGCCAGGTTTTTCCGGCGCCGCGCCTAGCGAACACCCACCATGGCCTCGGCGCCCACGGACGCGCACTCCTGCCGCAGCTTGCCGTCTCCTGCGACGCGTGTCACCTGGACCATGTCGTCCCGCGCGCCACGCAGCTGCGCCGGCCTCAATCCCGCGATGCAAATCTGCCACAGATCGACATTGAGCTGCTGCCGGCCCGGCGAAACGCCCCACGCGAGCAGCAAGCCATCGTTGCTCCACACGGTCTCGAACGGCAGCCTGGTCCGATGGGCGATCCAACGCTCAGCCGCGCTTTGGGTGGCGAAGTGAACTTGCGCCTCTTCCACCACGGTGCGCGAGATGCCGTTGCAACCGAACACCCTGCCCAACAGAAGTCCGAGCGGGCCTGCGCCGGCAGGATCGTAGAGGCCCATGGCGCCGTACCAGCGTTGTGAGCGGGCCATCATCGAAGCCGCGAGAGAGCAGCCATTCCATTCGTAGGTGCGCGCATAACCCTGTCCGGCAGTGACGCTCACCGTCCCGGACGGGGTCGTCGCGCTGAGGCGAACGCCCTCCTGCAGAACAAGTTCCGGGGGCATGGCGCCAACAGCGACGCCAAGCGTTGCCGACAGGCAAAAGACGGCGATGCGCGAGCCCAGTAAAGCCTCAGGCCGCATTCTCGCCCCGGCGTCTGGTGACGGCTCGCGCGCACGCCCACCCGATGACCGCCCCCAGGGGACCGAGGAGCAGCAAGTTCCAGACGGGCATGAACAGGAGTCCCAGGGCAGCCGTGGATCCCTTGGGCGCGATGAACACTGCGTAGTGCATGAAGATGTCGCCAGCCAGGGCGCCTGCGGCGAACCCAAGGGCAGCGTTCAGCGCGTGCCAGACACGCCCCATGAACGCGCTGATTGCGTAGGGCGTGAGTGAGAACGCAAAGAGGCAAACCGTGAACAGGCTCCAACCATCCTGCGCCTTGAACGTCCAGGTGTACGCATGGAGCAGGCAGGCAGCGGCGATCGTGAGAATGAGCGGCAGGCGCATTTTTGTGCTGTCTCGGTGATGTGCCGAGAGGAATTTCGAACTCCACGAAATCCACACCCTGGTTATAGCATCGGCATGGCGCAGCCCGCATGGAAACCCAAGACGCTATCGATTCAATAGCGTCTCGCGTCCATTCGACGGGGGCTGACAGCCTTTTTGATGGAAATTGCAGGCCGCAGCCGCCTGCAGGGCCCCTCAGGCCGGAGCGTGCTGGCGGCCCTGCTGGGCCACGCGCTGCAGCAGGTGGCGGGCCATCTGGTCCAGCGGCAGCACCTCGTTGGCGGCGCCGGCGGCGATGGCTTCGCGCGGCATGCCAAAGACCACGCAGCTGGCCTCGTCCTGCACCAGGTTCCAGGCGCCGCGGTCGCGCATTTCGCGCATGGCAGTGGCGCCATCAGCGCCCATGCCGGTGAGCATCACGCCGGTGGCGCGCGGCCCCGCATGCTTGGCGACCGAGCGGAACAGCACGTCCACCGAGGGCTTGTGGCGGTTGACGGGCTCGCCGTCGGCCACGCGCGCGACATAGCCGCCAGCGGAGCGCTCCACCCACAGGTGCTTGCCGCCGGGCGCCACATAGGCATGGCCCATCAGCACGCGGTCGTTGTCCTGGGCTTCCTTGACCCGCATGTGGCACAGGCTGTCCAGCCGCGCCGCAAAACTGGCGGTAAAGCCCGGCGGCATGTGCTGGGTGATGACGATGCCAGGCAGGCTGGCCGGCAGCGCCACCAGCAGCTCGCGGATGGCCTCGGTGCCGCCGGTGGAGGCGCCGATGGCGATGATCTGGCTGCTGGCCTGGCCCGCCTGGCCCAACGGGACCGGGCGCTGCGGCGGCGGTGCGGCAACGCGCACCGGCGCCGCCACGGCGCGGCGGGCCACACGGGCACGCGCCGCGGTGCGCAGCTTGTCGCAGATTTCGCGCGCAGCCTCGTCCAGGCCGGCGCGCAGGCCCAGGTGCGGCTTGGCGACGAAGTCCACCGCGCCGAGCTCCAGGGCGCGCAGCGTGGTCTGGGCGCCGCGCTCGGTCAGGGTCGAGATCATCACCACCGGCATGGGCCGCAGGCGCATGATCTTTTCCAGGAAGTCCAGCCCGTCCATCTTGGGCATCTCGACGTCCAGGGTGATGACATCGGGGTCGAGCTCGCGGATCATCTCGCGCGCTTCCAGCGGGTCGGCGGCCGCGCCCACCACCTTGAGGTCGGGGGTGCGGTTGATCAATTCGGTCAGGATGCTGCGCACGAGCGCGGAGTCATCCACCACAACAACACGGATGGCCATCAGAACAACTCCACTTCGCCGCCGCGCGGCTGCTGAACCAGTTGGGTACGGTAACGCGCTTCCTGTGCCTCGAACTCCACGCCGTGGGTGGCGGGCAGGCGCTTGCAAAGCACCTTGCCGCTTTTGGGGAACTGGACGATTTTGCGCGGATAGATTTCCAGCACGTCGCTGGCCAGGACCGGGATGCGTTCCTGCGCCAGAAAACTCTGGACAAAGGCGACGTTCTTGTCACCGATCTGGGTGTTGGCCAGGCTCTTCATCACCTGGCCGCCGCCGAAGATTTTGGCTTCCAGCGACTGGCGCCGGGCGCCGCGTTTGAGCAGCTCGTTGATCAGCAGCTCCATGGCGAAGGCGCCGAAGCGCCCGCCGGCGCCTGCATCGCCGGCGTCGGGCAGCATGAAATGGTTCATGCCGCCGATGCCGGCCGTGCGGTCGTTGATGCAGGCCGCGACGCACGAGCCCAGCGTGGTGGTGACCACCACGTCGCTGTCGTGCACGAAGTACTCGCCCGGCAGCACCTTGACCGCGGCACGGGCGAAGCCGTGGTCGTGGAAGAAGAAGCTGGCCTGGCCGGGACGGCGCGGCAGCTTGCGCAGTTCCGCCACATCCGGCAGGCCCGATGGCAATACTTCCGTGGCTGTCGCCATCTCAGGCCCCCACGCGGTGGTACAGCGTCTTGCCCGTGAGGGTGAACAGGTCCTTGTGCTCCGTGAAGTTTTCCGAGTGGCCGACGAACAGCAGGCCGCCGGGCTTCATGCAGGCGTGCATGCGCTCAAGGATGCGGCGCTGGGTGGGCCGGTCGAAATAGATCATCACGTTGCGGCAGAAGATCACGTCGTACGGCTCCATCCGCCACTGGCTGGCCAGCAGGTTGAAGCAGCGGAAGTTGATCATGGCGCGCAGCTCGGGCTTGACGCGCACGCGGCCCAGATTGGAGCCGGCGCCTTTGAGGAAGTAGCGCTGCAAGCGCGGCGCGTCCAGGTTGGCGACGGTTTCGGCCGCATAGGCGCCGGTCGCGGCTGTTTCCAGCACGTTGGTGTCGATGTCGCTGGCGTCGATGGTGACGCCGCCCTTGCCGCCCAGCGTGTCGGCAACGGTCATGGCGATGGTGTAGGGCTCCTCGCCGGTGGAGGCCGCACTGCACCAGATGCGGGTGGGGGCACCGCGCCGGGTGCGCAGGAAATCCGCCAGCAGCGGGAAGTGGTGGGCTTCGCGGTAGAACGAGGTCAGGTTGGTGGTCAGGCAGTTGATGAACTCCTGCCACTCGGCCTCGCTGGCCGCGTTCAGCGAGTCCAGGTAGGTGCGGAACTCGGTGTAGCCGCGCTCGCGCAGCCGGCGCGACAGCCGGCTGTAAACCATGTTCTGCTTGCCCGGGTTCAGGTCGATCCCGGCCTTGGCATGGATCATCGAACGCACGCGCTCGAAGTCCGAGCTGCTGAATTCGATGTCGCGGGCGCCGGCGGACGGCACCACGGGTAGAACCGCGCTCATGCGGCAGCTTTCACCCGGAAGACCTGGACGGCATGGGTCAGCGACTGCGCGCGCTCGCGCAGCAGCTGGGCCGACGCGGTGGATTGCTCCACCATGGCGGCGTTTTGCTGGGTTGCGCTGTCCAGTTGGGCCACGGCAGCGTTGATCTGGCTGACACCGGTGGCTTGCTGGGCGGACGCGACGGAGATGCCTTCGATCAGCCCCCCCATGTCGCGCACGGCGGCGACCACCTCGGCCATCGTCGTGCCCGCCATCTCTACCATCTTGCGGCCGCCGGCGACCTGGTCTCGCGACACGTCGATCAGCTGTTTGATTTCCTGGGCCGCCGCGGCGCTGCGCTGGGCCAGGCTGCGCACTTCGGCGGCCACCACGGCAAAGCCGCGGCCCTGCTCGCCGGCACGGGCGGCTTCCACCGCCGCATTGAGCGCCAGGATGTTGGTCTGGAAGGCGATGCCGTCGATCACGCCGTTGATGGACGCGATCTTGCCCGAGGACGCCGCGATGTCCTGCATGCTGGCGACCACCTTGCCGACGGCATCGCTGCCGCGCTCGGCCACCGTACCGGCGCCGCTGGCCTTGCGGGCAGCCTCGCCGGCGTTGCTGGCATTCTGGCCCACGGTGGAAGCGATCTCTTCGATCGCCGCGGCCGTCTCCTGCAGATTGCTGGACTGGGCTTCAGTGCGCGACGAGAGGTCGGTGCTGGCCGAGGCGATCTCGTTGGCCGCGCCGTTGATCTGCTGGGCCTCGGTGCGCACATCGCCCACCAGGCCTTGCAGGTTCACATTGAGCTGGTTGAGCGCGCGCAACAGTCCGCCCACCTCGTCAGTGCGGCGCACTGCCAGATCCTGCGACAGGTCGCCGGCCGCCATGCGGTTGGCCACCAGTGCGGCACCGCGCAGCGGCTGGGTGATCGCCCAGTGCAACCATTTCGCCAGCACGGCCACCAGGGCCAGCTGGCCGGCGATACCCAGGACGATGGCCAGCATGCCCAGCTCGTGCGTGGCGATGCCGATGACCGACGAGACCGTGGTCAGGGCCAGCAGCGCCGCCGTGACGCGCACCGTGATGCCCATGCGCGCCATGCGGGCGAACACGGCGTTCAGGCCCTTGCGCTCGATGCCGCCGCTGCGCAGACGGATGCGCGGCTTGGGCAGTTGGGCGTCGGCGCGCATCTGCGCGTACAGGGCCTCGGCGGCTTGCACCTGCGCGGCGCGGGGCTTGGTCCGCACCGACATATAGCCCGACACCTGGCCGCTGGCGTTGTCCACGATGGGCGTGACGTTGGCCACCACCCAGTAGTAGTCGCCGTTCTTGCGGCGGTTCTTCACCAGCTGCGACCAGGGCTTGCCCGAGCGGATCGTCTCCCACATGTCGCGGTAGGCCTCGGCCGGCATGTCCGGGTGGCGCACCAGGTTGTGCGGCTGGCCGATCAGCTCCTCGCGGGTGTAGCCGCTGGTGGCGATGAAGGCCGCGTTGCAGTACGTGATCCGGCTGTCCAGGTCGGTGGTCGATACCAGGTTGGTTCCGTCGGGAAACTGGTATTCGGTCTGGGTAACGGGCAGGTTGACGCGCATGGCAGTGGCCTTGTGGATGGAAAATAATTAGCTGGCTGCGACGGCGCCTGGAACCAGGCGGAACGACATGACCATGCGCGCCAGGCTGGCGGCCTGGTCTTTCAGGCTCTGGGCGGCGGCGGCGGCCTCTTCGACCAGCGCGGCGTTCTGCTGCGTGATCTGGTCCAGGTGGCCGACCGCCTGGTTGACTTCGCCGATGCTGCCGGCCTGGCCGGCGGCGGCGGCGGTGATCTCGCCGATGGCGGCGGTCACGCGCTGCACGCTGCCTTCGATTTCCTGCATGGTCTGGCCGGCGTCGCGCACCAGGCGCGAGCCGTTGCCGACCTTCTCGACGCTGGCGCCGATCAGGGTCTTGATCTCGCGTGCGGCCTCGGCAGAACGGCCCGCCAGGCTGCGCACTTCGCTGGCCACAACCGCAAAGCCGCGGCCTTGTTCACCCGCACGCGCCGCTTCCACGGCGGCGTTCAGGGCCAGGATGTTGGTCTGGAAGGCAATGGAGTCGATCACGCCGATGATGTCGGCGATGCGGTTGGAGCCTTCATTGATGTCGGCCATGGTGGCCACCACCTGCGACACCACCTCGCCGCCGCGGCGGGCCACGGCGGCAGCCGTGTCGGCCAGCTGGTTGGCCGAGGTGGCCGAAGTGGCCGACTGGCGCACCGTGTCGGTCAACAGGGCCATGGTGGCCGCCGTCTGCTGCAGATTGCTGGCTGCCTGCTCGGTGCGGGCGCTCAGGTCCTGGTTGCCCGAGGCGATCTGGCCGGTGGCCACGCTCACGCTGTCTGTGCCGGCGCGGATGCCCGAGACCATTTCGCGCAGGCGGGCCTGCATGTCGGCCAGGGCGGCTTGCAATTCACCGAGCTCATCGCGGCGGGTCACCGCCAGGTCGTTGCTCAGGTCACCGGCCGCGATGTTGCTGGCAGTGACGATGACTTGGCGGATCGGGCGCACCAGGCTGCGGGCCACGGCCCAGGCCAACAGCGCGCCCAGCAGGACGGCGATGGTGGACAGCACGGGCAGCAGCGTCTGCGCGAAGTTGATGGCCTGGGTCATGGCGGCGCTTTGGGCTTTGAGTGCGTCGTCCATATGGGCGACCACATCGTCCAGCGAAGCCAGGTAGGCGTTCACCGAGGGGATCAGCTTGCTGTCGATCTCCGCTGCGGCCGCGGCAGTGTCGTCCAGCTTGGCCATGCGCTCGAGCAGGCTGGCGCGCAGACCCACATAGGTCTTGCGGGTGTCGGCCACGCGCGCCATCAGGGCGTGGGCCTTGTCGCCTTCCAGGCCTTTTTCCAGGGCAGTCTGCAGCTCGCTGATCTTGGCCGAGGTCTGCTTCATCTCGGCGTTGGCCCAGGTGGCCAGGTCCGCCGGGCTGCCGGCCTTGGCCAGCATCACGGCACGGATGACATTCATCCGGGTCTGGGCATTCCACTGGAATGCCAGGTGGCGGCTTTCAGCCATGGCTTCCTGCCGGTGCTTGATCTGGTCGATCTGGCGCAACTCGTACACGGCCGCAACGGCCATGACGATCTGCAGCAGCAGAAGCGCACCGAAGGCCAGCGCCAGCCGGCCCCACAGCTTCAGGCCGCCGGGTTTCACAGATCGCTCCCAGCGCTGCCCAGGGCAGCTTCGCCCAGCAGGGCCTCGATGTCGACCAGCATCAGCATGCGTTCAGCGACGCTGGCGATGCCGGTGATGAAATCGTCGCCGTGGCCGCCGGACAGGTCGGGCGGTGCCTTGATGGCGCCGGCTTCCAGGTCCAGCACGTCGGAGACCGAGTCGACCACCGCGCCGACCACGCGGCCGCGCACGGCCAGCACGATCACCACAGTGGAGCTCTCGTATTCGGCAGTCGCGCAACCGAGCTTCAGGCGCAGGTCGACGATGGGCACGATCACGCCGCGCAGGTTGACCACGCCCTTGATGAAGGAAGGCGCGTTGGGGATGCGGGTGGGTTGCTCGTAGGAGCGGATTTCCTGCACCTTCTGGATGTCGACGCCATACTCCTCGGCGCCCAGGCGGTAGGTCAGGTACTCACCGGCTTGCGCTTCCAGGCTGGTGACGGCGCGGCTGGCTTCGTGGCGGGCGATGTGTTCGCCTTCAAGGATCATTTCCATGGTGCTTCTCCGTGGGGTGGGGGTCAGAACTGGGTCCATTCGCCGTCGCCTGCCGCCGCGGCTGCGGTCGGTGCGCTGGCTTTTGCCGGGATGGCGGGCTTGACTGCTGGCTTGGATGGGGTGCTTGCCGGCTTGGCGGCGGCCTTGGCCGCTGCGGTCACGGGCGCGGTCACCGGGGCGGTCGCGCGAGCGGCCACCTTGGCGACGGCAACGGCGACGCTCTGTGCGGGCGCGGCCTTGTCGGCTTGGCCCAGGCGGAAGGAGGCGACCGAGGCCACCAGTTCGCCCGAGCGGGTGTTGAGGCTGCCGGCGGCGGCGGCCAATTGCTCGACCAGGGAAGCGTTTTGCTGCGTCACCTGGTCCAGCTGGGTCACGGCCTCGCTGACCTGGCCTATGCCCAGGGTCTGCTCACCAGCGGCGGCGCTGATCTCACCGATCATGTCGCTGACGCGGCGCACCTGGGCCACGATGTCGCCCATGGTCTTGCCGGCGTCGCCGACGAGCTTGCTGCCGGATTCGGCCTGACCGACGCTGTCGCCGATCAGGACCTTGATTTCACGCGCCGCGTCGGCGCTGCGCTGGGCCAGGCTGCGCACTTCGGCGGCCACCACGGCAAAGCCGCGGCCCTGCTCGCCGGCACGGGCGGCTTCCACCGCCGCATTGAGCGCCAGGATGTTGGTCTGGAAGGCGATGGAGTCGATCACGCCGATGATGTCGCTGACCTTGCGGCTGGAAGTGCGGATGCCTTCCATCGTGGCCACCACGTCGTCGACCATGCGGCCACCCTGCTGGGCTGCGGCGCTGGCCGAGGCGGCCAGTTCGGTGGCCTGGCGGGCGGTGGCGGCGGAGTTGCGAACCGTGCCGCTGAGTTCTTCCATGGAGGCGGCCGTCTGCTGCAGGTTGGAGGCCTGCTGCTCGGTGCGCTGCGACAGGTCTTCGTTGCCGTTGGCGATCTGGCCGGAGCCGGTGGCGATCGCGTCGCTGCCGGCGCGCACCTGCGAGACCACCCGCGACAGCGAGTCGTTCATGGCGGCCAGGGCGCGCAGCAACTGGGCCGGCTCGTCACGGCCGGTGGCGGCGATGGTCGCGGTCAGGTCGCCGTCGGCGACCGTCTCGGCAACACGCACGGCTTCGCGGATCGGACCGGTGATGCTGGCGGTCAGCAGCCAGGCGCCGGCGATGCCAAGCGCCAGCGCGGCCAGCGCGGCGGCGATCATGATCAGGCGCGTGGTGGCGTAGCTGGCCTCGGCCGCGGCGGCCTGGGCGTCGGTGTCGTCGTCCTGGAACTTCACCATCTTGTCGATGGTGCTGATCCAGCGGGTCTGGGCCGGCAGGACCTTGTCGGTGAGCATGCGCTTGGCACTGTCGTCTTCGCCGGCCTGGGCCATGCGAAACAGTTCGTCCATCAGCGGGCGGGAGATGGCCTGCTCTGCCTGGATGGCGGCGAGGGTCTTCTTTTCCTCGTCGCTGCCGGTGGCGTTGAGCATGCCGGCGAGCTTGGTCTGGGCTTCGCCATAGGCCTTGCGGCCGGCGGCCAGTGACGCCACCGCGGCTTCCTGGTCGGCAATCTTGTCGGCCAGGATGAGGTCGCGCCCCGCCGTGGTCGTGCGGCTGATGGCCGCGCGCATGGTGTTGGACTGGCGCACCTGCTCATTGCTGGTGCGCACGATATCGCTCAGGCTGGCGTTCAGGCCGGACATGCGCTGCAGGCTCAGGGCGCTGATTCCCAGAAGCATGGCCAGCAGCAGACCGAAGCCGACCGCCAGGCGTGTGCCGATCCTGAAATTACGAAGAGTGTTCATTGGGGAAACCGCAAGACAAATGGGATGACTACGCTGGTTTTCGGCCCGCCGGCCCCTTCCTTGAGGGTCGGGCGCCGGGCTTGGGGAAATGGCTTAATGCCGCGAGCGCCGCACCAGGGCCGACACGTCCAGAATCAGGGCCACGCGGCCGTCGCCCATGATGGTGGCGCCAGACACGTTGGGCACCTTGCGGTAGTTGGCTTCGAGGTTCTTGACCACGACCTGCTGCTGGCCCACCAGGGCGTCCACCTCGAGGGCGACGCGCTGGCCTTCGGACTCGACGATGACCATCATCGGGTCGGCCACCGGCTCGCTGCCAAAGCCCGCGCCGAAAGCCTGGTCCAGCGCCACCACCGGCAGGTAGTCGTCGCGGACCTTGACCACGCGGCCGGCTTCGCCCATGGTCTTGACGCCGGCCGTCGAGGCCTGGAACGACTCGACCACGGTTGCCAGCGGCAACAGGTAGAGCTCGCCGCCGACCGAGATCGACATGCCGTCCATGATGGCCAGGGTCAGGGGCAGGCGCACGCTGACGCAGGTGCCCATGCCGGGCGCGGAGTCGAGGTCGACGCTGCCGCCCAGGGCCAGGATGTTGCGCTTGACCACGTCCATGCCGACGCCGCGGCCGGAAACGTCGGTGACGACTTCGGCGGTGGAAAAACCGGGTGCGAAGATCAGCTGGAAGACCTGCGAGTCGTCCATCTTGTCGGGCAGCTGCATGCCGCTCTTGCGGGCCTTGGCCAGGATGCGATCGCGGTCCAGGCCGCGGCCGTCGTCGCGCACCTGGATCAGGATGGAGCCACCCGCGTGCTGCGCGCTCAGCGTCAGCGTGCCGGCGGCCGGCTTGCCCTTGGCGAGGCGCTCGTCGGGCGTCTCGATGCCGTGGTCCACCGAGTTGCGCACCAGGTGGGTCAGCGGGTCGGTGATCTTCTCGATCAGGCTCTTGTCCAGTTCGGTGGCTTCACCGACGGTCTGCAGCTCGATCTGCTTGCCCAGCTTGGCGGCCAGGTCGCGCAGCATGCGCGGGAAGCGGTTGAAGACGTCCGACATGGGGATCATGCGGATCGACATGACAGATTCCTGCAGGTCGCGGGTGGTGCGCTCCAGATCGGCCAGGCCGGTGGACAGCTGCTGGAAGGCCGAGCCGTCCAGGCCCGAGGCGCGCTGCGCCAGCATGGCGCGGGTGATCACCAGCTCGCCCATCAGGTTGATCAGCTGGTCGACCTTGTCGACCGAGACGCGGATGGTCGTGTCACCACCGGTGACGCGCTTGGGCGCGGCCTTGACCACCGGCGCTGCGGCCACCACGGGCGGGGTCGCACCGGGGGCGTTCTCGTACAGGCCCCAGCCGGGATCGGCCGCGGTGGAGAGATCGGCTGGCGCGCTCGCCGCAACGGCGGCGGCGCCGCCCCAGGGCGTGATGCGGATCTGCTCGCGCGGCAGGTGGAAGCCGCACAGGTCCAGCAATTCGCTGTCGGCGGCCGTGGTGGTCAGGTGGAAACGCACGCTTTGCGGGTCCTGGTCGGGCGCGGGTGCGGCCACTTCCAGCTTGCCGATGCCGCCGACTTCACCAAACAGGGTGACCAGGTCGTCGGCGATCGAGGCATGGGGCAGCGGGCCGGCCAGCAGTTCCAGCTCGCGGGTGCCGGGAGCGGCAACCGGCGCGGGTGCGGCGGCGGCAGCAGCAGCGGCCGCCGGGGCGGGAGCTGCCTGGTCGCCGTTGGCGAAGCCGACAAAGGCTTGCGTCAATCCGGCCACGTCGGGCAGATCGACTTCGTTGCCCTGGCGGCGCTGCAGCATGGCCGTCAGCGCGTCGCCGGCGGTCAGCAGGGTGTCGGTCATGGCGGACGTCAGGGCCAGCTCGTGGCGGCGCAGCTTGTCCAGCAGCGTCTCCATCACATGGGTCAGTTCGGCCAGTTCGCCGAAGCCGAAGGTGGCGGCGCCGCCCTTGATGGAGTGGGCGCAGCGGAAGATCGCGTGCAGCGTCTCGTCCTCGGGGGCCTGCGGGTCCAGCGCCAGCAGCAGCTGCTCCATGCTGGCCAGGTTCTCGGCAGCTTCCTCGAAGAAGACCGAGTAGAACTGGGCGAGATCAAAGCCGCCAGCGTCGGCGGAAGAATCGGTAGATGTTTGCGACATGGGATGGGTCCTGTGAGCCGGTTAACCGGCGACCTTGCGGATGACTTCGAGCAGACGGGCCGGGTCGAAGGGCTTGACGATCCAGCCGGTGGCGCCGGCGGCGCGGCCGGCCTGCTTGGTCTCTTCGGCCGACTCGGTGGTGAGGATGAGAATGGGCGTGACGCGAAAGCGCTCTTGCGAACGCAGCGAACGGGTCAGTTCAAGGCCGGTCATGCGCGGCATGTTCTGGTCCGTCAGGATCACGTCCACGGTGCGGCCGCGCACTTTCTCCAGCGCGTCCAGTCCGTCCACGGCCTCGATCACCTCGTAGCCCGCGCCCTTGAGCGTGAACGCCACCATTTGCAGCATGGCTACGGAGTCGTCGACGGCGAGAATCGATTGCATGAATGCATCCTTTGTTGGGGGGCCGGCATGCCACAGACGGGCATGGCACGGGCCTGTGCAGAAATTGTGATCGCCACCCGGCAAAGTCGAACGCTCGTAAAGAAGCGCCGAAACCCGTCTTTTCTGCCGCTGGAAGGCCGCGGCTGGCCCTATTCTTCAATCCCACCCAAGCGGAGCCACAGCCTTGCATTTCCTGGTCATCGAGGATTCACAGCTGGACCATGAAATGCTCATGGCCACACTTGCCCTGCAGGGCGTTCCGGCGCATGGCTTGCGGGTGGAGTCCGCCCTGGAACTGGGCGAGGCGCTGGAGCGCCAGGCCTGGGACCTGGTGATCTGCGATCACCACTTGCCCGGCTTCTCGGGCATCGAGGCCTACGCCATGGTCAAGGCCCTGGCCGACCCACCCCCCTTCATCATCGTCTCGGGCACCATTGGCGAGGAAACCGCGGTGGAAGCCATGCGCCGCGGCGTCGATGACTACCTGATCAAGGGCCGCCTGGCCCGTCTGGGCATGGCCGTGCGCAACGCCATGGCCGCCTCCACCGCACGCCGCGAAAAAGCCCGTGCCGAAGAACAGCTGCGCGAGTCGCAGGAGCAGCTGCACGAGCTGTCGGCCCGGCTGCAGACCCTGATCGACGAGGAACGCGCGGCCATCGCCCGCGAGATCCACGACGAGGTCGGCGGCACCCTGACAGCGATGCGCTTCGACCTGGAATTGCTGGGCAAGCAGGCCAGCCCGGCGCTGCAGGAGCGCCTGCAGCGCGCGCTGGCGGCGCTGGCCCAGGCGGCCGGCGCGACCCAGCGCATCTCGCGCGACCTGCATCCCCCCATCCTGGAGGCCGGCCTGGTGGCCGCCCTGGAGTGGCAGGCCGGGCAGTTCCAGGAGCGCTCGGGCATCGCCATGCAGTTCCGCAGCAACGTCAACGCCGTTGAACTGGACCGGCAGGTGGCCATGGCCGTCTACCGCACCTGCCAGGAGGCGCTGACCAACATCGGCAAGCATTCGGGCGCCAGCAAGGTCAGCATCGACCTGCACTACGGCGACGACCTGATCTCCATGGAGATCTGCGACAACGGCCGCGGCCTGGCGCCCAGTGACCTGCGCAAGCAGGGCTCGCTGGGCCTGCGCGGCCTGGCCGAACGGGCCCGTGCCGTCAACGGCCACATCGACATCACCTCGGCGCGCGGCCGCACCACGCTGATGCTGTGGGTGCCGCTGACCGAGCAGGCCCAGCCGCTAGAGACGGAGCCGGCATGATCCGCCTGATCCTGCTGGACGACCACGCGCTCATCCGCCGTGGCATGCGCGACGTGCTGGAGGCCGAGGCCGGCATGACCATCGCCGGCGAAGCCGGCTCGCATGAGGAGCTTCAGGCCCTGATGGCGACGACGAGCTGCGACGTGCTGGTGCTGGACATCAACCTTCCCGGCGCCTCCGGCCTGGACGTGCTGGCGGCCCTGCAGCAGCGCGCCGACGGACCACGCACCCTGGTGGTCTCGATGTACCCGGAGGACCAGTACGCGGTCAAGGCGCTGCGCGCTGGCGCCTGGGGCTACGTCAACAAGTCGGCCGATTCGGCGGTGCTGGTCGAGGCCATTCGCAGCGTGGCCCAGGGCCGCAAGTACATCTCGCCGGCGATCGCCGCGCTGCTGGTCGAGCGCCTGGTGGCGCCGGCGCCGACCCTGGCGCACGAGCGCTTGTCCGAGCGCGAGCTGCAGATGCTGGTGATGATTGCCCAGGGCCAGAAGCTGGCCGACATCGCGCTGCAGCTGGACCTGTCGCCCAAGACCGTCAGCGTCTACCGGGCCCGGTTGCTGGAGAAGATGAAGCTGTCGACCAACGCCGAGATGGCGCACTACGCCGCCAAGCACGGCCTGCTGTGAACACCTGCCGCTCAGGCGGCAGACTCAGAAAACGGCCGCTCAGGCGGCAGACTCAGGAACGGCCGCTCAGGCGGCCGGGTGCAAGGCGTCCAGCGTGATCCGGGCGCGCGCCTGGATGCGCGGCCAGGCCTCGATGGCGGTCTCGGCGTGGTAGCCGGTCAGGGCAATTTCCATGGAACGCGCGGCCTGCGACAGCTCGCGGTCCTGCATCATCGCGGCGGCGCCGGCCAGCTTGTGGGCCACCGCCTGCATGGCGGCCGCGTCGCCGGCCTCCAGCACCTGGCCCAGCTCGGCCAGCTGGCTGGCCAGCGAGTCGCGGTACATGCCCACCATCTTGTCGCGCACCGGCGCGGGCAGCTGCAGCAGCAGGCTGAACATGGGCTGCAGGGATTCTTCAACGGTCATTGCTTGCTCTCCTGCGCTGCAGCGGCGGTGCTGAGCACCTCGCCGATCATGTCGCACATTTCCTCGATGCCGCGCGGCTTGTCGAACAGGTGGCGCACACCAACCCGGGCCGCGCCATCGCGCAGTTCGTCGGTCAGGTAGCCCGAGGCCAGGATCACCGGCAGCTCGGGACGCAGGCGGCGGATCTCGCGCGCCACTTCCAGGCCGGACTTGCCCGGCATGTTGTAGTCGCTGACCACCAGGTCGACCTCGTCGATATGGCCACGCAGGTACTCCAGCGCGGACTGTGCATCCTCGAAACCGGTGGTGCGGTAGCCGCGCACGTCCAGCGTGGCCTTCATCATGAAGACCATGGCTGGGTAGTCGTCCAGGTAGACCACGTGCTGGCCTTGGCCGCGCGCCGCGCTGGGCCGTGCCTGCGCCAGTTCGCAGGCGGGCACGCCGTCGCGGCCGGCGGTCAGCGGCAGAAAGATGTCGAAGGTCGTACCGTCGCCCTTGCGGCTGTGCACCTCGATGCGCCCGCCATGGGCCTGCACGATGCCGTGCACCACAGGCAGGCCCAGGCCCGTGCCTTCGCCCTTGGCCTTGGTGGTGAAGAAGGGCTCGAAGATGCGCTGCACGGTGGCCTCGTCCATGCCGCAGCCGTCGTCACTGACCTGCAGCTTGACCTCCTGGTCGCCGTGCGCCATCAGGCGCACGCGGATGCGGCCGGGCTGGCTGCCCAGGGCCTGCCAGGCGTTGGCCCCCAGGTTCATCACCACCTGGCTGATCTGGGTGGCGTCGGCCGCCACATACAGCGGCAGCTCCGGCAGGCGGCAGGAAATCTCGATGCCCGAAGGCAGGGTGGCGCGCAGCAGTTGCACGGCCTCTTCGATCAGCGGCTGCAGCGGCTGGCAAGAGAACACCGCCGGCTGGCGGCGGCTGAAGGCCATGATGCGCTGGACCAGGTCGCGCGCGCGCAGACCCGCCTTGCTGATCTCGCCGATGAAGACCTGGGCCGAGCTGCCCTCGGGCAGGCTGGCGCGCGCCAGGCCGGCGTTGCCCAGCATGGCGGCGACGATGTTGTTGAAGTCGTGGGCGATGCCGCCGGCCATGGTGCCCAGCGCTTCCATCTTCTGCGACTCGCGCAGCTGCGACTCCAGCGCGGCGCGCACCCGCTCCAGCGCCTGCCGCTCGGTCAGGTCGCGCAAGGTGATGGAGTACAGCTCGCGGCCGTTGACCGCGATGCGCGACATCGCCGCCTCGACCGGGAACTCCTGGCCGCCGGCGCGCATGGCCGCGATCGGGCCGGCCGGCTCGCGCGCGGGCCGGCCGGCCTGCGCCGCCTGGATGGCGCGCAGGCCCTGCGGCAGGAAGTGCTCCAGCGGCAGGCCCAGGGCGGCGGCGCGCAGGCAGCCGAACATCACGCCGGCTGATTCGTTGAAGACCACCACGCGCTGCGCGGTGTCGATGGTGATGATGGCGTCCATCGCCGAGTCGATGATGGCGGCCAGCTGCGATTCGCTGGCGTTGAGCGCCTGCTCGGCCTCCTTCTGGGCCGTGCAGTCGCGCCCTAGGCCGCGCCAGCCGCGCAAGCGGCCGCCCAGACCCAAAATGGGCTCGGCATTGATCAGAAGGTAGTGCAGACGGCCGCGGACATCGCGCCAGCTGAACTCGAAATCGCGGATGGGGGTGTTGTCCTGCAGCGCGTTGCGCAGCGCGGTCCAGCGGCTGTCGCCGGACTCCACGCCCGGCAGCTCGCTCCAGGTCTTGCCCAGCACCGCGACGCGCGGCACCGGGCCTTGCTGGGCCGCCACGAAACGGGTGAAACGGTGGCCGCTGTCGGTCTCGAAGTACCAGTCGGCCGACATGCGCACCAGCGCCTCGCCGCGCCCGGTACGGATCGGATATCCGCGCAGCCACGCGCCCAGGCGCGCGGCCAGCATGGCCGTCGCGCGCAACAGGGAGGGGCCGCTGGGCGGCGTGCTGACTTCGGACATGCTTGTGGCGGTCGGGGGGACTGGCGGTGAAAATGATTATGCTGAGCACTCCGCGGCGGCAAGGCTGGAAAAGCGGGGGTTTCCCACCGTTTCCCTCGGGCCATCCGTCCTGCCTCCACCCAATCTGGCTTCCAATGGCTTCTTACCTGATCGGCGACGTGCAGGGCTGCGACGGCGCGCTGGAGCGGCTACTGCGCAAGATCGCTTTTTCGCCCAGCCGCGACACCCTCTACCTGCTGGGCGACCTGGTCAACCGCGGCCCGGCCTCGGCCGCCGTGCTGCGCCGGTTGATGGCCTATGGCGATGCCGCGCAATGCCTGCTGGGCAACCATGATCTGAGTCTGCTGGCGATCGCCCAGGGCAGCCGCGCGCCGCACCGCAACGACACACTGGACCAGATCCTGGTCGCACCCGAGCGCGAGGCGATGCTGGACTGGCTGCGCCACCGGCACATGGCGATCGGCGCCCACGGCCTGCTGATGGTCCATGGGGGCGTGCTGCCGCAATGGGATACGGCCAAGGTGCTGGCGCTGGCAGCCGAAGTGGAGGCTGTGCTGCGCGGGCCCGATCTGCCGGCCTTCCTGGCGCAGATGTACGGCAATGCGCCGGCGGCCTGGGACGAGAGCCTGACCGGCGCTGCACGGCTGCGGGTGATCGTCAATGCGCTGACGCGGCTGCGCTTTTGCAGCGCCGACGGCGTGATGGATCTGAAGGCCTCAGGCGGCCTGGACGCCGCGCCGCCCGGTTGCATGCCCTGGTTCGACGTGCCGGGCCGGCGCACGGCGGCCACGCCCATCGCCTTTGGCCACTGGTCGACCCTGGGCTGGCTGCGCCGCAGCGACATCGTCTCCATGGACACGGGCTGCGTCTGGGGCGGCTGCCTGAGCGCGCTGCGCCTGGGCGCCTCGATGGACACCCATGAACTGGTGCAGGTGGAGTGCGAACAGGCGCAGGTGCCTGGGGAATCGTGAGCGAGAGCGCAGGGGCTCTATTCGCGCCGACGGGCCGCCCCTAGGCGCGAAAGCCCCCTCGGGGGGCAGCGAGCTACACGCAGTGAGCGAGCGTGGGGGCTCTGTCAGGCAGGCGTGTCGGACGGGCTTTGCGCCGGCGCGTCGGACTTGAACAGGGCCGCGAGCTTGCGCTTGGGCTTGATGTTGGCCGAGACGCGGCTGCCCACCGGCTTGGCGCTGGTTTCCCAGGCCGGCGGCGCTGCGGTGGCCGGCGCCTCGTAAGGCTGGTCGAAGAAGGGATCGCGCGGCGCGGCCGCCGGACGGTACTCGCGCTGCGGCCGCGGCGGACGCTCGGCGCGCGGTGCATCGGCAGCAGCAGCACGTGGCAGCGCGTCCAGCGCGTCGCGCGGATCGCCCAGCTCGCCGGCTTCGCGCCAGGTGCGGCGGCCGTCGTTGATGCGGCCACGCGGGCGGTCTTCTTCGTACTCGACGGCCTCGATCTCGATGGTTTTCTTCAGCAGCTTTTCCAGGTCGGCCACCAGCCGGCCGTCGCTGCCCGAGACGAAGGTCACGGCCAGGCCGGAGGCGCCGGCGCGGCCGGTGCGGCCAATGCGGTGCACGTAGTCTTCGGCGTTGAACGGCACGTCGAAGTTGAACACTGCCGGCACGTCCTTGATGTCCAGGCCACGGGCCGCCACGTCGGTGGCCACCAGCAGGTCGACCTCGCCGGCCTTGAAGGCGGCCAGCGCCTTCAGGCGCTCGTCCTGGCTCTTGTCGCCGTGCAGGGCCGTGGTCTTGAGGCCTTCGCGCTCGAGCGAGCGGGCCAGCCGGGCGCAGCCGAGCTTGCTGTTGACGAAGACGAAGGCCTGGGTGAGGCCGCGCTGGCGCACGATCTGCTTGAGCGCGCGGCGCTTGTCGTCGTCGCCCACGCTGTAGAAACGCTGTTCGACGGTGGAGGCCGTCTCATTCGGCCGGGCCACTTCGATGGTGACGGGGTCCTGCAGGTAGCTGCTAGCCAGGCGCTTGATCTCGGGCGAGAAGGTCGCCGAGAACAGCAGCGTGGTGCGCTGCTTGGGCAGATAGGACAGGATGCGCTGCAGGTCGGGCAGGAAACCGATGTCCAGCATGCGGTCGGCTTCGTCGAGCACCACGTACTCAACCTGGTTGAGCACCGCGTTCTTGGCCTCGATGTGGTCCAGCAAACGGCCCGGCGTGGCAACCAGCACCTCGACGCCCTTTTTCAACTCCAGCGTCTGCGGCTTCATGTCCATGCCGCCGAACACCACCGCGCTGCGCAGGTTGGTGTGCTTGGCATAGAGCTTGACCTGCTGGGCGACCTGGTCGGCCAGCTCACGCGTGGGCAACAGCACCAGGGCGCGCACGGGATGGCGCGCCGGCGAGGTCGAGGCGTTCTCGTGTTTGAGCAGGCGCTGCAGCAGGGGCAGCGAAAACGCCGCCGTCTTGCCGGTGCCGGTCTGGGCCGCGCCCATCACGTCCTTGCCGGTCAAGACGACGGGAATCGCCTCGGCCTGGATGGGAGTCATGAATTCGTAGCCCATTTCGGCCACGGCACGTGCTAGCGGTTCGGCCAGCTGGAGATTGGAAAAGGAGGCTGTCATTAGAGCCCTCTATTGTCGCACTGCCGCAAGGCAGCCGGGTGAGAAGGCCTTTTGCTGCGCTTTTGATAGCAATCAAGCACCATTTGGCGGGGGTTGGATGCCGATCTGAGCCGAATACGCCTCACAGGGCGGCGCGCAGCTGGCGGGTGGTGGCGGCCAGCCGGCGGTTGCCGATCTGGGCCAGGTTGGCCATCAGGACCAGGGCGTCGGCCGGCGCACCCGCCGCCCAGGCGTCGAAATCCGCGCGCGCCAGGCGCACGAGCTGCGCCGGCCCCTCCTCGGCGCCGGCACAGGCTGTACGGGCAGCGCCGCTGAGAAACGCCATCTCGCCCACGGTCATGCCCTGGCTGACCACCGCCAGGCGCAGGCCGTTCTCCGGCGGCCAGGCCGTGGCGATGGTCACCCGGCCGGCCGTCACCACCACCAGCTGGGTGTCGGTGTCGCCGGCCAGAAAGACGCTGGAACGCGAGGCCACCGTGTCGGTTTGCAGCAAGCCTTCAAGGTGCCGGCGCGCGGCATCGCCCAGGCCCTCACCGACCTCGCCCAGCAGGTCGTTGCCCCGCGGCATGCGCTCCTGCGCCGAGCGCTCGTCCAGCAAAGCGTCCTCGGCCCACTCCAGTGCGCGGTCGACGTCGGCAAAGCACTTGACCTGCGCGCCGGCCAGGCGCTCGCGCGCGCTCTGGCTCAGGCCGCAGACGGCCAGCTCGCGGCCCTGGCGACCAAGGTCGCGGCCCAGGGCGCGCAGCTGGGCCAGGGCGGTGGCGTCGGCGAAAGGCACGCGGCCGGCGTCCAGGATGACGCGGTCGTGGCGCACCTCCAGCTGGATGCGCACCTGCTCGGCCAAGTGGGCGGCCACGCCGAAGGACAGCGCACCCTGCAGCTCGAACACCGCCACCCGGTTCATGCGCTCGGCCAGCCAGCGCTCGGAGGCGGCGCGGCGCAGCCGGCGCGAACGCAGCTGGCCGTCCAGCGAGGTGCGGCGCAGCGCGCTGTTGGCCGAGGAACGCAGCAAGGCCAGCACGGCCATGACCAGGCCGATGATCAGGGCGCCGACGCCGCCCTCGGTGGCGAACACCAGGGCCACCAGCCAGGCCTGGCCCCAGGCGCCCGGCGCGCTGCGGGCATAGTGGCGCGACCACAGCGGCAGTGGCACCTGGGTCAGGCCGGCCAGCAGCAGGGCGCCCACCAGGCAGGCCTTGGGCACCCAGGGCAGCCACAGGTGGCCGGTGAAGGCCACGAGCAGCAGCACCGCGGCATGGGCCTGGCCTGCGGACATGCCGCCACCGTGGCGCAGCACGATGCGCGAACGCGAGGAACTGGTGGACGCCGGAATCAGGCCCAGGATGCCGCAGGCCACGCCCAGCAGGCCTTCGCGCCGCAGCACGCGGTTGGAATCGCTGCGCAGGCCGTGTTCCAGCTCCAGCTCCTGGCTGAAGACCATGACTTCCAGGCTGTTGACCAGGGCCATCAGCAGCGCCAGCGACACCAGGGTCACGCCATGGGAGCCGGCCAGGATCAGCCAGGGGACGCCGCTCCATGCGGGCAGCATCGGCCACTCGAAACCGCTCAGCGGGACGGCCGGCGTGAGCCAGCCGGTCATGCCCGTGGCCACGGCCAGCAGGGAGATGGCGGCCACCGCCGGCAGCAGGCCGGGCACACGCGGCCAGCGGCGCTGGACCAGCCAGGCCAGGACGGCGACGGCCAGGGCGATGGCGGCATGCCAGGCCAGACGCGCGTCCCAGGCCAGCACGCCGGCACCGAAGCCGCCCTTGCCCTGGGCGACCACCATGGACAGGCCGACGCCGGCGGCAAAGCCATGGGTCACCGACAACGGCAGGAAGCGCGCCAACGAGGCCAGGCGCAGCATGCCAAACAGCCACTGGAAGCCGAAGGCCAGGGCGACGGTCGCGCCGGCAACCGCCAGCACCTGGCCTGCATTGAGGCCCAGGCTCCAGCCCGCCTTGGCCACGCTGGCCAGGATGGCGGCGAACAGCAGGGCGACCACGGTGGACGGCGCGTAGATCACACCATTGCGCGGCCATAGCAAGGTCATCAAGGCGCCCGGCAGCGCAGCCGACCACAGGGCCATGGCGGCCAACGGGTAGTCGGCGGCGATGGGCGCGAAGGCCAGGACGCCCAGGCCGATGGCGTGCGGCACGGTGACCGTCGCCGCTGACAGGCCGGCCTCGATGCCGGGCGGCATGGGTTGCAGGAGGCGCGGTCGCAGGTTCACACGGCCATGTTATGACCGTTGCGTGACAGGACGAAGACGGTCACATGTCGGGCAACGCTCTCAATTTGAGAGCGTCACAAGGAGAAAAGACGGTGGCTAGCGGCCGATTGACTACAAATTTCGGCTGCTGAAGGTGTCGCAGGCCTTGACGCTGCCGGTTTTCAGGCCGGTGCCAAACCAGCGCTGGCGCTGGGCGCTGCTGCCGTGGGTGAAGCTCTCGGGCACGA
>NZ_CAKZHQ010000013.1 GCF_936925435.1 uncultured Ramlibacter sp. | reverse complement strand
GCGCGGCGGGCGACGATCTGCTCGAGGGCGGCGCGGGCAAGGACACGCTGAGCGGGGCAGGGGGCGCCGACCAGATGATAGGCGGCGATGGAGTGGACCTGTACTACGTCAAGGATGCCGGCGACACGGTGGTCGAGACCGAATCGAACAAGGCCATCGGTGGCATCGACGCGGTCTACAGCTACCTTGACGACTACACCTTGACGAATGATGTGGAGAACGGCTCCATCAAGCTGGCAGGCGGTGCACGCCTGGTTGGCAACGGCTTGGCCAACAGCTTGAAGGGTGGGGCGGGCGACGACACGCTCGAAGGCGGCGCGGGCAAGGACACGCTCAGCGGGGCAGGGGGTTCCGACCAGATGGTCGGCGGCGATGGGTCGGACCTGTATTACGTGGGGGCCGGCGACACGGTGGTCGAGAGCGAGGCGAACAAGGCCATCGGCGGCAGCGACACGGTCTATAGCTACCTTGACAATTACAGCTTGACGGCCAACGTGGAAGACGGCTACATCAAGCAGACCGATGGTGCGCGCCTGGAGGGCAACGGCTTGAACAACACCTTGAAGGGCGGCGCTGGTGCGGACACGCTCGTAGGCGGCGATGGTGCAGATGCGCTGTACGGTGAAACCATAGACGGTGTGTTCGATTACATCAGCGTCGACCGGATGGAAGGCGGCAACGGTTCTGACCGCTACTACGTGGACGATATGCGCGACGTGGTGGTGGAAACCGAAGCGGACCAGGCCGTCGGCGGCACCGACACTGTCTACCTCCTCACTGGCCAATTCACCCTCGGGGCCAACGTGGAGAATGGCTACGTCACCGACGGCGGAGGGGCCCTATACGGCAACGGGTTGGACAACCGCCTGACCGGTGGCGCCGGCTACGACATTCTGACCGGCAAGGGTGGGAATGACACCCTGGTTGGCGGAGACGGGAACGACGAGCTGTCCGGTAACGCCGGCAACGACACCATGACCGGTGGTCTGGGCGCGGACGGTTTCTTTTTCTTCAATGAGGGTTCAGGCTTCGCGGACGTCATCACGGACTTTGATGGAGGCCAAGGCGACATCATCTACGTGCCGTGGAGCTCTGGCGTGAACTACAACTCCACCGTGGAGCACGCGCTGACGACCGCCACCGACGAGGCGGGTGGCGTGCGCCTCGACATGGGCAACGGCAACTCGGTCCTGCTGGTCGGTGTCTCCGCTGCCAGCCTGCAGTGGGACTTCTTCCACCACGACTAGGCCTGGCGGCCCGCAGGGCGCCACCGCGATGCCTGCGGGCTGGCATGGCCTGGGAGCTCTGCGCCCAGCCCATGCCCAGCCAGCGCTTTGCCTCCATCGACACCTTGCGCGGCGCCGCCATCGTCTGGATGACGGCCTTCTGCTGCGAGGCATGGGCCTGGCGAACATACCTGCCACGCCCGGCGGCAAGCTGTTTGCCGGTTGACAGCACCGCTTCCATTGGGAAAAGCGCAGGCCAGCAAGCGTGACGAAGCCTTCTGACGCCATAGTTCTCCGCAATTTGCGACGCCCAACCGGCGAATCGTGATGTTTCGCACGTCACAAAACAACACTTTGTAAGTTGATACTTTTTGCCGTTTCGTAATACGGCTGCGCACTTCGGCCATTGCTACATTCGCGCCTTCCGTTGTGACGGTGTGCTGTTCAGGCATCGCAGAACAAGACCTTGTCCTGTTTCTCGAGGGAGGGCGCCATGCCTTTTTCCGGCCAACTCTGGTACATCACCGAAGCCCAAGACGCCGACACCCGTCTCGTCCGCATCAATGACGACGGCACCGGCAGCACCATCGTCAACGACAACGGCGTGGGGGGCGCGGGCGATAACGACTTCCCCAGTAGTTCCGTCACCGATATTGGCGTGGACACGGCGGCCGGCTTCTATTTCGCGATCGCCAACACCGCCTCTCCGCACAACACCAACGCCTTCCTGGTGCGGGGCAACATCGACGGTTCGCTCAACCCGACCGTCGTGGTGGTCGACTTTCCCGACACCATCATCGTCAACACGATCAAAGTGGATGCGATCAACCGCAAGATCTATGTCGGTGTCCAGGACAACTTCGGAACGGACGGCGCCATCACCGGCATCAGGATCTACACCTACACGGCCGCGGGCGCGGTCACCGACGTCGGCTTCCTGACCACGGCTGACAGTGACAACCGGCCGGACGCGGGCGGCTACAAGATTCTCGACCCCTTCGACTTCGCCATCGACCATTCGATCGGACGCCTGTTCTATTCGGATTCGGTCGACGGCATCACGTCCGGGCTGTGGCGCCTCGATCTCGCCAGCCCGAACACCCACACCCTGATGACCACCGCGGCCCAGTTCCCGGTGGACCTGACCGGTGGCCAGATCATGGACGTCGAGGTCGATGAGACCACCGACCTGGTCTATTTCACGACCCGCTCGCGGTTTCCGTCTGACGTGGTGCCGCCCGACCCCTACCCTCCCTACGACGCCAGCGACAACGCGCTCTGGTACATCAGCGAGAACGCGACGAACGCCACCGCCACCAGGGTGACCTTGACCGGCATGCCGGCCACCTTCTACGGCGGCGACATGGCGTTCGATCGGAGCACGCGCCAGATCTATCTCGAGAGCTCCGAGACCGCCCCCGGCCCTGACAACCGGATCTACGTCTTCCAGTTGAACGGCGCCGGCACCGCCGCCACGCTGATCCGCTCGATCAATCCCGCTCTCACCATCACCAACGCCGTCATCGAGGGGCTGGACTTCGTGGACCTGCCGGCCCTGGACGCCACCGGCACGGCCGTGGCCCCGACCGAACAGGCGGTGAATGCGACCATCCTGCTGACCGGGGCGCCGACGATCGCCGACACCGACGGCGGCTATCTGACCAGCGCCACGGTGCAGATCACAGGCGGCACCTTCTCGTCCAACGAGAACAGCACGGCCGACGACCATCTCGGCTACGGCGCCGGCAAGCAGATCACGGGCACGATCGCCGGGACCGGCATCTCGGTCGCCTGGAACGCGGCGAGCGAGACCCTGACGCTCATCGGCTATGACACCATCGCCCACTACCAGGCGGCGCTGGCCGGGCTGGTCTACTGGGCCACCGGCGACAACCCGACGAACTACGGGGCCAACAGCTCCCGCACCCTGACCTGGACGGTCAACGACGGCACGCAGGGCGTGCTGGCCGGCTCGGTCAACAGCGACACGACCACGATCAACCTCACGGCGGTCAACGACGCGCCGGTCAACGGCACGGTCTCCAGCGCCACGGGCAACGAAAACACCAACATCGCCATCACCGGCCTGTCGATCAGCGATGTCGACGCCAATCCGGCCGCGGTCATGGTCACGGTCACCCTGGGCGTGACCAAGGGCGTGCTGACCCTGCGGACCGACGTCGCCAGCGGCCTGGTGGCCGGCGACATTGCCGGCAACGGCAGCGCTGCGGTGACCGTCACTGCCACCGTCAACAAGATCAACCTCACGCTGGCGGCGTCCAACGGCCTGGTCTTCCTCGGCAACACCAACGTCAGCGGGACGGATACCCTGACGGTTGTAACCAGTGACGGCGGGGCCACCGGCTCGGGCGGTGCGCAGAGCGACACCGACGGCTACACCATCACCATCATCGGGTCGAACGACGCGCCGACCGTGAGCGGCGACGGCACCGAGGTCCTGGCCGCGACCAACGAGGACGTGGCCGTCGCGGTCCTGACCAACACCGTCTCGACCCTGTTCAGCGGCCAGTACAGCGACGGCGACACCGACGCTTTCGCCGGCGTGGCGGTGACCGCCAACGGCTCCACCGCCGGCACGGGCCAATGGCAGTACTACAACGGCTCCAACTGGGTGAACATCGGCGCGGCCTCGACCGCGGCGGCAGTGACGCTCGCCGCCACCTCACCGCTGCGCTTCCTGCCCGCCAGCGACTTCAATGGCGCGGCCCCGACCCTGACCGTCAAGCTGGTCGACGCCTCGGGCGGCGCCCTGACCAACGGCGCGAGCGTCAACACCACCACCAGCGGGGGCTCGACGCCCTACAGCACCGGCACGGTGGTCCTCAGCCACTCCGTCACCGCCAGCAACGACGCCCCGGCCATCACCGGCGGCACGGCTGTCAGCCTGGCGTCGATCGGCGAGGATTCCGCCCCCGGGGCGGGCCAGACGATCTCCTCGCTGTTCAGCAGCCACTTCTCCGACGCCAAGGACACCGTGGGCGGCGGCTCGTCGGCCAACGCCTTCACCGGCGTGGCGGTGACAGCGAACCCGGCGACCGCTGCCCAGGGCGTCTACCAGTATTTCGACGCCGGAAGCTGGCACGACCTGCCGGCCGTTTCGGTGTCTGCCGCCTTCGTGCTGGGCGCCAGCACCCTTGTGCGCTTCGTGCCCGCGGCCAACTATTCCGGCACGGCGCCGGCGCTGAGTGTCTCGATGATCGAGGACTCGGCCGGCGCGGTCACCACCGGCCAGACTCTGGACGTCTCCACGACCGGCGGCTCGACGCGCTATAGCGCGTCCTTGTCGCTGAACATCGTGGTCACCGGGACCAACGACGCGCCGGTCGCCAGCGGTTCGGCCACCCTGACGGCGGTCAACGAAGACACGGCCGCCCCGGCCGGCCAGTCCGTCTCGACCCTGTTCAGCGCGAACTTCAGCGATCCGGACGCCGGCGACACCCTGGCCGGCGTGGCGATCACCGGCAATGCGGCCTCGAGCCAGGGCGTCTGGCAGTACTTCAGCGCTTCCTGGATCACGATTGGCTCGCCCAGCGAGGCCTCGGCCCTGGTGCTGGCGGCGGGGACCCTGGTCCGCTTCCTGCCGGCCAGCAATTTCAACGGCGCGGTCCCGGCCCTGACGGCCTATCTGATCGACAGTTCCGGCGGCGCGGTGACGACCGGCGCCACTTTCGATGTCAGCGTCAACGGCGGACAGACCCGGTTCAGCGACGCCAGCATCAGCCTGACCAGCAGCATCACGGCTGTGAACGATGCGCCTGTGGTCCCGGCCACCGCCACGACGGTTGGCGCCACCGAACAGACGGCTGCCACGTTGCTGGGCTCAGTCACCGTCTCCGATGTCGACCTTGACAGCCGCAACAGCGGCTCGGGCGACTATGGCGGCACCAGCTTCACGGTCCAGCGCGCCTCGGCCAACGCGGCCGACACCTTCGCCTTCGCCCCGGGCGGGCTGTTCACGGTCAGCGGCGGCAATCTGCAGGCCGGCGGCCAGACTTTTGCCACCTTCACAAGCGCCGGCGGCGTGCTGAGCATCAGCTTCACCAGCTCGGCCGCTACGGCGACCACGGCACTGGTCAATGACGTCATCACCCACATCCGCTACACCAATGCCAGCGACGCGCCGCCCGGCTCGGTGACGCTGAACTACGGGTTGAACGACGGCTCGCCGGGCGGCGGCCAGGGCCCGGGCGCGACCGGCACGGCCGGCGGCTCGGTGCTGGTCAACATCACCGCGGCCAACGACGCCCACACAGGCGGGGCCAGCATCACCGGCACCGCAGCCGAGGACCAGGTCCTGACGGCGGTCTCGACCCTGGCCGACCCGGATGGCATCGGCACGCTGCACTACCAGTGGCAGCGCGACGTCGGCGGCGGCTTCGTCAATGTCGGTGCCGACCAGGCCACCTACACCCTGGGCGACGGCGACATCGGCGGCGTGGTCCGGGTGAGGATCAACTACACCGACGCCGGCGGCACGGTGGAATCGGGGACCAGCGCAGCCACCGGCGCGGTGGTCGCGACCAACGACGCGCCCACTGGTGGTGTCGCCATCACGGGCACGGCCACGGAAAACCAGGTCCTGACGGCCAGTACCGTCACCTTGGCGGACTCCGACGGCCTGGGCACGCTGCACTACCAGTGGCAGCGCAACACCGGCAGCGGTTTCACCAACGTCGGCACCGACCAGGCGACCTACACCCTGGGCGACGCCGACTACGCCAGCCTGATCCGGGTCGTGGTCAGCTACACCGATGGCCAGGGCTTCGCCAACAGCGCCACCAGCTCGTCCACCTCGGCCATCTCCGGGGTCAACGACGCGCACACCGGCGGGGCCAGCATCACCGGCACGCCGACCGAGAACCAGGTCCTGACGGCGGTCTCCACGCTGGCCGACGTCGACGGCCTGGGCACGCTGCACTACCAGTGGCAGCACGACGTGGGCGGCGGCTACGTCAATGTCGGCACCGACCAGGCCACCTACACCCTGGGTGATTCCGACGTCGGCGGCATCGTGCGGGTGGTGACCAGCTACACCGACGGCCAGAACTTTGCGGAGTCGGCGACCAGCGTCTCCACGGCCAGCATCACCAACGTCAACGACCCGCACACCGGCGGCGCCTCGATCACCGGCACGGCGGCCGAGGACCAGGTTCTGACCGCGGTCTCCACCCTGGCCGACAGCGACGGCCTGGGCACGCTGCACTACCAGTGGCAGCGAGACACCGGCAGCGGCTTCGTCAATGTCGGATCCGACCAGGCGACCTACACCCTGGGTGGCGCCGATGTCGGCGGGGTGGTCCGGGTGGTGGTTGCCTATACCGATGACCAGGGAACGCCGGAAACCGCCCCCTCCGCTGCCACCACGGTGGTCACTCCCCCCAACCACCCGCACACCGGCGGGGCGTCGATCACCGGCACGCAGACCGAGAACCAGGTCCTGACGGCGGTCTCCACCCTGGCCGACAGCGACGGGCTGGGCACGCTGCACTACCAGTGGCAGCACGACGTGGGTAGCGGCTACGTCAATGTCGGCACCGACCAGGCCACCTACACCCTGGGTGACGCCGACGTCGGCGGCATTGTCCGGGTGAGAATCGGCTACACCGACGGCCAGAACTTTGCGGAGTCGGCGACCAGCGCCAGCACCGCGGCCATCACCAACGTCAACGATCTGCCGACCGGGGTGGTGAGCATCACCGGCGCAGCCGCCCAGGGCCAAACCCTGACGGCGGCGAACACGCTGGCAGACGCCGACGGTTTGGGCGCCATCACCTACCAGTGGCAAGAAAACGGCACCGACATCTTCGGCGCCACTGCCGCCAGCCTGGTTCTGGCGGCGGCCCAGCTCGGCAAGACCATCACGGTCAGGGCCAGCTACACCGATGGCTTCGGAACCCCGGAGTCCGTCACCTCGGGCCCGACCCCAGTGGTGGTTTCGCCGGCCGCGCCCAACAACCCGCCGACTGGATCGGTCAGCATCGGCGGCACGCCCAGCCAGGGCCAGACGCTCACCGCGACCAACACCATCAGCGACGCGGACGGTCTGGGCGCAGTCAGCTACCAGTGGCGGCGCAACGGCGTGGCCATCAATGGCGCCATCGCCGCAACGCTGCTGCTGACACAGGCCCAGGTTGGCAGCGCCATCACAGTGACGGCCCGCTACACCGACCTGAAAGGCAACAGCGAAACGCTCAATTCGTCTGCCACAGCGCCGGTGGCGAACGTCAACGACGATCCGACCGGGTCGGTGGCTGTGGCGGGGCCGACAACGGTGGGCGCCATCCTCACGGCGTCCAGCACGCTGGCGGACCTGGACGGCCTGGGCGCCATCAGCTACCAGTGGCTGCGCGATGGCGCCGACATCACGGGAGCGTCCGGAGCGCTCTATCAGATCACAGGCGCCGACGTCGGAAGGGCCGTCAGCGTGCGGGCTTCGTACACGGACGGCTTCGGCCATGTCGAAGCGGCCGTGTCCAACGGCCTGGTCGGGGAGGCCGGTTTCACCTCCAACGCGACCATCCCGCCGGGCGCCAGCCGCGTTGACCTCGATGGCCTGCGCTTCGATGTGGCGGGCAGCGCGCGCTCCAGGATCACGCTGGTCGCAGACTCGCTCGATGGCCTGCCCGATCCCGACGCCAACACAGCCACGGTCCGCCAGTTCAGCCAGTCACCCGGCCCCAGCAATGACCAGGGCGTGGAAGACGCTGCGGGCAGCTTGCGTTTCGCTGTCGGGTTGAGCGGTACTGGCGGCACCGAGACCTTCAGCTTGCTGCTGGACCGCACGATTGCGCAGAACGGCTACTGGGTGGTCGATCGCGAGGGCTTTTGGACCAATCTGGCTGCGCCGGCGCACAACGGCGAGAGCGCGGTCAGCGGCAGCCAGGGGCGCCTGGACTTCCAGATCACCGATGGCGGCGAGTTCGACCTGGACGGAGCCGTCAACGGCGCCATCACCAGCGTCGGTGTCGTCGCCAACATGAATTTCAGTCTGCTCGGCCATACGCCTGACACCGGAGGAAGCTTTGTCCTTTTCTAACAACGATCCACGAGGGGCGCGTACGGCGCGCCTGGCCACACTCTTCGCCGCCACGGCGCTCCTGGCGGCCTGCGGTGGCGGCGGAGGCGGAGGCGGCGATAGCACCGCAACGCCTGCCCCGGCGGGCACGGCGCCTCCCACGGCCCCTGGCGGCGGCGGCGGCGCAGTTCCCGCGCCCCCGGCGGCGCCCACCTCGCTGGAGCAGGTCCAGGGATTCTGGAGTGGCTCCGTGGACGCGGGCAGCACGCTCGAAGCCGTGATCCTGCCCAATGGAGAAGCCTGGCTGGTCCTCCACTCCGGCGGCCAGGTGCGGTCGGCCGGGCGTGCTCAGGGCGTGCTCAATGGCGCTGGCGTCACCGCGACCGGCATCCTGACCGACCTGACCGCCGGGACCACGCAGGCACTGACGGTCCAGGCCACGTCGGTCCTCCCGAAGTCCACACTTGCCGCCAGCCTGAGCGTGCTGCTGCCGGCCAGAAGCGTGACCTGGGCTTACAACGCCCGCTACGACACAGCTGTGCCAGTGGCTGCATTCGCCGGGCACTGGCAGGGTTCGGCAGGCCAGCAGCGGATCGGCGCCACCTGGGACATCACGGCGGCGGGCGCACTGACCGGCACCAGCACCATCGGATGCACCTATACCGGCACCCTGGCTGCGCATGCGCAGGCGCCTTCCGTGGTGAAGGTGTCACTGACCGAAACCTGCACTAGCGGGACGCAGACCTTCACCGGCATCGCGACCATGAACGAGTCCAGGACCCAGACTTCCTATGTCCTCACGTACGCGTCCGGCGCGCAGGCCAGCTTCGTGGCGATGCAGAAGTAGCGTCAACGCAACTACACTCGCAGGCCATGTCCGGCCAGCGCTTTGACTCCATCGACACCCTGCGCGGCGCCGCCATTGTCTGGATGACGGCCTTCCATTTGTGCTTCGACCTGAGCTACTTCCGCCTGTGGCCGCAGGACTTTTACGCCGACCCGTTCTGGACCTGGCAGCGCGCGGCCATCGTCAGCCTGTTCCTGTTTTGCGCCGGCCTGGGCCAGGCCGTGGCGGTCGACCAGGGCCAGAGCTGGCAACGTTTCGGCAAGCGCTGGGCCCAGGTGGCCGGCTGCGCGCTGCTGGTGACGGCCGGCTCGGCCCTGATGTTTCCGCGCAGTTTCATCAGCTTCGGCGTGCTGCATGGCATTGCGGTGATGCTCATCGTCGTGCGCCTCACCGCCGGCTGGGGCCGCTGGCTGTGGCTGGCCGGCGGCCTTGCCATTGCTATGAAGTTCATAGCGCCCGAGGTCCATTCGACGGGGGCGTGGGTCGGATTCCTGAATGAAACTGGCTTCAACTGGCTGGGCCTGGTCAGCCGCAAGCCCATCACCGAGGACTGGGTGCCGGTGTTTCCCTGGCTGGGCGTGGCGTGGTGGGGCATGGCGGCCGGCCAGTGGCTGTTGCAGCACCGCCGCGAGGCCATCGCGCGGCCCTTGCCCGCTGCTGCGGCGCCGCTGGCCTGGCTGGGCCGCTGGAGCCTGTCCTGGTACATGCTGCACCAGCCGGTGCTGATCGGCGTACTGATGGCCTTCACGGCGCTGACGCGCTGAAGCCCTCAGCGCACAGCCATGAAAAAAGCGGCCCGCGGGCCGCTTTGTGATTTGCGCCGGGACGCTTATTCGATTTTTGCCTTGCCGCGCAGGTCTTCCTGGAACTTCGCCAGCTTCGCCTGCTGCAGCTGCTGGGCGATCTGCGGCTTGACCTCGTCCAGCTTGGGCAGCTGGGCTTCGCGCACGTCGTCCAGACGGATGATGTGCCAGCCGAACTGGGTCTTGACCGGGGCGTCGGTGGTCTGACCCTTGTTCAGCTTGAGCAGGGCGTCGGTGAATTCCTTGACGTAGCTGGAGGCATTGGCCCAGTCCAGGTCGCCGCCGTTGGCGCCCGAACCCGGGTCCTTGGACTGCTTCTTGGCGATGTCTTCGAACTTGCCGCCCTTTTTCAGGCTGGCGACGATGGCCTTGGCCTCGTCTTCCTTCTCGACCAGGATGTGGCGGGCGCGGTATTCCTTGCCGCCATTGGCCGCGACGAACTTGGCGTATTCGGCCTGGATGTCGGCATCGGTCACCGGGTTGGCCTTCTGGTAGTCGGCAAACAGTTCGCGGATCAGCAGGGTCTGGCGCGCCAGTTCGATCTGCTGCTTGAAGTCGTCGGTGGCGTCCAGGCCGCGCTTTTGCGCTTCCTGCATGAAGATCTCGCGGGCGACGATCTCGTCCTTGATCTGGGCCTGCATCTCGGGCGTCACCGGACGGCCGGACTTGGCCAACTGGGCGGCCAGCGCATCGGCTCGCGCCTTGGGCACGGCCTTGCCGTTGACGATGGCGATGTTCTGCGCGAAGGCCGGCGCGGCGATGCCGAAAGCGGCCGCGGCGACGGCGGTCAGGAGGAGCTTTTTCATGGGGGTTGTCCCTGGGATGGCGGAAGGGGAGGGGTTCGTCAGAGCGTCTCGATCGCCAGGGCGTGCAGCCCACGTGCGATGAAAACCTGCAGGCAATCATACACAAGGCGATGCCGCGCCACGCGGGCCTTGCCCTCGAAGGAGGGGGCGGCGATGCGCACCCGGAAATGGGTGCCCGAGCCTGTGCCGTCGGCGCCCGCATGGCCGGCGTGGGCGGCGCTTTCGTCCAGCACTTCGAGCTGCGTGGGCGCCAGGTCCTGCTGCAGCTTGGCGCGCAAGGCTTCGGCCGTGATGCCGGTTCCGCTTGTCACGGCTTGGGCGCCTCGTCGGCCTTGATGTAGCGGCCCAGGTACAGGGCCTGCGCCACCACGAACACCGCCATCAGGCCCAGGCCGCCGAACAGCTTGAAGTTGACCCAGGTGTCGGTGTCGAAGTGGAAGGCGACCCACAGATTGAGCACGCCCATCACCGCGAAGAAAGTGCTCCAGCTCCAGTTGAGGACGCGCCAGGCTGCGTCGGGCAGCTCCAGCTGTGCGCCCATCAGCGACTTCATCAGGTTCTTCTTGAAGAACAGCTGGCTCACCAGCAGAGCGCCGCCCATCAGCCAGTACAGCACGGTGGGCTTCCATTTGATGAAGGTCTCGTTCTGCGCCACGATGGTGGCGCCGCCGAACACCACGATCACGCCCAGGCTGACCCACTGCATGGGCTCGACCTTGCCGTGTTTCCAGCGCAGCCAGGCGATCTGGGCGATGGTGGCGACGATGGCTACGCCGGTGGCCACGTAGATCCCGCCCAGCTTGAAGGCCAGGAAGAACAGGATGATGGGGAAAAAGTCGATCAGCAGTTTCATGACGCTTGTGTCGTTCGTGTTTTATTTTTTCTCGAAATCGAGCGAGGCGGAGTTCATGCAGTAGCGCAGGCCGGTCTCGGTCGGGCCGTCGGGAAAGACATGGCCCAGGTGGGCGCCGCACTGGGCACACACCGTTTCCACGCGCGTCATGCCGTGGCTGGTGTCGCGGATCTCCTGGATGGCACCGGGCACGGCCAGGGAGAAGCTGGGCCAGCCGCAGCCGGCGTCGAACTTGGTGGCCGAGTCGAACAGCTTGTTGCCGCAGCAGATGCAGTGGTAGCTGCCGTCGGCCCAGACGGCTTCGTACTTGCCGGTGAAGGGGCGTTCGGTGGCGGCGTGGCGGGTGACCTCGTAGGCGCCGCGCTCGGCGCCCTTGTCGGCCAGCACGGCCTTCCACTGGTCGTCGGTTTTCTGGACGGGATAAGTCATGAGGAGCAGCTGATCTCGATCTGTGAAGCCCAGTCGGGCGGGAATCCGGCCATGGCTTCATGGTCCGGATGTTCTTCAAATGGGGCCTGCAACAGGCCCAGCAAGGTGGCAACCCCGGAATTGTCCTTCTCTTTGGCCTGCCGGATGGCCAGCTCACCCAGGTGGTTGCGCAGCACGTACTTGGGATTGGTTTTTCGCATCAAATCGGCCGCCAGACCCCGTCCATTGGGCGTCAGGCGCTCTGAATATTGTAGCAACCAGGGGTCGACCGCGGTCCGGTCCAGAAACAGGTCACGCACCGTGTCGGCGCTCTGGCCGGCCACGCGGCCCGACAGACGGCGCCAGAAGATGCTGTAGTCCACCCTGTCTTTGGCCAGCAGCTTGAGCACGTCCTCGATCAGCTCGCGGTCGCCCGGCTGCGCATCCGCCAGGCCCAGCTTGGCTCGCATGCGGCCTTCCAGCTCGCGCGGAAACACGGCCTTGTACGACTCCAGTGCGGCGATGGCCAGCTCCTGGTCGCCGATCAGCGGCAGCAGGGCCTGGCCCAGGCAGAACAGGTTCCAGTAGGCGATGTTGGGCTGCTTGTTGTAGGCATAGCGGCCCTGCTCGTCGCTGTGGTTGCAGATGTGGCCGGGGTCGAAGCCGTCGAGGAACTGGAAGGGACCGTAGTCGATGGTCAGGCCCAGGATGCTCATGTTGTCTGTGTTCATCACGCCGTGGCAAAAGCCCACGGCCTGCCACTGCGCCACCATCACCGCTGTGCGCTCGCTGACTTGCTCCAGGAAAGCGGCATAGGCATTGCCGGCGAATTTGTCGGTGGTGCGGCAGGCCGGGTAGAAGCGGTCGATGACGTGGTCGGCCAGGAGGCGCAGCTCGCCGTATTGCTCACGCGCCGAGAAATGCTCGAAATGGCCGAAGCGGATGAAGCTGGGCGCCACCCGCACGACCACGGCGGCGGTCTCGATCTCTTCGCGCCGCACTGGCTGGTCGGAGCCGGTGACCGACAGGGCCCGGGTGGTCGGGATGCCCAGGCCGGCCATGGCCTCGGAGCACAGGTACTCGCGGATGCTCGAGCGCAGCACGGCGCGGCCGTCGCCCATGCGCGAATAGGGCGTCAGGCCGCTGCCCTTGAACTGGAACTCCTGCGGCCCGGCCAGGGTGTCGGCCTCGCCCAGCAAGATGGCGCGGCCGTCGCCCAGCTGGCCGGCCCAGACGCCGAACTGGTGGCCGCTGTAGACGCTGGCCAGCGGCCGGGTGCCGGCGATCGCCAGGCCGCCGGTCAGTGCCTGCACCCCGGACGGGCTGGCCAGCAGGCCGGCGTCCAGGCCCAGCTGGCTGGCCAGCGGCAGGTTCAGCCCCACCAGCCAGGGCGAGGGCAGGGGCGTGGGCTGCAGCTCGGTGAAAAAGGCCGGGCCCAGGGCGGCGAAACTGTTGCGCCAGGTCAGGCGCAGGTCCAGGGGGCGCTCCAGGGCGGCGACGTCTTCTTGCATGCCTTGCATTGTCCCCGGACAGCCACAGGCATGGGCGGGCAGGGGCTTGCGCTGTTGCGCTGGACGGCCAAATGCAGATAATTCCTGCACAGGCGCGGAAACCGGCAGCAGCCAGTGCACCAAGACGCCAGGATTTCAGGGAGAAATCAAAACATGAGCCATCTTTCGGCCTTGTCCTTGCCGCGCGGGATCGCCGCGAACCTTGCCAGTGGTGTGTCACCGCTGCTGGCCGCCGGGGAGCTGTCTGCCTTGTCGCGATCCGGCCTGGTGCCGGGCTTTGCGATGTCCATGCTGCACCGGGCCGCCCCGCCCGAGGAGACGCAAGAGCGCCAGGACATCCCCCTGGAGGAGCTGCGCTTCATCCACCTGAAGACGCACCAGGACATCGAGCGGGTTCGGGCCCTGCGCGGCGCGATCCAGCTGCCGGCCGCCGCATTGTCAGATCCCTATTTCCACGCCCGCGAAAAAAAAGAGACGAGTACGGTGTGACTGGCGCTTTCGAGTTCCGCGGCACCCTCGTGGGCACCGTGCGCGTCCTGCCCATGGACCAGGGCCTGTCGCCCTGCGAGCAGTTGCTCGGAGAACTCCAGCCGCCGCCGATGACGCTGGACGGTGAGGCCAGCTGGGAGGTCGGCCGCCTGGTGCTGGCGCCGCAATTTCGTGCAGATCCCTCCCTGCTCAAGCGCTGCCTGTGCCTGACGCTGGTGCACATGATCCGCCACACCGAGGTCAAGGACATCTTTGCTTCCTGCACGCCGGTGCTGGCCCGCCTGTACCGGCGCTTCGCTTTCTCAGTGGTGGTCAAGCAGGCCTGGGAGAACACCGATGGTGCCTATTCGCTGATCCATGGCCAGGCCCGCGAGGTGCTGCTGGCCGTGGCCGGCAACGAGGCCGAGCGCAGGCTGGCCAGCGGCCTGGGCGAGCCGGCGGCAGCGCTGGCCGACTGCGCCGGCCAGGCCGGCGCAGTTGCAGAGCATGCGCCATGCTGAAAAAGCTGTTCGAGCATTACCACGCGTACCACGCCTATGGGCCGCCGCGCCTGAAGTACATGGGCTTTGTGGGCATGCTGACCTTCATGGCCTTTTATTTCCTGCGCTTCACCCGGCCCAATCCGCAGCCCTTCGACGACATCGCCATGCGTGGCCTGGTGGTCCTGATGATGCTGCTGCTGGCGCTCAAGGACCAATGGCCCGCCCGCCTGAAGCGCCACTACATCGCCTATTCCTATGTGGCGATGCTGTATTGCCTGCCGTTCTTCACAGTGTTCAACGGCCTGGAGCGCGGCGGCGGTATCGCATCGATTTCCAACGGCTTCATCACCCTGTGCTTCGTCATGCTGCTGACCGACTGGCGCAACACCTTCGTCATGCTGACGCTGGGCACGGGCCTGGCCGTCGTCGCCTATGTGGCGACCGACCCGGACCCCAGGGTGCCCATGGACATGGTGGCGCAGCTGCCCGCCTACCTGATCATCGCGGTGGGCGGCAACCTGTTCAAGTTTTCCACCGAGCAGATCGATGCCGAGCGCAAGCTGCGCGCGACCCAGGCGCTGGCCGGCTCCATCGCCCACGAGATGCGCAATCCGCTGTCGCAACTCAAACATAGCCTGGAAGGCATGAAGGAGGCCCTGCCCCTGCCCGGCACTGACCAGGCGGCGCGGCCGATCGAGGCGCACGCGGTCAACGCGCTGTACCGCCACCTGGCCAATGGCGAGGTCGCCGTGCGGCGCGGCCTGCAGGTGATCGCCATGACGCTGGACGAGGTCAATGCCAAGCCGCTGGACACGGCGGGTTTTGCCTATCTGTCGGCGGCCGAGGCCACCCACAAGGCGGTGCAGGAATACGGCTACGAGAACGATGACGACCGCGCCCGCATCGACGTGCGGGTGCTGGAGGACTTCAGCTTCCGCGGCGACGAGACGGCCTGGCTGTTCCTGGTGTTCAACCTGCTCAAGAACGCCCTGTACTACCTGCCGGCGCACCCGCAGGCGCGCATCACCATCACCATTGAGGCACAGCAGGTCAGGGTGCGCGACAACGGTCCGGGCATGGCGCCGCAGGTGCTGGCCCATCTGTTCGAGCCGTTCCGTTCGGTCGGCAAATCCGGCGGCACCGGCCTGGGCCTGGCGTACTGCCAGCGCGTCATGCGTGCCTTCGGGGGGCAGATCAGCTGCGCGGCGGAGCAGGGGCAGTACACCGAGTTCACCATGCGCTTCCCGCCCATCAGCCTGCAGGAGAGCCAGGCCCATCTGCAGACGATTCTGGCCAGGGCGCGCAGCGCTTTCGCCGGACGGCGCCTGCTGCTGGTGGACGACGACGCCATCCAGCGCAGCGCCACGCGCCACAAGCTCGAGACACTGGACGCCGTCATCGACGAGGCGGCCGGCGGCCTGCAGGCGCTGGAACTGCTGGCGCTGCGTCCCTATGACCTGGTCCTGCTGGACCTGAACATGCCCTCGGTGGACGGCTTTGCGGTGGCGCAGGCGGTGCGCCGCGGCCGGGCGGCGCCCAACCGCGGCGTGCGCATCGTCGCCTACACCAGCGAGCCGGCCCACCTGGCCGAAGTCAAGGTGCAGAAGGCTGGCATGGACGCCTTTGTCGGCAAGCCCTGCGCGCAGCTGCCGCTGGTTCAGGCCCTGCACCAGGCGCTGATGCAGCCGGTGGCGACCGAACGCGGCGGCGCCGGCCTGCTGGCGGGCCGCCACATCCTGCTGGCCGACGACAACCACTACAACCGCAAGGCGGTCGCGGCCTATCTGCGCCATGCCGGTGCCCAGGTCCATGAGGCCGGCCACGGCCAGGCCGTGCTGGACCATCTGCAACTGGGCGGCAGCTGTGATGCCGTGCTGATGGACATCAACATGCCCGGCCTGTCGGGCCTGGACGCGGCCCAGGCCATCCGCGCCAGCGGCGCGCCCTGGCATCAGCTGCCCATCATCGCGCTGACGGCGCATTCCGACCCGGCCATGGTGCAGTCCGCCCAGGCCGCGGGCATGAACGACTTCATCACCAAACCGGTGGATGCAGCCCTGCTGTATGCCAAGCTGCAGCAGTTGATGGGTGGCAGCGCGCACAGTGCTGTCGCGCTCGACCCGCTGGTGCTGGAACAGGTGCTGGACCCGCAGCGGCTGGAGAGCTACCGGCGCATCGGCATGCTCGACGAGCTGCTGGCCGACTACCTGCCCGAGATCAGCCGCCTGGTCGACACACTGGACCACAACGTGGCGGACGGCGACCTGCAAGGCAGCCTGGACACCTTGCATTCGCTGCTGGGCATGAGCGGCGAGGCCGGCGCCACCGCCCTGTACCAGCTGGTGCGCCGCTTCTACGTGCCCATGGCCGAGGGCCATTGCTGGCCGCCGCGCAGCGGCTGGGTGGGCCAGATCCAGGCGTTGGCCGGCCAGACCGAGCAGGCCCTGCAGGCCTATGCAGCCGCCCAGTCGGCGGCCAGGGCGACATGAAGAACCCGCAGGCGCCCGCCATCCTGTCCGACGAAGCGCGCAGCATCCTGTTCGTGGACGACGAAGCGGCCTCGCGCAAATGGTTTGCCCGCAACTTCGGCGACGAGTTCAATATCGTCACCGCCGCCGGCGTGGGCGAGGCGCTGGACCTGCTGGCCGGCCGCGGCCAGGAGTTTGCCGTGCTGCTCACCGACTACCGCATGCCCGAGCAGGATGGCATGAAATTGCTGCGCGCCGTGCAGCGCGACTACCGGCATCTGGTGCGCCTGCTGGCCACCGCCTATGCCGAGAAAGAGGTGGCGATCGCCGCAGTCAACCAGGGCAAGGTGCTGCGCATCCTGGAAAAGCCCCTGGACGACACGCTCACGCGCGAGGCGCTGCGCGAGGCACTGGCGCTGCACCGCACCCAGGCCTTCGAGCGCCTGCTCAACGAGGGTCGGGTGGCGGCGCTGCGAGAGACGCTGGGCTTCCTGGCGCACGAACTGAACACGCCGCTGGCCACGGTGCGCGGCTGCGTGACGACGGTGGCCGAGCGCTACCGCCCCTGCGATGGCGGGCCGCCAGGCATGGCGCAGTTTGCCGAAGACCATCCCGGCGAGTTGCTGGCGGCGCTGGAGCGGGCCCAGCGCCGCGCCCTGTACTGCCAGTCGCTGGTCTCGACCTTCGTGCAATCGGCGCGTGACGCCTACCCGGGCGCGGCGCCGCAGGCGGTCACCGGTTCCAGCCTGGTGGCGAGCTTGCTGGACGAATTTCCGTTCGAGGACAACGAGCGCTCCTGGGTCAGCAGCCAGGTGCTGCAGGACTTCAGCCTGCCGGGCCGCCGTGATCTGCTGTACCTGGTGCTGTGCACCTTGACCAAGAACGCTTTGCAGGCGCTGCGCGGCAGCCAGCTGTCCCTCCAGCCCAGCCTGCGTGTCAGCGTCGGGGTGGAGGGTGGGCCGGCGGCCCAGGCCCGATCCTGGATCCGCTTCGAGGACAACGGGCCCGGCATCGCGCCCGAGGTGCTGGCCAAGCTGACGCGCGAGCCCGTCACCACGCGCGGCCAGTCCGGCGGCAACGGCATGGGCCTGATGTTTTGCCACCGCGTGATGCAGTCGATACGCGGCAGCATCGAACTGGCGTCCACAGTCGGGCAGGGCGCCGTGATCACCCTGTATTTCCGCGCGGTGGGGGAGGGGAGCCAGCGGGAGAGTTAGCATCGCAACCCGGTTCACCAAATTCCAAAGAGGAAGACATGCTGGGTCTGATGCAAAGCCAACCGCTGCTGATCTCGTCGCTGATCGATTTCGCGCAGCGCCACCACGGCGACGTTGAAATCGTCTCGCGCCGCGTCGAGGGCGATATCCACCGCTACACCTGGGCCGACGTGGCCCGCCGCTCGCGCCAGCTGGCGCACGCGCTGGACGGGATGTCCCTGCAGTTCTCGGACCGCGTCGCCACGCTGGCCTGGAACGGCTACCGCCACCTGGAGATGTACTTCGGCGTGTCCGGTTCCGGCCGCGTGCTGCACACCATCAACCCGCGCCTGCATCCCGAGCAGATCGCCTGGATCGCCAACCACGCCGAGGACCAGGTGCTGTGCTTCGACGCCAGCTTCCTGCCGCTGGTGCAAGCTGTTCACGCCAAATGCCCGACGATCCGCCAGTACGTGATGCTGTGCGACGCCGGCAAGCTGCCCGAGGGCACGGGCATCCCGAATCTGGTGGCCTACGAGGACTGGATCGGCGGCCAGCCCAGCGACTACCAGTGGCCCAGCTTCGACGAGAACTCGGCCTCGAGCATGTGCTACACCAGCGGCACCACCGGCAACCCGAAGGCCGCGCTCTACAGCCACCGCTCGACCACGCTGCATGCCTATGCCGCGGCCCTGCCGGACGTGATGAACCTGTCGGCGCGCGATTCGGTGCTGCCGGTCGTGCCCATGTTCCACGTCAACGCCTGGGGCATCCCGTACTCGGCGGCGCTGACCGGCTGCAAGCTGGTCTTTCCCGGCCCGGCACTCGATGGCAAGTCGGTGTACGAGCTGATCGAGGCCGAAGGCGTCACTTTTGCCGCCGGCGTGCCCACGGTCTGGCAGATGCTGCTGGGCCACATGAAGCCGGCCGGCTTGCGTTTCTCCAAGCTCAAGCGCACTGTGATCGGCGGCTCGGCCTGCCCGCCGGCCATGATCCGCGCTTTCCAGGAGGACTACGGCGTCGACGTGCTGCATGCCTGGGGCATGACGGAGATGAGCCCACTGGGCACGCTGTGCACCCTGAAGAACAAGCACCTGGCGCTGCCGGCCGACGAGCAGATGAAGATCCGCCTGAAGCAGGGCCGGGCCATCTACGGCGTCGACATGAAGATCGTTGCCGAGGACGGCAAGGAGCTGCCCTGGGACGGCAAGACCTACGGCGACCTGTATGTCAAGGGGCCGTGGATCGTCGCCGAGTACTTCAAGGGCGAGGGCGGCGACCCGCTGGTGGACGGCTGGTTCCCCACAGGCGACGTCGCCACCATCGACGCCGAAGGCTACATGCAGATCACCGACCGCAGCAAGGACGTGATCAAGTCCGGCGGCGAGTGGATCAGCTCCATCGACGTGGAGAACATCGCGGTGTCGCACCCGGCCGTGGCCATGGCCGCCTGCGTCGGCATGCGCCACCCCAAATGGGACGAGCGGCCCATTGTGGCCGTGGTCAAGAAGCCCGGCGCCGAGGTCACGCGCGAGGAGCTGCTCAAGTTCTACGAGGGCAAGACCGCCAAGTGGCAGATCCCCGACGACGTGGTCTTCGTCGAGGCGATTCCCCTGGGCGCCACCGGCAAGATCCTCAAGACGCGGCTGCGCGAGCAACTCAAGGACTACAAGCTGCCGACGGCCTGATCTGCATTGCGGAACGGACAGGCACTGTCACATGGGCGATAGAAAAGGGCTTGCTTAGGGGCATTCCCTGAGCGCTGCGCTGCACAAAAAACTGTACTCTGCGCGCTGTCAAGTCAACCCTGGAGACGCCCATGAAGTTCGTGCTGAAAACAGTCGCCGCCTGCGCCCTCGTCGCCGCGTCCGGTGCTTCGTTCGCCCAAAAGGGCGAAACCGTCAAGATCGCCTGGCTGGACCCGCTGTCCGGCCTGATGGCGGCCGTGGGCACCAACCAGCTCAAGACCTACCAGTTCCTGGCCGAGGAGTTCAACAAGAAGAACGTCGCCGGCGTCAAGTTCGAGATCATCGGCATCGACAACAAGCTCAGCCCGCAGGAAACCACCAGCGCGCTGCGCTCGGCCATGGACCAGGGCGCCCGCTACGTGGTGCAGGGCAATGGCTCCGGCCCGGCGCTGGCCATCATCGACGCGATCGAAAAGCACAACGAGCGCAACAAGGGCAAGGAAGTCCTGTACCTGAACTACGCAGCCGTCGATCCCGACCTGACCAACAGCAAGTGCAGCTACTGGCACTTCCGCCTGGACGCCGACACTTCCATGAAGATGGAAGCCCTGACCACCTTCATGAAGGACCAGGCCGACGTCAAGAAGGTCTACCTGCTCAACCAGAACTACTCGCACGGCGTGCAAGTGGCCAAGTACGCCAAGGAGAACCTGGCGCGCAAGCGTCCCGACGTGCAGATCGTCGGCGAAGACCTGCACCCGCTGGCCCAGGTGCGCGATTTCTCGCCCTACATCGCCAAGATCAAGCAGTCGGGCGCCGACACCGTGATCACCGGCAACTGGGGCTCGGACCTGTCGCTGCTGGTCAAGGCCGCGAACGACGCCGGCCTGAACAACGTCAAGTTCTACACCTACTACGGCACCGTCAGCGGCACGCCCACCGCCATGGGCGCCACCGCCGCCGGCCGCGTCTACCAGGTGGGCTACGGCCACTACAACATGGGCGGCGATATCGAGCGCCTGGGCAAGGAGTTCAAGAAGCGCTTCAACGAAGACCTCTACACCTCGGCCGCCTACACCGCCTACGCCATCTTGTCGGAGAGCTTCGCCAAGGCCAAGTCGACCGACCCGGTGAAGGTCGCCGTGGCCATGGACGACATCAAGTTCAAGAGCTTCAACGGTGACGTCGCCATGCGCAAGACCGACCACCAGCTGCAGCAGGGCCTGTACATCTCCAGGTGGGAAAAGGCCGTCGGCAAGTTCCCGGTCGATGCCGAGAACACCGGCCACACCTTCGTGCCGGTCAAGTACTACGAGCCCTACGTGGCCAGCACGCCCACCTCCTGCCAGATGAAGCGTCCCGGCATGTGATGGGGGTCCGCAGCGGCATGCACGCCGCCGCGCCAGGCACAGGCCCGATCGCCGATCGGGCCTTTTTTTAGATTCGAGGGGCCATGAATCCGGAGTTTTTCACCATCCAGCTGCTCAATGGCGTGAGCTACGGGCTGCTGCTGTTCATGCTCAGTTCGGGCCTGACGCTCATTTTCAGCATGATGGGTGTGCTCAATTTCGCGCACACCAGCTTCTACATGCTGGGGGCCTACCTGGCCTACACCATCTCCGGCGTGGTCGGCTTCTGGCCGGCGCTGGTGCTGTCGCCGCTGCTGGTCTTCGCTCTGGGCGCCGCGTTCGAGCGCTACTGCCTGCGCCGCGTGCACAAGTACGGCCACGTGCCCGAGCTGCTCATCACCTTTGGCCTGTCCTACCTGATTCTGGAACTGGTGCAACTGGTCTGGGGCCGCTCCACCGTGCCCTATGGCCTGCCCACCCAGCTGCAGGGACCGCTGTTCACCCTGTTCGGCACCCAGTTCCCCAAGTCGCGCTCCTTCATCATGCTGGTCGCAATGGCCATGCTGGTGGCGGTCTGGCTGGTGCTCACCCGCACCCGCATCGGTCTGGTGATCCAGGCCGCGCTGACCCATCCCGACATGGTCGAGGCCCTGGGCCACAACGTGCCGCGGGTGTTCATGCTGGTCTTCGGCGGCGGCGCCGCCCTGGCTGGCCTGGCCGGCGTGATCGGCGGCAACACTTATGTCACCGAGCCGGCCATGGCCGCCTCAGTGGGCTCCATCATCTTCGTGGTGGTGGTGGTCGGCGGCATGGGCTCGCTGGCGGGCGCCTTCCTGGCCTCGCTGCTGATCGGCGTGCTGCAGACCTTCGCCGTGGCGCTGGATTACTCGGGCGCCTCAGTGCTCCAGGCCGCCGGCGTCGCCGTCACCGAGCAGACCTTTGGCTACCCGCTGCTGTCGCTGACCATCTCGCAGGTTGCCCCCATCCTGCCTTACCTGTTCCTGGTGCTGATCCTGATCTTCCGGCCCAAGGGCCTCCTGGGCAAGCGGGAGGACTGACATGAGCACAAGCACCACACCCACCTACTACAGCTTCAAGCCGCTCAACGTCGGCCGCTTCATCATCTGGAGCCTGTTCGCCCTGATGCTGGCCGTCGCGCCGCTGGTCTTCAAGAGCAGCCTGGCACTGACCATGCTCTCGCAGATCGGCTACCTGGCCATCATCTGCCTGTCCTACAACATGCTGCTGGGGCAGGGCGGCATGCTCAGCTTCGGCCATGCGGTCTATGTCGGCCTGGGCTCCTTCATTGCTGTCCACGCCATGAACCTGGCGACCAAGGGCGCCATCCCGGTGCCGCTGGTGGCCATCCCCATCGTGGGCGGTATCGGCGGCATGTTCTTCGCGGCGCTGTTCGGTTTCGTCACCACACGCAAATCGGGCACGACCTTCGCCATGATCACGCTGGGCATCGGCGAGCTCGTGGCCTCCATGGCGCTGATGTTTCCGGGCTTCTTCGGCGGCGAGGGCGGCATCACCACCAACCGGGTCTACGGCAGCAAGTTCTTCGGCATGGACTTCGGCCCGCAGATCGAGGTGTACTACCTGATCGCGGTCTACTGCTTCATCTGCACCGGCCTGATGTACGCCTTCACCGGCACGCCGCTGGGCCGCATCCTCAACGCGGTGCGCGACAACCCGGAGCGGGTCGAGTTCATCGGCTACAACACCCAGCGGGTGCGCTACTTCGCCTTCATCATCGCCGGCTTTTTCGCCGGCATTGGCGGCGGCCTGGCGGCGATCAACTTCGAGATCGTCAACGCCATGGACAGCCTGTCGGGCCTGCGCTCGGGCGGCTACCTGCTGTTCACCTTCCTGGGCGGCGCGATCTTCTTCTTCGGTCCCATCATCGGCGCGGTGCTGCTGGTGCTGGCCTCCATCCTGCTGTCCGAGCTGAGCAAGGCCTGGCTGCTCTATCTGGGCCTGGTCTTCCTGTTCATGGTGATGTACGCGCCCGGTGGCATCGCCAGCCTGATCATGATGAACCTGCGGGTGGCCAAGTACGGCATGCTGCGCCGGCTGTGGACAGCCTACCTGGCGCTGGCCGGCACGGCCCTGGTGGCGGTGCTGGGCGCGGCGGCCATCGTCGAGATGATCTACCACATCCAGCTCAATTCGGCGCTGGGCCCGGTCGTTCCCTTCCTGGGCGCCAAGCTCGACACCACAGGCATCAACAGCTGGGCCGGCGCGATCTTCGTGTTCCTCACCGGCCTGGGCCTGTTCGAGGTGACGCGCAGGCAATTCAAGCGGGAATGGGAGCAGACCCAGGAAGACATAGAGCGCGCGATCAAGCGCCAGGAGGCACTATGAGCGGCGGCACTTCCAGCTGCGCGGTCGAACTGCGCGGCCTGCGCAAGAGCTTCGGCAAGACCGAGATCATTCGCGGCATCGACCTGAGCGTCCAGGCCGGCGAGCGCGTGGCCATCATCGGCCCTAACGGCGCAGGCAAGTCCACGCTGTTCAACCTCATCAGCGGCCGCTTCGCCCCCACCAGCGGCGAGGTGCTGCTGCACGGCCAGCGCATCGACGGCAAGAAGCCCTTCGAGATCAACCGGCTGGGCCTGTCGCGCAGCTTCCAGATCACCAACATCTTCCCCAAGCTCAGCGTTTTCGAGAACCTGCGCTGCGGCGTGCTCTGGAGCCTGGGTTACGGCTACACCTTCCTGAAGTTCCTGTCCGGCCTGGACGACGCCAACCGCCGCGCCGAGGAGCTGATGGAGATGATCAAGCTGGAGAAAAAGCGCGACGTGCTGGCAACCAACCTCACCTACGCCGAACAGCGGGCCCTGGAGATCGGCATCACCATCGCCGGCGGCGCTAACGTGGTCCTGCTGGATGAACCCACTGCCGGCATGAGCCGCAGCGAAACCACCCGCTTCATCGGCCTGATCAAGGAAGTGACCGTCGGCAAGACCCTGCTGACGGTGGAGCACGACATGGGCGTGGTGTTCGGCCTGGCCGACCGCATCGCCGTGGTGGTCTATGGCGAGGTGCTGGCCTTTGACACGCCCGATGCGGTGCGCGCCAACCCGCGCGTGCAGGAGGCCTACCTGGGCTCCTCGGTGGCCGACCAGCAGGCGGGAGGGCACTGAACATGTTGCAGATCAAGAACCTCCATGCCTACTACGGCAAAAGCCACGTGCTGCACGGCGTCGATTTCGACGTGCGGCCGGGTGAGATCCTGGCCCTGCTGGGCCGCAACGGCTCGGGCCGCTCGACCACGGCCAAGGCCATCATGGGCATGGTCGACGCCCAGGGCTCGATCCAGCTCAAGGGCCAGGAGATCCTGGGCCGCAAGCCCTACGAGATCGCCCACCTGGGCATCGGCTACGTGCCCGAGAACCGCGACATCTTTCCCAAGATCACGGTGCACCAGAACCTGATGCTGGGCCAGAAGAGCGCGCGCAGACAGGGGCGCTGGTCGTTCGACGAGATGTACGAGATGTTCCCGCGCCTGAAGGAGCGCCAGCACACCGAAGCGGGCGTGCTGTCCGGCGGCGAGCAGCAGATGCTGACCCTGTGCCGCACCCTGATGGGCGACCCCGACCTGATCATCATCGACGAGCCCACCGAAGGGCTTGCGCCCAAGATCGTCGAACTGGTGGGCGAGTACCTCAAAAAGCTCAAGGACCGCGGCATCTCGGTGCTGCTGATCGAGCAGAAGCTGACCATCGCGATGCAGATTTCCGACCGGGCCCTGGTCATGGGCCACGGCAGCATCGTCTTCCAGGGCACGCCTGACAGCCTGCGTGCCGACGCCTACACTCGCAAGGAGTGGCTGGAGGTCTAGGCCTGCAGCACGATGGTGCGGGCCTGCGCGTGCCGGCCCATACCGCCGCCTGTCCCAACTGAGACAAGCCGATATTGCGCCGCAGCAGGCTCGGCTTAAAATCCAAAACGAACGATCGTTCTTTTTCTAATTCAGGAGCAACAGCATGACGGCTGACTACAAGGTCCACGGCGACGTGGCCGTGATCACCATGAACAACCCGCCCGTCAATGGCCTGGGTTACGCCACGCGCAAGGGCCTGACCGACGGCCTGGCGCAGGCCAACGCCGATGCCGCCGTCAAGGCCATCGTCATCACCGGCGCCGGCAAGGCCTTCTCCGGTGGCGCCGACATCAAGGAGTTCGGCTCGCCCAAGGCGCTGGCCGAGCCCAACCTGCTGTCCGTGATCCTGGCGGTCGAAAATTCAGCCAAGCCGGTGGTCGCTGCCATCCATTCGGTCTGCATGGGCGGCGGCCTGGAGCTCTCGCTGGGCTGCCACTACCGCATCGCCGCACCCGGCACCAATGTCGCCCTGCCCGAAGTCAAGCTGGGCCTGATCCCCGGCGCCGGCGGCACGCAGCGCCTGCCGCGCGTGCTGGGCGTCGAGACGGCCCTGAACATGATCGTCAGCGGCGAGCCGGTCAAGAGCGAACTGCTGGCCTCGCTGCCCGGCCAGAAGCTATTCGACAAGATGGCGGCCTCGCCCGAGTCGCTGGCCGAGGAAGCCCTGGCCTACGCCCGCTCCGTGGCCGATGCCCGTCCGCTGCCCCTGGTGCGCAAGCTGCCGTGCAAGCACCCGCTGGGCGACGCCTACTTCCAGTTTGCCCGCAACATGGTCAAGGGCATGGCCAAGAACTTCCCGGCGCCCGCCAAGTGCGTGGACGCGGTGGAAGCGGCCACCAAGCAGAAGTTCGACGAGGGCATGGCCTATGAGCGCGAGGTCTTCACCGCGCTGATGTTCACGCCCGAATCGCGCGCCCTGCGCCACCTGTTTGTGGCCGAGCGCGCCGCCTCCAAGATCCCGGACGTGGCGGAAGACACGCCCAAGCGCGAGATCAAGGCCGTGGCCGTGATCGGCGCCGGCACCATGGGCGGGGGCATCTCCATGAACTTCCTCAACGCCGGCATCCCGGTGAAGATCCTGGAGATGAAGCAGGAGGCGCTCGACCGCGGCATCGCCACCATCCGCAAGAACTACGAGTCCCAGGTCAAGCGCGGCAAGCTCAAGCAGGACAAGTACGAGCAGCGCATGGCCCTGCTGTCCACCACCCTGAGCTACGACGAGCTCAAGGACGCCGACCTTGTGATCGAGGCGGTGTTCGAGGAAATGGGCGTCAAGGAAAAGGTCTTCAAGGAACTGGACCGGGTGATGAAGCCCGGCGCCATCCTGGCCTCCAACACCTCGACCCTGGACGTCAACCAGATCGCAGACTTCACCCAGCGCCCGCAGGACGTGGTCGGCATGCACTTCTTCAGCCCGGCCAACGTGATGAAGCTGCTGGAAGTGGTGCGCGGCGCCAAGACCGCCAAGGACGTGCTGGCCACGGTCATGGCCATCGGCAAGAAGATCAAGAAGACGGCGGTCGTGTCCGGCGTCTGCGACGGCTTCATCGGCAACCGCATGATCGAGCAGTACAGCCGCCAGGCCGGCTTCCTGCTCGATGAAGGCGCGACGCCGCAGCAGGTCGACAAGGCGGTCGAGAAGTTCGGCTTCGCCATGGGCCCGTTCCGCATGGGCGACCTGGCAGGCAACGACATCGGCTGGGCCATCCGCAAGCGCCGCGCCACCGAGCGTGCCGACATGAAGTACAGCCGCACGGCCGACAAGCTGTGCGAGCTCGGCCGCTTCGGCCAGAAGACCGGCGCCGGCTGGTACGACTACCAGGCCGGCAAGCGCGACGCCATCCCCTCCGAGCTGGTCAACAAGATGATCGAGGAGCACCGCAAGGAGCTGGGCATCACGCCGCGCAAGATCTCCGACGAGGAGATCGTGCAGCGCCTGGTGTTCGCCCTGGTCAACGAAGGCGCCCACATCCTGGAAGACGGCATCGCCTCCAAGGCCAGCGACATCGACATGGTCTACATCACTGGTTACGGCTTCCCCATCCACCGCGGCGGCCCCATGAACTATGCCGACCAGGTCGGCCTGTTCAATGTGGCCCAGTCCATGAAGCGTTTCCAGCAGAACCCGCGTGATGACGCCGCCTTCTGGGAGCCGGCGCCGCTGATCCGCAAGCTGGTGGCCGAAGGCAAGAGCTTCAGCTGAGCACGGAAGTGATCAAACGAGTCCTGCTCGGCCTGCTGGCGCTGGTGTTGCTGCTGGTGGCCGTTGTCGCTGCCAACACGCTGCGCCAGGGGTCGCGCCAGATCGCCGTGCCGCCGGCGCCGCCGCTGGCAGTGGACGAGAAGAGCGTCGCCGACAAGCTGGTGGGCGCGGTCCGGTTCCGGACCATCTCCAGCCTGACGGAACCGGAAGCCAACGCCGACGAGTTCCGCAAGCTCCATGCGTACCTGGAGCAGCGTTTTCCCAAGGTCCACGCCGCGCTCAAGCGCGAGGTGGTCGGCGGCTACAGCCTGCTCTATACCTGGCCCGGCACGGACCCGGCGGCCAAGGCCATCGCCTTGCTGGCGCACCACGACGTGGTGCCCATCGAGCCCGGCACCGAAGGCAAGTGGACTTTCCCTCCTTTTGCGGGCGAACTGCGCGACGGCCATGTTTGGGGCCGCGGCACCTGGGACGACAAGGGCAACCTGATCGCTCAGATGGAGGCGGTGGAGATGCTGCTGGCCAGCGGTTTCAAGCCGCGCCAGACCGTCTACCTCATCTCCGGGGCCGATGAGGAGGTCAACGGCCTGCGCGGCGCCAAGCCGATTGCGGCGCTGCTGCAGTCGCGCAAGGTCCAGCTGGACTTCGTGATCGACGAAGGCCTGTTCATCTCGCAGGGCCTGTTTCCCGGCCTGGACAAGCCGCTGGCGATCGTGGGCATCGCCCAGAAGGGCTACCTGTCGGCCACGCTCACGGCCAGCGGCGTTGCAGGGCACTCCTCGGCGCCGCCGCCGCCGGGCAACACCGCCATCTCGCGCATCAGCGCGGCCCTGCGCCGGCTGGACGAACAGCAATTGCCCGCCGCCTTGAAGGGCGTGGCGCGCGAGATGTTCGAAACGCTGGCGCCGGAAATGGGCGGCTTCCAGCGCGTGGCCCTGTCCAACCTGTGGCTGTTCGGGCCCCTGGTGCAGCCGCAGCTGGAAAAGAGCGGCGGCACCAATGCCATGCTGCGCACGACCACGGCGCTGACCATCGTCAACGCCGGCAACAAGGACAACGTGATCCCCGGCCAGGCGCAGGCCGTGGTCAACTTCCGCATCATGCCCGGCGAGACGCGTGAAACCGTGCTGGCCCATGTGCGTTCCAAGGTGGGCGAGGGCGTCGAGGTGACGGAGCTTCCCGGCGCCATCGATCCCACCGGCGTGGCGCCGACCAGCGCCGCTCCCTACCAGATGCTCAACCGGACCTTGCGCGCGGTCTTCCCGGACGTGCTGGTCTCTCCCGCCCTCTACGTGGCCGGTTCGGACTCCCAGTATTTCACCGGGCTGACCGACAACATCTACCGCTTCTCGCCCGTGCGCGTGACGCCGCAAGACCTGCCGCGGCTGCACGGGACGGATGAGCGCATCTCCACGGCCAACCTGGCCGAGCTGGTGCGCTTCTACCACCAGCTTTTGCAAAACGCGTCCGGCACGGCCTCGACGGCTGCGCCGGCACCCTGATTTCCCAGAATACCTGACAGAGAAAGGCCTCGCCATGACTTCCGCCGTGATCGTTTCCACCGCCCGCACGCCCCTGGCCAAGAGCTGGAAGGGCGCCTTCAACATGACGCACGGCGCCACCCTGGGCGGCCACGCCGTCAAGCACGCCATCGCCCGCGCCGGCATCGATGCCGGCGAAGTCGACGACGTCATCATGGGCTGCGCCAACCCCGAGGGCGCGACCGGCGCCAACATCGCGCGCCAGATCGCGCTGATGGCCGGCTGCCCCATCACCACCTCGGGCATGACGGTCAACCGTTTCTGTTCCTCGGGCCTGCAGACCATCGCCATGGCGGCCCAGCGCGTGATCGCCGGCGAGGCCGACATCTTCGTGGCCGGCGGCGTGGAAAGCATCTCCTGCGTGCAGCAGGAAATGAACACCCACATGATGCGCGACCCGGCGCTGGACAAGATCAAGCCCGAGATCTACTGGAACATGCTGCAGACGGCCGAACAGGTTGCCAAGCGCTACAACATCGGCCGCGACGCCATGGACGAGTACGGCGCCGCCAGCCAGCAACGCGCCACCGCTGCCCTGGAAAAGGGCTTGTTCAAGGACGAGATCGCCCCCATCACCGTGCAGGCCGGCGTGGCCGACGCGGTGCTGGGACTGCGCACCAAGGAAGTGACCATCTCTGATGACGAAGGTATCCGCCCGGGCACGACCAAAGAAGGCATCAGCGGCATCCGCCCGGCCATCCCCGGCGGCGTGATCTCGGCCGGCAATGCCAGCCAGTTCTCCGACGGCGGCGGCGCCGTGGTGGTGATGCACGAAGACGTGGCCAGCCGCAAGGGCCTCAAGCCCCTGGGCCGCTTCCTGGGCTTTGCCGTCGCCGGCTGCGAGCCCGACGAGATGGGCATCGGCCCGATCTATGCCATCCCCAAGGTCCTCAAGAAGCTGGGCCTGACGGTCAATGACATCGATCTGTGGGAGCTCAACGAAGCCTTCGCCGTGCAGGTGATCTACTGCCGCGACAAGCTGGGCATCCCGGGCGACCGCCTGAACGTCAACGGCGGCGCCATCGCCGTCGGCCATCCCTATGGCGTCTCGGGCCAGCGCCTGACCGGCCATGCCCTGATCGAAGGCAAGCGCCGCGGTGCCAAGAAGGTCGTCGTCACCATGTGCATCGGCGGCGGCATGGGCGCAGCCGGGGTCTTCGAAGTCCTCTGACGCCATGAGCCTTCGCCCCACGCTCGACTTCCTGTTGTACGACTGGCTGGAGGCGCAGGGGCTGGCGAGCCGCGAGCGCTTTGCCGACCACTCTCGCGAGACCTTCGACGCGGTGCTCGACACCTGCGAGCGCATCGCCCGCGAGAAGTACGCGCCGTTCAACCGCACGGTGGACACCGAGGAGCCCCGCTTCGACGGCGAAAAGGTCATCCTGCCGCAGGCCACGCACGACGCCAACCGCGCCTATGCCGAGTCCGGCATGCTCAGCGCCGCGCAGGACTACGAGGAGGGCGGCATGCAGCTGCCCTACACCATCGAGGCGGCGGCCAACGCCTTCTTCGGCCTGGCCTCGGTCAGCATGGGCTCGAGCCTGCTGACCAAGGGCAATGCCAACCTGCTGCTGGTGCACGGCACCGAGATGCAAAAGCAGGTGTTCGCGCGCAACGAGTTCAGCGGCCGTTTTTCCGGAACCATGTGCCTGTCCGAGCCACAGGCCGGTTCCTCGCTGTCGGACATCACGACGCGCGCCGTCCCGGACGGCGCCGATTTCGAAGCCGAGCCCCTGGGTCCGCGCTACCGCCTCAAAGGCAACAAGATGTGGATTTCGGCCGGCGAGCACGAGCTGACCGAGAACATCGTCCATCTGGTGCTGGCCAAGATCCCGGGCCCGGACGGCAAGCTCATCCCCGGCACGCGCGGCATCTCGCTGTTCGTCGTGCCCAAGAAGCTGGTCGGCACCGACGGCCAATTGACCGGCGTGCGCAACGATGTGGCCCTGGCCGGCCTGAACCACAAGCTGGGCTGGCGCGGCACGACCAACACGTTGCTCAATTTCGGCGAGGGCAAGTTCCCTGTCGATGGACAGGCAGGTGCCGTGGGCTACCTGGTGGGCAAGCCCCACGAAGGCCTGCGCTGCATGTTCCACATGATGAACGAGGCGCGCATCGGCGTCGGCCTGGCCGCCGTCATGCTGGGCCTGGCCGGGTACTACGCCTCGCTGGACTACGCCAAGAACCGGCCGCAAGGAAGACCTGTCGGACCGGCAGGCAAGGACGCGGCCCAGCCGCAGGTGCGCATCATCGAGCACGCCGACGTCAAGCGCATGCTGCTGGCGCAAAAGTCCTATGCCGAGGGCGCGCTGGCCCTGGGTCTGTACTGCGCCCGACTGGTGGACGAGCAGCACACTGGCGACGCCGCGGCGGCCGACGAGGCCCGCCTGCTGCTGGAGGTGCTGACCCCCATCGCCAAGAGCTGGCCCAGCGAATGGTGCCTGGAGGCCAACTCCCTGGCCATCCAGGTCCACGGCGGCTACGGCTACACGCGCGACTTTCCGGTCGAGCAGTACTGGCGTGACAACCGCCTGAACATGATCCACGAGGGCACGCACGGCATCCAGGCCACCGACTTGCTGGGCCGCAAGGTGCTGATGGAGGGCGGCCGCGGCCTGATGCTGCTGGCAGGCCGCATCAACACCACCATCGAGCGCGCCATCCAGCGGCCGGAGCTGGCGGCGCACGCCAATGCCTTGGGCAAGGCCCTGGCACAGGTGGGCGCCGCCACCAAGGCGGCCTGGGCCACAGGCGTGCCCAATGAAGCGCTGGCCAATGCCGTGCCCTATATGCAGGCCTTCGGCCATATGGTGCTGGCCTGGGTCTGGCTCGATGTGCTCCTGGCCCAGCCCTCAGGCGCTACTGAAAACGCAGCAGCACAAGAAGGCAGGCTGCGGGCTACCACCTATTTCTATCACTACGAACTGCCCAAGATCGGCGCCTGGTTGAACGTGGTCACCGGCCGCGACAGCACCTGCGCCGACATGCCGGAAGAGGCTTTCTGATGGCCTCGGCCAAAGCCATCGCGCGGGTCGAGACCCTGGTCTGGGTGCTGCTCTTCGGCGGCCTGCTGACCCTGGTACTGGGCCTGGCCTTGCTGGACCACCAACTGGCCGTGGGCTGGGTGCTGGTGGTGCTGGGCGGCCTTGCCGCCGCTGCGGGCGTGGTCCTGATCTGGGTCCGTTCGACCATGGTCAAGAGCACAATCGACAGCTGATTTTTCGCAGACAAGAAGGACAAGAATGACCCGCACCGTGAAGCAATTGTTCGACCTCAGCGGCAAGACCGCCCTGGTCACCGGCGGCTCGCGCGGCCTGGGCCTGCAGCTGGCGCATGCGCTGGGTGAGGCCGGCGCCCGCATCATGCTCAGCTCTCGCAAAGCTGCTGACCTGGAGGAGGCCGCCGCCGAGTTGCAAGCCGCCGGCATCGACACCCGCTGGATCGCCGCCGACTGCGGCCGCGAGGAGGACATTCGCCGACTGGCCGACGAGACGCTGCAGCGCATGGGCCAGGTCGACATCCTGGTCAACAACGCCGGCGCCGCCTGGGGCGCGCCCGCCGAGGACTACCCGGTGGAAGCCTGGGACAAGCTGATGAACCTGAACGTGCGCGGCTATTTCATCCTGGCCCAGCACATCGCCAAGCAGTCCATGATCCCGCGCAAGAGCGGCCGCATCATCAACATCGCCTCGATCGCCGGCCTGGGCGGCAACCCGGCCGAGATGCAGACCCTGGCCTACAACACCTCCAAGGGCGCTGTGATCACCTTCACCCAGGCCCTGGGCTGCGAATGGGGCAAGTACGGCATCAACGTCAACGCCATCTGCCCGGGCTTTTTCCCCAGCAAGATGACCCAGGCCACGCTCGACCGCCTGGGCGAGGACAAGCTGGCCTCGCACGCGCCGCTGCGCCGCCTGGGAGACGATGAGGACCTCAAGGGCACGGCCCTGCTGTTCGCCTCCGACGCCGGCAAGCACATCACCGGCCAGTGGCTGGCGGTGGACGGCGGCGTCTCGGTCATCACCGGAGGCTGAACATGGCCCCCACGCTTTTCACTTCGTGTAATGCGCTGCCCCCCGAGGGGGCCGTCGTCGGCTTGGGGCGGCCCAGCGCCGACTGGTCATGAACTTCGGCGTCGAGATCCCCTTCGTCACCCACCTGGGCTTCGAGCTGGTGCTGTTCGAGGGCGGCCAGTCCGAGATCCATTACCAGGCCCAGGCCGAGCACCTCAATTCCTTCGGGGTCACCCACGGCGGCGCCATCATGACGCTGATGGACGTGTCCATGGCGGTGGCGGCGCGCAGCGTCGACAAGGAGATGGGCGTTGTCACCATCGAGATGAAGACCAGCTTCATGCAGCCGGCCCGCGGCCTGCTGGCCGGCAAGGGCCGGCTGATCCACCGCACGGCCACCATGGCCTTCACCGAGGCCACGATTTTCGACGCCGATGGCAAGGCCTGCGCCCATGCCACCGGCACCTTCAAGTACGTCAAGCGCCTGCCCACCGGGCCCAAAAGCGCCAATCCGCTGAACGTCATTTCAACCGACTGACGCACGGCACCCCAAGGAGACACACATGCCCCAGAACAAGCAGATCCAACTGGACAACCGTCCGCAAGCCGAAGCCACCGTTTCCAACTTCAAGCTGGTGACAGCCGACACGCCGGCCCTGCAGGACGGCCAGGTCCTGGTGCGCCACCATTTCCTCAGCCTGGACCCCTACATGCGCGGCCGCATGAACGACTCCAAGAGCTATGCCGTGCCGCAGCCGCTGGGCCAGGTCATGCAGGGCGGCACCGTCGGCGAGGTGGTGGAGAGCAAGAACGCCAAATACGCGGTCGGCGACAAGGTCGTGGGCTTTGGCGGCTGGCAGCAGTACAGCGTGGTCAATGGCGACCAGGTCGGCGCCTTGCGCAAGGTCGACACCACCCATGTGCCGCTGTCGCACTACCTGGGCGCCGTCGGCATGCCCGGCGTCACGGCCTGGTATGGCCTGGTCAAGATCATCGAGCCCAAGGCCGGCCAGACCATGGTGGTCAGCGCCGCCACCGGCGCCGTGGGCAGCGCCTTCGGCGCCCTGTCCAAGGCGCGCGGCTGCCGCGTGGTTGGCGTCGCCGGCGGCCCGGACAAGTGCAAGTACGCGGTCGAGGAACTGGGCTTCGATGCCTGCATCGACTACCGCCTGCACAAGGACGCGGCCTCGCTGTCCAAGGCGCTCAAGGAACACTGCCCGGACGGCATCGACGGCTACTTCGAGAACGTCGGCGGCATCGTGCTGGACGCGGTGCTCAGCCGCATGAACGCCTTCGGCCGCATCGCCCTGTGCGGCATGATCGCCGGCTACGATGGCCAGCCCCTGCCGCTGGCCTATCCGCAACTGATTCTGACCAACCGCCTGAAGATCGAAGGCTTCATCGTCAGCGAGCACATGGAAGTCTGGCCCGAGGCCCTCAAGGAGCTGGGCACCCTGGTGGGCACCGGCAAACTGCGCCCACGCGAGACTGTGGCCGAAGGCATCGAGGCCGCGCCCGAAGCCTTCCTGGGCCTGCTCAAGGGCAAGAACTTCGGCAAGCAGCTCGTCAAGGTGATCTGAGCCCAGCCATGGAGGCGACCCACGAGGTCTTCAACCAGCCGGCGCCGCTGGCCGGCTACAACCTGTTTGAAGGCAACGCCGGCCTGCGCGACGCGCTCAAGTTCAACGCGCCGCAGCTGGACACCGCGGCCCTGTCGGCGATGGGCGCAAGGCTGGGCAGCGTGGACATGCAGACCCATGCGCGCCTGGCCAACGTCCACACACCGCAACTGCACAGCCATGACCGCTTCGGCCGGCGGGTCGACCAGGTCGAGTTCCATCCCAGCTACCACGCCCTGATGGGTCTGGCCACCGAAGCCGGCCTGCACGGCACGCCGTGGCTGGGCGAGGGCACCTCGCCCCATGTGCAGCGGGCGGCCGGCTTCATGCTCTTCACCGAGCTGGAGCCCTCCATCCTGTGCCCCATCTCCATGACCTATGCCGTCACGCCGGCGCTGCGCAGCAACCCCGCCGTGTACGCCGACTGGCAGACTGGGCTGACGGCGCGCGCCTATGACCCGGCGCTCAAGCCCTGGAAAGACAAGGCCGGTCTGACCATGGGCATGGGCATGACCGAGAAGCAGGGCGGCTCGGACGTGCGCGCCAACACGACCCAGGCCGTGGCCGATGGCCAGGACGGCTGGGGCCAGCGTTACCGCATCACCGGCCACAAATGGTTTTTCTCGGCGCCCATGTGCGACGCCTTTCTGGTGCTGGCGCAGGCGCCGGCCGGCCTGTCGTGCTTCTTCGTGCCGCGCGTTTTACAAGATGGCGCCATCAACGTCATCCACATCCAGCGGCTGAAGGACAAGCTGGGCAACAAGGCCAATGCCAGTTCCGAGGTCGAGTTCCACGGCGCCAGCGCCTGGCTGGTCGGCGAAGAGGGCCGGGGCATCCCGCAGATCCTGGAGATGGGCACCATGACGCGGCTGGACTGCGCCCTGGGCACCAGCGGCCTGATGCGTCAGGCGCTGGCCATCGCGCTGAACCACGCGCAACAGCGCCAGGCCTTCGGCAAGCCGCTGATCGAGCAGCCGCTGATGCGCAATGTGCTGGCCGATCTTGCTATCGAAAGTGAAGCGGCCTGCGCCCTGTCCATGCGGCTTGCAAGGGCTTTTGACCACAAGAATGAGGCGCACGAGGCGGTCATGGCGCGCTTGCTCACGCCGATCGCCAAGTTCTGGATCTGCAAGCGCGGCAGCCATTTCGCCCAGGAGGCGATGGAATGCCTGGGTGGCAACGGCTATGTGGAGGAGGGCGGCGAGGGCATCATGGCCCGCATCTACCGCGAGATGCCACTCAACTCCATCTGGGAGGGCGCCGGCAACATCATGGCGCTGGACCTGCTGCGTGCGCTGCGCAAGGCCGATGCAGCGGCGGCGCTGGCGCAGGAACTCGCACCCGCCAAAGGAGCGCACGCCGCGCTGGACCGCCTGGCCGCTGCGCTGCCGGCCCGGGTGGAGGACATGGCCAGCGAGACCGAGGTCCGCCGCCTGGCCCAGGACGTGGCAATGGCCGTGCAAGCGGCGCTGTTGTTCCAGAGCGCCCCGGCCGCGGTGTTCAGTGCGTTTTGCGACTCGCGCATCGCCGGCAACTGGGGCCACAGCTTCGGCAGCCTGGGCGCACAAACCGATTTCGACAGCATCATTGCGCGCGCCCTGCCGCGCTGAAGGACATCCATGGCCGACCTCATCCTGCACCACTACCCGACATCCCCCTTTTCCGAGAAGGTCCGCCTGATCCTTGGCCGCAAAAAGCTGGGCTGGAAGTCGGTGGTGATCCCGTCCATCATGCCCAAGCCCGACGTCCTGGCCCTGACCGGCGGCTACCGCAAGACGCCCTTCATGCAGGTCGGCGCCGACATCTACTGCGACAGCGCCCTGATCTGCGACGTGCTCGAGCACGTGCAGCCCGAGCCCACCCTGTATCCGCCGCATCTCAAGGGCGTGTCGCGGGTGTTCGCGCAATGGGCCGACACCACGCTGTTCTGGGCGGCCATGGCGCACAACCTGCAGCCCAAGGGCGCGGCCCACATGTTTGCCGGCGCGCCGCCCGAGGTGGCGAAAGCCTTTGGCGACGACCGCAAGGCCATGAGCAGCAACATGGTGCGGCTGCGCTCGGCCGATGCCAGCGCGGCCTACCGCTCCTACCTGCGGCGCATCGCCCACATGGTGGAAGAGCACGAGTTCCTGTTCGGCGCCGAGCCCTGCGTGGCCGACTTCGCCACCTACCACCCGCTGTGGTTCACCCGCACCCGCGTGCCGGTGGTGGCCGACATCATGAATGCCACGCCGGCCGTCGGCGAATGGATGGACAGGCTGGCGGCCATCGGCCACGGCGGCATGGACAAGTTCACAGCCGCTGACGCCATCGCCGTGGCCAATGCTGCAGAACCCATGCCCGCCGGCGCCAATCTCTTGATCGACAGCGCCTTCCAGGACGAGCACGGCATCGCGCTGGGCAGCCGTGTCACGGTGACGCCGGAAACTTTTGGCACCGAAGCTACCGAGGGCGAGCTCATCGCCGCCACCCGCATGCACTACACGCTGCGCCGCGAGGACGCGCGCGCCGGTACCGTCCACGTGCATTTCCCCCGCATTGGCTATGTCCTGAAGAAAGTGGAGAGCGCAGCATGATCAAGGAGTTCAAGGGCAAGACCGCGGTGCTGACCGGCGCGGGCTCGGGCTTCGGCCTGGAGTGCGCGCGCATTGGCGCCCGGCTGGGCATGAACCTGGTGCTGGTCGACGTCCAGCAGGATGCGCTGGACAAGGCCGAAGCGGAAATGAAGGCCGCCGGTGCCCAGGTGCTGGCGCGCAAGGTCGACGTCGCCAACGCGCCGGCCATGGAAGCCCTGGCCCAGGCCACGTTCGAGCGCTTCGGCGCGCCGCACTTCGTCTTCAACAACGCCGGCGTGGGCGCCGGCGGCCTGCTCTGGGAAAACAGCGTCGCCGACTGGGAGTGGGTGCTGGGCGTCAACCTCTGGGGCGTGATCCACGGCGTGCGCCTGTTCACGCCCATGATGCTGGAAGCCGCGAAGAAAGACCCGTCCTGGCAGGGCCACATCGTCAACACCGCCAGCATGGCTGGCCTGCTGACGCCGCCCAACATGGGCATCTACAACGTCAGCAAGCATGCGGTGGTCAGCCTGAGCGAGACCCTCTACCAGGATCTGCGCCTGGTCACGGACCAGGTCGGCGCCAGCGTGCTGTGCCCGTACTTCGTGCCCACCGGCATCAGCCAGAGCCAGCGCAACCGGCCCGGCGAGCTGGCAGCGGACAAGCCGACAAAGAGCCAGCTGATCGGCCAGGCCATGAGCGACAAGGCCGTGGGCTCGGGCAAGGTGACAGCGGCGGACGTGGCGCAAAAGGTCTTCGATGCCATTGCCGCCGACCAGTTCTACATCTTCAGCCACCCCAAGGCCCTGGGCAACGTGCAAAGCCGCATGGAGTCCATCGTGCAGATCCAGAACCCGGCCGACCCCTTCGGCGAGCGGCCCGAGCTGGGCGAGCAGCTGCGCGCGGCCTTGCGCGAGGCCGTCTGACGGACCAGCCCATGGCCACGGCGCTGGGCTTTTGCGTCTTCGACACGGCCATCGGGCCCTGTGGCATGGCCTGGGGCGCGCAGGCCCTCGTGGGTGTGCAATTGCCGGGGACTGATGCACAGGCCACGCGCAGGCGCATGCAAAGCCGCTTCGCGGACACGCCTGAAACGACGCCGCCCGAGGCCGTGCAGGCCGTGATAGCGCGCGTTCGCAAGCTGCTGCAAGGCGAGCCGGACAGCCTGCTGGACGTTGCGTTGGACATGGAGGGCGTGCCGCCGTTCCACCAGCGCGTCTATGCGCTGGCGCGGGCCATCCCGCCGGGCCGCACCATGACTTACGGGGAAATGGCGCAGCAGCTGGGCGAGCCGGGCGCGGCGCGGGCTGTCGGCCAGGCGCTGGGCCACAACCCCTTTGCGCCGGTCGTGCCCTGCCACCGCATCCTGGCCGCAGGCGGGCGCGGGGGCGGCTTTTCGGCCACCGGCGGGGTCGACACCAAGCTCAAGATGCTGGAGATCGAGCGCGCCCAGGTCAACGGCCCGGGCCTGTTCGACGCCTGACGGCCGGTCAGACCAGCGGCGTGGTCCGCAAGTCGGTTGCCGGGCGGGCGCGCTCCAGCCGCGCATCGATGCGCGTCTCGATCTCGCCCATCCGGGTTGCCAGGGTGCGGTTCATCTGCTCGAGCTGGGTGCGCAGCTCGCGCTGGCTGCCAACCATGGCCTTCTCGAACTCGGTGGCGGCGATGGCCTCGCGCTGGCGGTTTTCGCGCAATTGCGCGTCCAGGTGCTGGCGCAGCTCGGTGAAGCGCGAGGCTTCGGCCTTGTCGGCCAGGTCACGCTGGGCCTGCAAGGCCTTGCTGTGCTGGCGCGACTCGATCAGCAACTGGGTCTGCGAGGTGGCGTTGGCGGCCAGGAAGGCCAGTGCCGTGATGCCCAAAATGGCCAGCATGATCAGGCCCAGAGGCGCCTCCATCACCACCAGGCCGAAGCTCAGCGGCGTGGTGCGCAGGAATTCGGACCAGTTCAGCGCGGCGAAGCCGGCCACCGCGAGGATGGCAAGAACAAGAATGACCAGTCGGGCTCGCATGGTGTGCTCCTAGGAAAGGGATGCGTTCATGCTGCTGGCCCAGGCGCTGGCCCCCTGTCAGCCGACACGCCGATTTCGTGTCCGCAGCCTGTGGCAAACTGCCGCGTTCCCTCGAAAAACAGCAGTACAGAATGCAGAAAATCATCCGGCAAATCGCCGCCGAAATCAGGGTGGGCGAGCAGCAGGTCCGCACGGCGGTGGAGCTGCTCGACGGCGGCGCCACCGTGCCCTTCATCGCCCGCTACCGCAAGGAAGTCACCGGCGGCCTGGACGACATCCAGCTGCGCGAGCTCGAGCAGCGGCTGGGCTACCTGCGCGAGCTGGAAGATCGTCGCGAGGCGGTGCTCAAGGCCATCGACGAGCAGGGCAAGCTGACGCCGGCGCTGCGCGCCGCCATTGAGGCTGCGCCGACCAAGCAGGAGCTGGAAGACCTGTACCTGCCTTTCAAGCAGAAGCGCCGCACCAAGGGCCAGATCGCCCGCGAGTTCGGTATCGAGCCGCTGGCCGACAAGCTGTTCGCCGACCCGATGCTGGACCCCGCGGCCGAGGCCGCAGCCTTCACGCGGCCGCCCGAGGTGCTCGACGACGGCAAGCCCGGTGCCGACTTCTCCACCGTGCCGGCCGTCCTGGACGGCGTGCGTGACATCCTGTCAGAGCGCTGGGCCGAAGACCCGGCCCTGGTGCGTTCGCTGCGCGAATGGCTGTGGAGCGAAGGCCTGTTCAAGTCCAAGCTGGTTGCCGGCAAGGACGAGAACAACGCCGATGTCGCCAAGTTCCGCGACTACTTCGACTACGACGAGCCGGTGGGCCGCGTGCCCTCGCACCGCGCTTTGGCAGTGTTCCGCGGCCGCCAGCTGGAGATGCTGGAGGCCAAGCTGGCGCTGCCGGTGGAGCCCGAGCCGGGCAAGCCCTCGATCGCCGAGGGCAAGATCGCCTTGCACCTGGGCTGGAGCCACAAGGCGCGGCCTGCCGACGACCTGCTGCGCAGGTGCGTGGCCTGGACCTGGCGCGTCAAGCTGTCGCTGTCCACTGAGCGCGATTTGTTCACCCGCCTGCGCGAGGACGCCGAGAAGGTGGCCATCAAGGTCTTCGCCGACAACCTGCGCGACCTGCTGCTGGCCGCACCGGCCGGCCCGCGGGTGGTGATGGGCCTGGACCCCGGCATCCGCACCGGTGTCAAGGTGGCGGTGGTCGATGCCACCGGCAAGCTGGTGGAAACCGCCACAGTGTTCCCGCACGAGCCGCGCCGCGACTGGGACGGTTCGCTGCACACCCTGGGCAAGCTGGTGCAGCAGCACGGCGTCAACCTGATTGCAATCGGCAACGGCACGGCCAGCCGCGAGACCGACAAGCTGGCCGGCGAACTGATCAAGCTGGCGGCCGCCGCCGGTCTGCCTGCCATGGAGAAAGTTGTGGTCAGCGAGGCGGGCGCATCGGTCTATTCGGCCAGCGAGTTCGCCTCGCAGGAGATGCCGGACGTTGACGTCAGCCTGCGCGGCGCCGCCAGCATCGCCCGACGCCTGCAGGATCCGCTGGCCGAGCTGGTCAAGATCGACCCCAAGTCCATCGGCGTCGGCCAGTACCAGCACGACGTCAACCAGAGCGAACTGGCCCGCACCCTGGAAACCGTGGTCGAGGACTGCGTCAATTCGGTCGGCGTGGACCTCAACACCGCCAGCGTGCCGCTGCTGTCGCGCGTGTCGGGCCTGTCGGCCAGCGTGGCCAAGGCCGTGGTGCGCTGGCGCGAAGCCAATGGCGCCTTCAAAAGCCGCCAGCAGCTGCTGGATGTCTCGGGCCTGGGCGCCAAGACCTTCGAGCAGAGCGCCGGCTTCCTGCGCATCCGCGGCGGCGACAACCCGCTGGACATGACGGGCGTGCACCCGGAAACCTATCCTGTGGTCGAGAAGATGCTGGCCCAGACCGGCAAGCCGGTGGCCGAGGTCATGGGCCGCGCCGAGATGCTGCGCACCCTCAAGCCCGAACTCTTCGCCAACGAGAAGTTCGGCGTCATCACCGTCAAGGACATCCTGGGCGAGCTGGAAAAGCCTGGCCGCGATCCACGCCCGGACTTCAAGGTGGCGCGCTTCAACGACGGCGTCGACGACATCGCCGACCTGAAGGAGGGCATGGTGCTGGAGGGCACGGTGAGCAACGTGGCGGCCTTCGGCGCCTTCGTCGATCTGGGCGTGCACCAGGACGGCCTGGTCCACGTCAGCCAGCTGGCCAACAAGTTCGTCGACGACGCGCGCGAGATCGTCAAGACCGGCGACATCGTCAAGGTCAAGGTGCTGGAAGTGGACGTGGCGCGCAAGCGCATCAGCCTGACCATGAAGATGGACGCGGCGCCGGCCAGGCGCGATGGCCCGCGCGACAACCGCTTCGAAGGCGCCGCCCGCGGCCAGCGCACGGCGGCGGCGCCGGCAGCGCCCACGGCCATGGCCGGAGCCTTTGCCAAGCTGCGCCGCTGAGTCCCACACCGCATGCAGGCCCTGCGCATTCTTGCCGGCCCTGGCGCCCTCCGCCACATCGAACAGCACGGCCTGCGGCCGCAGGATGTGGGTGTGGTGCCGGGCGCAGCCGGTGGGCCCAAGGGCCTGATCCTCGGGCCGCTGGACCGCTTCCTGTTCGGCCACTGGCTGGCGCGTTCGGATCAGCCCATCGACCTGGTGGGCGCCTCCATCGGCGCCTGGCGCATGGCCACCGCCTGCCTGGACCAGCCGGTGCCGGCCTTCGAGCGGCTCGAGCGCGACTACATCGCCCAGCACTACGAACCGGAACCGGGCCGCAAGATGCCCTCGGCCGACCTGGTCAGCGAGCGCTTTGGCGCCAGTCTGCAGGACTTCTATGGCGGGCGCATCGCCCAGGTGCTCAACCACCCGCGCTACCGCCTGCACATCGTCACTTCGCGCGGCCGCCACATGCTGGGCCGCGAACACGGCCTGGCCACGCCGCTGGGCTACCTGGGCGCCTTCCTGACCAATCTGCTGCACCGCAAGGCCATGGGCGGCTGGCTGGAGCGGGTGGTCTTCTCCAGCGCCAGTGGCCAGACGCCGGCAGCTTTGCCCTTTGGCACGGGCGACTACCGTACGCGCCAGGTCGCGCTGTCGGAAGCCAATTTCAATGCGGCCTTGCAGGCCAGCTGCTCCATTCCCTTCGTGCTGCGCGCCATCCACGACATCCCTGGCGCGCCGCGCGGCGCCTACTGGGATGGCGGCATCACCGACTACCACCTGCACCTGGACTACGCGCCGGCGCAGCCTGCGGGCCTGGTGCTGTATCCGCATTTCCAGAAGGCCGTGATTCCAGGCTGGCTGGACAAGGGCCTGAAATGGCGGCACGGCGCCACGCCTTTTCTGGACAGCATGGTGGTGCTGGCGCCCAACCCCGAGTGGGTCAGAACCTTGCCCAATGGCAAGCTGCCGGACCGCACCGACTTCACGCGTTACGGCCCCGACCTGCAGGGCCGCATGACAGCCTGGAACAGCGCGGTCAGTGCCAGCGCGCAGCTGGTCGATGAATTTGCGCAGTGGCTGGAGCGCCCGGACATGGACCGGGTGGCGCCACTGTGAGTGGCGCGGCCGGTGGCGCTGGCGAACGCGTCCTTGGCTGGGATGTGCTGCGCGGCCTGAGCGCGCTCGCGGTCGCGGTCTACCACCTGCTGCTGTGGCAGGGTGTGACCGCCCTGCACAGCTTTGGCAGCTACGGGGTCTATCTGTTTTTCGTGCTCTCAGGCGCCAGCCTGGCCTACACCTATGCCGGCCGCTTCGAGCAGGGCGGCTTCAGGTTCCGCCAGTTCCTGTGGGTGCGCTACATGCGGCTGGCGCCGCTGTATCTGGCGCTGATGCTCCTGGTCCTGCCCTGGAAGATGGCCAGGGACGGCGTGACGGACACTCTGCTGGCCAAGCTGGCGCTCAATGCCGCCTTCCTGTTCGGTTTCTGGAACCCGGCGGCCAATTCCGTGCTGATCGGCGGCTGGTCACTGGGGATTGAAGCCGTGTACTACCTCGCGTTCCCGCTGTTTCTGTGGGCCGGCCTCAAGCGCCATGCCGGCCTGGTGCTCTTGTGCCTGTTGCTGGTGCTGCAGCTCGCCTGGATCCGCTGGACCGCCGGTGGCCCCGAGGGTTATGCCGCCAATGCGGTGGCCTACCACCAGGTGCCGGCCTTCGCTGCCTATTTCATGGGCGGTTGCCTGCTCGGGCTGGCGCGCCGTGCCGGCCGGATGCCAACGATCGCTCCGGCCCTGGTGCCCGGTGTGCTCGCCGGCGGATTTGGACTGCTGTGGCTGCTCAATCCCGCGCAAGCAGGCGACGAACTCCTGGGCTGGCGCGGCCTGCTGTGCATGGCCTTGTGCTTCCTGCTGGTCTGGCTGTCGACCGGTTTGGCACTGCGCCACGACAGCGCCCGAGCCGCCGCCCACCTGGGGGACGCCACCTACGGGCTGTACCTGATGCACCCCGTGCTCTTCTTCGGCCTGACTTGGACCGTTATCCCCCGCCTCGGCTGGGGCAGCCCCGAGCAATGGCCTGTCGGGGGGCGCCTCGCGCTGTCAGCCGCCGTGATCGGCTCGGCCTTTTTGCTGGCGCTGGCCAGCGAGCGGTTTGTCGAGAAGCCTCTGCGCGAATGGAGCAAGCGCCGCGCGCTGCGCTAGGCGCCAGCAGCAAGCCTGCGTTGCTACAGGGAGGTGGCCAGCAGCTCCTCGTACTCGGCGGCACTGGCAATGCGCGGATTGGTCTTGTGGCAGTGGTCGGCCAGCGCGCCCTGGATGATCTGACCGAAGGCCGACTGCTGCACCCCCATGGCGGCCAGGCCGGTGGGCAGGCCCAGGCGGGCGTTCATGTCGCGGATTGCATCGGCGATGTCGCTTGCCGAAGCCAGGCCCATGGCGTGGGCCATGCGCTCGAGCCGCCTGTCCTTGATGACGGACTCGGCCTGGGCATTGAAACGCACGACGGCAGGCAGGAACATGGCGTTGAGCGTGCCATGGTGCAGGCGAGGGTCGACCCCGCCCAGGCTGTGGCTGAGGGAGTGCACGCAGCCCAGACCCTTCTGGAAGGCCATCGCGCCCTGCATGGAAGCGCTCATCAGGTTGAAGCGGGCCTCGCGGTCGCTGCCGTCGCGCGTGGCGCGCTCGATGTGGGCCCAGCCGCGCTCCAGGCCGTCCAGGGCAATGCCGTCGGCCGGCGGGTTGAAGGCCGAGGCCATGAAGGTCTCCATGCAGTGGGCGATGGCGTCCATGCCGGTGGCTGCCGTGAGCTTGGCCGGCAGGCCCAGGGTCAGCTCAGGGTCGCAGATGGCGGTGCGCGGCACCAGGTGCCAGGAATGGAAGCCCAGCTTGCGGTGGTCGTCGACGATGATGATGGCGCCGCGCGCCACCTCGCTGCCGGTGCCGCTGGTGGTGGGCACGGCGATCAGCGGCGCGGCCTTGTCGGTGATGCGCGGCGAGCCGCCCTCGATGGTGGCGTAGTGGGTCAGTGGGCCTTCATGGGTGGCGGCAATGGCCACGCCCTTGGCGCAATCGATGGCCGAGCCGCCGCCCACGGCGATCAGGCCGTCGCAGTTGTTGGCCTTGTACATCTGGGCGGCCGCCCGCACCGCCGCCTCGGTCGGGTTGGACGGCGTCTGGTCGAACACGGTGACCGGCAGGCCGGGCAGGGCGTCCAGGGCCTTTTGCAGGACGCCGGCGGCCTTGACGCCCTGGTCGGTGACGATCAGGGGACGGGTGATGCCCACGCGCTCGCATTCCTGCTTGAGCAGTTTCACGGCGCCGAAGTCGAACTGGATCTGGGTGACGTAGTAGATGAAAGCCATGGTGCGCGCCGTTGTACGATGGAAAAATCGCACTTTACGGCACGCAGGGGGCCATGCATATCCAGCAGGTGACAGCTTGAATCCGCCGCCGGCCTCGGCCCGGCTCACGCCCGCCATGCGTTCGGTGCTCGAACGCATGGCCCGTGCCGGCCATCCCCCCATGTACACCCTGGGGCCTGCGCAAGCCAAGGCGGCCTATGAAGCCGGAGCAGGCGTGCTGGAAGTTCCCAAGGCCGCGCTGGCGCGGGTGGAGGACTTCGCGATCCCGTCGCGCGATGGCACGCCCTTGCCGGCCCGGCTGTATGCGCCCAGCCAGGCTCGCCTGCCGGTGCTGCTGTACTTCCATGGTGGCGGCTTCACCATCGGCAGCATTGCCAGCCACGACATCCTGTGCCGGGAACTGAGCCGGCTCAGCGGCTGCGCGGTGGTCTCGCTGGACTACCGGCTGGCGCCCGAGCACCGCTTTCCCATCGCCGTTAACGATGCCTGGGATGCCGTGCAGTGGCTGGCTGGGCAGGGCAGGGACCTGGGCCTGGACAGCAGCCGTCTGGCGGTGGGCGGCGATAGCGCGGGCGGCACGCTGGCCGCCGTCAGCGCCATCCTGGCGCGCGACGCCGGCTTGCCGCTGGCCCTGCAACTGCTGTTCTACCCAGGCTGCGCGGCCTACCAGGACACGCCTTCGCACAAGTCCTTTGCCGAGGGCCTGGCGCTGGAGGCGGCCCACATCGACTACTTTTTCGGCCACTACATCGACTCCCAGGACCGCGCGGACTGGCGCTTCTCGCCCCTGAACGTGCCCGACGCCGAAGGCCTGGCGCCGGCCTGGTTCGGCCTGGCCGAATGCGACCCGCTGGTCGACGAAGGCCTGCTCTACGCGGATACACTGCGGGCCGCCGGCGTCGCGGTGCAGCTGGAAATCTACCGCGGCGTCACCCATGAATTCATCAAGATGGGACGCGCCATCCCCGAAGCCCGGCAAGCCCATGGCGACGCGGCGCGCGCCCTTGCCGAGGCCCTGCACCCATGACCACCAGCAAAGACGATTTCCGCTTTTTCCACCGCCTGCGCGTGCGCTGGGCCGAGGTGGACATGCAAAAGATCGTGTTCAATGCCCACTACCTGATGTACTTCGACACGGCGGTGGCGGACTACTGGCGGGCCCTGGCCTTGCCGTATGAAGAAGCCATGGCGCAGCTGCAAGGGGATCTGTACGTCAAGAAGGCGACCGTGGAATTCCATGCCTCGGCGCGCATGGACGATCAACTCGAGATCGGCATGAAGTGCGGCCGGATCGGCACCTCGTCCATGACCTTCAGCGGCGCGATCTTCCGCGCCGAGCAAATGCTGATCACCTGTGAACTGGTCTATGTGTTTGCCGACCCGGCGACCCAGACCTCGCGCCCTGTGCCCCAGGCCTTGCGCGACATCCTGCAAGGCTTCGAAGCCGGCCAGGCCATGGTGCAGGTACGCACCGGGACCTGGGCCGAGCTGGGCGCTGATGCCGGCGCCCTGCGCACCCGGGTCTTCGTCGAGGAGCAGCAGATCCCGGCCGAACTGGAGTGGGATGCCGCCGATGCCACGGCTGTCCACGCCGTCGCCTACAACGGCCTGGGCCAGCCGCTGGCCACAGGCCGCCTGCTGCAGCCGGCGCCTGGCGTGGCCCAGATCGGCCGCATGGCGGTCGACAAGGTGCTGCGCGGCTCCGGGGTCGGGCAACAGGTGCTGCTGGCCCTGGTCGCGGCGGCGGCAGCGCGCGGCGACCGCGAGGTGCTGCTGCATGCCCAGCGCAGCGCCGAGGGCTTTTACCGCCGCCTGGGCTTTGCCGGGCGCGGTGAAGCTTTTGTCGAGGCCGGCATCCCCCACCTCGAAATGGCCATCACGCTGCCGCTGGCGCGCCCCTGAGCGGGCCCCATCACGGCCAGGGACAGCGGCGACAATAGGCGCCTGCCTTTCCTGAACCCATGGCCAAGAAAAAACGAAACAGCCCCGACAGGCGCGCCGAAGGCGGTGTTGCCGAACTCGCCGCCAGCGGCGCTCCCCTGAATCTCCCCGTCGGGCGTGCGGAGCCGACGAACCCGGCGCGCAGCCGGCCTGCAGCCGCATCCCTGAGCTTGCCCACGGAGGTCGTGCGCGGGGACTGGACTGTCTTGATCTTCGCCCTGATGATGTTCTTCGCGCCCACCCTGGGCGTGCCGCACGAGGAAATGCTGCAGGACACGCTCAAGTCCATCGTGGTCTCGTTCGCGGCGCTGGGCGCCGCACTGATCTTCTTCTGGCAGCAACGCAACCGCCGCGACGGACTGCGCTGGCATGCAATGGTCTGGCTGCCATTGGCGCTGATGGCCTACGCGCTGGGCAGCATGGCCTGGTCGCACACCTACCTGGGCGGGGTGGAAGCGGTCCGCTGGTTTGTCTTCAGCCTGCTGCTGTGGCTGGGACTGAATACCTTGTCGCGTGAGCGCCTGCCCTGGTTGGCGCAAGGCGTGCACTGGGGCGCTGTGGGCGCCTCCTTGTGGACGGCACTGCAGTTCTGGGTGGACTTGCGTTACTTCCCCCAAGGTCCCAATCCCGCTTCGACTTTCGTCAACCGCAACTTCTTCGCCGAGTTCGTGGTGTGCACCTTGCCGTTTTCCGCCCTGCTGTTGGCGCGTGCGCGACAAAGTTCGCAGATCGCGTTGATGGCGGCCAGCACCGGTTTCATCATCGTGGCGACCCTGATGACCGGAACCCGGGGCGCTTTGATCGCGCTGTGGTTCCAGTTGATCGTTCTGCTGCCGCTGATCGGCTGGCTCTACCGCAAGCAGTTTGCTTTTCCCAAATGGGATGCAGGCAAGCGGATGCTGGCCGTGGGCCTGCTGGTCGCCACCGTGGCCGGCCTGGGCATGGTCAGGACCGGCAATGAAAAGATCGTCGTGGAAGAGCGCGGTGTCACAGCCCTGGAGCGTGGCTTCAAGCGGACCGGATCGATCTCCACGCAGGATTCGTCGCTGGGGATCCGCTTCATCATGTGGAAGGCAACCAGCCGCATCATCGAGCAACGGCCCCTCAGCGGGGTGGGCGCCGGCGCCTGGGAAAGCGATATTCCGCTCTACCAGGCGGAGGGATCGCAGCTTGAAACCGACTACTACGTCCACAATGAATTCCTGCAACTGCTGGCCGAATACGGCCTCGTCGGCTGGCTGTTCCTGCTGCTGCTGTTCGCTTACCTGTTGACGGCGGCCTGGCGCACCCTGACGGACCACAGCGCTGAAGCGCAGGCCGAAGCGCCCCTGCGAGCCGTGTTGCTCACTGCCTTGCTCGCGTTGTTCATCGTCAGCAATGTCGGCTTCCCCTGGCGCATGGCCAGCACCGGCGCGCTCTTTGCCTTGTGCCTGGCCGGCCTGGCCGCCTCGGATGCGCGCCTGGGCCTGAACCATCGCTGGGCGGCTTCACGCCTGAACTGGAAGCCGTCCTACTCGCATGCGGGGGCCATGGTCACCGCGGTCTGTCTGGCGCTGGCGGCTTACATCACGCAGCAAGCCGCGCAATGCGAGTACAAGATCGTCAGGGCGACCAAGCTGGCGCTGACCATCTCGGCTTCGGGTGATGTCAATAACCCCAAATGGGACAAAACAAAGTCCGAGATGCTGCGGCTGATCAAGGAAGGCACGGACATCAATCCCCACTACCGCAAGGTCACCCCGATGGTGGCCGACGAACTGGCCAAATGGGGCGACTGGAAAAATGCCATCTGGGTCTGGGAAAGCGTGGTGTCGTCCCGGCCGTATGTGGTGGCCATCATGTCCAACATCGCCCGTGGCTACACCTCGACAGGCCAACCCGAAAAGGCGCTGGGCTTTCTGGAGCGGGCCAAGAAAATACAGCCCAATGCCCCGGCTGTGCGCTCCCTCGAAGTCGTTCTGCTGGGCCGGATCGGACAGGAAAAGCGGGCGATGGAGCTGGCGCGCGATGCCATCGACAAAGGCATCTACGATTTCGACCTGATCAATGCGGCCTTCATCCTGGGCTGGCGCACCGGCGACTACCCTATGGCGCTCAAAGCCATGGATTTGCGCATGAAGGGCTGGCCTGCCACGCAAAAGCAGGGCTACATGCAATTGGGCAGCATCTACACCACAGGCCTGCACGACCCCGACAAGGCGCTGGAATCCTTCAAGAAGGCCATGGACATGACGCCGCACGCGGAGCGTATGGCGTTGCTGGGATACATCCCGCCGGTCTACTGGGCCAAGCTGGGTTATCCCAACGTGCCTCAGACGTCAGCGGCAAGCAGGTAGGGCAGGGGCTCGAGCTGCAGCGCCGCCCCCTGCGGACCGCCCAGGCTGAGGCGCCCGCCTTGCGCGGCCGATGTCTGCAGCGACACGACCGCGTCCCAGCCGCCCAGCGGACTGGCAGCGGCCTGGGCCACGAGCCCGCAGGGCTGCTCGCCGTCGCTCTCATGAAAAACTTCCTGGCCAGCGGCCAGCGGCGCCTGCGAATGCGCCGGGTAGGCGCGCCGCTTCAGGGTGCCGCGGAACTGGCTGCGCGCCACGACTTCCTGCCCGGGATAGCAGCCCTTCTTGAAATTCACGCCGCCGACCGACTCGTAGTTGAGCATCTGCGGCACAAAGGCTTCCACGATGGGCACGGTGATGCTGGCGATGGCGCTGCGCACTTCGCCCCATTGCCACAGCGATGTGTCCAGCGGCAGACCTGCCGGCGCAGCTTCGCCGGCGGGGGCTACCCACAGGGCGCGTGGCTGGCCATCGGCCGGGTAGAGCGTCACGACGCTCGCGGCTCCCAGGTCCTGCTTGACCCAGGGCATTTGCGCCAGGCTCGCGGCAGCGTCACCAGCCATCCCGTACAGGCTGAACGCCTCGCTTGCGTCGCTGAGCCTGGCTTTGGCGCGCAGGACAAACATGGACAGCCGTTTCAGGGTTGGCGCCAGGATGTCGCGGCTGGTGACCAGCAGGATCTCGTCCGGGCCGCGTTTGAAACCGATGAAACTGGCCTGCATACGGCCCTTGGCGCTGCAGAAGGCCGCCAGCCGGGCCTGGTCCTGGCCCAGCAGGGCGAAATCCTGGGTCAGCTGGCCCTGCAGGAATTTGGCCGCGTCCTCGCCTTCGACGCGGATGATGCCCAGGTGGGGCAGGGGGGCGATGCCGTTCAATGCGTTGCTCATTGCCTGAATTATCATCGTCGGTCCAATCCATCCATCATGTAGGGGCAGCAGTCCGTGCGGCGTTTCCTGTTGACGGTTTTTATGGTCGCAGCGCTGTCCGTCCTGGCCGCGGGCGGCTGGGCCCTTTGGTGGGTCTACCAGCCCATGCGCATGCCGGCGGCGACGCTGGATCTGTCCATCGAGCCCGGTACCCTGCCGCGCGGCGTGGCGCAGGCGGTTGCCGACGCCGGCGTCAATGTCAATCCCGACCTGTTGTACCTGTGGTTCCGGGTGTCGGGCCAGGACCGGGCGATCAAGGCCGGCAGCTACGAACTGGAAGCGGGCATCACGCCGCACAGGCTGCTGTCCAAGCTGGCGCGCGGCGAAGAGGCCCTGCGCGCGGTCACCCTGGTGGAGGGATGGACCTTTCGGCAGTTCCGCGCCGCCCTTGGTAAGGAAGATCAGCTCAAGCCCGACACGCGTGGCCTGACCGACGACGCCGTGATGACCCTGGTGGGCCTGCCCGGGCGCCATCCCGAAGGCCGCTTCTTCCCGGACACCTACACCTATGCCAAGGGGTCGAGCGACGTCGCCGTCCTCAAGCGTGCCCAGCGGGCCATGGACAAGCGCCTGGCCGCCGCCTGGGCCCTGCGCACGCCACAGGCCATGGCCAAGACACCGGAACAGGCGCTCATCCTGGCCAGCATCGTTGAAAAGGAAACCGGCAAGGGCGCCGACCGGCCGCTGATTTCCGCCGTTTTCAACAACCGGCTGCGCGTGGGCATGCCGCTGCAGACCGACCCGACCGTGATCTACGGCATGGGCGAGGCCTTCAACGGCAATCTGCGCAAGGTCGACCTGCAGACCGACACGCCCTGGAACACCTACACCCGGCCCGGCCTGCCGCCCACGCCCATCGCCATGCCCGGCAAGGCATCGTTGCTGGCGGCGGTGCAACCGGCTGGTGGCAAGGCCCTGTACTTCGTCGCGCGCGGCGACGGCAGCAGCCATTTCAGCGAGAGCCTGGACGAGCACAACCGGGCGGTCAACAAATACCAGCGCGGCCAATGACGGGCATCTTCATCAGCTTCGAGGGCATCGACGGGGCCGGCAAATCGACCCATATCGAAGCCCTGGCCCAGGCGTTCAGGGAGCAGGGAAGGGCGCTCGTGCTGACCCGCGAGCCCGGCGGCACCCCGCTGTCCGAGCAGCTGCGCGCCCTGGCGCTGAACGAAGCCATGGATCCGCTCACGGAAGCCCTGCTGATGTTCGCCGCCCGCCGCGAGCATCTTGTGCAGGTGATTGAGCCGGCGCTGGCACGCGGCGACGTGGTCCTGTGCGACCGTTTCACCGACGCCACTTTCGCCTACCAAGGAGGAGGGCGGGGCTTCGACCGGTCTGTCCTTGCCCAACTGGAGCAGTGGGTGCAGCAGCGTGTGGACGGCGGGCTGCGCCAGCCGGACCTCACCATCCTATTCGACATCGCGCCTGCGGTCGCCGCGGCCCGGCTGTCCACTGCCCGCGTGCCCGACAAGTTCGAGTCGCAGTCCCAGGCCTTTTTCCAGCGTGTGGCCGATGGCTACGATGCCCGCGCGAGCGGCGAGCCGGCCCGCTTTGCACGCGTTCAGGCCGACCAGCCACGCGAAGCGGTCTGGCGCGATGTGCTGGCTGCCATCCGCGGCAAAGGATGGCTGGCATGAGCCTGGATGCCCCCTGGATCGCCGCCCAGACCCGCGCACTGCTGGCGCAGCGCGGCCACGCCTGGCTGCTGCAGGGCCCCTCCGGCCTTGGCCAATACAGCCTGGCCCTGAGCATGGCCCGGGCCTGGCTGTGCGACCGGCCGGGGCCCGACGGCGCCTGCATGCAATGCGACAGCTGCCATGCGGTGGACGTGCGCACCCACGCGGACCTGTGCGTGCTCATGCCCGAGACCGTGATGCTCGAACTGGGCTGGCCCCTGTCCGAAAAAGCCCAGGACGCCATCGACAAGAAGGAGCGCAAGCCCAGCAAGGAAATCCGTGTCGAGGCCATGCGCGACGCCATCCAGTTTTCGCAGCGCACCAGCGCCCGCGGCCGCGGCAAGGCGGTTCTGGTCTACCCGGCCGAACGGATGAACCACGTCACGGCCAACGCCCTGCTCAAGACACTGGAAGAGCCGCCGGGCGACGTGCGCTTCGTGCTGGCCAGCGAGGCCGCGCATCTGCTGCTGCCCACCATCCGCAGCCGCTGCCTGGGCCACACCATGGCCTGGCCCGAACCTTCGCAGAGCGTTGACTGGCTGCAAAGCCTAGGCCTGCCAGCAGGCGATGCGCCGGTGCTGCTGCGCGCCGCCGGCGGCAGACCCCAGGACGCCCTCCAGCTGGCCCAGTCAGGGCGGGATGGCACGCAATGGGGACTGTTGCCTCGCGGCATCGCCCGGGGCGATGGTTCCGTGCTGGCCGACTGGACGCCCGCCCAGGCTGTGGATGCGTTGCAAAAGCTCTGCCATGACCTGCTGGCAGTGCGCGCGGGCGCCCAGCCCCGCTTTTTCAGCGCCACCGACCTGCCGGCAGGCGGCTCGCTCCCGGCCTTGAATGCCTGGGCCAAGGCGCTCAGCCGCACGGCCCGGACGGTGGAGCATCCATTCAATGCGGGGCTGATGCTCGAAGCCCTTGTGAGCCAGGCCCGTACGGCCCTAAACTCAAGACCCTGAGCGCCGTCATGAGCAATCCTTCGCCCACCACCCCACGCCCGAGCGTCATCCAACTGGCCATCAAGGAAAAAGCCGCGTTGTACGCGGCTTACATCCCCTTGTTCACCGACGGTGGGGTCTTCATCCCGACCACGCGCGATTACAAGCTGGGCGACGATGTCTATGTCCTGCTGTCGCTGCCCGAGGATCCGCAGCGCTATCCGGTGGCAGGCAAGGTCGCCTGGGTTACGCCCGCGCGGGCGGCCGCCAACCGGACGCAAGGGGTCGGCATCCGCTTTCCCTCGGACGAAAAATCCAGGCTGCTGAAGATCAAGATCGAAGAGATCCTGGGCGCCCACCTGGGCTCCGAGCGGCCCACGCAGACGATCTGATTGCTACAATTTCTGTAGCATCCAACGCCCATTTCATCGGGGCTCACCCTACTTTTTGAGCCAAAAGACGATGTTTGTCGATTCGCATTGCCATTTGACGTTTCCCGAGCTGGCGCAACGGCTGCCGGAGATCCGCCAGGCCATGGCCCAGGCCCAGGTGGACCGGGCCTTGTGCATTTGCACCACGCTGGAAGAGTTCGACGCCGTCCACGCGCTGGCTTTGCAGTACGACAACTTCTGGGCCAGCGTCGGCGTGCATCCGGACAACGAGGGGGTCACCGAGCCCAGCCTGCAGGACCTGCTGGACCGCGCCGCATTGCCCAAGATCGTGGCCATCGGGGAAACCGGGCTCGACTACTACCAGATGGAGGAGCGAAAGGGTGGCCGCACAGTGGCGGACATGGAATGGCAGCGCACGCGCTTTCGCACCCATATCCATGCCGCCCGGCAGACCGGCAAGCCGCTGGTGATCCATACCCGGGCCGCTTCCGCTGACACCGTCGCCATCCTCAAGGAAGAGGGCGAGGATGGCTCCGCCGGGTCGGCTGGCGGTGTCTTCCATTGCTTCACCGAGACCGCCGAGGTGGCCCGCGCCGCCCTGGACCTGGGGTTTTACATCTCGTTTTCCGGCATCCTGACCTTCAAGAGCGCGGCCGACCTGCGCGAAGTTGCGGCCTTCGTGCCGCTGAACAGGCTGCTGATCGAGACCGACAGCCCCTACCTCGCACCGATTCCTTACCGAGGTAAGACCAACAATCCCTCGTATGTCCCTTATGTGGCCCGCCAACTGGCCGAGCTGCGCGGACTGCCGGTCGAGCAGATCGCCAGCCTGACCAGTGCCAATTTCGAGCGTCTCTTCAGAGCGGTGCAATCATGAGAAAATGGTTTAGAAGAGTTATCTATCTTGCTGTCACAACAGTATTTTCTGTTGCGAGTGCAGGCTCTTACGATGACTTTTTCATCGCCATCAAGCGCGACGACCCAGCCGCCATCACGGCCTTGTTGCGCCGGGGATTCGATCCCAACACGCCGGGTCCTCAGGGCGTTGTGGGACTGATTCTGGCCGTGCGCGAACCCTCGCTGAAGGCCGCCGATGCGCTGCTGGACTGGCCCAAGACCAATCCCGAGCCACGTTCGGCCGAGGACGAGAGCCCGCTGATGCTGGCGGCGCTGCGTGGTCACACGGCCTTGGCGAAGAAGCTCATCGCCAGGGGGGCGGACGTCAACAAGACCGGTTGGGCGCCTTTGCATTACGCCGCCACCAGCGGCCATCTGGAGATCATGCGGATGCTGCTGGAAAACCATGCCTACATCGACGCCGAATCGCCTAACGGAACGACTCCGCTGATGATGGCAGCCCATTACGGCACGCCTGCCGCCGTCAAGCTGTTGCTGGACGGCGGCGCCGACGCCGGGTTGAAGAACCAGATCGGACTGACAGCAATCGATTTCGCGCACCGTGCCAACCGCGCGGAGTCGGCCGAACTAATCGCCAGTTCGGTGCGGTCTGCGCAACCAAAAGGCAAGTGGTGACAAGGGTTTGCGAGCGGTAGTTCGAGTGAAATGACCATGTCAGGGCCTGATTGCCCCGATCTTGGATCGCCCTTATTGCTTAATACGATGTGTATTATGTCAAATAATATGACAGCTCCGCACAGCTAGCAGCAAGACGAATTCAGCGTTCCTCCAGCACAAAGCTCACGGTCGGCACAGTGAAATCATCGAATGGAGCGCCCAGCGCGATCTCGCCGCTATCGTGCAGCACGCAGTTGTCACGTCTCAGGGCCAGTTCCGTCTGGCTGCCGGTAAAGCGCACCCACGTGCCGAAACTGCTCATGTCGGTCAAAACAAAGGTGCCATTGCGCCATGCGATACCGGCATGCAGGCGCGACACACGCTGATCGTTCACCATGAATTCAGCCTCGGGCGCCCGTCCCAGGTTGATCGGCAAGTCGGCCGCGGTAAAGCTGCCGCGCTGGTCGAGCCAGGCGAGCTCAATCCGCGCCCCATTCGATGCTACGGGCCGGCTCTGCTGGGCCAGGTCGGCCGGCTGAGTGAATAGGCCGGTATGCAGCTCTTCCTGCCATTCGATGCGAAAGACGACCCGCGACTCGACCTTGCCACGGATGGCAATGGGGCCCAGGCTGCGGAACCGCACCCCCTCACCCGGCGCATGGATCTGTTCCGTCACCGTGTCCGTCGCCCAGATCTGGTCGGCACCTGACAGGTCTGACAGCCGCGAGGCAACGTTGACAGCATCGCCGTAGCAATCCCCGTCCACCTCGACCACGTCGCCGCAGGCAACGCCCACCTGCAGGCGCATGCGCAGCTTTTCGGGCCAGCCAGCAATCCGCTTGAGGTGCACCCGCTGCATTTCCACGACCGCATCCACTGCGTCCTTGCTGTCGGCAAAGATGGCAAGTACCCCATCCCCGAGGTTCTTGACGACGCGGCCATGGTGGGCAGCGCAGACCTCGCCGATCCAGTAAGTGAGCTTGGTGATCGAACGGGTGGCGCGGTCATTGCCCAGGGCCTCGAAAACCCCGGTACTGCCCGTCAGGTCCGCAAAGACGACGGTGGTCGTAGCCCTCATGCCCGTGATGCCTTGAATTGAATACAGCAGAGTTTAGGGGATGCTTGGTGGCTTCACGCCTCGTTCGTCAACTGCAACTGTCCTGGCGAGTTCAAATTCGGCAAAATGAAATAAAAAGCACTCACTTGACGTGGAGCTCGAAATGGCCTCACTAACCGTTACCAACTCATTGATTTTCTTGTTGTTTTTCGTTAACTACGTCACGTCTTTGACTTGCCCTTCAGCCAAGCTGCGCATACTGTCATCTTGCGTCGGCAAAAGTGCGCGAACCAGACAAAAAAGACATATGCGTTGGCTGAAACCTAATCTTCGAAGCAGCATTTACGGCTTGCTGGGCAATCCGGTCCCACTGTCGGACTCGGCCCTGGAAAGCGGCACAGAGGACATCCGCGAGTCCATGCTGGCCCTGCTGGGAGACGCGGGTCCGAAAAACTTCCCGCAGGTCACCCGCCGCATTCGCTATGCCAACGACATCCAGGCTCTGTGGTACTTGCGGGGCGACCTGATGGCGGCCCTGGCGGCCATGCATGGCGAGATGGCGGCCCGCGAGAAAATCCAGGCCATCACCCGGATGTTCCAGGGCCTGCTGCCCAACGGCCTGAACTCGCGCCACAGCCCGCTGGTCGGCTGAGGCGCCCTCTCCCGCCGCGCTTTCAGTGGCGGTGTCCCCAGAGCAGGAAGGCATCCCGGCCTTCGACCGCCAGATGGACCTTGGCGCCCACCGGAAGCGTCACCTTCGTCGGCACATGGCCAAAAGGCAGTTGCGTGAGCACGGACGCCTTGACCTGGCTGCGCAGCCGCTGGACCACGGTCTGCAAACGGAAGCCCTTGTCGTGGGGCGCCGCCTTGTAGTTGGTGAAGTGCCCCAGCACGATGGCCTTTTGCGAGGCCAGAACCCCGGCGTGGAGCAATTGGGTGAGCATGCGCTCGACGCGGTAGGGATGCTCGTGCACGTCCTCCAGGAACAGGATGCCGCCCTTGATCTTGGGCATCCAGGGGGTTCCGACCAGCGAGGCCAGGATGGCCAGGTTGCCGCCCCAGAGCACGCCTTTGGCCTCAAGCAGCTTCTCGCTGGCCTCGGAGCGCGGCAGCTGCCAGCCCGTGCCTTCGCCCTGCCCGCTGACCAGATCCTCGAAGCAGTCCTGCATGATGTCGTCGGGCTCGCCCTCGACACCGAAGTCCTCGCCCAGGGCCGGTCCGGCCCAGGTGATCTCGCCGGTCTTGGCCAGCACCGCGTTCTGGAACGCAGTGAAGTCGCTCAGGCCGACGAACTTCGTTCCCTTGTGGATGGCCTTGGCCAGGGCCTTGTACGGCAGGCCCGGCAGGATGCGCGTCAGGCCATAGCCGCCGCGCGTGATCAGGGCCACGTCGGCGCCGCTGGCGGCAGCCCGCCCGATGGCCGCGATGCGAGTGGCATCGTCGCCTGCAAAGCGCATGTGGGTGGCAAAGACGTCCGGGTCGAGTTCGACCTCATGCCCCAGGGCTTTGAGCCGCGCCACGCCGCGGCGCACTGCGGCCTTGTCGCGCACCGCGCTGGAGGGCGAGAAGATATAGATATGTTTTTTCACGGCCCGAAGTATCCCACTGCAGCCAGGGCGACCGGCTCGCCATGCTCCTGCACGAAATGGCCGGCCTGCGGCAGCACCATGGGCTCGGGGCAGCCGCGGATGGATTTGCGCAGTTCCTGCATCACCGCAGGGCCAAGCACCGGATCCTGGGCGCCGATGGCCATCAGGCTCTTGCCCTGCCAGTCAAGCGACCAGAACGCTAGCGCGTCGCGCGAGATGGCGGCGCCTGGCGAATCGGCGAACTCCGGCACCATGGGTGCAAAAGCGCGCAATGCCGCACGGTGGCCGCGGCCGGGAAACGGCGCGTTGTAGGCGGCACACTCGCCGGCCTGCAGCTGCGGGTTGCCGCGGGCCAACAGGCGGGCCACGTCGAAATCCGGGTTCTGCGCGCACATCTCGCGCCAAGCCAGAAAGCCCGGGCCCAGCGGCGTCTCGCCGGTGGCCAGCGTGGTGTTCATCAGCAACAGGCCACCGTAGCGCTGTGGCGCAGCCATCGGCAGCGTCAGGCCCAGCAGGCCGCCCCAGTCCTGCACCACCAGCACCACGTTGCGCAGGTCCAGCCGCTCGACAAACTCCAGCAGCAGCTGGCGGTGCCAGCCAAAGCTGTGGGCGCCCTCCTTCTTGGGCTTGTCGCTCTTGCCAAAGCCCACCATGTCGGGTGCCACGACCCGGTGGCCGGCGGCCAGAAAGACCGGAATCATCTTGCGGTACAGGTAGCTCCAGGCCGGGTTGCCGTGCAGGCACAGCCAGGTCAGCGGCGCGTCCACCGGCCCTTCGTCCAGGTAGTGCATGCGCAGGCCCGCCAGTGCCGGCAGGTCGCTCAGGTAGTGCGGTGACCAGGGATAGCCGGGCAGGCCGGCAAAGGCCTCGTCTGGCGTGCGCACGGCATCGTCACGCAAGGGGCTGGCGGCCAGCCGCGCCTCTTCGCGGCGGCCGCGGAAGAAGTTGGCCAGCAAGGCGCCGCATTCGGCGGCCAGCACCCCGCCCTGCACTTGCGTCTGGTGGTTCAGGCGAGCCTGCGCGAAAACATCGAGCACTGAGCCCGCTGCGCCGGTCTTGGGATCGGCAGCGCCATAGACGACGCGCGCCAGCCGCGCATGCAGCATCGCGCCCGTGCACATGGTGCAGGGCTCCAGCGTCACATAGAGCTCGCAGCTGTCCAACCTGTAATTGCCCAGCACCTGGGCGGCGGCACGCAGCGCCACGATCTCTGCGTGCGCCGTGGGATCGTGGGCGGCGACCGGCGCGTTGCGACCCGTCGCGATGACCTGCCCGTCGCGCACCACGACCGCGCCGACCGGCACTTCGCCCGCTGCGCCGGCCTGCCTGGCTTGCTCCAACGCCAGCCGCATCCACCGGAAATCGCTCTCGCTAGCTAGCATTTTTATAGCGTCTTGCGCCCTGTTCACAAGGGATGCAGCCAGATTTGATGCTACTTTTCATCCGGCATGGGTCGCGCCTGCTGCATGGCGCCCTGCACGGCTTGCTCGAACTGCTGGACCTGCTGCTGCGGTGTGGCCGCCGGTGCCGCGGCTCCCACAGGCGCGCCGGGCACCACCGGCAAGGGCGCGACCGCGCTGCTCAACTGCTTTTTGGCCAGCATGCCGACGATGGCAACCACTACCAGCAGGCTCAAGATGCCGAAGACCGCGCGCATGTCAGGCTCCCATCCCGAGCTTGTCCATCCACTGCGCCAGCGCCATCTCCTGCTCGTTGCCGCCGGCATAGGCTTGCCGGAGCGCAGCATGCGACTCGGGGCGGTGCTGGTTCAGCTTGAGCTTGCATTGCAGTTCGGTCACCTTCAGCTCGAAACCGACGATGCCGGCCAGCATCTTGTGGGCGAATTCCTCGCCCAGGTCGCGCCACTGCTGGGCATAGGGCGGCTCGTGGTCGCCGATCAGTTTTTTGAGCAACCTGTCCTTGGCCAGCGGATCCTCCACCAGCACGGCTTCGACGGTGCAGTGCACGGCAAGGTAGTTCCAGCTGGGCACGCGCTGCAGGTCGGGATAGACCTTGGGCGACAGATAGGCGTGCGGCCCCAGGAAATTCACGACAGCCCGGGGCCGTTGCTGCAGATAGCGCCAGTGGGGATTGGGCTTGGCGCAATGGCCCAGCAGCACGAAGCCGCCGTCGCGCTCTTCCAGATGCAGCGGCAGGTGGGTGACAAACGGCAGGCCGGTGTCGTCGCACGAGATGAGGCTCGCGAAAGGATGCGAGCGCATCAGCTCCGCGGCGATGGCGGAATCCTTGTTCTTGAACTGCGGCGGTTGGTACATGGCGCTCTCTCCTGGCTTGCACTTTAGCAAGAAGCCACGGCGGCGCCGTGCAAATTGCGCATCACTGCGATGCGGCGCTCAGTTGCCCAGCGGCCAGGTTCCCAGCACTTCGTGGCGCGACAAGCCGATATGGCTGCGGACCAGGGCGAATCCCGTGGCGCGAAAGCCGATAGGTTCCAGGGGCTTGCGCTCGATGCGGTGGCGCGGGTCGTAGCACAGGGTCATGTGCGGCTCGTAGGTCCGCGGCGGTTTGAAGCCCTGGTCGGCCAGCGCGCCGCCCAGCGTTGTGCGCAGGCCGCGCACCGCATCGAGTCCCTGGGCGCCCAGCAGCACCAAGGGAGCACTGGGCGCGTCGAAGCTCATGACAGCATCGAAGCGCACATCGATGGCCGCAAAGCGGACGGTGGCAGCCGCGCGGCGGGCCGCGTCCACGCTGGCTTGGTCCGCGTCGTGCCCGACCAGGTCCAGCGTGACGTGCAAGCGCTCCGGGGCGATGCGCTTGCCCGAGACACCAAGCGATGCCAGCAGGCCGGCGGCGAAGCGATCGATCGCGGCCGCGTCGGAGGGGTCCGGCCGCAGTGCGAAAAACAGGGTGTGGCGCGGCTGCGCGGCCGGCGCTCGCCGCTGCGCCGGACGTCGGGGCGCCGGTTGCGGCACCTCTCCAAACAGGTCTTGTGGCGGCTGGTCCATGGGGCAATTGTGCCCCGCCGGCTGCCGCCCTTCAGGCGTCCAGGGGCTCCAGGCGGGCCAGGGTCGTGGCCCAGATGTCGATGGCGCTGGCTGTGGCGGGCATCTCGTCCAGCCTGGCCAGGCCCAGGCCCAATTGAAGTTCCAGGTCCAGGCGGATCCCCGGGGCATCGAGGGCCACGCGCGGATTGCGCAAGGAGGCCAGCAGTTCGTCCACGGCAGCGGCCGTCGCGCCCGGCACCAGGGCACAAAAATCGGTGTTGCCCAGCGCGGTCAGGGCGCCGTCATCGGGAAGGCGCTGGCGCAGCACCTGGGCGATCAACTGGCGCACGGTGGCCGCACGGGACCTGTCCTGCACGCCGGCCAGTTCGTCCATGTTGCGCACACGCAGGTAGCACAGGGCCAGCGAGGTGTTCTGCTGCCGCGCCAGTGCCAGTTCGCCACTGAGCAACTCGCGGAAGCGCCGCACCGGCAGGCCGCCGGCGACCCGCTCGTACAAGGCCCGGCGCTCCATCTGCCCCAGGCGGATCAGCGCCCGCTTGTGGCTGTCGGCCAGCACGTCCAGACGCAATTCGGCCTCGGCCAGCCTCGCCAGGTCCTGCAGGCCCTGCACATGGGATTGGCGAAACGCGTGGGGGGTGGTGTCCATGGCGCACAGGGCGCCGGCGCGCTCGCCGTTGTCCAGGTAAAGCGGCACGCTGAGCAGGGAGCGCACGTGGGTGGGGCCGGTCACCAGGGGGTTGTCCCAGAACACCGGGTTGAGGCTGGCGTCGGTTTCCAGGCGGGCCTGGCCGCCATCGACCGGCGCGGCACAGAACTGCAGCGCATGGCGGGTCTGGTGGGCCGGCAGCCCATGGGCCGAGCGCAGCCAGGGCTTGGCCTCTTCTTGTTCCATCGCGATGAAGGCCATCGGAATTTCCAGCAGGCGCATCGCCGTGCGGGTGATGCGCTCATAGCGTTCGTCGCGCGGGACCGGCGACAGATAGTTGTCGCTCAGCACCTGGGACGGTTGCAGTTTGGACTGGAAGACCGGGGTACTCAGCATTGGGGGGACTCCGTTGGCATTGGGCTTAGAACCAATGTAACTAGACGTACCCCCGCACTTGATAGGCAAATTGCCTAGCCGCCCTAAGGCATGGGCCTAGGAAGCCGTGCTCACTCCCACTCGATCGTTGCTGGCGGCTTGCTGCTCACGTCGTAGGTGACGCGGTTGATGCCGCGCACCTCGTTGATGATGCGGCTGGAGACCCTCTTGAGCAGCGCATAAGGCAGCTCGGCCCAGTCGGCCGTCATGAAGTCGCTGGTCTGCACGGCGCGCAGCGCCACCACGTAGTCGTAGGTGCGGCCATCACCCATCACACCCACGCTCTTGACCGGCAGGAAGACGGTGAAGGCCTGGCTGGTCAGGTCGTACCAGGACTTGCCCGTGGCCTCGTCCTTGAAGTTGCGCAACTCCTCGATGAAGATGGCGTCGGCGCGGCGCAGCAGGTCGGCGTACTCCTTCTTGACTTCCCCCAGGATGCGCACGCCCAGGCCGGGGCCGGGGAAAGGATGGCGGTAGACCATGTCGTGCGGCAGTCCCAGCGCCACGCCCAGCTCGCGCACCTCGTCCTTGAACAGGTCGCGCAGCGGCTCCAGCAGCTTGAGACCCAGCTGCTCGGGCAGGCCGCCGACGTTGTGGTGGCTCTTGATGGTGACGGCCTTCTTGGTTTTGGCGCCACCGGACTCGATCACGTCCGGGTAGATCGTGCCCTGGGCCAGCCACTTGGCACCCTTGGCGCCGGCGCCCGTCAGCGTCGCGGCCTCCTGCTTGAAGACGGTGACGAATTCGCCGCCGATGATCTTGCGCTTGGCTTCCGGGTCGGTCACGCCGGCCAGCTTGCCCAGGAACAGGGCGCTGGCGTCGACCCGGATCACCTTGGCGTGCAGCTTGCCGGCGAACATCTCCATCACCATGTCGCCCTCGTTCAGGCGCAGCAGGCCGTGGTCGACGAAGACGCAGGTCAGCTGGTCGCCGATGGCACGGTGGATCAGGGCGGCGGCGACGGAGGAGTCGACGCCGCCGGACAGGCCCAGGATGACCTCTTCGTCGCCCACCTGCTCGCGGATTTTCGCCACCGCCTCGGCGATGTGATCGCGCATGATCCAGTCGGGCTGGGCGCCACAGATGCCGAGCACGAAGCGCTCGAGGATGGCCTTGCCTTGCTGGGTGTGGGTGACTTCGGGATGGAACTGCAGGGCGTAGAACTTGCGCGCCTCGTCGGCCATGCCGGCGATCGGGCAGCTCTCGGTCGAGGCCATCAGCTTGAAGCCCGGCGGCAGCTCGGTCACCTTGTCGCCATGGCTCATCCAGACGTTGAGCATGCCGTGGCCTTCGGCGGTGGCGAAGTCGGCGATGTCCTTGAGCAGTTCGGTATGGCCGCGCGCGCGCACGGCAGCGAAGCCGAACTCGCGCTTGTGCCCGCTCTCGACCTTGCCACCCAGTTGGTGGGCCATGGTCTGCATGCCGTAGCAGATGCCCAGCACCGGCACGCCTAGCTCGAAGACGGCTTGCGGCGCCTTGTCTGTCGTGTCCTCGTAGACGCTGGCATGGCTGCCCGAGAGGATCACGCCCTTGAGCGCGCCGTCCTTGGCGTACTCGCGCACCCAGTCGTCCGAGACGTCGCAGGGATGGACTTCGCAGAACACGTGGGCTTCGCGCACGCGCCGGGCGATCAGCTGTGTGACCTGGGAGCCGAAGTCGAGGATGAGGATTTTCTGGTGTTGCATGGCTAGAGGCTAGAAAGGTCCAGGAGCTTGACGCCGCAGGCGGGGGCGGCGTCGATGAGGCGTTTGTCGAAAGTGGCCAGAGGCAGGTTCAGCGAGCGCGCCAGCCACATGTAGCCGGCGTCGTAGGCCGACAGGCCCGCGTCCATGGCGACGGCCAGGGACGCCTTGTGCTGCGCGGGCGCCAGCTCATGTAGCTCCACGCGGTGGCGGATGGCGTCGAGCACGCCCCACAGCCCTTCCACCGCCGTCTGCGGGATGCGGCCGCGGCGCACGCCGTTGGCCAGGATATTGGCGCATTCCCATTGCCAGAGATTGGGCGCCTGGGGTTCCACCTCGTCGCGCCGGATCAGGGTGTACAGGCGTCGCGTGTGCTCGCCGGCCTCGTCGGGCAGCAGCCAGGCGGCGGTGACGGAGGCGTCGAGCACGAAGGCCGTCATTCCTGCCGGCCTTCGTCACGCAGCTCACGCACTGTGGGACCGGGCTTGATGGACGCATGCAAGGCGTCTATCTGGCTGAGTTCGCGCTCAATCTGCTCGTCGGTGATGACCGGCTTGCGGCGCACCGGCAGCATGCGCACGACTTCCTTGCCGTGGCGGGTAATGCGCACCTCTTCACCCTTTTCCACCTGCTCGATCAGGGCGGAAAAGTTGTTTTTGGCTTCAAAAATCCCGGTGGTGTGCATGATTTTGGCCAGAAGTGGAGACTCTGGCCAAAATGGTAGCAGTATCTGGCCTGTTTTTCAACTCTGGCCAGAATCATTCGGAACGGTAGTTCGGCGCTTCCTTGGTGATTTGCACGTCGTGCACGTGGCTCTCGCGGATGCCAGCCGAGGTGATCTCCACGAATTCCGCTTTGGCACGCATCTCTTCGATCGTGGCGCAACCGCAGTAGCCCATGCTGGCGCGCACGCCGCCGGCCATCTGGTAGACGATGGACACCAGCGAGCCCTTGTAGGGGACGCGGCCTTCGATGCCTTCGGGCACCAGCTTGTCGGCGTTCGGGTTGCCGGTGGTGGCTTCCTGGAAATAGCGGTCGGCGCTGCCCTGCTCCATCGCGCCGATCGAGCCCATGCCGCGGTAGCTCTTGTAGCTGCGGCCCTGGAACAGCACGATCTCGCCGGGCGCCTCTTCGGTGCCGGCGAACATGCCGCCCATCATCACCGTGTGGGCGCCGGCGGCGATGGCCTTGGCGATGTCGCCCGAGTAGCGGATGCCACCGTCGGCGATCAGCGGCACGCCGCTGCCTTGCAAGGCCGTGGCCACGCTGTCGATGGCCATGATCTGCGGCACGCCGACGCCGGCAACGATGCGGGTGGTGCAGATCGAGCCCGGGCCGATGCCGACCTTGACCGCGTCGGCGCCGGCCTCGACCAGGGCCAGGGCGGCGGCACCGGTGGCGATGTTGCCGCCGATGACGTCGACCTGCGGATAGTTCTGCTTGACCCAGCGCACGCGCTCGATCACGCCCTTGCTGTGGCCGTGGGCGGTGTCGACCACGATGGCGTCGACGCCGGCCTTGACCAGCAGTTCAACCCGCTCTTCGGTGCCCTCGCCCACGCCGACCGCCGCGCCCACGCGCAGGCGGCCCGACGGGTCACGCGCGGCGTTGGGGAAGCTGGTCTGCTTGGTGATGTCCTTGACGGTGATCAGGCCCTTGAGCTCGAAGGCGTCGTTGATGACCAACAGGCGCTCGAGCTTGTATTTGTTCAGCAGCGCCTTGGCTTCGGCCGGGCTCGTGCCTTCCTGCACCGTGATGAGCTTGTCGCGCGGCGTCATGATCTGGCTGACAGGCACGTCGTAGCGGGTCTCGAAGCGCAGGTCGCGCCCGGTCACGATGCCCACCACGCGGCCGCCGTCGATCACCGGGAAGCCGGAGATGCCCAGCTGCTCCTGCATGGCGATGACCTGGCGCACGGTGTGGTCGGGGGTGATCACCACCGGGTCGCGCAGCACGCCCGACTCGTAACGCTTGACGCGCGCCACTTCGGCAGCCTGCTGCTTGGCCGTGAGGTTCTTGTGGACGATGCCCATGCCGCCTTCCTGGGCGATGGCGATCGCCAGACGCGCTTCCGTCACCGTGTCCATGGCTGCGGACACCAGCGGCAGGTTCAGGGTGATATTGCGGGAGAGACGGGTCGCGAGAGAGGTGTCCTTGGGCAGGACCTGGGAGAACGCTGGCACCAGCAACACATCGTCGAAGGTGAGCGCTTTTCCTAAAAGGCGCATGTCAAAGCTCCAAAAAAACGATTGTACCCGCGCCCCCTGGGACTTACCCGCACGGGGCCGCCCGACGAAGCGTGAGGGAATGCCGACGAGCGGCGCGGGACCGCGACACGGCCGCAACAGGGCCGCGCTACACTGACCGCATGAACAGGTTTCGCGCTCTGACACTCGCCCTGGGCTGCGCCCTGCCCCTGGCGGCAGCGGCCCAGTGGGTCTGGCTCGACAAGGATGGCCGCAAGGTCTACAGCGACCAGTCGCCGCCGGCGAGCATCCCCGCCAAAAGTATCCTCAAGCAGCCGGGTGGCAAGGCCATGCAGCCGCCAGAGGCCACGCCTGCCGCCGAAGCTCCTGCTGGCGCCGTTGCTGCAGCGTCGGCCCCCAAGGTCGCCGCCAGCGGCCTGAAGGTCAGCGGCACAGACAAGGCGTTGGAAGAAAAGAAAAAGCAGGCCGACGCGGCCGAGGCAACAAAAAAGCAGGCAGAAGCAGAACGGGTGTCCAAGATCAAGGCTGAAAACTGCGAGCGCGCCAAAAGGTCCAAGGCCAGCTTCGACTCGGGAGTGCGCATTGCATATACCAATGCGAAGGGGGAACGGGACATCATGGATGACGCCATGCGCGCGTCGGAGGCAAAGCGCCTGGACGGCATCATCGCCACAGACTGCAAGGCGCCTGGCTGAGCGCCATCCGGTCCAGTCAAGAGCCGGCCTTGGGGCCGGCTTTCTTTTTGGCGAACAGCCCGGCTGCCCGCGTGCCCTGCTCACGGAAGCGCTCGCGCCGCGCGAGCTTGGGGTCGACCAGCAGCGGCCGGTAGACCTCCACCCTGTCGCCCGGCTGCAGCTGCTGGCCGAGCGTCGCCGCGCGGCCCCAGACGCCGACCGGCGCCTGCGCCAGGTCCAGTTCCGGGCAGGCGGCTGCAAGCCCGCTGGCCTGCAGCGCCGCCAGCACCGTGGCGCCCTCCTCCAGGCTGAGCGTCCATTCCCGCACCTCGCGCGGCGCCGGCGACCAGGCAACGGTGACTTGCATCGTGGGGCCCTAGCCGTAGACTTGCTCTGCTCGCTTGACGAAGGCGTCGACCAGGCTGCCGGCGATCTTGTCAAAGACCGGACCGACCAGTGTCGCCAGAGCGGCACTCTTGAAGCCGTAGTGCAGGCGCAGTTCGACCTTGCACGAGCGCTGGGCAGCATCGCCGACGGGGCTGAAGGTCCAGTGGCCGTCCAGCCGCGAGAACGGGCCGTCGATCAGCTTCATCGCCACCTCGCGGTCGGCGACGTGCTCGTTGCGGGTGGTGAAGCTCTGGTGGATGCCGCCGAAGGCGATGCCGACTTCGGCCCGCATGCCGTGCTCGTCGCGCTCGAGCACCGCAGCGCGGTCGCACCAGGGCAGGAATTGCGGATATTTCTCCACATCGGTGACCAGGGCGAACATTTCCTGGGCGCTGTACCAGATGAGGACGGATTTGAGAACTGTTTTCATAGAGAATGCGGGGCCCGCGCGGGATTGTAGAGACACCAACACATCCCCATTTGTAGTCTGATGACCAAGAAACCCGAAACCGCCAGCCGCATTGCCGACAACAAGAAGGCCGCCTTCAACTATTTCTTCGAGGAAAAGTTCGAGGCCGGCATGGTGCTGCAGGGCTGGGAGGTCAAGGCGCTGCGCGAAGGCAAGGTGCAGCTGACCGATGGGTATGTCGTCGTGCGCAATGGCGAGCTCTTTCTCATCGGCTGCCAGATCAATCCGCTCAAGACGGCCTCTACCCATGTCAATCCGGACTCCATCCGCACCAAGAAGCTGCTGCTGCACAAGGAGCAGATCCGCCGCCTGATCGGCAAGGTCGAGCAAAAAGGCTACACCCTGGTGCCGCTGAACCTGCACTGGAAGACCGGCAAGGTCAAATGCGAATTCGCGCTGGCCAAGGGCAAGGCGGAGCACGACAAGCGCGACACCATCAAGGACCGCGAAGGCAAGCGCGAGGTCGAGCGCGCGATGAAGTCGCGCAACCGCTGAACTTCAGGAGAGCATGCGCAAAGGATGCGCATGCGTGGGCCAGGGGCTGGCGAAGAACGGCGCCACCATCTCCGGCGTCACGTCCTCGATGCGCGGCGGATTCCACTTCGGGCTGTGGTCCTTGTCGACCGCCAGGGCGCGGATGCCCTCCACGGTATCGCTGGCGGTGCCGGGCCGCAGGTGGAAGCAGTGGCGCACCATGTCGCGCTCCATGCGCAGGTCCTCGGCCAAGGCCATGCTGCGCCCGCGCCGCAACTGCTCGAGCACCACATGCAGCATCAGGGGCGAACGCTTGCGCAGCACGGCCGCGGTCGCTTCCGCCCAGGGCGTGCTGTCGGCTTCCAGCGCGGCCACGATCGCAGCCACGCTGTCCAGCCCGAAAAATCGGTCAATCTGGCCCCTGGACCCCGCCAAATGGCTCTTTTCAGCTATGGATTGCATAGCATCCGGGTCCCGCAGCGGTGCCACGGCGGCCGCGCCCTGGCTGGCCAGGCTGTCCCAGACGGCCGGCAGGCGGGCCGCGTCCAGCAGCAGATCGGCCAGGCCGGCGGCCAGCGCGTCATGGCCCTCGATCATCTCGCCGGTCAGGGCCAGGTACTCACCGATGCGGCCCGGGCAGCGGCTGAGGAAATAGCCGCCGCCCACATCGGGGAACAGGCCGATGTTGGTCTCGGGCATGGCCATCTTCGTGCGTTCGGTGACGATGCGCAGGGCCGCGCCCTGGGTGATGCCCATGCCGCCGCCAAAGCAGATGCCGTCCATGAAGCCCACATAGGGCTTGGGATAGTGGTGGATCAGGTGGTTGAGGGTGTACTCCTCGGTGAAGAAGTCCTCCATCGCCACGCCGCCGGCCAGCGCCACCTGGTGGAAGAAGCGGATGTCGCCACCGGCGCAGAACATCCCAAAAGGGCTGGCGCCGCTGGGGCTGGCGCTGTCCTTGCCCATGCCGCGGATGCCCACCACCTCGATGGCCGGATCGTCGCGCCAGGCCAGCAGGGCCGCAGTGAGGTCGCGCACCATGGCCAGGGACAGCGCGTTGAGCGCCTTGGGCCGGTTCAGGGTGATGAGGCCGGCGCGACCGCGGACCTCGGCGATGACATCGCTCATCCTCTTTGCTTCCATCCGATCAGTTCATTGACGACCAGGGCGCCCAGCACCAGGGCGCCGCCGACCAGCACGTTGGGGCCTGGCTGCTCATTGGCGCCGGCCCAGGCCAGGGCGATGCCGAAGATGACTTCCAGCAAGGCCAGCAAGGACACCTCGGGCGCCTTGAGCACGCGGGCGCAGACCACAGACAGCACGCAGGGAATGGCCAGCTGTACCAGGCCCAGCAGGGCCAGCCAGGCCACGTCCGCGCCCGATGCGCCAAACGGCAGGGCCAGCGGCAGGCTGACGGCGGTGGAGATCAGCGCACCCACCAGCACGCAGGGCACCAGGTCCAGCTTGTCGCCGCGCGCCTGGCTGCGCTGGGTCACCGTCCACTGCACGGCGCCGGCGCAGGGAACGCACAGGGCCACCAGCATGCCCGCGAGCACGCCCGGCGTGCCCAGGCTCACCTGTGAGCCAAACATCCAGACGATGCCGACGCCGGCCACCGCGATCGCCACCCAGGTGCGCGGCGCCAGCCTGTGGCCGGTGAAGACGCGCGAAACCAGGGCGGTGAACAGCGGCCCCAGGGCCAGCGTGATCAGCACGTTGGCCACCGTGGTCAGCGTGAGCGCCACCATGAAGGCGGTGAACATCACGCTCCAGCACACGCCGGACAGCCAGAAGTACGGGCTGCGCCAGTGCATGTTGCGAAACACCTGGCGGCCCTGCCAGGCGGGCAGAATCACCAGCAGCGACGCCGCGGTGAAGAAACTCCGCCAGAAAGTCACCTCGAAGCTGCGGGCGTGTTCCAGCTGGCGCGCGACAACGCCGGCGATGGACCACATCAGGGTCACCGCCACCATCACCCACACGGCCTGACCGTGGCGCAGTTTCATGGGTTCAGGAGTCGCGGCCGGCGCGCTTGCGCTCGTTCTCCTTGAGGTAGCGCTTGCGCAGGCGCACGCTCTTGGGCGTGATCTCGACCAGCTCATCGTCCTCGATGAACTCGACGCCGTACTCCAGCGTCAGCTCGATCGGCGGCGTGATCTTGATCGCGTCTTCCTTGCCCGAGACGCGGAAGTTGGTCAACTGTTTGGTGCGTGTGGCGTTGACCACCAGGTCGTTGTCGCGGCTGTGGATGCCCACGATCATGCCCTCGTACACCGGGTCGTTGGCCTTGACGAACATGCGGCCGCGGTCGTCCAGCTTGCCCAGTGCGTAGGTGAAGATCTCGCCGTCGTCCATGGAGATCAGCACACCCTGCTTGCGCCCGCCGATGTCGCCCTTGTGCGGCTCGTAGCTGTCGAAGATGTTCGAGATCAGGCCCGAGCCGCGCGTCAGGTTCAGGAACTCGTTGGTGAAGCCGATCAGGCCACGCGCCGGGATCCGGTATTCGAGGCGGACACGGCCGCGGCCGTCCGGCTCCATGTTCACCAGGTCGCCCTTGCGCTCGCCCAGGGCCTGCATCACGCCGCCCTGGTGGGTTTCTTCCACGTCCACGGTGACCAGCTCGATCGGCTCGTGCTTCTCGCCGTTGACCGTCTTGAGCACCACGCGCGGCTTGGAGACAGCCAGCTCATAGCCTTCGCGGCGCATGTTTTCCAGCAGGATGGTCAGGTGCAGTTCACCCCGGCCCATGACCTCGAAGATGCCTTCCTCGTCGGTTTCGTTCACGCGCAGTGCCACGTTGTGCTGCAGTTCCTTTTGCAGGCGGTCCCAGATCTGGCGGCTGGTGACGAACTTGCCTTCACGGCCAGCCAGCGGGCTGGTGTTGACGCAGAAGTTCATGGTCAGGGTCGGTTCGTCGACCTTGAGCATGGGCAGCGGTGCCGGGTTGGCAGGGTCGGTCACGGTCACGCCGATGCCGATGTTTTCAATGCCGTTGATCAGCACGATGTCGCCGGGGCCGGCCTCGGTCACCTGGACGCGGTCCAGGCCACGGAAGGTCAGCACCTGGTTGACGCGGCCCTTGAGGGTCTTGCCGTCCGGGCCCTCCATGACGACCACGTCCATCATGGGCTTGATGGTGCCCTGGCTGATGCGGCCCACGCCGATGCGGCCGACGAAGGTGGAAAAATCCAGTGCCGAGACCTGCAGCTGCAGCGGGGCAGTCGGGTCGCCCGTGTTCGGCGGGACGTGCTTGAGGATGGTGTTGAACAGGGCCGACATGTCGGGGCCCCACTGCTCGCCGGGAGCGCCCTCCTCCAGCGACGACCACCCATTGATGCCCGAGGCGTAGACGATGGGGAAGTCCAGTTGCTCGTCCGTTGCGCCCAGCTTGTCGAACAGGTCGAAGGCGGCGTTGACCACCTTGTCGGGGTTGGCGCCCGGCTTGTCGACCTTGTTGACCACCAGGATGGGACGCAGGCCCAGGGCCAGGGCCTTCTTGGTCACGAAACGTGTCTGGGGCATGGGGCCCTCTTGCGCGTCGATGAGCAGCACCACGCTGTCGACCATGGACAGGGCGCGCTCGACCTCGCCGCCGAAGTCGGCGTGGCCGGGGGTGTCGACGATGTTGATGTGCGTGCCTTCCCAGCTCACGGCGCAGTTCTTGGCCAGGATGGTGATGCCACGCTCTTTTTCGATGGCGTTGTTGTCCATCACGGTGTCGACCACTTTCTCGTGCTCGGCGAAGGTGCCAGACTGGCGCAGCAGCTGGTCGACCATGGTGGTTTTGCCGTGGTCGACGTGGGCGATGATGGCGATGTTGCGGATTTGCTTTTGGTTGCTCATGGTCTCGGTTCCAGGATTTGCTGAATTTCGGTAGGGGCCAGCAAGCGCCCCGGGATCAGTTCGCCGGCACGGGTATGGCCCGTGCCCAGCAGGGCGCGCGGCTGCGCGCCGAAGACGGCGATGTGTTCGTTGTCGGGCCAGTCGCCACGCCGGCGCACGCCCGACAGGAAACGGCCTGCATTGTCGGCGTCCAGCGTGACGGCCGTGTGATCGGGCAGCAGCGCGTCCACAGGCAACAGGCGCTCCAGCCGCTCGTCTTCGCCCATCGCCTCCAGAGCCTCCAGCGTCACGCACTGCGCCTGGCCGAACTGGCCGGTGGCGATGCGGCGCAGCGCGATCAGGTGGGCGCCGCAGCCCAGGGCCTCACCGATGTCTTCGCCCAGCGTGCGGATGTAGGTTCCCTTGCTGACTTTTGCTACTATCTTGATAGCATCCGGGCCATATTCAGCGGGGGCTACAGACAGATTCAACTCAAAAATGGTGATGTCGCGGGGTGCCCGCTCCACTTCCTGGCCGGCGCGGGCGTATTCGTACAGGGCCTTGCCGTCCTTCTTCAACGCGCTGTGCATGGGTGGCAGCTGGCGCTGCGCTCCGGTGAACTGCGCCTGCACCCGCGCCAGCATCTCGGCGCTGACGGCCGGCACGGGTCGCTGCGCGATGACATCACCCTCGGCGTCGCCAGTGGCCGTCTTGACGCCCAGGCGGGCGACGGCCTCGTAGGTCTTGTCGGCATCGAGCTGGAGCTGGCTGAACTTGGTGGCGGCGCCAAAACACAGCGGCAGCACGCCGGTGGCCAGCGGGTCGAGCGTGCCGGTGTGGCCGGCCTTCTCGGCGCGCAGCAGCCATTTGCATTTTTGCAGGGCGTTGTTGCTCGACAGGCCCAAAGGCTTGTCCAGCAGAAGCACCCCATGCACGGGGCGCCTCACGACCCGTGCTCGTGGTGCGCTCATGGCTATGCGTCGTCTTTGGAACGGGAAGCGACCGCGCGCGCGATCAGCGCGTTCATGTCGGCGGCGCGCTCGGTCGTGCGGTCGAACTGGAAGTGCAGCGTCGGCACGGTGTGGATGTGCAGGCGCTTGAACAGCCCATTGCGCAGGAAGCCGGCGGCCTGGTTCAAGGCCACCTCGCACTCGTTGGGGTCGCCCACCAGCACGCTGAAAAAGATCTTGGCGTGGGCGTAGTCAGGCGTCACTTCGACGGCCTGAATGGTCACCATGCCCACCCGCGGGTCCTTCAGTTCGCGCGCGATCAGCTCCGTCAGATCGCGCTGGATCTGATCGGCGACCTTGAAGCCGCGGTTGGGTGTGGATGACTTTTTCGCTGCCATGACTGCTGCACCTTGGTCGCTTTACAGCGTCCGGGCGATTTCCTTGATCTCGAAGACCTCGAGCTGGTCACCGATAGAGATGTCGTTGTAGTTCTTGAGCTTGATACCGCACTCAAAACCTTCCTTGACTTCGCGCACATCGTCCTTGACCCGCTTGAGCGACTCGATTTCGCCGGTGTAGATCACCACGTTGTCGCGCAACAGGCGGAAATGCGCGTTGCGGTTGACCTGGCCCGAGGTGACCATGCAACCGGCAACAGTGCCGATCTTGGACGCCACGAACACCGTGCGGATCTCGGCCGTGCCGATGACTTCTTCCTTCTTGTCCGGCGTCAGCATGCCCGACATGGCGATCTTGAGCTCGTCCACCGCGTCATAGATGATGCTGTAGTAGCGGATGTCCACGCCTGTGCTCTCGGCCGTCTTGCGCGCACCGGAATCGGCCCGCACGTTGAAGCCGATGATCACCGCCTTGGAGGCGATGGCCAAGTTGACGTCCGACTCGCTGATGGCGCCGACGGCGGAGTACACCAGCTGAACCTTGACTTCGTCGGTCGACAGCTTGAGCAGCGACTGCCCCAGCGCTTCCTGCGAACCCTGGACGTCGGCCTTGATGATGATGGGAACCATCTTCACCTCGCCGGCGGTCATGTCGGTGAACATGTTCTCCAGCTTGGAGGCCTGCTGCTTGGCCAGCTTGGTGTTGCGGAACTTGCCGGCACGGTAGGTGGAGATTTCGCGGGCGCGGCGCTCGTCGGTCATCACCATGAACTCGTCACCAGCCTGTGGCACTTCGGTCAGGCCCTGGATTTCCACCGGAATGGAAGGACCGGCCGACTTGATGGCCTTGCCGTTCTCGTCGAGCATGGCGCGAACACGGCCATAGGTCTGGCCGGCCAGCACCACGTCGCCGGCCTTGAGCGTGCCGGACTGCACCAGCACGGTGGCGACAGGGCCGCGGCCCTTGTCCAGCCGGGCCTCGATCACCAGGCCCTTGGCCATGGCTTCGACCGGGGCCTTGAGTTCCAGCACTTCGGCCTGGAGCAGCACCTGTTCCAGCAGGGCGTCGATGCCCTCGCCGGTCTTGGCCGACACCGGCACGAAGGGCGACTCGCCGCCGTACTCTTCGGGCACGACTTCCTCGGCCACCAGCTCCTGCTTGACGCGGTCCGCGTTGGCGCCGGGCTTGTCGATCTTGTTGATCGCCACCACGAGAGGAACGCCCGCCGCCTTGGCGTGCTTGATGGCTTCCTTGGTCTGCGGCATGACGCCGTCATCGGCCGCCACCACCAGGATGACGATGTCCGTGGCCTTGGCGCCGCGGGCCCGCATGGCGGTGAACGCCTCGTGGCCCGGGGTGTCCAGGAAGGAGATCATCCCGCGCTCGGTCTGCACGTGGTACGCGCCGATGTGCTGGGTGATGCCGCCGGCTTCGCCCGACGCCACCTTGGCGCGGCGAATGTAGTCCAGCAGCGAGGTCTTGCCGTGGTCGACGTGGCCCATGACAGTGACGACGGGAGCGCGCGGCAGGGCCTCGCCATCGGCGACACCGGCATCCTGCTCGGCGAAGGCTTCCGGGTCATCCAGTGCGGCGACCACGGCCTTGTGGCCCATTTCCTCGACCATGATCATGGCCGTGTCCTGGTCCAGCGGCTGGTTGATGGTGACCATCTGGCCCATCTTCATCAGCGCCTTGATGACCTCGGAGGACTTCACCGCCATCTTGTGCGCCAGTTCGGCCACGGTGATGGTTTCGGGCACGTGCACTTCGATGATGCGCGCCTCGACCGGTGCGGCCTGCGTATGGTCGTCGCGCTGGTCACGGTCGTTGCCGCGACGGCCACGCGGGCCTCCGCGCCAGCTGTTGCGGCCGACGCCGCCCGAGGCATCGCCACGGGTGGGGATGGCCTTCTTCTTGGCCGGATCGCCTGCCCAGCTGGACGACAGCTTGGCGGACTTGACTTCCTTGCCAGCGCCGGGACCCGCAGGGGCGGCCGGGGCCGGACGGCCGGTGCCGGTGCCCACGGCGGGCTTGTGCAGCGTGCCTTTGGCGGCGCCGGGCTTGGGCGGATCGGCCTTGACCACGACTTTTTCAGGCGGCTTGTGGGCCACCAGCACCTTCTTGGGCGCGGACATCATCGAGCGGATGGCGGCGGCTTCGGCCTCGGCCTTGCGGCGGCGGTCGCCCAAGTCGGCGGCACGTGCGGCCTCCTCGTCGGCGCGGGCCTTCGACTCGGCAGCGGCCTTTTCGCGCGCTTCGGTCTGGGCGGCGGCGCGGGCAGCGGCAGCTTCGGCAGCAGCCTGGGCAGCCTCGGCCTGGTTGCTCGATTCGGCAGCCTTCTTCTGTTCTGCGGTGGCGGCGTAATTGGCGGCGCGCTCTTCGGCTTCGCGCTCACGCTTTTCGGCCTCCTCGCGCTGGCGGCGCTTTTCCACCAGGTCGTCTTCCTGGCGGCGGATCAGCTCGGCCTGGCGGCGGGCTTCTTCCTCGCGACGCGACAGCTCGGCCTCGTCGATGCGCGGTGCGCCCGGCGGTGCCTGCTCCGGCTCCTGGTCCTCGGGCTGCTCGGCCACGGCGGTATCGCCCTCGTCACGCTTGACGAAGGTGCGCTTCTTGCGCACCTCGACCTGGATGGTGCGCGCCTTGCCGGTGGAGTCGGCCTGCTTGATTTCGCTCGTGGACTTCTTCACCAGGGTGATTTTCTTGCGCTCAGGCGCAGCCGTGCCATGGCTGGCCTGCAGGAAACCGAGCAGCTTTTGCTTGTCTGCTTCGCTGAGCGCGTCGGTCGCGGCCGATTTGGCCACACCTGCGCTGCGAAGCTGCTCAAGCAGCGTGTCGGGAGATTTCTTGAGTTCGTTTGCAAACTCGGCGACGGTCGTACTGGACATGTGTTCTGGTGCCTTCCATCACATCACTCTTGGGCCGCGGTGGCGCTGGTGAACCAGTGCTCGCGAGCCTTCATGATCAAGGTCTTGGCCTCGTCCGAAGACTGGCCGGTGATATCTGTCAATTCATCGACGGCCAGGTCGGCCAGGTCGTCGCGCGTGTTCACGCCGTTCTCGACCAGCTTGGCAATCAGCTCGGGGGTGAGGCCTTCGAGGTCGCGCAGGTGCTGCGAGACTTCCTCGACGCTCTCTTCGCGGGCGATTTCCATGGTCAGCAGGGCATCCTTGGCGCGCGTGCGCAGCTCGTTGACCGTGTCCTCGTCGAAGCTCTCGATCTCCAGCATTTCCTGGATCGGCACGTAGGCCACTTCTTCCAGGCTGGTGAAGCCCTCGGAGAACAGGATGTCGGCGATTTCCTCGTCGACGTCCAGCTTTTCCATGAACAGCTTGCGGATGGTGCCGGTCTCTTCGGCCTGCTTCTGTGCCGACTCGTTGGCGTCCATGATGTTGATCTTCCAGCCCGTGAGGTCGGAAGCCAGGCGCACGTTCTGGCCGCCTCGGCCGATGGCGATGGCGAGGTTTTCCTCGTCGACCACCACGTCCATGGCGTGCTTCTCTTCATCGACGACGATGGACGAGACGTTGGCCGGGGCCAGGGCGCCGATCACGAACTGCGCCGGGTCCTCGGACCACAGCACGATGTCCACGCGCTCGCCGGCCAGCTCGTTGGTCACGCCGTTGACGCGGGTGCCGCGCACGCCGACGCAGGTGCCGATCGGATCAACCCGCTTGTCGTGCGACAGCACCGCGATCTTGGCGCGCGAGCCGGCATCACGGGCACAGGACTTGATCTCCAGCAGGCCTTGTTCGATCTCGGGCACTTCCTGGCGGAACAACTCAATCATGAACTCGGGCGCTGAACGCGACAGGATGATGGGCGCGCCACGCAGCGTCAGGTCCACCTCCATGATCATGGCGCGCACGCGGTCGCCGGTGCGCAGGTTTTCCTTCGGGATCATCTCGTTGCGGCGCAGGCGGCCTTCGACACGACCGCTTTCCACAATGATGTCGCCCTTGTCCATGCGTTTGACGGTGCCGACAAAAATCTTGTCGCCGCGGGACATGAAATCGTTGAGCAGCATTTCGCGCTCGGCGTCGCGGATTTTCTGCAGGATGACCTGTTTCGCCGCCATGGCGCCGATACGACCAATCGGCACCGACTCCACACCTTCTTCGATGTACTCATCGACCTCGATATCGGGAATCTGCTCCTTGGCTTCGAACAACAGGATTTCTTGGTCGGGCAATTGCAGGCCGGCTTCGTCAGGCACCAGGCACTGCACGCCGAAACGCTGCGCCAGGCGCTGCTGCATGAGCTGGCGGATGGGCTGGCCGGTGAGGTGCTCGATCAGCCCCGCCAGCACCAGCGTGTCGCAGTCGCCGTACCGGAAACGCTCGCCTGGCACAGCCGTCGCCGGCCCGGCGCAGAAGCGCAGCGCTTCGGGCTGCCAGGGCGGGCCCTTGCGACGGTAGAAGGACAACACGCCATCGGCTTCCACGGGGCCGTCGACGGGCTGCGCCAGGCCG
>NZ_CAKZHQ010000012.1 GCF_936925435.1 uncultured Ramlibacter sp. | reverse complement strand
AGCTCCGGAGTGATTTCCGGAGTCGGATTGGCCAGAGCCATGATCAACGGACTAGGCGCCATCTTCGCAACCATCTCCGGCTTGAGAACGCCACCGGCCGACAAGCCGAGGAAAACATCGGCATCGGCGATCACTTCACCCAACGTCCGGGCATCAGTCACCTTGGCGTAGCGTGCCTTGATTTCGTCCATTTCCTCGATACGGCCTTCATAGACCAGGCCCTTGATATCGGTTACCCAGATATTGCTCGGCGGTGCGCCGAGCATGACCAACAGATCGAGACAGGCGAGCGCCGCAGCCCCTGCACCAGACGTCACAATCTTGACTTTGGAGAGGTCCTTGCCGATCAGGTGGAGGCCATTGAGAACCGCTGCACCGACGACAATCGCGGTGCCATGCTGGTCATCATGGAAGACGGGAATCTTCATGCGTTCGCGCAGCTTGCGCTCGACGTAGAAGCAGTCCGGCGCCTTGATGTCTTCCAGGTTGATGCCGCCGAAGCTGGGCTCCATCAGCGCCACGGCGTTGATGAAGGCTTCGGGGTCTTCGGTATCCAGTTCGATATCGATCGAATCGACATCGGCGAAGCGCTTGAAGAGGACGGACTTGCCTTCCATCACAGGCGTGGAGGCCTGCGCCCCGAGATTGCCGAGACCCAGGATTGCCGTGCCGTTGGAGATGACAGCCACCATGTTGCCGCGCGTCGTGTAGTCATAAGCCGTCGCTGGATCGGCGGCGATCGCCCCGCCGACACCGCGGCCGCCGGCGCGGTGGATGGCGCTGGACCGTGCCAGCTGCGCCACCGCGGGCAGCCCGGCCAGCAGGCCGCCTTCGACGAGGCCATCGTGCGCGGCGTCGAGACCGTGATCGCGAAGGCCCAGGGCTTCCAGGGCTACAAGGTCAACAAGGGCATCGAGCACCCGGAGCGTTATGTGCTCATGATCTTTTGGGACACGCTGGAAGACCATACCGTGCATTTCCGCCAATCACCGGCTTTTGCCGAATGGCGCGCCATCGTCGGCAGCTTTTTCGCAGCGCCGCCCGTGGTGGAGCATTTTGAGCTGTTGGCCAAGTCCTGAAGCCCCCCGCAGCGCGGGGCGATCACGGTGCCGGGCGTGCGAACAGCCTCTGGGTGTCAGGGCGCATCGCCCGCTTCGTGACCGGCCACCAGCTTGGCCAACAGCCGCATGAACTGCCCTTGCTCGGTGGCACTGAGCGGGCTCAGGATGGTGGACTGCGCACGCATCACCGCCCGTTTCATGCGTTGCACCGCCTGCTCCCCTTCGGGCGTGACCCACAACAGCTTGCGGCGCCGGTCCTGCACATCGGCTTCACGACGGACCCAGCCTTTGGTTTCCAAACGGCCGATGACCGAGCCGGAAGTGGCCGCATCGAAGGCCACGCGGCCGGCCAACGTCACCTGGTCCACCCCCGGTGTGTCCATCAGCTCATTGAGGATGGCGAACTGCACCGGCGTGACATCAAATGCCGCAGCGGCCTCCATGAAAATGCCGTAGGCCACCTGATGGGCACGCCGAATCAGGTGGCCCGGCGCATGCTGGTAATCAAAACTTTGGGACATGGCATCAGTTTATGCGCCAAACGCACCGGGTTTTCCCGCTGACTTGGCACGCCAATGGTATGCATACTTAGCAAAAAATGCCAGATGGCACGCCCTCACGGCGCAAGCGGCGCTCAGCACGCGATAGCTCCTGTACGATGCGCACTGTGCATGCTGGCCGGCGCTGCCCATGGGCCGCCCGCGCAACACCCCCAGACCTCGCCGGACGACCTGCGTCCGGCTTGCAGACTCCAGAAAGGATTGCATGAGTTACGTCATCACACCGCCAGCCACCGTTTCTGTGCCGGTGGTCGGCCGCCCCGAGCGTTTTCCGGTCAACCGCGTTTACTGCGTGGGCCGCAACTATGTCGAGCATGCCAAGGAAATGGGCTTCACCGGCCGCGAAGCGCCCTTCTTCTTCCTCAAGCCCTCGGACGCGGTGGTGGCAGTCGATGCCGGCCAGACCGGCAGCGTGGCCTATCCCAGCCTGACCAAGGACTTCCACCATGAGATCGAGCTGGTGGCCGCGATTGGCACAGGCGGCAAGAACATCAAGGCTGCCGACGCGATGAAGCACATCTACGGCTACGCCGTCGGCCTGGACATGACGCGCCGCGACCTGCAGGGCGAGATGAAGAAGCAGGGCCGCCCCTGGTGCATCGGCAAGGCCTTCGAGCAGTCGGCGCCCATCGGCCCCATCACGCCGGCGGCCCAGGCCGGCGACGTCGCCAACGCGCAGATCTGGCTGCAGGTCAATGGCCAGGACCGCCAGCGCAGCACGGTGAGCAAGTTGATCTGGAACATGGCCGAGATCATCGAGCACCTGTCGGCGGCATGGGACTTGCAGCCCGGCGACCTGATCATGACCGGCACGCCCGAAGGCGTTGCCGCGGTGGTGGCGGGTGACACCCTGGTGGGCGGCGTTGCGGGACTGGAAAGCCTTTCGGTCAGAATCAGCGCCTAGACCCCGGCGACCATCGCCGCCACAACAACAACAAGGAGAAGGCGTTTGCGCGTCCTGGAGCAACTGGCGAAGATCTTCGCCATCCTGGCTGGTGTGCTGCTCACCGGCATCACCCTGATGACCTGCCTGAGCCTGATCGGCCGCAACACCACCGGCGCCACCATCGTCGGCGACTTCGAGCTCACGGGCGTGGCGGCCGGCGCGGCCATCGCCATGTTCATGCCCTACTGCCAGATCCGGCGCGGCAACATCATCGTCGACTTCTTCACCAGTGGCCTGAGCAAGGCAGCCAACGACAGGCTGGACCGCCTGGGCGCCCTGCTGCTGGCACTGGCCTTCGCCCTGCTGGCCTGGCGCACCACACTGGGCGGCATGAACGCCTACGACACCCAGTCCACCACCATGATGATGGGCTTTCCCGAGTGGGTGGTCTATGTGGCCATGGTGCCGCCCTTCATCCTGGCCACCCTGATCGGCCTGCACCAGAGCGTGTTCGGCTTCGGTAACACCGAGGCCCACGTATGAATGCCCTGACCCTCACCTTGTTGATCTTCGGCATCATGCTGGCCTGCATGGCCGTGCGCGTGCCGATCGCCATCTCCATGTTCGCCGCCGGCGCGATCGGCTATGTGGCCCAGGCCGGCTGGCCGCCGTTCGCCAGCTTCATCAACAGCCAGGCCTTCGCGCGCTTCGCCAGCTACGACCTGTCTGTCATCCCGCTGTTCATCCTGATGGGGCATTTCGCCACCCAGGGCGGCATCAGCAAGGCCTTGTTCAGGTTCGCTGCCGGCGTGATGGGCCGCTTCAAGGGCGGCCTGGCCATGGCCGCCGTGCTGGCCAGCGCGGCCTTCGGCGCGATCTGCGGCTCCTCGGTGGCAACGGCGGCGACCATCACCGGCGTGGCCCTGCCCGAGATGAAGCGCCACGGCTACTCGGGCCGGCTGGCGACCGGCACGCTGGCCGCCGGCGGCACCCTGGGCATCCTGATCCCGCCCTCGGTGCCGCTGGTGATCTACGCCATCCTGACCGAGCAGAACATCGCCAAGCTGTTCGCCGCCGCCATGGTGCCGGGCATCCTGGCCATGGTGGGCTACATGATCGCCATCGCGATCTATGTGCGGGTCGTACCCGGCCACGCGCCCGAGGTCGACAACAACGAGGATTCGCGCCTGACCCTGGCCTCGCTGCTGGGCGTGGTGCCGATCGGGGTGATCTTCTTTGCCGTCTTTGGCGGCATCTACGGCGGCCTGTTCACGCCCACCGAGGGCGCGGCCGTCGGCGCGGCCCTGACCTTCATCGCCGCCCTGCTCAAGCGCGAGCTGACCCTGGCCAAGTTCAGGCAGTGCTTCTACGCCACGGCCGAGAGTTCGGCCATGATCTTCCTGATCTTCATTGGCGCCGACCTGATGAACTCCGCCCTGGCCCTGACCCAGGTGCCCAGCCAGCTGGCGGCCGTGGTGGGCGGCTGGGGCCTGTCGCCGGTGCTGGTGGTCACGGCCATCATGCTGTTCTACGTGGTGCTGGGCGCGGTGATGGACGAGTTGTCCATGCTGCTGCTGACCATCCCCATCTTTTTCCCCATGGTCATCGGCCTGGACTTCGGCATGCCCAAGGAGTCGGTCGCCATCTGGTTCGGCATCATGGTGCTGATGACGGTGGGCTTTGGCCTGCTGGCGCCGCCGGTGGGACTGAATGTCTATGTGGTCAATGGCATGGCCAAGGATGTGCCGATCAGCGAGAGCTACCGCGGCGTTGTCCCCTTCCTGATCAGCGACGTGATCCGCACCACCGTGCTGCTGCTGTTCCCGGCCATCTCCCTGTGGCTGGTCAAGTACATGAATTAGGGCATTCACCGTGGCTGCCATCGCGCCGCCACAGTATCGTGCAGTGATTTTCAAATGGAGTAAGCCATGATGCAACGACGCGCGCTTCTGAAGTCCGGCGCAGCCGCCGCCCTGGGTGGTTCCGCACTCACCGGCTTCGCCCAGCAGGCGATCACCCTGAAGTTCCACACCTTCATGGCGCCGCAGTCGCAGGTCTGGCTGGACATGCACAAGCCCTGGATGGCGAAGGTCGAGAAAGAGTCCGGCGGACGCATCAAGTTCGAGGGCTATCCGGCCATGCAACTCGGTGGCACGCCGGTGCAGCTGTACGACCAGGCCAAGGACGGCGTGGTCGACATCGTCTGGACCCTGCCAGGCAACACGGCCGGCCGCTTCCCGCGCATCGAGGCCTTTGAGCTGCCATTCATGATGAGCAATGCCGAAGCCACCTCCAAGGCCTACTGGGAGTATGTGCAGACGGTCGCTCCCGATGAATTCAAGGACACCCAGGTGCTGGCCCTGCACGTGCACGGCCCCGGCGTGATCCACACCGTGGACAAGGCGGTCAAGTCGGTGGACGACATGCGCGGCCTCAAGCTGCGCGCCCCCACCCGCCAGGTCACCAAGCTGGTGGGCTCGCTGGGCGCCACGCCGGTGGGCATGCCGCTGCCCGGCATTCCGGATGCGCTGAGCAAAGGCACGATCAATGGCTGCGTCATCCCCTGGGAGGTCGTGCCCTCGGTCAAGGTCAACGAGCTGACCAAGTACCACGCCGAGTTCGACCCGGCCGGCGGCAGCCTCTACACCACGACCTTCGTCATGGCCATGAACAAGGCCAAGTACAACTCCCTGCCGCCTGAGCTGAAGAAGGTCATCGACAACAACTCCGGCATGGCCACCTCGGCCTGGCTGGGCAAGGTGCAGCAGGGCAACGACCCGAACGGCCGCAAGTCGGCCAGCGACCGCGGCAACACCATCTTCACCGTCGGCGCCGCCGAGGCCCAGGAGTTCCGCCGCAAGTCGCGCCTGATCGAGGTGGAGTGGACGCAGGACATGGACAAGCGCGGCCACGACGGCAAGAAGCTGCTGGCAACGGCTCGCAGCCTGATCGAGAAGCACGGCAAGCCCACCAAGGCCTGAAGGCCGGCGCCGGCCGCCGCCAAGGCTCCTGCGGGAGCCTTGTTTTTTTGCCCGTACACTGGAGCCTCATGCCTTTTCGCGCACCGATCAAGCACTGCAGGAACTGCGGAACCGGGGTGGTCTACCGCGTCCCCGACGACGGCGACACCCGCCAGCGGGCGGTCTGCCCGGCCTGCGACACCATCCATTACGAGAACCCGCTCAACGTGGTGGGCACCGTGCCCTGCTGGGGCGACAAGGTGCTGCTGTGCAAGCGCAACATCGAGCCGCGCTGGGGCAAGTGGACCCTGCCGGCCGGCTTCATGGAACTGGGCGAAAGCACGGCCCAAGGCGCCGGGCGCGAGACCGACGAGGAAGCCGGCGCCCAGTTCGAGCTGCAAGACCTGCTCACCGTGATCAGCGTTCCCAGCGTGGGCCAGGTCCACCTTTACTACCGGGCCCGGCTGCTCAGCGACCGCTTCGACCCGGGCCACGAAACCATAGAGGCCAAGCTGTTTTCGGAGGACGAAATCCCGTGGGACGAGATCTCCTTCAAGACGGTGCAGAAAACGCTGGAATGCTTTTTCGAAGACCGGCGCAAAGGCCGGTTCAGCGTGCACAACCTGGTGATCGACTGAGCGCCTAGTTGCGGATCTTGCTGTCTTCGCGCAGCTTGGCTTCCTCGCGCAGCTTGACGCAGGCCGGCGCGTTGTGGAACACCGGTTTGGCGCACTCCTCCTGCAGGCAGAACTGCCTGGACAGGAAGACCTTGTCCTTGCATGTCTCCGATGGCGGCGTCAGCCGCGGCGCCGAAGCGGCCTGCGCCTTGGGCTCCTGGGCCTCGGCTGGCCGCGACTGCGCGGAGGAATCCGCAGACACCGCAAGCGTGGCACTGGAGGCCGCGCGTTTCGGGCGCGGCGCGCTCGCAGGTTTGCGCGCTGCGCTGGCAGCCGGCGCAGCAACCGATGCAGCCTGCGCCGCCGGCGCCGCTGCCATCGTGGCCTGCAAACCAGGGACACCGTCCGCGCTTGCCGCGGCGACCTGGCTGGCCGGCTGGCTTGCCACCGCCTGTGGCGCAGACGCAGCCGCAAGCGGGGCCTGGCCTGTGTTCTTCCCCATCAGCAGCACGGCGGCAAGCCCGGCCACGGCCAGGGCACCAATGCCCGCCAGCACGGCAAGCGCAGGCTTGCGGGCGGATGCAGCCGGCTGCGGCGGCTTTGCTTCGGCCTTTTTGGACGCCGGCGGTGTTGCCGCTGGCGCGTCCAGTGGAGCCGCTGCTGCACTGGACGCTGCGACAGGCTCAGGCTGGGACACAGCCGCAGCATCGTCAGGACGCGGTTCCACCACAGTGCGGGTGTAATCCGCCATCTCGGTCAGCGGAAAACCGCTGTCCTCGCCAGCCGGAGCAGGCGCGGCCGTCCTGGGCTGCGACAGATCGCTGCGCAGCCGTGTGGCCTCCATGTCCTGGTCGGCAACGGCCACCAGGCTGGGGCTGCTCAAGGTGGTCTGGTCACCGCTGCTGCCGCTGGCAAGCTTGCGCAGACGGCGGCGGGCGAGGTCGGCGTAGATGCCTTCGGGAAACCTGGCCAGGAAGCCGTCGAGCTCCTGCGGGTCGGCGGAGTCCTTGATGTCTTTCCAGTACACCAGCTCCAGCTCCTGCGTGACCGTGGCGATCGACCCGCTGGTGCCGGAGGTCGCGCTGCCGGGAATGGATTGCCCCCCCCTGGTGCCGCTCGCCCCCGCATCGGGCTTGCGCTGCGGGTCAGCCGGCGGGACGATGGTGGCGTCTTCGGCGCGGCGGATCGCCGACTGCAGCGCGGTGGCGAAATCCCGCGCCGTTGCGAAACGCTGGTCACGGTCCTTTGCCAGGGCCCGCGCCACCACCGCGTCGATGGCTGCCGGCAGGCGGCCATTGAAAGAGGTGGGCGATGGCGGCGTATGGCCGATGATCTGGTGGATGATGGAAAAATCGTTGTCGCCGTCGAAGGGACGCTTGTCGGTCAGCAGCTGGTAGAGCACCACGCCGACCGAGAACAGGTCGGCCCGCGAATCGATCTTCTGGCCCTGCACCTGCTCGGGCGACATGTACTTGAGCGTGCCCACCATGCTGCCCTGCGTGCGCGTGGCCTCGCCCGAATCCTGGATGCGGGCCACGCCGAAATCGGTCAGCTTGACCCGCCCGCCCGGCTCGATCAGCAGATTGGCCGGCTTGATGTCGCGGTGGACGATGCCCTGCTTGTGCGCGTAGTCCAGCGCCGACAGCAGGTCGCGGACCATCTTCAGGGACTGATCGAGCGAATAGCGCACACCCTTGTCCAGGTGGTGCTTGAGGTCGTCACCCTGGATGTACTCCATCACCAGGAAGGCGATGTCGCCATCGCGGTCGGAGTCGTAGACACTGACGATGTTGGGGTGCTGCAGCCGGGCGGCCGAACGGGCCTCGGTGCGGAAGCGCGACTCGTATTCGGCGGCCGCTTCTTCGGACAGGTTCTCGACCTTCACCGTCTTGATGGCGACGCGGCGTTCGAGGTTGGGATCGCGTCCCTCATAAACGATGCCCATGGCGCCCTTGCCGAGGACACGCACAAGGTCATAGCGACCAAGCTTCTTGAGACTCACTTGCAACAGTCCGATGAGGGGAAAGGCGGATTCTAGCTTTCAGCCCCGCCATCGCTGTGCGGCGCGCGTTCGGCTGTCTCACGTTTGATACGCTGGCTCTCCCGCATGTAGGCCTCGCGGAAATGCTTGTCCAGCAGGCGTTGCGCCCATTCAGGCACAGCCCGCCCTTCCTGCGCGTAGTAGCGCGAATACGCGTCCCATGCCCTCGCGCCTTCGAACAATTTGGTGCCGCCACCGAGCAGCCTCTCCTTGAGCGTGGCCGGCGAAAACTCGCGCAGGGCCTCTTCCAATGCTTCGCGCATGGCCGCTCCGCTGGCCAGGTCGTGTGCCAACAGCTCGGCGACCAGGTCGCGCACGGCCCGCTCGGGACTGACAAAGCCGACACTGGCCGCCCGGCCGCCGAACAGGTACTGGAATTTCCTGGCGTTCGTCCAGCCGGTCTTGAGCGGGTTGTTGTCCTTGACCGCCAGCGCGGCCAGTTCATCGTTTGGCCGTGTCTCGGAATTGCCGATGGCGGCTGCGCGCAACTCGATCAAACCCTCGATCGCCATGCGCACCAGCTTGCCGATCACCTCGAGTTCGCCCTGGCTGACTTGCCCGATCGTTGCCGGATCCAGGCCCAGCCCCTGGAAGAAAGGCGCCAGGTCTGCTGCCGCACCCAACTTGGACGCGTCCAACGCCGTGCCCGGCGTTGTGCCGCCGAACGTCGTCTGGAAACCCCAATCGCCAAACGGATCATCTTCCGCAGGTGCTGCCGCGCGTGGCGCAGGAGTTTTGGCCGCGCTGCTCCCGGCCACCGCTTTCAGGTCGAACACCGCCCATGGATCGGTCTCCTCGCCGGCAGCAGACTGGACTTTGAGCGCAAGGCTGTACTCGGCCAGCTTCAGCACCTGGCCAATGGCCAGCACGCCCTTGGCGCCCGGCGGCGCTTCACCGAAAGGCATTTCCACGCCGTTGACCACGGACAGCACGCGAAAGTGCATCTCGTCGGACTCATTCCAGACCGCCAGGTGGCGACGCGAAACGTTGCGCTGGGGATCGGGCAGGCAAATGTCGCAGTCCGCATCGCGGCCCAGGACCAACTCCCCGGAGCCAGGCCGCAACACGTGCAGCGCATCGAGCCCCGGACCAGCAACGCGAAGTTCTAGAGCCATGTCCCGCTTTCAGCCCTCAGGCCTTGATGCTGAACTGCACCAAGGGTGCGCTTTCCGCGCCCCGGTCGCAGCCCAGGGCGATCTCGCCCTGTCCAACAAGATAGCACTCCGTCCGCCGCAGGACAACCGGCTCAGTCTGGTTGCCCACATACACCCAGGTGCCAAAACTAGACAGATCGGTGAGCACGAATTGCGCCCCACGCCACTCCACCGTTGCATGAACGCGGGACACGCGCGAATCATTGATCGACAGGGAAGCGGTTGTCGCCCGGCCCAGTGTCAGCCGCTCGCCGCGCGGCGCCAGGCGCAGCGTCTGGCCCATGGCCGCAATCTCCAGGTGACCGTCCTGCATGGCCTTGAACAGGGACGCACCCATGACGGTGGCGTCGCTGTCGCGGTCGATCTTCCAGTCGACGCGAAAGATTTCCGTCACCTCTGACTTGCCACGCAGGTACATCGGGCCCAGGCTGCGCAACTGCGCCTGCAGGTCCATTCGCAGGGCATCGCGAACCCGCTGCGTGGCCAGAATCTGCTCGGCCCCGGCCAGATCGGCCAGGCGGGCTGCACTGTTGACCGCATCGCCATAGCAATCACCGTCGATCTCGACGACCTCGCCCGACTCCAGCCCCATCTGCATCTGTACCGGCGCGCCCGTGCCGCCTGCATAGACGGGCTTCTCGTTCAGACGTTTCTGGATGGCGATGCAGGCGCCCAGGGCGTCGGCCTCCGCGGGAAAGACGACAAACAGCCCGTCGCCCAGCAGCTTGACGACGCGGCCGTGGTGCTCTTCAAAGGTTCGAGACAGTGCCGTCGTCAGCTGCGTGACAAAACGGCCGGCGGTCTCGTCGCCGAGCCGCTCGAAAATGCCGGTGCTTCCGACCAGGTCTGCAAAGACGACAGTGGCCAAGATGGATCAGCTTCCCCGGACAGTGAGAAGAACAGTCAGCATGCGCAGGGATTTTATGCGTGCCGAGTTTGCCCACAACCATGAAAAAGGGCCCGGGGTTGATTCCGGGCCCTTTTTCACAGAGAAGAATTGGTCGGCGTGAAAGGATTCGAACCTTCGACCCCTTGCACCCCATGCAAGTGCGCTACCAGGCTGCGCTACACGCCGACAAGCCGATGATTATAACCCGGCAATGGATGTGAATCCGGCCAGCTTGTCAGTGCGTTGCAGAAAGCAGGTCGCGAATCTCAAACAGTTCCCGTCGCACGAACAAGAGCTTTTGCGAGACCAGCTCCCGCTCGTCGGGCATCACGCTGTCCTCGAAGTCCTCGAATCCGGAATCCTCGACCTCGATCACCTCCACGCCATCGAGCATCACCTCGCCCGAACGGCGCTTGTCACGCTCGACCTGCACCAGCTCCTGCAGCTTGTTGCGTGCACCGCTGATGGTGAAGCCCTGGTCGTAGAGCAGATCGCGGATGCGCCGGATCATCAGCACTTCATGGTGCTGGTAATAGCGCCGGTTGCCGCGCCGCTTCATGGGGCGCAGCTGCGTGAATTCCTGCTCCCAATACCGTAGCACGTGCGGCTTGACGCCGCACAGATCGCTCACTTCACCGATGGTGAAGTAGCGCTTGGCCGGTATGGAAGGGAGGGCTTTCTCCATTGAAATCAATGTTGTAGGAGAGAAAGCTCCTAGGTTACTCTAAGTCAGCCCGGCATGCAAAGCCTGTCTGCCGGCCATCCCGGGCCGCCTTCCCTCAGACTGTGGAGGAATCCGCAGCGCCGTTGCCCTGGATCTGCTCCTTGAGCTTGTGGCTGGCGTGGAAAGTGACGACGCGGCGGGCCTGGATCGGGATGGCTTCACCGGTACGGGGATTGCGGCCGGGCCTGGGCGCCTTGGTCCGGATCTGGAAATTGCCGAAGCCGGAGATCTTCACGTCCTGGCCATCGACCAGGCTGTCGGAAATCAGGTCGAAAAAGGCGTCGATCATGTCCTTGGATTCGCGCTTGTTCAGGCCGATCTGCTCGAACAACAATTCCGCCAGCTGCGCCTTGGTCAGGGCCGGCGTTTCCAGGCTCTCAACGGTGAACTCCATCGTCGACTCTTCCTTGTTTGTCGTGGCGAGCGCGTTCATGCATTCATCCCCTCAGGCGTCCGCCCAACTGGCCGGCGATCCGCTCCACCACGGCTTGCACCGCGGCGTCGATCTGGTCGTCGGTCAGTGTCGCGTCCGTGCCTGCCAGCGTCAAGCGCACCGCCAGGCTTTTTTCATTGGCGCCAACAGCCTGCGCGCCCTGCTTGGGCTTGTACACATCGAACAACAATGCATCGCGCAACAAGCCGCCGGTTGCGGCCGAATGCACGGCAGCCATCAGCGCTGCGTGGGTCACCGTGTCGGCCACGATGACCGCGATGTCGCGTTCAGCCGGCTGCAGGCGCGGCACCGGCTCGAATCGCGCCACGGGCCGCGCCAGTACGACCTCCAGCTCAAGCTCAAACAGCACGGGCGCCTGGGCCAGCTCCCACTGCTGGCGCCAACGCGGATGGAGCTCGCCAACGAAGCCCACTTGCCGGCCTTCCAGCCAGACACTGGCGCAACGGCCGGGATGCATCGCGGGATGCTCTGCCGGCCTGTATTCGGCGGCCAGCGGTGACAGCAGGGCCTGGACGTCCCCCTTGATGTCGAAGAAGTCCGCGCCCGTGGGCTTGCGGCCCCACTGCAAGCCATCGGCGTCCCCGTAGGCAAGGCCCGCCACGCGCATCGGCTGGTGGATGCCACGCACGGTGGTATCCGTGGTTGCCACGGCGGCGTCGCGCAGGAAAACGCGGCCCAGTTCGAACACGCGGACACGTTCGGCCTTGCGGTCGAGATTGAACTTCAGGACCTGCAGCAGCGACCCCAACAGCGAGGAACGCATCACGCTCATCTGGCTGGCAATGGGATTGAGAAGCTGGACCGGGTTGGCGTTGCCTGCCAGGTCGCGCTCCCAGCCCTCTTCCACAAAGCTGAAGTTGATGGTTTCCTGGTAACCCAGGGCGGCCAGCTGGCGGCGCACGGCAAAACGGCTGCGGCGTGACTCCAGGGGCAGTTTGGCCGTGATGGGCGCCAACGGAGGCGTCACCGGCAGGTTGTTGTAGCCGATGATGCGCACGACCTCTTCGATCAGGTCTTCCTCGATGTTCAGGTCGAAGCGGTAGCTCGGCGGGACCACGGTCAGGACGCCATCCTTGTGCGTCACCGCCAGCCCCAGCCGGGACAGCGCGTCGGTGCACTGCGCCTGTGTGACAGGCATGCCGATGACCCGCGCTGCGCGGTCCACACGCAGCGACACCGGCTTTTGCTCCGGCAGGCTGATGGTCTGGTCATCCATCGGACCAGCCTCGCCGCCGCAGATATCGAGGATTAGGCGGGTGATGTGCTCGATGTGCTCCACCGTCTGGCTCGGGTCCACACCGCGCTCGAAGCGGTGGCCGGCATCGGTGGTGAAGTTATAGCGGCGGGCCCGGCCCTGGATGGCCTGCGGCCACCAGAATGCGGCTTCCACATAAACGTTCTTGGTGTCGTCCGACACGGCCGTCGAGTCGCCCCCCATGATGCCGGCCAGCGATTCCACCTCGCGCTCATCGGCGATCACGCCGACCTTCTCGTCCACGGTCACGGTGTTGCCATTGAGCAGCTTGAGCTGCTCGCCGGGCCGGCCCCAGCGCACGTCCAGGGCGCCATGGATCTTGTCCTGGTCGAAGATGTGCGACGGCCGGCCGTACTCGAACATCACATAGTTGGAGATGTCCACCAGCGCCGTGACTCTGCGCTGCCCGCAGCGCGCAAGGCGGTCAACCATCCACTGCGGCGTCGCTGCCTTGGTGTCGACATTGCGCACGACACGCCCCGAAAACCTGCCGCACAGGTCAGGTGCACTGACCTGGACCCGCACCCGGGCGTCGATGGCCGGCGCAACGGCCGGAAAAACCGGCTGCTTGAGCGGCGCGCCGGTAAGCGCGGACAATTCGCGCGCCACGCCATAGACGCTGAGCGCATGGGCCAGGTTGGGCGTGAGCTTGAGCGTGAAGACAGCATCGTCAAGCTTGAGAACGTCGCGGATATCGGCACCAATTGCCGTGTCGGCGCTCAGTTCGAGCAGACCGCCATGGTCTTCATTGAGCTTGAGCTCGCTTGCCGAACACAGCATGCCTTGGCTTTCGACACCACGCAGCTTGCCCAGCTTGATGAGAAAGGGCTTGCCATCGTCGCCAGGCGGCAATTGGGCGCCCACCAGGGCGCAAGGCACCTTGATGCCAACCCGCGCATTGGGTGCGCCGCACACGATGTTGAGCAGGGCGCCCTGCCCGACATCGACCTGGCAGACGCGCAGGCGATCGGCGTTGGGATGCTGAGCGGTTTCCTTGATCTCGCCCACAACCACCTTGCTGAAGGGCGGCGCGACAGGGCGCAGGTCTTCCACCTCCAGCCCACCCATGGTCAGGGTGTCGGCGATCTGCTGGGTCGTCAGCGGCGGGTTGCAGAATTCGCGCAACCAGGACTCGGGGAATTGCATGTTCTTGTACGGAAGTCGGTTAGCGGAACTGGCGCAGGAAGCGGATGTCGCCGTCAAAGAACAGGCGCAGGTCATTGACGCCGTAGCGCAGCATGGTCAGGCGGTCCGGCCCCATGCCGAAGGCAAAGCCGATGTACTTTTCCGGGTCCAGGCCCATGTTGCGCACGACAGCGGGGTGGACCTGGCCAGAGCCTGCGACCTCCAGCCAGCGACCGGCCAGCGGCCCGGTCTGGAACTGGATGTCGATCTCGGCGCTGGGCTCGGTGAAGGGAAAGAAGCTGGGACGAAAGCGCAGGGCCAGGTCGTCGCTTTCGAAGAAAGTCCGGCAGAAGTCGGTGAACACGACCTTCAGGTCCTTGAAGCTCACGTTCTCCCCCAGCCACAGGCCTTCGCACTGGTGGAACATGGGCGAGTGGGTGGCATCGCTGTCGACCCGGTAAGTCCGGCCCGGCGCAATGACGCGGATCTCGGGCATGGGCTTGCCCGAAGCGGCGTGCTTCTTGATGTGCGCATGGGCATAGCGCACCTGCATCGGACTGGTGTGCGGCCGCAGGTTGTAGGGGATGCCGTCTTCGCCGTTGATGTCGACGTAGAAGGTGTCCTGCATCGATCGCGCAGGATGGTTGGGAGGATTGTTCAGTGAAGTGAAGCTGTGCCAGTCACTCTCGATCTCGGGGCCGTCGGCGACATCGAAGCCCATGCTGGCAAAAATCTGCTCGATGCGCTCCATGGTGAGGCTGACGGGGTGCAGGCCACCGGGCTCGCGCACGCGACCCGGCAGGCTGACGTCCAGCGCCTCCGCTTTGAGCTGGGTTTGCAGTTCGGCATCGGCAAGGGCCTGGCGGCGGTCATTGAGAGCCGCCTCGATCGCCTGCTTGGCCAGATTGATGGCGGCGCCACGGCTCTTTTTTTCATCCACGCTCAGCGCGGCCATGCCCTTCATCAGTTCCGTGATGCGGCCGGCCTTGCCGGTGAATTGCGCTTTGGCATTTTCCAGATCCGCAGGCGTGCTTGCCTGGGAAAAGGCGTGGCGGGCACTGTCGACGATGGAATCGAGCTCGTTCATACAACCATTCAGAAAGAAAAAGGGCTAGCGCCTTTGCAAGCCCTAGCCCTTGTTTCGTTTGTGCGGGTTACCGCCCTTGGGCGGCAACTCACCGTGAACTCAAGCAGCCAGCTTGGCCTTGACCTGCTCCACGATGCCGGCAAAGGCGGCCTTGTCATGCACGGCGATATCGGCCAGGACCTTGCGGTCGATCTCGATGCCGGCCTTGCGGATGCCGTTGGCGAACTGGCTGTACGTCAGGCCGCATTCACGGGCCGCCGCATTGATACGGGCGATCCACAACTGGCGGAAGACGCGCTTCTTGGTACGGCGGTCACGGTAGGCATATTGCCCGGCCTTCATCACCGCTTCTTTGGCGATGCGGAAGACATTGCCGCGGCGACCGCGGAAACCCTTGGCGAGGGCGAGAACCTTTTTGTGGCGGGCGCGAGCCGTTACACCACGTTTGACGCGAGGCATGTGATTACTCCTTGTTCGTCGGTGTTAAATGCCACGGCCGGGCAGCATGGCGGCCATCGAAACCATGTTGGTCTCGTGAACCGCAACTGCACCACGCAGGTGACGCTTGTTCTTGGTGGTCTTCTTGGTCAGGATGTGACGCTTGAAGGCCTGGCCTCGCTTGACGGTGCCGCCTGGACGAACTCGGAAGCGCTTCTTGGCGCTGCTCTTGGTCTTCATTTTGGGCATGTGAATGCTCCTTCTTGGTTGTGCTCGTGAGGCGCCGCGAACCTTCCGCGGACTTGTTGGCCCCGAGCCACTTTTTTTGCAGGAAGTCCTGGGACTTCCTGCTGCCATCCCCTGCCGGCGACCAGCCGTCAGGCGAGGATTCTTCAGGCAGATGCCGCTTGCGAGGCTTCTGCCGCGGGCTTCACAGCCACTTTTTTCTTGCCCGGCGCGATCATCATGATCATCTGCCGGCCTTCCAGCTTGGGGTACTGCTCCACGAGGATCAGGTCTGCCAATTCGTCACGGATGCGGTTGAGCAGCGCCATGCCGATTTCCTGGTGCGTGATCTCGCGCCCCCGGAAGCGCAGCGTGATCTTGCATTTGTCGCCTTCGGCCAGGAAGCGCCGGATATTGCGCATCTTGATGTTGTAGTCACCGTCGTCGGTGCCCGGCCGGAATTTGACTTCCTTGATTTCGATGACCGTCTGCTTGGCCTTCGCTTCCGCTGCCTTCTTCTGTTCCTGGTACTTGAACTTGCCGTAGTCCATCAAACGGCACACCGGTGGGATGGCCGTGGCGGCAATTTCAACCAAGTCCACATCCAGCTCGCCTGCCATTCGCAGCGCCTCAGCTAGGCTGACGATGCCCAAGGGCTCGTTTTCAGGCCCCGAGAGGCGGACTTCCGGGGCCATGATTTCCCGGTTCAGGCGGTGCTTGCGTTCCTCGCGGTGGCGGCGGTCGCGAAATTCAGTAGCGATGGTCTCGATCCTTCAAACAAGTTTGCTACGAAAAATGTAGCGTCACTGGCACAGTGGGCGCGGGCAAGAGCGTCATTTATTCAAAAATCAGCTTTTGTTCTGGATGTCCTGCGCGATTCTTTCGGAGAACGCAGCGAGGGACATCACACCGAGATCCTGGTTGCCTCGGGCGCGCACTGCGACAGCACCTGCTGCCATCTCCTTGTCGCCCACGACCAGGATGTACGGCAGCTTTTGCATCGAATGCTCGCGTATTTTATACGTAATTTTCTCGTTGCGCAGGTCCAAATCGACCCTAAGCCCTTGATTTTGCAGTGTTTTGGCCACTTCCCGGGCGTAATCGGCCTGGGAATCGGTGATGTTGAGCACCTGGACCTGCACTGGCGCCAGCCAGGCCGGCAGGGCGCCGGAGTGGTGCTCGATCAGCATGCCGATGAAGCGCTCCAGGCTGCCGACGATTGCCCGGTGCAGCATCACGGGGTGGGCGCGGCCACTGGTATCGGTCACGTATTCGCCACCCAGACGTTCGGCCGTATTGAAGTCGACCTGCATGGTGCCGCACTGCCACTGCCGGCCGATCGCGTCGCGCAGCGTGTATTCGATCTTCGGGCCGTAGAAGGCACCGTCACCCGGCGAGATGATGAAATCCACGCCCGAGCGGCGCAGCGCCTCCATCACGGCGAACTCGGCCTTGTCCCACAGCTCGTCGGAGCCGACGCGGTTTTCCGGCCGCGTCGCCACCTTGTAGAGGATGTCGGTGAAACCGAAATCCTTGTAGACCTTCTGCAGTTGCGCCGTGTAGTTGACGCACTCCTCCAGGATGTGGTCCTCGGTGCAGAAGACGTGACCGTCGTCCTGGGTGAAACCGCGCACCCGCATGATGCCGTGCAGCGCGCCGCTGGGCTCGTTGCGGTGGCATTGACCGAACTCGCCGTAGCGCAGCGGCAGGTCGCGGTAGCTGCGCAACGCGGACTTGAAGATCAGCACATGGCCCGGGCAATTCATCGGCTTGAGCGCATATTCGCGCTTCTCCGACTCGGTCGTGAACATGTTGTCGCGGTAGTTCTGCCAGTGGCCGGTTTTCTCCCACAGGCTCTTGTCCAGGATCTGCGGCCCCTTGACCTCCTGGTAGCCCGTGTCCTTGTAGACGCCGCGCATGTACTGCTCGACCACCTGCCAGACGGCCCAGCCCTTGGGATGCCAGAACACGACGCCCGGTGCCACATCGTCGATGTGGAACAGGTCCAGTTCGCGGCCCAGGCGCCGGTGGTCTCGCTTTTCCGCCTCCTCGATGCGCTTGACGTAGGCTTCCAGGTCCTTCTTGTCGGCCCAGGCCGTGCCGTAGATACGCTGCAGCTGCTCGTTCTTGGCGTCGCCGCGCCAGTAGGCGCCGGCCAGCTTGGTCAGCTTGAACACCTTGAGGAAGCGTGTGTTCGGCACGTGGGGGCCGCGGCACATGTCCACGTACTCCTGGTGGTAGTACAGGCCCATGGCCTTTTCATCGGGCATGTCCTCGACCAGGCGCAGCTTGTAGTCCTCGCCGCGCGCCTGGAACACCTTGACCACCTCGTCGCGCGGCGTCATCTTCTTGACGACGTCGTAATCCTGGGCGATCAGCTCCTTCATGCGCTGCTCGATGGCGGCCATGTCATCGGGCGTGAAGGGCCGCTCGTAGGCGATGTCGTAATAGAAGCCCTCCTCGATCACGGGCCCGATCACCATCTTGGCCGTGGGATAGAGCTGCTTGACGGCATGGCCGACCAGGTGGGCGGTGGAGTGGCGGATGATCTCCACCCCTTCGGCGTCCTTGGGCGTGATGATTTGCAGCTTGGCGTCGTGGTCGATGACATCACTGGCGTCCACCAGACGGCCGTCCACCTTGCCGGCGACGGTCATCTTGGCCAGGCCGGGGCCGATGGACTGGGCCACTTCGGCCACCGAGACCGGGCCGGGGAATTCGCGTCGGGAATTGTCGGGAAGCGTGATCTGGATCATGGGAAAAGTCTGGCTGAAAAACAAAAAAGCGCGGTCGGCGGCCGCGCTTTGTCTGGAATCGTGAACGAGATCTCAGGGCACGCGACGATCGACCCTCAACGGGCCGTGGAACCTTCCGGTGGAGTTCGCGGTGTCATAACCAGGGTGCCTTTCTCGCTCTTGTGGCCCTGCCCTCGGCAGGCTATGCCCGCATTTTAGCCTGCGGGGAGGAAGCCCGTCCCGCCGCAGCGTGGGCAGGACGTGATGACGGTCTGCTTTTCGACCTCGAAATGCTCGTTGATGTTCTCGCTGTCGATGCGCAGCTCGCCGCTGCCGGCGCAGTCGGAGCAGCGCGCCAGCTTGAGCTTGCTGACATCGAAGACCCCGGTTTTCTCGCTGGCTCCGGTCATGGCGCGTTTCCCGTGATTTGTAACAGGGCCAACTCTACGACGAAACGCCCAAACGGCAAACCCCGCGCCGTTGCCGGTGCGGGGCCTGTTGCCAGGCCTTGCGGCCTGGGTGGATTGAGCGCGACAGGTCCTCAGGCGGCCTTCTTCTCGTCGAAGAACTGGTCGTCTTCGGTCGAGCCCTTGAGTGCAGCGGTCGATGCGTTGGCTTCGATGGTCGTAGTGACGGCGTCGAAGTAGCCGGTTCCCACTTCGCGCTGGTGCTTGACCGCGGTGAAACCGCGCTCGGCAGCGGCGAACTCGGCTTCCTGCAGTTCCACGAAGGCCGACATGTTGTTGCGGGCGTAGCCGTACGACAGGTTGAACATCGAGTAGTTCAGGCTGTGGAAGCCTGCCAGCGTGATGAACTGGAACTTGTAGCCCATGGCGCCCAGCTCGCGCTGGAACTTGGCAATGGTGGCGTCGTCCAGGTTCTTCTTCCAGTTGAAGGACGGCGAGCAGTTGTAGGCCAGCAGCTTGCCGGGGAACTTGGCGTGGATGGCATCGGCGTACTGCTTGGCGAAGGCCAGGTCCGGCGTGCCGGTTTCGCACCAGATCAGGTCGGCCACCTCGGCGTAGGCCAGGCCGCGGCTGACGGCCTGATCGAAGCCGGCCTTGGTGCGGTAGAAGCCTTCGACCGTGCGCTCGCCGGTCAGGAAGGGTTGGTCGATCGGATCCACGTCGGTGGTCACCAGGTCGGCGGCTTCGGCGTCGGTGCGCGCCAGCAGGATGGTGCTCGTGCCCATCACGTCGGCCGCCAGGCGGGCGGCCACCAGCTTGGACACGGCGTCACGGGTGGGAACCAGCACCTTGCCACCCATATGGCCGCATTTCTTCACCGAGGCCAGCTGGTCCTCGAAATGGACGCCGGCGGCGCCGGCCTCGATCATGGACTTCATCAGCTCGAAGGCATTGAGCACGCCGCCAAACCCGGCTTCGGCATCGGCCACGATGGGCTGGAAGTAGTCGATGTAGCCGGCGTCGCCGGGGCCCTTGCCTTCGCTCCACTGGATCTGGTCGGCGCGGGCAAAGGTGTTGTTGACCTTCTTGACGACCTTGGGCACCGAGTCCACCGAGTACAGCGACTGGTCGGGGTACATCTCGCCATTGGTGTTGGCGTCGCCTGCCACCTGCCAGCCGGACAGGTAGATGCCCTTGAGGCCGGCCTTGACCTGCTGCAGGGCCTGGTTGCCCGTCAGCGCGCCCAGGGTGTTGACGAAGGGCTCGCTGTTGATGGAGTTCCACAGTTTGTCGGCGCCGCGCTGGGCGATGGTGTGCTCGATCTGCAGCGAACCGCGCAGCTTGACCACGTCGGCGGCGCTGTAGCCGCGCCGGATGCCCTTCCAGCGCGGGTTCTCGGCCCAATCCTTTTCGAGCTGTGCAATCTGTTGTTCGCGGGTCAGGTGGGTCCAGGATGTCATGGGTTCACTCCAAGTGGTTGAAACGGGTTGGCGATGGAGGAACTTTAAGTCTTATAGAAGACTTTGAAAACATCTTATGTCTTATAGAAGATATATTTTTAACTGTTTAAAATCAACAGCTTACATATACATTTTCTCAATGCGGTAAATTGTTTCTTGTATTGAGAAATTTTTGCGCAGCGCAGCATACTGATTTACCGCATTGCAAAAACACTATGGCGTGCCGTGAAAAAGGATCCAGTCGCCATGGCCGATGCGCTCGCGTCCCCGCACCCGGTCGGGATTGATCTCGTACACCAGGCAGCGCAGCTGCCTGCCCTGGACATCGATGTCCAGCTCGCGCTTGAAGTACTCGCTGTCGGGACCGGCCTCGATCTGTTCGATGCCATCGAGCACCGCCTCCAGCGCCGGACCGATCTCATACACCTCGCCGACCACGGTGATCGCGTCCTCCCCGCCCAGCGTCAGGCCCGGATACCAGTCGACGTGGTAGAGCACACCCCGCACCGCTCCCATGCCGACATAGCGCGGTGCGGGGCGCAGCAGGTTGATGTCGTTGCTCCCGCGCTTGCGCAAGGTGCCGTAGACAAAGACGCGGCGGGCGGCGGGGGGAGTCTGGGCTTCGGGCATGATCCGGCGTTTTCCAAACTCCCATTTTGCAATGCCCCCCGCCGCCAACAGGCTGTTTGCCTGCGCCTGCCTTGCCCTGAGCATGTCCCTGGTCGGCAGCTATGTGGCCCTGTCCAAGCCGCTGGTCGCCGCCATCCCGGTCTTCCTGCTGGCCTGGCTGCGCTTTGGCATCGGCGGCCTGGCCATGCTGCACTGGCTGCGCAAGCCTGCCAACGAGCCGCCGCTGACAGGCCAGACCAGGAGGCTGCTGTTCCTGGAATCCTTCCTGGGCAACTTCCTGTTCTCCATCTGCATGCTGTTCGGCGTCAGCATGACCAGCGCGGTGTCTGCCGGCGTGATCATGGCCGCCATCCCCGCAGTGGTCGCGCTGCTGAGCCGGGCCTTCCTGGGTGAGCGCATCGCGCCACGCGTCTGGGGCGCGATCGGCTGCGCCGCCGCCGGCATCAGCCTCCTGGCACTGTCGCGGCCGGCCCATACAGAAGGAGCGGCTGCCGCCTCCCAGTGGCTGGGCAACCTGCTGGTCTTCGGCGCCGTGCTGTGCGAGGCCGCTTATGCGGTGATCGGCAAGAAGCTCACCGGCGCGCTAGGGCCCAAGCGCATCACCTCGCTGATCAACCTGTGGGGCTTCGTGCTGGTGACGCCACTGGGCGCCTGGATGGCCTGGGACTTCGACTTTGGCGCGGTCCAGGCCGGCACCTGGCTGCTGCTGCTGTTTTACTCGCTGGCCGCCAGCGTCTGGACCGTGTGGCTGTGGATGACGGGCCTCAAGCGCGTGCCGGCGTCGCAAGCCGGCGTCTTCACCGTGATGCTGCCGGTCTCGGCCGCCCTGGTCGGCGTGCTGGTGCTGGGCGAGAGCCTCAGCGGCATCCAGCTCTTGGCCTTCGCGTCCGCGCTGGCGGGCGTGCTGCTGGCGACCCTGCCCTCCCGACCAGAGCCCTGACGCCGGCCATTACCTGCCGGTGACCTTGCGGATGGTGGGCTTGATGTTCTCCCGCCGCGCCGGCAGCACGGTGGCGTTCTCGCGCGCCGCATTGAGCACGATGCAGGTCGAGGTTTCGGTCAGGATGCAGAACTTGGTGACCACGGCGTCCAGGTGGCCGACGTCGATCACCGCGATCTCCAGCACCCAGCTGTCCTCGCCGGTGACGTTCCAGGCATTGATCACTTCGGGCGTCTGCTCCACCAGCTTGACCACCCGCGCGTATTCGGCGCGGCCGACCCGCACGATGGCGCGGATGCCGTAACCCAGCTGCTGGAAATCCACCACCGCCCGGTAGCCCTTGATCACTCCGTTGAGTTCCAGCTTGCGCACCCGCTCGGTGACCGCCGGCTGGCTCAGGTGCACGCGCCGCCCCAGTTCGGCCATGCTGATGCGCGCGTCGCGCTGCAACTCGGCCAGGATGCGGCTGTCGTAGACGTCCATTTCGGAAACTTCGGTCGGCATGGGTTTTTACCTTCGATTTCAAGGTCAATGTACGGGACAGACCTTGAATCATCCATGGATCGGCGGCCAGCGGCAACCTAGGATTGCTCCATGTCCAGCGCCACCCTCACCCCCTCCGCCGCGCCGCGCCAGCCCGCCCTGCTGCTGCCCGCCCTGCTCGCCTGCTACCTCGTCTGGGGTTCGACCTACCTGGCGATCCGCTACGCCCTGGTCAGCCTGCCGCCGTTTTTCCAGATGGGCACGCGCTTCCTGGCCGCCGGCGGCCTGCTGATGGCCTGGCTGCTGCTGCGCGGCGGCGCCCTGCCCACACTGCGCGAATGGCGCAACGCCCTGGTGGTGGGCACGCTGATGCTGGGCGGCGGCATGGGCCTGGTGGCCAGCGCCGAGCAACACATCGGCTCGGGCCTGATTGCGGCCTTCATCGCCGTCGTGCCCATGCTGGTCTGCGCCTGGGGGCTGCTGTTCGGCCAGCGGCCCAGCCGGCTGGAGCTGGCCGGCATGGCGGTCGGCCTGATGGGCGTGCTGCTGCTGGTGCGCGGCGCCAGTTTCTCGGCGGCGCCAATGGGCATCGCCTGCATTGCCGGCGCCACCACGGCCTGGTCGCTGGGCTCGGTGCTGTCCACCACGCGAACGCCGCTGGCCGCCGGCGCGGCTGGCTTTGCCAGCGAAATGTTGTGCGGTGGCGCGGTGTTGATGCTGCTTTCTCTCGCACTGGGTGAGCAGCCGGCCTGGCCGCCGCAGCCCGCCGCCGCAGCGGCCTGGGCCTACCTGGTGGTGTTCGGCTCGCTGATCGCCTTCAGCGCCTACCTCTACCTGCTGGCCCACGCCACGCCCGCGATGGCCACCAGCTACGCCTTCGTCAACCCGGTGATCGCGCTGCTGCTGGGCGTGTTTTTCGCGCAGGAGGTGGTCACGCACGGCGAGTGGCTGGCCTGCGGCGTGATCCTGCTTGGCGTGGTGTTGATCTTCAGAGGGAAAACGGCCTGAAAAGCGCGACAGAAAAAACAACAATCTCCAGTGAAAAAAGCCATTTTCCGCTTGGAAACGCGTTTTTTCTCCAGTAGCATCCGCAGTGCCAGAGAGAGCGCAAGCTCTCGAAGGTGATTAATCAACTTCTAGAAGGAAAATCAATCATGGCAACTGCGAAAAAAGCTGCGAAGAAGGTGCCTGCCAAAAAGGCCCCCGCAAAGAAGGCCGCTCCGGCCAAGAAGGTCGTAGCCAAGAAGGCTGCTCCTGCAAAGAAGGCCGCTCCGGCCAAGAAGGTCGTGGCCAAGAAGGCTGCTCCTGCAAAGAAGGCTGCTCCGGCCAAGAAGGTCGCCGCCAAGAAGGCTGCTCCTGCAAAGAAGCGCACTCCCAACGCCGCCTTCATGAAGGCCCTGACCCCCAGCCCCGCTCTGGCTGCTGTGGTGGGTTCGGCTCCGCTGCCCCGCACCGAAGTGGTCAGCAAGCTGTGGGCTTACATCAAGAAGAACAAGCTGCAGGACAGCGTCAACAAGCGCATGGTCAACGCCGATGCCAAGCTCAAGGAAATCTTCGGCAAGGCCCAGGTTTCCATGTTCGAAATGGCCGGCCTGATCGGCAAGCACGTCAAGTAAGCAGCCCCTGCTTCTCGACACAAGGGCCACGCAAGTGGCCCTTTTTGTTTTCGCCAAGGGCCGCTCACGCGGCCCTGTTCACTTCTGCTTCTTCAGCGCAGTTTCGGTGATGCCGCTGAGCGTGCCGCGCGTGGTGATCACCTCGGGATCGAGCACCACCTCAATCAGCGTGCCCTGCTTGCGCTCCAGCGCGGCGACGAAGGCGGGCTCAAACTCAGCGGTGCGCGTGATGCGCACGCCCTCGTAGCCGTAGGCCTTGGCCAGCGCGACGAAGTCGGGATTGCTCAATTGCGAGCCACTCACATGCGTCGGGTACTCGCGCTCCTGGTGCATGCGGATGGTGCCGTACATGCCGTTGTTCAGCAGCACGACGATGCTCTTGGCGCCATGCTGCACGGCGGTCGCCAGCTCCTGGCCGTTCATCAGAAAGTCGCCGTCGCCGGCGATGGTGAAAGCGGTGCGCCCGGTCAGGATGTTGGCGGCAATGCCTGCCGGCACACCATAGCCCATGGAGCCGACGGTGGGCGCGAGCTGGGTCTTGTGGCCCTTGGCCAGGCCGTGGTGCTTGAAGAAGCGATGCACCCAGCTGGCGAAGTTGCCCGCGCCGTTGGTCAGCACCGCATCCTCGGGCAGGTGCTTCTTCAGAATGCCCACGATGGCGGGCATGTCGATGTCGCCGGGCAGCGCCTGCGGCGCCATGTTGGCTTCGTAGTCGGCGTGCGCGGCCTCGGACCACGCAGCCCAGGGCAGCTCGGTCGGTGCCGTCAGCACCTCCAGCGAGCGGGCCGCCGCGTTCATTGTGGCGTTGATCGCCAGGTCGGCGTGGTAGACCCGGTTGAGCTCTTCGGCGCTGGCGTGGATGTGGACCAGCTTTTGCACCGGCTTGGGCGCCTGCAGCAAGGTGTAGCCGTTGGTGGTCATCTCGCCCAGGCGTGGCCCGATGGCGATGATGAGGTCGCTCTCCTTCACGCGCGCCGCCAGCTTGGGGTTGATGCCGATGCCCACGTCGCCCGCATACAGCGGGTGGTGGTTGTCGAAAGTGTCCTGGAAGCGGAAGGCGTTGCCCACCGGCAGCTTCCAGTTCTCGGCGAATCGCTGCAGGGCCTGGGCCGACTGCGGCGTCCAGCCGCTGCCGCCGGCGATGACCAAGGGTTTCTTCGAGGCCAGCAGCATCTCGCGCAGGGTGCGCAGCGCGCCGGGGTCGCTCCAGGCCTGCACCGCCTCCACCCGCGGCAGCGGCCGCGCTTTGACCTCGCGCGTGAGCATGTCCTCGGGCAGCACCAGCACCACCGGGCCAGGGCGGCCATTCATGGCGGTGGCGAAGGCCCGCGCCACGTACTCGGGGATGCGCTCGGCCTCGTCGATGCGCTCGACCCGCTTGGCCATGCCCTTGGTGCTGGGGCCGAAGAAGACGCTGTAGTCCACCTCCTGGAAGGCCTCGCGGTCGCGCTGGTCGCTGGCGACGTCGCCGACAAACAGCACCATGGGTGTGGAATCCTGGAAGGCGGTGTGCACGCCGATCGAAGCGTTGGTGGCGCCTGGCCCGCGCGTCACGAAGCAGATGCCCGGACGGCCGCTGAGCTTGCCCGCGGCCTCGGCCATGTAGGCCGCGCCGCCTTCCTGGCGGTTGATGATGAAGCGGATCTGGTCGGCGTAGGCATGGAAGCCGTCGAGCACCGCCAGATAGCTCTCGCCCGGCACGCCGAAGGCATGGGTCACGCCCTGGGCCACCAGGCATTCGACGAGGAGGTGGCCGGCGATCTGGGTCTGTGTGGCTTGCGGCATAGGCTTGACTTTATTAACCGTTCAGTGAATTATCGAGCCATGACAAGAGACAACGCAGCGCCCGTTGAAGAGCGCCAGCGCGACGCCGACCGCTCGCAGGCCATCATCTTAGCGGCCGCGCGCGATGAGTTCGCCGAGTACGGCCTGGGCGGCGCACGCATGGACCGCATCGCCGAACGCGCCGGCCTGAACAAGCGGCTGATCTACTACTACTTCGAGGACAAGGAGAAGCTGTTCCAGGCTGCGCTGGAACAGGCCTACCGCGACATCCGCGCCGAGGAGCAGCAGCTCAAGCTGCTCGACCTCAAGCCCGCCGAGGCGCTGCGCAAGCTGGTGGAATTCACCTGGGACTACTACCTGCAGCACCCCGAGTTCCTCACCATGCTCAACAGCGCCAACCTGCACAGGGCGCGCCATATCCAGGGCTCGCAGCAGGCCCGCGAAATGAACTCGCCGCTGATCGAAATGCTGGCCCAGCTCCTGGAGCGCGGCCGCAAGGACGGGAGCTTCCGCGGCGGCGTCGACCCGCTGCAACTGTACGTCTCGATCGCCGGCCTGTCGTACTTCTACCTGTCCAACAACCACACCCTGTCGGCCATCTTCGGCCGCGACCTCATGAGCGCCAAGTCCAGGCATGAACGCCTGAACCACATGGTCGACGTGATCCTAGGGTATGTCCTGATCAATTGAGCGCCAGTGCGGGCCCGCAAGGGCTTGCGGCGGAAAAGCCGCGCCCTATAATTCACCAATCAGTTAATTAAACCAAGCAACCTTCACAGGAGACAAGCATGCAACTGACCCGCCGCGCCCTTGCCATCACCGTCGCCACCCTGGCCATCGCCGCCCCCTTGGCCGTCAGTGCCCAGTCCGGCTACCCGAACAAGCCGATCCGCGTGATCGTGCCCTTCGCCGCGGGCAGCACCACCGACATCATTGCCCGCGCCATCGCCGACAAGATGGGCCAGAGCATGGGCCAGACCCTGGTGATCGACAACCGCGGCGGCGCCAGCGGCACCATCGGCCAGCAGGCTGTGGCCTCGGCTGCGCCGGACGGCTACACCATCATGGTTCACAGCTCCTCGCACACCGTCAGCCCCTCGACGTTTGCCAAGCTGCCCTTCGACACCGAGAAGGACTTCGTCGGTGTGACGCCGATCTCCAGCACGCCCAATGTGCTGGTGATGTCGCCGTCCAAGAACATCAAGACCCTGCAGGAACTGCTGGCCGCCGCCCGCGCCAAGCCCGGCAGCATGAACTTCGCCTCCGCCGGCCAGGGCAGCGCCACCCACCTGAACGCCGAGAAGTTCAAGCTGGCCGCCAAGATCGAAGCCACCAACATCCCGTTCAAGGGCTCGGCCGAGGCCGTGACCGAGGTGATGGCCGGCCGCGTCGACTACTACTTCAGCCCGATCGCCCCGGTGATCGGCCAGATCAAGAACGGCCAGCTGGTGGCCCTGGCCGTGGGCTCGCCCAAGCGCGCCAGCGCCCTGCCCCAGGTGCCCACCACGGCCGAGGCCGGCGTGCCCGGCTCGGAGTTCAACTTCTGGATCGGCATGATGGCGCCCGCCAAAACACCGCGCGACATCGTCAACCGCCTGCAGGACGAAGTAGTCAAGGCCCTGGCCACGCCGGAAGTCAAGGAACGCTTTGCCACCCTGGGCGCCGACGCCTGGACGCTCAAGCCCGAAGCTTTCGATGCCTACATCAAGGACGAGATCAAGACCAATGCCGTGCTGGTGAAAGCCGCAGGCCTTGAGGTTCAGAAATAACGACGGGTCAACCGGCCTGAAGGCCGGAATTTTTACAAGGAAGTAATTTATGCCCACCCAACGACTTGGAATCATCATGCACGGCGTCACCGGACGCATGGGCATGAACCAGCATCTGATCCGCTCCATCGTCGCCATCCGCAACCAGGGCGGCGTGACGCTGTCCAACGGCGACAAGGTCATGCCCGACCCCATCCTGATCGGCCGCAATGCCGAGAAGATGGAAGCCCTGGCCAAGCAGTGGAAAATCGAGCGCTGGGGCACGGACCTGGACAAGGCCCTGGCCAACAAGGACGACAGCGTCTTCTTCGACGCCGGCACCACGCAGATGCGCCCTACGCTGCTGGCCAAGGCGATCCGCGCCGGCAAGCATGTCTATTGCGAAAAGCCCATCGCCACCAATCTCAATGAGGCAGTGGAGATCGCCCGCCTGGCCGAAAAGTCCGGCCTCAAGCACGGCGCGGTGCAGGACAAGCTCTTCCTGCCCGGCCTGCGCAAGCTCGACATGCTGCGCCGCGCGGGCTTCTTCGGCCGCATGCTCAGCGTGCGCCTGGAGTTCGGCTACTGGGTGTTCGAGGGCGACCTGCAGCCCATCCAGCGCCCCAGCTGGAACTACCGCACGGAAGACGGCGGCGGCATGATCCTGGACATGATGTGCCACTGGCGCTACGTGCTGGACAACCTGTTCGGCGAGGTGAAGTCCGTCTCCTGCATTGGTGCGACCCACATTCCCGAGCGCTGGGACGAGGCCGGCAAGCCCTACAAGGCCACGGCCGATGACGCCGCCTATGCCACGGCCGAACTGACCGGCCACAACGGCGAGCCCGTCATCGCGCAGCTGAACATGTCCTGGGCCACCCGCGTGAACCGCGAAGACCTGGTCACCTTCCACGTCGACGGCACGCACGGCTCTGCGGTTGCCGGCCTGAGCTCCTGCAAGGCGCAGTCGCGTGTCAACACGCCGCGCCCCGTCTGGAATCCGGACGAGAAGCAGACCATGAACTTCACCGAGCAATGGCAGGAAGTGCCGGACACCCAGGTCTACGACAACGGCTTCAAGATCCAGTGGGAAGCCTTCATCCGCCATGTGGTGGAGAACGAGCCCTACCGCTGGACCCTGCCCGAAGGCGCCAAGGGCGTGCAACTGGTCGAAGCCGCTCTGGAAAGCTGGAAGGAACGGCGCTGGGTGGATGTTCCTGCGCTCCAGATTTGATAGCACCCCAGGTCCATTTCCCGGGGGCTAGAGGCCAATCCAGCCCCCAAAAAAGCCCCAAACAGCCATGACACTGACCTTGCAACTCCCCAGCGCCGGCGGCGTCCTCGAAACCTACCGCCTGCGCGGCACGCAGCCCGTGCAGCCCGCCAAGGGCGCGAAGTTCAACCGCATCGCCTACTCCGCCGCCCACGTGGTGGCCGATCCGCTGGCCGCCATCGACCCCTGGCTGCAGTGCGCGGTCGACTGGGACGCGACCATCGCTTACCGGCAACGCCTGTGGTCGCTGGGCCTGGGCGTGGCCGAGGCCATGGACACGGCGCAACGCGGCATGGGTCTGGACTGGCCGACCTCGCTGGAGCTGATCCGCCGCTCGCTGGACGCCGCCAAGGATGTGCCGGGTGCGCTGGTGGCATCGGGCTGCGGCACGGACCACCTGGTGCTGGAGAACGTCAAGACCGTCGATGAAGTCATCGCCGGCTACGAGGAGCAGATGGCTGCCATCGAGAAACTGGGCGGCAAGCTGATCGTCATGGCCAGCCGCGCCCTGGCCCGCGTGGCCAAGAGTCCAGCCGACTACGAGCGCGTCTACGACCGCATCCTCTCGCAAGCCAAGCAGCCCGTGGTGTTGCACTGGCTGGGCGACATGTTCGATCCGGCGCTCGCCGGCTACTGGGGCACCAAGGATGTGGACGCGGCGATGGACACGGCTTTGGCCATCATCGCCGCCCATCCGGACAAGGTCGACGGCATCAAGATCTCGCTGCTGGACAAGGACAAGGAAATCGCCATGCGCCGGCGCCTGGCCCCGGGCGTGCGCATGTACACCGGCGACGACTTCAACTACGCCGAGCTGATCGCCGGCGACGGCTTCGGCGCTGAGCCCATGCACGGCAAGAGCGACGCCCTGCTGGGCATCTTCGACGCCATTGCGCCGGCCGCCAGCGCCGCGCTGGGCGAGCTGGCCCAGGGCAACCTCGACAAGTTCCACGCCATCCTGGGCCCGACGGTGCCGCTGTCGCGCCACATCTTTGCCGCACCCACGCGCTTTTACAAGACCGGCGTGGTCTTCATGGCCTGGCTCAATGGCCACCAGAAGCACTTCACCATGGTCGGCGGCCAGCAGAGCACGCGCTCCCTGGTGCACTTCGCCGAACTGTTCCGCCTGGCCGATGCGGCCAACCTGCTGGAACAGCCGGAACTGGCGCTGCGCCGCATGAAAACGCTGCTGACCCTCCACGGCGTGCACAATTGAGCTCTTCCACACGCTAAAGCGAAGGGAACCAAGCCCATGCGCGATTTTTCGCAGGACCACCGCTGGCTGTCCATCAACACGGCCACCATCCGCAAAAGCAAGGGCGTCGAGCTGCCCTTGCCACAGATCATCGAGGCCTGCGTGGAGCGTGATATCCGCGCCATCTCGCCCTGGCGCGACCAGGTGGCGGCCGCCGGCCTGCCCCTGATCTCGCGCCTGGTCAAGCAGCACGGCCTGGAGCTCTCGGGCTACTGCCGCGGCGGCATGTTCACAGCCACTGACGCGGGGGGCTTGCAGGCCGCGCACGACGACAACCGCCGCGCTGTCGACGAGGCGCGCGAGCTCAATGCCAAGTGCCTGGTGCTGGTGGTGGGCGCCCTGCCCGGCGCGCTGGCCGGCAAGGCCGCGCACAAAAACCTGGCCCTGGCGCGCGACCAGGTGACGGACGGCATCGCACAGCTGCTGGAGTACGCCCGGTCAGCCGAAATGCCGCTGGCCATCGAACCCTTGCACCCCATGTACGCCGCCGACCGCGCCTGCATCAACACCATGGAGCAGGCGCTGGACGTCTGCGACGACCTCGATCCGGGCAAGACCGGCGCCCTGGGCGTGGCGGTGGACGTCTACCACGTGTGGTGGGACCCCAAGCTGCAGGCGCAGATCGAACGCGCCGGCAAAGAGCGCCTGCTGGCCTTCCACGTCTGCGACTGGCTCACGCCCACCACCGACATGCTCAACGACCGCGGCATGATGGGCGACGGCGTCATCTACATCCCGCAGATCCGCCGCTGGGTCGAAGCTCAGGGCTTTGCCGGCTACAGCGAGGTCGAGATCTTCTCCGCCGCCAACTGGTGGCAGCAGGAGCATGGCGAGACGCTGGACACCTGCATCCAGCGCCACCGCAGCGCGGTTTGAACAAGGCCCCGTCGGGGCCTTTTGCTTCAGCCCGCCGAGGTGTGCACCTGCAAGCCAGGGCGCACGCCGGCGGCTATCAGCGGACGCTGCACCGCGGTGCCGAACTCGATCTCGCCCGAGAGCTGGCCGCCCTCCTCGATCACCACCTTGCCGTAGCGGATGCGGCCCGTGACCTTGCCGGTCGCATAGATCACCAGCTTCTGGCGCACCGTGAGAGTGCCGTCGAACTCGCCGCGGATCTCGGCGATGTCGATCTCGGCCGAGCCCTTGAAGGCGCCGCGTTCGGAGATCTGGATCACGCGCGAGTCCATGGTCGCCTCCACCGAGCCTTCCACCACCAGCGTGTCGCAGTCGGTGATCTCCACGCCCTTCAACTTGATGTTGGGACCGACGGTGAGCTTGCTCTCGCCACCGTCGCGGACCGGTGCCGCCGGCGTGCCGCTGCCCGCGGCGGCGGGGGTTGTGGACGCCGCGGCAGGCTGCGCGCCCGTCGCGGGTGCCAGGCCCAGCGCCTGCGCGTTCGGGTTGTTGCCGTGCCGTTGCGCATACGGATCTTCCTTCTTGTTGTTGTTATTGAAAAACGGAGATTGCAGTGCCATGGAAGATGCCCTCGGAGTGGTGTGGAAAGAGTTGCCGATGCTACGGACGAGGCGCATTACATGTTCACCGTGTGACGCAAGTTAGGTAACGAAGTACGTTGCGGCGTACCGACGCCGTGCCGTGCACCACGCGGCTTTTTTGCGGACCTTTGTCAATCGATGTTGCGTCCTGACGCAACGCGGCGCACGATGGCGGTGTCCGCATTCGAGGGGATCGTCCATGGCACGCCGCAATCACACAGCCTTCGCGCTCTGGCTCGCCCTGCTGTGCGCACCATTGGCCGGCAACGCGCAGGCGGCCGATGCCTTCGACACCGGGCCGGCCAACCTGATGGCGGTGCTGCGCGAGTCGGCCGGCGCCAACAAGCAGGACGAGTCGCTGCAGCCTTACGGCAAGCTGCGCGCCACCATGCCCGACGGACGCGCCATCGAGCTGGAGACCAGCTGGTTCCACTACCTGGGCGACATGCACATCCGGCTGGTGTTCGACGGCCCGCAAAGCATGCAGAGCGCCTCACCCGAAGACCTGCAGCGGCTGCGGCTCGAACCGCAACAGGCCTTGCAGCTGGCCATCGCCAACATGCGCCGTGTCTATGGCACGCCGGCGGCCCAGCCCTGGAGCGGCGGCCTGATGCAGGTGCAAGGCGGCGCGCCGGACTTGAACAGCAGCTACTTCCTGGACCGCGACTTCTGGCAGGAGCAGCTGCGCCAGCACCCGCAAGGCCTGGTGGCTGCGGTGCCGCGGCGTGGCGGCCTGGTCTACGCGCCGGCCGACGATGACGACGCCGTGGCCAGCCTGCGCTTTTCCGCCACCGCCCTGTACGCCGGCGCCGCACGCAGCCGGGTGTCCTCAGCGCTGTACCTGTTCAAGGATGGCCACTGGTCGGTGTTCCAGCCGCCCATGGCGCCTTAGCGCCAGCTTGTTGTCCTCGCGGTAGGCGATTCGCTCAGGGCGCGATCTTCATCCGGCCCGCCACGCTGAAGCGGCCGCCGCCGTGGGGCGTCAGCACCACCATCTCCGCCGTCGCCGGCGACACGCCGGTCAGCGCCGCGATGGTGGAGCCGTGCGAAACCATCACCGTGTTGCCCTGCGCCTGCCGTGCGCCCACCAAGGGCTTGAGTTGCGCCACCTGCTGCGCCTGCCGCTCGGGCCGGCCGAACAGATTGCCCAGCGCCGGAGAGACGGTGGCCTCCCTGCCGAAAGCCAGGCGCGCCGTCTCGGTGCAGCGGCACCAGGGGCTGGACAGCAGCTGGCCCACCAGGATCCCGCGGCTGCGCCAGGCCTGGCCCAGGGCACGCGCTTCGGCCCGGCCTTCGTCATTGAGGTTGCGCTGGCTGGCGCAGTCGTCCAGTGACATGCCCTCGGGGTCGCCCACGCCCGGTGTGGTCAGGCCGTGGCGCAGCAGGACCACCTGGCCGCCGCCCTTGAGCAGGGCCCACAGCGCCTCGTCGGCCACGGCCTGGCCGCAGGCCAGCGCAGCCAGCAAGGCCATGACGCGGAAAAACGAATGCAGCATGCGGACCTCCATGGGGCTCGCACCATGCTACCCGCCCTGGCGGCGGATCAGTAGGATGCGCTGTAGCGCAGGCCGCGATGGCGCAGCACCGCGGTGCGCGGCCGGATCTGCTCGAGCACCAGGCCTGGCGCCAGCTCGGCGCCTTCGTTGACCACCTGGCCGTTGACCACCAGCATGCGCTGCGCCGGATTGTCGGAATAGACACCGCCGCTGATCGCCAGCTTGGGCACATCGCCAGGCAACTGGCTGGCCGGCAGAAGTTGTTCGGCTGCAGCCGGCGCAGCGGCTGCGGCTGCAGCCGGCGCAGCGGCTGCGGCTGCGGCCGAGGCTGCAGCCGCGGACGCGGCAGGCCGCGGCGCCGAAGCGGCCCGGGCCACGCGTGCCGGCGCAGGGGCCGCTGCAATAGGCGCAGCTGCAGCCGGCGGCGCCGCAGGCAGTACCGCCGAAGCCACCACCGCGGGCGCAGCGGCCACGGGCGCTGCGGCGGGCGCTGGCGCCGGCTGCGGCAACACGCGCACGCCCGGCGCCACCGTCACCGGCTGCGGCTTCATCAGCTGCCAGGCCGCCAGGGCCAGCGACACGGCGGCCACGGCGGCGACGCCCCATAGCCAGGGCGCAATCGCACCGGCCACCGGCGGGTCGGCCCGCGGCGTTGTCGCGCCCTGGGCATGGATGCCGCGCGCCGGATCGCGCTCGCGCTGGGCATCGGCCTTCTTGAGCGCATCGAGGATGTAGGACATGGAGCTTTGGCGTCAGGAGCCGGCGCGCAGGCGCGGCTCGTCCACGCCGGCAGCGCGGTTGAGTTGCATGAAGGTCATGGGGCCGAGCTGGCCGTCGGCGGGCAGGCCCTGGGCCAGCTGGAAGGCCCGCACCTGGGCCTTCATCGCCGCATCCAGCACCGGCCGCTCCGGCGGCGGCGTGCCGCCGGCCTGGGCCAGGCGCTGCGCCACCCACTGCACGGTGGGGCCACCCTGGCCATCGGCAACACGGCCGGCATAGCCCGGCGGCGGCCGCCACAAGGTGGCGTAGTCGCCCTGCCAGCGAGCCGCCAGCGCGCTGAGCGTGACGGTCTGCTCGCTGTCGCCGGCGCGCAAGGTGGCGCTGTCGGGCCCCAGGGCCGTCAACAAGGCATAGGAAGCCTGGCCGCTGGCGGCGTCCAGGGTCAGGATGCCTGGCCGGTCCAGCTGGCGGATCAGCGCCAGGCTGGTGGCACGGGAGAAGCACTGGATCTGCGCCGGCGGCAGGATCTCGCAGGGATCGCCCACCACCGGCGCGAACTTCCAGGCCTGGGCCAGCTCGCGCCAGGCCTGGTCCTCGTCGCGCAGCAGGGCCGGCTTGGGCGCCGGCGGTGTGGCGGCCGCCGCCGGGGTGGCAGAAGCGGCCGCAACGGCAGCAGCAGGCGTGGGCGCTGCGGCGACGGGCGCCTTGGCGGCGGGGTCCGCCTGTGCCAGCAGCCGACCCAGCAGCACAAAGCAGGCGGCCACCGCCACGCTCAGACCCAGCACGGCCAGGCTGCGCTGCCACAGCGGCAGCGCGCGCGCCGGCGGGTCGAAGACCTCGCCGGCCGCCTTGTCGACGATGGCGCGCGTGACCACAGCCTGGCTACCGGCAAAGGCGCCCAGCAGGGCCCGGTCGCACAGCAGATTGATGCGCCGCGGCACGCCGCGCGAGAGCTGGTGGATGCGGTGCAGCGCCTTGCGGTCGAACGGCAGCGCGCCGATGCGCCCGGAGACCTCCAGCCGGTGCGCGATGTACTGTGCCGTCTCGGCCTCGCTCAGCGCGTCCAGGTGGTAGCGTGCGATCACCCGCTGGGCCAGTTGCTCCAGCTCGGGGCGTTGCAGCATGGTGCGCAGCTCGGGCTGGCCGATCAGGATGATCTGCAGCAGCTTGCGCTCGCTGGTCTCCAGGTTGGTCAGCAGGCGCAGCTGCTCGAGCACCTCGGCCGACAGGTTCTGCGCCTCGTCGATGATCAACACGTTGTTGAGGCCCTGGCCGTGGGCATGCAGCAGGAAGCCGTTGAGCGGATCGAGATAGTCCTTGACGGTGGGCGCCAGGTCCTTGGGCGGCAAGGCGATATGGAACTCGTCGCAGACCGATTGCAGCAGCTCGGTCACCGTCAGCTTGGGATTGAAGATGTAGGCGACATTGCAGTTGGCCGGCACCTGCTCCAGGAACAGCCGGCACACCGTGGTCTTGCCGGTGCCGATCTCGCCGGTGAGCAGCACGAAGCCGCCCCCGCCGCCCAGGCCATACAGCAGGTGGGCCAGCGCCTCCCGGTGCCGCTCGCTCATGAACAGCAGGCGAGGATCGGGTGCGATCGAGAACGGCTCGCGGTTCAGGCCGAAGAATGGCGCATACATGGGCGCCAAGGATACAGTGGCGCCGCGCCGCGGCTGTTCAGGCGGCGGTCACCGCCACCGTGCGGCGCACCTTGCGCACCTTGAAGGCGCTGGCCACCAGCAGGCCCTGGGCCAGCACCAGGCCCAGCCACACGCCCTGGTAGTGCTGATGGTCCATCAGGCTGCCAAAGACCAGCGGCGCGCAGGCCTGGCCGATGTCCAGCCCCGAGTAGACGATGCCATAGACCCGGCCGGTGGCGTTCTCGGGTGTGGACTTCTTGACCAGCAGGTCGCGCGACGGCCCGGAGATGCCGGTGGCAAAGCCCATCACGCCAAACAGCGCCGGCACCGCCAGGCCCGGCACGGGCGCGAAGCCGATGCACAGGGCCACCGCTGCAGCCACGCCAAAGCCGATGCCCACCACACGCTCGCAGCGCGCCGGGTCGGAGGCCAGGAAGCCGCCGAACACCATGCCGCCGGCGCTGAAGACCATGTAGACCGTCAGGCACATCGCGGCCAGCGCCACCGGCGTGCCGTGCAGCTGGCGCGCCGCCTCCGGTGCAAAGGCCTGGACCACGCTGATGATCACCGCGTACAGGAAGAAGAAGACAAAGCACATCCAGACCGCCGGCACACGCAGGAACTCGAATGTGCCCTCGGCGGCGGCCTGTTTGCCGCTTGCCTGTTGCGGCGCGGCGGCCGGCAGGTCCAGCTTGCTGCGGTTGGCGACCAGCACGGCCAGCACGATGAAGGCCAGCGTGCCGGCGCCCATCAGCGCCACGCGCCAGGAAAAGGCGATGGCCAGGGGCACGACCACCACCGGCGCCAGCGCCCAGCCCAGGCTGCCGGTGATGCCGTGGAAGCTGTAGGCATGGCCCAGGCGCGGCGGGCTCACCTTGCGGTTGATCAAGGTGTAGTCCACCGGGTGGAAGACGCCGTTGCCTATGCCTGCCAGCGCCGAGAAGCCGGCCATCATCGCGTAGCTGCTGCTGGCGGCAAAACCGAAGGCCGCCGCGCCCAGCAGGGCCAGACCGCCGAACAGGATGGGCCGCGGGCCGTATTTGTCGACCAGGAAGCCCGAGCTGGCCTGCACGGCGCAGGAGACCACGAAGAAGATGGTCATCAGAAAGCCCAGCTCGGTGTAGCTGGCGTCGAAGGCGTCCTTGAGCCAGGGGAACAGCGGCGCCAGCAACAGCTGGCTGAAATGGCTGATCATGTGGGCCAGGCCGACCAGGCCGATGACGCCGGCGTCCTGGCGCAGCGGCACGGCGGCCATTGCGTTCGCGGTGGTGGTGCTCATGGGCCCAGTATCGCGGGCCGCGGACTTTCTGAAATGCGACGGAACGACAGCTTCATGCTGTTTTCGGCCACGCGCCCTAGAATCCATCCATGCAGCGTCCGCGCAAGCACACCATCGCGGTCGGCGACGACCTGCACCCCTACCAGCCCAGCGCGCGCCGGCCGGTGCGGGTGCGGGCCCGCAGCATGCAGGCCGACAGCCACTTCGAGCCGCACAGCCATGCCTGGTCGCAGCTGGCCTACTGCGCCACCGGCATCGTCCAGGTCACCAGCGAGCAGCGCGGCCGCGACGAAGCGACCTACATCGTGCCGCCGTCGCGCGCGGTCTGGATCGCGCCGGGTGCGCGCCATTCGGTCCACGTGCTGGAGGCGGCGCAATTTCGCACGCTCTACATCGACGCCTCGGTCACGCCGCCGGACTGGGACGGCTGCCGCGTGATCGTGGTGTCGGCCCTGTTGCGCGAGCTGATCGGCGCGCTGGACGCGGTGACCGCGCCGGGCGAGCGCGAGGACATGCTGACGCGGCTGGTGCTCGACGAGATCGCCCGCGCCGACCCGCAGGCCCTGGGCGTGCCCATGCCGGCCCTGCAAGGCGGCGACAAGCGCCTGCGCGCGCTGTGCGAGGCGGTGCTGGCCACCCCCTCGCAGCGCGCCACCCTGGCCGCCTGGGCGGGCGACTTCGGCGCCAGCGAGCGCACCATGGCGCGATTGTTCAAAAGCGAACTGGGTCTGAGCTACCAGCAATGGCGCCAGCAGGCGGTGCTGGCCCATGCCCTGCCCATGCTGGCGCGCGGCCTGCCCGTCAGCCATGTGGCCGCTGCCAGCGGCTACGCCAGCGACAGCGCCTTCAGCGCCATGTTCAAGGCCGCCATGGGCCAGCCGCCACGCGCTTTCTTGGGCAAAATCAGCCTCTAGCCCCCGTGTATTGGACCTGGGTAGCTATCAAAACAGGAGCTATCGCGGCCCGATGACGAGGTCGCCCGCCGGATACGCCACGCAGGGCAGGATCCAGCCCTCGGCTTTTTCCTCGGCCAGCAGGCCGGGCCATTCGATCTTGTAGCTGACACTGCCGGACACCAGCTGCTGCCGGCAGGTGCGGCAGGTCCCGTTGCGGCACGAGCTGGGCAGGGCCAGGCCGGCGGCCTCGGCCGCGGCCAGCAGGGTCTGGTCTGCAAGTGCGGCGAAAGTGGTACCCGAGGGCTGCAGGCGGATGCGGTAGGCGTGGCTCACGCGGCCATGGTAGCGGGGCGGCAGCAGCCACTTCCCAGTCCCGCTTAGGCAATCGCCCTAGCGCGGCGCGCCCGGCCCCGCCGAAAATGGATGCAGAGGCTGGACCACGTGTCCGGCAATGCCATGCAGTCCACCCGCCGCTTCCTTCTCACCGCCCTGTCCGTCTCCCTGGCCGCTCTGCTGGTCATGACCGTCGCCTTGTACGAGGTGGCGGTGCATTCGCGCACCTCGTCCAGCCTGGTCGAGAACACGCACGAGATCTTGCTGGCCATTGCCGAGGCCGAGCAGGAGATGGAGCAGTTCGAGACCGCGCTGGAGGCGCAGTTGCGCCAGCCCGATGCCGACCGCGCACTGCGGCGCATGGAGATGCAGGAGCGCGTGCGCGCCCACCTGCTCGAGGCCGCCGACCTGCTGGCTGCGGACCAGGCGCAACCCGCCGACAGCCTGACGCTGATGCGCACGGCAGTGCACACTGTCGATGCCCTGGCCGCCATCGATCCGGGCGGGCGCCAGGTCCTTGTGCAGGCGCAGCAGCTGTCCTCCGATGTGCGCAGCGCCCTGTCGGGGCTGGAAGAAGCACAGCTCAAGCTGCTGGGCAGCCGGCGCAGCCAGCACCGCGATAGCAGCAACATGGTGCTGCTGGCCCTGCTGGCCATGGGCGTGGTCAGCGCGGTGGCCATCGCCCTGGTCTTTCGCAGCTACAACCGCCAGGCGCTGCAGCTGGCGCAGTCCGAGCGGCGCATCGGCCGGCTGGTGCAGGGCCTGCCATTGAGCGTCTGGCAATTGCGCCAGATCCCCGGCCGTATGCCGGAGTTCGAATTCGTCAGCGACAACGCCGAGCAGCAACTGGGCCTGACCCCCGACGGCCAGCGGCTCACGACCGCGCGCATCGCCGCCAACATCCTGCCAGAGGACCGGCCCGCCTTCGACCGGGCCTGGGCCCTGGCGCGCGACACCCTGGCGCCCTGGCAGGTGGACGCGCGCGTGGCGGGCCTGGACCATACACGCTGGATCCGCAGCCGCGCCACCGCCCGCCGCGAAGCCAATGGCGACGTGCTGTGGAGTGGCTACTGGGCCGACGTCACGGCCGAGGTCGAGATGGACCGGGCCCTGACCCTGGCCATCGAGAAGGCCAAACTCGCCAACGCCGCCAAGAGCAACTTCCTGGCCTCGGTCAGCCACGAGATCCGCACGCCCATGAACGGCATGCTGGGCATGCTGGAGCTGTTCGACCTGAGCGCGCTGGGCGAGGACCAACGCGCCATGCTCAAGGTGATCCGCAGCTCGGCCAGATCGCTGCTGCTGATCGTCAACGATCTGCTGGATTTTTCCAAGATCGAGGCCGGCAAGCTCACGCTCAACCCGGTGGCCGACTCGGTGCAGGAAGTGGTCAACACCACCGCCGAGATCCATCGCACCGCCGCCTCGGGCAAGGGCCTGGCGCTGTCGGTCACGGTGGCGCCCACGCTGGCGCCACGCCTGTTGTTCGACCCGCTGCGGCTGGCGCAGATCATGAACAACCTGGTGTCCAACGCCGTCAAGTTCACCGCCGCCGGCAAGGTCGGCATCGAGGTGGCAGCCATCGACGGGCCGGACGGCACGCAGAAGCTGCGCATTGCCGTGAGCGACAGCGGCGAGGGCATGTCGCCCGAGGTGCTGGCCCGACTGTTCCGGCCCTACGAGCAGGCCAGTAGCGAGACCGCGGCGCGCTTCGGCGGCACCGGCCTGGGCCTGGTGATCTGCAAGCGCCTGACCCAGCAGATGGGCGGCGAGCTGGAGATCCGCAGCGAGCCGGACCGCGGCACCGAGGTCACGCTGTGCGTGGCCTTCCCGGTGGCGCCCGACGACGGACCGCTGCCGCTGCGCGGCGAGCTGCAGGCGCCAGCCGACGGCTTGCTCCCCATGGCGGACGCGCCCGCCGGCAGCGGCCGCGGGCCGCGCCTGCTGATCGTCGACGACCACCCGACCAACCGCCAGCTGATCAAACGCCAGGTCGAGCTGCTGGGCTACAGCGCCGACACCGCCTGCGATGGCGAGGATGCCCTGGCCCAATGGTTGGCCGGCAGCTACGCCGCCGTGCTGGCCGACTGCAACATGCCGCGCATGGACGGCTACGCACTGGCGGCCTTCATCCGCGAAGCCGAACAGGAGCGCGGCCTGCCGCGCATCCCCATCGTGGCCTGCACGGCCAATGCCCTGCCCTCGGCCACCGCCAAATGCCTGGCCGCCGGCATGGACGACTACCTGGTCAAGCCCATGCAGCTGGGACAGATCGCCCGCTGCCTGGCGCGCTGGGTGCCCGGCGAGGAGGCTCCCAGCCTGCCCGTCCTCAGCCATGGCGTCCTGGACGCGGTCTGCGGCGGCGACGCGCAGGCGCGCGCCGAGATCCTGGCGCACTTCAACCGCCTGCATGCCGAGGACTGCGCCACATTGTTCGAAGCGGTGCGGCGGGACGACATGACCAGCGCCAAGGCCCAGGCCCACCGCATTCGCGGCAGCTGCCTGATGATCGGTGCGGTCTCCCTGGCCGACGTCTGCGAGCGCATCGAGCTGCTGGCCGAAGGACGCGACGCGCAGGGCGTGGGCGCGGCAATGGGCGCTCTGGCGCAAGAAAACGCCAGGCTGCAACACGCGCTGGCGACCAGTGCCGACACGGCGGAGGCAACGCGATGAGCCAGACTCACACGGCCCTGCCAGGCCAGGGACTGCGCTTCCTGCTGGTGGAGGACCACGAGTTCCAGCGCCGCCTGCTGGCGCGCCTGCTGGCCACGCTGGGCGCGGCGGCGGTCTACGAGGCGGCCGACGGCGCCGCCGCGCTGGAGATCGCCGCCGACCCGGCCAGTGCGCTGGACATCGTCATCAGCGACCTGTCCATGCCTGGCATGAACGGCCTGCAATTGGCCGACGCCCTGGGCGCCACCCATCCCGGCCTGTCGCTCATCCTGTGCAGCGCGCTGGGCCCCAAGATGCTCGAAACCATGCGCACCATGGCCTGCGCCTCGGAAGTGCGCCTGCTGGGCGCGCTGGCCAAGCCGCTGACCCCTGCCTCACTGGCGCCGCTGATCGCCGCCCACCGCCAGGCCTGTGGGACGGCAGCGGCGGCGGCCCCGGCCGGCGCCTGAGGGCGCTGCGCCCGCCTACTCCACGGCCACCGGCGCGCCCCGGGGCAGCCGCGCGCCATGCAGCGCCATCCCCGCCAGCATGCCGGCCAGGAAGAGCCAGGCCTGCCAGTGGCCCGCGGCGGCCGCCACCAGCGCCGGCCCCGGGCAAAAGCCCGCCAGGCCCCAGCCCACGCCAAACACCAGACTGCCCAGCACCAGCGGGCGGTCGATGCCGCGCTGCGCTGGCAGCTGCATCGCACCACCCAGCAGGGCCAGGCTGCGCCGCCGGGCCAGCGTGAAGGCCAGCACGCCGACCGCGATGGCGCCAGCCATCACCAGGGCCAGCGAAGGGTCCCAGGCGCCGGCCAGGTCGAGAAAGCCCAAAACCTTGCCGGGGTCGGCCATGCCGGCCAGCAGCAGGCCCAGGCCGAACAGCAGGCCGATGGCGAATTCCACAACGCGTTGCATGGCGATGTCCTTGCTCAGGCCAGCAGGTGGCGGATGACGAACACCGTGGCAAAGCCCGTGGCCATGAAGCACAGGGTGGCGGCCAGCGAGCGCGGCGACAGGCGCGACAGCCCGCACACGCCGTGGCCGCTGGTGCAGCCGCCGCCAGCGCGCGTGCCCCAACCCACCAGCAGGCCGGCCAGCAGCAACAGCGGCCAGCCGGTGTCGAAACGCGCGGCCGGCAGCGGCGCGAACAGCGACCAGGCCAGCGGCGCCGCCGCCACCCCGGCCAGGAAGGCCAGGCGCCAGAGCACATCACCGCGCAGTGGCCGCAGCAGGCCGCCGGCGATGCCGCTGATGCCCAGCACGCGGCCCGACAGCAGGATGAAGGCCGCCGCCGCCAGGCCGATCAGCAGGCCGCCGGCCAGCGACAGCCAGGGCGTGAAGTGCAGATGGTCGATGGTCATGACGCTTGCAAGGTCATGGTCAGCAGCTGGCGGATGCTGACCTCGTCATAGGCCGAGCCCTTGAGCTGGGGCAGGCGGTCCAGCGCGCGCAGAGCGATTGTTTCCAGTTTCATTGCCTGGCCATTGTCGGCCACGCAATGACCGCCATATCGGGGGGAAACGCTAGGGCCTCAGGCCCCGCGCACCGCGCTCCACCCGGCCGCTGCGGATCCTTCAGACCACCGTCCGCGACCTGTGCTCCAGCCGCCCCAGCCACCGCACCATCGGCCACAGCAAGGCGAGGTACATCAATGCAGCCAGTACGATGGGCGACGGGTTGTAGAGCAGCGACTGGGCGTCGCGCGCCACGCGCAGCAGTTCCGGCAGCGCCACCACGCTGGCGATGGTGGTCAGCTTGATCACCTCGATGCCGTTGCCCACCAGGTCCGGCAAAACGTTGCGGCTGGCTTGCGGCACGATGACATGGCGCAGCGCCTGAGCCCGGCTCAGGCCGGTGGAGCGCGCCGCCTCCATCTGGCCGGCAGGCACGCTCTCAATGCCTGCGCGGAACACCTCGGCGAAGTAACTGGAATTGTTGAGCATGAAGCCGATGGCCACCGCCGCCAGCTTGGGAAGTTCCAGTCCCAGAAATGGCGAGCCAAAGTAAATGAGGATCAGCAGCACCAGCGGCGGGAAGGCACGGAAGAAGTCGGTGTAAGCCGCGACCGTCCAGCGCAGCCAGCGATGCCGGCTCTGGGTGGCGACCAGGGCCAGAGCGAGCCCCGTGGCCAGCCCGATCGGGATCACCAGCAGCGACAGCCAGATGGTGGTCCAGAGGCCGCGCAGCAGGAACGGGAAGACCTCGCGGTAGACCGCCAGGTTGAAGAAGTTGTGCAGCAGTGCTTCCATGGCTCTCAGCGCACCCACTGCCAGCGGGTTTCAAGCCAGCGCGCCAGCACCACCACCGGCAGGAACAGCAGCAGGTAGGCAACGGCGCCCAGCACCAGAGGCGTCGGGTTGCCGGCATTGCTGCTGGCCGACTGCGCCACGTTCAGGATTTCGCTCAGGGCCACCACCGAGCCGAGCGCAGTGTTCTTGGTCACAGAGATGGCGCGGTTGGTCAGCGGCGGCACCGCCATCCGCAGCGCCTGCGGCAGAACCACCAGACTCGTCGCCTGCCACCAGCTCAAGCCTGTGGAGCGCGCCGCTTCGACCTGGCCGCGCGGCAGCGCCGCGATGCCCGCCCAGATGCTCTCCTCGGCATAGGCAGCCAGCACCAGGGTCAGCGCCAGCCATGTCGCCGTGAACGACGACATGGGCAGGCCGATGAAGGGAAACCCGAAGAACAGGACGATGATGATCACCAAGGGCGGCAGGGCCCGCAGGATGTCGGCGAAGGCCACGATCAGCAGGTTCAGCGCGCGCCTGTGCAGCGAGCGCAGCACGGCCAGCGCCAGCCCCAGCGCGACGCCCGCCAGCACAACGGCCACGCTCAGCAGCGCGGTGACGCCCATGCCGCGACCGATCTCGCCGGCGTACTGGGCCGCGATGTCCACGTTGAAGAAGGTGAAGACGAACTGGCCGAACCCGGCCGGGGCACTGTCCATGCTCAGTGCCCCTGGGTGTAGCGCGACACGAAGGCACGCGTTCGCTCGTGCAGCGGGGCATCGAAGATCTGGGCCGGTGGCCCCTCCTCCACCACCACGCCGCCGTCCATGAAGACCACATGGTCCGCCGCAGCGCGGGCAAAGCCCATTTCATGCGTCACCACCAGCATCGTCATGCCGCGCTCCCTGAGCGCCCGCATGGCTTGCAGCACGCTCCCCACCAACTCGGGGTCGAGCGCGCTGGTGGGCTCGTCGAAAAGCAGCACCTTGGGTTCCAGCGCGATGGCGCGGGCAATGCCAACACGTTGCTGCTGGCCGCCCGAGAGCTGGCCCGGGAAGCTCGCGGACTTGTCCGCCAGCCCGACCTGCTCCAGCGCCGCGAGGCCGCGCCGCTCGGCCTGCGCGCGCGAATGGCCTTGCACTTTGCGCAGCGCCAGCGTCACGTTGGCCAGCGCGGTCAGGTGCGGGTACAGGTTGAATTGCTGGAACACCATGCCGATACGCTGGCGCACCTGGTTGAGGTTGGTGCCGGCCTTCATGATGTCGATGCCGTCGACGACGATCTGGCCGGCGCTGGGCTCTTCCAGCCGGTTGCAGCAGCGCAGCATGGTGCTCTTGCCTGAGCCCGAGGGCCCGATCACGCACACCAGCTGACCTTGCCGCACGCGCAGGTCGATGCCGCGCAGGACCGGGGTGTCCTGGTAGGCCTTGTGCAGGCCGACGATTTCGAGAATGGGGGCGGCTGGCATGGGTCGCGGACTGCGGCGCTGGTGGCTCAGACCTTGGCGCAGACCGGCTTGGCCGGCGCCGGGTCGTAGCCGTCCAGCCCCTCGACGCCCTGGCCGGTGGCCACCTTCATGGCTGTGGCTTCGGCGGGCGGCAGCGCCCCGAACCACTTCTGGGCGATCTTGCCCAGGGTGCCGTCGGCCTTCATGCACTTGATCGCGTTGCCAGCGGCATCGCGGCCGGCCTTGTCGTCGAGCCGGAAGGCCAGGGCCCAGACCAGCCCGGTCTTGATGGTGTAGGTGGTCTGCACCGCCGGGTTCTGTTTGGCGGCCCAGGCGGCCACGGTGCTGCCAGCAAGATTGGCGTCGGCACGGCCCGATTGCACGGCCTGCACCGCATCGGCGTTGGTGCCGTACACGTCGTACTTGAAACCATACTTGGGCGCGTTGTCGCGGGCCCAGTTCTCGTAGGCCGAGCCCTTGTTGACGGCAAGGGTCTTGCCTTTGAGGTCGTCCAGCGTGTTGACGGCGGGCGCGCCCTTCTTCGTGACGAAGGTGTAGTCGGTATCGAGGTAGCCCTCGGTGAACAGCATGGCCTTGGCCCGTTCCGGCGTGGCCGTCACCGGGGCCAGGATGAAGTCGTACTTCTTGGCGTTCAGGCCCGGCACCAGGCCGGAGAACTCCGTGCCTTCGATCGTGATCTTGCGCTGCATGCGGCGTGCCAGTTCTTCACCCAGGTCGATATTGAAGCCCTGCAGCCCGCCATCGAGCTTGACCATGGCATGGGGGGCGAAGGTGGCGTCGACGCCGGTGCGCAGGGGCGCGCCCGGTTGGGCCAGGGCCGAAGCACTGGCCAGGACGGCGGCGAGAAGGGCAAGGCGCGGGAACGTGGTCATACAAAGCTCCGGTGGTTGGAAGAAGAGAAACAGGTCATCTGGATCAGAGCGTCGGCCAGGCCTTGCCTTGCAGGCCGAGCATGGCGGGCAGCCGGGATGCAGGAGCCGTGCCGGCCGGCGGCAGGACGGCGTCGGGACTGCGGCGCGGGATGTAGCGGCCGGAACCGCGTGCCACCTGCAGCGCGTTGTCGCGCACCACCACACGGCCACGGCTCATCACCAGCTCGGGCCAGCCGCGCAGGCGTTTGCCTTCGTACGGCGTGTAGCCCACTGCGTCGTGCAGCATGGCCGTGCCGACGGTGACTTCACGCTCCGGGTTCCACAGCGCCAGGTCGGCGTCGAGACCGACGGCGAGATTGCCCTTGCAGTGCGCCAGCCCGTACATGCGGGCATGGTTGGTCGCGGTCACGGCGACGAATTCGTTGATCGTCAGCCGCCCCCCCATCACGCCCTCGGAGAACAGCAGCGGCATGCGCAGCTCGATGCCCGGCACGCCGTTGGCCATCTCCTTGAACGTGGTGGCGTCGCCGCGCGGCAGCTTGCCGCTGGCGTCGAAGCGGTAGGGCGCATGGTCGGAGGAATACAGCCCCAGCGTGCCGTCCTTCAGGCCAGCCCACACGGCCTCCTGCGAGCGGGGGTCGCGCGGCGGCGGGCTGCAGCAGAACTTGGCGCCTTCCATGCCGGGCGCGTCGATGTCGTCGGCGGTGAGGAACAGATACTGCGGGCAACTCTCCGCGTACACCTTGCTGCCCAGGCGCTGGGCCGAGCGCACCAGTTCGACGGTTTCGGCCCCAGCCACGTGCACCAGCAACACCGGCACGTCGATCAGGCGCGACAGCGCGATGGCGCGGTGTCCGGCCTCCGATTCGGCGAGCGCATCGTGTGCCACGGCGTGGAATTTGGGCGCCGTATGGCCGCGGGCAAGCAGGCGTTGTGCGATCCAGCGGATCATGTCGTGGTTTTCGGCATGGACCATCACCAGCGCGCCCTCGCGCCCGGCCAGCGCCAGCACGTCGAGCAGCTGGTAGTCATCCAGCTTGAGCGGGTCGTAGGTCATGTACACCTTGACCGAGGTGATGCCGTCGCGGATGGCCTGCGGCAGCTCGTGCCCCAGCGCCTCCTCGTCCGGGTTGGCCAGGATCAGATGGAAGCCGTAGTCGATGACCGCCTTCTCGCGGGCCCGTTGCGCGTAGTCGGCCACCACCTCGGGGATGCGCTTGCCGCGATGCTGGGCGGCGAACGGGATGATGGTGGTCGTGCCGCCGAAGGCCGCCGACACCGTGCCCGAATAGAAGTCGTCGGCGCTCATCTTGCCCATGCCCGACAGCTGCTCGATGTGCACGTGGCTGTCGATGCCGCCGGGCAGCACCCAGCGGCCGGCGGCATCGATGTCCTGCAGACCTGCCGGCAGCTTGTCCTCGATGGCGCAGATGACGCCGCCGCGGATGCCGATGTCGGCCCGCAGCTCCTCGCGGTCGGTGGCGATGCGGCCACCCCGCACGGTGATGTCGAAGGGCGTTGTGGCCATCAGAAGGTCCCCGGGTAGTTGCCGCCATCGAGCAGCAGGTTCTGGCCCGTCATGTAACCGGCCTGGGCGCTGCACAACCAGGCGCAGGCGTCGCCGAATTCGGCCGGCGAACCGAAGCGGCCCGCGGGGTTGGCGGCGCGGCGTTCGGCCAGCACCGTCTCCTGGCTCTTGCCGGTCTGGCGCGACCACTGGCGCGCGGTCTCCAGCAGGCGGTCGGTCTCGAAGGGCCCGGGCAGCAGGTTGTTGATGGTGACGTTGTGCGCGACGACCTTGCGTGCCAGGCCGGCGCAAAAGCCTGTGAGACCGGAGCGGGCGCCGTTGGACAGCCCCAGGATGTCGATCGGCGCCTTGACGGCGGCCGACGTGATGTTGACGATGCGGCCGAACCGGCGGCTGATCATGCCGTCGATGCTGGCGCGGATCAGCGCAATGGGGGTCAGCATGTTGGCGTCGAGCGCCGCGATCCAGTCGTCCCGACTCCAGTCGCGGAAGTCGCCCGGCTTGGGCCCACCTGCATTGGTGACGAGGATGTCGGCTGCGGGGCAGGCGGCCAGCGCGGCGGCCTGCCCTTCCTGGCTGGTGATGTCAGCGGCCACCGTCGTGATCCGTGCGCCGGTGGCGCGCCGGATCTCGGCGGCCGCCTGCTCCAGCGCCTCGCTGCCGCGTGCCACCATCGTGACGGCCACACCTTCCCGCGCCAGCGCCTGGGCGCAGGCGCGGCCCAGGCCCTTGCTCGATGCGCACACCAGCGCGTTGCGTCCTTGCAGGCCCAGGTCCATCTTGGTCCCGCTCAGCGGATCGCCAGCGGCGAGCCGGCGGTGATGGACAGGCCCACCCGTTCGATGGTCGCCTCGAGTTCCCGGATGCTGGCCGGGTCGATGCGCATGCCGGGCGCGCGGATCGCGTCGCTGGCGATCAGGCCGCGTCGCATGTAGATGTATTTGCGCAGCGCCAGCCCCAGCTTGGGCTGGAATTCGTAGCGGATCAACGGGCAATAGCGGTCAAAGGTTGCGGCAGCCCCGGCTTCGTCGCCTTGCGCGAACTGGCGGTAGATGCGCACCAGGATCTCGGGATAGGCGAAGCCGGTCATGGTGCCGACGGCGCCCCGCTGCAGCTCCTCCAGGAAGTACACGCCGCCCAGCCCGCCGAAGATGCGCATGCGCTCGCCCGCCAGTTCGCGGATGCGGCTGATCTTGGGGCCGACAGGGGGCTCCTCCATCTTGATCATGCCGACCCCGCCTTCGCGGCCCAGCCGGGCGACCAATTCGGCCGATATCTCGGTGCCGAAGGAGGCCGGGAAGTCGTGGATTACGACCGGGATCGGCAGGGCGACGGCCAACGCCTGGTAATAGTCGAACTGCACCGCGTCCGAGGCATTGTCCAGCGGCGCGGCGAACACCGCCCTGGCACCCAGGTCGGCCGCCTCGCGCGCCTGCTCGATGGTGCCGGCGATGCCCAGCGCCCGCACGCCGACCCAGACCGGGACCCGGCCCGCCGCGGCCGCCACGAAGGCCGCGACCACGTCCCGCCGCTCTGCGTTGGACAGCTTGTGGGCTTCACCGAGGAAGCCCAGGATCGCCAGCCCGCTCACCCCGGCCGCCACCTGGAAGTCCACCAGCGGCGCGATGCTGGCCAGATCGAGTGCGCCGCCGGCGGCGAAGGGTGTGGGGCAGATGGTGTAGACCCCGCTGGCTGCGAGGCCGTCGGCGGGCGAAGATGTGGTCGTTTGCATCAGCAGATTGTTGTGAACCGCTGGCCCGCTGTCGCCTGCCGATTTGTGCGCAACGTATAACCTGCTGTTAAGCCGTAGCCAGCACCACAGGCTCCGGCTCCTCTGCCATGCCAAAGCCCTGCTCGCGCACCAGCTGGCGCAGCTGGGCGATGAAGGCCTGGGTCAGCTGCGAGGGCGGCTCGAAGCGCATGTGCACCAGGCTGGCCTCCAGGATTGGTGCATTCACCACAGGCCGCACCACCAGATGGCTGCTCGCCGACCAGCTGCGCACGGAGAATTCGTCGACCAGGGCCACGCCGGCGCCCATCTGCACCAGGGAGCAGGCGTTCTGCGGCGAGCCGACCTCGATGGCCACGGCCATCGGCTCGTCGGCTTCCTGGTACATGCGCTCCACCATGCTGCCCAGCGGCGTGCTCTTCTCGTAGCCGATCAGCGGGAACTGCCGCAGATCGGCCAGGGTGAGCGTGGCGCGCCGCGTCAGCTCGTGGTTGTACGGCAGGATACACACCAGCCGGTTGCGGCACAGCGGCGTCGTCTCCAGGTTGGGGTGCTCCATCGGCAGGATGATCATGCCCAGGTCGGCCTGGCGATGCAGCAGCCGCGCCTTCAGGTGCTCGTAGCTCAGGCACTGGAAGCTGAGCTTGACGTCCGGATGGCTGGCGCGGAACAGCGCCAGCGCCTCAGGGATCAGCATCTGGCCCACGCTGGGGCTGGAGACGACGTTGAGGATGCCTGAGCGGTTCTTGGCAAGGTCGCCGGCAAGATCGTTGACCCGCTGCACCGCCTGGTAGACCGCCTCGACCTCGTGGAACAGCTTCCTGGCTTCCGGGGTGGCGTAGAGCCGGCCCTTGATCCGTTCGAACAGGGCAAAGCCCACCCGCTGCTCGGTATGCGAGAGCAGCCTGCTCACTGCCGGCTGCGACACGAACAGGAGTTGCGAGGCGCCGCTGATCGAGCCGGTGGTCATCACGGCGCGAAAGATTTCGATCTGGCGCAGGTTCAGCGTCATCCGGGCTCCTGGCGGGTCGGCGCCCTTAACAGGAGGTTAAGGGCTGCCAACGAATGAGCAATTTGCGTGCCCCGGCCGGCGGCCTAGAGTCGGCCCATGCAGCCAACCATCTACGTCATCAACCCCAACAGCAGCCGCGCCGTCACCGCCGGCATCGATGCTGCCATGGCGCCGCTGCGCCTGCCTGGTGGTCCGGCGATCGAGTGCCTGACGCTGGAGTCCGGGCCGCCCGGCATCCAGAGCCAGCGCGATGTCGAGTCGGTTGCGCTGCCGCTGCTGCAGCTGGCGACTTCGCTGCAGCCGCGTGCGGCCGCGGTGGTGATCGCATGTTTCAGCGATCCCGGCCTGCACCTGGTGCGGGAAGGCTTGCCGGGGGTCCCGGTGCTGGGCATCAGCGAATGCGGGCTGCTCACCGCGCTGACACTGGGCCAGCGTTTCGGCGTCATCGCCATCCTGCCGGGGTCGATCCCGCGTCACCTGCGCACTTACGGTGCCATGGGGCTGGGCGACCGTTTCGCCGGCGAACTGGCCATCGGCCTGCAGGTCAGCGAACTGGGCGACCGCGAGCGGACGCTGGGACGCATGATCGCCACCGGCCGGCGGCTGCGCGATGCGCACGGCGCCGACGTCGTTGTGATGGGCTGCGCCGGCATGGCGGCCTACCGCGACGCCTTGCAGGACGCGATCGGCCTGCCGGTGGTCGAGCCCAGTCAGGCGGCGGCGGCGATGGCGATCGGCCGGGTCCAGCTCGATTGGGAAAAGGCCAGGCGTGGCTGACACCAACACCGAGCTGCTTGTGCGCCGCTTGCGCGAGGCGGTGGGGGCCGAGGGCGTGGTCACCGACGCGCAGCAACAGGCCGGCTACACCCGGGACTGGCTGGGCAAGTGGCAGGGCCGGGTGCCCGTCGTGGTCCGGCCCGCCGACACCACCGAGACGGCGGCCGTGGTGCGCATCTGCCGCGCCGCCCACACGCCCATCGTCACCCAGGGCGGCAACACCGGCATGAGCGGCGGCGCCACGCCCGATGCCAGCGGCGCCCAGGTGATCGTCTCCACCACGCGCATGAACAGGGTGCGGGCCATCGATCCGCTGAACAACACGCTGACGGTCGACGCCGGCGTCATCCTGGCCCATGCGCAGGACGCCGCCAGGCAGGCCGGTCGCTTCTTTCCGCTGAGTCTGGGCGCCGAAGGCAGCTGCACCATCGGCGGCAACCTGGCCACCAACGCCGGCGGCATCGCCGTCCTTCGCTACGGCAACATGCGCGACCTGGTGCTGGGACTGGAAGTGGTGCTGCCCGATGGCCGCATCTGGGACGGCCTGCGCGGACTGCGCAAGGACAACACCGGCTACGACCTGCGCGGCCTGTTTGTCGGCTCCGAGGGAACGCTGGGCATCATCACCGGTGCCGTGCTCAAGCTGTTCCCGCAAGTGAGCGCGCGCGCCACCGCTTGGGTGGGCGCAAGCGACCTGCAGCAACTGGTCGCTCTGCTCGAGAGGCTGCGGGCGGCTTGCGGCGAGCGGCTGCTGGCTTTCGAGATGCTGTCGCAAGATGCGCTCGACCTGGTTCTGCAACACGTGACGGACACACGGGCGCCGATGGCCGGTGCCAGCCCCTTCCATGCGCTGGTGGAACTGGGGGACACCGCGCCGCACGGCCTGCAGGACATGCTGGAACAAGCCCTGGCGCAGGCGATGGAGGACGGCTTGATCGGCGATGGGGCGGTGGTTGCCGCCAGCCAGGCCCAGGCCCAGGCCTTCTGGAAACTGCGCGAGGGGATCTCGCAGGCCCAGGTGCGCGCCGGACCGGTGGTCAAGCACGACATCGCGCTGCCGATCTCCGCCCTGCCCGCCTTCGTTGCCGAGGCCGGCGCCGCGGTGCGGGATGCGGCGGCCGCCAGTGGCCTGGCGGCGCGGGTGATCAACTTCGGCCACCTGGGCGACGGCAACCTGCACTACAACGTCCTGCTGCCGGCCGGCCTGGCGCCGGAGGCCGTCAAGGCGGCCACGGTGCTGCTCAACCGCGCTGTGCATGACAGGGTGGCGGCCTTCAACGGCAGCATCAGTGCCGAGCACGGCGTCGGCCAGTTGCGGCGCGACGAGCTGCGCCACTACAAGGACCCGCTGGAGATGGAAATGATGATGGCCATCAAGCGGGCCCTGGACCCCAACCTGATCATGAATCCCGGCAAGCTGCTCTGAGGCCTGCCGCGCATGAAGATCGACATCAACGCGCTGGCGCCTGCCGACCAGTACAAGCTTCTTTCCGCGACGATCGTGCCGCGCCCGATCGCGCTGGTCACGACCTGGTCGCAGTCGCATGGTGACAACGCCGCGCCCTTCAGCTTCTTCAACGTGATGGGCGAGAACCCGCCGGTGCTGGTCCTGGGGCTGGAGCAGCGCCGCGACGGCGGCGGGCCCAAGCACACCACGGCCAACATCGCCGCCAACGGCCAGTTTGTGGTGCACATGGTCGACGAGGCCCTGGCCGGCGCAATGAATGTCTGCGCCATCGACTTCCCCGAAGGCCAGAGTGAGGCGCTGCATGCCGGACTGGAGCTGACCTCTTCCAGCACGGTGCGGCCCAGCCGCATCGTGGCAGCGCCTGTGGCTTTCGAGTGCGAGCGCATCGCGCTGCTGCAGCTGAGCCCGGGGCGCCACATCGCGATCGGCAAGGTGCTGGTGATGCATGTGCGCGACGGCCTGCTCGACCCGGCCACGCTGCACATCGACACCGAGGCCTACCGGCCGGTGGGCCGTCTGCACGGGCGGTTCTACATTCGCACCCGGGACCGTTTCGAGATGCAGGTGCCGGGCTACGCGCAGTGGCTGGCGACGCGGCGCTGACTCAAGGCTGCTGCGGTTGCGGCAACGGCTCGCCGGGGCCGGTGCGTTCGACAATCAGCTGGTAGTGCTCGGGCCGCCGATGGCGGGCGAAGTCGAACACGTTTTTGCGGAAGGCGACGCCAATGTCGAGGTCGGCGTTGACGGCGATCACCTCGTCGTCCTCGGTCATGGCCTGGGCCGCGATCTCGCCGGTGGGCGAAACGATCACCGAGCCGCCGATCATGTGGAAGCCATCCTCGCGCCCGCATTTGGCGGCCGCCGCAGCCCAGACCGCGTTCTGGTAGGCGCTGGCTTGCAGTGTGATCAGGTGGGAATGCATCCGCAGGTGCACAGGCTCGTCCCAGTGGATGTTGTGCGACGGCGTGTTGTAGCCCAGCACGATCACTTCGGCGCTCTGCAGCGACATCACGCGCCAGGTCTCGGGCCAGCGGCGGTCGTTGCACAGGGCCATGCCGATGTTGGCGCCCATGGTGTTCCACACGCCCCAGGGCTTGTCGCCGACATCGAAGAACTTCTTTTCCAGGTGCTGGAACGGCGCATCGGGCTTGTGGTCGCTGTGGCCTGGCAGGTGGACTTTGCGGTAGCGCCCGACGATGTTGGCCTGCGGGTCGACCAGAATTGCCGTGTTGTACGGTCGGCCTTCCGGGCTGATCTCGGCGTAGCCCAGGTAAAAGCCTATGCCCAGCTTCTTCGCCTCGTTGAACAACGGCTGCACCTGGGGGTTGGGCATGGCCGGCTCGAAGAAGCGCGACCTGGCCTCTTCTTCGCTCATCCAGTAGCGCGGGAAGAAGGTGGTCAGCGCCAGTTCGGGGAACACCACCAGCCTGGCGCCGCGGCCTTTGGCTTCGCGCATCATCTCCACCAGCCGGGCGACCACCGCCGCGCGGCTGTCCGACAGGTGCACAGGCCCCATCTGGGCCACCGCCAGTCCCAATTTGTTGCTGCTCATTCTGTTCTCCGCGCTCGTGCTTGAGCGATCGCGCCATGATGCCTGCCGCGCACGCCAGGGCGGGCCCTGCCGTGGTCGGCGGCAGCGGGCCGCGAACCGGCCGGCAGAGCGCGCCGGTGCTCGCTGCGCGTTGCGCGCGAGGCGCTCGCACCAGGCCTGCGCGTTATGGCCGACCGCTCAAATTTGATGGGGGCCGGCGGCAAGAGCGTGGCCCAGCGCCGTCAGGAAGCGCCTGGCCAGCACCGACAGCGGCTCGGTACGCGAGGACACCGCCCAGATGCCGGCCGAGGCCGGCGGCTCCAGCGTCCGCAGCACCATGCCTTCGGCGAGCGCCGGCGGCAGGCTCCAGCCCACCACCAGCGCCGCCCCCAGGCCTTGCTGGGCGAGCGCGATCGCCAGGGCCGGCGAATGAACCTCGATGTCGGCACTGGCCGCGGCCTCCTGGCCCATCCATCCGGCCAGCACGCGCCCCAGTGGCGTGTCGGCGGCATAGCCCACCCACGCCGTGCCGGCCAAGTCCTGCGGTTGCAGCGACTTCCTGCGCGCGAGCGGATGCGAGGCTGGCAGCAGGCAGACCAATGCGTCGCGGCCGAGCTCCTCCGATTTCAGATTGGCGTGGTCTGGCGCCATCATGGAGATGGCGATGTCGGCCTCGCCGCTGAGGAAGCGCGCCGTCAGCTCGTCATGGGTGACGTTGCGCAGGGACACGCGCGCGCCCGGGTTGCGGGGCAGCAGCCTTTGCAGAGCCATCGGGATCAACCGCTCGCCGTAGCTGGCGCTGGCCACGATGCGCAGGCTGCCTGCGCCGCTGCGCGCCAGGTTGCGCGCCAGGTCGTTGACACGCTCGACACCGCGGTACAGGCCCTCCACCTCGGCGAACAGCCGGCGCGCTTCCGCCGTCGGGAGCAGCCCGCTGCGCTGCCGCTCGAAGAGCTTGAAGCCCAGCCTGTCCTCGCTGAGCGCCAGCATCCGGCTGATGGCCGGCTGCGACACGTGGAGCATCCGGCCAGCGCCGCTGACGGAGCCCGCCAGCATGATGGCGCGGAACACCTCGATCTGCCGCAAGTTGAGGCCGCGGCGCGGGCCGCCGCCGCCCTCGTCCTGACCGGCCGGCCAGTGGTCTTCCAAGCTCACGATGCTCCCTTGCACATGGCAGTGCGCTTATTGTCCACGCAGCTCGCAGCTGCAGGCTCAGCGCGCCAGCATGAAGCCGGCAAAAAAATCCGCCAGCGCCTGGTGGGCGTCCAGCGGCAACACATGGGCCACGTACTGGTCGGGCCGCACCACCACCAGCGCACCCTGGGCGCGGTCGACACCGCGCAGGTCGAAAATGTCGGGACCGTTCTTCAAATCGGGGCTGAAGACCTTCTCGTAGTCGCGCAGGCCCAGACGGCCCTTGCGCGGTAACAACAGGTCCGGCATGGACTCGATGGCCAGGGCCTGGTGGCTTTGCTGGAAGACGGCGCGCAGGTCGAACACCGCATCGCTGTCCTGGCCGGGCGGGGTGTGGCTGCGCAGCGGCGATTGCGGCGATTCCGCCAGGAACTGGCAGAGCGCACGCAGGCCGTCGTGCTGCTCGCCGGCAAAGGCATAGAGGCGCCAGCGGCCGTCGGCCTTGCCGGCGTGGCCCAGCTGCACCGGCCGGGCATCGGCGATGCGCACCACCGGCGCCGAATGGAAGCGCGTGCCGATGGCAAAGCCTGTGGCCAGTTGCTGGTGGCTGGTCGGCCCGGTGAGCGCCGAGGCCTGGTACTGCGTACCCACGCCGGCGGTGAAGCGGCCGTGCCGCTGGAAATAGCTCTGGAACTCTTTCGGGTCCACCCCACCGGTTCCACCTTCCTTGGGCCGGTCGCTGAACATCTTGGCCCACTCGCGGTCGAAGTCGATCAGCTCCTGGGCCACGACCTGGCGTTCGGCCGAATAGCTGTGCAGCAGCTGCGGTGCGCATTGGCCGCGCAGCACGGCCGCCAGCTTCCAGCCCAGGTTGAAGCTGTCCTGCATGGAGAAGTTCATGCCCTGCCCCGCCTTCGGGCTGTGCGTGTGGCAGGCGTCACCGGCGATGAAGACGCGCGGCAGACGCGCGCCCTCTTGCCCCGCAGGCACGTCGTCGTACTTGTCGCAGATGCGCTGGCCGATCTCGTAGACCGACCACCAGGGCACTTCCTTCACGTCCAGCGTGTAGGGGTGCAGGATGCGCTGCGCTGTGGCGATGAGGTGATCGACCGTGATACCGCGGCTGGCGACGCGCTCCTCATCGCCCAGCTTGTCCATCTCCACGTACAGGCGCACCAGGTAGCCGCCCTCGCGCGGGATGACCAGGAGATTGCCTTGGGCCGACTGCACGGCGGCCTTGTAGCGGATGTCCGGGAAGTCGGTCACGGCCAGCATGTCCATCACGCCCCAAGCCTGGTTGGCTGAGTCCCCCTGCAGTTGCCGGGCTATGGACTTGCGCACCACGCTGCGCGCGCCGTCGCAGCCCACCACATAGCGCGCCTTGACCGTCTCCTGGCGGCCATCCGCGCGCTCCAGCCGCACACTGACGGGATGGTCACCGCCGGCAGCACCGACCGTCACGTCCAGCAGCTTGCGCCCATAGTGCGGTTCGAGGCGGAACGGCGCATTGCGCATGCGCTCCAGGTAGAAGTCATGGATGCGCGCCTGGTTGAGCACCACATGGGGGAACTCCGAGAGTCCGTCCTCCGTGTCCTGCACGCGGCCGTGGCGCACGATGGCATCGGGGCGCTGGCCGTCGGGCTTCCAGAAGGTCACCTCGTTGATCCAGCACGCCTCGCGCAGCACGTTCTCGCTGAACTCGAAGGCCTCGAACATCTCCATGGTGCGGCAGGCGATGCCGTCGGCCTGGCCCAGTTGCAGCGGACCGTCCTTTTGCTCGACGATGCAAGTGCGGATGTCGGGGAAGGCAGCCAGCTGCGCCGCCAGCGTCAGGCCGGCGGGCCCGCAGCCGACGATCAGCACATCGACCATGTCCGGCACCGCATCGCCCTGCGGCAGCGCCGCCGGGTCGGCGTTGGCGACGCGGGGGTCTCCGGGCTGGAAGCCGTTGAGGTGGAATTGCATGCTTGTCTCCGTCGGTGGCCGGCACTCGATGCCGGCGGATTTTTAATAAGCATACTTATCAAATCGACGCCTGGCAAGCCGCAGGACTCTGCGCGGCAGCTGCATGGCGCCGCCCAGCAGGGCCGTGCCGCGCCGCTTCGTGCCTCCGTTAGAGTAAGGGCATGGCACAGCGCTCGGCACTCATCGATGGACTCAAGGTACTCGCCTCGCAGCTCATCGTGCTGCATCACATCGTGCTGTACACGCCGATGGCCGACAGGGTGGCGCCCGCCTGGCCGTGGTTGCAGGGCTTCCTGGTCGACGAAGCGCGCTACGTCGTCCAGATCTTCCTGGTGGTCGGTGGCTTCTTCGCCATGCAGGGCCTGTCCCGCGGCGTCCCCAGCCTGCCGCGCGCCTTGCTGGCACGCTACATGCGCCTGGTGCCGATGCTGGCCGTGGCATTGTTGGCCGTACTCGCGGCAACTGCGCTGCTGCCGCAGGACCGCTGGCCCGACTGGGTCACACCATGGCCGACGCCAGGCCAGTTCGTCGCCCATCTGCTGCTGCTGCAAGACGTGCTGGGCATCCCCTCTCTGTCCGCCGGCGCCTGGTACGTGGCGATCGACTTCCAGCTGTACGCGCTGCTGGCGATTGGCGCCGCCTGGCTGCCGCGCGGCGCCCTGACCTGGGCAGTGACGGCGCTGACGCTGGCGTCGCTGGCGTGCTTCAACCGCGATGCCAGCTTCGATGCCTGGGCCCCCTACTTTTTCACCGCCTATGGGCTCGGCGCGCTGGCGGCCTCGGCCCGCCAGACGCGAACCATGGCCTGGTTGTTCGGCAGCGTCTGCGTGCTGCATCTGCTCTGGGCCAGCCTGCAAGGGCAGCCGCGCGTCGCGCTCGCTGCGCTGACTGCCCTCGCGTTGGTGCTGTGGGCCTCGCGTGCGCGGCAAGGAGGTCGCGGCGCCGGCATGCTGGCGTTCTGGAGTGACGCCTCGTACGGTGTGTTCCTGGTCCATTACGCAGTGATCGTCGCGGCGACGGCGCTGTGGCTACGGCTGGACCTGGACAGCACGCCCGCCGCCTGGAGCATGCTGGTCGGCTGCTGGACCGCCAGCCTGGCGGCCGGTGTCGCCCTGCAACGCTGGATGGGCGCACCGCTGCGGCCCGACCTCAAGCCCAAAGCCCCTGCATCGCCTCCCGGAACGCCGCCGTGACTTGCGCTTGCCTGGCCGCGGTCCTCCTCCCCGCCACATAAACCTCCAGCGGCCGCGCGCCCGGGCTGGAGAACAGCAGCGCATCCAGCACGTGATCATGGGGGACACCGGCCAGGGCTGGCGCATCGGCGTCCAGCACCATGAAGTCGGCGCGCTGGCCCGGGGCCAGGCCGGCCAGCGGCGCGCCGGCGGCCGCCGTGCCGCCCTGCAGCGCGCCCTCGAACAATACGGCCGCCGTGCTTTCCTGCTGCGCATGGCGGGCGGCGATGTTGCGCTGGCGCAGGGCCAGCCGCTGCGAATACTCCAGCAGGCGCAACTCCTCGCACCAGTCGCGCGCCACATGGCTGTCCGAGCCGATCGACCAGCGGCCGCCCTGCCCTAACCATCCCGGCAGGTCGAACACGCCATCGCCCAGATTCGCTTCAGTGCTCGGGCAGATGACGATGGACGCACCGGCCTTCGCCACGCCCTGCAGTTCGGCCGGCGTGGACTGGGTGGCATGGACCAGGTTCCAGCCTGGGTCCACAGCAGCGTTTTGCAGCAGCCACTCCATGGGCCGCAGGCCGGTGGCGGCGATGCAGTCCGCCACCTCCTGCTGCTGTTCGGCGATGTGGATGTGGACAGGCAGCTTGCCCTTGGCGGCCACAGCCACCTCGTTCAAGGCCGCCGCATCGACGGCACGCAGCGAATGCAGGGCAACGCCGGCACGCACCAGGCCGCCGGCCTGCCGCGCCACCGTTTCGGCGATGCGCAGCACGGATTCGGGCGTGGAAGCAAAGCGCCGCTGGTCTTCGCGCAGGCCCGTGGCCTGGAAGCCAGAGCGCATGTAGAGCGTGGGCAGCAGGGTCAGGCCCATGCCCACGCGCTGCGCGGCGCGCACCAGAGCCAGCGACATCTCGGCTGCATCGGCATAGGGCTTGCCATCGACGCCGTTGTGCAGGTAGTGGAACTCGCAGACCTGGGTCGTGCCTGCTTGCAGCAGTTCGGCGTAGAGGAAGGCGGCGACGGCTTCGAGCTGCTGCGGCGTGATGCGCAGGGCCGCGCTGTACATGCGGTCGCGCCAGCGCCAGAAGTCATCCTCCCCCGCGCCTGCGCGCTCGGTCATGCCGGCGATGGCGCGCTGGAAGGCGTGGCTGTGGGCGTTGACCAGGCCGGGCAGCACAGGACCTGGCAGCACTTGCGCGGACCCGCGCTGCGCCGCCGGGACCTCGCATTCGACCGAGGACCAAAGCCCATCGGAGCCTGTGCGCAGCAGCACATCGCGGCGCCAGCCGCCGCCCACCCAGGCTTGCTCTGCAAAGAACTCAGGCATACAGCGCCTTGCCGGCCGCCAGCGCGGCCTCGACCATCGCCCGCACCACCGGCTGCACCTGGGCCGCCAGCTGCGGCTGCCAGTCGTAGGGCGGCGCTTCGCGCATGTAGACGGCCTGCACCATCTCCAGCTGCACGGCATGGACCCGCTGCGCCGGCTGGCCGTAGCGGCGCGTGATGTAGCCGCCCTTGAAGCGGCCGTTGAGCACATGGCTGAACTGCGGATGGCGCGCGGCCGCAGCCACCACCGCGTCGGCAATGCTGGCATCGGCGGCAGTGCCGCTGGCCGTGCCGATGTTCAGGTCGGGCAGGCGGCCCTCGAACAACCAGGGAATTTCTGCGCGGATGCTGTGGCCGTCCCACAGCAAGGCATAGCCGTGCTGCGCCTGGATGCGCGCCAGCTCCCCTTGCAGCGCCTGGTGGTAGGGCTGCCAGTAGGCTTCACGCCGGCGCAGCTTCTCGGCCGCGTCGGGCGTCTGGCCCTCCTGGTAGAGCGCATCGCCTGTGAAAAAGCGCGTGGGGCACAGCTCGGTGTTGCTGGCACCGGGGTACATGGGCGCGTCGTCCGGCGGCCGGTTCAGGTCAATCAGGTAGCGCGAGTAGCGCGGCTGCAGCAGGCTGGCGCCAATCTCGCTTGCAAAGTCGTACAGCCTGGGCATGTGCCAGTCCGTGTCTTCCACCGCCAGTGCGCGTGGCACGTAGCCGCCGCGCCTGTCGTCGGGGATCTCGGTGCCGGCATGGGGCAGGCTGATCAGCAGCGGCGCGCTGCCGGTGGCAAGGTCGAAACTCATCGCGGTTGGCCCTTGAAGACGGTTTGCAGATGGGGATTGGCGCCGATGGCATAGGCCAGCTGGGCTGGACTGTCCACGCCCCAGAGCGCGAAGTCGGCGCGCAGGCCGGCGGCCAGCACACCGCGGTCGGCCAGGCCCAGGGCCTTGGCCGCATGGCGCGTCACGCCGGCCAGCGCCTCCTGCGGCGTCAGGCGAAACAGGGTGCAGGCCATGTTGAGCATCAGCAGCAGCGAGGTACAGGGCGAGCTGCCGGGGTTGCAATCGGTACTCACGGCCATGGCCACGCCCTGTTCGCGCAACAAGGCAATCGGCGGCAGCCGCGTCTCGCGCAGGAAGTAAAAGGCGCCGGGCAGCAGCACTGCCACCGAGCCAGCGGCCGCCATGGCGCGGGCGCCCTCCTCGCTCAGCCACTCCAGGTGGTCGCAGCTCAAGGCAGCGTAGCGCGCCGCCAGTTGGGCGCCGCCCATGTCCGACAGCTGCTCGGCATGGAGCTTGACCGGCAGGCCCAGGGCCTGGGCGGCGGCGAAGACACGCTCGGTCTGGGCCGTGCTGAAGGCGATGCGCTCGCAAAACGCGTCGACTGCATCGACCAAGCCCTCAGCGTGCAGGGCGGGCAGCATTTCCAGGACCGCGGCGATGTAGGCATCGCTCTGGCCGGCGAATTCCGGCGGCAAGGCATGGGCGCCCAGGAAGGTGGGGCGCACATCGACCGCCTCCTGCTGGGCCAGCGCACGGACCACGCGCAGGCACTTGCGCTCGTGTTCCAGGGCCAGGCCGTAGCCCGACTTGATTTCCAGCGTGGTCACGCCCTCGGCCAGCAGGGCGCGCAGCCGTGGCAGGCTCTGCGCCAGCAAATCCTGCTCACTCGCGGCGCGCGTGGCCGCGACGGTGGAGGCAATGCCGCCGCCGGCGCGGGCGATGTCCTCGTAGCTGGCGCCGTTCAGGCGCAGCTCGAATTCATGGGCGCGGTCGCCACCGTAGACCAGGTGGGTATGGCAGTCGATCAGGCCGGGCGTGATGAGGGCACCGCCGCAATCGTGGCGCTGGCTGCAGCGGTCCGCCAGCTCTTGCGGCAGATCGGCATGCGGGCCCACCCAGGCAATGCGCTCGCCCTCCACCGCGATGGCCGCATCCTCGACCAGGCCGTAAGGCTGGACTGCCTCGGCCGCCATGGTGGCAACGCGGCAACCGGTCCACAGTTCAATGCTCATTGGCTCACCTCCATCCACAGCGCATCTTCGCCCAGCACCTTGAGCTGGCCGCCGGCCACAAGCCGCCGCCAGGCCAGGGTGTGCGGCGGGATGGCCGCTGTTTCACTGCCGAATTCCGCTGTAGCCCCCGTGCTTCCTGCGTAGATTGCTATCAGATCAGGAGCATTCACGGGACCGAAACGGCCGCCACGGACCCGCTCCATGCGGGCAGAGGCGCCGCGGACCATGAGGTTGAAGTCCTGCGTCGCCCCCTTGAGCAGGGCGCAATCCACAGCCGCGCCGCCATCGAAGGCCAGAGGCGGGCTGGCGCCATCGAGCACATGGCTGACATCGCCCATCTGCAGGCGCACGCCGGCGCCCGACAGCACGGCAAACCAGCGCTGCACGCCGGGAAAGGACGAGAAAGGCCCAGCCTGCGCCACCTCGGCCACCGAGCAGCGCACGCGCCAATCCTGCGCGCCGGGCCAGGCCAGCAGTTCGCGCGTGCTGCCGCCGCCGTTCTTCCAGGGCGTGGGCTGCACGCTGTCCAGGGAAACAAGATTCCAGCGCATGGCGTCTCCTCAGGCCTGGAACTGGCCGGCAAAACTGTAGCGCGTGCCCGGATAAACCAGGCGCGCCAGACTGGCCACATGGGCGCCGCTGACGGTGCGCCGCACCATCACCAGGCAGGGGTCGCTGCGCTTGATGCCCAGTTCCCTGGCCTCCTGCGCGCTGGGCAGGCAAGCCTCGATGGAGTAACTTGCTTCCGTCAACGGCGCGTGCTGCAGCAGGTGCAGCGTGGGCGAGGTCTGGCTGAAGTCGGTGTCCAGATAGTCCGGCGCGGCGGCCGGATTGACGTAGCGGTCCTCGTACTGGATGGCGACCTCGTTTTCCAGGTGCACCAGCACGCTGTGGAAGACGCGGGCGCCGGCCGCAAGACCCAGGCTCTGGGCCAGCCCCTGGCCGGCCTTCTCCGCCGCCACCAGCAGCACGCGCGTACTGTGCCGGTGGCCGCGCTCGGCCACCTCCTCGTGGATGTCGCGGATGGACAGGCGCGACGAGATGCGGTGCAGCTGGGCCACCCGCGTGCCCGAGCCCTGGACCCGGTCGACCAGGCCCTCGGCCGAGAGCTCGCGCAGGGCGCGGTTGGCCGTCATGCGGCTGACGCCGAACTGCTGGACCAGGGCCGCCTCGCTGGGAACGGCATCGCCGGGCTTCCACTCGCCCGAAACGATGCGCGCACGGATGAAGGCCTTAACCTGCTCGTAAGCAGGCAGCTCGGGCTCGGTTCGGAGGTCCGCCATGGCATCAGGATAACCCAGTTGACACAAGTTGTATAGACAACTACATTGCGCCAGATCGACAGCCTGGAGCCGCCCATGTCCGACCTCTCTCAGACCCCCTTCCTCGACAGCAAGGCGCGCCCCGTGAAGGCTCCGCATGGCAGCCAGCTCAGCTGCGCCAACTGGCAGATCGAGGCCGCCTACCGCATGGTCCAGAACAACCTGGACCCGGCCGTCGCCGAGAACCCTGACGAGCTGGTGGTCTACGGCGGCATCGGCAAGGCCGCGCGCAGCTGGCCGGCTTTCGACGCCATCCTCCATTCCTTGCGCAAGCTGCGCCCCGACGAAACCCTGCTGGTGCAATCGGGTAAGCCGGTCGGCGTGTTCCGCACCCACGAGGGCGCGCCACGCGTGCTGATCGCCAACTCCAACCTGGTGCCCAAGTGGGCGAACTGGGAGCACTTCAACGAATTGGACCGCGCCGGCCTGATGATGTACGGCCAGATGACGGCCGGCAGCTGGATCTACATCGGCACCCAGGGCATCGTGCAAGGCACCTACGAGACCTTCGTGGAAGCGGGACGCCAGCACTACGGCGGCGATCTGGCCGGCCGCTGGGTGCTCACCGCCGGTCTGGGCGGCATGGGCGGCGCCCAGCCGCTGGCCGCCACCTTTGCCGGCGCCTGCTCCCTGAACATCGAGTGCCAGCAGTCGCGCATCGACTTCCGCCTGCGCACCAGGTACCTGGACAAGCAGGCCAAGGACCTGGACGAGGCGCTGGAACTCATCCAGTTCCACACCGCGCGCAAGGAAGCCATCTCCATCGGCCTGTGCGGCAACGCCGCCGAGATCGTGCCCGAGCTGGTGCGCCGCGTGAAGGCTGGCGGAGCATCAGGAAAAATCGCACGCCCCGACCTTGTCACCGACCAGACCTCGGCCCACGACATCATCAACGGCTACCTGCCCGCGGGCTGGAGCGTCGAGCAATGGCAGGCTGCGCAGAAGGATCCGGCGCAACATGCGGCGCTGACACAGGCCGCAGGCGAGTCCTGCGCCGTCCACGTGCAGGCCATGCTGGCCTTCCACGCCATGGGCGTGCCCACGGTGGACTACGGCAACAACCTGCGCCAGGTGGCCAAGGATTTCGGCGTGACCGATGCCTTCGCCTACCCCGGCTTTGTGCCGGCCTACATCCGCCCGCTGTTTTGCCGCGGCGTCGGTCCCTTCCGCTGGGTGGCACTGTCGGGCGACCCCGAAGACATCCGCAAGACCGACGCCAAGATGAAGGAGCTGTTCCCCGAGAACAAGCACCTGCACCGCTGGCTGGACATGGCGCAGGAGCGCATCAGCTACCAGGGCCTGCCGGCGCGCATCTGCTGGATCGGACTGGGCGAACGCCACAAGGCCGGCCTGGCCTTCAACGCCATGGTCGCGTCCGGCGAGCTCAAGGCCCCCATCGTCATCGGCCGCGACCACCTGGACTCGGGCTCGGTCGCATCGCCCAACCGTGAGACCGAGGCGATGCGCGACGGCAGCGACGCCGTCAGCGACTGGCCCATGCTCAATGCCCTGCTCAACACCGCCAGCGGCGCCACCTGGGTCAGCCTGCACCACGGCGGCGGCGTCGGCATGGGCTACTCGCAGCACGCCGGCGTGGTGATCGTGGCCGACGGCACACCGGAGGCTGCGGACAAGCTCGAGCGCGTGCTGTGGAACGACCCGGCCACCGGCGTCATGCGCCATGCCGACGCAGGCTACGAGATCGCCATCGAATCCGCACAGGAAAACGGCCTGAACCTGCCGATGATCAAAAAGTGAAACAGACCCTTGTGCCCGGCCAGTTGACCCTGGCCCAGCTGCGCCAGCTGTGGACGGGCGAGCGAGTGCAGGTGGTGCTGGATGCGGCCTGCCGCGCAGGCATCCGTGCCAGCGCCGCCCTGGTCAAGGGCGCCACCGAAGGCGAAGCGCCGGTCTACGGCGTCAACACCGGCTTTGGCAAGCTGGCCAGCACGCGCATTGCGCGCAAAGACCTGGCCGTGCTGCAGCTCAAGCTGCTGCGCTCACATGCCGTCGGTGTGGGCACGCCCATGTCGGAACGTGTCGTGCGGCTCATCCTGCTGCTCAAGGCCACCAGCCTGGCGCGCGGTTACTCCGGCGTGCGCGAGGAAGTGGTCGATGCCCTGCTGGGCCTGCACAACGCCGGCCTGACACCGGTCATCCCTTGCCAGGGCTCGGTCGGCGCCTCCGGCGACCTGGCGCCCCTGGCCCATCTGTGCCTGCCCCTGATCGGCGAAGGCGAGGTCTTTTACAAAGGCGAACGCATGGCGGCCGACGAAGGCCTGCGGCGCGCCGGGCTGCAAGCCATCACGCTGGGCGCCAAGGAAGGCCTGGCCCTGATCAACGGCACCCAGGTGTCAACCGCGCTGGCCATCGACGCCCTGCTGGCGACCGACCGCCTGTTCGAGGCCGCGGTGATCGCCGGCGCGCTGACACTGGACGCGGCGCGCGGCAGCGACGGGCCCTTCGATGCGCGCATCCATGCCGTGCGCGGCCAGCCCGGCCAGATTGACTGCGCCGCCGCCTACCGCGCGCTGGCGGTGGGCAGCGCCATCCGCAAGTCGCACCTGGAAAACGACGACCGCGTGCAGGACCCGTACTGCCTGCGCTGCCAGCCCCAGGTGATGGGCGCCTGCCTGGACCAGATGCGCTACGCCGCGCGGGTGCTGGTGATCGAGGCCAATGCGGTCACCGACAACCCCTTGGTGTTCGATGGCCTGATGGTTTCGGGCGGCAACTTCCACGCCGAGCCGGTGGCCCTGGTGGCCGATGCGCTGGCCGTGGCCATCGCCGAGATCGGCGCCATCGCCGAGCGCCGCATCGCCATGCTGGTGGACACCGTGGTCTCGCGCTTGCCGCCCTTTCTCACACCCGACCCGGGCCTGAACTCCGGCTTCATGATCGTGCATGTGACGGCCGCGGCCCTGGCTTCGGAGAACAAGTCGCTGGCGCACCCGGCCAGTGTGGACAGCCTGCCGACCTCGGCCAATCAGGAGGACCATGTGAGCATGGCCACCTTTGCCGCGCGCCGGCTGGCGCAGATGCTGTCCAACAGCGGCCACGTCGTCGCCATCGAACTGCTGGCCGCCGCCCAGGGCATCGAGTTCCTGCGGCCGCTGGCCAGCAGCCCGGCGCTCGAGGGCGTGCTGCGCCTGGTGCGCAGCGTGTCGCCGGCCATGATGCAAGACCGCAGCCTGGCCCGCGACATGGAGGCCGTGCACCACCTCGTGGCCTCGGGCGACATCGGCCACGCCACCGAAAGCAGGGTCCCCGAGCTGCAAGCGTTGCGCTTGGCATGAAGCCTGCATACAGTGGTCCCACTCAACCCTCCGGAGATCCCATGAAGAAGCTGTTCGCACTGTCTCTCGTCGCCCTGGCCGCAGCCGGCGCCCAGGCCCAGGAAACCAAGGTCGCCATGGGCATCTCGGGCTGGACCGGTTTCGCGCCGCTGACGCTGGCCAAGGAGGCCGGCATCTTCAAGAAGAACGGCCTTGACGTGAGCATCAAGAAGATTCCGCAGAAGGACCGCCACCTGGCCATCGCCTCGGGCGACATCCAGTGTGCCGCCACCACGGTGGAAACCTGGGTCGTCTGGAACGCCGCCGGCGTCGCCACCACGCAGATCTTCCAGCTGGACAAGAGCTACGGCGCCGACGGCATGGTGGTCAAGCCCGGCATCGCCAAGATCAGCGACCTCAAGGGCAAGACCGTAGGCGCCAGTGCGCCGGGCACCTCGCCCTACTTTGCCCTGGCCTGGATCCTCAAGAAGAACGGCATGACGACCAAGGACGTGAAGATCACGACCATGGAGCCGCAGCCCGCCGCCAACGCCATCATCGCCGGCGTGGCCGACCTCGATGCCGCCATGACCTATGAGCCCTACCTGTCGGCCGTGCGCGCCAAGCCCGAAGCCGGCAAGATCATCGCCACCACGCTGGATTACCCGATGGTGATGGACACCTTCGGCTGCGCGCCCAAGTTCCTGTCGGAAAACCCCAAGGCCGCCAAGGCGCTCGCCGACAGCTACTTCGAGGCCGTGGAGATGATCAAGAAGGACCCGGCCAAGAGCTACGAGATCATGGGCGCCGACGTCAAGCAAAGCGGCGAAGCCTTCGCCAAGTCGGCCGGCTTCCTGCGCTGGCAGGACAAGGCTGCCAACCAGAAGTTCTTTGCCGGCGAGCACGCCGCCTTCACCAAGGAAGCGGCCGAACTGCTGCTGGAAGCCGGCGTCATCAAGTCCATCCCGGACCTGAGCAAGCTGGCCGACACCTCGTTCATCAAGTGACGCGCAGCGTCATCCCCGCGAAGGCGGGGATCCAGTCCCAATGAAACCGCTCCAACCTGTGGCACCCGGCGCGCGCATCGCGCTGGGCATCGCCTTCTTCGTGCTGTTCGTGGCCGCCTGGGCGGCGGCCACCTTCAGCGGCTTCGTCTCCAAGACCTTCCTGGCCGACCCGCTGACCATGGTGAGATCCGGCTACGACCTGCTGGTGAACCAGGGCTTCGCCAAGGACATTGGCATGACGGTGTGGCGCGTCTTCGGCGGCTTTGCCATCGCCGCCGTGCTGGCCGTACCTCTGGGCGTGCTGATGGGCGCCTACAAGCCCATCGAAGCCTTCTTCGAGCCCTTCGTCAGTTTCGCCCGCTACCTGCCCGCGTCCGCCTTCATCCCGCTGCTGATTCTGTGGGCCGGCATCGGCGAGGCGCAAAAGCTCTCGGTCATCTTCATCGGCAGCTTCTTCCAGCTGGTGCTGATGATCGCCGTCAGCGTGGGCAACACGCGGCGCGACCTGGTCGAGGCAGCCTACACCCTGGGCGCGGCCGACCGCGGCATCGTCACGCGCGTGCTGCTGCCGTCTTCCGCGCCAGAAATCGCCGAGACCCTGCGCATGGTGCTGGGCTGGGCCTGGACCTATGTGATCGTGGCGGAGCTGATCGGGGCATCGAGCGGCATCGGCCACATGATCACCGACAGCCAGGCCCTGCTGGCCACTGACCAGATCATCTTCGGCATCATCGTCATCGGCCTGATCGGCCTGGTGACGGACTTCGCCTTCAAGGCCTTGAACCGCAAGCTCTTTCCGTGGGCCCAACTCGGAAGGTGATGGGACGATGAACATCCTCGACATCCAGGGCGTCTCCAAGACTTTCGCCGGCGCCAACGGCGGCACGCTGGCCCTGCAGGCCACCGACCTGCAGGTGCAGGAGAACGACTTCATCACCATCCTGGGCCCCTCGGGCTGCGGCAAGAGCACGCTGCTGCGCATGGTGGCCGGCCTGGACACGCCGACCACCGGCAGCATCGCCCTGGACGGCCAACCCGTGGCCGGCCCCGGCGCGGACCGCGGCATGGTGTTCCAGAGCTACACCCTGTTTCCCTGGCTGACCGTGCTGCAGAACGTCTGCTTCGGCCTGCGCGAGAAGGGCATGGCCTTGGCCGAGCAGCAGGCCATCGCGCAGCAGTTCATCGGCAAGGTGGGTCTCAAGGGTTTCGAAAACCACTTTCCCAAGCAGTTGTCCGGCGGCATGCAGCAACGCACGGCCCTGGCCCGGGCCCTGGCCAACAACCCGCGCATCCTGCTGATGGACGAGCCTTTCGGCGCGCTGGACCACCAGACCCGCGAGCTGATGCAGGAACTGCTGCAAGGCATCTGGGAGGCCGAGCAAAAGACCGTGCTCTTCGTCACCCACGACATCGACGAGGCCATCTTCATGGGCAGCCGGGTGGTGGTGATGAGCGCGCGGCCCGGCCGCATCAAGAGCGACATCGCCGTGCCTATCGCCCATCCGCGCGCCTACTCGGTCAAGACCACGCCGGTCTTCATGGACCTCAAGGCCAGGCTGACCGAGGACATCCGCATCGAGGTCCAGCGAGCGGCTGGCCTGCTACCCGCCTGAGGTCCCGCGATTGGAAAAATTCCTACAAAAACCCAGCCAGCGTTCTGACTGCTGAGGCTATGCCCATGGCTTTGAATGGAGCCATGAACGCACAAGACACACCCGAAGACGGTGGCGCGCAGGACCCGCAGCCGGGCCAGGCCAGCGAAGGCGGCCGCTCCGGCGAGGGCGCGGCCAGCGCCATGCAGCAACTCATCTCGCAAAATCGCCAGCACCGGCACCAGACCGGTGAAGCCGACGATGCGGCCGGCGGAGGTGGCCAATGAGCAGCAGCGCCCCTAAGAAGCCGGCACCCGCACCCAAAAGCGGCAATGGCGCCGAGTCGGCGATGCAAGCCATGCTGCACACGCGCCGCCAGCAGCCCCAGCCTGGTGAACCACAGCCGTCACCGGAAGAAGCCGCAGGCAGCGGCAATGACGCCGGCAAACCCCAGGAACACAGCGCCTAGGCCGGGCTCATCTGGCCCGGCCTGCGCCGCTCGCTCAGGCCGACTGGCGCGCTGCCTCCTGCGACCGTTGGGTTGCCAGGCCGGCCAGCGGGTTCCGGCCGGGCAAGGCATGGTCCTCAGTTTGTTCGTCGCACACCCGGTCCCAGGCCGCCCGCATGGCCGGCAAGGCATCGTGCAGGGCCAGGCGCGAATCACCCTTGAGGCGGACCCAGTTGGACACCAGCGATTTTTCGGCATCGTCGAAGCAGCCGCCATACTGAACGCAGCCGATATAGCCCACGCAGTAGGCGGCGGCATAGTCCTCGTAATCCAGGCCGGGACGGGCATAACTTTCCAGGTGGAAAAAGCGGCTCCAGTGGGCATCCTGGTGGCGCGCATCGATGGCGGCGGCGGTGTTGCTGTCGGGATCGTCGGCAAAAATGTCGTGGGCTTGGGCGTGCATGAGGCGCTCTTTCAGGTTGAAGTTGGGTCCGCGAAACTGCCTGCCATGCTGCGGTGGCGCTGGCGGGGGTGGCGTAGGACGGAGCGCGCGGACTGTTGTAAGAACGCACGCTTTAGCCGCCACAGCAGCCCTCCTGCATGGCCTGCGGCGCTCCAAATCGCTACACTTTCAATAGCAGCTCCAGTCCATTCGACGGGGGCCAGGGACCAATTCAAGAGGAAACACGGACAGACAGGCATGGGCGCGAGCGGACCAACGCACTACGACACGCTGAGCGTGGCGCCGCAGGCTGCCCCGGATGCGGTGCGGCTGGCCTACCGCCGCCAGGCCCAGAAATACCATCCCGACCGCCAGCCGGACGGCGCCGCCGCGCAGCAGCGGATGGCGCAGATCAACGAGGCCTACGCCGTGCTGTCGCATCCCCAGAGGCGCGCCAGCTACGACCGCTGGATGCAGGCGCGCGCCGCGCGGATCGAAGCGCAGCGCACAGCACGCGAGCTGGCCCAGGCCAGCGCCGGCCTGGGCGCGACCTGGCCCTGGGCCCTGCTGTGCGCCACCATTGCCTTCGCCCTGCTGTCTGTGGCCACCGTGCTCTACAAGACCAGTGGGCCGCGGGTGATCGCACCCATGCACGGCGCGCGTGCCGCGCCTGCACTGGCGCCGGAGCGCATGGCGCCTGTCGCCCAGGCGGCAACCCGCTGAGCCGGCGCCGCCGATACTGGCGGCCGTTTCGGAAAGCAGCCCATGGACATCCAAGGAAAAGTCGCCATCGTCACGGGCGGCGCCAGCGGCATCGGTGCCGGCCTGGCGCGCCGCCTGGCCGCCGACGGCGCCAGAGCCGTCGTGGTGGCCGATCTGGACCTGGCGGGCGCGCAGGCGGTGGCGGCGGACATCGGCGCCGCGGCCGTCGCCATGCAATGCGACGTCAGCAGAGAGGCCTCCATCCAGGCCCTGGTGCAGGCCAGCTTGCAGCGCTTCGGCCGCATCGATGCCTACCTGTCCAACGCCGGCATCCTGGGCCGCAAGGGCGGCATCGAGCTGGAGGACACGCTGTGGGAGCGGATGTGGCAGATCCACGCCATGGCCCATGTCTGGGCCGCCCGGGCCGTGCTGCCGCAGATGCTCGAGCGTGGGGAGGGCTACTTCCTGGTCACGGCCTCGGCGGCCGGCCTGCTCAACATCGTCGAGAGCGCGCCCTATGGCGTGACCAAGCACGCGGCCGTGGGCTTTGCCGAATGGCTGCGCATCGCCTATGGCCGGCGCGGCCTGCTGGTGGCCTGCCTGTGCCCGCAATCGGTCCAGACCGCCATGACCCGCAGCGAGGGCGGCAGCTCGGCCAGCCAGGACGGCGTGCTGACGCCCGAGCAGGTGGCCGCCGACGTGACCGACGCCATGCAGGACGGCCGCTTCCTGGTCCTGCCCCATCCCGAGGTGGCGCAGTACGTGCTGAAAAAGGCGCAGGACCCCGAGCGCTGGCTCGGCGGCATGCAAAAGCTCCACGCCCGCCACGCCGCCGGCGCCGGCTGAACCCCTCCCCCCAAGCTTGGGGAGACTCCCAGGCCCGCTCCAGCGGACCGGGCGCGCCGGGCGTATAACGGGGGCTGAGAAAACGCATTTCCCATGTCCAACAAGACCGATGTCCTGGTGGTCGACGACGACCCCGACTATTGCGAACTGGCCAGCGAAGCCCTGAAGGCTTGCGGCCAGCAGACGGTGCTGTGCCTGTACGACGGCACCGAAGCCCTGGACTGGCTGCACGCCAAGGGCCCCTACGCCGGCCGCGACACCACCGCCCAGCCGCGGCTGGTGCTGCTGGACCTCAAGCTGGTCGCGCTTGACGGCCTGGAAGTGCTGCGGCAGATGCGCGCCGCACAGCCCACGCGCAATGTGCCGGTGGTGGTGGTGTCGGGCACCGACGACCAGGCCGTGCTGCGCAGCTGCTACGAAGCCGGCGCCAACAGCATCGTGCGCAAGACCGCCGACCCGGCGGAGTTTGAGCGCAAGATGCGCGGCATCTTCGAGTTCTGGCTCAACGTCAACGAGCAGAACCGCGAGTCGCGCGTCTGAAGCGTCCTGACCAAGGAGCTCAGCATGAACGGATACACCGCACTGGCCACCCGGCCTTTCCTGGGCATGGCACGCCTGTGCATGCCCGACGCCTCGGCGGCGCAGGTGACGATGGACTCGCCCGCCACGGTGGTGATGACCGACCTGACCCAGGTCGCGGCGGTCGTCACCCAGCCCCAGGCTGGCATGGAGGCGGCGCACGAGACCATGGTGCAGCGCGGCGTGCGCATGCTGCTGGTGCTCGATGCGCAGGGCCGGGTCGCCGGCCTGCTCAGCGCCAGCGACATCCTGGGCGAAAAACCCATGCACCTGGTGCACGAGCGGCGCATCCGCCACGCCGACATCCTGGTGGCTGACGTGATGACGGCGGCGGCGCGGCTGGACGCCTTCGAATTCAAGTCGGTGCAGGCGGCGCGGGTGGGCAACGTGGTGGCGCGCCTGGTGGAGGCGGGCCGCCAGCATGCGCTGGTGACACAGCCCGACGCGGCCGGCCAATCCCTGGTGCGGGGCATCTTCTCACTCTCGCAGATCGCCCGCCAGTTGGGCCTGCCGCTGCAGTTGCCCGAAGCCGCCAGCTCCTTTGCCGAGATCGAGGCCGCCCTGGTCGCCCACTGAGGGCCGGCGTCAGTCCTGGGCGACCTGCGCGCCCAGGATGCCGTGGCGCTCCAGGGCCTGGGCCACGACACCCGTGCTCTTCATCCGCGCGACAAAGGCGTCGAGGAAGGCCGCCGCCTCGGCGCTGCGCCCCTTGGGCATGGCCATGGCCTGGCGGATGACCATGAAGCGGCCATCCAGCAGGCGCACACCGCTGCCCACGCGCTGCGCGTCGGCCTCCATTTGCTGGCGCACGCCGGCGGCCACTTCCAGGCCGCCTTGCAGCATGGCATCGACCACTTCCTCGGAGGTCGGCACCTGCACCAGGCTGGCCTTGTGGATGTTGCGGGCCAGGTACAGGCCGTAGGCGCTGCCCTGGCCCACCACGATGCGGATGCCGGCGTGGTCGACTTCCTCATTGCTGCGGATCGGCGAGTCCTGCGCCACCAGGTAGACACCTTCGATCTGCACGTAGGCCGGCGTGAAATGGGTGGTCTCGGCCCGTTGCGGGTCGATCGCCATGAAGCCGATGTCGGCCTGGCCGCTGGCCAGCGCCGCGACCGACTTGGCAGCGCCGTCGAACAGCAGGAAGCTCACTGGTACGCCCAGCGCACGCGCGAACTCGCGTGACAGGTCCAGGGTGACACCGGCGGGCTTCTCGGCGGCGGTGTGGCTGTGGGCCAGCACCGGGTTGCCCAGGTTGATGGAGGCGCGCAGCGTGCCGGTTGGGGCGAACTCGCGGGACAGGGCGGCGCTGGCTTCAGCCATCGAGGAAGTCCCCCTTGTAGAAGCACCAGGCGGTGCCGTCGTGCAGGTAGAAATGGCCGTCGGCGCAGTCATCCTTGCCGGGGAAGAACTCCCGGTGGGCCTTGGGCACCAGGCGCTCGAGCTGGGCGTCGCTCAGCTGGTCGAACTCTTCGGGCGTGATGGGCTGGCCGACGCGCAGCTTGCGGCGTTCTTCCATCAGGCTCAGCCGCGCGGCTCTTTGGCCACCACGTCGGTGACGTCGGCGATCTCACGCGAGGCTGGCGGCACAGCGCCGCCCTGCCCGGCCTGCCAGACCCGCTCGAAACCGGCGCGCGGATCCATGCGGAAAACGAAAGGCGTGATGGGCCGGCCCGCCAGGCGGGCCCAGCCGTAGCGCAGGCCCCAGATTGCGAGCAGGCCCATCACGGCCACCAGCAGGCTGGCGGCGAAGACCAGGCCGGCCGCCAACAGCACCAGGCGCAAAAAAAGGTTCAGCAGGGTCTGCATGCGGCCATCTTAATCAAGCCGCGCTGTCCTGGGCCACCGGCAGGGCATTGCCGAAGTGGAAGACGCCGGGCTCGCGCACCGGATCGACGTCCACCGGAATGACGCTCTTGGGCGGGAAGCGCCCTTCCAGGATCAGCCTGGACAGCGGGTTTTCGATGCGCTGCTGGATGGCGCGCTTGAGAGGGCGGGCGCCGAACACCGGGTCGAAGCCGACCTTGGCCAGTTCCTCCAGCGCCGCCGGCGACACCTGCAGCATCAGGTCCATCTTGGCCAGGCGCTGCTCCAGGATGCGCAGCTGGATGGCGGCGATCTTCTCGATGTGGCGCGCGTCCAGGCCGTGGAAGACCACGGTCTCGTCGATGCGGTTGAGGAACTCGGGCCGGAAGTGGCCTTTGAGCTCCTCCCACACGGCTTCCTTGATCTCGTCGGCCGGCTGGCCGGCCAGCGCCTGGATGCGGTGCGAGCCAATGTTGCTGGTCATGACGATCACCGTGTTCTTGAAGTCCACGGTCCGGCCCTGGCCATCGGTCAGGCGGCCGTCGTCGAGCACCTGCAAGAGCACGTTGAAGACGTCCGGATGGGCCTTCTCGACCTCGTCGAGCAGCAGCACGCTGTAGGGCTTGCGGCGCACGGCCTCGGTCAGGTAGCCGCCTTCCTCGTAGCCCACGTAGCCGGGCGGCGCGCCGATCAGGCGGGCCACCGAGTGCTTCTCCATGAACTCGCTCATGTCGATGCGCACCAGGTGGTCCTCGCTGTCGAACAGGAAGTTGGCCAGGGCCTTGCACAGCTCGGTCTTGCCCACGCCGGTGGGGCCCAGGAACAGGAAGGAGCCGGTCGGCCGGTTCGGATCCGACAGGCCCGAGCGCGAGCGGCGGATGGCATTGGACACGGCACTGATGGCCTCTTCCTGGCCGATCACGCGGCCGTGCAGCTTGCCTTCCATCTGCAGCAGCTTGTCACGCTCGCCCTGCATCAGCTTGGCCACCGGGATGCCGGTGGCGCGCGCCACCACCTCGGCGATCTCCTCGGCGCCGACCATGGTGCGCAGCAGCTGCGGCTGGCCGCTGACGGCCTTGCCGCTTTCCTTGGCCTGGGCATCCTTGAGCTTCTTTTCCAGCTCGGGCAGCTTGCCGTACTGCAGCTCGGCGACCTTGTTGAAGTCGCCCTTGCGGGTGAACTCCTCGATCTGGTGGCGCAGGCGGTCGATCTCCTCCTTGACCTGGGCCGAGCCCTGGGCCTGGGCCTTCTCGGCGCGCCAGAGGTCCTCGTAGTCGGCGATCTCCTTTTTCAGCCGGACGATCTCTTCCTCGATCAGGTCGAAGCGCTTCATCGACGCCTCGTCCTTCTCGCGCTTGACGGCCTCACGCTCGATCTGCAGCTGGATCAGACGGCGGTCGAGCTTGTCCATGACCTCGGGCTTGGAATCGAGCTCGATCTTGATCTTGGAGGCGGCCTCGTCGATCAGGTCGATGGCCTTGTCCGGCAGGAAGCGGTCGGTGATGTAGCGGTGCGAGAGTTCGGCCGCGGCGACGATGGCCGGGTCGGTGATCTCCACCCCGTGGTGGACCTCGTACTTTTCCTGCAGGCCGCGCAGGATGGCGATGGTGGCTTCCACGCTGGGCTCGCCCACCAGGATCTTCTGGAAGCGGCGCTCCAGCGCGGCGTCCTTCTCGATGTACTTGCGGTACTCGTCCAGGGTGGTGGCGCCCACGCAGTGCAGTTCGCCGCGCGCCAGCGCCGGCTTGAGCATGTTGCCGGCGTCCATTGCGCCCTCGCCCTTGCCGGCGCCCACCATGGTGTGCAGCTCGTCGATGAAGACGATGGTCTGGCCCTCGTCCTTGGCCAGCTCGCTCAGCACGGTCTTGAGGCGCTCCTCGAACTCGCCGCGGAACTTGGCGCCGGCCAGCAGGGACGCCATGTCCAGCGACAGCACGCGCTTGTTCTTCAGCGACTCGGGCACCTCGCCGGCGACGATGCGCTGGGCCAGGCCTTCGACGATGGCGGTCTTGCC
>NZ_CAKZHQ010000011.1 GCF_936925435.1 uncultured Ramlibacter sp. | reverse complement strand
GTCATCCTGTGGTGCGCCGAGAAGGCCACCTGGATGGCCGGCGAGGGCATCCAGATCTTCGGCGGCAACGGCTACATCAACGAGTACCCGCTGGGCCGTCTGTGGCGCGACGCCAAGCTGTACGAGATCGGCGCCGGCACCAGCGAGATCCGCCGCATGCTGATCGGCCGGGAGCTGTTCGCCGAGACCATGTAGGCCTTCCAGGCGAAAATAGCCCCATGTCCTCCCTCCAAGACCTGTTTGCCCACAACCGCGCCTGGGCCGCGCAGATGGAGCGCGAGCGCCCCGGTTTCTTCACGAGCCTGGTCAAGCAGCAGACGCCCAAGTTCATGTGGATCGGCTGCTCCGACAGCCGTGTGCCGGCCAACCAGATCACCGGGCTGGAGCCGGGCGAGGTCTTCGTCCACCGCAACGTCGCCAACATCGTCGTGCACTCGGACCTGAACGCGCTGTCGGCCATCCAGTTCGCGGTGGACATGCTCAAGGTGGAGCACATCATGGTGGTCGGGCACTACGGCTGCGGCGGCGTGCTGGCAGCGATGGAGGGAACGCGCATCGGCCTGGCCGACAACTGGATCCGCCACATCCAGGACGTGCGCGACCGGCACCGCCCCATGCTGGACAAGTTGCCCGAAGCCAACCGCGCCGACGCGCTGGTGGACCTGAACGTGATCGAGCAGGTGGTCAACGTCTGCGTCAGCACGGTGATGCTCGATGCCTGGGCGCGCGGCCAGAAGGTCGCCATCCACGGCTGGGCCTTCGGCGTGCATGACGGCCTGCTGCAGGACTTGGCGGTGAACATCACCAGCACCGACGAGATCGAGCCGCTGTACCGCGCGGCGGTCGAACGCGTGGTCGCCGCGCGCAGCTGAAGGCGCGAGCAGAGGCCAGCCGTGTTCCCGCAGCGCCTGGATTCCCCGCTGGCCTACGACATCGCCAAGGCGATGATGGACGGCTTCAACCGCCACTACCGGCTGTTCCGCACGGAGTCGGCACGCGCCAAGCACCGCTTCGAGACAGCCGACTGGCACGGCCAGCAGCGGGCCCAGCGCGAGCGCATCGAGTTCTACGACCTGCGCGTCAAGGAGGCGACCGCCCGGCTGGAAAAGGAATTCAAGGCCCACGAGCAGGCCATGGACGTCTGGCAACAGGTCAAGCTGCACTACATCGGCCTGCTGGTGGACCACCGCCAGCCCGAGCTGGCCGAGACCTTCTTCAACTCGGTCACCACCAAGATCCTGCACCGCACGCACTTCCACAACGACTTCATCTTCGTGCGGCCGGCGGTCAGCACCGAGTACATCGAGAACGACGAGCCGGCGGCCAGGCCGACCTACCGCGCTTACTACCCGACGCGCGACACCCTGGGCGAGACCCTGGTGCGCATCGTCGACAACTTCCAGCTGCAAAAGCCCTTCGAGGACCTGCCGCGCGACGCCGGCTACGTGCTGGCGGCCATCGGCGCGCGCCTGACCCAGGTGACGCTGCGCGCCAACTTCCAGATCCAGGTGCTGTCGTCCCTGTTCTTTCGCAACAAGGGCGCCTACGTGGTGGGCAAGATCATCAACGGCTTCAACGAGGTGCCGTTCGCCCTGCCCATCCTGCATGGCAAGGCGGGGGAGCGGCTGGTGATCGACGCCTGCCTGTTCGGCGAGGACGAACTGCAGGCCCTGTTCTCCTTCGCGCGGGCCTACTTCATGGTCGACATGGAGATTCCTTCGGCCTACGTGCAATTCCTGCGCTCGCTGATGCCGCGCAAGCCGCGCAACGAGATCTACAACGCCCTGGGCCTGGCCAAGCAGGGCAAGACCCTGTTCTACCGCGACTTCCTCTACCACCTGAAGCACTCCAGCGACAAGTTCCGCATCGCGCCGGGCATCAAGGGCATGGTGATGCTGGTGTTCGACCTGCCCTCCTTCCCTTACGTGTTCAAGCTGATCAAGGACTGGTACCCGCCGCCAAAGGACACGACGCGCGAGCAGATCAAGGGCAAGTACCTGCTGGTCAAGCAGCACGACCGAGTCGGGCGCATGGCCGACACGCTGGAGTACAGCGAGGTGGCCTTCTCGCGCGACCGCTTCGAGGACGGCCTGATCGATGAGATCCGCAAGTTCGCGCCCAGCCAGCTGGAGATCGGCGACCGCGACGGTGACGGCCGCGAGGAGGTGGTGATCAAGCACCTGTACATCGAGCGGCGCATGATCCCCCTGAACATCTACCTGCAGGAGGCCTTCGACGCCGGCCTGGCCGGGGCTGCCGACCCGACGCGCGCCGTCCATGCGAAAGAGCAGATCGAGCAGGCGGTGCTCGAGTACGGCAACGCCATCAAGGACCTGGTGGCCGCCAATATCTTCCCCGGCGACATGCTGTGGAAGAACTTCGGCGTCACCCGCAACGGCAAGGTCGTGTTCTACGATTACGACGAGATCGAGTACATCACCGACTGCAACTTCCGCAAGGTGCCGGCGCCGCGCAACGAGGAGGACGAGATGTCGGGCGAGATCTGGTACTCGGTGGGCCCCAGGGACGTCTTTCCCGAGACTTTCGCGCCCTTTCTGCTGGGCAACCCGGCGGTGCGCGAGGTCTTCATGAAGCACCACGCCGACCTGCTGGACGCCGGCTTCTGGCAGACGCACAAGGAGCGCATCGCTGCCGGCTACGTGCACGACGTCTTCCCCTACGAGCGCGACAAGCGCTTTGGCAGCATGGCGGTGCCGGCATGAATGAAGCGGGCGGCATCGCCGGGCGCGACTTCTGGGAGTACGCCAGCTTCGTGGTGACCACGCTGGCCCTGCCGTTCGCCATCGCCTTCTTCGCCTGGGAGCAGCGCAAGGAGCGCGACAACGAGGACGAGGAGGCCTACCAGCTGCTGTCCGACGCCTACAACGACTTTCTCAAGGTGGTGCTGGTCCATCCCGACCTGCAGCTGCGCAGCAACGAACCCCTGAGCAATCCCACGCCCGAGCAAAACGAGCGCATGCTGGTGATCTTCGACATGCTGATGTCGCTGTTCGAGCGCGCCTACCTGGTCGCCTACAAGCCCAAGATGGGCGAGACCGAGCGGCGCCGCTGGAACAGCTGGGACGACTACATGCGCGAGTGGTGCCGCCGCGAGGATTTCCACAACGCCTTGCCGCTGCTGCTCAGCGGCGAAGACCCGCAGTTCCAGACCTATCTGCGCCGCATCGCCCAGGAGGAGCGCGGCGCCCTCATCCAACTGTCCTGAAAGCAAACAAGGAGTATTTGCCATGTCCGATTCCATCGTCATTCTCGGCGCCGCCCGCACCCCCATGGGCGGCTTCCAGGGCGACTTCGCCAGCCTGTCCGCCCACGACCTGGGCGGCGCCGCCATCAAGGCCGCCATCGA
>NZ_CAKZHQ010000010.1 GCF_936925435.1 uncultured Ramlibacter sp. | reverse complement strand
TGGACGTCAAGGGCGAAATCCTGGAGCTCAAGAACACCATCAACACCATGGTGGACCAGCTGCGTTCCTTCGCTTCGGAAGTGACGCGGGTGGCCCGTGAAGTGGGCACCGAAGGCAAGCTGGGTGGCCAGGCCGACGTGCAAGGCGTGGCCGGCACCTGGAAGGACCTGACCGACAACGTGAACTTCATGGCCGGCAACCTGACCTCGCAGGTACGCGGTATTGCCGGCGTGGTGACCGCGGTGGCCAACGGCGATCTGGAACGCAAGCTGACGGTGGAGGCCAAGGGTGAAATCGCTGCCCTGGCGGACACGATCAACGGCATGACCGACACGCTGGCAACTTTTGCCGACCAGGTGACGACGGTGGCACGCGAAGTGGGCGTGGAGGGCAAGCTGGGCGGCCAGGCCAAGGTGCCGGGCGCCTCGGGCACCTGGAAAGGTTTGACGGAAAACGTGAACCAGCTGGCGGCCAATCTCACGACCCAGGTGCGCGCCATCGCCGAGGTGGCGACGGCCGTGACGCAGGGCGACCTGACCCGCTCCATCACGGTGGAAGCCCTGGGCGAAGTGGCGGCCCTGAAGGACACCATCAACGAGATGATCCGCAACCTCAAAGACACAACCCAGGTCAACACCGAGCAGGACTGGCTCAAGACCAACCTGGCGAAGTTCTCCCGCATGCTGCAAGGCCAGAAGGACCTGGTGGCGGTCGGCCACCTGATCCTGTCGGAGCTGGCACCCGTGGTCGGCGCGCAGCAGGCCGAGTTCTATGTGCTGCGCTACACCCATGAGCAGCCCAAGCTGCGCCTGATGGCCAGCTATGCCTCGGACGGCCACGGTTCCTACGGCAAGGAGCTGGAATTGGGCCAGGGCCTGGTCGGCCAGTGCGCCTACGACAAGAAGAAAATCCTGCTGACCTCGGCCATCCCGGACAGCCTGCGCATCTCCTCGGGTCTGGCCGAGGTGGCGCCGCTGAACGTGCTGGTCTTGCCCATCATCTTTGAAGGGCAGGTCCGCGGCGTGGTGGAACTGGCCTCGGTGGAGCGCTTCAACCCCACCCACCAGGCCTTCCTGGACCAGTTGACCGAGTCCATCGGCATCGTGATCAACACGATCGAGGCCAACATGCGCACGGAAGACCTGCTGACCCAGTCGCAGTCGCTGGCGCAGGAGTTGCAAAGCCGCCAGCAGGAGCTGCAGCAGACCAATGAGGAACTGCAGGAGAAAGCCCGCCTGCTGGCCCACCAGAACCACGAGGTGGAGCGCAAGAACCAGGAGGTGGAGCAGGCCCGCCAGGCGCTGGAAGAAAAGGCCAAGCAGCTGGCCCTGACCTCCAAGTACAAGTCGGAATTCCTGGCCAACATGTCGCACGAGCTGCGCACCCCGCTGAACTCGCTGCTGATCCTGTCCGACCAGCTGTCCAAGAACCCGGACGGCAACCTCAGCAACAAGCAGGTGGAATTCGCCAAGACCATCCACTCCTCGGGCAACGACCTGCTGATGCTGATCAACGACATCCTGGACCTGTCCAAGATCGAGTCCGGCACCGTGGCGGTGGATGTGAGCGAGCTGCGCCTGTCCGACCTGCAGCTGTATGTGGAGCGCACCTTCCGCCATGTGGCTGAGGCCAAGAACGTGGACTTCCTGATCCATTCGGGCGTGCAGCCGGCGGTCTCCGTGGTCACCGACATCAAGCGGCTGCAGCAGATCCTGAAGAACCTGCTGTCCAACGCCTTCAAGTTCACCCACCAGGGCCAGGTGACGCTGTCGCTGGACGAGGTTGTCGGCGGCTGGAGCCGCGACAACGAGGAATTGAACCGGGCCCAGCAGGTGATCGCCTTCTCGGTCTCGGACACCGGCATCGGCATCTCGGGCGACAAACAGCAGATCATTTTCGAAGCCTTCCAGCAGGCCGACGGCTCGACCAGCCGCAAGTACGGCGGCACCGGCCTGGGCCTGGCCATCAGCCGTGAGCTGTCCAAGCTGCTGGGTGGTGAGATCCGGCTGGCCAGCGCCCCCGGCCAGGGCAGCACCTTCACGCTGTACCTGCCGATGCACTACCCCGCGACCCGCGGCGTGCGCCGCGCCCCGTCCTTCGGCGAGGCCCGCGTCGAGTTGCCGCCGCCACAGACGCAGCGCCTGCCCGCGCCCCAGCCAGAACCGCTGGCACCGCGCGACGACGCCGTGGATGCCGCGCCGATCAACGAAGCCGATGACGACCGCGACAACATCCACCAGGGCGATCTGGTCCTGCTGATCGTCGAGAACGACCTGGCCTTCGCCAGGTTCCTGCTCGATGCTGCCCGCGCCAAGGGCTTCCGCGGACTGGTCACCTCGATGGGGGCGGGCGCGCTGACCCTGGCCAGCCAGTTCCAACTGGCGGCGGTCACGCTGGACATGTACCTGCCCGACATGGACGGCTGGCGCGTGCTGGACCGCCTCAAGCAGGACTTCGGCGCCCGCCACATCCCGGTGTGCGTGATTTCCACCGACGACTCCAGGGCGCGCGCTTTCAAGGGCGGCGCCGTGGCCTTTGTCGAAAAGCCGATCCAGTCCAAGGAAGTGCTCGATGCCATGCTGGACCGGCTGCGCTCGTACATCACGCGCCAGCAGCGCAACGTCCTGGTCGCCCTGAAGGACACCGCCGTGCGGCGCGATTTACTGGCCGGCATCGAGGACGACCAGGTCAATGCGGTGGTGGTCAAGAGCGCGGACAAGTTCCTGGAAGCCCTGGAAGAGAACCGCTTCGACTGCGTGGTGCTGGACGACAGCTTCGCCCGGCTCGACAGCAGCGCCACGCGGCGCGCCCTGGCCGCGCAGGCCGGGCTGGGCCCCTTGCCGCTGCTGGTCTACCGCGATGCGGGTGCCGAGGGAGTCGGCCGTTTCGCCTGGCATTCAGACGACGAGATCACGGTCCACGACATCCACACACCGGCCAAGCTGTTCGACATGGCGCTGCTGGCCCTGCACCACAACCTGGCGCGCCTGCCCGAGGCCAGACGCGCCATGCTGGACGACGCCATCAGCGGCACCAAGCCGCTGGCTGGCAAGCGGGTGCTCATCGTCGACGACGACATGCGCAACATCTTCGCCCTGGCCACGGTGCTGGAGGAACACGCGATGGACATCGTCTGGGCCGACAACGGCCGTGAGGCCATCAACCGGGTGGCCAACGACCCGCAGATCCAGGTCGTTCTGATGGACATCATGATGCCGGAGATGGATGGCATGGCAACGATGAAGGAAATCCGAAAGCTGCCGGCGGGCCGCAACCTGCCTATGATTGCGGTCACCGCCAAGGCCATGAAGGGCGACCGCGAAAAATGCATCGAAGCGGGCGCCTGGGACTACCTGTCCAAACCCGTCAACACACAGGACCTGCTCGCTGTTTTGCGCGCATGGTTGCACCAGTGACAATTACTTCCGCCAACGGCCGCCCGGCCACAGGACCGGGCACGCAAGACAAGGTCAACATCCTGGTGGTGGACGACCTGCAGGAAAAGCACGTCGTCTTTCGCACCATCCTGGACGAACTGGACCAGAACGTCGTCAGCGCCCGCTCAGGCAAGGAGGCCTTGCGCTGCATCCTGGAGATGGAGTTCGCGGTCATCCTGCTGGATGTCAACATGCCCGACATCGACGGCCTGGAGACCGCCAGCCTGATCCGCCAGTACAAGAAGTCGGCGCAGACGCCGATTGTCTTCATCACCGCCTACGTCGATGAGTTGCAGGCCCAACGTGGCTATGCGCTGGGCGCGGTGGACTACATCCCATCGCCTGTGGTGCCTGAGGTGCTGCGCTCCAAGGTAAGGGTGTTTGTCGAGCTGTTCCGCATGAACCGGCAACTGCAGCTGCGGGTGGAAGAGCGTGAGCAGCTGGCGCGCTCGGAAGCCGCGCGGGCCGCCGCCGAGGATGCGATCCACCGGGCCGACTATTTGGCGCAAGCCAGCCAGCTGTTGTCGCGTTCGCTGGACACCCAGCAGACCATCGATGCGCTGCTGGACGTGGCTGTGCCCATGCTGGGCCAGCGGGCCATCCTGGCCCAGGTGGGCGACGATGGCGCGGTCAGCACATTGCGAGCGCACCCGGTAGGCCAGGCCCAGCCCCCCCTCTTGCCACCGGGCCTGGAGGCCGCGCTGCACGGCGCGCTGGCGCACAAGCAGTTTTCCCTGTGGGAGGAGGGCGGCCAGGCCGCCGCCATCTGCCCGCTGCTGGCCGGTGCCAGCATCCGGGGCGCCTTGCTGTTGTTGGGGCCGCGCGCTGATTTCGACACCGCGCGCATCGCCCTGGCGCGCGAGGTGGCTGGCCGCGCGTCGATCGCCCTGGAGAACGCCAGGCTCTATGCCGCCGTGCAGGAAGCGGACCGCCGCAAGAACGAGTTCCTGGCCATGCTGGCGCACGAACTGCGCAACCCGCTGGCGCCGATCCGCAACGCGGTCCACATCATGCAAGGCAGCCACGTCGATCCGCAGAAGATGACCTGGGCACGCGATGTGATCAGCCGCCAGGCCGACCATATGTCGCGCCTGATCGATGACCTGCTGGATGTCTCGCGCATCGTCCAGGGCAAGGTGACCGTCAAGCGCGAGAAGCTGACCCTGGCCAGCCTGATGGAGCGCTCGATCGAGGCCAGCGGGCCCCGCATTGCCGCCCATGGCCAGCAGCTGGAAGTGAGCTTGCCCGACGAGCCCATCGTGATCGATGGCGATGGCATGCGGCTGGCCCAGGTGGTGTCCAACCTGATCAACAACGCCGCCAAGTTTTCTCCCGGCGGCGCCACCATCCACCTGAGCGCCGGCTATGCCGACGGCGAAGTGCGGCTGTCGGTGAAGGACCAGGGGGCGGGCATCGCACCGGAGTTCATGCCCCACATCTTCGATCTCTTCGCCCAGGCCGACCAGTCGCTGGACCGCTCGCAGGGCGGGCTGGGCATCGGCCTGACCCTGGTCAAGCATCTGGTGGAACTGCACGGCGGTCGCGTCGAGGCCCGCAGCGACGGCGTGGGCCGCGGCACCGAGGTGGTGGTGTGCCTTCCTGCGCAACCTGCCGTGCCGGAACAGGGCCGCGTGGCGCCCGCACCGGCCGCGGTCCCGCCACGCGCCACCGCGTCATCGCGCATCCTGGTGGTTGACGATCTGGCGGCCTCCGCCGAGACGCTGATGACGCTGCTGGAAATGGAGGGATTCGAGGTGCGCATCGCCAGCGAAGGCATGGCGGCGCTGCGGATCGCGGAAGAGTTCCATCCCGAGGTCGTGCTGCTGGACATCGGCCTGCCGGGCATGAACGGCTTCGAGGTGGCGCATCGCCTGCGCAAGCAGCCGGCATCGCGCGACGCCTTGCTGATTGCCTTGACGGGCTATGGCGAGGCCGAGAGCCGCAACCGCTCGGCCGAGGCGGGCTTTGACTTCCACATGGTCAAGCCGGCGGACGTCAACCTGCTGCTGTCCATGCTTGCCAACCCGCAGGACGTGCGCAAGGCCAAGGTCGCCTGAAGGTACTGCAGCAACGAAAAAGCCCCGCATTGCGGGGCTTTTTCGTGGTTTTTTTGTGGCGGAGCAGGCGGGATTCGAACCCGCGGAGGGCTATTAACCCTCACACGCTTTCCAGGCGTGCGACTTAAACCACTCATCCACCGCTCCTGAGCCCACGATTGTAGCAGCGCTGAAACGGCCGCCCGTCCGAGCGGGGTCGACCGGCCTCGGGTTGACCCTTACCCACCCGCCAAGAGGGGGCTGGCACACCCCCCTGGTTTCCAGAATTCACCACGAACACGGCCTGCGTCCCCAGCATGGCTGGTTCTTCCAACGAACACGAGGAAATCCAGTGAACGCATCGCCTACCCAGCCCATTCCTGCGGCGCGCCTGCGGGCCATCGCCGCAGCCGTCGGCTTGCTGGCCGCCGGTTCTGCCGCGGCCTTCGAACTCGAGACCGGCAACCCGGACCTGGCGGTCCGCTGGGACAACACGGTCCGTGTCAATTACGGCGTGCGCGTGGAAAACCGCGACAGCAAGATCGGCAACTCCGCGCTGGCGGACGAAGGCGACTACAGCTTCGACCGCCATGATGCCGTGGCCAAGCGGCTGGACCTGCTGTCTGAGCTGGACGTCGTCTACAAGAAGCGCTACGGCATGCGCCTGAGCGGCGCCGGCTGGTTCGACGATGCCTACGGCGCGGAAAGCCGCGGCAATCCCAACCTGCCGCTGTCGGGCATCCCCAGCTACGTCAATCACCAGTACAGCCCGCTGGTCAAGCGCCTGTACCGTGGGGCGTCCGGCGAAGTGATGGATGCGTTCGTGTTCGGTTCCGCCGATATTGGCGCTGTGCCGGTGCAGGCCAAGGCCGGCCGCCACACCCTGTACTGGGGCGAGTCGCTGTTTCTGGGCGGCCACATGCACAGCATCGCCTATGCCCAGAATCCGCTGGACCTGCAAAAAGGCTTTGCCACGCCAGGGACGGAGGCCAAGGAGCTGTTCCGGCCGCTGAACCAGCTGTCCGCGCAGGCGCAGCTGAGCGACACGCTGTCGCTGTCGGGCCAGTACATGCTGGAGTGGGAGTCCGCCCGTTACCCTGAAGGTGGAACCTACCTCGGCCCGGTCGACTTCGTGTTCAACGGGCCCGACCGCCAGTTCCTCTCGCCTGGCCTGGGTTTTGGCTACCGCACGCCGGCCGCCGAGCCGTCCCAGCACGGCGAATTTGGCGTGGCGGCACGCTGGAGCCCGGTCTGGCTGGACGGCACGCTGGGCTTCCACTACCGCCGCTTCGCCGACAAGCTGCCGCAGACGCTGATCACGCGCGCCGGACCGGCCAACACCAGCGGCTACACCCTGGTCTACGCCGATGAGATCGACATGTTCGGCCTGAGCCTGTCCAAAAACCTCGCCGGCATCAGCGTCGGCGCGGAAGTGTCCTACCGCCGCAACGGCCCCCTGAACAGCCAGGTGCTGGGCGTTGCTCCCGGCCTGCCGGCGCAGGGCGAGACCAAGGGGCCGCGCGGTGACACCATGCACGCGCTGGTCAATGCCGCCGGCGCGCTGTCGCGCAGCGCCGTGTTCGATGCCGCCACCTACGCAGCCGAACTGCAGTGGTCGCACTGGAACAACGTGCGCAGCGGCGCCAACCTGTTCAATGCCGTGGGTTACGCGCCCTGCGTGGGCAAGGACAAGTGGGACGGCTGCGCGACCAAGAACTATGTCGGTGTCAGCGTCGCCTTCAACCCGATCTGGTACCAGGTGTTCCCGGGTGTGGACCTGTCGATGCCCTTGTCCTACTCGGTGGGCCTGAGCGGCAATGCCGCCACGGTCTTCGGTGGCAACGAGGGCCTGGGCAATTACGGTGTCGGCATCGGCGCGGACGTGTTCCAGAAATACCGTTTCGACCTGAAGTACATCGACTTCGTCGGCCGCTACAAGGACAACGGCACGGCCGTCACCTCCACCAATGGCCTGACGACCTTCCTCAAAGACCGCGGCTTCGTCAGCCTCACGTTCAAGACCACCTTCTGAAAGACCAGCACATGAAGGCACAAACCAAGCTCCTGGCGGCCGCCATCGCCGCCGCCCTCCCGTGGTTCGCGTCCGCGGCCGTCACGGCCGATGAGGCCAAGGCCCTGGGCACGACCCTGACCGCCGTGGGCGCCGAGAAGGCCGCCAGCAAGGACGGCACCATCCCGGCCTATGCCGGTGGCCTCACCACCGCGCCCGCCGGCTTCAAGGCCGGCGACGGCATCCGCCCGAACCCGTTCGCTACCGAAAAGCCGCGGCTGGTGGTCGATGCGAAGAACATGGCGCAGCACGCGGGCAACCTGACCGAGGGCGCCAAGGCCCTGCTGCAGAAATACCCGAGCTTCCGCCTCGATGTCTATCCCACCCAGCGCAGCGTGGCCTACCCCAAGTTCGTCGCCGACAACACCGCCAGGAATGCAGTCCGCGCCAAGACGCTCAATGACGGCCGCTCCATCGAGGGCGCGCATGCGGGCTTTCCGTTTCCCATCCCCAAGACCGGCAACGAAGCCATGTGGAACCACCTGCTGCGCTTCAACGGCGTCGCCTACCAGGCCAAGTACCGCAACCTGAGCGTGGACACTGCCGGCCGCACAACGCTGTCGGTGGAAGGCCAGAGCACGCAGGAGTTCCCGTTCTGGGATGCCGCCAAGGCCGACACCGACACCTTCTGGCGCATGAAGCTGCAGTACACCGGCCCCGCGCGCCGCGCCGGCGAAGCCCTGATGCTGATCGACCCGCTCGACATCGGCAGCAAGGACCGCCGCGCGTGGAGCTACCTGCCGGGCCAGCGCCGGGTGCGCGTGGCGCCCGACCTTTCGCACGACACGCCCAACCCGGGCACGGCCGGCACCACCACCTTCGACGACACCTTCATCTTCAATGGCTCGATGGACCGGTTCGACTTCAAGCTGGTTGGCAAGAAAGAAATCCTGGTGCCCTACAACGCCTATGCGGCGGTCTACCAGGCCAAGCAGGACGAGCTGCTCAAGCCCAACCACCTCAACCCGGACCTGGTGCGCTGGGAACTGCACCGCGTCTGGGTGGTCGAGGCCAAGCTCAAGGAAGGCAAGCGCCACGTGTATTCGCGCCGCACCTTCTACCTGGACGAGGATTCCTGGTCGGCGCTGGCCTCCGACGGCTATGACGCCCGCGGCCAGCTGTACCGCACAGGCTTTGCCTACATGGCTCCGAGCTACGACCTGCCAGCGCCGTACACCGACATGTTCGGCCACTACGACCTGGTCACTGGCACCTACTCGCTGACCGGCTTCATCGCCGAAACCGGCGGCCTGCGCCACGTGCAGGCCCTGCCGGACCGCGAGTGGACGCCCGACGCGCTGGCCGGCGCCGGCATCCGCTGAAGACGGTGCCATGAAGGTCTCGCACATCGGATTGCTGCTTGTCGCTGGTGCCGCCCTGGCCGGCCCGGGCGGGGCGGCTGCCGTGCGCGACGTTCTGGACACGCCGGCCCAGGCCACCCGCCTGGCCGATCGGGCGCCGCTGCTGGCCCTGGCCGCAGCCGGAGCGCGCACCGTTGCGGTGGGCCAACGCGGCCACATCCTGACCTCCGGAGACGGCGGCCGCAGCTGGCAACAGGCCAAGGTGCCGGTGAGCTCCGACCTGGTGGCCCTGCATTTCCCCACGCCGCGCAAAGGCTGGGCCGTCGGCCACGACGGCGTGATCCTGCACAGCGCGGACGGGGGAGATAACTGGGCACGCCAGCGCGACGGTCGCCCCGACGCCGCCGACGTGCCGCTGCTGGACGTCTGGTTCCAGGACGAACGCGTCGGTTACGCCGTGGGGGCCTTCGGGCTTGCCCTGCGCACCGAGGACGGCGGCGCCCGCTGGACCAGCCTCAAGGACAGCATCGCCAATCCCAAGGGCTTGCACCTGTATGCGGTGCGCGGCATCGGCTCCGATGTGTTCATGGTCGGCGAGCAGGGCCTGCTGCTCAGGCTCGACCGCGCCAGTGGCCAGTTTCAGGCCGTGCCCCAGCCTTACCAGGGAACTCTGTTCGGCATTGCCGGCAATGGCCGCGCGCTCATCGTCCATGGCCTGCGCGGCACCGTGCTGCGCAGCACCGATGGTGGCGAGACCTGGCGGGCCGTGACCACAGGCGTTGCGGCCAGCATCACCGCATCCACGGTCGATCCGGGCGGACGCATCCTGCTGGCGAGCCAGTCCGGCCAGCTCCTGGCCAGCCGCGACGACGGCGCCAGTTTCCAGGTCCTGCCGCTGGCGCGGCCCGTTCCCGCCGCCGGCATCCTGCTGGCCGCGCCGGGCCAGTTGCTGGTGGCCGGGCCGCGCGGCGTGCAGACCCAGGCCCTGCCCTGAGGCAGGCCGTTTTTTCGCCGGAGTTGTCCATGCATGCCCCCTCCCTGGTCGCGCCGACGGCGGTCAACACAGCGTTCGACCCCGGCGCCGGCTCTCGCCTGGAGCGGCTCGTCTTCGGCCAGCGCCGTGCCGTCCTGCTGCTGTGCGCCATCCTCACGCTGGTGCTGGCGGCCACGGCCGCCTGGCGGCTGGGACTCAATGCCAGCTTTGACAAGATGGTTCCACGCGACCATCCCTTCATCCAGAACTACCTGCAGCAGCGCGCCGAACTGCGCGGCCTGGGCGATTCGCTGCGCGTCGTGGTGGAGAACCCGCGCGGCGACATCTATGACGCCCGCTACCTGGAGGCGCTGCGCAAGATCCACGACGAGCTGTTCCTGGCGCCAGGCGTGGACCGCGCCTGGCTCAAGTCCTTGTGGGCGCCGGGCGTGCGCTGGACCGAGGTCACGGAAGAGGGCTTCCGCGGCGGCCCGGTGATGCCGGACAACTTCAATGGCAGCGCCGCCACCACCGAGCAGTTGCGCGTCAACATCGCGCGGGCCGGCCTGATGGGCAGCCTGGTGGGCACGGATTCGCGCTCCAGCATGATCGTTGTGCCCTTGCTGGCTGCGGACGCCGCTGGCGCGCAACGTGTGGACTACCGCGTCCTGTCCAGGGCGATTGATGGCCTGCGCGAGCGCTACGAGGCGCAGGGCGAGCAGGCCCCGGTGCGCATCCGTGCCGTCGGTTTCGCCAAGCTGGTGGGCGACCTGATCGACGGCCTGGTGGCTGTCGCCCTGTACTTCGCGCTGGCGGCCCTGGTGGTCAGCGCCATCCTCTACCTGTACACACGCAGCCTGCGCACCACGGCACTGGTCGTCATGTGCTCGCTGGTCGCCGTGGTTTGGCAACTGGGGATGGTGGCCATGCTGGGCCTGCAGCTGGACCCCTATTCCATCCTGGTGCCCTTCCTGGTGTTCGCCATCGGCGTCAGCCACGGCGCCCAGAAGATGAACGGCATCATGCAGGACATCGCCGATGGCGCGTCGCGCCTGGTGGCGGCCCGCCTGACCTTCCGCAGGCTGTTCCTGGCAGGCCTGACCGCGCTGGTGGCCGACGTGGTGGGCTTTGCGGTGCTGATGGTGATCGACATCCCGGTGATCCGCGAGCTGGCCCTGGCCGCCAGCATGGGCGTTGCCGCCCTGGTGGTCACCAACCTGATCCTGTTGCCGGTGCTGCTGTCCTATCTGGCCGTCGGTGCAGCGCCGCGCCCCGCCGGGTCCAGCGCGCTGGACCGCGCCTTCGACTGGCTGGTCCGCCTGGCCGAACCGAAGCGCGCCAGAATCACCGTGGCCGCGACCCTGGTGCTGACCGTGCTGGCCTGGGCCGCCAGCACGCAGCTCAAGATCGGCGACCTCGACGCCGGCGCGCCCGAACTGCGCGCCGACTCGCGCTACAACCGCGACAACGCCTACATCACCGGCCACTACAGCCTGTCGAGCGATACCTTCGCCGTGATCATCAAGACCGGCAAGGAGGGCTGCCTGCAGTACGAGACCCTGGTGGAAGCCGATCGCCTGGCCTGGGCCCTGCAGCAGGTGCCCGGCGTGCAGACGACGGTGGCGCTGACCAACGCGGTGCGCCAGATCACCGCCGGCAGCAACGAGGGCAGCCCCAAATGGCTGACCATCGCCCGCAACCAGGACGTGCTCAACTACGGCGCGCAGCAGGCCAGCGTCAACAACCCGGAGCTGTTCAACAACGACTGCTCGGTGATGCCGGTGATCGCCTACCTGTCCGACCACCGTGCGGAGACGCTGGACCGGGTGGTGGCCGTGGCCCAGGCCTTCGCCGACACGCACAGCACGCCGGAGCGCCAGTTCCTGCTGGCCGCCGGCAGCGCCGGCATCGAGGCCGCCACCAACGTCGTGGTGCGCAAGGCCTGGCTGCAGATGCTGCTGCTGGTCTACGCGGCGGTCATCGTCCTGTGCTTCATCACCTTCCGCAGCTGGCGGGCCGTCGTCGTGGCGGTGGTGCCGCTGGTGCTGACCTCGCTGCTGTGCGAGGCGCTGATGGTGGCGCTGGGCATAGGCGTCAAGGTGGCGACGCTTCCTGTCATCGCGCTGGGCGTGGGCATCGGCGTGGACTACGCTCTGTACCTGCTGTCGGTACAGCTCGCGCAGCAGCGCGCCGGCCTGCCGCTGGAAAAAGCCTACCGACGGGCGCTGGACTTCACGGGCAAGGTGGTGGTGCTGGTGGGTGTGACACTTGCCGTCGCGGTGGCCACCTGGGCCCTGTCCCCGATCAAGTTCCAGGGTGACATGGGCCTGCTGCTGGCCTTCATGTTCATCTGGAACATGGCCGGCGCGGTGGTGCTGATCCCGGCGCTGTCGCATTTCCTGCTGCGCGGCCGCCCGGCCTGAACAAATGAAATATCATCTTCCGGACCTGGCCATTGGGGCCATAGAGGATAGGAGCCGGAATGATCCATCTCGTTCGCACGTTCGTGCTGCTCGGTGCCTTGCTGGCAACGTTCGCGTCGCCCGCTTCCGCCCAAAGCGAGCCGCCTGTGCGGGTGAGTTCCGGCGTCTCCTACCAATTTCTGGCGCGTTGGGACGTCGACCGGCTCAACACCATCCTGCAAACTGATACGCCCAAGCTTTTCGGTGTCAAGGTCGACTACACGCCGGCGCGCAATGCGGTGCGGCTCTACCGGGTCAGCTATGGCTCGGTCGTGCCTGAACAGGCCAACCGGCCGATCACCGCTTCTGGCCTGCTGGCGATTCCTGAAACGGGCGGCCCGACATTCCCCATGGTGTCTTACCAGCACGGCACCGTGTACGGCCGGCAACAAGTCCCGTCCTTTCCCGAGCAGTCGCCCGAGACGCAGCTGATGATCGCCCAGTTCGCGGGGCAGGGCTATGTCCTGATCGGCGCCGACTACTTCGGGCTCGGAACGTCGACGGCACCGGAGGGCTACATGGTCAAAGGCAGCCACCAGCAGGCCAGCCACGACATGCTCATGGCCAGCCGCAGTGTGCTCGACCACATGAAGCTCGCCAGCGACAAGCTGTTCCTGTCCGGTTGGTCGCAGGGGGGATTCGTGGCCATGGCCTTCCTCCAGAAGCTTGAGGCCATCGACCTGCCCGTGCGCGCTACTGCCACTGCCGCCGCGCCGCTCGACATGTTCGCGCTGCTCGCCGGCGCGCTCAGCTTTCCGCGACCGACCGATGCACCCTGGCTCAACAGCATCGTCATCCTCACGGCGTTCGCCTTCGAGAACTACCACGGCATGCCAGGGCTGGCACGCTCGGTGCTGGCCGACCCGTACTACGAAGCATCGCTCAAGGCCTACCAACGGCAGCCGTTCGACGCCGCGGCCATCCCGGAGCTGCGCAAGCTGGTGCGCCCGGAGTACCTCGATCCGAAGTTCTTCAGCAACTCGCCGTACGGCAAGCTCATTGGCACGACCGAAGCCTATCGCTGGGTGGTTCGCTCGCCGGTGCGCAACTTCTACGGCGAACGCGACGAGGGCGTCACCACGGGCGTCGGCCGCATTGCGCAGACCTATGCCCAGGGAATGGGCGCGGGGAATCCCCAGGTCGAGGCCATTTCCACCGGTGCGACCGACCACCGCGGCACATTCGCGACTGCTGTTCCCCAGTGGAAGGCCTGGTTCGACGGCAAGTAAGCCGTTATTCAGGCTTGAAGTTGATCGCCTTCAACATCGCGCCGACCCGCTCGTAGTCGGCCTTCAGGCCGGCTTCCATCTCTTGCGGCGTGCGCGGCTGGCCAACGTCGAAGCCGGTGTCCTGCATGCGCTGGCGCAGGGCCGGATCGGCCAGCACCTTGAGCGTGGCAGCGCGAACGCGCTCCTGGACCGCGGCCGGCGCATCGGGCGTGGACCACAGGCCCATCCAGGCCAGGGCTTCCAGCGTGGGGTAGCCCAGCTCGGCGAAGGTCGGGACGTCCGGCAGCAACGGCGTGCGGCGCGGCGTGCTGACGGCAAAGGCCTTGAGCTTGCCGCTGCGGATCAGCGGCAGCGAGGTCGGGACGGCGTCGAACATCAGCGGCACGTGGTTGCCCATCACGTCGGCCAGCGCCGGCGTCGAGCCCTTGTAGGCCACGTGTTCGAGATGGATGCCGGCCGCCTGGTTCAGCGCCAGGCCCAGCACGTGCGACAGCGTGCCGGCGCTGTAGGAGGCGTAATTGACCTTGCCCGGATGGGCCTTGGCATGGGCCACCAGCTCTTTGAGGTCCTTGGCAGGAAAGCCCGGGTTGCCCACCAGCACCAGGCCGCCGCGCGCCAGTTCGGCCACCGGACGCAGTTCCTTGGCCATGTCCCAGCGCAGCTTGACGATGTGCGGGATCTCGCTGACCAGCGAATTGACGCCGACCATGAAGGTGTAGCCGTCGCGCGGCGCCTGCAGCAGTTCGGCGGTGGCGATCGCGCCGGCAGCGCCCGGCTTGGGATCGACGATCACGGGCTGGCCCAGTTCGCGGCTCAGGCCGTCGGCCACCGTGCGGGCGATGATGTCGGCGTTGGCGCCAGCGGGCCCGGCCACGACGATACGGATCGGCTTGGCCGGCCAGGTCTGGGCCTGCGCGCCGACACCAGTCAGCGCCAGCGCGGCGCCGGCCAGCAGGGTGCGGCGGGACAGATGGGATGGGTTCATGGCGGTCTCCTTGGGTCCAGTGTGCATTAGCCAAGCCACCGCAACAGCAGCAAGGCCAGAAGAGCGAGAAACACGGTCTCGCCCACCATCAGGACAACCGGCTTGATGCCGACCGTCACAAGTTCCTTCAAATGGGTTTTCATGCCGATGGCGGCGATGGCCACCACCAGGCACCAGCGCGAGACGTCCGTGCCCGTGCTTGCCAGGCTGACGGGCAGCCAGCCTGTGCTGTTGACCCCCACCAGCAGCGCGAAAGCCACCGCGAACCAGGGCAGCAATGGCGGCCGTTCGCCGCCGCCGGCAGCACCGGCCTGGCGCGTGAACACGGTGGCCAGCACGATCACCGGCAGCAGCATCGCCACCCGCAGCAGCTTGACCAGGGTGGCGGTGTCGCCGGTCTCGGTCGACAAGCTGTAGCCCGCGCCCACGACCTGGGCGACGTCGTGGATGGTGACGCCCAGGAACAGGCCCGCCGTGCGCTCGTCCAGGTCCAGGGCGCGCACCAGCATCGGATAGGCCACCATGGCCAGCGTCGACAGGGCCGACACGCCGATCACGGTGAACAGCGTGGCGCGGTCCTTCTGCGGATGCGCCGGCAAGGCCGCCGACAGGGCCAAGGCCGCCGATGCGCCACAGATGGCAGTGGCGCCGCCGGTCAACAGGCCGAACAGACGTTGGAAGCCCATGGCGCGGGCTGCCACGATGGACACGGCAATGGTCAGTACCACCGACAGCAGGACCAGGCCCAGCGGGCCCCAGCCCAGCGCCACGACCTGGGCCAGGGTGATGCGCAGGCCGAGCAGGGCGATGCCCACGCGCAGCACCTGGCGGGCGGCGAACTCGATGCCGGGGCGGCAGGGGCCGTCGGTGGACAGAAAGGCCATGGCCATGCCCAGCAGCAGCGCGAACAGCATCACCGGCGCGCCGTAGTGCTGGGACAGAAAGGTCGCGGCCGTGGCCACGACGGCGCTGGCCAGCAGGCCGGGCGCGAGCAGGCGCAGCTGGCCGGCCCAGGCCGGCAGGGGGAGGGCCGCCAGCATGCTCAGGCGGTGGGCAGGCGGTGCTCGCGGAAGATCTCGCGCAGCCTGTTCTTCTGGACCTTGCCGGTGGCGCCCAGCGGGATGGCGTCGACGAAGGCCACGTCGTCGGGGGTCCACCAGCGCGCGATCTTGCCGTCGTAGAAGGCCAGCAGCTGTTCGCGCGTCACCTCGGCGCCGGCTTTGCGTACCACCACCAGCAGCGGCCGTTCGTCCCATTTCGGATGCGAAGCGGCGATGCAGGCGGCCAGCGCCACCGCCGGGTGGGCCATCGCGATGTTCTCCAGGTCGATCGAGCCTATCCACTCGCCGCCGGACTTGATCACGTCCTTGCTGCGGTCGGTGATCTGCATGAAGCCGTCGGCGTCGATGGTGGCCACGTCGCCGGTGGGGAACCAGCCGTCGACCAGGGGATCGCCGCCGTCGCCCTTGAAGTAGCTGGCGATCACCCAGGGGCCGCGCACCAGCAGTTCGCCAGCGGCCTTGCCGTCATGCGGCAAGGTCTGGCCCTGCTCATCGACAATCTTCATGTCGACGCCGAACACGGCACGGCCCTGTTTGGCCTGGATCGCCAGGCGCTGCTCGGCCGGCAGCTTTTCCTGCGAGGCTTTGAGCACGCAGGCCGTGCCCAGTGGGCTCAACTCGGTCATGCCCCAGGCATGGAGCACGCTCACCTCATAGCGCTCCTGGAAGGCGCGCATCATGGCCGGCGGGCAGGCCGAGCCGCCGATGATGGTGCGGCGCATGCTGGAGAACTTCAGGCCGTTGGTTTCCACGTGGGCCAGCAGGCCCTGCCACACGGTGGGGACGCCGGCGGACAGGGTCACGCCTTCGCGCTCGAACAGCTCATACAGGTTCTTGCCGTCCAGGAAGGGCCCGGGCAGCACCAGCTTGGCGCCGACCATGCAGGCCGCGTAGGGCAGGCCCCAGGCATTGACGTGGAACATGGGCACCACCGGCAGGATGACCTCGCGCGCCGACACGTTCAGCGCATCGGGTAGGGCGCTGGCGTAGCAATGCAGCACCGTGGAGCGGTGGCTGTAGAGCGCGCCCTTGGGGTTGCCCGTGGTGCCCGAGGTGTAGCACAGCGAGCTGGCGCTGTTCTCGTCGAACAGCGGCCAGGCGAACGTGTCGGGTTGGGCGGCCACCAGCTCCTCGTAGCACAGCAGGTTGGGGATGTCGGCCTTGGCCGGCATGTGGGCGCGGCCGGTCATGGCGACGAAGGCCTTGACGCCGGGCAGCCGGTGGGCCACGGCCTCGACCAGGGGCAGAAAGCTCAGGTCGAAGAACAGCACCTGGTCCTGCGCATGTTCGGCGATCCACACCACCTGGTCGGGGTGCAGCCGAGGGTTGAGCGTGTGCAGCACCGAGCCCGAGCCGGAGACGGCGTAGTACAGCTCCATGTGGCGGTGGCCGTTCCAGGCCAGCGTGGCCACCCGCTCGCCAAAGCCCACGCCCAGCGCCTGCAGGGCGTTGGCCAGCTGGCGCGAGCGCGCCGCGAGGTCGCGGTAGGTATAGCGGTGGATGTCGCCTTCGACCCGGCGCGACACCACTTCCTGCTCGCCGTGGTGGCGCTCGGCGTGGATCAGCAGGGAGGAGACCAGCAGCGGCTGCTGCATCATGGATGCGTTCATCTCGATTGTCCTTGTCTTGTCAGGGGGCCGTGGCCGGCTGCGCGGCGGGGTTGACGGGCGCCTGCGGCGGCGCGCTGGCGCGTTCGGCATCGTCCTGGTAAGTGCGCGCCGCCAGCACCATGGCCAGGGCCGCAGGCAGGGAAAACAGCGGCACGGCCGTGAGCGCCGCTTCCAGGCCGAAGGCGTCGGACAGCAGGCCGGCGACCACCGGCCCCAGGGCCAGGCCGAACAGGTTCTGGAACAGGGCCAGCACGGAGGCGCCGGTGGCACGCACGCCCGGATGGACGACGTCGATCACCACGGCCGAGACCGGGCCGACCGTGCAGGTCATGACGAAGCCGCCGGCGGCGACCAGGGCCAGCTGCAGCCAGGATGGCGCCGCCGGAAGCCAGCTGTGCACCCCGAAGGCGGCCACCAGCAGCGCCAGCGACAGCAGGCACAACACCGCCATCGCGTGCAGCTTGCGGGCCGGCCGCCGCTTGCCGGCGCGGTCCACCACGGCGCCCCACAGCACGCTGCCTGCGGCGCCGCCCAGCACGACCAGGGCGGCCACGACCGCAGCCCGCTCGGGCGCCAGGCCGTGTACCCGGTTCAGGAAGCTGGGCAGCCAGGACCAGACGGCCGACACCACCACCAGCTGGGCCGCACCACCGATGCAGACCCACAGCATGGTGGGCGAGCGCGCCAGGGCACGGACGATGTGCAGCGCGACCTCGCCCGGGCTGCGCGTGGCGCGGTCGAGCACCGGTGTCAGCTGCACGGTCGGGTAGTCGCGCACCTTGAGGTAGACCAGGGCCAGCACCAGACCGGGCAGGCCCAGCACGCCGAAGGCGGCCTGCCAGCCCCAGCGCGCGGCAATGGCGCCGCCCAGCATCACGCCCAGCACCGAACCGACCGAGGCGGCGGCGAAAAAGCCCGCCAGCAATGCCCCGCGCATGCGCACCGGGAAGTGGCTGGCGATCACGGCGGCGCCGACCGAGCCGTAGCCGGCCTCGCCCACGCCGACCAGGGCGCGCGCCGCCAGAAGCTGGGTGAAATTGCGCGTCCACATGCACGAGATCGTGGCCAGGCTCCACAGCGCTGCCATGGCGGCGATGCACTTGACCCGGCTGACGCGGTCGGCGAACAGCGCCACCGGCAGCGAGCCCAGACCCACGGTCAGCGACACCACCGACACCAGGCTGCCCAGCTGGGTGTCGGACAGGCCCCATTCGCGTTTGATGAAGGGGAACAGCGAGACCACGATCTGGCGGTCGACGTAGTCCACCACCATGAGCGCGAGCGACATCGCAAATGCGAACCAGGCCGGCCCGCGGCCGAACAGGTAGCCGTCGGCTGTTGCGGGCGCGGCTGCGGAAGAAGGGGTTTGCATGGGAGGAATCTGCCTGGAAGAGGAAGCAGTTTTCAGGGCACCAGGACGATGGAACCGGTGCTTTGGCGCGACTCGAGCACGCGGTGTGCTTCGGCGGCATGGGCCAGCTCGTAGGTGCGGCTGGGCTCGCTGCGGATATCGCCGCTGCCCACCAGGTCGAACAGCTCCTCGGCCATGGCCAGCATGTTGGCGCGCGGCGTCGCGTAATGCACCATGGCCGGCCGCGTGACCCAGATCGACCCCTTCATGGCCAGCTGCATGGTGTCGATCACCACCGGCCCGGACGAGGTGCCGTTGCTCACCAGGCTGCCGCGCACCTGCAGGCTGTCCAGCGAGGCCTGCAAGGTGTCCTTGCCCACCGAGTCGTACACCACAGGCACGCCCTTGCCGTCGGTCAGTTCGCGCACCCGCGCGGCGATGTCCTCGCGCGAGGTCACGATCACTTCGGCGCAGCCGTTGGCCCGCGCGATCTCCGCCTTGGCGTCGGTGCTGACGGTGCCGATCATGCGCACGCCCAGCGCCTTGGCCCACTGGCAGGCGATCAGACCAACGCCACCTGCGGCCGCGTGGTACAGGATGGTCTCGCCGCCCTGCAAGGGATAGACCTGGCGGAACAGGTACTGCGCCGTCATGCCCTTCATCATCAATGTCGCCGCTGTGCTGTCGGAGACATGGTCCGGCAAGGGGATCAACACGCCGGCGGGCATCACGCGCAGGTCGCTGTAGGCGCCTTGCGGCCCCAGCAGGTAGCCGACGCGGTCGCCCGGCTTGACCTCGGTGACCCCGGGACCGATCGCTTCCACCACGCCGACGGCGTCCGAGCCCAGGCCATTGGGCAGGGGCATCGGGTAGCGCCCGGTGCGGAAATAGATGTCGATGAAATTGACGGCGACATAGGTGTGGCGCACGCGGGCCTCGCCGGGGCCGGGCTCACCGACGGTGACGGCCTGGTACTCCAGGACTTCGGGGCCGCCGGTTTGGGTCAGACGAATGGCGTGGGACATGGGGACTCTCCAGGGGAACAGGCGCGCGGCGCGCGTCAGACGGCGGCGACGCCGGTGATCAGGTGCTTGAGCAGGCTTTCGGCACGGCGCCAGGGGCCGAAACCGGAAGCGGGATTGAGGTGGCCCACCTCGCCCAGGTCGACCAGGGCGCTGCCCCAGTCGCTGGCCAGGTCCGCCACCCGGTCGTAGCCGGCCAGAGGGTCGTTGCGGCTGGCCGCCACGATGCTGGGGAAGGGCAGGGCGGTGCGCGGCACGGGCAGCCAGCCATGGGCCTGCAACTGCGCCAGGCTGGGATAGCCCTCGGGTAGGGGGCGCTCGAAGTCCGGCGGTGTGGCCAGCAGGGCGCCTGCCACGCGCAGGCGCGTTGTGCGGGCCCAGTGCGCCACCGAGATGGTGCCGGCGCTGTGCGCGACGATCACGATGGGAGCGCCGACGGCCTGCGCCTCGCGCTCAATGGCGGCAACGCGGCCAGCGAGATCGAGGTTCTCGCGGCCCATGGGCGCCACCGTACGCACCCGCGGCAGGCGGGCGGCGAGCACGGTCTGCCAGTGCTCCGGCACATGGTCGCGCAGGCCGGGGACGATCAGGACCGTGGGCTCGATGGACATCTCAGGCGGCCTTGCGCAGGAAACCCTGCTGGCGTCCCTGGGCGTTGGGGGCGAAGCCGTTGGCGGCCAGGGTTTCCTCGACCGTGTCGTAGAACACGCCGATCTTGGAGATCTCGCGCGCCTGCTTGCCGGTGGCGATTTCGCGGCCGAATTCACGCGACATGCGCACCAGCTGCTCGACCTGCTTGACCGTGGACATCTTCTCGGTGCGCGACTGGTTCCAGATGTTGTCCTCGATGCCGCAGCGCACGTGCAGGCCCATGGCGATGCCCATCATGTTGACCGGCAGCACGTTGCGCATCGTGCTTTCCACCGTCAGCACCGCGCCGTCCGGCGTGGCACGCACGAAGTTGGCCAGGCTGTAGATGCTCGGCACGTCCATGCCGCCGCCGATCGCCACCCAGTTCATGACCAGCGGGCCCTTGTAGATGCCGCGGCGGATGAGGCGCTCGACGGACTCGAAGCTGTTGATGTTGTAGCACTGGAAGGCGCTCTGGATGCCGGCTGCGCTCAGGCGGCGGATGTGCTCCTCGGCCCAGCCCGGCTGCGCCGGCACGGTCATTTCCTTGTAGGCGTTGTAGATCGCGGGGTCTTCCATCGAGGTCCCCCTGGTGTCCGCGTCGTCCCAGTGCTCGACGACATTCATCTGCGAGGTGTTGATCGTCACCGTGACCTGGTCGGGCTTGGGGTCGAGCTCGGCCAGCATGTGGCGTGTGTCGTCGGAGAGCCACTTGGCGGCCGCGCCTTCGTTTTCGGGGGCGAAACTGATCGAGCCGCCGACCTGGATGACCATCTCGGGAACGGCCTTGCGCACGCCGGCGATCAGCTCATTGAACTTGGACAGGCGCTTGCTGCCCTTGCCATCGAGCTCTCGCACGTGCAGGTGCAGCACGGTGGCGCCAGCGTTGTAGCAATCCACCGCCTTCTGGACCTGCTGGTCCATCGTGACCGGGATGTCCTCGGGAAAGTCGGAGGGCACCCACGCCGGCGCGTACGGCGCAGCCGTGATGATCAGGGGCTGCTGGTTTTCGGGATACAGCGAACCGTCGAGGTAGTTCATGGTGGAGTGCTATTTCTCTGAGGGAGGGTGGTCGGTTTCAGAAAGTGGCGTCGCCGATGATCCCGGCGCGCTCCATCTTGCGGTGGCAGGGCGGGTAGTCCATGACGGCGTAGTGCTGGGTGGAGCGGTTGTCCCACATGGCGACGTCGTTGGGCTGCCAGCGCCAGCGGACCTGGAACTCGGGGATGTGGGCCTGGCTGATCAGGTAGCGCAGCAGGTCCGAGCCGCCGTGGGTGTAGTCCTGGCCGTAGCGCACGTTGGCCGGCGTGTGGAAGTTGGTGAAATGGGTGGTGAAGGCGTTGACGAACAGGATTTTTTCGCCCGTCTCGGGATGGGTGCGCACCACCGGGTGCTCGGCGTCGGGGAACTGGGCGTGCAGGCCCAGGCGCTTGTCGGCCGGCATGGCGGCGCCGAAACTGGCCTCGATGCTGTGGCGGGCACGCAGCGGCGCGATCTGGTCCTTGACCTGCTGGGGCAGCTTTTCGTAGGCCAGCGCCATGTTGGCCCAGGTCGTGTCGCCGCCCACCGGTGGGCACTCGACGCAGCGCAGGACGGCGCCGAAGGGCGGCCGCTGGCGCCAGGTGGCGTCGGTGTGCCAGGCGTTCTCGTAGCGGTCGGCGGGCGCGTCCGGCGACTTGTAGATGCGCACCAGGCCCGGGTGCTCCGGGTCGCTGCCCGCCACCGGATGGTCTTCCAGCTCGCCGAAATGGCGGGCAAAAGCCACGTGCTCGGCCCGGCTCATGCCCTGGTCGCGAAAGAACAGGACCTTGTGCTGCAGCAGCAGGGCGCGGATCTGGGCCACCAGGGCAGGGTCGCGCGAGGCGGCGCCGAGGTCGACGTTGCCCAGTTCCGCGCCGATGGCGCAGGTCAGGGGCCGGACGCGGATCGCGCCCTCGAACGATTGTGCCGCCCCCACTGCGGGGGCCAGGGCTTGGCTTGTCTCCTGGATTGTCATGGGCCGGGTGCCTCCTTGGAGATCCAAGGCTAAACACCTGCCCCCCTGCCCAACCCCCTCTCGCAGGGGGGGCACGCCCGCTCAGTTGGCGTCGGACAGCAGCCCGAAGATGCGGGCCCGCGCCACCACCTCCTTGCGGGTGCCGGCATCGAGCTTGGCCAGCAGATTTTTCATGTGCCACTTGATCGTTTCCTCGCCCACCTGCAGGGCGCGGCCGATCTCCTTGTTGGACAGGTTGCGCGCCACCAGTTCCAGCACTTCACGTTCCTTGGGCGTCAGCGCCATGCTGGGCAGGGCGCGCGGGCGCGCCGCTTCGGCGCGGGCGGGCGCTTGCGGGGGCCGCTCGGCCGCCGCGCCGGCTTGCGCCAGATCCAGCCATTGGGCCAGGGCCGGGTGGGCATCAGCCAGCACCTGGCGCAGGCCGTGGCTTTGCGCCAGCTCGCTGGCCTCGCGCAGCAGGGGCTCGGCGCGCTCGCCGCAGTGGTGCAAGGCCAGCGCCCGCAGGGCTTGCAGCTCGATGTGCAGGCGGCCCTGTTTGAGCTGCACGGCTGCCTCGTCGGCGCGTGCCAGCGGCTCCAGGGCGCCGCGCCAGTCCCGGGCGGCGATGGCTGCATAGCTTTGCGCTGCCAGTTGCAGCGGCCGCACGCCGCGCTCCCACAAGGGGCCGCTGGGCAGGTCCGGACTGCGCAGCAGCTCGTCGATCTGCTGCAGCAGCGCGCGGCAGGTGTCGCCGCGGAAGCTGCGCGCGTGCAGCCGCACCTGCTCGGCCAGGCTGGCGATCCGCAGCCGGGGCAGCTGGCGCGCCGTGCCGACGGCTTCCAGAGCGCCCAGCAGTTCCAGAGCGCGGTTTTCGGCGCCCGCGCTGGTGGCGATGCGCGCCAGGGTGCGGTAGCCCAGCAGCACGCACTCGGGCAGGCCGCTGCGCTCGAGCACGTCCAGCCTGTTGGCCAGCACTGCCTCGGCCTCGTGCGGGTCGCCGCGCTCCCACAGCGCCGCCGCCTGCAGGGCGGCCAGCATGCAGGCGACGGGATTGCGGCGGCCCAGGTCGGCTTCGGTGCGGGCCAGCACCGGCCGCAGCAGCTGTTCGGCCAGCGTCACTTGGCCTTCCCAGAGGTAGCTCAGGCCAATGATCAGGTCGCGCCAGCGCTGCAGGTAGCCAGCGCCGGGACCGTCGCCACCGCCGGGACCAGCCTGCTGGCGCAAGCGTGCCAGCGCGGGTTCGCCATCGAGCAGGGCGCGGAAGGCCATGCGGTTGGCATGGATCTGCAGCAGCAGAGGATCTTTCAGTGGCGGCGCCTCGGCCCAGGGATCGTGCAGGCCGGCGAAGCGGTCCGGCTCATCGGCGAAGATCGCCGCGCCGCCCAGCACCAGCGCGCATTCGCAGCGCAGGCTGTCGTCGACACCGGGCTGCGCCAGCAGCCGTGCCACCATGCGCTGGGCCTCGTCGTTGCGCTCGCCCAGCGCCAGCGACCACGCCGCGGCCAGCAGCAGGCGAGGCCGCCGGTCCAGTTCCTCCGGCGGCAGGCGGGCAAGCCACTCCAGCACAGCGCCCTGGCGGCCGCGTGTCATGAGCGACTCGTACAGGCTGCGTTCGGCCAGTTCGTAGGCGCGCTGCGGCTCGCCCGCTTCCAGGGCGTGGACCGCGGCCCCGTCGAGCAGTCCCTGTCCCGCCAGCCACTGGGCCGCGCGGCTGTGCACGCCGGCCTGTTGCGCGGCCGGCAGGGCGTCGAAATGGCGGCGCAGCGCCTCGCGTGCCAGGGCGTGCATGCGCATCCATTCGCTGTGCTCGCCGGCCACCAGGATGGGCGTGTCGCGCTGCAGCCGGGCCAGTCGCTGCGGCGCATCCTGGGCGTCGGCGATGGCACGGCACAGGCCGGGATGCAGCGGGTCGGCCGCCGAGACCAGGGTGAGAAAGTGCAGGTCGGCAGGATCGAGGTTGCCCAGCAGGCGGCCGACGAACTGCGTGCGCAGCGCGCCGCCGTGCAGGTCCAGGCGGGGAACCTGTGCGCTGCCGTCCGCGCTGCCCATCACCGACAGGGCCAGCTGCAGGCCCAGCGGCCAGCCTTCGGTCATTTCGTACAGGCGGGCGGCCTCGTCGGGATTGGCGTCGGCGCCGAAGCGCTCGCGCATCAAGGCCAGGGTTTCGCCCACGCCGAAGCGCAGGTGGTTGGCGCCGATCACCACGCACTGGCCATAGGCCACCAGGTCGTCGACGTCGAGCCGCCAGTCAGACCGGGCGCCCACAACGCAGCGCAGGTTGGGCGGCGCGTTGCGCAGCAGGTAGGCCAGGGCGGCCCGCGGCTCCTCCGACAGCCGGTCGGCCTCGTCGACGATCAGCACGATGTCGCGGGCGCTGTGCGCCAGTTCCGCCAGCCAGGCCGTGATGCCTTCCAGGCCACCGGGCGGCGGCGCTTCCAGCAGCGCATGGCCGAAGGTGGGACGGCCGGCGCCGCTGCGCACGGCCAGCGCCAGCGCCTGGACGAAGCGCGACCCGTCGTCCTGCGTCTGCGCCGTCAGCCAGGCCACCGCCCCGCCGCGGGCCAGGTGGTCGAGCCGCCATTGCGCCAGCAGCGAGGTCTTGCCAAAGCCCGGCGGGGCCTGCACCAGTACCACGGCGCGGTCGCGGAACTGCGGGTGGTCGGCCGCCAGCATGGGGCGCGCGACCAGGTGCCGCGGCACGCGCGGCGGGGTGACCTTCAGCAGCAGGTCGCTGGGAGGGGCACGGGGATCGGTGACTTGGGACACGGTGTGCTTGGAATGGCCCCGCGCGGGGCGGGGGCGTCAGGCCTTGCCGGCTTGCACCATCTTCATGGCCGAGGCGATCAGGCCCGACACCTCGGTCATGTTGTTGGGCACGATCAGCGTGGTGGTGGCATCCGCCGCCACCTTGCTATAGGCCTCGACCGCTTTTTCCGCCACTTTGAGCTGCACGGCCTGTTCGCCGCCGGGCTGGCGGATGGCGGCGGCGATGCGCTCAATCGCCTCGGCCGTGGCGTTGGCCACGGCGGTGATGGAAGCTGCCTCGCCCTGGGCGTTGTTGATGATGGACTGCTTCTCGCCCTCGGAGCGGGCGATGAAGGCCTCGCGCTCGCCGGTGGCGATGTTGATCTGCTCCTGGCGCCGGCCTTCGGAGGCGGCGATCAGGGCGCGCTTCTCGCGTTCGGCCGTGATCTGCGACTGCATGGCGTGCAGGATCTCCTTGGGCGGCGTCAGGTCCTTGATCTCGTAGCGCAGCACTTTCACGCCCCAGTTCAGGGCCGCCTCGTCGATGGCCTGCACGACCTGGGCGTTGATGATGTCGCGCTCCTCGAAGGTCTTGTCCAGCTCCAGCTTGCCGATCACGCTGCGCAGCGACGTCTGGGCCAGCTGGGTCACGGCCACGATGTAGTTGGACGAGCCGTAGCTGGCGCGCATGGGATCGGTCACCTGGAAGTACAGGATGCCGTCGACCTGCAGCTGGGTGTTGTCGCGCGTGATGCAGACCTGGCTGGGCACATCCAGCGGGATTTCCTTGAGGCTGTGCTTGTAGGCGACGCGGTCGACAAAGGGCACGAGGAAGTTCAGGCCCGGCGTCAGGGCCGCGTGGTACTTGCCCAGGCGCTCGACCACCCAGGCGTTCTGCTGCGGCACGACCTTGATGGAGCGGAAGCCGAAGATGACGGCGATGACGAACAGGACGAGTGCGATTTCCATGCTTGCTCCGTTGGGGGATCAGATTCTCTCGACGACCAGGCGGTTGCCCACCACTTCGCGCACCCGGTGCATGCCGGCGTCCTGGGCCGAGCCCGGCGCGGGTACGACGGTCCAGGCCGCACCGCGGTACTTGACCGTGGCCGTGCCGTCGGCATTCCAGGCATCGACCTGCACCGATTCGCCGATGTCCAGGTTGACGTTGCGATTCGATTGCGCCGGCGCCGACTTGGGCCGGCGGCTGCGCACCAGGTGGCAGGCCAGCACCGCGCCGCCGCCGATCACCGCGGCGACCGTGACCTGCACGGTCAGCGAGGCGCCCAGGTGGGCCGCCACGGCCGCGGCCGCCAGGCCGATCGCCAGCATCAGCAGGTAGAAGGTGCCGGTGACGAGCTCCACGGCAACGGCCAGGCCCGTTGCAAGCCACCAGATGGTCGATTCCGCCATGTGCCCTTGGGTTTGTGTTCGATGCACGACATTTTGAGCCAATTCATCCGGCTGCAAGCAATGGGCCACGGTATTTGCATACACTTCGCGCCTGTTTTGCCCTTTTTGGCCCGCAGCTGGAGGCCCCCTGATGAAATTCCGTTTCCCCATCGTCATCATCGACGAAGACTACCGCTCTGAAAACTCCTCTGGCCTGGGCATCCGTGCGCTGGCGCAGGCGATCGAGAGCGAGGGCTTCGAGGTGCTTGGCGTCACCAGCTACGGCGACTTCTCGCAGTTCGCCCAGCAGCAGTCGCGCGCCAGCGCCTTCATCCTGTCGATCGACGACGAGGAGTTCACCGTCGGCCCCGACCTCGACCCGGCGGTGCTGAACCTGCGCAAGTTCATCGAGGAGGTGCGGCGCAAGAACCTGGAGGTGCCGATCTACGTCTATGGCGAGACCAAGACCTCGCGCCACATCCCCAACGACATCCTGCGCGAGCTGCACGGCTTCATCCACGCTTTCGAGGACACGCCGGAGTTCATGGCGCGCCACATCATCCGCGAAGCCAAGAGTTACCTGGAGGGCGTGCAGCCGCCGTTCTTCAAGGCCTTGCTCGACTACGCCGAGGACGGCTCCTACTCCTGGCACTGCCCGGGGCACTCCGGCGGCGTGGCCTTCCTCAAGAGCCCGATCGGCCAGATGTTCCACCAGTTCTTCGGTGAGAACATGCTGCGCGCCGACGTCTGCAACGCGGTCGAGGAACTGGGCCAACTGCTGGACCACACCGGCCCGGTGGCGGCCAGCGAGCGCAATGCGGCGCGCATCTTCAACGCCGACCACTGCTTTTTCGTCACCAACGGCACCAGCACCAGCAACAAGATGGTCTGGCACCACACGGTGGCGCCGGACGACGTGGTGGTGGTCGACCGCAACTGCCACAAGTCCATCCTGCACGCCATCATCATGACCGGGGCCATCCCCGTGTTCATGAAGCCCACGCGCAACCACTTCGGCATCATCGGCCCGATCCCGCAAAGCGAGTTCGAGCCGGCCGCCATCAAGGCCAAGATCCGCGCCAACCCGCTGCTCAAGGGCGTGGACGCAGACAAGGTCAAGCCGCGCGTGATGACGCTGACCCAGTCGACATACGACGGCGTCATCTACAACACCGAGACCATCAAGAAGATGCTTGACGGCTACGTCGACACCTTGCATTTCGACGAGGCCTGGCTGCCGCACGCGGCCTTCCACCCCTTCTACGGCGAATACCACGCCATGGGCCGCAAGCGCGTGCGCCCCAGGGAATCGCTGACCTTTGCCACCCAGTCCACCCACAAGCTGTTGGCCGGCATCAGCCAGGCCAGCCATGTGCTGGTGCAGGACTCGCAGAACAGGAAGCTCGACCGCCACCTGTTCAACGAGGCCTACCTGATGCACACCTCGACCAGCCCGCAGTACTCCATCATTGCCAGCTGCGACGTCGCCGCCGCCATGATGGAGCCGCCCGGTGGCACGGCCCTGGTGGAAGAGAGCATCCTGGAGGCGCTGGACTTTCGCCGCGCCATGCGCAAGGTGGACCAGGAATACGGCAAGGACTGGTGGTTCAAGGTCTGGGGCCCGGACAAGCTGGTGGAAGAGGGCATCGGCCGCGCCGACGACTGGATCATCAAGGGCGAGGCACGCACGGCCAAATGGCACGGCTTCGGCAACCTGGCCGAGGGCTTCAACATGCTGGACCCGATCAAGTCCACCATCGTCACGCCGGGCATGAATCTGAACGGCAAGTTCGACAAGACCGGCATCCCGGCCTCCATCGTCACCAAGTTCCTGGCCGAGCACGGCATCATCGTGGAGAAGACCGGCCTGTACAGCTTCTTCATCATGTTCACCATCGGCATCACCAAGGGCCGCTGGAACACCATGCTGACGGCGCTGCAGCAGTTCAAGGACGACTACGCCAAGAACCAGCCGATGTGGAAGATCCTGCCGGAGTTCTGCCAGCAGCACCCGAAGTACGAGCGCATGGGCCTGGCCGACCTGTGCCAGTTCGTGCACGAGCTCTATGCCAAGTACGACATCGCCCGGCTGACCACCGAGATGTACCTGTCGGACCTGACGCCGGCGATGAAGCCCAGCGACGCCTTCGCCTACATCGCCCACCGCAAGACCGAGCGGGTGCCGATCGACGAGCTGGAAGGGCGCATCACCACCTCGCTGGTGACGCCGTACCCGCCGGGCATCCCGCTGCTGATCCCGGGCGAGGTCTTCAACAAGAAGATCGTCGACTACCTGAAGTTCTCGCGCGAATTCAACGCCAAGTGCCCGGGCTTCGAGACCGACATCCACGGCCTGGTCGAGATCCAGGACGAGGACGGCAAGGTCAGCTACTACGCCGACTGCGTGGCCCAGGGCAAGACCATGCCTGAGTCGCAGGTGGTCTCGCGCGTGGAAGACGTGGTCCAGGTCGGCAACGACGGGCCCTTCGGCCGCACCATCTGATCCGGCAAGCCACCCCAAGCGCTATCTCTTCGATAGCGCGGGAGGCTTGTTTGACGGGCGCTGGAGGCCGATTTTGCCTCCAGCCAGGCGCTCAGCCGGCTGCGGGCTCGGCGATGCCGCCGACCACGTGGCTGAAGCCGCCGTCCACGTAGGTGATCTCGGCGCTGACGCCGCCGGCCAGGTCCGACAGCATGAAGGCCGCCACGTTGCCCACGTCCTCGATGGTCACGTTGCGGCGGATCGGCGAGGCCTCGGCCACCACCGACAGGATCTTGCCGAAGCCCTTGATGCCGCTGGCCGCCAGCGTCTTGATCGGGCCGGCGCTGATGCCGTTGACGCGGATGCCCTTGGGTCCGAGCGACTCGGCCAGGTAGCGCACCGAGGCTTCCAGCGAGGCCTTGGCCAGGCCCATGGTGTTGTAGTTGGGCACGGTGCGCAGCGCACCCAGGTAGGTCAGGGTCAGCAGGGCCGACTTGTCGTTCAGGTAGGGCAGGGCGGCCTTGGCCATGGCCGGGAAGCTGTAGGCGCTGATGTCGTGGGCGATGCGAAAGGCCTCGCGCGAGATGCCTTCGAGGAAGTCGCCGGCGATGGCCTCGCGCGGGGCAAAGCCGATGGCATGGACAAAGCCGTCGAACCTGGGCCAGGTGGCCGACAGGTCGGTGAACAGCTTGTCGATCTGGGCGTCGTCGCCCACGTCGCAGTCGAACACCAGCTTGGAGCCGAAGTCGGCGGCGAACTCGGTGATGCGCTCCTTGAAGCGTTCGCCGACGTAGCTGAAGGCCAGTTCGGCGCCCTGGGCATGGCAGGATTTGGCGATGCCATAGGCGATGGAGCGGTTCGACAACACACCGGTGATCAGGAGTTTTTTGCCAGTCAGGAATCCCATAGCGCTCTCTTGTAGAAAAACTGTGCAGAATTGTCGCATGCGGGGTTTGTTGATTTTGTTGGCTTGCGTGCTGGCGATGCCGTCCTGGGCGGCGCATGGCCTGGGCATGGGCTATGCGCCCAAGTACCCGGCCGGCTTCACGCATTTCGACTACGTCAATCCCGATGCGCCCAAGGGCGGCCGTCTGGTGCTCTCGGCCAGCGGCAGCTTCGACAAGCTCAACCCCTTCACCCTCAAGGGCCAGGTGGCCGTGGGCATGGGGCGCAGCTCCAACGGCTTCATCTTTGCCGAGTACGGCCTGGTCTTCGACTCGCTCACCGCACCCAGCGAGGACGAGCCTTTCTCGCGTTACGGCCTGCTGGCCGAGGACGTGCAATTGGCCGACGACAAGCTGAGCGTGACGTTCCGGCTCAACCCCAAGGCGCGTTTTTCCAACGGCGATCCGGTGTTGGCGCAGGATGTGAAGCACAGCTTCGACATGCTCATGAGCAAGCAGGCGGCGCCGACCTTCCGCTCCTACTGGGTCGACGTGAAGGAGGCGGTGGTGGTCAGCGAGCGGGTGCTGCGCTTTGACTTCAAGCGCCGCAACTCCGAGCTGCACATGATCCTGGGCCAGCTGCCGGTGTTCTCGCGCGCCTGGAGCAAGGGTCGGACCATCGACCAGTTCGACAGCGAGCAGCCCATTGCCAGCGGCCCCTACGCGATCGACAAGCTCAGTTTCGGCAAATTCATCACCTACAAGCGGCGCGCCGACTACTGGGCCAACGATCTGCCGTCCCGCAAGGGCATGTTCAATTTCGGCGAGGTGTCATACCAGTACTTCCGCGACCGCTTGGGCGAGGAAGAGGGGCTCAAAGCCGGCGAGCTCGATGCGCTGGAAGAGACCTCGATCAGCTCCTGGGTGCGCAAGTACAAGGGCCGGCGCTTCGACTCGGGCGAGATCGTCAAGTCGGAGATCTCGCACCGGCGCAGCACCGGCATGCAGGGCCTGGTGCTCAACCTGCGGCGGCCGCAGTTTGGCGACATCCGCGTGCGGCGCGCCCTGGGCCTGGCCTTCGACTTCGACTGGCTCAACCAGCGCATCTTCTACCAGCGCCGGGCCCGCACCCAGAGCTACTTTCAGAACAACGACGACCTGATGGCGCAGGACGCAGTCACGCCCGACGAACAGGCCTTGTTGGAGCGCCTGCAGACCAAGGCCCAGTACCTGGCACGCACCCAGGGGCCGCTGCCGCGGCCCGCGACCACGGCCGACGCGCCCAACGGGCTGCGGCGCAACCTGCTGCAGGCCCAGCAGCTGCTGGGCGAAGCGGGCTGGAGCTTCCGCGACGGCGCGCTTCGCAATGCGGCCGGCCAGCCCTTCGTCATCCTGATCGACATCGTCGATCGCAGCTCCGAGACTGTGCTGGCACCCTATGCGCGCAACCTGGGCAAGCTGGGCATCGAGCTGCGCTACCGCTTGGCCGATGCCAGCCTGATCAAGAAGCGCCAGGACGATTTCGATTTCGACATGGCGGTCAACATGCTGGGCGGCTCGTCCAGCCCGGGCAACGAGCTGTACGACGACTTCGGTTCCAAGTCGGCCAGCGAGAAGGGCAGCCAGAACCTCAGCGGCATCGGCGACGAGGTGCTGGACGAACTGATCGAGCAGATCGTCGGCAGCCCGGACCGCCGCGCCATCGCCGCCGGCGCGCGAGCGCTGGACCGCTACCTGCTGCACCAGCACTACGTCGTGCCCATGTACTACGGCAAGCAGTATTTTCTGGTGCACAAGAAGCCGCTGCAGCATCCGCCGGCCATGCCCTCGCACATCCTGGCCGGCTCCTGGTTGCTGACCATGTGGTGGACCGAGGCCCGCTAGACCATGCCTGCCTACATCCTGCGGCGCCTGCTGCTCATCATCCCCACGTTGCTGGGCGTCCTGCTGATCAACTTCGCGGTGATCCAGTTCGTGCCGGGTGGGCCGGCCGAGCAGCTGCTGTCGCAACTCACGGCCAAGGAGGGCGGCATCTCCGGCAACCCCTCGGGCCGGCGCACGCTGGACGCCCGCCAGGTGCAGGAGATCAAGGCCTTGTACGGCTTCGACAAGCCGGCCCACGAGCGCTTCGTCCAGATGCTGGGCCAGTACGCCCGCTTCGACCTGGGCAAGAGCTTTTTCCAGGGCAAGGACGTCTGGTCGCTGATCAAGGAAAAGCTGCCGGTGTCCATCAGCCTGGGCCTGTGGACATTCTTCATCAGCTACCTGGTGGCCGTGCCCCTGGGCGTGGCCAAGGCCGTGCGCTCGGGCTCGCGCTTCGACCTGGTGACCACGCTGCTGGTGCTGGTGGGCTATGCCATCCCCGGCTTCGTGCTGGGCGTGGCCCTGCTGGTGATCTTCGGCGGCCAGCTGCAGTGGTTCCCGCTGCGCGGCCTGACCTCGGCCAACTGGGAGCAGCTGGCCTGGGGCGCGCGCATCACCGATTACCTCTGGCACATCGCGCTGCCTGTCACGGCCATGGTCTTTGGCAGCTTCGCCGTCACCGCCATGCTGACCAAGAACGCTTTCCTGGAGGAGATCCGCAAGCAGTACGTGCTGACGGCGCGCGCCAAGGGCCTGAGCGAGAAGCGCGTGCTGTGGAAGCACGTGTTGCGCAACGCCCTGATTCCCATCATCACCGGCTTTCCGGCGGCCTTCATCGGCGCCTTCTTCACCGGCTCGCTGCTGATCGAGACCCTGTTCTCTCTCGATGGCCTGGGCCTGCTCAGTTACGAGAGCGTGATCCGCCGCGACTATCCGGTCGTCTTGGGCACGCTCTACCTGTTCACGCTGCTTGGCCTGGTGACCAAGCTGGTCTCCGACCTTTGCTACGTCCTTGTCGACCCGCGGGTGAAGTTTGACTGACGCCGCCGTCCCCGTCCCTGTGAGCCCGGGCCGGCGGGCCTGGCAGCGCTTCCGGCGCAACCGGCTGGGCTTTGGCAGCCTGCTGCTGTTTGCCGCCATGGTGGTGCTCAGCCTGTTTGCCGAGCTGCTGTCCAACGACCGGCCGCTGGTGGTGCGCTACGAGGGCAGCTTTTACTTCCCGGTCGCCAAGGACTACCCCGAGACCACTTTCGGCGGCGACTTCCGCGCCCCCGCGGACTACCTCGACCCCTTCATCCGGGACAAGCTGGCGCAGGACGGTAACTGGGCGCTGTACCCGGCCAACCGCTACGGCCCCAAGACGCTGAACTACTTCACCACCACACCCAATCCGGCCGCACCTTCGTCCGCCAACCTGCTGGGCACGGACGACCGCGGCCGTGACCTGCTGGCCCAGCTGCTCTATGGCTTCCGGGTCAGCGTGCTGTTCAGCCTGGCCCTGACGGCCATCGGCGTGCTGGTGGGCGTGCTCACCGGCGCCATCCAGGGCTATTTCGGTGGCAAGACCGACCTGGCCTTCCAGCGCTTCATCGAGATCTGGGGCGCGATGCCCGAGCTCTACCTGCTGATCATCTTCAGCGCCATCTTTGCGCCCAGTATCGCCTTGTTGCTGGTCCTGCTGTCGCTGTTCGGCTGGATGGGCCTGTCGGACTATGTGCGGGCCGAGTTCCTGCGCAACCGCCAGATGGACTATGTGCGCGCCGCCCGGGCCCTGGGTGTGGGCAACAGCCGCATCATGTGGCGCCACATCCTGCCCAACAGCATGACGCCGGTCGTCACCTTCCTGCCGTTTCGCATGAGCGCCGCCATCCTGGCCCTGACCTCGCTGGACTTCCTGGGCCTGGGCGTGCCGCCGGGCACGCCCTCGCTGGGCGAACTGCTCAGCCAGGGCAAGGCCAATATCGACGCATGGTGGATCTCGTTGTCGACCTTTGTCGTGTTGGTCGTGACCCTGCTGCTGCTGACGTTCATGGGCGATGCCTTGCGCGATGCGCTGGACCCGCGGAAAGCCGAAAAATGACCACGCCCCTGCTCGACGTCCACGGCCTGCGCGTCGCCTTCGGTGGCAAGGAGGTGGTGCATGGCATCGATTTCTCGATCGCGCCGGGCGAGAAGCTGGCCCTGGTGGGCGAGTCAGGCTCGGGCAAGACGGTGACGGCCCTGGCCTTGCTGCGCCTGGTGCAAAACGCCCAGATCAGCGGTTCTGCGGTGCTTTCCGGCCTCCAGCCCCCGTCAAATGGACGTGATCTGCTATCGATTTCAGAGCATGCGCTGCTCGGGGTCCGCGGCAGCGAGATCGCCATGATCTTCCAGGAGCCGATGACGGCGCTCAATCCGCTGTTCAGCGTGGGCGACCAGGTGGCCGAGGTGCTGGAGCTCAAGCAGGGCCTGTCGCGCAGCCAGGCCTGGGCCGGCGCCGTCGAGGCCCTGGCGGCCACCGGCATCCCCGAGCCGCAGCGCCGGGCCCGCGCCTTCCCGCACCAGCTCTCGGGCGGCCAGCGCCAGCGCGCCATGATCGCCATGGCGCTGGCCTGCCGGCCGCGCCTGTTGCTGGCCGACGAGCCGACCACGGCCCTGGACGTCACCCTGCGGCTGCAGATCCTGGAGCTGCTGTCCGACCTGCAGCGCCAGACCGGCATGGCGGTGTTGCTCATCACCCACGACCTGCACCTGGTGCGCAAGTTCGCCGACCGGGTGGCGGTGATGGAAAACGGCCACCTGGTGGAGGAGGGCGCGGTCGCCGCGGTTTTCGCCGACCCCCAGCACGCCTACACCCGCAAGCTGATCGACAGCCGGCCCACGCGCGAGCTGGTGGAGGCGCCGGCCGCGGGCGCCCCCGTCATGCAAGCCAGCGAGCTGGCGGTGAGCTATCCCGTGCCCGTGCCGGGCTTTCGCGGCTGGTTCCGCAAGGGTGCTTTTTCCGCCGTGCGCGGTGCCGGCTTTGCCATCGCTGCGGGCCGCACCCTGGGCGTGGTGGGCGAATCCGGCTCTGGCAAATCGACCCTGGCCCTGGCCGCCCTGGGCCTGGTGCCGTACAGCGGCAGCCTTGAGGTGATGGGCCGGCGCTGGGGCCCGGATGCAGCCGGCAACAAGGCCATTCGCCGCCTGGTCCAGGTGGTGTTCCAGGATCCCTATTCCTCGCTGTCGCCGCGCATGACGGTGGAAGAAATCGTCGGTGAGGGCCTGCTGGTGCACGAGCCGCAGCTGCCGCTGGCCCAGCGCCGGGAGCGGGTGGTGGCTGCCCTGGCCGACGTGGGCCTGGGCGAGGCCCAGTTCCCCGGCCTGCTGCAACGCTACCCGCATGAGTTCTCCGGCGGTCAGCGCCAGCGCCTGGCCATCGCCCGGGCCCTGATCGTCGGGCCGCAGCTGCTGGTGCTGGACGAACCCACCAGCGCCCTGGACGTGACCATCCAGAAGCAGGTGCTTAAGCTGCTGCAAGGCCTGCAGCGCGACAAGGGCCTGAGCTACCTGCTGATCACCCACGACGTGGATGTGATCCGCGCCATGGCCCACGATGTGATGGTCATGAAGGACGGCGACGTGCTCGAGGCCGGCAGCGTGGCCCAGGTGCTGGACGCGCCGCAAAACCCCTACACCCGCGCCCTGGTGGCGGCGGCTTCCTGAAAAAATGACCACCGGCAAATCCCCCACCATCATCCCGGAAAACGAGGTCGAACTCACGGCCATGCGGGCCCAGGGGGCGGGCGGCCAGAACGTCAACAAGGTCTCCAGCGCCATCCACCTGCGCTTTGACATCCCGCGCTCCTCGCTGGCGCAGGACCACAAGGACCGCCTGCTGGCCCTGCCGGACCAGCGCATCACCCGCGATGGCGTGCTGGTGATCAAGGCCCAGGAACACCGCAGCCAGGACATGAACCGGGCCGAGGCCCTGGGCCGGCTGCAGGAGCTGGTCGACAGCGTCGCCGTCCCGCCCAGGGTGCGCCGGCCCACCAAGCCCACCAAGGCTTCCAAGAGGCGGCGGCTGGAGGGCAAGAGCCTGCGATCCCAGGTGAAAATGCTGCGCAGCAAGGTGGCCGATTAAAGGCATTGGAGACCTGCTAAACCCTTGCAAATCAAGGCTTTACGAGGTACAATCCTTGCTTCACGACCAAACGGGCGGGTAATCACCGCCCGTTTTTTTTGGTCGATCGCTTTTCATCCAGGGACCAAGACAGACAGTGGCGCTACAGGACATCGTCGAACAAACCGTGACAGGGCTGGGCTATGAGCTGGTGGAGATCGAGCGCTCCGCCGGCGGCCTGCTGCGCATCACCATCGATCTGCCCTGGGATCCGGCGCAAGAGCAGCTTGTCAATGTCGAGGACTGCGAAAAGGTGACGCGCCAGCTGCAGTTTGCGCTGGAAGTCGAGGGCACTGAATACAAACGCCTCGAGGTGTCATCGCCGGGCATCGATCGGCCGTTGCGTGGACAGAAGGATTTCGAGCGTTTTGCCGGCCGGGTGGTCGACGTCACGCTCAAGGCGCCGATGGGCGCGGCAGCCGCCGGTCAGGTGTCTGCCAACCGCAAGAAGTTTCGCGGCACGCTCGAGCGCACCGAGGCCGGCGGCTGGCAGATCGTCTGGGCCGACGAGCCCGTCGCCAAGCCGGGCGCGAAAGTGAGCAAGAAGAGGGCGGCTGCACCGTTGCAGGCCCTGGGTTTTACGCTGGACGAGCTCAAGGAAGCGCGGCTGGCTTCGATTGTGGATTTCAAGGGCAGACAGCCCAGGCAGACAGGAGAGTCGTGACATGAACCGCGAAATGTTGATGCTGGTTGAAGCCATCTCGCGCGAGAAGAACGTCGAGAGAGATGTTGTGTTTGGCGCAGTTGAATCGGCCCTGGCCCAGGCGACCAAGAAGCTGTACGAAGGCGACGTGGACATCCGCGTGGCCGTCGACCGCGACACGGGCAACTACGAGACCTTCCGCCGCTGGCACGTCGTTCCGGACGAGGCCGGCCTGCAGCTGCCCGAGCAGGAAATCCTGTTGTTCGAGGCCAAGGAAGAAATGCCCGACATCGAGCTCGATGAATACATCGAGGAAGCGGTGGATTCGGTGCCGATCGGCCGCATCGGCGCGATGGCTGCCAAGCAGGTCATCCTGCAGAAGATCCGCGATGCCGAGCGCGAGATGCTGCTCAACGACTTCATGTCGCGTGGCGACAAGATCTTCGTGGGCACCGTCAAGCGCATGGACAAGGGCGACATCATTGTCGAGTCCGGCCGCGTCGAAGGGCGCCTGCGCCGCAGCGAGATGATCCCCAAGGAAAACCTGCGCTCGGGCGACCGTGTGCGGGCCATGATCATGGAAGTGGACCTGACGCTGCGCGGCGCGCCCATCATCCTGTCGCGTTCCGCGCCCGAGTTCATGATCGAGCTGTTCCGCCAGGAAGTGCCCGAGATCGAGCAGGGCCTGCTGGAGATCAAGAGCTGCGCCCGTGACCCGGGTTCGCGCGCCAAGATCGCCGTCATCTCGAACGATAGCTCGATCGATCCGGTCGGCGCTTGCGTCGGTATGCGCGGTTCCCGCGTCCAGGCCGTCGTCGGCGAACTGCAGGGTGAAAAGATCGACATCATTCCGTGGAGCCAGGATCCCGCTTCCTTCATCGTCAACGCCCTGCAGCCGGCTGAAGTCGCTAAGGTCGTTCTCGACGAAGACGCAGAACGCATCGAAGTCGTGGTTCCGGACGAGCAGCTGTCGCTGGCCATCGGTCGCCGCGGCCAGAACGTGCGCCTGGCCTCGCAGCTGACCGGCTGGGACATCGACATCATGACGGAAGCGGAAGAATCCGAGCGCCGTCAGAAGGAATTCAACGAACGCACCAACCTGTTCATGGACGCCCTCGACGTCGACGAAATGGTCGGTCAGGTTCTGGCCTCGGAAGGCTTCGCCGCCGTCGAGGAACTGGCTTATGTCGAGCTGGACGAAATTGCCTCGATCGATGGTTTCGACGACGATACGGCTGAAGAAATCCAGACCCGCGCTCGTGAATATATCGAGAAGATCGAAGCAGAGAGAGATGCCAAGCGTAAGGAACTCGGCGTTGCCGACGAACTGCGCGAGATCAACGGCATGACCTCGCAGATGATGGTCGCGCTTGGCGAAGACGGCATCAAGACGATCGAAGACTTCGCAGGCTGCGCCGCCGACGACCTGGTGGGCTGGAGCGAACGCAAGAACGGCGAAACAAAGAAGTTCGAGGGCCTGTTCTCGAAGTTCGAGATTTCCCGTGCAGAAGCTGAAAACATGATCGTCCAGGCGCGGCTTTCCGCCGGATGGATCACAGAAGACGATTTGGCTGTTGAAGC
>NZ_CAKZHQ010000009.1 GCF_936925435.1 uncultured Ramlibacter sp. | reverse complement strand
GTCTGCTGCAGATTCGAAGCTTGTTCTTCGGTGCGCTGGCTCAGGTCGGCATTGCCCGTGGCAATCTGGCTCGAACCCGTCGCGATCGAATCGCTGCTCTGGCGCACTTGCGTCACGATGCCGCGCAGCGAGCTGACCATGCGGGCCATGGACTGCATCAGCTGGCCGACTTCGTCACGCGCATCGGAGTGCACGTCCACGCTCAGGTCGCCGTTGGCCACCGCTTCGGCAGCGGCCTGGGCACGCCGGATCGGCAGCACCACCGAGCGGGTCAGGGCCCAGGCAAGCAGGATGCCGGCGACCAGGGCCAGGCCGGCGCCGATGGCCAGCGCGGTCACGCCCTGGACGGCTGCCGTGTCGGCCCGCGCCTTGGTGATTTCCATCGACTTTTCCTGGTAGGCGGCGACGCGCGCCACCGACTCCAGGTAGGCCTGGGCTGCGGGAAAAACTTTGGCGATCACTTCGGCGCCCACATCCTCACCGGCGTCCCTGCGCTTGAGCAGCCCGCCGCGCATGGCCTGGTAAACGTCGCGCTGGCGCGAAATCTCGGCGATCAGGTCCAGCGCCTGCTTGTCGTCGACCGTCAGTTCGGCCATGCGCTTGAGGCGCGCCGTCTGCGCGATCACCACGCCGGCCATCTCCTCCTTGACGCGCTTGACGACCTGCGCGTCTGTGGCGAAGAACACCACCCAGGTACGGGCTGCATTGGACTCGATGGCGCGCACCCAGCCCTGGGTCAGCACCAGCATTTCGGCGTCTTGCGTGCCCAGCTTGTCGGCGATCTTGCGCACCGCCACCAGGCGCTCGATGCCGATGCCTGCAGCGACGAGGCTGAGCAGGATGAGGGCAGCGAAACCCATGGACAGGCGCTGACCGATCTTCATGTTGCCGAACAATTTCATGCTTGTTTCCCGTTGGGGTTGTGCTGGGACGCCGGCGCACCGGTCGCAGTCGGGCCTTTTCGGGCCTGCATCGTTGATATCGGCCCCGGCAGGGCTTTATTGAGGTCAATCTGATGGCGCCCGGCCGGTCACGGAGGAATCCGTGTGCACATTGTTGGCGTGAAGCCCGGCGCTGCAAGGCCGGAGAAGCCTGCGGCCAAGGGCCCATTTCAAGCGTTCAGGCCCGGCGCACCGCGACGGGCGCGCCGGGCCTGCAAGCCTGGCAAGAACGAAAGTTGCAGCGGCCGCCGGCCGCGCTGCTCAGCCGCCCGACGCCTGCCTGGCCTCGACCACTTCGGCCGCGATGCGGAAGGCGTCGACTGCGGCTGGCACGCCGCAGTAGATGGTGGCGTGCAACAGCAGCTCCTGCAATTCCTTGGGGGTCACGCCGTTGTTCAGCGCGCCGCGCACATGGCCCTTGAGCTCATGCTGCTTGCCCAGCGCGGTGAGCATGGCCACGGTGATCATGCTGCGCGTGCGGCGGTCCAGTCCTTCGCGCTGCCAGATGTCGCCCCAGGCTGCACGGGTGATGTGCTCCTGAATGGGCATGGTGAAGTCCGTGGCCCGGGCCAGGGCCGCGTCCACATAGTCCTCGCCCATCACCTCGCGGCGCGCTGCCAGGCCTTTGTCAAATTGCGTGTCCATCTTTGTGCTTCCTTTTGCTGCGAAACAGCCACTTTAGCGAGGACCACCCCCTTCTAAAGGGCCATGGCTTTCCTATGGCGGTCTTGAACAATGCCAATGGCCCATGCCTTGCCATTTAAATAGCCACGACCGATACTGAATACGCCATCAATAGTCAACTTCTATCCAAAGGAAGACACCCATGTCCAAGCTCACCACCGCCGCCGGCGCACCGGTCGTCGACAACCAGAACATCCAGACCGCCGGTCCGCGTGGCCCCGCCCTGCTGCAGGACGTCTGGCACCTGGAGAAGCTGGCCCACTTCGCCCGCGAAGTCATCCCCGAGCGGCGCATGCATGCCAAGGGCTCGGCCGCTTACGGTACCTTCACCGTCACCCACGACATCACCAAGTACACCAAGGCCAAACTGTTCTCGCAGGTGGGCAAGCAGACACCCCTGGTGCTGCGCTTTTCCACCGTGGCCGGCGAGCGCGGCGCGGCCGACGCCGAGCGCGACATCCGCGGCTTCGCCATGAAGTTCTACACCGAGGAGGGCAACTGGGACCTGGTGGGCAACAACACGCCGGTGTTCTTCCTGCGCGACCCCCTGAAGTTCCCGGACCTCAACCGCGCCGTCAAGCGCGACCCCTACACCAACCTGCGCAGCGCCGAGAGCAACTGGGACTTCTGGACCCTGCTGCCCGAGGCCTTGCACCAGGTCACGATCGTCATGAGCGACCGCGGCATCCCCAAGTCCTACCGCCACATGCACGGCTTCGGCAGCCACACCTTCAGCTTCCTCAATGCGGCCAACGAGCGCTTCTGGGTGAAGTTCCACTTCCGCAGCCAACAGGGCATCGAGAACCTGAGCGATGCCGAAGCGACAGAGTTGGTGGGCCGTGACCGTGAAAGCCACCAGGCCGACCTGCTGCATGCCATCGAGCGCGGCGACTTCCCCAAGTGGAAGCTGCAGATCCAGGTCATGCCGGAGAAGGACGCCGGCAGCTACCACCTCAATCCCTTCGACCTGACCAAGGTCTGGCCGCACAAGGACTACCCGCTGATCGACGTCGGCGTGATGGAGCTCAATCGCAACCCCAAGAACTACTTCGCCGAGGTCGAGCAGCTGGCCTTCACGCCGGCCGCCGTCGTGCCGGGCATCAGCTTCTCGCCCGACAAGATGCTGCAGTCGCGCCTGTTCAGCTACGGCGATGCGCAGCGCTACCGCCTGGGTGTGAACCACCACCAGATTCCTGTGAACGCGCCCAAGTGCCCCTTCCACAGCTACCACCGCGACGGCACGATGCGGGTGGACGAAAACAACGGCGCGGAGATCGGCTACGAACCCAATAGCAAGGGCGCGCTGCAGCAGCAGCCGGACTTCGCCGAGCCGCCGCTGACGCTGGAAGGCGCGGCCGGCCACTGGGACCACCGCACGGACGATGACTACTACTCGCAGCCGGGCAATCTGTTCCGGCTGATGACGCCGGCCCAGCAGAAGGTTCTGTTCGAGAACACGGCGCGCTCGCTGGGCGGCGCGTCGCGTCCCATCCAGGAACGCCACATCGCCAACTGCGCCAAAGCAGACAGGGCCTATGGCGACGGTGTCGCCAAGGCCCTGGCTGCGGGCGCCGACGGAGCGACGCCCAACAAGGTGGTGTAAACCGGTCGCCGGGCCGCTCAGGCGGCCACGGCGTGCCGTTGGCCCGGGCTGAGCGTGAAGACGCTGACGGCCTCAACCAGCCTGGCGGCCTGCT
>NZ_CAKZHQ010000008.1 GCF_936925435.1 uncultured Ramlibacter sp. | reverse complement strand
AGACCATCATGGTCAACTGCAACCCCGAGACCGTGTCGACCGACTACGACACCTCGGACCGCCTGTACTTCGAGCCGCTGACCCTGGAAGACGTGCTGGAGATCGTCGACAAGGAAAAGCCCCTGGGCGTGATCGTCCAGTACGGCGGCCAGACGCCGCTCAAGCTGGCCCTGGACCTGGAAGCCAACGGCGTGCCCATCATCGGCACCTCGCCCGACATGATCGACGCCGCCGAGGACCGCGAGCGCTTCCAGAAGCTGCTGCACACCCTGGGCCTGCGCCAGCCGGCCAACGCCACCGCCCGCACCGAGCCCGAAGCGCTGGAAAAGGCCGCCGCCCTGGGCTATCCCCTGGTGGTGCGTCCCAGCTACGTGCTGGGCGGCCGCGCGATGGAGATCGTCCACGAGCAGCGTGATCTGGAGCGCTACATGCGCGAGGCCGTCAAGGTCTCCAACGACTCGCCGGTGCTGCTGGACCGCTTCCTCAACGACGCCATCGAGTGCGACGTGGACTGCCTGCGCGACCCCACCGGCAAGACCTTCATTGGCGGCGTGATGGAACACATCGAGCAGGCCGGCGTGCACAGCGGCGACTCCGCCTGCTCGCTGCCGCCGTACTCGCTGTCCAAGGACACCATCGACGAGATCAAGCGCCAGACCGCCGCCATGGCGCAAGGCCTGAACGTGGTCGGCCTGATGAACGTGCAGTTCGCCATCCAGGAGAAGGACGGCAAGGACGTGATCTTCGTGTTGGAGGTCAACCCCCGCGCCTCGCGCACTGTGCCCTTTGTGTCCAAGGCAACGGGCATCCAGCTGGCCAAGGTGGCGGCGCGCTGCATGGTCGGCCAGTCGCTGGCATCGCAGGGCATCACCCACGAGGTGACGCCGCCGTACTTCAGCGTCAAGGAAGCCGTCTTCCCCTTCGTCAAGTTCCCCGGCGTGGATCCCATCCTGGGCCCGGAGATGAAGTCCACCGGTGAGGTGATGGGCGTGGGCAAGACTTTCGGCGAAGCCTTCATCAAGAGTCAGTTGGGCGCGGGCACCAAGCTGCCGCGCGCCACCGACGCGGCGCGCAAGATCTTCCTGACGGTCAAGAACGCCGACAAGCCGCGTGCGGTGGAAGTGGCGCGCCAGTTGGCGGCCCAGGGCTTCGAGATTGTCGCCACCAAGGGCACGGCGGGCGCCATCACCGCCGCCGGCATCGCCTGCGCCACGGTCAACAAGGTCACCGAAGGCCGGCCGCATGTGGTCGACATGATCAAGAACAACGAGATCGTGATGGTCATCAACACGGTGGAAGAGCGCCGCAATGCGATCGCCGACTCGCGCCAGATCCGCACTTCCTCGCTGCTGGCCCGCGTCACCACCTTCACCACCATCGCCGGCGCCGAAGCGGCCGTCGAGGGCATGAAATACATGGACAAGCTGGACGTGTATTCGGTCCAGGAGCTGCACGCCCAACTGGCATAATCTTTCGCATCGAGACACAGACACCGCCGGTCGGCAACGGCCGGCGGTTTCCTTTTTAGACCCGAGACAAATCCATGGCCACCATTCCCATCACCAAGCGCGGCGCCGAGAAGCTCAAGGCCGAACTGCACGAACTCAAGACCGTCCAGCGCCCCTGGGTGATCAACGCCATTGCCGAGGCACGCGCCCAGGGCGACCTGTCGGAGAACGCCGAGTACGAAGCCGCCAAGGACCGCCAGGGCTTCATCGAGGGCCGCATCCAGGAGGTCGAGGGCAAGCTGTCGGCCGCCCAGGTGATCGACCCGTCGTCGGTGGACGCCGACGGCAAGGTGGTGTTCGGCGCCACCGTGGTGCTCGAGGACGAGAGCACTGGCGACCAGGTGACCTACCAGATCGTCGGCGAGGACGAGGCCGACCTCAAGCTCGGCTTGGTCAACATCTCCAGCCCGATCGCCCGCGCGCTGATCGGCAAGGAAGAGGGCGATTCGGCCGAAGTGCAGGCGCCCGGCGGCGTCAAGCACTACGAGATCGTCAAGGTCAGCTACGTCTGATGGCCTGGCGGGAGCGCCTGCCGGTGCTGCTGGCCGCCCTCTGGTGGGGTAGCCTGACCACCACCGGCTTTCTGGTGGTTCCGATGTTGTTCGCCCATCTGGGCACGCCGGCCGTGGCCGGTGCCATGGCGGCCAAGCTCTTCAGCGCGCAGACCTGGATGGCCCTGGGCTGCGGCCTGCTCCTGATGCTGTTTTCAAGAGGAAAAGAGGCCTCAGCCCGCATGGACTGGGCGCAAGGCGCTCTTGTTTTCATAGCGGGTGGGATGCTGCTGGCGCTGCTGGGCGAATTTGCCGTGGCGCCGCGCATCCTGGCGCGGGAGAACCTCAAGCTCTGGCATGGCCTGGGCAGCGGCATGTACCTGCTGCAGTGGGCCTGCGCCGGCGTGGCACTGTGGAAAGTGGCCGGCACTCGTTCCGACGAAGGCGGGGACCCAGAGACTTGAGGCCGGGGCGAAAGCCCTGGATTCCCGCTGCGCGGGAATGACGGCCGATCAGGTCTGGCGGCCCTTTTTGACCGACTTCTGCTTGGGCGGCTTGGCCCGCTTGACCTGGCCACCCGGGCTCAGACGCTGGTTGCCCAGCACCCGCAGGGTCTTGATCTCGGGTCGCTGGCCGCCGCGCTTGCTGTACTTGAGGACCTTGAAGTCGCGCGGGCCGGGCATGCGGTCCTCGTCGACGGCCTTTTCTTTCTTGACCGGCGGGCGCCACAGCACCAGCAGCTTGCCGATGTGCTGGATCGGGGCGGCGCCCAGCTCGTCGCACAGGCTCTGGTAGAGGGCTTCGCGGGCAATCCGGTCGTCGCCCTGGACCCGGACCTTGATCAGGCCGTGGGCGTTGAGGGCGGCGTCGATTTCCTTCTTGACGGCGGGCGTGGCGCCGTCGTTTCCGACCATGACCACGGGGTCGAGATGGTGGGCTTCAGCGCGGTGTTCCTTGCGCTGGGCGATGGTCAGTTGAATGGCAGGCATGGGGCTATTATCCCCTGTGCAACAAGGCAGGTATGAAGTCAAGCAAGAGCAAGAAGGTCAATCGGGCCTGGATCAACGAGCATGTCAACGATCCCTGGGTCAAACTGGCCACCAAGGAGGGCTACCGCGCCCGCGCCGCCTACAAGCTGCGCGAGATCGACGAGACCATGGGGCTGATCCGGCCTGGCCAGTTGGTGGTCGACCTGGGTTCGACCCCGGGCGCCTGGAGCCAGTACCTGCGCCGCAAGCTGTCGCCGACCGGGGCCGCGTCCGGTGAGCTCAATGGCACCATCCTGGCGCTGGACATGCTGCCGATGGAGCCGGTCGAAGGCGTCAGCTTCCTGCAGGGCGACTTTCGCGAGCCCGAGGTGCTGGCCCAGTTGCAGGCCCTGGTGGCCGGCCGCAAGGCCGACGTGGTGGTTTCGGACATGGCCCCCAACCTGTCGGGGGTGGCGTCCTCCGACAGTGCACGCATCTCCCACTTGGTGGAGCTGGCGGTGGATTTCGCCGTCCAGCACCTCAAGCCCGAGGGTGCGCTGGTGGTCAAACTCTTCCATGGCGGCGGGTACAGCGAGCTGGTCAAGCTGTTCAAGGAGACTTTCCGGGTGGTCAAACCGCTCAAACCAAAGGCCTCGCGGGACAAGTCGTCCGAGACCTTCCTGATCGGTATCGGGCTGAAAAACCCGGGTTGAGTCCGGTTTGCTCTGCCGGATGCCCTTGATTGCCCTAGGGCGGGCCTCCGGAAATATAGGGTTCCATGGCTTGAAACGCCTAAAATGGGTCGCAACTGGCCAAGAGTCACTATCCGGAGACGCGTGTTGAACAATCAGTGGTTTTCCAAAATTGCCGTGTGGCTTGTCATAGCCCTCGTGCTCTTCACCGTTTTCAAGCAGTTCGACACCCGCGGCGGCGCTGGCGCCAACGTGATGGGCTATTCGGATTTCCTGGAAGAAGTCCGCGGCAAGCGCATCAAGAACGCGGTGATCCAGGAAGGCCAGGGCGGCACCGAGATCATCGCGGTCACCACCGATGACCGCAAGGTGCGCACCACAGCCACCTACCTGGACCGTGGTCTGGTCGGTGACCTGATCGCCAACAACGTCAAGTTCGACGTCAAGCCGCGCGAAGAAGGCTCCCTGCTCATGACCCTGCTGGTCAGCTGGGGCCCGATGCTGCTGCTGATCGGCGTCTGGATCTACTTCATGCGCCAGATGCAAGGCGGCGGCAAGGGCGGCGCCTTCAGCTTTGGCAAGAGCAAGGCGCGCATGCTCGACGAAAACAACAACCAGGTCACCTTTGCGGACGTGGCCGGCTGCGACGAAGCCAAGGAAGAGGTCAAGGAAGTCGTCGACTTCCTGAAGGACCCGCAAAAATTCCAGAAGCTCGGCGGCCGCATCCCGCGCGGCCTGCTGCTGGTCGGCCCCCCGGGCACTGGGAAGACCCTGCTGGCCAAGGGCATCGCCGGCGAGGCCAAGGTGCCTTTCTTTTCGATCTCTGGCTCCGACTTCGTGGAAATGTTTGTCGGTGTGGGTGCGGCCCGCGTGCGCGACATGTTCGAGAACGCCAAGAAGAACGCTCCCTGCATCATCTTCATCGACGAAATCGACGCCGTCGGCCGCCAGCGCGGTGCCGGCCTGGGCGGCGGCAACGACGAGCGCGAGCAGACTCTCAACCAGATGCTGGTCGAGATGGATGGTTTCGAGACCAACCTGGGCGTGATCGTGGTGGCTGCCACCAACCGCCCCGACATCCTGGACGCCGCCTTGCTGCGCCCGGGCCGCTTTGACCGCCAGGTCTACGTGCAGCTGCCGGACATCCGCGGCCGCGAGCAGATCCTGAACGTCCACATGCGCAAGATCCCGATCAGCCAGGACGTCAACGCCAGCATCATCGCCCGCGGTACGCCCGGCATGTCCGGCGCCGACTTGGCCAACCTGTGCAATGAAGCTGCCCTGATGGCTGCCCGCCGTAACGCCCGCGTGGTCGAGATGCAGGACTTCGAGAAGGCCAAGGACAAGATCTTCATGGGCCCCGAGCGCAAGAGCATGGTCATGCCCGAGGAAGAGCGCCGCAACACGGCCTACCACGAGTCCGGCCACGCCCTGATCGGCAAGCTGCTGCCCAAGTGCGACCCGGTGCACAAGGTCACCGTGATCCCCCGCGGCCGTGCCCTGGGCGTGACCATGAGCCTGCCGGCGCAGGACCGCTACAGCTACGACAGCGAATACATGCTCAGCCAGATCAGCATGCTGTTCGGCGGCCGCATCGCCGAGGAGGTGTTCATGAAGCAGATGACCACCGGTGCCTCCAATGACTTCGAGCGGGCCACCACCCTGGCGCGCGACATGGTGATGCGCTACGGCATGACCGATGCGCTGGGCCCTATGGTCTATGCCGAGAACGAAGGCGAAGTCTTCCTGGGTCGCTCGGTCACCAAGACCACCAACATGAGCGAGCAGACCATGCAGAAGGTCGACAGCGAGGTGCGCCGCATCATCGACCAGCAGTATTCGCTGGCGCGCAAGCTGATCGAGGACAACAGCGACAAGATGCACGCCATGGCCAAGGCCCTGCTGGAGTGGGAGACCATCGACGCCGAGCAGATCGACGACATCATGGCCGGCAAGGAGCCTCGCCCGCCCAAGGACTGGACGCCGCGCACGCCGCCCTCGGGCACTGGCGGCGGCTCCGGCGGCGCGCCGGTCGCGACAGATCCGGCGCCCACCGCGGCGTAAGGCGCACGCGCGCCACTGCAAACAAGGGGGCCAGCCGGCCCCCTTTGCTTTTCATGGATGAAAATCGCGCCATGCACTGGCAAACCGCCCGCTTTCGACTCGACCTGACCCGGCCCCGGGTGATGGGCATCGTCAATCTCACGCCGGATTCGTTTTCCGACGGCGGCCGCCATGCCGGCGTGCGCGCGGCGCTGGCGCATTGCGAACTGCTGCTGGTGCAGGGCGCGCACATCCTGGACCTGGGCGCCGAGTCCAGCCGGCCCGGCACGCCGCCGGTGCCGCTGGAGCAGGAACTGGTGCGGCTGCTGCCGGTGCTGCGCGAGGCGGTGACGCTGGGCGTGCCGGTCTCGGTCGACACCTACAAGCCAGAGGTCATGCGCCAGGCGCTGGAACTGGGGGCGGACATCGTCAACGACATCTGGGCCTTGCGCCAACCGGGGGCACGTGAGGCGGTGGCGGCCCATCCCTCCTGCGGTGTCTGTCTGATGCACATGCACGGCGAGCCGCAGACCATGCAGCGCAGCCCGCTGGAGGGCGATGCCGTGCCCCAGGTGCTCTTATTTTTGCAGCAGCAGACCCAGCTTTTACGGGGGCTGGGGGTCGAAATGGACCGCATCACCTGGGACGTGGGCACGGGCTTTGGAAAGACGGCGGAGCAGAACTTTGCCCTGCTGGCGCGGCAGGACGAACTGCTGGCTGCCGGCTACCCCCTGCTGGCCGGGTGGTCGCGCAAGTCCTCGTTGGGCACGGTCACCGGTCTGCCTGTCAACGAGCGCATGGTGCCCAGCGTGACAGCGGCGTTGCTGGCGGTGGAGCGTGGCGCACGCATCGTCCGCGTCCACGACGTGAAGGAAACCGTGGCCGCGCTGAAGGTCTGGAACGCTACAATTTCAGTAGCAAAAAACCAAGACTGAGACATGGCAAGAACCTATTTCGGCACCGATGGCATCCGCGGCACGGTGGGCCAGCCGCCGATCACACCGGACTTCGTGCTGCGGCTGGCGCATGCCGTCGGCCGCGTGCTCAAGCGCAGCGAGGAGCGGCCCACGGTGCTGATCGGCAAGGACACGCGCATCTCCGGCTACATGCTGGAAAGCGCGCTGGAGTCCGGCTTCAACTCCGCCGGCGTGGACGTGGTGCTGCTCGGTCCCTTGCCCACGCCGGGCGTGGCCTACCTCACGCGGGCCCTGCGCGTCAGCCTGGGCGTGGTGATCAGCGCCAGTCACAACGCCTATCCCGACAACGGCATCAAGTTCTTTAGCGCCCAGGGCACCAAGCTGCCCGACGAATGGGAACTGGCGGTGGAAGCGGCCCTGCAGGAGGTTCCGGTCTGGGCCGATTCGGCCACGCTGGGCAAAGCGCGCCGACTCGACGATGCAGCCGGCCGCTACATCGAGTTCTGCAAGAGCTGCTTTGCCAATGACCTGACCCTCAAGGGCATGCGCATCGTCGTTGATGCCGCCCATGGCGCGGCCTACCAGGTGGCGCCCAAGGTCTTCCATGAACTGGGCGCCGAGGTCATCTCCATCGGCTGCGCGCCCGATGGACTGAACATCAACGACAGGGTGGGGGCCACCCATCCGCAGGCGCTGGTGCGGGCCGTCAAGGCCCACCAAGCCCACCTGGGCGTGGCACTCGATGGTGACGCCGACCGCCTGCAGCTGGTCGACGCCACGGGGCGCCTGTACAACGGCGACGAATTGCTCTACCTGATGGTGGCGGACCGCCTGGCCCGCGGCGAGAAGGTGCCCGGCGTGGTGGGCACGCTGATGACCAACATGGCGGTGGAACTGGCCTTCAAGGCGCGCGGCCTGGAGTTCTGCCGCACCAAGGTCGGCGATCGCTATGTGCTGGAAGAGCTGGAAAAGCGTGGCTGGCTGCTCGGCGGCGAGGGCTCGGGCCACCTGTTGGCGCTGGACAAGCACACCACTGGCGACGGCCTGGTCAGCGCCTTGCAGGTGCTGCAGGCCATGGTGCGCAGCGGCAAGAGCCTGTCGCAGCTGCTGCAGGAAGTTACGCTGTTTCCGCAGACCCTGCTCAATGTGCGGCTGCGACCGGGCCAGGACTGGAAGGCCAACGCCAGGCTGGCCAGCGAGACCAAGGCAGTTGAAGCCGAACTGGCGGGAGCGGGCCGCGTCTTGGTCCGCGCCAGCGGGACCGAGCCGCTGCTGCGCATCATGGTGGAGGCGCGCGAAGAGGCGCAGTCGCGCCGCAGCGCCGAGCGCCTGGTCCAGGCTGTGCAAGAGGGCTGATGGCGGGCCCCACGGTGCTGGCGGTCCACCGCAGCAGCAGCCACAGCTTCAGCAAGTTCAGCGAAGACAGCATCACCCTGGTCGAGGGCATGGGCGTGCGGGGCGATGCCCATGCGGGCTCGACGGTGCAGCACCGCTCGCGCGTGGCGCGCGACCCCAGCCAGCCCAACCTGCGCCAGGTCCACCTGCTGCAGGCCGAGCTGTTCGACGAACTCATGGCATCGGACCACCCGGTCTTTCCCGGCGACATGGGCGAGAACATCACGACCCGCGGCCTGGACCTGCTGGCCCTGCCCGAGGGCACGCGGCTGCATATCGGTGCAGCCACGCTGCAAGTGACAGGCCTGCGCAATCCCTGTTCGCAGATCGACCGCTTCCAGAAAGGCCTGATGGCTGCGGTACTGGGGCGCGACAGCCAGGGCCACCTTGTGCGCAAGGCCGGCGTGATGGCCGTGGTGGTGCACGGCGGTGAAGTGCGCGCCGGCGACGCGATCCGGGTGGAGATACCGCCGGGCGAGCAGGCGGCGTTACAGCCCGTTTGAGGGTGCAGGCGGCGCTAGAACTGGTATTCGATGCCGTTCTGGATCGTGCCGATCACCGCGGCCTTGTTCTCGGGAGATTCAGAAAAGCCCATCAGCACCTCGCCGCGTTGCATGCCATGTGCCAGATTGTTGATGTGGTAGGTCAAGCCACCTGCGTCGGGCGCCCGGTCCAGCACGTTGGCGTAGAGCTGGGTGACGAACTGCCTGTCGTCCAGGCTGCCGTATGTCGACCTGAACTCCGGGCTGGCCACGAAATTGGCGGCCACCGAAGCCAGTGCCTGGCCCCGGTCCAATGCATTGATCTGGAAGCCCAGCCCCGGGAGGTCAGGCGCCCGGTCGAAGGCGGCGCGGTACAGGCGGTAGGCGCTGCCCGCCGTTCCATTGATGTCCAGCGCCACCGAGCTGTCGGAGAACTTGATCCGCTCCACCGAGAGCAGCGTGTCGGTGCCTTCGGTTCCAGCGCGGTCCGTGACCCTGAAGTTGTTGCTGACAAGCCCTACGCTGTAGTTCGCGCGCGGTCCGTCATAGAAGGCGGTGTCCCGCCCGCCTGCGCCGTCCAGGGTGTCGTTACCGCCATAACCGCGCAGGATGTCGTTGAGCCCCGACTGGCCGGTGACCGTGTCATTGCCGCGCAGCAGGTGGGCCAGTGCGGGCTGGAGCCGGTCGCCGTTGTCCATGTAGGTGGCCACCACCGCCGCGTCGAGGCCGGGCGAGAAGTCGAATGTCATCAGGTTCACACCATTGCGGGCGAACTGGAAGGTTGAGGCGGTGCCGGTGACGGTGCTTGCGGTGACGTTCACGTTGAACTGTCCAGTGAAGCGCCCGAAGAAGCTGGCGCCCCGCAGTTCGATGTAGGTGCTGCCCGCATCGACTGGAGTCCAGTCCCAGGTGTAGTCGACCGACATGTCCAGCCGTGTGAACGGCGCGATGACGCTGGCCATTGCGCATCTCCCTTTGTGTGCGCCCATTGTGGCGGGCCGGGCCGCGCAGCGCATCCCCGGCGTTGCGCGCGGCCAACGCGGCCCGTCTGAGCCGCGTCAATCACGGGTTTCCCCTCCTCAACCTTTGGCCGGCACGGTCGAAAGGGCTGTGACTACAGGGAGGAAAAATGAAGTTGCGGTCCAAGATCATTGCCTGCATGGCCGGTGTGTTTGTGCTGTTCGGCGGAGCGACGGGCGTCGCACTGGTCGGCATGAACGATGCCGGCAAGGGCTTCGAGAATTTCATCCGCAGCGACATGGCGCTGCTGCAGGCGGTGACCGGCATGTATGCCGACGGCCTGCAGGGCGGCCAGGCCCTGCGCAATGTGGTGCTGGATCCGGGCAACAAGACCGGCCACAAGAACCTGGACAAGGCCGTCAGCGACTTCAAGGACAAGCAGGCCAAGGCCCTGGCCCTGGCGGCCGCCAGCCCGGCCGACGTCAAGGTCCTGCAGGAGATCGCGGTCCTGCGCGACAAACAACTGGCGGTGCTGGCCAAGGTCGCCGCGCTGTCCCTGGACAATCCCGCCGCGGCGATCACCCTGGTCAGCCAGGAAGAGACGCCGGCATGGCGCGCGGTGCGTGGGCGCCTGCTGGAGCTGATCGAGGCCAAGAACAGTTCGGCCGAACAGACCAAGTCGCAGGTGCTGGGCCGCAGCCAGACGATGGCGACCGCCGCCCTTGCGTTCGTGCTGGTGGCCCTGGTGCTGGGCGCGGCCATCGTGTTCTGGCTGGTGCGCCACATCATGGGCCAGCTCGGCGGCGAGCCGGCCTATGCAGCGCAGGTCGCCCGGGCTATTTCGGCCGGTGACCTGTCGCAGGAGGTGGTGGTCAGCTCCAGGGCCGACAGCGACAGCCTGATGGTGCAGTTGCGCAGCATGCAGGACAGCCTGGTGCGCTGCGTGAGCGAGGTGCGTTTCAACTCCGAAGGCGTGGCCAGCAGCAGCGAGCAGATCGCGCAGGGCAATGCCGACCTGTCGGGCCGCACCGAGCAGCAGGCCAGCGCGCTGCAGGAAACGGCAGCCTCGATGGAGGAACTGGACACCACAGTCAAGCAGAACGCCGACAACGCCAAGCAGGCCAACGCGCTGGCCATCAGCGCTTCGGGTGTGGCCGTGCAGGGCGGCCAGGTCGTGGCCCAGGTGGTCGATACCATGAAGGGCATCAACGACAGCAGCCGCAAGATCGCCGACATCATCAGCGTGATCGACGGCATCGCCTTCCAGACCAACATCCTGGCGCTCAACGCGGCGGTGGAAGCGGCGCGTGCCGGTGAGCAGGGCCGCGGCTTCGCAGTGGTGGCCAGCGAGGTGCGCAGTCTCGCCAGCCGCAGCGCCGACGCGGCCCGGCAGATCAAGGACCTGATCGGCGCCAGCGTGGCGCGGGTGGAGCAGGGCTCGGCGCTGGCCGACCAGGCCGGTGCCACCATGGGCGAAGTCGTCGCCGCGATCCGCCGTGTCACCGACATCATGGGCGAGATCAGCCACGCCAGCAGTGAGCAGAGCGCGGGCGTGTCGCAGGTGGGCGACGCGGTGGGCCAGATGGACAAGGCCACCCAGCAGAACGCGGCGCTGGTGGAGCAGAGCGCCGCGGCCGCGGATGGCCTCAAGACCCAGGCCCGGCAGCTGGTGGCTGCCGTGGCGGTGTTCAAGCTGGCTGGTGCCGCGTCGGCCCAGCCAGCCTTCTGACGCGCGTCAGGCGTTGTTCAACACTGCCGTGCCGTCGACGCCGATCAGGCCGCCGTCGTTGCGGGTGATGGCGATGGTGGCGGAGCGGGGCCGCGCACTGGTGCCGCCCGGGCCGTAGCCGGCGTTGCCCGGCCAGTGGCTGAGGTACTTGGTCGGGTCGCCGATGTTGGCCTTGCTGATGGTCTCGCCCGGGTGCTGGATGTTGACGAACAGGGTTTTGCCGTCGGGCGTCTCGGCGATGCCGGTGATCTCGCTGTCCTTGGGACCAACCAGGAAGCGGCGCAGCGTGGCGCTGGTGGGCTTGGCGCCGATGCGCGTCTGCACCGTCAGCTTGCTGCCGTCGGCCTTGGTGTAGTCCAGGGTCTGGGTGGCGCCGTCGCCGACCTGGCCGGCCATGCCGATCAGCAGCATGCAATTGGTGACGTCGGTGTAGGCGCCATCGTCGGTCTCGATGAAGGCCACGCCGGTCTTGTTGGAGAACCACATGCCATCCGGGCTGGACAGGTCGTTGTCGGCCGTCAGGCCCGACAGGTTGATCTTGGCCGGATCGGCATCGGCCTGGGCGCCGAACAGGTAGATGTCCCAGGTGAAGGCTGTGGCCGCTCCGTCGCTGCCGTTTTCCTTCATGCGCACGATGTGGCCGTTGATGTTGCCCGGGGCGCTCGAAGCCGTCGGCGCGTCGGTGTAGGAACGCGGATTCGCGGCGTCCACAGCCTGCTGCGACGCAGCCGATCCCGTGGGCTCGAGCTTGCGGTTGCTGTTGTTGGTCAGGGTCACGTAGATTTCGCCGGTGACCGGGTGGACGGCCGACCACTCCGGGCGGTCCATGCGCGTCGCACCCACCGCGTCGGCTGCCAGTCGGGCATTGACCAGCACATCGGCCTGGTCGGCGAACTTGTAGCTCGCGTAGCCGGCGATGGCGGCGTTGGCGATGTGCAGTTCGACCCAGCTGCCCGTGCCGTCGGCGGCGTACTTGGCCACATAGAGCTTGCCGCTGTCCAGGTACTTGTCACCCGTCGTGATCCGATTGGCCGGGTTGGCATCGGCTGCGCTCCAGTTGGCGCTGGAGACGAACTTGTAGACGTACTCGCCGCGCGAGTCGTCGCCCATGTACACGGTCAGGGGCTTGCCCTCGACAACCTTGCCGAACACGCCCATCTCGTGGGCGAAGCGGCCCAGGGCCGTGCGCTTGCGCAGGGCCTGGTTCTTGTCATAGGGGTCGATCTCCACCATGTAGCCGTAGGTGTTGAGTTCGTTGCGGTAGTCGTCCGTGCCATCGGCGGAGGTGCCGGTCTGGCTGATGTTCCAGCGCGCGTACTTGTCGGCGCTGCCGGCGGTTTCCCAGCCGTGGCGGCTGGCGGAGTTCTGCGGCTTGCCGTAGCGTGCCAGCGAAACCACGCTCTTGGCCGTGGCGCCGCCGCGGGCCGCGTCGTCGGTGGCGGAACGGAAGAAGTAGCCGTTCCAGTTTTCCTCGCCCGAGAAGTAGGTGCCCCAGGGGGTGTAGCTGGCGCCGCAGTTGTTGATCGTGCCCCGGGTGGCGTCACCGGCCGTCGAGTATTTGGTCTTGAGCAGCGCATTGCCGCGCACCGGGCCGGTCAGGGTGACGGCGGTGTTGGGGTGCACGCGGCGGTTGTAGGCCGAAGCCTTCTGGGTGGCGAACTTGCCGCTGGTCTTGCGGATCTCGACCACCGAGATGCCGTGGGCCGCCATTTCCTTGTCGGCCTCGGCCGGCGGGCGCGGGTTGGGCGTGGTGCCGGCGGCGTGCAGGTACTGGTCTGACAGGGCTTCGTGGTTCATGGCCAGCAGGCCGCGCTCGGAGCCGGTGGCGCTGGCGGCCGTGCCTTCGGCGTTCAGACCGAAATAGATCATGCCGTCGTGGTGGTCGCCGGCGCGGTTCTCGAAGTCCGTGTCGGTTCCGTCATTCTTGAAGTCGGGGGTGGCAGCGGCCAGCGAATCGCCCATGGCGTAGATCGGGGTGGCGGTGTAGCCGGCTGGCACGGTGACCGTGTCGGCCATGGTCTTGGCCACGGGCGAGAAGCTCAGCGTCAGGGGGGTCTGGGCGGGCGCAGGCGCGGGGGCTGGGACGGACAGGGCGTCGCTGCCACCGCCACAGGCTGACAGCGACAGCGAGCCCAGCACGGCGGCGCCGGCGCTGCCCATGCCCACGCGCAGCGCGTTGCGGCGCGACAGCCGCGCATCGATGACGTCGTTGAGCGAGGGGTTGCCGCTGGTGTTGCAGTCTTCGTTGTCGTGGGCCTGGAGCGCCAGTTGCTCGGGCCGGGTGTGTGCGTTCATGGAGTCGCGCCTTTCGTGGGGTCGTTGCAAAAATCAAGCGCGAGCGTAGGAAACCGGCGTGACGCTGCCATGGCGGTTCCATGACAGCGGCGTGAACAGGCGGATCTTCCTGTGCTTTCATCGTCCTGCAACAAAGGCGCGCCAGCATGGAGGTTCAGGCTTGCAAAGGACACCCATGAAGGCACGGCTCCCCGCCGCGGCAACCCTGGCCGCGATCTCCTTCGCCTTGCTGCGCGGCGCGGTGGAATTCGCCTGGCTGCAAAGCTGGCGCCTGCGCCAGCGGAGGCCCCACTGAGTTCAGCGGCCGGCGCCGTCATTCCAGAACTGGCCGAACTCGAGCGCATCGCCGTACTGGCCGGCAGCGCCGTGCAGGTGCAGCTTGAAGCCACGGTGGCGGGCGACCCGCCGCTGCCCGTCTATTCACTGGCGCTGGGCAATCCCCGGGCCAGCGCCGGCCTGGGCATCTTCGGCGGCGTCCATGGCCTGGAGCGCATCGGCACCCAGGTGGTGCTGGCCTGGCTGCACACCCTGGTCACCCGCCTGCACTGGGACCAGGCCTTGCACCGCCTGCTGGAAGATGTGCGCCTGGTCTTCATGCCCATCGTCAATCCCGGCGGCATGTTGCGCCACACCCGCGCCAACCCCAACGGCGTCGACCTGATGCGCAATGCGCCGGTGGACGCGGTCGATCCCGTGCCCTTGCTGGTGGGCGGCCAGCGCATCAGTGCCGGCCTGCCCTGGTACCGCGGTCCGCGCGGCATGCCCATGGAAGCCGAGAGCGCCGCCCTGTGCGCCGTGGCGGAGCGCGAGCTGCAGGGCCGCGCCTTCAGCCTGGCGCTGGACTGCCACTCGGGTTTCGGCATGGCCGACCGGCTCTGGTTTCCCTACGCCCACAGGCGCAGCCCGATCCCGCAACTGGCGCAGTTGCACGCGCTGCACGCCATCTTCCATGAGAGCAACCACCACCATCCCTATGTGTTCGAGCCGCAAAGCCACCAATACCTGACGCATGGCGACCTGTGGGACCACCTGTGCCTGCGTGCGCTCGATCGGCCCGGCACGGTCTTCCTGCCGCTGACGCTGGAGATGGGCTCCTGGCTGTGGGTCAAGAAGAACCCACGCCAGCTGTTCTCGCGCCGCGGCATCTTCAACCCGCTGATCGCGCACCGCCAGCAGCGCGTGCTGCGCCGCCACCTGCCCTTGCTGGAGTTCGCCTTGCGCGCCGCCGCCTCCTGGCAACACTGGCTGCCGCAGGGCGAGCAGTGCGAGGACCACCACCGCATGGCGCTGGACCGCTGGTACCGGAGGGCGCCATGACCACCTGGCTGCTGCTGCGCGGCCTGGCGCGGGAGGCGGGGCACTGGGGCGACTTCGAAGGGCAGCTCGCGGCCGCCCTGGGCGAGGGCCATCACGTGCTGGCGCTGGATCTGCCGGGCAACGGCGCGCTGCACGGGCAACGCAGCCCGGCCGACGTGGCGGCAATGGCGCGGGCGCTGCGAGCGCAGGCGGTGCAACGCGGCCTGGCGCCGCCCTATGTGCTGGTCGCCATGTCGCTGGGCGCTATGGTGGCACTGGAGTGGGGCGACAGCGCACCGCAGGAGCTGGCCGGCTGCGTGCTGGTCAACACCAGCCTGGGCGGCCACAGCCCGTTCTGGCAGCGGCTGCTGCCGCACAACTACCTGCGCCTGGCCAGCCTGCTGCGGCCTGGGCTCTCTGCGCTGGAGCGCGAGGCCCGGGTGCTGGCCATGACCAGCAGCCACAGTGCCGGCCATCCCGGCGTGGCGCAGCGCTGGGCCGCCATCGCGCAGCAGCGCCCGGTGCGGCGCGGCAACCTGCTGCGCCAGTTGCTGGCCGCCGCGCGCTACACCGCGCCGCAGCTTGCGCCACCGGTGGCTCTGCTGGTGCTGTGCTCGGACGGCGACCGGCTGGTGTCGCCGTCCTGTTCGTGGCGGTTGGCCGAACGTTGGTGCGTGCCACTGCAGGTCCATCCCCATGCCGGCCACGACCTGCCGCTGGACGCGCCGGCCTGGGTGCTGGCGCGCATCCATGGCTGGTGGCAGCTTCGCACGGCGCTCGGAGAGCTATCAAACAGATAGCAGCGCAGGTCCATTTGACGGGGGACACAGCCCTGTTTCGTCATCGAACTGCAACGCAACTGCCATTTGCGGGTCATCTGCGGCCGGCAGACTCGGTCCGCATGACCACAAGGAGCCGACCATGAACGAGCTGCCCAACCCCACGTTTGCGCTGTCGCCTGTGTCCTTGCCCAGGGGGTCGCTTCACCGAAGCGATCAGATCCCTGTTGCGGCGCAGCGTGGCGGCATTTCAGTTTCCTGGGCATGCCACCAGGACGAAATCCGGCAGGCGCAGCGCCTGAGGTACGAGGTCTTCGCACGCGAAATGGGTGCGCGGCTGGACAGCGCTGTGCCGGGTCATGACATCGACCTGTTCGACGACTATTGCGAGCACCTGCTGGTGCGCGACGCCGACAGCCAGCAGGTGGTCGGCACCTACCGCGTGCTGACGCCGGCCCAGGCCAAACGGGTGGGCAGCACCTACAGCGACACCGAGTTCGACCTGACGCGCCTGCGCTCGCTGCGCGAACGCATGGTGGAACTGGGCCGCAGCTGCGTGCACGCAGATTACCGGCAGGGCGGGGTGATCCTGGCGCTTTGGGGTGCGCTGGCCGACTTCATGGTGCGCAACCGCCTGGACACCATGATCGGCTGCGCCAGTATCCCCATGCTGCACGAGGGCGTGGTCAGGGGCGACGCGGCGGCCAGCATCTGGCGGCAGGTGCAGCGCAGCCACCTGGCGCCGGTGGAGTACCAGGTGCGGCCGCGCCTGCCGCTGCCGGTGGACGAACTGGACGGCACGCTGGAGGTGGAGCCGCCGGCCCTGATCAAGGGCTACCTGCGCCTGGGCGCCAAGGTGTTGGGTGCGCCGGCCTGGGATCCGGACTTCAACAGCGCCGACCTGCCGATGCTGATGCGCATCCAGGACCTGCCGCCGCGCTACCGCAAGCACTTTCTCGGAGCCTGAGATGCGAGCGGCCTTCGACACTTTCGGGCCGCTGCTCCCCGGCCTCCTCGCAAACCCTGCCCACGAAGAGGAGGACGCAGCGGTGTCACCGCGCCCTCTGCGCACGGTGTTCATCTCCGATCTGCACCTGGGCACGCCCGGCTGCCAGGCGCTGGCCCTGCTGGAGTTCCTCAAGGCCCATCCCTGTGACAACCTCTACCTGGTCGGCGACATCGTCGATGGCTGGCAGCTGCGCCGCCGCTGGTACTGGCCGCAGGCCCACAACGACGTGGTGCAAAAGCTGCTGCGCAGCGCCCGCAAGGGCTGCCGTGTGGTCTATGTGCCGGGCAACCACGACGAGTTCGCCCGCCAGTTCGGCGGCCACCAATTCGGCGGCATCGAGGTGGAGCAGGAGGCCGTGCATGTGACGGCCGATGGCCGCAGCCTGTGGATCATCCACGGCGACCACTTCGACGGCGTGATCCAGTGCGCCAAGTGGCTGGCCTATCTGGGCGACAACCTCTACGAGTTCACGCTCAAGCTCAACCGCCACCTCAACAGCCTGCGCGCCCGCATGGGCCTGCCGTACTGGTCGCTGTCGGCCTACCTCAAGGGCAAGGTCAAGACGGCGCTGAACTACGTCACCGATTTCGAGGTGGCCGTCGCCAACGAGGCGCGCCGGCGCGGCCACCACGGCGTGGTCTGCGGCCACATCCACCGCGCCGAGATGCGCGACATCGACGGCGTGCTGTATTGCAACGACGGCGACTGGGTGGAAAGCCGCAGCGCCCTGGTGGAGCATTTCGACGGCCGGCTGGAGCTGGTCTATTGGCAACCTGTGCAGCACGGCACCGCGCAACCGCAACAACTGGAGACCGTATGAAAATCGCCCTGGTGACGGATGCCTGGCAGCCCCAGGTCAATGGCGTGGTGACCACGCTGGTGGAACTGTGCCGCCACCTGGCCCAGGCCGGCCACGTGGTGGAAGTGATCCAGCCTGGCCAGTTCCGCACCCGGCCCTGCCCGGGCTATGCCGGCATCGATCTGGCCGTCTCACCCAAGCGCCTGTTGACGCAAAAGCTCGACGCCTTCGGGCCCGACGCCATCCACCTGGCCACCGAAGGGCCGCTGGGCTGGGCCGGGCGCCGCTATTGCCTGCAGCGCGGCCTGGCCTTCAGCACGGCCTTTCACACCAAGTTTCCGGAGATCGCCAACGCTGCCGTCAAGGTGCCGGTGTCCTGGGGCTATGCCTTGTTCCGCCACTTCCATCGGCCCTCGTCGGCGGTGATGGTGCCCACCCAGAGCGTGCTGGACATGCTGGAGCAGCGCGGCTTTCGCAACTTGCGGGCCTGGAGCCATGGCGTGGACACCGAGCTGTTCCCGTTCCAGCCCGAGCCCTTGCCCTATGGGCCCATGGGCGAGCTGCCGCGGCCGGTGGCCCTGTTCGTTGGCCGGGTGTCCTATGAGAAGAACATCGCCGCCTTCCTGGAAATGGATTTCCCCGGCGCCAAGGTGGTTTGCGGCGTCGGCCCGGTCGAGCAGCAGCTCAAAGCGCGCTTTCCCGAGGTCCGCTGGCTGGGCCTGCTGCCGCGCGACGAACTGGCCAAGGTCTATGGCGCCGCCGACCTGTTTGTCTTTCCCAGTCATGCCGACACCTTTGGCCTGGTGATGGTCGAGGCCATGGCCAGCGGCACGCCAGTCGCTGCCTATCCGGTGGACGGGCCGCTGGAAGTGCTGGGGCGCAAGACCGAGGATGGCCACAGCCTGGGCGGGGCCATGGATGCGGACCTGAGGCAGGCCTGTTACCGGGCGCTTGCCGTGCCGCGCCAGGAAGCCCGTGCGCGTGCCCTGGATTTCAGCTGGGCCCACGCCAGCGAGTTGTTCAGCAGCTTCCTGGTTCCGGCCCGAAGCAATGGTGTGTCACAGTCTTGTCATCAGACGGTGGAACACTTGTCACCAATCCGTCACCCATCTGTCATTGAATGAGCGCTGCCGCACCCTTGCCAGATTCCGCCCCCAGAGTCGTTTTCCTCGACCGCGACCACAGCATCCTGGCCTTCAATGAGCGGGTGCTGGACTGGGCCCATCGCTCCGATGTTCCCTTGCTCGAGCGCCTGCGCTACCTGTGCATCGTCTCGTCCAACCTGGACGAGTTCTTCGAGGTGCGGGCTGCGCCCCACCTGACCGCCATGCAGGCCGGCGACCGCAAGGGCGCGGCCACGATCGAGAGTTTCGAGAAACTGGCGGCCGCCGCTCACGCCCTGGTGGTCCGCCAGTACGCTCTGTACAACGACGAGCTCACGCCTGCCTTCGCCAGGCAGGGCATCGCCATCGTCTCGCATGGCGAGCGCAACGCCGCCCAGAAGCGTTGGGTCGACGAGTACTTCGAGCGCGAGGTTCGGCCGCTGCTGATCCCGGTGGGGCTGGATCCGGCCCATCCCTTTCCCCAGGTGGCCAACAAGTCGCTGAACTTCATCGTCCGCCTGTCGGGCAAGGACGCCTTCGGCCGCGAGAACGAGATCGCCATCGTCAAGGTGCCGCGCGTGCTGCCGCGGCTGATCCGCATGCCGCCCAAGGTGGCCGGTCGCAAGGCGCTGTTCGTCTCGCTGTCCAGCGTGATCCGGGCCCACCTGCACCAGCTGTTTCCGGGGCGCGAGGTCGGCCAGTTCTCGCAGTTCCGTGTGACCCGCCATTCCGACCTGGCGGTGGACGAGGATGACGTGCGCAACCTGCGCACCGCGCTGCGCCTGGGCCTGGAGCACCGCCACTATGGCCAGGCCGTCCGGCTGGAGGTCTCGGCCGGCTGCTCGGAATTCCTGTCCGCCTTTCTGCTGCAGCAGTTCAACCTGCCCGAACCCTCGCTCTACCGGGTCCATGGGCCGGTGAACCTGGTGCGCCTGCAGCAACTGATCGACCTGGTCAATGCGCCCCGGCTGCTGTTCCCGCCGCACACCCCGTCCTATCCGCTGCAGCTGGCGCCCGGCGAGTCGATCTTCGCGCAGATGCGCGAGCGCGACGTGCTGATCCACCAGCCCTTCGAGAGCTTCGACGGCGTGCTGGACTTCCTGCGCGAAGCGGTGGACGACCCCCAGGTGCTGGCGATCAAGCAGACCATCTATCGCACCGGCACCGACTCGGCGCTGATGGACCTGTTGCGCGAGGCCGTGCGGCGCGGCAAGGAAGTCACCGCCGTGGTCGAACTCAAGGCCCGCTTCGACGAGGAGGCCAACATCAACTGGGCCGAGATGCTGGAGTCAGTCGGCGCCCAGGTGGTGTACGGCGTGGTGGGCCTCAAGACCCATGCCAAGATGCTGCTGGTGACGCGGCGCGAAGGCCGTCGCCTGGTGCGCTACGCCCATCTGTCCACCGGCAACTACAACGCCAGGACCGCGCGCCTGTACACAGACTTGAGCCTGCTGACGGCCGATCCCCTGCTGACAGCCGATGTCGAGAACATCTTCGTGCATCTGGCCGGCCAGAACCGGCTGCCCCGGCTGCACCGGGCCTGGGTGGCGCCGTTCCAGCTGCACCGCAAGTTGGCCGAGAAGATCGACCAGGTGGCCGAGGCGGCGGCGCGCGGGCAGGACGCGCGCATCGTGCTCAAGATGAACGCGCTGACCGACGAGTTCCTGATGCAGGCCCTGGTGCGCGCCGGCCAGCGCGGGGTCAAGATCGACCTGCTGGTGCGCGCGGCCTGCATGCTGCCGGCCCGTGTGGCGGGCCTGACCGACAACATCCGCGTGCGCTCGGTCATCGGCCGCTTCCTGGAGCATTCGCGGGTGTTCTATTTTCGCGCCGGCGCGCAGGAGGAGCTGTTCCTGTCCAGCGCCGACTGGATGAACCGCAACATGCTGCGCCGTGTCGAGCTGGCCTGGCCAGTGACCGACCCCGTCCTGCGCCAGCGCATCATCGACGAATGCCTGGTGGCCTACCTGCATGACGAGCGTGATGCCTGGGACCTGATGCCCGACGGCAGCTACCAGCGGGTCAAGGGCGCGAACGACCCCCTGGCGCACGGCGCGCAGGCGGCCCTGATGGCCCGTTACGCGGTGCGCGGCGGCGCGCCGCAGGAGTGAAGCAATGGACCTGATCCTGTGGCGCCATGCGGAAGCCGAAGACATGGCTGAAGGCGGCGATGACCTGGACCGTGCGCTGACCTCGCGCGGCGACAAGCAAGCGGCGCGCATGGCAGCCTGGCTGGACAAGCTGCTGCCCGAGACAGCCCGCATCCTGTGCAGCCCGGCGCGGCGCTGCGAGCAGACCGTGCTGGCGCTGGGCCGCAAATACAAGATCCGGGCCGAACTGGCACCCGATGCCTCGGTGGACGACATCCTGGCCACAGCCCAGTGGCCGGGCGGCAGGCAGGCGGTGGTGGTGGTCGGCCACCAGCCTGTGCTGGGGCAGGTGATTGCCCAGTTGCTGGGCCTCAAGCAGGACGCCTGTGCCGTGCGCAAGGGCGCCGTCTGGTGGATCCGCACCCGCGAGCGCGACGGCCACCAGCAGACCGTGGTGGTGGCGGTGCAATCCCCCGACGCGCTCTAGGCGCGTTCCAGCGACACATCGGGCTTGTCTGTAGCCCTAAAGGCCAATTCCCGTGGCTGAGCCAGCCGCCCAAACTGGGCTCGCATGAGTCTGTCGCCCCTCCAATCGCTGCTTGCAGCCGCCCTGTGCCTGCTCTTGGGCGCGGCTGTGAACCGGCGCGTTGCCTTCCTGGCCCGCTACAACATCCCTGACCCCATCACAGGCGGCTTGCTGTTCGCCGCGGTCGCCTCGGCCGCTTCGAGTGCGGGCGTCACCATGTCGCTGAACGTGGCCTTCAAGTCCACCTTGCTGCTGATGTTCTTTGCCGGCGTGGGCATGACGGCCGACCTGCGCTTGCTGCGCCAGGGCGGCAAGGCGCTGCTGATGCTGCTGGTGCTGCTGTTCCCCTTCGTCATCATCCAGAATCTCACCGGCATGGTGGTGGCCAGCGTGCTGGATCTGCATCCCATCTTTGGCCTGGTTGGCGGCTCCATCACCCTGGTGGGCGGGCATGGCACGGGCGCGGCCTACGCGGAACGTTTCTCTGAAGTCAATAACCTGCAGGCGGTGATGGAACTGTCCATGACCTCGGCAACGATCGGTCTGATCCTGGGCGGCATCGTTGCCGGCCCGGTGGCACAGTTTTTGATCAAGCGCCACGGGCTGCGTTCCACGGCGCAGGACACCAGCGCCGCCAGCAGCGACGGCAGCGTGCGCACCAGCGGGCTGGGCATGGTGGGGGGCCTGGCCGGCATCCTGGCCGCGGTGATCATCGGCCAGTGGCTGGCGGACAGCCTCAAGGACCTGCCGCTAATGATCCCCAGCTTCCTGTGGTGCATGATCACCGGCGTCGTGATCCGCAATGTCGCGCCGTTCGCGCGGGTGAAGTTCGACGACCAGGCCAGCGGCCTGCTGTCCACCATCTGCCTGAGCCTGTTCCTGGTCATGACGATGATGGTGCTGGACCTGATCGACGTGGCGCTGAGCGCCGGACCCATGCTGCTGATCCTGGTGGCCCAGGTGGTGGTGGTGGCTGCCTATGCCGCCTTCATCTGTTTCCGCTTCATGGGTCGCGACTACGAAGCCGCGGTGACATCGGCGGCCTTCATCGGTTTCAACATGGGCTCGACGGCCACGGCCATCGCCAACATGCAGGCCATCACCGCAAAGTACGGCCCGGCGCCCAAGTCCTTCCTGATCGTGCCGCTGTCCGGCGCCTTCTTCGTCGACCTGATGAACGCGGTGATCCTCACCGGCTTCCTCTCCTTGCGTTTCGTGGGAGGCTGAGCATGCGCCGCCTTGCCGTACTCCTGCTGTTGTCGCTGTTGGCTGCCTGCAGCCGCGGGCCCGATCCCAAAGCCTTGCAGCAGGATGTCGCCGGCCGGCTGGCCGTGGCCTTGCCGGCCGAGCTGCTGGTGCTGGCCGATATGGCGCGGCGCGGCTCCCAGTCCGACCCCAAGGCGCCCGCTGGGCAGGAGCGGCGCATCATCTATTTCGATGCCGATCTCAAGCTGAACAAGGACTACGACTTCGGCGGTTGGGAGTCGCCTGGTGTGGCTGGCGTGGTCAGCGCCATGGGCACGGGCCCCAAGGGCCTGGTGGGCGTCGTCAATGGCGGCAACAAGGCCGGCGACGTGATCCGGGCGCATGGTTCGGCCACCTACAAGCGCGAGGGCGAGAGCTGGGTGCTGGTGGCGCCGCCGGGCCATGGCTTGGTGACGGCGCCAGAGTTTGCGTCCGGCGCCCCCCGGCCCGCTCCGGAGAAGATGCTGGAAGCCATGCGTGGCGCGATCGCCAACGCGCCGCCCGAGACCTCGGCGGCCACGCGTGAGGTGATCCTGCAGGAACTCGAAGGCGCCCATGCAGCGATCCAGGCGCGCCTGGCGCGCGCGGCCCAGGGCTATGCCATCGCGGCCGGCGCCAGCGGCGGCCAGTACCTGCGCCTGGCGCAATCGCTGGACGGCAGCAGGGGCAGGAAGGTGACGGCGCTGACGACCGCGGGCGGCGAGGAGAACCTGCGCATGGTGCGCGACGGCCGGGCGCCCATGGGCCTGGCGCAGGGCGACTCCGCGCTGCTGGCGTTCCAGGGAAAAGGGCCGTTTGCCCAGGAAGGGCCGTACTCCGCGCTGCGTGCCATCGGCAGCCTCTATCCCGAAGCCGTCCACGTGCTGGTGCGCGGCGACGGCGCCTTGCGCTCCGTGGCCGACCTGGCGGGCAAGCGCGTCGCCATCGGCGTGCCCGGTTCGGCTTCCCGCAGCACAGCGCTGGCGGTGCTGCAGGCGCACGGGTTTGCACCCGGCAAGCTGGCCAAGACCCTTGAGTTGCCCCTGAACGAGGCGCTGTCAGCCTTGCAGAACAAGGAGATCGACGCCCTGGTCCAGGTCATCGGCTTTCCGGCTGACAGCCTGCGCGAGGCGGCGGGCGCCATGCCACTGCGCCTGCTGCCGCTGGACGCTGCCGCCGTGCAGGCGCTGGCCAAGGACTCGCCGGCCTTCTTTCCGCTGACCCTGGCCAAGGGCACTTATCCTGACCAGGACAGGGAAGTGCGGACGGTGGCCGTGGCCGCCATCTTGCTGGCCGGTGCGGAACTGACCGATGCCGAGGTGGCCACCGTCACGCGCTTCATCTTCGAGGCCGGCACGGACCTCGCGGCGCGCGGCAGCGCCCAGGGCGCCCAGGTGTCGGCGGCCAATGCACGCCTGGGCCTGGCCGTACCCCTGCACCCGGGGGCGGCACGCGTCCTGGACGCGCTCGCGCCGCCCAAGCCGGCGCAGTAGAGCAATCAGTCCTTGGCCGGGCGGCCGGTCTTGATTGCCGGCACGGCGCGCAACGCCGCCAGCAGCTGGGCATCGCCCAGGGCCGCAAGGGCCTTGATGCCGGCGCGCAGGATCTCGCTCTTCTTGACCGGCACGCCGGCCTTGCCCGCGCGCTGCTTGATCTCGTCGAGTACAGCGAATTCGGCCTTCGGAATGGTGAAGCTGTCGCGCACCAGCTTGGGCTTCTTGGGCTTGTCGGCCTTCACGGTCTTGGCCGCCGCGCCTGCCGGGGCAGGTGCCGCAACGGCCTTGCCTGCTGCAGGGGTTGGCGCCTGGGGCAGTGCCGGCTTCTTCACCGGGGCGGGGGCCGAGGCCTTGCGCGCGGGGCTGGCCTTGAGGGCCTTGGCCGGGGTCTTCTTTGCAGTCGTCTTCTTCGCAGTCGCCATGTTGCTTCCTTCTGGTTAAACGGTATATACAGTTTATACGGTTTTGGCGAGGCGTGAATGGCAGCGAAGTGCTGGGTGTCAGGTGGCCTCGGCGGGCAGCAGCATGGCGATGCGCTCGCTGATCGAGTCGGCACGCTCCGGGCCGGCAGCGCGCTCGATCTCGGAGATCATCGCGCGCGCCGCCCCCAGCATCGACTCCCTGTCCTTGGCGTTGCGCAGGGCCTCGCGGAACTGTTCGGCGAGCGCCGGGTTGCGCCGCGCGAACATGCGTTCACAGATGTCGAACAGGAACATGCGGGTGGTGGCCATCGACCGCTTGCCTTCGAACGCGTCCGCGGCGGCAGACGCAACCGGTGCGGGAAGGGGCGATGGGGCTGGCGCGGATGCAATGGCGGCGGCCTGTGGCGTGATGGCCTGGAATGCCACAGTCCGCAATGCGAACGTTCCCGTGCTGCCGGGGTTGAAGCCCGGCTTGACAGGCTCCAGGTACCCCTGCTGCACGAGTTTCAGGAGCATCTGTTCACCCTCGCCGCCGAACATCGGTTTGAGGTCCAGCAGTGACTTGCGGCCGTCCGTCAGCAGCAGCATGCTGCGCTCGCGCAGGCCCAGTGTGCGTACGCCGGGCTGCAGTTCGCCCCGGGCTTTTTCCGTTCTTTGCAGCAGCATGGCAGCTCCCAACGACCAATGGCGCGATTGGAGCGCACCCGGATGACAGGGGCATGAAGCGGGGGGGCTCAGGACCCGCGCCGGCGGAACGCCAGCCAGCCGGCCACCAGGGTGAAGGCCGCGACGATCGCCGCGACCACCCAGAAGCCGTGGGCGTTGTCGGCCAGCGGCACACCGCCGACGTTCATGCCGAACAGGCCGGCCAGGATGTTGATGGGCAGGGCCAGCACGGTCATCACCGTCAGCACGAACAGGCTGCGGCTGTTGCGCTCGTTGACCATCGCGGCCATTTCCTCCTGCAGCAGCTTGATGCGTTCCTGCAGCGAAGCCATGTCCTGCAGGCCGACCGAGAACTCCTCCGTGGCCTCGCGCAACTGTTGGACGTCCAACTCCGCGATCCACGGCGGTGGGTGCTGCAGCAGGCGGAACAGCGAGGCCGGTTCAGGCGCCAGCAGGCGCTGCAGGCGCACCAGCAGGCGGCGCAGCGTGCCCAGGCGGGCGCGCTTGGCGTCCAGGCGGCCCGACAGCAGTTCGTCTTCGACCTTGTCGACCCGGCCCGTCACGCTGCGCACAATGCCCAGCAGCGCGTCGGCCTGGGCCCGCAGCAGGCGCTCCAGCAGTTCCACGGTGGAGCGCAGCGGCTCGCCGTTCTTGACGGCGGTGCGCAGCTGGTCGATCGAGCGCAGTGGCGACTGGCGCGCCGTCACAACCACGCGGCTGTCCAGGCTGGCCCACAGGGTGGCGATGTCGGGCGCCTCGAAGGAAAAATCGAAATGAACGTCATTGACCACCGCCACCAGGGCATCCTCGTCACGTTCGATGCGGGTGGAGCGCAGTTCTCCGTGCAGCGCGTCCTGGAAGGCCGGCGACAGGCCGGCGTGGCGCTCCAGCCAGCGTGTGGCGCCGGCGTGGGCCAGGTTGAAATGCAGCCAGACAAAGCGCGCCGGGTCTTCCTTGCCCAGGGGTGCGGCACGCAGCGATTCAATGGTGGCGGCTGCTGTGCGCGAGTCCACCGTGGTTGCCGGGACTCCGCTTTCGAACAGATAGCCGCAGATCAACCCGGACTCGTCCGGGCCATAGCTTGATACGGGATGGTCCATGCGCCGTGATTGTGGTGTCCGCCGATGTCATGGCGATGTCACACGCGCCACCGATGATGGAGGATTTGGACCGAAGATGGACAACGACGAGCGCGACCAGCGGCTGCACCTGGACATGCTGGACAGCTACGACGAGGAACTGGAGCTGGAGCTGGACGACCGCAGTTTCGGCCAGGCGCCGCAGGACGATGCGGCCAAGCTGGAGCGTCAGCGCTACTTTCGCGAGCTGTTCCGATTGCAGGGCGAACTGGTCAAGCTGCAGGACTGGGTGGTCGCCACAGGCCACAAGATGGTCATCCTGTTCGAGGGCCGCGACGCCGCCGGCAAGGGCGGCATCATCAAGCGCATCACCCAGCGCCTGAACCCGCGCGTGTGCCGGGTCGCCGCGCTGCCCGCGCCCAACGACCGCGAGCGCACGCAGTGGTATTTCCAGCGCTACGTCTCGCACCTGCCGGCAGCCGGCGAGATCGTGCTGTTCGACCGCAGCTGGTACAACCGCGCCGGCGTCGAACGCGTCATGGGCTTTTGCACCGAGGACCAGTACGAGGAGTTCTTTCGCACCGTGCCGGAGTTCGAGCGCATGCTGATCCGCTCGGGTATCCAACTGCTCAAGTACTGGTCCTCGATCTCCGACGAGGAGCAGCATCTGCGCTTCCTGGGCCGCATCCACGACCCGCTCAAGCAGTGGAAGCTCAGCCCCATGGACCTGGAGTCGCGCCGCCGCTGGGAGCAGTACACCCGCGCCAAAGAGGTGATGCTCGAGCGCACCCACACGCCCGAAGCGCCCTGGTGGGTGGTGGAAGCCGACGACAAGAAGGCGGCGCGCCTGAACTGCATCGGACACCTGCTGGACCAGGTGCCTTACACCGAAGTGCCGCACGCCGACATCGTCTTGCCCGAACGGGTGCGCAGCGAGGACTACAGGCGCCGGCCGGTGTCGCCGGAGATGGTCGTTCCCCAGCGCTACTGATTCAGGATTCTTCCATCGGGCCGTGGAAGCTCAGGCGGTTGCCGAAGGGGTCGGTCAGCCGCATTTCGTGGCCGCCCCAGGCCACCTCCACCAGGCCGGGTCGCGCATTCTTGTACTGCTTGGCCAGCAGTTGCTCCTGGTACGCCGGCAGGCCTTCGGTCTCGATGCGGACTTGGGCGCCGGGGCAGGCATCGCCGAAATGCTCTGACAGGTGCAGCAGGCAGCCCGCGTGCGAGACCTGCATGTACAGCGGCAGGCCGTCCTCGAAACGGTGCTCCCAATCGACCTTGAAACCCAGGAAGTCACGGTAGAACTCCAGCGCCTTGGCGGCGTCGAAGATGCGCAGCACGGGGATGACGCGGCCGGTGCTCATGGCTTGCTCATTTCATTTCTTTTGTTTGGTCTGGCGCTCGTATTTGCGCCAGTAGACGAATGGGTCCTCGTGGACGTCGATGTCGACCTCGGCGATGCGCGCCTGCAGACGCTCCTGCACATCGGCCACGGCCTTGTTGTAGACCAGGGGGCCGATCTCTTCCAGGAAGTAGCCCAGCAGGCCGCCGGCGGCAACGTTGCCGATCTGTTCTTCCATGTTCTCCCGAAAGTAGCGCTCGATGGAGGCGATGGCCTGCTGTCGCTCCTCCTTGCCCAGCTCGATGCTCATCGCGCGCCAAACCTTTCCAGCGAACGGGCCTTGGCCCGGGCCACCTCCGTCTCCCGATCGCGCGGCTGGGCAGTGGTCACCAGCGAGCCGATCAGGCCCTGGGCCGCGGCCGCGACCTGCTCCACAGCCAGTTCGAAGGCCGCCTCATTGGCCTTGGAGGGCACGGAGAAGCCGCTGAGCTTGCGCACGAACTGCAGCGAGGCGTCGCGGATCTCCAGCTCGGTGGCGGGCGGCTCGAAATTGAACAGGGTCTTGATGCTTCTGCACATGGAAAGCCTCCGGATTGGGGCGGTTCAGGCGGCGGCATGGGCCGCGATCTTGCCGCGCAGCCACTGCAGGCCGGCCAGGTGCTGCTGGTCATGGCTGCACAGGTAGTGCACCAGGCTGCGCAGGGTCAGGGGGCCGTAGCCCTCGAAGATGGCGGTCCGCTTTAGCTGGACTGGCTCCAGCGTGGCGACAAGCGCCAAGGTGGTGGCACGGGCCTGGCGAAAGTCAGCCAGGGCGGTCTGCGCGTCGGCCAGGCCGTAATTGCGCTGCGCGGCAACAGCCTCGCTGTCGATGGAGGCCAGCAGGGGCGTGTCTTCCTCCAGAGTCCGGCGGATGCGCAGGTGGTAGCCCTCGACCTCGATGTCACGCACATGCCAGACCTGCTCGATGGCTGTGAAGGCCTCGCTGGGCACACCCTCCCAGGACGGGGGCGCCCAGTGCCGCCAGGCCGGTGCGATGGCGGCGAAGTGGTCCGCCAGCTGGTCCGGAAAGGCCCGCAGCGCTGCCAGCGTGACCTCGTCGATCCGTCCGGCGGCCATCAGTCGAGCACCAGTGCCCAGGGGGTCTTCTGCCAGGCTGCCACCTCCTCACGCAGCAGGTGGGCCGATTGGGGGAAGCGTGCCGCCCAGTCGCCGCGCAGCGGCAGCCGGATCTCATGGTCCTCGCAGCGCAACTGCAGGCCCCTGAGGTCGGGATCGAGCCGGGCATGGCACAGGATCACGGCCAGCCGCAGGCTCACCAGTTGCTGGACGAAGACGGCGTCCTCGAAGTCGGCTTCGAGCTTGCGCAGCTTGCCGCGCTGGCCCAGCACCAGCAGGCTCAGGCGGTGCAACTCGGGCTGGGAAAAGCCGGCCGCGTCGGCGTTGTCCAGAATGTAGGCGCCATGCTTGTGGTAGTCGCTGTGGGAGATGCGGCAGCCGATTTCGTGCAGATGCGCGGCCCAGGTCAGCTTGCGTTCCATCCGCGCCAGCTCGTCTTTGGAGTCGCCGGCGCGCAGCTGGCGCAGCAGCTGGCAGGCCACCTGGGCGACACGCCGTCCCTGGGCCTCGTCGACGCCGAACTTGCTGGCCAGCCGCTGCACGGTGCCCGAGCGGATGTCGGTCGCGCCCTGTTCGCGGTCCAGCAAGTCGTACAGCACACCGTGGCGCAGCGCGCCCTGGGCCGCATGCAGGGTGCCGATCTGCAGCAGATCGAACACCGCCAGCAGCACGCTCAGGCCCCCGCCGATGACCGGCCGCCGGTCGTCTTTCAGGTTGTCCATCCGCAGCCGGTCGGCGCTGCGGGCTGCCAGCAACTGCTTGAGCAGCCAGTCCAGGCCTTCGCGCTTGACCTCGCCCTCGGGCCAGCCGGCGGCGGTCAGGACGTCGCCCACGGCGCCGATGGTGCCGGATGAGCCATAGGCCACGTCCCAATGCGCGGGGCTGAAGGCTGTGGCGGCTTCCTCCAGCACGGCCTTGGCCGCCACCTGGGCGCGGTTGAAGGCGGCCTCGGTGAACTGGCCCTCGGCAAAGTAATGCATCGACCAGGCCACGCTGCCCACGCGCAGGCTTTCCACCGCCCGCGCGTCGTACTGCCGGCCCAGGATCAGCTCGGTCGAGCGTCCGCCGATGTCCACCACCAGGCGGCGCTCGTCCGACTGCGGCAGCAGATGGGCCACGCCCTGGTAGATCAGGCGGGCCTCCTCGCGGCCGGAGATCACGTCGATGGGAAAGCCCAGCGCCTGCTGGGCGCCAGCCAGGAAGGTGTCGCGGTTGCGCGCCTCGCGCAGGGTCTGGGTCGCCACCGCCCTCACCTGGGTCTTGCGAAAGCCCGCCAGCCGTTCGCCAAAGCGCGCCAGGCAGTCCCAGCCGCGCTGCATGGCCTCGGGCGTGAGGTTGCGCGCCTCGTCCAGGCCATTGCCCTGGCGCACGGTTTCCTTGAGGTAATCGGTGCGATGGATCTGACCGCTGTCGTAGCGGCCCACTTCAAGGCGAAAGCTGTTGGAGCCGAGGTCGACCGCGGCCAGGAGAGTACCGTTTTGCATCTGCCCGCAGGATACCAAGGACGAGGGTAGCTTGAGTGGCGCCGGGCCGCCCAGCTAGCCGATGACGCGGCCGTCCGCTGTGAGCAGGCTTTGTGTCACGTAGGTCGCGCTTCGGCCGTCGGCGTTGAAGTTCACCCGGTAGCCGCCCAGGTCCATGGTCGCGCGTTTGCGGAAGGCCGCCAGGGCCGAGGCACGCGTCAAGGGGGTGTCGATCTCGGCCAGCACCTCGCAGGTGTAGTGGGCGGCGATGAAGCCGGCCAGGCTCAGCGCCACCGGTGGCTCGTCGAACAGCCGCGCCAGCACTTCGCGGTAGCGCCGCACGATGGGAATGCCGGCCGTGACCATGGGCACGGCCTGGGTGGCAATCACCGGGGTGGAGCGGGCGCCGCCCATCTGCTGGACGGTCTGCGGGTTGACGTCGGCCAGCGCGACCACATAGCGCTGGCGGGACTGCTTGTCCAGGCCCTGGGTGAACTGCACCAGCTCCGGCGTCCCGCCGATGAACAGCAGCACGGCCGGTGTGGCCGGGGTCAGGCGCAGGCCCAGCCGGGCCAGGTCGCCGTTGCCCTGGTAGGCCTGCAGCTTGAGCTTGAGCGCTGCTGCAGTGCGGGCCACGTCGTCCCGGTACAGGGCCTGCTCGCGTGCCGAGGCAAAGACCGCACCGACCTCCTGCAGGCCGATCGCCGACAGCGATTTGAGCGCATGGGCGATCTGTTCCTGGCGGGCGGCAAAGATGGGAAAGGTCTGCTCGTCGATCTCTGCGCTGGAGTTCTGCAGCCAGGGGGCGACGTGGGCGATGCCCAGGGTTTCCTTGCGCAGCAGGGCGGTCAGCTGGCTGGCGACAGGGTCGCTGACGGTGCCCGACAGGGCGACGCAGGCCGGGTTGTCGCGAATGCTGGCCAGCGCCGCGCGCAGGCTGGCGGGCGTGCCGTCGACTTCGATCGTGCTGTGCTGCACCGGGCGGCCGCGCAGCCCGCCCTTGCTGTTGATGTCCTGCCAGGCCGCGCGCGAGCCGATCAAGAAGTCCTTGGCGACGTCCTGCTGGTCCAGCGAGGTGTCGACGATCTGGGCCACGGTGACGCTCTTGCCTGCGGCGCGGCCCGGCTGGGCGCCGGCGACGCCGGACAGACCCAGCGCCAGGGCGGCGCAGGTCTTCATCGCCCGGCGGCGGCCGGACGGGTCCATGGAAGCGGTCATGCCGGGATCAGCGGGCGGGCGGCGTCAGGACGCGGTCCACGGTGTGCACGATGCCGTTGGTGGCCACGATGTCGGCGGTCTGCACCATGGCGTCCTCCACGGTGACGTACTGGCCGGCCTTGGCCAGGGCCACATTGCCGCCTTGCACGGTCTTGAGGTTGCCGGGCTTGACCTCGGCGGCCGCCAGTCTGGCGGGCACGACATGGTAAGCCAGAAGGGCCTTGAGCTTGGCCGGGTCCTTGGCCAGGTCGTCCAGCGTCTTGGCCGGGACGGCCTTGAAGGCCTCATTGGTGGGCGCGAAAACGGTGTAAGGACCGGTGCCCTTGAGCGTCTCGGCCAGGCCGGCCTGCTGGACCAGGCCATTGAGGGTGCTGAGCTTGGGATCGCGGGCAATGGTGTCGGCGACCGACATCGGCGCGGCCGCCGGAGTGGCGCAGGCAGCCAGCAGGGCGGCCGACAGGACCAGGGACAGGGCAAGGAAAGGACGGTGGGTGGTCATCATGCTTTTTTCTCCAGGGATGGGGTTGCTGCGCAGCGTAGGCAGGCTTTGTGACGCAGCCGTGACTGCTTTGTGACGCAGTCGTGACGCTGGGCCTGGGCTTGGTGGCCGTGGATTTATGTCATAGCGCTGTCACACAAGCTTCCTAGAGTCGGGCCCAACAGATTTCGCAACCCTTCCGAGGAATCCACATGAAAACCGTTTTCCGCATGGCCGCCCTGAGCGCCGCCACCCTGTCGCTCACCGGCCTGGCCTTCACCGCCACGGCCCAGGAAGTCACTGGCGCCGGCGCCAGCTTCCCGGCGCCCCTGTACTCCAAGTGGGCCTCCGATTACCACAAGGCCACCGGCGTCAAGATCAATTACCAGTCGGTCGGTTCGGGCGCAGGCCTGCGCCAGATCGAAGCCAAGACGGTCGACTTCGGCGCCTCCGACGCGCCGCTGAAGGACGAGGAACTCAAGGCCAAGAGCCTGGTGCAGTTCCCCACCGTCATCGGTGGCGTGATCCCGGTGGTCAACATCAAGGGGATCGCCCCCGGCCAGCTGAAGTTGAACGGCCAGGTGCTGGGCGACATCTACCTGGGCAAGATCACCAAGTGGAACGACCCCGCCATCAAGGCCCTCAACGGCACGCTGGCCCTGCCCGACGAAGCCATTGCCCCGGTGCGCCGCGCCGACGGCTCGGGCACCAGCTTCATCTTCACCAACTACCTGTCCAAGGTGAACACCGAGTGGAAGGCCAAGGTCGGCGAGGGCACGGCCGTCAACTGGCCCACCGGCGCCGGCGGCAAGGGCAATGAAGGCGTGGCCGCCTTCGTCAACCGCCTGCCCAACTCGATCGGCTACGTCGAGTACGCCTACGTCAAGCAGAACAAGATGACCTATGCCCTGATGCAGAACGCCGCCGGCCAGTTCGTGGCACCGGAAGACGGCGCCTTCAAGGCCGCCGCGGCGGGCGCCGACTGGGCCAAGAGCTTCTACCAGATCCTGACCAACCAGCCGGGGGCGCAAAGCTGGCCCATCACCGGTGCCACCTTCATCCTGATGCAGAAGACCCAGGACAAGCCGGCCCAGGCCGCCGCCACCCTGAAGTTCTTCGACTGGGCCTACAAGAACGGCGACAAGACCGCCGATGACCTGGACTACGTGCCCATGCCGGCCGCCGTGAAGACGGCCATCGCCAAGTCCTGGAGTGACATCAAGGACGCTTCCGGCAAGACGATGGCGGCCCAGTGAACCACGTGGCTGACCAGACCTTGTCCGGGTCCCTGACGCGCCGGGCCGCCCGGGCGCCTTCGCCCGCGCCGCGCCGCGCGATCCTGAGCGGCGCCCTGGCCGACCGGCTGTTCGGCTGGACGGCGCGCGGCGCGGCCCTGCTCACGCTGGGCCTGCTGGCGGCCATCCTGGTGTCGCTGGTGGTGGGGGCCTGGCCGGCCATCGACAAGTACGGCCTGGGTTTTCTCACCAACAGCGTGTGGGACCCCGTCAACAACGAGTACGGCGGCCTGGTGATGATCTACGGCACGCTGGCCACCTCCTTCATCGCGCTGCTGATCGCCGTGCCGGTGAGTTTTGGCATCGCGCTGTTCCTGACCGAGCTGTCGCCAGCCTGGCTCAAGCGCCCTCTGGGCACCGCCATCGAGCTGCTGGCTGCCGTGCCGTCCATCGTCTACGGCATGTGGGGCCTGTTGGTGTTCGGCCCCATCCTGGCGACCTGGGTCCAGCAGCCGCTGCAAAAGCTCTTCGCCGGTGTTCCCTTCCTGGGCGCCCTGGTGTCGGGCCCGCCCGTGGGCATCGGCATCCTGTCGGCCGGCATCATCCTGGCCATCATGATCATTCCCTTCATCGCCTCGGTCATGCGCGACGTCTTCGATGTGACGCCGCCCATGCTCAAGGAGTCGGCCTACGCGCTGGGCTCGACGACCTGGGAAGTGGTGTTCAAGGTGGTCCTGCCCTACACCAAGAGCGGCGTCGTCGGCGGCATCATGCTGGGCCTGGGCCGCGCCCTGGGCGAGACCATGGCCGTGACCTTCGTCATCGGTAACTTCAACCAGCTCGATTCGCTCTCGCTGTTCCAGGCGGCCAACAGCATCACCTCGGCCCTGGCCAATGAGTTCGCCGAAGCCGCGAGCGGCCTGCACCAGGCGGCGCTGATCTACCTGGGGCTGGTGCTGTTCTTCATCACCTTCGTGGTGCTGTCGCTGTCCAAGGTATTGCTGTCACAGCTGCGCAAGGGCGAGGGGGCCAAGTCATGACCACCGGAGAACAACTGCTGGCCGCGGCCGATCTGGCCGCCACCCGCGAGCAGAGGTACGCGGCGCGCAAGCGCGTCAATCAGCTCGCGCTGGGCCTGTCGCTCGCGGCCATGGCTTTTGGCGTGTTCTGGCTGGTCTGGATCCTGTGGGAGACGGTGCGCCTGGGCGTCGGCGGCCTGGCCTGGGCCACGCTGACGCAGATGACGCCGCCGCCCAACGAGGTGGGCGGCATCGCCAACGCCATTTACGGCTCCTTCCTGATGGTGATGCTGGCGACTTTCATCGCCACGCCGATCGGCATCATGGCCGGCATCTACCTGGCGGAATACGACGTCAAGGGCTGGCTGGGCTCGCTGACCCGCTTTGTCAACGACATCCTGCTGTCGGCGCCGTCCATCGTCATTGGTCTGTTCGTCTACGCTGTCATCGTGGCGCGCTACAAGTCCTTCTCCGGCTGGGCCGGCGTGATGGCCCTGGCGCTGATCGTCATCCCGGTGGTGATCCGCACCACCGAGAACATGCTGATGCTGGTGCCACCCGGCCTGCGCGAGGCGGCCTACGCCCTGGGCGCGCCCAAGTGGAAGGTCATCATCAGCATCACCCTGCGCGCGGCCCGCGCAGGTGTCGTGACCGGCATCTTGCTGGCCATCGCCCGCATCTCGGGTGAGACCGCGCCGCTGCTGTTCACCGCGCTGAACAACCAGTTCTGGACCTCTTCGCTGAGCGAGCCCATGGCCAGCCTGCCGGTGACCATCTTCAAGTTCGCCATGAGCCCCTACGAGAACTGGCAGCAGCTGGCCTGGGCCGGCGTCTTCCTGATCACCGCGGCGGTGCTGGGTCTGAACATTCTGGCCCGTGTCCTCACGCGCAACAAGATCTGACAAGGTTTTCCCATGAGCACCACCCTCACAACGCACAACACCGCCTCCAAGATCTCGGTCAAGGACCTGAACTTCTACTACGGCAAGTTCCACGCCCTCAAGGGCATCAACCTGGAAATCCCGGAGAAAAAGGTCACGGCCTTCATCGGCCCCTCGGGCTGCGGCAAGTCGACCCTGCTGCGCACCTTCAACCGCATGTTCGAGCTCTATCCCGAGCAGCACGCCGAAGGCCAGATCGTGCTGGACGGCGAGAACCTGCTGACCAGCAAGAAGGACGTGGCCCTGCTGCGCGCCAAGGTCGGCATGGTCTTCCAGAAGCCCACGCCGTTCCCGATGTCGATCTATGACAACATCGCCTTCGGCGTGCGCCTGTTCGAGAACCTCAGCGCCACCGACATGGACGACCGGGTCGAATGGGCGCTGCGCAAGGCGGCCCTGTGGACCGAGGTCAAGGACAAGCTGCAGCAGTCTGGCTCCGGCCTGTCCGGCGGCCAGCAGCAGCGCCTGTGCATTGCCCGCGGCATCGCCATCAAGCCCGAGATCCTGTTGCTGGACGAGCCCTGCTCGGCGCTGGACCCGATCTCCACCGCCAAGATCGAGGAGCTGATCGCCGAGCTCAAGAGCGACTACACGGTTGTCATCGTCACGCACAACATGCAGCAGGCCGCCCGCTGCAGCGACTACACGGCCTACATGTACCTGGGCGACCTGGTGGAAGTGGGCGAGACCGAGCAGATTTTCTTCAAGCCCAAGCGCAAAGAGACGGAAGACTACATCACAGGAAGGTTTGGCTGATATGTCCGACAAGCACCTCTCAACGCAGTTCGACAGCGAACTCAACGCAGTCTCTTCCCGTGTGATGGAGCTGGGCGGCCTGGTCGAGTCCCAGATCCGCCAGGCGATCTACGCCCTGTCGCAGTTCAGCGGCGAGGCCGCCGACCAGGTGACCGAGACCGAGAACCGCGTCAACGCCATGGAGATCGAGATCGACCGCGAGCTCTCGTCCATCATCGCCCGGCGCCAGCCGACGGCGCGCGACCTGCGCCTGCTGATCGCCATTTCCAAGACGACGGCCAACCTGGAGCGGGTGGGCGACGAGGCCACCAAGATCGCCCGCATGGTCAAGTCCATCATCGAGAGCGGCTCGGCCCGCGCGCTGCCGGCCTCCGAGCTGCGCGTGGCCGCCGATCTGGCTTCCGGCCTGCTGCGCAAGGCGCTGGACGCCTTCGCCCGGCTGGACACCGCCACGGCTGTGTCCATCCTGAAAGAAGATGACCTGATCGACAAGGAGTTCGACGGCTTCGTGCGCAAGCTCATCACCTACATGATGGAAGACCCGCGCACCATTTCGGCCAGCCTGGACCTGCTGTTCCTGGCCAAGGCCATCGAGCGCATCGGCGACCATGCCAAGAACATCGCGGAGTTCATCATCTACATCGTCAAGGGCGCCGACGTGCGCCATACTTCGATGGAAGAGATCGAATCCGCTGTTCAATGAAGTCCATGCCCAGAGTCCTCATCGTTGAAGACGAGCCGTCGATCGCGGAGCTGATCGCCGTCAACCTGCGCCACAACGGCTTCCAGCCGGTGTGGGCGGAGGACGGCGTCTCGGCCCAGCGTGAGCTGGATGCGGTGCTGCCCGATGCCATCTTGCTGGACTGGATGCTGCCCGGCCAGAGCGGTGTCCAACTGGCCAGGAAGTGGCGCAGCGAGGCGCGCACCAAGGCCATTCCCATCCTCATGCTCACCGCCCGCGGCGACGAGCCGGACAAGGTGGCCGGCCTGGACGCCGGCGCCGACGACTACATCACCAAACCGTTCTCCACCCAGGAGATGCTGGCGCGCATCCGCGCCGTGCTGCGCCGGCGCGCCCCCGAGCAGGTCGACGACAGCGTCAATATCGGCGGCCTGGCGTTGGACGCCGCCACCCACCGGGTGAGCTGGAAGAGCCAGCCGCTCAAGCTCGGTCCTACGGAATTCAAGCTGCTGCACTACCTGATGAAGCATGCCGAGCGCGTGCACAGCCGCTCGCAGCTGCTGGACAAGGTCTGGGGCGACCATGTCTTTATCGAGGAGCGCACGGTCGACGTCCACATCAAGCGCCTGCGCGAGGCGCTGGGCGCCGCCGGCGCCATGGTGGAGACCGTGCGTGGCGCCGGTTACCGGCTCACCGCGCAGGTTGCGTGACGGCCTGCGCGAGAATAGGGCTCTGCCTGCGCACCCGCGCGGGCCTTCTTTCAGCATGCGTTTCGCTCTATTTTTGATAGCGTCTGCAGCAGCAGGGGCGGGAGCTACGGTCCTGTTTGGCTCGCAAAACGCGCTTGCGGGCGTGCTTGCCGTGGTGCTGGGGCGGATGGCCCTGGACCACTGGCGTGGCCGCCGCCTGCTCAAGGCGCTGCGCGCCGACGCCCTGGCCACGCTGCCGGGGCGCGCCGGCGGCATGTGGGGCGAGATCGTCGAGCGCACCCAGCGCCTGCTGCAGGGACGCGAGGCCCAGGTGCGCCAGAGCGAGGCGCGGCTGCAGGAGTTCCTGATCGCCCTGGAGACCTCACCCAACGGCGTTGTGCTGCTCGACGAGAACGCCCGTATCGAGTGGTGCAACCAGACGGCCGCCCAGCATTTCGGTTTCGACGCCCAGCGCGACCTGCTGCAGTACATCGGCAACCTGGTGCGCGACCCGGCGTTCGCCGCCTACCTGGCCTCCTGGAACTACAGCCGCGACGTGGTCCTGAGCATGGCCAAGCCGGGTGTGGCGCCCCTCAAGCTGTCTGTGCAGGTCCATCCCTATGCGGGCAGCCGCCGTCTGCTGCTCAGCCGCGACGTCACCGCGGTGGAGCAGGCCGAGGCCATGCGCCGTGACTTCGTGGCCAACGTCTCGCACGAGATCCGCACGCCGCTGACGGTGCTGGCCGGCTTTGTCGAGACCTTGCAGACCCTGCCGCTGGAGGCCGACGAGCGCTCCCGCTATCTGGCCATGATGGCCCAGCAGGCCCAGCGCATGCAGACCCTGGTCAACGACCTGCTGACGCTGTCGCGGCTGGAGGGCAGTCCGCTGCCCGGCGCCGGCGACTGGGTGCCGGTGCCGGCGCTGCTGGGCCAGGCCGAACAGGAGGCGCGCTCGCTGTCCGCGCTGCTGGCGCCGGGTCGCCAGCATGAGCTGGTGGTCGGCGCGGCGCCAGGCTGGGAACTGTCGGGCTCGCACAGCGAACTGCTCAGCGCCATGTCCAACCTGCTGTCCAATGCCGTGCGCTACACGCCGCCGGGCGGCCGCATCGAGGTCAGCTGGCAGGCCCTGCCCAATGGCCGTGCCGAGTTTTCCGTGCGCGACAGCGGGCCCGGCATTGCCGCCGAGCACGTTCCACGTCTCACCGAGCGCTTCTACCGGGTCGACCGCAGCCGTTCGCGCGAGACCGGCGGCACGGGCCTGGGCCTGGCCATCACCAAGCACGTGGTGCAGCGCCATGGCGCTGAATTGCGCATCGAGAGCGCCCTGGGTGCGGGCTCCACGTTCAGCATCCAGTTCCCGGCCAGCCGGGTGCGCGCACCGGTCAGGTCCGCAGACGGCGCGCCTGCACAGCCCGCCACAGCAGAGCCATGAAGATGGCCGAGGTCAGGGCCAGCGCTGCGGCGCCGGCCGACCAGAAGGCGGCGGGATCGCGCATCGGCCCGAAGCCGGCGATGCCACGGTAGGCCAGCAGGTAGCCGCCGCCCAGGCCCACGCCCCAGAGCATCACGCAGTACACCAGCAGCGAGGAGATCGCGACGCCGTAGCTGCGCAGCACGAAGACGCAGACCGCCTGGACTGCATCGGCCAAGTGATAGAGCGCTGCCCAGACCAGCAGGCTGGCGGCCAGAGCCACCACCGGCGCATTGGCGCCGGCGTACAGGCGTGCCAGTGACGCATGCAGGGCAATCACCAGCGTGGCGCTGCCCAGCGCCAGGCCGATCGCCAGCTTCAGGCCCAGGCGCAGGGCCAGCCGGGCGCGCCGGTCGTCGCCGGCACCCAGCCAATAGCTGACGCGGGCGCTGACGGCGATGCCCAGCGACAGCGGCATCATGTAGAGAACGCCCACCAGGTTGGCGGCGATCTGGTGGCTGGCCGCGGCCACCGTGCCGAGCCGGGCGATGAACAAGGCCATCAAGGTGAAGGCCGTCACTTCCACCAGGATGGCCAGGCCGGTTGGAACGCCCAGGCGCAGAAAGGCCCGCAGCGTCGGCCAGTGCGGAGCCTCCAGCTTGTGCCAGATGCCATACGGCGCGTACATGCTGCTGGTGCGCAGCATCCAGCCCACGCAGGCCAGCATCAGGTAGGTGACCACCAGGGTGGCCCAGGCGCAGCCGGGCAGGCCCATGACCGGCAGGCCCAGCCCGCCGAAGCAGAACCAGGCCGACAAAGGCACTTTCAGCGCCAGCCCGCCGATCTGCAGCCAGGTCACCAGCAGCGGCCGGCCCAGGCTCTGGTTGAGCGTGGCGACCATGCGAAACAGCAGGGCCGGCGGCAGCGTCGCTGCCAGGATGGCCAGGTAGATCTGGACCTCGCCCTGCAGGGCCGGCGGCACCTCGGTCCAGCGCAGCAGCGGGCCCGGCAGCAACAGGCAGGTGCAGCCGAAGGCGATGGCCGCCAGTGCCAGGTACAGGGCCTGGCGGAAGGAGCGGCCGACGTCGGTGTGGCGGGCGCCGCCGCGCAACTCGGCCCAGACCGGCAGCTGGGCCTGGATCACGCCGTTGAGCGCCACTGCGATGCTGATGTAGACGGCCGAGCCGACCGAGAGCGCGGCCAGGGCTTCGCTGGAAAAGCGGCCGGCGACGATGGTGTCGGTCACGCCGAAGGCCATCACAGCCAACTGGCCCACCAGCACGGTTCCGGCGTGGCGCGCGATGCTGCGCAACTCCGTCGTCAAGGGCGGACCGCCCGGTACAGCAGCAGGTTGTCCTTGGCCTCGGTCGGCCGACGCGCCGTCGTCACCAACTGCCAGCGCTTCATGTCGATCGCCAGCGAGGCCGAGGCCTGGACGTCGGAGGCCACCACCAGCCAGGGACAGTCCCGGGCCGTGCCAACGGCGCGCAATTCGACGTGGCCGTGGTAGCGCAGGGCGGCGAGCTGGCCACGGCTGAGGCCAAAGGTATCGACGCAGCCTGGCGTGTCCAGCGCGGCGGTCACGCCCCGAACCACCGGCGTGTAGCTGCGCGCGTAGTCCAGCACCGGCAGCCACAGCGTCATCACCAGCAGCCAGCACAGGGCGGCGCCGCCCGCCGGCAGTACCAGGCTCTTCCAGATGGCCGCGCGGTTGCGACCGACGCGCCAGCGCACCAGCCAGCCCCAGGCCAAGGTGCCGGCCAGCGCCGCCACAAAGGCGATCAGGGAGAAGCTGGTTTCGTAGCCGGGTGCCAGCTTGAGCACGTTGGCGGCGGGCTTGGCCGGCACCCCGGTCTGCAGCGACAGCCAGATCACCCAGATGATGACGGCGCAGCCGGTGAAGAACAGCAGGGTGAACCAGTCGATCAGGGCCGACACGCTGCGCTTGAGCGTGGGCAGGGCAAACGCCGCCAGCGTTGCCAGCGCCGGCAGGCCGAGCAGCAGCGAGCGGTCTGCCGCTGGCGTGACGATGGTGGCGGCCAGCGAGACCAGCACAAACCACAGGGGCAAGGCCACATGGCGGCTGCCCAGCTGGCGGCGCCAGCGCCACAGGGTCCACAGGGCCAGCGGCCAGGCCGGCCAGGTGAACCACAGCAGCAACTTGCCCAGCGAACGCAATTCGCGGCCCTCGCCGGCTTGCGAGCTGATGCGCCAGTGCCAGGCCTGCAGCCACCAGGCCAGGCCGGCCGCGATGGCGGCCGCCAGCAGCACCAGCGCCGCCCAGCGCCAGCCGCTGCCGGGCGAGGAGGCGTCGGCCGGCGGGTCCAGCAGGGTCACCAGGGCGCCTCCCAGTGCGAACAGCACAGCCATGGCCGGTGCGCCGCTCAGCGCCAGGCCGGCCAGCCCGGTGAGCAGGCCGATGGCCGGCACCACGGTGCGGTAGGGCAGGGCTGCCATGGCATAGAAGGCCAGGGTGGTGCAGCCCAGCTGGGCCAGTGCCGGCGTGGTCTCATGCGACAGCTGCAGCAGGCCCAGGCAGGCGATCAGGGCCAGCAGGCCGCCGTCGGCGATGGCCCGGGCGTAGTCGGTCGGCTGCGCCTCGCCGCCGAAGGCGAAGGGCACGGGTTGGGCGCGCGGGCTGCGCGCCAGGTAGTAGACGCTGTACCAGGTGCCGGTCAGCGTCAGGACCAGCAGGGCGACGAAGGGCAGGCGGGCCGCGAAGTCGGGCGCCATCCAGGCCGGCGCCGCCTGCATGGCCCAGGCACCCAGCCAGTAGGGCAGCAGGGCGTCGAACTCCGGCGGCTGGCCCAGCAGGGTGGGCGCCAGCCAGTCGCCGCCGCGGGCCAGTTCGAGCATGTAGCCGAAGGCCGTCATGTCGGCGTTTTTCCAGGGCTCGCGGCCGACGAAACCAGGCACCACATAGGCCAGGCACAGCAGCAGCAGGGCAATGCGCGGCAGACGGCGCACGCCGCTCTGGGCAACGATGGCAGGGGTGGGCTGGTTCACGGGAAGGGCGAGTGTGCCTCAATGCAAAAGGGCAGCGCGGTCACCCGGGCTGCCCTTGGCTGGCGAAAGCGCTGCTTACTTGGCTTCAGCGGCCTCGGCCTTGGCGGCTTCTTCGGCCTTGGCAGCGGCAGACTTGCCGAACTTCTTGAAGAACTTGTCGACGCGGCCGCCCATGTCGTTGACCGACTTCTGGGTGCCCGTGTAGAACGGGTGCGATTCGCTGGAGGTGTCCAGCTTGAACAGCGGGTATTCCTTGCCGTCCTTGGTCTTGCCCATTTCCTTGGTGTTCACGCAGGAGCGGGTCACGAACTCGAAATTGTTGGACATGTCCACGAACAGGACGTCGCGGTAATTGGGGTGAATGCCTTCTTTGGCCATGGTGTGTTCCTTGGGGTCGCTGCGGCAGCCACCGGGGCGAGGAATTCGCCGGGCACTTGTCGCTAGAGCCCAAAATTATCGCACAAAATCAAGGACTTGCAAAAACAACCGGGAGCTGGGAATGACGGACAAGACGCTGCGGGTCGGTGTGGTTGGCTACGGCTTTGCGGGCAAGACCTTCCATGCCCCGGTGCTGGCCGGGGTGCCGGGCCTGGAACTGACCGCCGTGGCCAGTTCGGACGCGGCCAAGGTCCATGCCGACTGGCCCGGGCTGGAGGTGCACGCCGACCCCCACACCCTGTTCGCGCGGCCCGACATTGACCTGGTGGTGATCGCCACCCCGAACGACTCGCACCACAGCATGGCCCGCGCCGCCCTGCTGGCCGGCAAGCATGTGGTGGTCGACAAGCCCTTCACCCAGACCCTGGCCGAGGCCCAGGACCTGGCCGCGTTGGCGGGCAGCCAGCGGCGGGTGCTGTCGGTCTTCCAGAACCGGCGTTTCGACGGTGATTTCCTGACCCTGCGCCGGCTGCTGGCCGGCGGGGAGCTGGGCCAGGTCGTGTATGTCGAATCGCATTTCGACCGCTACCGGCCGCAGGTGCTGCCGCGCTGGCGTGACCGCCCCGGCGCCGGCGGCATCTGGCCGGACCTCGGCTCGCACCTGGCCGACCAGGCGCTGCAACTGTTCGGCCTGCCCGATGCCATCAGCGCCGACATGGCGCCGATCCGTGACGGCGCCGTCACCGAAGACTATTTCCATGTGCAGCTGCGCTACGCCAAGGGGGCGCACGCCGGCCTGCGCGTTGTGCTGCACGCGACCACCATCGCCGCCGAAGCGGCGCCCCGCTTCCTGGTCCACGGCAAGCTGGGCAGCTATAGCAAGCGTGGGGTGGACGTGCAGGAGGATGCGCTCAAGGCCGGCGGCCGGCCGCAGCTGCAAGCTCTGGGAGAGTGGGGCAAGGATGACCGCGACGGGCTGCTGACGCTGCCTACAGGGCTACGCAGCGTGCCGACCCTGCCGGGCAACTACTTGGCGTACTACGCCGCGGTGCGCGACGCGATCCTGGGCAGGGGCGAGAACCCCGTGCCGCCCGAGCAGGCCGTGCAGCTCATGGCCTTGCTCGAACTCGGGCGCCGCAGCGCCCATGAGCGCAGGGAACTGGAGGTCGCTGTTTTGCCGACGGGCCGCCCCTAGGCAAAACGCGGCCCCCTCGGGGGGGCAGGGAGCTACACGCAGTGAGCGAGCGCGGGGCCAACAGTACTAGCCGCCGCGGCGCATCATGTCGAAGAACTCGACATTGCTCTTGGTGGCCTTCATCGACTTCAAGACCATTTCCATGGACTCGATCTCGTCCATGTTGTACATGAACTGGCGCAGGATACGGGTTTTTTGCAGGATCTCGGGGGCCAGCAGAAGCTCTTCGCGACGGGTGCCCGAGCGATTGAGCTGGATCGAAGGGAAGACGCGCTTTTCGTAGAGGCGGCGGTCCAGGTGAATTTCGCTGTTGCCCGTGCCCTTGAATTCTTCAAAGATCACTTCGTCCATACGGCTGCCGGTATCGATCAGAGCGGTGGCGATGATGGTCAGCGAGCCGCCTTCTTCCACGTTGCGGGCCGCGCCCAGGAAGCGCTTGGGCCGCTGCAGGGCGTTGGAGTCGACGCCGCCGGTCAGCACCTTGCCCGAGGAGGGCACGACGTTGTTGTAGGCGCGGGCCAGACGGGTGATCGAGTCCAGCAGGATGACCACGTCCTTTTTCAGTTCGACCAGGCGCTTGGCGCGCTCGATCACCATCTCGGCCACGTGGACATGGCGGGCGGCCGGCTCGTCGAAGGTCGATGCAATCACTTCGGCCTTCACCGAGCGCTGCATTTCCGTCACTTCTTCGGGACGCTCGTCCACCAGCAACACCATCATGTAGCTGTCGGGGTAGTTGGCGGCGATGGCATGCGCCATGTGCTGCATCATCACCGTCTTGCCGCTCTTGGGCGGCGCCACCAGCAGGGCGCGCTGGCCTTTGCCGATGGGCGCGATGATGTCGATGATGCGGCTGGTGATGTTCTCTTCACCCTTGAAGTTGTCGCGCTCGAGCTTCATCTGTTCCTTGGGGAACAGCGGGGTCAGATTCTCGAACATCACCTTGTGCTTGTTCTGCTCGGGCGGGCCGTCGTTGACCTTGTCCAGCTTGGTCAGCGCGAAGTAGCGCTCGCCATCCTTTGGCGTGCGCACTTCACCTTCGATCATGTCGCCGGTGTGCAGGTTGAAGCGGCGCACCTGGCTGGGCGAGATGTAGATGTCGTCGGTGCTGGCGGTGTAGCTGGTGTCGGGGCTGCGCAGGAAACCAAAGCCGTCGGGCAGGATTTCCAGCACGCCGTCGGCGAAGACCTGCTCGCCGGCACGGGCGCGCTTCTTGATGATGGCAAACATCAGCTCCTGCTTGCGCATGCGGCCGGTGTTTTCAATCTCAAGCTCTTCGGCTTGCTTGAGCACTTCCGACACGTGCAGTGCCTTGAGTTCGTTCAGGTGCATGGAATGACCCCTTGCGGAGTTTTAGATTGGGTCTGGGGGAGGGTTGCTGCGGGGCGAGACAGGTGCCTCGCAGCTTGAAACTCGAACCGGCCGCCTCAAGCCACCGGTGAACTGGAAATGATTATGACAGAGAAACCCCGTGCGGGAACGCGGCCGTTGCAGCCGCGTTTTCCCTAGGGTTCAGGCCAGTTGCTGGTCGATGAAGGCCGTCAGCTGTGCCTTGCTCATGGCGCCGACCTTGGTGGCGGCCAGCTGGCCGTCCTTGAACAGCATCAGCGTGGGGATGCCACGGATGCCGAACTTGGCGGGGATGTCGCGATTCTCATCGACGTTCATCTTGGCGACCTGCAGCTTGTCCTGGTAGGTGGCAGAGACCTCATCGAGGATGGGTGCAATCATCTTGCACGGACCGCACCACTCGGCCCAGTAGTCCACCAGGACCGGCTTGCCGGACTGCAGGACGTCGGCTTCGAAGGAGGCGTCGGAGATGTGTTTGATGAGTTCGCTGGCCATGGTGTTTGTTCCTTTGGGGAGGCAGTTGGCGATACCGCTACAGTGAGGGAATTGTGACAGAAACCAAGTCCCCTCACTGCCAATGGGCGTCCCACAGGATGCTATGGATGCGATAGCGCCGGACCATCATGCGATCGGTCTTTGGCAAACCCTGGCAGCCTCGATCCGGACCCTGATCGAGACCCGAGGCGCGCATGCCGCGCGCACCGTCGTCCTCGTTCCCTACGCCCAGTTGATGCCGCTGGCACGGCGTTTGTGGGCGCGCGAAGTGCCTAACGGATTTGCGCCGCGCTTCGAAAGCACCATGAACTGGGCCGGCGCCATGGGCTTCGCACCCGGTGCCTACGACATCAGCTTCGACATGGGACGCGATCTGCTGACGGCGCGCGTCTGGCTCGAGCGCGCCGGCCTGGGCGAACGCGCCGACCTGTTGGGAGGCCGCCTGGTGGAGGCTGCGTGGCAACTGGCCGGCGTCGCCGCGGGCGTGCTGCCTGCAGCGCGACCGGCCTGGGCTGCCCAGGCGCGCGCCGGCGCTGTGCTGGGCGCCGATGCGCCCGCGCTGGCGCTGGAAGCCGCGGTGGCGCGCATCGCGGTCGAATGGGCTGTTGCATCGGCCTATGCCAGCGATGCCCTGTTAAGCGATGAGAACCTGGCGCAACTGGACCTGCTGGTGGTGCTCGAAGGCTTCCAGGCCGAACCCGTGGCCCAGGCCCTGAAGGCACGGCTGGGCGAGCGGGCTGTCTCGCTGTCGCTGGACCTGCCGGCGCCGCCAGGGCAAATTGCATTGCACGAAGCGGACGATCCCTCCGACGAGGCCGAACGCGCCGCGGCCTGCGTGGTGCGCCACATCGAGGCCGGCCACATGCCGGTTGCACTGGCGGCGATCGACCGTGTGCTGACGCGGCGCATCCGCGCCATGCTGGACGCGCGCGGCATTGCCATCCGCGACGAGACTGGCTGGAAGCTGTCGACCACACGCTCGGCCGCGCACGTGATGAGTGCGTTGCGCGCCTGCGCATGGAACGTGGGCAGCGACGCGGTGATCGACTGGTTGAAGAACACGCCCGCTGCGCCGCAGGGCGCGGTGGCGGCGCTGGAGCGGCGCGTGCGGCGCGAAGGCCTGCGCGAATGGCGCGCGGCGCGCCGGCTGGACCAGGGTCCCTGGTCGGCCCTGGTGGAACAGGCTGAACTCTGGCGCGACAGCATGCAGAAGGCGCGACCGCTGCCGCTGTGGCTGCAGGCCCTGCGCGAGCTGCTGCAGGCCGGCGGCCGCTGGCAGCCGCTGGAGCGCGACGCCGCCGGCGCCCAGGTGCTGGAGGTGCTGGGCCTGCATGCGGGGCGCCAGGCCCAGTGGCAGGAGCTGCCGCAGGCGGCGCGCCGCATGGGCCTGGCCGACTTCAGCGCCTGGGCCAACGAGGCGCTGGAAGCCGCCACGTTCAAGCCTGCCCATCCGGCCCAGGAAGATGTGGTGATCCTGCCCTTCCATCAGTTGCTGGGTCGCGTGGCCGGCGCGCTGGTGCTGGCCGGCTGCGACGAGCTGCGGCTCGCGCCTTCGCCCGAACCCTCCGGTCCCTGGACCGCGGCCCAGCGCGCCGCGCTGGGACTGCCATCCCGCGAAGCGCTGGAGGAACAGATGCGCGTGGGCTGGCGCCATGCCTTGCAGACGCCGCACACCGACGTGCTCTGGCGGCGCAGCGACGAGAGTGGAGAGCCCCTGTTGGCCAGCGCCCTGGTCCAGGCGCTGCAGCTCGAAGGCGCGGGCCAGCCTGGAGAAGATCCGCGCGGCCTGCGCGCACTTGCCGTGCAGCCGGTGCAGCGTCCCCTACCGCAGGGCAGCAAGCTGCCGCTGGAGAGCCTGTCGGCCAGCACGTACGAGGATCTGCGCCGCTGCCCCTACCGTTTCTTTGCACTGCGCCAGCTGGGACTGCAGGAGAGCAACGAGATCGACACCGAGCTGGACAAGCGCGACTTCGGCAACTGGCTGCACCGTGTGCTGGGCGCCTTCCATGAATCGATGCGCGACAGCTGGGAGCCGCCAGGCCCTGAACGCGAGCGGCGGCTGGACATCACGGCCGCCGAGGTGACGCGCACGCTGGGCCTGGAGGAGGGCGAGTTCCTGCCCTTTGCCGCCGCCTGGCCGCAGGTGCGCCAAGGCTACCTGGCCTGGCTGCAAGGCCACGAGACCAAAGAGGGCGCGAAGTTCGCGCTGGCCGAGAGCGAGCACGAAGTCCAACTGGGCCCGGTCAAGCTGGTCGGCCGCATCGACCGGATCGACCGCCTGCCCGATGGCCGGGCCCTGGTGATGGACTACAAGACCGAGGCCGCGGCCACGACCACCCGGCGTGCCGCGCAGCCCGGCGAGGACACGCAGCTGGCCTTTTACGCCGCGCTGCTGGAAGACGACAGCCTGCGCGCGGCCTACGTCAACGTGGGCGAGCGCGGTGAGACCAAGACGGTGGAGCAGGAGGAGGTGGTCGAGGCGCGCGACCTGCTGGTCCACGGCCTGCTCGACGACCTGGAGCGCATCGCGGGCGGCGCGGCCCTGCCGGCGCTGGGCGAAGGCCAGGTCTGTGACTTTTGCGCCGCGCGCGGCCTGTGCCGCAAGGACAGCTGGCCCACATGAACATGCTTGCCTACGAACACAACGGCGAGCGCATCGCCCGCGCGCAGTTCTATGCCATCGCCTGCGATCCGCGGCGCAGCGTGGCCGTCGAAGCCTGCGCCGGAGCGGGCAAGACCTGGATGCTGGTCTCGCGCATCCTGCGCGCGCTGCTGGAGGGCGCCAAGCCGCACGAGATCCTGGCCATCACCTTCACCAAGAAGGCGGCCGGCGAGATGCGCCAGCGCCTGTACGAATGGCTGGAGGACTTCGCCCAGGCCTCGCCCGAGACCTTGCGCCAGGCCCTGATCCAGAGGGGAATCGGCCCGGAGCCCGCACCGGAGCTGGTTGCAGCGCTACAAAACCTCTACCAGACCCTGCTCGCCACCGGCCGGCCTGTGCAGGTGCGCACCTTCCACAGCTGGTTTGCCGCCCTGCTGCGCAGCGCGCCGCTGCAGGTGCTGGAGCAGTTGGGCCTGCCGGCCAACTACGAGCTTCTGGAAGACGACAGCGAGGCCATTGCCCTGGTCTGGCGGCGCTTCCACACGGCGGTGGCAGCGCAGTCCGAGGCGCGATTGGATTTCGAGGCCAGCGTGGCAGCGCATGGCCGCTCCATGACCCAGAAGGGCTTGCTGGCGGCGCTGGCCAAGCGGGTGGAGTTCGGCCTGGCCGACGCCCATGGCGTGGTCCAGGCGTCGGTCAAGCCCTGGGACGAGGTCTTCCCCGAGTTCACCGGTGTGGCCGAGCCTGCTGATTTGCTGCGCACGCGCGGCGCGGTCTGGCAGCGCCTGGCCGCGGCGGCCAGCGCGTTGGGCCGGGCCTCGCAGACCACCTTCTCCGCCAAGGGCGTGGAACTGGAGCAGGCCTTGAGCGATGGCCTGCTGCAGGCCGCGATCGATGCACTGCTGACGCAAAAGGGCGAGCCGCGCAAGTTCAGCGACAAGCTCGCCGGCATCGAACAGGTGCGCCAGGCCCAGGAGCTCGTGCTGCGCATCGGGGCAGCCGGCGAGCAGCACGCCGCCTGGCTGCACCAGCAGCGCATGGCGCGGCTGGCGCGGCTGCTGATGGAGCAATTCGCCGCGCTCAAGCGCGAGCGCGGCTGGGTCGACATGAACGACGTGGAGCGCGCCGCGCTGGTGATGCTGTCCGATCCGGTGCTCTCGGGCTGGGTGCAGGAGCGGCTCGATGCGCGCATCCGCCACCTGCTGATCGACGAGTTCCAGGACACCAACCCGCTGCAATGGCAGGCGCTCAACGCCTGGCTGTCCGGCTATGCCGGCGCAGGCAACGCACCCAGCGTTTTCATCGTCGGCGACCCCAAGCAGAGCATTTACCGCTTCCGCCGTGCCGAGCCCCAGGTGTTTCGCGCCGCCCAAGGCTTCGTGGTCGAGGGCCTGGGCGGCGACCTGCTCAGCTGCGACCACACGCACCGCAACGCACCCGAGCTGATGGCCGTGGTCAACGAGGTGATGCTGGCCGCGCAAGAGGCCGGCCAGTACGAGGGCTTCCGGCCGCACACCACGGAGTCGACGCTGCCCGGCGTGGTGCAGTGCCTGCCGCAAATCGAGCGCGCGCCCCGCGCCGCGCCGGCGGGCCCCGAGCCGCTGGGCTGGCGCGACAGCCTGACCCAGCCGCGCGAGCTGCCCGAGGAAAAGCTGGTGGCGCTGGAATGCCGCCAGGCCGCGCAGTGGCTTGCCGGCCGGATTGCGCAGGGCGCGAAACCGGGCGACTTCATGGTGCTGGCGCGCAAGCGCGACCGCCTGGCGCTGATGGAGCAGCAATTGCGCGCGCTGCGCATCCCGGCCCAGCAGCCCGAGAAGAACGAGCTGGGCGAGGCGCCCGAGGTGCAGGACCTGGTCGCACTGCTGGACGTGCTGGTCTCGCCCGCGCACGACCTGTCGCTGGCACGCGCCCTGAAGTCGCCGCTGTTTGGCATCCACGACGACGACCTGGTGCAGCTGGCCCTGCTGGCGCGGCGGGCCCGCCATGAGAACCGACCCACCACCTGGTTCGAGCTGCTGCAGCAGGGCGAGCAATTGCCCGAGGCGCTGGCGGGCCTGGGCGCCATCTTGCTGCGCTGGAAACAGCTGGTCGACACGCTGCCGCCGCACGATGCGCTGGAAGCGGTCTACCACCAGGGCGATGTGCTGGCGCGGTTTGCCCAGGCCGCGCCAGCACCTCTGCGTGCCTCGGTACTGGCCAACCTGCGCGCGCTGCTGGGCGCGGCGCTGCAGGTCGATGGCGCGCGCTATGGCACGCCGTATGCCTTCGTGCGGGCCCTCAAGGCCGGCGGCGTGCGCGCGCCGGTGCTGGCCGATGCCGCGGCCGTGCGCCTGCTCACCGTGCACGGTGCCAAGGGCCTGGAGGCGCCCATCGTCCTGCTGCTGGACACCGATGGCCCGCCGGCGCGCAGCGAGACCATGGGCGTGATCGTCGAGTGGCCGGGCGAGGCACCCGCGCCCTGGCGCTTTGCCTTCATCGCCAGCGAGAGCCGGCCGCCGGCCTGCAGCGCCGAGGCGCTGGCGGTGGAGCGTACGGCGCGCCAGCGCGAGGAACTCAACGCGCTTTACGTGGCCATGACCCGGGCCAGGCAACAACTGGTACTGTCCTCCGTCCAGCCGCACATCGCGGCCGAAGCCAGCTGGTGGCAGCGGCTGGCGCTGCTGTGCGCACCGCTGGAGCCTGCGGCGGCCGCTGCTGCCAACCCCGCGCAAGCCCAGGCTTGCGCCCCATTTGAAATGCTTTTTGTGCCTCTACCCCCCGTGAAACATGCCCAGGATGCTATTGAAACAGTAGCAAGCGAGATTCCATCCGACGAGGCCCTGTTCGGACAGGCCATGCACAGCCTGCTGGAAACGCGCACTGGCGCGGCCTGGACCGAGGCGCAGCTCCAGCGTGTGGCCCGCGAGTTCAAGCTGGAGGCCGGCCCCATGCAGCAGGCCGCAGCCATGGCCTCTCGCATCCTGGCGGGCGAGGGCGCCTGGGCCTGGGATGGGCGCGAGGTCGACTGGCAGGGCAACGAGGTGGAACTGTTCCATGAGGGCGAGTTGCTGCGGCTGGACCGGTTGGTGCGGCGCGGCGGTCAGTGGTGGGTGCTGGACTACAAGTCGGCCTCGCGGCCCGAGCGCGATGCAGCCTTGCTGGCCCAGATGCGACGCTACCGCGTGGCCGTGGGTCTGGCCTATCCTGGCGCGGCGGTCAAGGCCGCCTTCCTCACCGGCCAGGGCCGGCTGGTGGAGGTCGAATGAGCACTCCAAGCGCAAAGTGCGTAGCCATCGTCGGTGCCGGCCCGGCCGGCCTGATGGCGGCCCAGGTGCTGTCCGCCGCCGGCCTGCAGGTCGACGTGTACGACGCCATGCCTTCAGTCGGCCGCAAGTTCCTGCTGGCCGGCAAGGGCGGCCTGAACCTCACCCACTCCGAACCCTTCGAGGCCTTTGTCTCACGCTACGGCGCGCGGCAAGCGCAGATCGAGCCGCTGCTGCGCAGCTTCGGCGCGCAGCAGCTGCGCGAATGGGCGCAGGGCCTGGGTGTCGCCACCTTCGTCGGCAGCTCGGGCCGCGTCTTCCCGCAGGACATGAAGGCCGCGCCCTTGCTGCGCGCCTGGCTGCAGCGCCTGCGCAGTGCCGGCGTGCGCTTTCACATGCGGCACCGCTGGACCGGCTGGGACGATGCCAGCCAGCCGCGCTTTGCCACACCGCAGGGGGAGGTGACAAGGCCTGGCGATGCGCTGCTGCTGGCGCTGGGCGGCGCCAGCTGGGCCCGGCTGGGATCGGACGGCGCCTGGCTGCCGCTGCTGCAAGAGCGCGGCGTCGACGTGGCCCCGCTGCTGCCGGCCAACTGCGGCTTCGATGTGGAGGGCGGCTGGAGCGCCTACTTCAGCGAGCGCTTTGCCGGCCAGCCCTTCAAGTCGGTGGCCATCGCCGTGCGCGCGGCCGATGGCAGCGAACTGTTCCGGCGCAAGGGCGAGTTCGTCGCCACGGCTGGCGGGGTCGAAGGCAGCCTGGTCTATGCGGCTTCGGCGCTGTTGCGCGACGCGATCGCGCAGCAGGGCAGTGCGGTGTTCGAGCTCGACCTGCTGCCGGGCAAGACCGCCGACCAGGTGCTGGCCGAGGTGGCGCACCCGCGCGGCTCGCGCTCCCTGTCCAGCCACCTGAAAAGCCGCCTGGCGCTCGAGGGCATCAAGCTGGCCTTGCTGCATGAATTGCTGCCCGCCGAAGCCATGCACGATGCGGCGCAACTGGCCGCGGCCATCAAGGCCTTGCCGGTGAGGCTGGCGGCGGCCAGGCCGGTGGACGAGGCGATCAGCAGTGCCGGCGGCGTGCGCTTCGAGGCCATGGACCAGGGCCTGATGCTGACCAGCCTGCCGGGTGTGTTCTGCGCCGGCGAGATGCTGGACTGGGAGGCGCCCACCGGCGGCTACCTGCTGACCGCCTGCTTTGCCAGCGGCCGGCAAGCGGCGCTGGGCGCGCTTGCGCACTTGGGGCTTTGAGGAGGCCGCGGCTCAGACCGGCGGCGGCTTGACCGAGTCGCGGGTGTAGAGGCCGGCGATGGCGGAGTCCGAGCCCAGCCACTCCAGGGCTTCGTCTTCGGAGTCGAACACGCGCAGCCGAGCGCCCAGCTCCTGGGCCGCCCGTTCGCTGTTGCGGGTGATCTCCTCGGCCTTGACCACCGAGGCCACCTTGTCCAGGTGCGACAGGCTGTGCGCCACCATCTCGCCGATGAACACCTGCTCCTCGGGGCTGAGCCGCCCCTCGATCCGGCGCAGGTCGACCAGCAGGCGGGTGTCGGACCAGTAGCTGGTCTCCTGCGCCATGGCCTGGATCAGATCGACGAAATCCCTGATCGCCGCCGGCCCGGCCACGCGCACCTCGACACGGTCGGTGACCCGGTGGATGGTGGTGCTGAAGGTCATGGTGCGAACTGCTCAGGTGTTGGGCCAATGCTAAGCCACGCGGCCTGCGCTTGCAGCGGACGGCTGGGTTGGGAGCAGGGTCTTGTGCCCTTGTGCACAGCTTTGGCGTTGCCAGGAAGGCACAGCGGCCCGAACAGGCCGGGTCAGGACGCTGACGCGGCCTCGCGGGCCTGTCCGACAAGGCTGCGCGGCGGATCGGGATGTCATGGCAAGACATCTTTTGTTGAAGGAGAACTGCCATGAAGAAATTCACCCCCATTGCCCTGGCCGCGCTGCTGGCCTGTGGCGCCCCCCTCGTGACCCAAGCCGCCGGGGCCGACGAGAACCGCGATGGCAATGTGAGTGTCGGCGAGGCTGCGCGCGACACGGGCCGCCAGGCCAAGGGCATTGCTGCCGATGCCGGCCACACGTTCACCAAGGGCGTGCGCAGCATCACGCACCCGGAAGAAAGCGGAAAAGCCGCCGTCCGCGCCGGTGACACGCGTTCCATGGGCGCGGCGCCCGCCAGCCAGACTGATGGCAGCGACGCTGGCCGCCGCTCGCGCATGGACGAGGCGTACGCGAGCTGGAAGCGCAAGAACGGCTGAGGAGGAAAGCGCACGCCGGACTTCGGTCCGGCTGCGGCGTGTGGGGGCTGCGTGCCGCGCGGGCCCCACACAAAGAATGAAAGGTTGACGAGCCTTACCGCTGCCAACTGGTTGAGAAAACCCAATGAAATCAACGGCTTAGGAGAATTCACAAGCTCCAAGTGATACAAGCCGGTGACACACCATTGATGGTACCCGCTTTGCGGACCAAGAGGCCGTGGCCGCCGGCGCGATGCCCGAAGCTAGCCAGGTGGCGCACTGATTGCGCCAACGAAAGCCTGCAGACCGGCAGGTATGTCGGCCTTCACCGCGAGCATGTCTAAAGAAACCTCACCCCCAGCCTTGAATTCGCCTCCCTGCAATGCGGCGAAAAAGTGGCTATTAGGATCATTGCGATCTGCGATCAGGAGTCGCACCCAGCGCAAAAAGAAGAGCAAAGCGTATTTGCCCCGATAACGAGTTCTCGGATCAAGTGCCTCGAATTCAGGCCGACGCTCAATCATTTGTTCTTCAGAGGGCTCCGTTGCAAGCGGCACAATCTCATCAAGCGGTGCACCGCTGGGCGCAACGCTATCCAATTCCACCTTCGCCAGGAGATTGATTTTGGATGGAAGCGTATCTACTTCAATGCCCAACTTTCGGGCAACAAAAAGTCGAAAATTGACATCACGCGTGGACGCTAAGAACGCTTCGTACTGTGTACGGAAGATGGCAACTACGTCTGCGCGGCAAGCCGGTTCTGCGTGGCAGTGGAGTTCTCCTCTAAGCAGTTCATCAACAACCTGCTCACCTACCAACGCATTCTCGAATGAGTATGTTTGCGTCATGAAGAGCTCTGGACCGGGTGCCTCCACACGATGGTCGTCAAAATCGCGGTCCATGAAGAAGTAGACCCCGCTTGCCGCGTTGCTTCTGTCGCGTCTCAGCGTTGCCAGAAACTTTAGTAATTTTCCTTTACCACCGCATACGAATGCCTCGTAGCTCAATTCCGGGGAAATTCTTCGTACCCAATGGAAATAGACCTTTTTGTCGTCAACACCTTCAAACACAAATACGATTACTTGAGGGTCGGAAGCACGCAGCGAAATTAGCTTGAGCTTAAACACAGCGGAGACGTCGCGAGCCTCCTTCATCTCCTTCAAGTACCGATCCTCCGCCTCGGCAGCGTGGTCCTCATGCATTGCCATCTTCCTCGTCGATGTCCAGCGAAGCGATTGGGTTCAGCCGAAGTTTTAGCGATGTCGCGAATTGATCAAGATCATTGTCGAAGACAAAGGGTGAGTGGGTAATCGCAATCACTTGAACGCAAGAAGGCGCAGTGACGATGTCAACGAGTATCTTGCGTTGCCAGTCCAAAGATAGGGACAACTCCGGCTCGTCAATTAGGACAATTTTCTTTGTCGGATACAAATAAAGTCTGGCGAAGAGCGAGATCATCTGCTTCTCGCCTGAAGACAATGCATCAAGGGGAATAGGGCGTTGAGTACTCACACTTATAACGCTCACCTTTAGGCTGCGTCGATCTAGCTTCAAGAGCTTGTCATCGTCGTTTCGTGTGCTCTTCCGCTTGCTGGGTTCTAGAGTGGCGCTTTCGTCGTCTGCGGAGAGATAGCGATTGCAGTTTCGTATGAACTCTTCAACCACATCTTCCACGCCTCTAGTCTTCTTCATCACAGTGTTGAGTTTTCCCAGAAAGTACTGGAGAAACTTGTCTGATGCTTCCGGCAGATTCGTGCCCTTGTAGATTCTGTCCACATCGGGAATCTGCATGACCTCGTAAGGACCCATCTGGCGACCTTCCTGGACCCTCTCGAAGAATATCTTGAGGGCTTCTGGGCTCGGCCGCTGATCTAGGCTGGGGTTTTCTCTGTCGAACTCTCCCGAAATCAGATCGTTGATGATATTTGCACTGATCTCTCTATATCCTTGATTGGATTGAAAGAGCATTTCTTGATGCAGCTTTGCAAGCCGCTCGGAAATGTCGGCCAGTCCGAACTGAATGTCCCCAGAATGCAGTCCTCTTTTCGAGAGGCCTAGTCTCGCCAACATGCTGAGCTTTCGCCGCCCCGTCCGAGCATCGTCGATATCCGGCAGCGACATTTCTACGCGTCGAAAGGTGGGGAGATATACGATTTCAATTGGACCGAGCGTGTCGCGAATCTTTTTCCGTATCTCCTCAATGGTAGGAAACCGTGCAGCAAGCTCCTGGCGCAATTTGTCAACGACCACCTTGGCTTTGGCAATGTTGTACCCAAGTTTCGCGTGGATTTTGTAAAAAGCGGGGTTGTCCAATTGCTCGCGAGTGGTCCGAAGATGAACGTCGTGAAGGGCTTCTAGCAATACATGTGGCTCAATTTCGTAATACGCGGCGGCTGCATGAAGTTCAGTGCCTTCCGGTATGGTGACTAGTTGTTCAACGTCGCTCTGGGACAAAATAAGCTCGTCGCTTACACCGGCGAGGCGGCACCGAATGACAGAAAATTCGAGTCCCGCAAAGCGAGAAAACTGCCCTTGAAGAAACGCATCGAGGGCTCCGAGCAGGGTGGTTTTTCCAGAGCCGTTCTTCGCAATCAAGACAGTAGCGGCAAACTCGGAATCAAGTGCCAAGGACCTATAACCGTACAGCCCCTCAATACTGAAGTGCTTTACGAGCGAGGGCATGCCTCCCGCTGAGGTCGGTGTGTTTGGTGTAGTTGAATCGTCCATGTGCTTTTCTATTCCCTAGCCTCGACCATATATCAGGGGTGAGAATCCGACAATCACCCACTGGTGCTTTTTTCAGGAAGTATCTGAGGGGGCAATTGATCTTGCGTTGCGAAGCCGTGCTCTAGATGAGGTTCAAAGGGCTTTGGGAATTTGCACAGATTTCGCAGAGATGGAAAGACTTCCGACCGAGGAGGGTTGTCGCGGTTGATCAACGCACCGAGATCGCTTCTGCGATTGCGGATCGAATCTTCTCGACGTGATTCCGGTCAGTAGTCTTGAGTGCCAGAACTTCGCCGCCGCCCGCGACGAGTTTGAGCTCTCGCCGCGCCCAAGTTGTATACGCCCAGATTGCGCCGACGACAAGGAAGAAAAGGCCAACGCCCGTAGCGCTGCCTGCCATCGCTGCAGCACCGACAAGGAGCATCAGTACCGCGACGATGCTGACTCCTGGTGCGGTGACCTTGACTGAGCCAATGTTGCGAGTGGCGAACGTTTGTCCGCTGATTTCGACGCGCGAGCTGCTCACTAGCACTTCGGGGGCCTGAAAGAAAATTTTCTCGTCCATCCTCTTCTCCTTGCTTCGTTGTGAATTTTTATGACAGGCACCGCTTAGCAGCCGCTGTAGTTCTTACGGCCGCTTGAGGTGATCGTGTAGGTGCCCCCACGGGGGCCTGTGTAGCAGGTGGGCCCGGCGCTACGCGCAGGCGTCTCACGGGTCGTCTGTGAAGAGGGTTTTTCAGTGGATGCGCTGGAGGCTGATCCGCCGCCACGATGGCAGTGATAGTCCCCTGTCTTTCGGTTGGTGTGGCAACCCTCACCGTTAAGACCGCCCGAATGGGCGTTAGCAACGCCAGGCGATGCCGCCGCAACCAGGCATGTAAGCCACGCCACCGCTAACGACTGAACCCGGGTTTTCACGATGGCTTCCCCAGAGGCCACAAGAAGTCCCGTGACCAAGAGCCCGGGCGTACACAGCGGCACCAGCATATAGACCGTCGTTACAGTTGTAAACGGGGCTTTACCGGATGCAGTTGTAGCGAAGGGAATGTTTTGGCAGAAAAATCTCTGAGCCCTTATCGACCATTCGCCTTGGACAAGCCCCCCCGTACCCCCTGGATCCCCGCAGGAGGCCCGATGTTTCACCGG
>NZ_CAKZHQ010000007.1 GCF_936925435.1 uncultured Ramlibacter sp. | reverse complement strand
GCTGCCGGTTTTCAGGCCGGTGCCAAACCAGCGCTGGCGCTGGGCGCTGCTGCCGTGGGTGAAGCTCTCGGGCACGATGGCGCCGCCGCGCGAACCCTGCAGCGCGTCGTCGCCGATCTTGGCGGCGGCGTTCATCGCCTCCTCCACATCGCCCTGCTCCAGGATCTGGCGGGCGTTTTGCGCATGGTGGGCCCAGACACCGGCAAAGCAGTCGGCCTGCAGTTCCACCCGGACGCTGGTGGCGTTGTAGTCGGCCTGGCTGACCCGCCCGCGCATCTGTTCCATCTTCTGCGTGATGCCCAGCTGGTTCTGCACATGGTGGCCCACCTCGTGGGCGATCACATAGGCCTGGGCGAAGTCGCCGGGCGCGCCCAGCCGGTTCTTCAGCGTCTCGTAGAAATTCAGGTCGATGTAGACCTTCTGGTCGGCCGGGCAATAAAACGGCCCCATGGCCGACTGGCCCTGGCCGCAGGCGGTGGCAATGGCGCCGCGAAACAGCGCCAGCCTGGGCTCCTTGTAGGTGGCGCCGCCCTGGGCGAACACCAGTCGCCAGACGTCCTCGGTGTCGGCCAGCACGGTGGAGACGAATTTGGCCATGTGGTCGTCGGCCGGCGGGCGTTGCGCTGGCGCCTGCTGCGTCTGCGGGGCCTCGCCGCCACTGAGCACGCCCAGGATGGTCAGCGGGTTGATGCCGAAGATGGCGCCGCCGACCAGGGCGATGACGATGGTGCCGATGCCGATGCTGCGGCCGCCCAGGCCGAAGCCGCCGCCCCCGCCACCGCCGCTGCGGTGGTCCTCGACGTTGTCCGATTCGCGGTTGCCTTCCCAGCGCATGTTGTGCTCCGTATGGTGCTGTAGAGTGAAGCGATGGTACGCCCCGCCCTCCCTGCCGCTGTCAGTTTTCCCACTGTCCTTGTGACAGGATTTGACCCGTTCGGCGGCGATGCGCTCAACCCCAGCTGGATGGCCGCCCAGGCCTTGCATGGCCGCCAGGTTGGTGGCCATCGCGTCGTCGCCGCTCAGCTGCCCACGGTATTCGGAGAGGCACTGGCGGTGCTGCGAGCCCAGTTGGCCCAGCACCGGCCGGCGCTGGTGCTGGCCACCGGCCAGGCCGGCGGCCGCGCCGCGCTGTCGCTGGAGCGCGTGGCCATCAATGTCAACGACGCGCGCATCGCCGACAACGCCCTGGCCCAGCCGGTGGACACGCCGGTGGTCGATGGCGCTCCGGCCGCCTACTTCAGCAGCCTGCCGATCAAGGCCATGCTGGCGGCACTACAGCGGGAGGGCATCCGCTCGGAGGTCTCACAGACTGCCGGCACCTTTGTCTGCAACCACGTGTTCTACGGCCTGATGCACGAACTGGCCACCCAGCCGGCTCTGCGCGGCACGCGCGGCGGCTTCATGCACGTGCCCTGGCTGCCGCAGCAGGGCCAGCCATCGATGCGGCTGGAAGAAATCGTGCAGGGCTTGAAGCTGGCGATCGCCTGCGCGCTGGACACCATGGTCGACGTGCGCAAGCAGGCCGGCGCGCTCAACTAACCCAACTATCCGGTGATGCCGAACTCGCCGCCGCGCTCGATGGCGCGCTGGTAGGCCGGGCGACCGTGAATGCGGGCCAGGAAGTCCATCAGCCGGGGGCGGCTGTTGTTGAGGCCGCCGCGGGCGGCAGCCGCTTCCACCGGAAAACTCATCTGGATGTCGGCGGCGCTGAATTCGCTGCCGGCGAACCAGGCTGCGCCGGCGAGTTCGCCTTCCAGGTAGTCCAGGTGGCGCTCGATCTGCGGCTGGATGAAGCTCGCCTTGGCCTTGCCGGCAATGGCGTTGGCAATGGGCTTGACGAAGAAGGGCATTTTGGCCTTGCCGATCTGGTCGAACACCAGTTTGAGCAGCAGCGGCGGCATCAGCGAACCTTCGGCGTAATGCAGCCAGTAGCGGTAGCGCAGGCGCTCGGGCATGCCGGCCACGGGCGCGAGGCGGCCCTGGCCATAGCGATCGACGAGGTACTCGATGATGGCGCCGGACTCGGCCAGGGTCAGCTCGCCATCGCTGACGACCGGTGACTTGCCCAGCGGATGCACGGCCATCAGTTCGGGCGGCGCGAGCATGGTCTTGGGGTCGCGCTGGTAGAACTTGATCTCGTAAGGCAGACCCAGTTCCTCCAGCAGCCACAGCACCCGTTGCGAGCGCGAGTTGTTCAGGTGGTGCACGACGAGCATGGCGGTTCCTTTGCGGGTTTGCGCCGCATCGTAGCGGTAAGGACAAGCGGCCGCTGGCCCACGCCAAAAGGGCGGGCGGCCTAGAATCGGCCTGTGTCCATCCTCAACGCCGACCTGCACTGCCACTCCATCGTCTCCGACGGCACGCTCACGCCGGAAGAACTGGCCTCGCGCGCAGCGGCCAATGGCGTCGAGCTGTGGGCACTGACCGACCATGACGAGATCGGCGGCCAGCACCGGGCGGCGGCGGCGGCCCATGCCAACGGCATGCAGTACCTGACCGGTACGGAAATCTCGGTGACGTTCGCCAGCGAGACGGTGCACATCGTCGGCCTGGGCTTCGATCCCGACGACGCCGCCATGCTCCAAGGCCTGGACGACACGCGCGGTGGCCGCGGCGCCCGCGCCCGCGAGATGGCCGAGCAGTTGGCCAAGGTGGGCATCAAGGACGCCTACGAAGGCGCGCTCAAGTTCGTGGGCAATCCCAAACTGATCTCGCGCACCCATTTCGCCCGTTTCCTGGTGGAAGCCGGCCACTGCAAGGACACCAGCGAGGTCTTTCGCCGCTACCTCACCGAGGGCAAGCCCGGCTACGTGGAGCACCGCTGGGCCTCGTTGAAGGACGCGGTGCAATGGATCACGCGCGCCGGCGGCGTGGCCGTGATCGCCCACCCCGGCCGCTACAAGTTCAGCGCCAACGAGGAGTTCGCGCTGTTCAGCGAGTTCAAGGCCCATGGCGGGCGCGGCGTCGAAGTGGTGACCGGCAGCCACACGGCGGCCGAGTACGTGCGCTATGCCGAAACCGCCAAGGAATTTGGCCTGGCCGCCTCGCGCGGCAGCGACTTCCACAGCCCCGGCGAAAGCCACACCGACCTGGGCCGGCTGCCCTATCTGCCCGGCGGACTCACGCCGGTGTGGGACCTGCTGGCCGACCGCATCCTGTGAGCCGCGCCCCAGCGGCGCTGGCCGGCATCGTCCTGGTGGTCGCGGCCTGCGCCTGCTTTGGCGCGCTGGACACCACGACCAAGTTCGTCAGCAGCTTCGTGCCGCTGGTGATGGCCCTGTGGTGCCGCTATTTCTTCCAGGCCATGGCCACGACGGTGCTGGTGCTGCCGTCGCGCGGCATGGGCGTGTGGCGCACCAGGCACCCGAAGTTCCAGGTGCTGCGCGGTGTGCTGCTTCTGTCCAGCAGCCTGTTCGCCTTCGCCAGCCTGAAGTACATGCCGGTGGGCGAGTTCACCGCCATCGTCATGGTCACCCCCCTGGTCATCACCGTCCTGGCCGCCACCGTGCTCAAGGAAAAGGTCTCGGCCCTGCGTTGGTTGCTGGTGGCCGGAGGCTTCATCGGCACGGTGGTCATCATCCGGCCCGGCGGCGAGGCCTTCACCTGGGCCAGCCTGCTGCCCATCGGCCTGGTCGCCACCAACGCCTGGTTCCAGGTCATCACCAGCCGGATGGCGCGCACCGAGGACCCGGTGACCATGCACCTGTACACCGGCTGGGTGGGCACGCTGCTGGCCTCGATGGCCCTGCCCTTCGTCTGGACCAGCCTGCCGCACTGGTGGCTGTGGCTGGCCCTGGGCTTCATGGGCGCAATGGGCACCATCGGCCACTTCATGCTGATCCTGGCCTACCAGCGCACGCCCGCGGCCACCCTCACGCCCTTTCTCTACAGCCAGATCGGCTTTGCCATGCTGGGCGGCTGGCTGGTGTTTGCCCATGTGCCCGACGCCTGGTCGCTGGCCGGCATCGCCTTGATCGCGGTCTGCGGCGCCGCCGGCGCCTGGTTGACCGTGCGCGAGAGCCGGATGCGCGTGGAACCGCTGGAACCTTGATACTCACAGCCCATGGCCCAGTTCTTCGACGTCCACCCCGACAACCCGCAGGTGCGGCTCCTCAAGCAGGCGGTCGCCCTGCTGGCGGGCGGCGGCATCCTCGCCGTGCCCACCGACTCCAGCTACGCCCTGGCCTGCCACCTGGACGACAAGGCCGCGGCCGACCGGCTGCGCCAGATCCGAGGCTTCGACGACAAGCACCACCTGACCCTGCTGTGCCGCGACCTGAGCGAGCTTGCCAACTACGCGCGGGTGGACAACCGCCAGTACCGCATGCTCAAGGCCGCCACGCCCGGGCCCTACACCTTCATCCTGGAAGCCACACGCGAGGTGCCGCGCCGGCTCAGCCACCCGCAGCGCAAGACCATCGGGCTGCGGGTGCCCGACCACAAGGTGCTGCAGGAACTGCTGGCACTGCATGGCGGCCCGCTGCTGGCCACCACCCTGATCGCACCGGGCCAGAGCGAGCCGCTCAACGATGCGCAGGAAATCCGCGAGCGCTACGAACGCCAGGTGGCGGCCGTGGTCGACGCCGGCGCCTGCCCCTCGCAACCGAGCACGGTGGTCGACATGACGCCCATGGGCACGGGCGGCGATGCCGTGGTGGTGCGAGAGGGCCGCGGCGACGTCGCGGCTCTGGGCTTGTAGGACGGTCTGAGACAATTGCCCCGGTGGACACCTCCAACCTTATCCAAACGGTCCTGATCTACGCGCTACCGGTGCTGTTCGCCATCACCATCCACGAGGCCGCTCACGGCTACGTGGCGCGCTACCTGGGTGACAACACGGCCTACATGATGGGCCGCGTCACGCTCAACCCGATCAAGCACATCGACCCGCTCGGCACCATCCTGATGCCGCTGATGCTGTACTTCGCCACCTCGGGCGCCTTCCTGTTCGGCTACGCCAAACCGGTGCCGGTGAACTTCGGCCAGCTGCGCCGGCCCAAGCGCGACATGGTCTGGGTGGCGCTTGCCGGTCCGGTCTCCAACTTCATCCAGGCCATTTTGTGGGCGGCGGCCTTCACCGTGCTGGTGGGCACGGGCGTGAGCGAGCGCTTCTTCGTCGAGATGTGCAGGGCCGGCGTGACAGTCAACCTGGTGATGTGGGCCTTCAACCTGTTCCCGCTGCCGCCGCTGGATGGCGGCCGCGTCCTGGTCGGTCTCTTGCCCTGGAAGCAGGCACATCTGGTCAGCCGCATCGAGCCCTATGGCTTCTTCATCGTGATGGCCCTGGTGCTGATTGGCATCGTCGGCACCTGGTGGCTGCGGCCCCTGATGACCGCCGGCTATGCCGCGCTCGGCCTGCTGCTCACCCCCCTGAATCTCCTGTTTCGCTAGCGCACCACTGCCATGAGCACGCCCTCCCCTGTCCGTTTCCTCACCGGCATCACCACCACCGGCACGCCCCACCTGGGCAACTACGTAGGCGCCATCCGCCCCACGGTGCAGGCCAGCCGGCGCGCCGGCACCGAGAACTTCTACTTCCTGGCCGACTACCACGCGCTGATCAAGTGCGACGAGCCGGCGCGCATCCAGCGCTCCACGCTGGAGATCGCCGCCTGCTGGATCGCCTCGGGACTGGATCCCGACAAGGTCTTCTTCTACCGCCAGTCCGATGTCCCGGAGATCCCCGAGCTGACCTGGCTGCTCACCTGCGTCACCGGCAAGGGCCTGCTCAATCGCGCCCATGCCTACAAGGCGGCGCTGGACAGGAACGCTGCGGCCGGCGCCGACCCGGACACCGATGTCACTGCCGGCCTGTTCATGTACCCGGTGCTGATGGCGGCCGACATCATCATGTTCAACGCCCACAAGGTGCCGGTGGGCCGCGACCAGGTCCAGCACATCGAGATGGCGCGCGACATGGCCGCCAGCTTCAACCATCTGTATGGCGAGCACTTCGCCCTGCCCGAGGCGGTGATCGACGAGTCGGTGGCCCTGCTGCCCGGCCTGGACGGCCGCAAGATGAGCAAGAGCTACGACAACACCATCGCCCTGTTCGCGCCGCCCGCGCAGATCCGCAAGCAGATCGCCGGCATCGTCACCGACTCGCGCGCGCCGGGCGAGCCCAAGGAGACCGAGGGCTCGGCCCTGTTCCAGATCTACCAGGCTTTCGCCTCGGACGAAGAGACCGCGGCCCTGCGCAAGGCCTATGCCGAGGGCATTGCCTGGGGCGACGCCAAACAACTGCTGTTCGAGCGCATCGACCGGGAGATCACGCCCATGCGCGAGCGCTACCAGGCCCTGGTTGCCAATCCCGCCGAAGTGGAAGCCATCCTGCGCACGGGGGCCGAAAAGGCGCGCACCCGGGCAACGCCTTTCATGGCCGAACTGCGCCATGCCGTCGGCCTGCGCAACCTGGCTGCGCAAGCCGGCCCTGCCGCCAAGGACAAGGCGGCCAAGGCCACCCTGCCGGTCTTCAAGCAGTACCGGGAGGCCGACGGCAAGTTCTATTTCAAGCTGCTCGATGCCGACGGCAGCCTGCTGCTGCAAAGCGAGGGCTTTGATTCCGGCCGCGAGCCTGGCCAAATCATTGCCATGCTGAAAAAGCAGGACCCGGACGCCCTGGCCCGGATCGCGGCTTGGTGGCGCTCCGACAGGGACGCCGCCAGCGTGATGAAGCTCCTTGCGGAAGCCGGGAACTAAGGAGTTAGCACGAGCGTCCTAGTGCGTTCACGGGTATCCTTGCCATTCACTGATCGCTGAAAATGTCACAAGCTATGAGCCTTTATGTCATTGACGACCACCCGCTGATGCGCGAAGCGGTGGTGATGCTGCTGCGCCGCCTGCGGCCCGGCGCCAATGTGGTGGAACTCGACCGCCTGGGTGGCGTGGACGCCGCCGTCAAGCAGCACGGCCCGCCCGACCTGATCTGCCTGGACCTGAAGCTGCCTGACACCACCGGCACCTCCGGCGTGCACCAGCTCAAGCAGTTGTTTCCCGACACGCCCCTGGCCGTGCTGTCGGCCTCGCCGGCGGCAGACGCGGAAGAGCAGTGCGTCGAGGCCGGCGCCGACATCTACATCGAGAAGTCCTCAGGCGCCAGCGAGATCGGCAACGCCCTGCGCGCGCTGATGAACGTGGACAACGGCTTCGAAGAGCTGGCCCCCACCGACAACAAGCTGTCCAAGCGTCAGAAGCAGCTCATCGTCATGCTCGACCGCGGCCTGTCCAACCGCGAGATCGCCGAGGAGCTTGGCATCAGCGAGCACACCGTCAAGGTCCACCTCTGGCGCCTGTTCCGCCGCCTGGGCGTGAAAAGCCGCACCCAGACCATCCACTACGCCCGCACTCACGGCATGTTGGCCAGCTGAGGCGCGCCGACGGCAGCGGCGGCGAGCTCCGCCGCCTGCCTGTCGGTGGGATGCAGCATCAGCCGGAACACGGTGCCGCGTCCCGGCCGCGAGGCCAGGGTCAGCGCATGGCCCAGGATGCCGGCCAGGCGCGACACGATGTACAGGCCCAGGCCGAAACTGTCTTCGGTGCCGGCATGGGTCTGGACCTTGAAGAACTCCCGGAAGATCTCTTTCTGGTGCACCGGCGCAATGCCCACGCCTGTGTCCCAGACCTCGATGCTGCGGCCGCGCGCCGTCGCCCTGGAGGCCACCAGGACGCCGCCACGCTGCGTGTACTTGACGGCATTGGAGATCAGGTTGCCGACGATGCGCGTCAGCAAGATGGGATCAGACACCACCTCGCCCGGCACCACATGCACGCGGAACTCCAGACCCTTGGCTTCGGCCAGCGGGCGGTACTGCAGCTCCAGGTCGTGCAGCAGCTTGTCCAGCCGCACCGGCTCGATGTTCAGCTTGATCTTGCCGGAGTCCAGCCGCACCAGGTCGAACAGCGAATCGAACAGGGCGTTCACCGCCTTGGTCGACTCGACGATCTTGGGCGCGATCTCATCGACCAGTTCGGGCTCGCTGCCCAGCCAGTCGGCGTACAGGCCCAGCGCATGGACAGGCTGGCGGATGTCGTGGGCCGCGCTGGCCAGGAAGCGGTTCTTGATCTCGACCGCATCCAGCGCCGCCTGGGTCTGACGGGTCAGCGACTCGATCAGCCGATCGTTGCGGTATTGCAGCTCGAAGGCCTGCCTGTGCGTGCGGTGCAGGCGCAGACCGGCCTGGCGCAGCACCTGCCAGAAGATCAGCAACAGGGCGATCAACCAGTAGTGATAGAACGGCCCGTGAAACCGCAGCTCCACGCCGATGCGCCAGCACATCACGGCCAGCGCCGTCAGCGCCAGCACATTGAGGTAAGAGCGCATCGTCGCCAAATGGCTGGACAAGGTGTTGATCGCGAACATCGCCAGGCCCGCCAGGATCAGCCAGCAGATGAACTGGTCGGCCAGTGGCGAGCGGTCGAAGTACAGCAGGGTCGTCAGCCCCCAGACCAGGGCGCTGGCGGGCCAGATCAGCCTGTAGCGTGCCAAAAAGTCCAGGTGCTCCTGCGTCCCACCGCTGCGCACGTCCCGCGTGTAGATGCGGATGATGCCAAAGCGCACCAGCGCGACGCTCACGGCAGCCAGCACCCACAGCCCCAGGGCCAGGGGCGTGGCATCGGTCCACAGCACGCCGATGAACACCGGGATCAGGCCCAGCCCCGTCAATTGGGTGTTGCTGGCGGTTCGCATCAGGCTGCGCACCAGTTCACCCTCCACCCACTGGGCCTGCGCAGGCGTGGCGGCAGCGGAAGAGGTGTCCGGTTTCATGCGGCAAGTCTAGCGAACTGCCGAGCAACTTACTGTCTGTAGCGTTTGAAATGCACCGTTGTGGTCCGGGCAGGTCTAGCATTTGTTGTCGAGCTTTGCAGCCCCCCAGGAAGGACGACAACATGAACCCCATCCAAAGCACTCCCGATGCCGGCGCCGCCGGTGGCACCAAGCGCGGCCTGCGCGGCTTTGCCGCCATGGATCCGCAGCGCCAGCGCGAGATCGCCAGCCTGGGCGGTCGCGCCGCGCACCAGAGCGGCCACGCCCACGAGTTCACCACCGAGGAAGCGCGCGCTGCAGGCAAGAAGCGCCACCTGCGCCCGAACGCGCCGGGCACCGGCGGCTGAAGCCTGCCCGCTTTCGCTGTAGGACAGCGCGGGCCTTGCCTGCCCTCTTGCGCTGACAGAGCCGGTCTGCGGCAAGTCCTAGGATGGCCTCCATCCGGGACCCGCCATGCACCGATCCTCTTGCCCACCCTGCCCGCCGCGCCGGCCCTGCGTCATGGCTGAGACGCGCGTGCCCATCGACTCGCAGGCGCTGGCCTTGCGCCAGGCCAGCCATGCGCTGTGGCTGGCGACGCTGTCCCTGATGACAGCCTTCATGCACAACCAGGCTCCGGCGCACCGCTTGCTGCTGGCCCGCCGGATCGCGGCCAACCTGCACACATTGGGCCGCCAGGAGTGCATGGCCGACCGCTCGCGCCAGACCTTCGACAGGCTGTCCGCGCGCTGGTGGGCGCGCGCCGAATGTCTGGCACTGCAAGCGCAGCCGGAGCGCGCACAGCAGGGCCCGAGCCTCGCGGCCTGGCTACGGCTGCGTTGAGGGCACCCATGGCAACCACCTCCAAAGGCATGGCCAAGACGTCCACCCGGACCTTGTGGAAGGGCGCGATCACCTTCGGCCTGGTCCACATTCCGATCGCACTGTATTCGGCCACCGCCGAGAGCGACCTGAACTTCGACTGGCTGGACAAGCGCTCGATGGACCCTGTGGGCTACAAGCGCATCAACAAGAAGACCGGCCGGGAAATCGAGAAGGACAATATCGTCAAGGGCATCGAGTGGGAGGATGGTCACTACGTCATCCTCAGCGCCGAAGAGATCGCCGCCGCCTACCCCAAGACCACCCAGACCATCGAGATCGAGTGCTTCGTCGACGCCGATGAAGTGCCCTTCGTCTACCTGGAGCGCCCCTACTACGTGGCGCCGGCGGGGCGCGGCGACAAGGTCTATGCCCTGCTGCGCGAGGCGCTCAAGGAGACCAACAAGGTCGGCATTGCCACCGTGGTGATCCAGACCAAGCAGCACCTGGCGGTGCTCATTCCCTGCGGGCCGGCGCTGGTCCTGAACCTGCTGCGCTGGGGCGGCGAGATCCGCTCCTGGGAGGACCTGAAGCTTCCCCCCACCGGCACCAAGGCAAGCGGCCTGAAGGACAGCGAATTGAAGATGGCCAAGCAGCTGATCGCCGACATGTCGGCACAGTGGAGCGCCGACCGCTTCCGCGACAGTTTCCGCGAGGAGATCATGAAGCTGGTGCAGGCCAAGGCCAAGGCCGGCGAGACCGAAACCGTGACCAAGCTGGAAGACGCGCCGGCTGCCACCGGCGGGGCCGCCGTGATCGACCTGACCGAATTGCTCAAGCGCAGCCTGCAGGGCAAGGCCACAGCGTCAAAGAAGGCGCCGGTAAAACGCACAGAAAAGGCTGCAGGAGTCAAACCACCCGCGAAGAAGGCCGCGCCGGCCAAAGCCAGGACGCGGCGGGCAGCTTAGCCCAGCATGCCGGGAGCGGTGGCCAGTGCATCCGGGCTGGAGTGTGCCGTGACCTCGTTGTAGGCCTCGATCGCCCGGGCCACATCGTCCAGGCTGAGCGTCTCGCCCCAGGGCCGGCCATCCGGCTTGCACAGCAGGAACTCCTGGTGGTTGAAACTCAACGTCAAGCCCAGCTTGTCCGCCGTCCCCATCAGCTGGACGAAGCGAGTGACTACTTGCGGCTCTGTCATGACTACGCCTTTCATTCGAAAATTTTAAGGCGCAGCGTTTCGGACAGGTGTTACCTGATGCTGCAAGCGCACAAAGGGCACAACAAAGGCAAAGCCAAAGAAAAAGCCGCTGCAAGGCAGCGGCTTGATGGCGGAGCAGGTGGGATTCGAACCCACGGTACGGCATAACCGTACACCGGATTTCGAGTCCGGCGCATTCGACCACTCTGCCACCGCTCCTGTTTCGGTTCGCGTGGTGCGAAGCCTGAAATTCTAACCGATCAGGGCTGCAGGCTGGCGGCGCCGCCCATGTACGGCCGTAAAGCTTCCGGAACGGTGATGCTGCCGTCGGCATTCTGGTAGTTCTCCAGCACCGCCACCAGGGTCCGGCCCACGGCAAGGCCGGAGCCATTGAGCGTGTGCACCAGCTCGTTTTTGCCCTGGGCGGTCTTGTAGCGCGCCTGCAGGCGGCGCGCCTGGAAGGCCTCGCAGTTGGACACCGAGCTGATCTCGCGGTAAGTCGCCTGTGCCGGCAGCCAGACCTCCAGGTCGTAGGTCTTGCTGGCACCAAAACCCATGTCGCCTGTGCACAGCAGCATCACGCGGTAGGGCAGACCCAGCTTTTGCAGCACCGCCTCGGCGTGGCCAGTCATCTCCTCGAGCGCCTCGTAGCTCCTGTCGGGATGGCTGATCTGCACCATCTCGACCTTGTCGAACTGGTGCTGGCGGATCATGCCGCGGGTGTCGCGGCCGGCGCTGCCGGCTTCGGAGCGAAAGCATGGCGTGTGGGCGGTCAGCTTGATCGGCAACTCGGCCTCGGCCACGATCTCGTCGCGCACGAGGTTGGTCAGCGGCACCTCGCTGGTGGGGATCAGGTACAGCGCGGCGTTGTCGGGCGCGGCCTCGCCCTCCTGGCCGCCCTTCTTGGCGGCAAACAGGTCGCCCTCGAACTTGGGCAGCTGGCCCGTGCCGCGCAGGGATTCAGCGTTGACAACGTAGGGCACATAGCACTCGGTGTAACCGTGCTGCTGGGTCTGCACGTCCAGCATGAACTGGGCGAGCGCGCGGTGCAGGCGAGCCAGCGGGCCCTTCATCACGGTAAAGCGCGAGCCACTGAGCTTGACGCCGGCCTCGAAATCCAGGCCCAGCTTCTCGCCGATGTCCACATGGTCCTTGACGGCGAAATCGAACTTGCGCGGCGTGCCCCAATCGCGCACCTTGACGTTGCCATGCTCGTCGGCGCCCAACGGCACGCTCTCGTGCGGCAGGTTGGGCACGGCCAGCAGCAGGGCCTGCAGCTCAGGCTGGATCTGCTCGAGCCGCGCGGCGGAGGCATCGAGCTCGCCCTTGAGCGCCGCCACCTGGGCCATCACCGCGTCGGCGGATTCGCCCTTGGACTTGAGCTGGCCGATCTGCTTGGACAGCTGGTTGCGCTGCGACTGCAGTTCTTCGGTGCGGGTCTGGATGGCCTTGCGCTCGGCTTCCAGCGCGGTGAAAGCGTCCACGTCCAGGAAGGCCTGCGGCTTCTTGCGCGCCTCCAGCCGGGCCACGACCGAGGGCAGGTCTTTTCGTAACAGGGTGATGTCAAGCATCACAGCATTTTAGAGGGCGGCTTCGGGGCCGGCGCGGACAGGGCCACAGGCTGCGCGCTGACACGCCCGCCCCTTGGCTGCTTTTCACAATGGCTTCATCCAACCACCAAGGAGTTCCATCATGCGCAAGACCTCTTACCTCCTGGCCAGCCTGGCCGCTGCCGGCATGCTCAGTCTGACCGGCTGCGACGTGCAAAAGACCCAGGAAGGCAGCGTCACCGCTCCCAAGTACGAAGTGAGCAAGACCAAGGAAGGCGACGTCACCCTGCCCAAGTACAACGTCGACGCGCCCGACGTGAAGGTCAGCAAGGTCGAAAAGGAAGTGACCGTGCCCAAGATCACGACCGAAAAGGAAACCATCGCCCTGCCCAAGGTGGAGATCACCCCGGCGCCCGACAAGGACGATGGCCCGAAGAAGTAAGCCTCAACCGGCCAGCGTGGCCGGATCGAGATTGGCGCCGCACACCACCAGACAGACCTTCTCGGCGGCCCGTGGTGTGTAGGCGCCGCTTTGCACAGCCGCAAGGCCCAGGGCGGCCGCCGGTTCCACCGCCAGCCGCAACTGCTGCCACAAGGTCAGTTGCGCGTTGCGGATGGCCGCATCCGGCAGCAGCAGCACGTCTTTCACGTGCTGCTGCGTCACTTCCCAGGCGATCGCGCCGATGCGCTTGGCGCCCAACGAATCGGCGGCGAGGCCGCCCACCTGCACATCCACAGGTGCGCCCGCAGCGCGCGCCTGGAACAGCGTGGGCGCCAGTTCCGGCTCCAACGCCACCACGCGGCAGCGCTGCTCGAACCAGCCGGCGATGCCGGCAATCAGGCCGCCGCCGCCAACGCTGACCAACACGCTGTCGGGCAATCCGCCCTGGCGCTCTATTTCCTGCGCCAGCGTGCCGGCTCCAGCCACCACCTCGATCTGGTCGTAGGCATGGGTGAGCAAGGCGCCGCTTTGCTGCTGGCGCGCCAGGCAGGCTTGCAGCGCTTCAGCATATGCAGCACCAGTGACCACCACCGTGGCCCCGAGTTCGCGCAGCCTGGCCTGTTTGGCGGGGCTGGACACCATGGGCACGAAGACCTCGCAGGGCACACCCAGGGCTTGAGCGGCCGCGGCCGTGGCGATGCCGGCGTTGCCCCCTGATGCCACGATCACGCCGCTGGCAGGGATGGGGTTGGACAGCAGCCGGTTGAGCATGCCGCGGGCCTTGAAGCTGCCGCCGACCTGCAGGTGCTCGAGCTTGAGCCAGACCTCGGCGCAGGGCAGGCCCAGGCTGGACCCGGCCAGCTTCCACAGCGGTGTTTCACGCAAAAAGTGGCTGTAGCCCCCGCGGAATCTGCCCGAGGCGCTCTCAATTTCGGAGCGCATCAGCTCAGATGCCCCAGTTGGACGCCCTCGTCGAGCTTCAGGCCCTTGGGCAGCGGGAACTTCACCGTCTCAGAAATGCCGTCCATCTTGCGCACCGAGACCGCGCCCATGGCCTTGATCCGATCGATCACCTGGCGCACCAACAATTCGGGCGCCGAGGCGCCGGCAGTGAGCCCGACGCGGGCCTTACCGGCCAGCCATTCAGGCCGCAGTTCGTCGGCGCTGTCCACCATGTGGCTGGGCACGCCGAGCTTGCGCGCCAGTTCGGCCAGCCGATTGCTGTTGGAGCTGGTGGGGCTGCCCACCACGATGACCACATCCACCTGCGGCGCCATCAGTTTGACCGCGTCCTGGCGGTTTTGCGTGGCATAGCAGATGTCCTGCTGCTTGGGCTCGCGCACGCTGGGAAAGCGCGCGCGCACCGCGGCGGAGATCTGGGCCGCGTCGTCCACCGACAGGGTGGTCTGCGTCACCACGGCCAGCTTGGCGGTTTGCGCCGGCTGCACCTTGGCCACGTCCTCCACGTCCTCCACCAGGTGGATGCCGTGGTCCAGCTGGCCCATGGTGCCCTCCACCTCGGGATGGCCCTTGTGGCCGATCATGATGAACTCGTAGCCTTCCTTGGCCAGCTTGGCCACTTCCACGTGGACCTTGGTGACCAGCGGACAGGTGGCGTCGAAGATCTCGAAGCCGCGCGCGCGCGCCTCCTGCTGCACGGCCTTGCTCACGCCATGGGCTGAGAACACCAGGGTGGCGCCCACAGGCACATCGTTCAGGTCCTCGATAAAGACCGCGCCCTTGGCCTTGAGGTCGTTGACCACATAGGTGTTGTGCACGATCTCGTGGCGCACGTAGATGGGCGCGCCGAACTTCTGCAGGGCGCGCTCGACGATCTCGATCGCGCGGTCGACACCGGCGCAAAAGCCGCGCGGCTCGGCCAGCAGGATGTTGACCTCTTCGCTCGCGCTGTCCTTGGCTTGTTCCTGGCTCATAGCACGCCGATCACATGAACTTCGAAACTCACGCGCTGGCCGGCCAGCGGATGGTTGAAATCGAACAGCACTGCGTCGGCCTTGCCGTCGCCCTGGCCGTCCTTGCCCACCTGCTGCACCGAGCCGGCGTACTGGCCCAGGCCGTCGGGCGTGGGGAACTGCACCACGTCGCCGACCTTGTAGGTCTCGTCGGCGTCGCCCAGTTCGTTGAGCAGCTTGCGCGCCACCCATTGCAGCATCTGCGGATTGCGCTCGCCAAAGGCCTCGCCCTCGGGAATCTCGAAACTGGCGCGCGCGCCCTCCTCCAGTCCCAGCAGGCGCTGCTCCATGGCCGGTGACAGCTCGCCCGTACCCAGGGTCAGCGTGGCCGGCTTGTCGTTGAAGGTGTTGATGATGTCGCCGCCCGGACCGGCCAGGCGGTAATGCAGTGTGAGAAAGGAGCCAGGCTGCACACGGGGCACAGCTTGCGGCGAGGTGGAGGCCATGGAAGTCCCGATAAACTGGCCTCCATTGTAGAAACTCCCGCAGCCGCCTGCGGTGGACGCACGCCGATGTCCCTGAAAGACCTTCCCGCCGACGCCCAGCCGCGCGAAAAGCTGCTGGAACGCGGCGCGGCCGCGCTCAGCGACACCGAGCTGCTGGCCCTGCTGCTGCGCACCGGCACGGCGGGCCGCGGCGTGCTGCAGATGGCCCACGAAGTGCTGGAGCGCTTCGGCGGCATCGCCGGCCTCTTGCACACCAGCGCCGACGAACTCAAGGCCGTCAAGGGTCTGGGCGGCGACGCCAAGCGGGCCGAGCTGCTGGCCGTGCTGGAACTGGCGCGGCGCGCGCTGGCCCAGCAACTCAAGGAGCGCGAGGTCTTCAGCTCGCCCGGGGCAGTGATGCAATACCTGCAGCTGCACCTGGCGCGGCGCGAGCACGAAGTGTTTGCCGTGCTGTTCCTGGACGCGCAGCACCGCCTGCTGGCGCTGGAGGAGCTGTTTCGCGGCAGCCTGACCCAGACCAGCGTCTACCCGCGCGAGGTGGTGCTGCACGCGCTGCGCCACCAGGCCGCCGCCGTGGTGCTGGCGCACAACCATCCCAGCGGCACGGTCCAGCCCTCGCGCGCCGACGAGGCCCTCACGCAGACCCTGAAGGCGGCGCTGGCCCTGATCGACGTGCGTGTGCTGGACCACATCATCGTCGCGCCGGGCGCCGCGCTGTCGATGGCCGAAAAGGGCTTGCTGTGAAGGCGAAGTCCTTGCAGGACCTGCAGGCCATGCAGCGCCACCTGGCGCAGCAGCAGAAGCTGGCGGCGCAGCAGGAAGCCGCTCGCCGCGAGGCCGAGCGCCGCGCCCTGGCCGACAGGAACGTCTTCGCCACAGGGGTGGGCGCGGTCAAACCCATCAAGCAGCCGCCGCGGGTGCGGCTGGCCCCCGAACAGCCGCCGCCTATTCCCGTGCAGCAGCAGCTGGACGAGCAGCGCGTGCTGCTGGAGGCCATCAGCGACGAGTTCGACGCCAGCACCCTGCTGGACGTGGACGACGCGCTGAGCTTCCGGCGCCCGGGCATTGGCAGCGACGTGACGCGCAAGCTGCGCAAGGGCGACTGGAGCATCCAGCGCGAGCTCGACCTGCACGGCCTGCGCCGCGAGGACGCGCGGGAGGCGCTGGGCGCCTTCATCCGCGAAGCCCACAAGCAGGGCATCCGCTGCGTGCGTGTCGTGCATGGCAAGGGCCTGGGCTCGCCGGGCAAGATGCCGGTGCTCAAAGCCAAAGTGCAGGGCTGGCTGATCCAGAAGGACGAGGTGCTGGCCTTCGTCCAGGCCCGCGCCGACGAGGGCGGCGCCGGCGCCGTGGTGGTGTTGCTCAAGCCGTCTGGGCGTCCGGCCTAGCGGTCAGCGGCAAGGCCGGCATGGGCCGGCCGTACAGGCGCCGCACCCGCAGTTCCAGTGGCGGATGGGCATCGAACCATCTACCGCTTCCACCGCCCTCCCCCACCAGCAGCAGGTGCTGCGCCAACCGCGGCAAGGCCGGGCCGTCGCTGGCGTCGTGCCGGGCATCGCGCTGGCCCATGGCTTTGCGCAGCACACCGCCCAGGCCGTCGCGGCTGCGCGTCCATTGCACCGCGCGCGCGTCGGCAAGAAATTCACGCTGGCGCGCCACTGCCGCCTGCAGCCAGCGCCCCGCAGACCAGCCGAACGAGCCCATGGTCATGATGGCCCAGCCAAACAGCACGGCCACACCGCCTTGCTCGCGCAGCTCATCGCCGAAGCGCCAAACCAGTTCCAGCCCGCAGACCATGCCAGCCAGTTGCATGTTCAGCCGGGTGTCGCCCTCGTGGATGTGGCTGCATTCATGGGCCACCATGCCCTGCAACTCGTCGCGGGTTAGCCAGTCCAGCGCGCCCTGCGTCACGGCAACCACCGAATCCTCAGGATCCCAGCCGCAGGCGAAGGCATTGATCGCCTGGTTGCGTGGCAGCACCATCACCTCGGGACGCGGCATGTGCGCGGCAATGCAGACCTCGTCGACGATGTTGCACAGCCTCTGCTCGGCCGCGCTGCTGGCGGGCCAGGCCTCGCGCGCGCCGATGCGCCGGGCCAGCCGCTGCGCGCCACCGGCCATCTGCAGATTGGAGGTCTCGATCCACCAGCCGCCCAGGACCAGCAGCAGCGTCACGCCGACGTTCACAGCCAGGAACAGGCGCGGGAAGGGCAGATCGAAGGGCAACAGTGCGTCCAGCAGCAGCCAACACAGCACCAGCGCGGCGTGCACGCCGACCACGGTGGCCAGCACGGCCAGGCCAAACAGTGCCAGCAGGCGCCAAGTCTGGCCCCGGGCCTGGTCCTGGTGCTCGAAAAAACGCATCCCTCGCGTCGGCCGCCAGCCTGCTCAGAAGGCGACGCGCGGCGCCTCGCGCTCGGCGTCGCTCTGGGTGGCCTGCAGCATGGCCGCCGGCGCAAAGCCGGTCAGGCGCGCCACCAGCAGGTCCGGGAAGGCCCCGGTCGCGTCGTTGTAGGCCAGCACTTCATCGTTGTAGGCCTGGCGGGCGAAGCCGACGCGGTTCTCGGTGCTGGTGAGTTCCTCGCTGAGCGAGCGCATGCTGGCGTCGGCCTTGAGTTCGGGGTAGTCCTCGGCCACTACCAGCAGGCGGCCTAAGCTGCCACCCAGGGCCTGTTCGGCAGCGGCCAGGGCCTGCACGGCCTGCGCGTTGGCCGGGCGCTGGCGCGCCGTGTCAGCGGCGCCGACCGCGGCACTGCGCGCGCGCACCACAGCTTCCAGGGTGGCAGCCTCGTGGGCCAGGTAGCGCTTGGCCACTTCCACCAGGTTGGGCACAAGGTCGTGACGGCGCTTGAGCTGCACGTCGATCTGGCCGAACGCGTTGGCGATGCGGTTGCGCCGCTGCACCAGTGCGTTGTAGACAGCGATGGCCCAGACCACCAGCACGGCGATCAGCGCCAGGACAATCCAGCCTCCAGTAGACATGCGAGCCCTCCTTTGAATCGGAATCCGGCCATTATGGGACCGCCGGCACAGGCTCAGCCGTGGGTGTTGCGCATCCAGTCGGCGGTCTGGAAGAAGCTGGTCTTGAGCCGTTCGCGCAGGGCTTGCGGCACGCCGGTCTCGCCCATGGCCTGGTCCATGCAGGCCAGCCACTGGTCGCGCTCCTTGATGCCGATGGCAAAGGGCATGTGGCGCATGCGCAGGCGCGGATGGCCGAAGCGCTCGGTGTAGTGCTGCGGCCCGCCCAGCCAGCCGCACAGGAACCAGAACAGGTGCTGGCGCGCCTTCTCCAGGTGGCTGCCGTGCGCGGCGCGCAGTTCGGCGTAGGCCGGCTCCAGGTCCATCAGGTCGTAAAAGCGCTCGACCAGCGCCTTGACCTTGTCTTCGCCGCCTATCCATTCGAAGGGCGTGGCGAACTCGGGTTTCTCTTCGATCTGCATGGCCCGATTGTCCCACCCGGACCAAACCCCACGGCAGGGGCGGGCCGCGCTAAAGTGGTCTTTGCCAACGGGAGACTGCATGCACCGACTGATCCATGCTGCGGCGCTGGCCGCGACCGCCGTGCTGGCGCTGGTTTCCTGCGGCGGCGGCGGCAGCTCCGAGCCGCCCGCGCCCGGCCTCTACCCTGTCGCCGGCCGGCTCGCCGGTCCGCCGGCCAGCGATCTGCGCAACCCGCAGGGCATCACGGTGGACGCGGCAGGCAACGTCTATGTCTCGGACACGGACAACGACATGGTGCGCAAGATCACGCCCGCAGGAGTGATCAGCACGCTGGCCACCGGCCTGCAGATACCAGGCCATCTGGTGGTCGGGCCCACCGGCGAGCTGACCGTGGTCGAGGTCTGCGGCGTGCGCCGGGTCTCCATGGACGGCACGGTGTCGGACTTCCCAGGCAGCGCCGGCCTGCTCAACACCCTGGCGTTCGGCAGCGCGACCTGCTCCCAGGTGCCGCACTCGGGCGTGGCTTTCGATGCGGCGGGCAATCTGTATGCGTCGGACGCCCACAGCAACTACATCAACAAGGTGACGCCGGCCGGCGAAGTCAGCGTGCTGGCGGGCACCAAGCCCCCGGGCTTCTTCCAGATCGTCAGAGGCAGCGCGGACGGCACCGGCGCGGCTGCCAGCTTCAATGGGCCCGGCGGCACGGCCATCGACGCTTCGGGCAATCTCTATGTGGCGGAGGCCTACAACAACACCGTCCGCAAGGTCACGCCCGCAGGTGTGGTCACCACCATCGCCGGCGCAGCGCCGGCCACCGGCAGCACCGACGGGGTCGGCGCAGCCGCGCGCTTCAACCTGCCGCGCGGCATCGCCATCGACCCCTTGAACAATCTGTACGTCGCCGACACCTCGAACCACACCATCCGCAAGATCACGCCGGCAGGCCTGGTCAGCACCTTGGCGGGCACGCCGCAGGCGGCCGGCAACGCCGACGGTGTGGGCGCTGCGGCGCGCTTCACACGGCCGTCGGCCATCGCCTTCCATGGCGGTGAACTCTATGTCGCCGATGCCGGCAACAACGCTGTGCGCAAGGTCGCGCTGGACGGCACGGTCAGCACCTTTGCCGGGCTGCAGCCGGTCACGGGATTCGCCGACGGCAGCGGCAGCGCCGCCCGCTTCGACAACCCGCAAAGCGTGGTTGCCGACAACGCTGGCAACCTCTACATCGCCGACACCATGAACCACGCGGTGCGCAAGGTCACACCCGGCGGCGAGGTCAGCACCTTGGCCGGCAGCGCGGCCGAAGCAGGCAGCCGCGACGGCCCGGGCGCGCTGGCGCGCTTCCACTACCCCACCGGGCTGGTCCTGGACGGCAAAGGCGGCCTGTATGTCACTGACAACACACTGCCGCCCCAACAGGCAGAGACGACCTCCAGCTCCGGCACGGTCCGGCAGATCACGGCCGACGGCGTGGTACGCACTCTTGCCGGTGACCCTTCCCTGGCGGGCATGGTCAACGGACCGGCCAGCACGGCGCTGTTCAGGCGGCTTATGGGCTTGGCGCTGGACGGCAATGGAAATCTGTTCGTGGCGGACGCTGGCAACGGCGCCATCCGCAAGATCACGGCCGACGGCCAGGTCAGCACTTTCTTCGACAACCTGGCACCCCGCTGGCTGTCAGTCGATGCCGCTGGCAACGTCTATGCCTATCTGGGAGCGCTGTATTTCAAGATCAATCCGCAAGGTCAGGAAACCCTGATCTTGACCGGAGGCATCGCCAGCCAGGGCGCGTTTGTCTCCATCATGGACGCCGGTGGTGACTTCTGGGTGGGCGAGACCTGGGGCCACTTCGTGCAGCGCAAGAGCCAGTCCGGCGGCCCGGCCACCACGGTGGCCGGCGTTGCGTCCACGCCCGGCCTGCAACTGGGGCCCTTGCCCGGCCTGCTCTACAAGCCAGGCGGCCTGGCCTTCATCGACGCCAAGACCCTGGCCGTGCTCACGCCCGGCGGTGTGATCAAGCTGGTGCTGCCCTGAGCGCGCGCACGTCGCGCGCCACCGCCTCGATACCCTGGTCCGTCAAGTCGTCCGTCGCCACCGGCACGCGCTGGTCCCACTGCCGGAAATGCGCGCGCTGCGATTTGGCGTAGGCCGGGTCGTAGTGGCGCTGCGCCAGTTCGGCGAACAGGCTGCGCAGATCACCGGCCATGGCCATGGCCTGCCAGCCGGCAATGACCTCCTTGCCGTGCATTTCCTTGAGCATGCCCAGCTGGTCCGACAGCCATTGCGGCCGCTCGCCCAGGTAGGCGTAGTCGCGCAGCAGGTACTCCAGGCGGGCCGGGAAGCTGGCCTGCACCTCGATCAGGGGGCTGGCGCGCATGCGCTCGACCAGGGTCGGCGGCACGTTGATCTTGCCGATGCGACGGCTCTCGCCTTCCACATACAGGGGCCGCGCCGGGTCGACCCGTTCCAGCGCGGCGGCAACCTGGGTCTCGAAGGCGGTCTGCGAGGGCTGGGGCCGGTCCGGCAGCGCGCCCAGCAGCGAGCCCTTGTGGCAGGCCAGCCCCTCCAGGTCCAGCACCTGCTCGCCCTGCGCCGCCAGCGCGTGCAGCACCCGGGTCTTGGCGCTGCCAGTGGCGCCACAGACCACGGTGATGGGCAAGGTGGGCGCCAGTGCGTCGATCAGGTCGATAACGTGGCGGCGCCAGCTCTTGTAGCCGCCGGCCAGCTGCTGCGCGTCCCAGCCCACCAGGCGCAGCCAGGTGGTCATGGAGCCCGAGCGCAGGCCGCCGCGCCAGCAGTACACCAGCGGCTTCCAGTTGGCCGGCTTGTCGCCGAACTGCTCGCGCAGATGGCGCGCCAGATTGGCCGCGACCATGGCGCCGCCCACACGCCGCGCCTCGAAGGCGCCCTGCTGCTTGTACAGGGTGCCGACGATGCGCCGCTCCTCGTCATCGAGCACCGGGCAGTTGATGGCGCCCGGGATGTGGTCGATGGCGAACTCGCCCGGCGAGCGTGCATCGATCAGCATGTCGAAGCCGCCGCGGTCGGCGACACGCACCGGCGCCTTCATGGGCGCACAGCCAGGCCCGGCGCGCCCGCTTCCATGCGGCCCACCACGGCCGCATCGGCAAAGCCCTGCTCCCGGAAGATGGCCAGCACCTGGTCCACGGCTTCGGGCGCGCAGCTGACCAGCAGGCCACCGCTGGTCTGGGGATCGGACAACAGGGCCTGGGCCAGCGGCGGCAGCGCCGCATCGAGCTGCACCTCGCCGCCATAGCCGGCCCAGTTGCGCCCGGACGCGCCGGTGATGAAGCCTTGCGCCGCCAGTTCGGCCACGCCCTCGATCAGCGGCACGCGGCCCCAGTCCAGAACGGCGCGCAGGCTGGCGCCGCGCGCCAGCTCCAGCGTGTGGCCGGCGATGCCAAAGCCGGTGATGTCGGTCAGCGCATGCACACCGTCGAGCGCGGCCAGCGCCGTGCCCGGCGTGTTGAGCATGGTCGTGACCCGGACCAGGCGCTCATAGCCGGCGGCGCCGAGCTGCTCCTTCTTCAGCGCGGCCGACAGCACGCCCACGCCCAGCGGCTTGCCCAGCACCAGCACGTCGCCGGCACGGGCGTCGCGGTTGCGCCGCACCCTGTCCGGATGCACCAGGCCCAACACCACCAGGCCGTAGATCGGCTCGACCGAGTCGATGGTGTGGCCGCCGGCAATCGGGATGCCGGCCGCCTTGCACACTGCGTTGCCGCCGCGCAGCACCTCGCCGATCACGGCCACAGGCAGCGAGTTGACCGGCATGGCGACGATGGCCAGGGCCAGGATGGGCTTGCCGCCCATGGCATAGACGTCGCTGATGGCATTGGTGGCGGCGATGCGGCCAAAGTCGTACGGGTCGTCGACGATGGGCATGAAGAAGTCGGTCGTCGCGACCAGGGCCTGTTCGTCGTTGAGCTTGTAGACAGCAGCGTCATCGGCCGTCTCGATGCCCACCAGCAACTCGGGCGGGATGATGCCGCCGGCGCTGCCCTTGAGGATCTCGGACAGCACACCCGGCGCGATCTTGCAGCCGCAGCCGCCGCCGTGTGAAAAACTGGTCAGGCGCAGCGGCGCCGGGGAGGAGGTGGTGGTCGGGGATGCCATCCCCCTATTGTCGCGCCCTCTTCCGGGGCCGGTTTACTCGGCGGCGCGGCGCAGGGTGTCCACCACCGGCCGCGTCAGCACCTCGCGCAGGCCCCACCAGCCGGCCGCCAGCGCCAGTGCAGCGCCGGCCAGCGCGCCCAGCAGCGGCACCAGGGGCGAGGCCGTCCAGGTGAAGTCGAACACCCAGCGCGCCAGAGCCCAGCCCACCACGGAGGCCACGATGCTGGCCAGGAAGCCCGCCAGCAGGCCGACACCGGCCAGTTCGGCGCGCTGCACCTGGCGCAGCAGGCTGGCACGCGCGCCCACGGCCCGCATGATGGCGAACTCGCGTGCCCGCTCTTCGCGCGTGGCCGTCACCGCTGCGAACAGCACGACCACGCCGGCCGCCAGGGTGAAGCCGAACAGGAACTCGATGGCGCGCACCACCTTGTCCAGCACGCCCTGGATCTGGTTGATGGTGCTGGTCATGTCGACGTTGGTGATGTTGGGGAAGGCCCGCACCAGGGCGTTGTCGAACCCCTTGCCGTCGGGCGCGCGGAAGGCGCTCATGAAAGTCACCGGCACGTCGGCCATGGCGCTGACCGGGTAGATGACAAAGAAATTCGCCCGCATCGAGCCCCAGTCCACCTTGCGCAGCGATGTGATCCTGGACTCGGCCTGGATGCCGCCGATGTCAAAGCGCAGGCTGTCGCCCAGCTTCAGGCCCAGGGTCTTGGCGATGCCCTCTTCCACGCTGATGGCGCCTGCTTCTTCAGCCTGCCAGCGGCCGGCCACCACCGCGTTGTGCGGCGGCTGGACAGCGCTGTGCGAGAGGTTGAACTCGCGGTCGACCAGGCGCTTTGCGCGGTCCTCCGTGTAGTCATCGGGCGCCACTGCCTTGCCGTTGACCGCCACCAGGCGGCCACGGATCATGGGGTACCAGTCGAAGCGCTGCACACCGGCCTCGCGCAGCGCCTGCTGGAAGGCCTGGTTCTGCTCGGGCATGACGTTGATGACGAAGCGGTTGGGTGCGTCCGGCGGCGTGGCCTGGCGCCAGCTGGCGATCAGGTCGGTGCGCAGCAGCACCAGCAGCACCAGGGCCAGCAGGCCCACGGCCAGCGCGCTGACCTGCACCACCGCATAGGCCGGCCGCGCCGAAATCTGGCGGGTGGCCAACACCAGCCAGCGCGGCGCGGTCGCCTCGTTGACCGCCAGCCGCAAGCCCTTGACGGCCAGCCAGCTGAGCGCGGCAAACAGCAGCACGGCGCCGGCAAAACCGCCCACCGCGATGGCGCCCAGCAGCAGGTCGCTGCTGGCGGCCAGCAGCAGCACGGCAAAGCCGGTCACGCCAATGGCCAGCACCGCGGCCGAGGCCGGCCGCAGGTTGCCGACGTCACGCCGGATCACCCGCAGCGGCGGCACCTGGGCCAGCTGCAGCACCGGCGGCAGGCCGAAGGCAAACAGCAGGGTCAGGCCCATGCCCAGGCCGAACGCCACGGGCCAGAAGCTGGCGGCCGGCAGGGCCGCTTCCACCAGGCCGGCCAGCAGCAGCACAAAAACGAAATGCACGCCGTAGCCGATGGCCACGCCCAGCGCGCTGGCGGCCAGGCCGATCAGGGCGAACTCGAAGGCATAGCTCCAGGCGATGGTCCGCTGGCTCTGGCCCAGCACGCGCAGCATGGCGCAATCGTCCAGGTGGCCGGCTGCAAAGCCGCGCGCCGCCAGCGCCACCGCCACTGCGCTGAGCAACGCCGACAGCAGGGCCACCAGGTTGAGGAATTTCTCGGCCCGGTCCAGGGTCTGGCGCATCTCGGGGCGGCCGCCCTCGAGCGACTCGACGCGCAGGCCGCTCACTTCACGCTTTTTCGCCTCCTGCGCCGCCCAATCGGCAAAGGCGGCCACGTCGCGGTCCTTGCCGGCGACGGCGAAGCGGTAGGAGATGCGGCTGGCCGGCTGGATCAGGCGGGTCGCCGGCAGGTCGGCGGCGTTGACCATGACCCGCGGCGCGAAGCTCATGAAGCCGCCGCCGCGGTCGGGCTCGAGCACGATGATGCGGCTGATGCGCAGCCGGGCATCGCCCAGCAGCAACATGTCGCCGGCCTTCAGGCCAATGGCTTCCAGCAGCGGTGCGTCGACCCAGGCCTCGCCGCGGGCCGGCACCTCGCGGGTCACGGCGCCCGGCGTCTCGGGGGCCGTCGCCACGGTCAGGTTGCCGCGCAAGGGATAGCCCGGCGAGACCGCCTTGAGCGCCACCAGCTTGCTGGCGCCGCCCTGGGCCTCGCTGGCCCGGCCCATGGTGGGGAAACCCAGCGTGACCGTGCTTTGCAGGCCCAGCGCACGGGCCTTGTCCATGAAGGCCTGGGGTGTGGGGTTGTCGCTGGAGACCACGGCGTCGCCGCCCAGCAGTTGGCGGGCATCACGCGCCAGCCCGCCCTTGAGTCGGTCGGCAAAAAAGCCGACGGCGGTGAGCGCGGCCACGGCCAGCGTCACCGCCACGATCAGCAGACGCAGCTCGCCGGCGCGCAGGTCACGCCACAGGGTGCGCCAACCCAGCTGCCAGAAAGAAATGCCGCCGGCCTTGTCCATCAACGCAGCTTAGCCCACCACAGCGCGTTGCTGCGCGGCTGGCCCACGCTCATCACCTCACCGATCACAGGTGTGGCCAGGTCGATGCCCTTGGCGGACGCCAGCGCAGCCAGCCGGTCCATGGGCTCGCGCCAGGGATGGAAGGCCAGGTCGAAGGTGCTGTTGTGCACGCTGTACAGCGTCTTGGCTTTCAGGTCCTCGAACGCGCGGATGCTTTCCTCCGGCGTCATGTGCACCTGCGGCCAGTCCTTGTCATAGGCGCCATTCTCGATCAGCGCCAGGTCGATGCCGGGGAAGCGCTCGCCGATCTGGCGGAAGCCCGGGAAGTAGCCGCTGTCGCCGCTGTAGAACACCAGACGGCCGCCGGCGCGGATCAGCCACGAGGCCCACAGCGTGGCGTTGCGGTCGGTCAGGCTGCGGCCCGAGAAATGCTGGGACGGCGCGGCCGTCAGCTGCACGCCACCGTGCGTGGCAGCCTGCCACCAGCCCAGCTCCTGGATGCGCTCGGCCGGCACCTGCATGGACTGCAGCCGCGCGCCCACGCCGGTGGGCACGTAGTAGCGCTGCACCTTCAGGGCCAGCGCCTCGATGGTGGCGCGGTCCAGGTGGTCGTAGTGGTCGTGCGAGAGGATCAGGCCCTCGATGGGCGGCAGGTCGGCCAGCGCGATCGGCGAAGGATGGAAGCGCCGCGGTCCGGCCCACTGCACGGGCGAAGCGCGCTCGCTGAAGACCGGGTCGATCAGCCAGTACTTGCCCTCCAGCTTGAGCAAATGCGAGGAATGGCCCAGCCGCACGATGTGCACGCCCTTGGGGTCCAGCGCGTCCAGCGCCGCGCGGGTCAGCGGCTGCACCGGCACCGGATCGACCGGCACCGTCCCCACCTTGGATTCGGTCAACACCCGCCACCAGATCTTCATCGGGCTCTGCGCCGGCGCGATGTCGGCGTTGGCCATGTTCTGGAAACCATCGGAGGTGCTGCAACCGGCCAGCGCGAGCAGGCAGGCAAGGAGCGAATGGCGCGGCCGCAGGATGTTCATGGCTGCGACCTTAGCCGCAAAGAGTTAAGCCTGGATGAGCCTGAACCCTAGCGGCTGTCCAGCCGCTGCTGCAGCGCCTGCAGCACGGGGCGGATCTTTTCGCCCACGCTGATCTGCGGGTTGGAAAAACCGTCGTCCTTGCCGGCGTCGATCTCGCGCTGGCGGATCAGCGGCACGGCGGCAGCAAAGGCCTGCTCGAAGGAATGCGTCTTGCGCAGTTGCTCGTCGAATACGGCGCGGCCGAAGAAGGTGAGTTCGGACAGACGCCCGCAGCCATATGAGGTGTGGGTGGCGTCGGCGGCGGTCATCAGCAGGGTGCTGTCGCCCGACAGCGGGCCGACCCAGCCGCCGGAATAGCAGGCCGAAATGGCGATCACGCGGTTGCGGATGCCGGCCTTGTCCAGGGCCTGGCGCAGCTCGCCGGGGCTGACCGTGCCCACCTCCAGCGGCCAGTGCGCGGCCGCCAGCTGGTAGTCGCTGGCGCCGTGCGAGGTCAGGTAGACCACCAGCACGTCGTTGTCGCGGTCCATGCGACCGGCCAGGGCCTCGATGGCGCGCTCCAGATTCAGCGGTGTCGCCCAGGGATGGGTCTGGACGGTGTCGACGTGGTTGACCAGGTGCAGCACCCGGCCCTGGGCGTCGAAGCGCTCGGCCAGCAATCGCGCCACCATGCTGCTCTCGCGCAGGAAGACGTCCTCGCGCGCATAGGGCGCGAAGACCAGGCCGTAGACCTCGGCCACGCCGGGCCGCTCGGGCGCCAGTTCGGCCACCGACTTGCTCCACAGCGCCTGCTGCGCCTCGAAGGCCTCCTGGCTGAGCTCCAGCCGCGGCGGATCGGGCTCGCCGCTGGTGTCGGCCTGCCAGGGACGGTCGGGGAACTGCCAGACCATCACCGCATACACAGCCACCAGCCCCAGGCCCAGCCAGACCAGGCGCGGCCAGGGCGCGCCGAACTGGCGGCCCAGGCGCAGCGACACGGCGATGGTCCAGGCCCACAGCCCCAGGTACAGGCCCCAGGCCGCCCAGGCCTGGCCCAACCAGTCCGGCGCTGCATCCTGGCCCTGGACGATGCCCAGCGCCAGCGACACCAGGGTGGCGGGCAGCAGGCCGGCGGTCCACAGCAGGAACCAGGCGGCCAGGCCCGGCGACCGCTGCGACCCAGCGGCGGGCAGCGCCCACCAGGCCAGGAACAAGATGGCGGCCGTGCTCCACCAGGGCGCCAGCCAGCCGCGCAGGTCGAAACTGGCCGGGCCGGGGATCTCCAGCCGTCCCAGGCCGATCTCCAGCAGGGCCACCAACGCCACCACGGCGGCCAGTTGCAAAGGCGTCGGCAAGGCGGTGGCGACACGAGCGGGCAGGAAGATGCTGGCGCGCAGGCCTTCGCCCAGCCAGGTGCGCAGCGGCAGGCGCGTGGCTGCCGCTGGTTCAGAAGATATGGATTCCGTCATGGCCGGCCATCATGCCAGCGACGCCGCAGGCAAGCTCAGGCGGCGCGCAGCTTGGGTCCCGCCAGGCCGGGCTGCAGCTGCAGGCGCTCGGGTGCGGTGTAGCACAGGAAGCGCTTGTTGGTGGCGCGGCCGATGGCGCACAGGCCCAGTCGCTGGGCGATCTGGTGGCCCATCTGGGTGATGCCGCTGCGCGAGACCACGATGGCCACGCCCATCTGCGCCGACTTGATCACCATCTCGCTGGTCAGCCGCCCGGTCGTGTAGAACACGAAGGGCTCGCCGGCGCGCGGCATGAGGGCGTCGGGGTTCAGCCACATCCAGCCAGCAATCGTGTCGATGGCGTTGTGGCGGCCCACGTCCTCGACAAACAGCAGCATCTCCTCGCCACGAAACAGCGCGCAGCCATGGACCGAGCCGGCCGACTTGTACGTGCTCTCCTGCAGCCGGATGACGTTGACGATGCCATAGAGCTGCGCTTGCGTGAGCGTGCCTTCGGGCAGGGCGATGGAATCGACCTCGTCCATCAGACCACCGAACACACTGCCCTGGCCGCAGCCTGTGGTCACCACGCGGCGCGAGGTGCGCTCCTCGATGCGGTCGATGCCGGCGCGGGTCTTGACCGCGGCCGAGTTCACGTCCCAGTCCACGGTCACCGACTCGACCTCGTCGACAGATTGCACCAGACGCTGGTTGCGCAGGTAGCCCAGCACCAGCCACTCGGGCCGGGCGCCCAGGGTCATCAGCGTCACCAGTTCGCGCTTGTCGACGTAGACCGTGAGGTCGCGTTCGGCCGGGATGGAATGGCTTTCCTGCTCGCCGTGCTCGTTGAGGGTGGCGATCTCTTGGGTCAGCGGCGCGCGCGCCTCGGTCAGGACTGGCAGGGACATGGCGGGAAGGCTACCGCAAAAAAGCAGACGCCGGCGCCGCAGGGCGGCACCGGCGTCCCTGACAGAAGGCTCAGGACTTCTTGGCCGGGTCCATCGCAGCCGCAGGCGTCTTGGTGCTGGGCGGGCTCGATGCCGTGCCGGGCGGCGAATGCGCGCCCGAAGCCTCCAGGGGCTTTTGCTCGGGCGGGGTGTAGGCAAATGGACCGGGGTCGGTGCAGGGCGCGATCACCGGCGCGGCTGCGACCGGTGTGCCTGCGGCGGAAGCGGCCGCCACGGGCGCTGCAGGAGCCGTCGGCGCCGCTGCCTTGGCATCCTTGAGGTCCTTGGCCGGCACCATGCCGGCCGTCTTGCGGTACTGCGCGGCCACCTTGTCCTGCGCCTTGCACAGCTGCCAGTTGTCGACCTTGCCCTGCCAGGCGGTCTTGGCCGCGGCTTCCGCCGCCTTGGCCTTGGCCGCGTCGTCCAGCACGGGCGCCGGGATCTTGGCCGCTGCCAGGCCGCAGGCGGCCACCAGGACGGCGGGAATCAGGAAGTGCTTCATCGCATGAATCCTCTCAGGCGGGACGCACGTTGTCCGTGGCGTCGGGGATGGAAGACGGCGGCTGGCTGCGCTGGGCGGGGATCTTGCCGGCCTTGATGTCCTCGTACCAGTAGGCGTGGTGTTCCTTGGCCCAGGTCTCGTCCACGTAGCCGCTGCGCATGGCGCTGTAGGCGCCGCGCATGCCCAGCGTGCCCAGGTAGATGTGGCCGGCGAACAGGCACATCATCAACACCGTGGCCACGCCGTGGACCATGTTGGCGATCTGCATGGTGGCGCGCTCATAGACCAGGCCGGGGATGAGCTTGTCCAGCACCAGGCCCGAGGCGACGACGATGCTGCCCAGCAGGAACACGCCGCCCCAGAAGATGGCTTTCTCGCCGGCGTTGAAGCGGTTGGACGGCGGCTCGTGGGACGTCTTGCCCAGCAGTCCGCCGGCCTTGAGCAGCCAGCCCAGGTCGCCGCGCTGCGGCCAGTTGTCGCGCAGAAAGGTCAGGAAAACGATGACCAGCGACACGGTGAACAGCGGGCCGGCGAAGTTGTGCGCGGTCTTGAGCAGCCAGGTCAGCCAGCCGAACAGCGTGCCGCCCATCACCGGCAGCAGGAAGAACTTGCCGAAGGCCATCACCAGGCCGGAGATCGCCAGCACGCTGAAAGCGATGGCATTGCTCCAGTGCGCGGCCCGCTCGAAGGGCGTGAAGCGCTCGATCTTGCGGCCGGTGTCGGCGCCGTGCTGGCCGATGGTGCCCCTGGTGAAGTAGAAGATGGCGATCGCCAGCAGCACGATCAGGAACAACGAGCCGCCGTAGGGAATGATCCAGTTGTTGCGCACCTGGCGCCAGGCCTCGCCGGCATTGGTCAGGCGCGAGCCCGGGTACTGGACGAAGCCCTGGATCAGGTTGCCGGCCTCGGGAGCCTCGCTCTTGGGCAGGCTGGAATAGCCCTCGACGCCCGAGCCCACCGCGCGCCACATCGGCGCGTTGTTGCCCGGCTGCACCTTGGTGCGCTCGCCGTTGCTCTGCTGCATGTACTTCGGGTCTTTGTCGGCGTCGGGCTTGACCTCCGGCTTGACCTCGAAGATGTTCTGGCCCTGGATGCCGCCTTGCGGCGCTGGAGCAGCTTGCGCGGCCGGCGGCGGGTTCACCGGCTCGACCTTCAGGCGGTCCTGCGCCGAGGCCCCGAATGCTACAAAAACAGTAGCAATCAAGGCAGCAAAGACGGGGGCCAGTGCCTTAATTGACCTTGACATAGTCGTTTTGCCCATTTTGCGCCCGGGTCTTGAGCTGCTGCTCCCAGCTGATCTTGTCGCCCGGCTTCCAGCCCGGCGCCACGAAGGGCATGCCTGTGCCCTGGAAGGAGGCCGTGTCCTGCTTGCCGCCGCTGTCCAGCGTCTGCGGCTTCTCGGTGCAGGCGGCCAGTGCCAGCACGGTGCCCATGGCCAACAGGGCGCGCCTCATGACTTGGCTCCACCGGGCTGGCCGGCCTGCTTGGACCCGTAGGCCGTGCCCCAGCCCCAGACCTCGGCGCCCTTGCCGCGCTTGACCACGCGGTTGCGGAAGATGTCGGCCACCACGTCGCCGTCGCCGGCCAGCAGGGCCTTGGTCGAGCACATCTCGGCACAGGCCGGCAGCTTGCCTTCGGCCAGCCGGTTGCGGCCGTACTTCTCGAACTCGGCCTGCGAGCCGTTGGCCTCCGGGCCGCCGGCGCAGAAGGTGCACTTGTCCATCTTGCCGCGCACGCCGAAAGTGCCGGCCGAGGGGAACTGCGGCGCGCCAAAGGGGCAGGCATAGCTGCAGTAGCCGCAGCCGATGCAGGTGTCCTTGTCGTGCAGCACCACGCCCTCGTCGGTGCGGTAAAAGCAGTTGACCGGGCACACGGCCATGCAGGGGGCGTCGGAGCAGTGCATGCAGGCCACCGAGATCGACTTCTCGCCCGGCACGCCGTCGTTGAGGGTGACGACGCGCCGGCGGTTCACGCCCCAGGGCACCTCGTGCTCGTTCTTGCAGGCGGTGACGCAGCCGTTGCACTCGATGCAGCGCTCGGCGTCACAGACAAATTTCATTCTTGCCATGGTGTTCTCCTCTTACGCTGTCGCTTTTTCGATGTTGCAGATCGTGGTCTTGGTCTCTTGCATCATCGTCACGCTGTCATAGCCGTAGGTCGTCGCCGTGTTGACCGCCTCGCCGCGCACCACCGGCGCCGCGCCGTTGGGGTAATAAGCCAGCATGTCGGCGCCCTGCCAGCGGCCGGAGAAGTGGAAGGGCATCCAGACCGTGTCCGGCCCGACCCGCTCGGTCACCATGGCCTGCACGTTGAGCTTGGCGCCGGTCGGGCTGTGCAGCCAGACCCGCTCGCCGTTGCGGATGCCGCGCGCGGCCGCTGCCTTGGGGTTGATCTCCACAAAGGCTTCCTGCTGCAGCTCGGCCAGCCAGGGATTGGAGCGGGTTTCCTCGCCACCGCCCTCGTATTCGACCAGCCGGCCGGACGTGAGGATGAGCGGGAATTTCTCCGCCACCTTGTCGGCCACGTTCTTGTCCTGGATGGTCTTGTACAGCGTGGGCAGGCGCCAGAAGGCCTTTTTGTCGTCGTGCGAGGGGTACTTGGCCACCAGGTCGGGCCGCGTGCTGTAGATCGGCTCGCGGTGCTGCGGGATGCCATCCGGAAAATTCCAGACCACGGCGCGCGCCTTGGCGTTGCCGAAGACGTGGCAGCCATGGTTCTTCATGGTCACGCGGATGATGCCGCCGGAGTTGTCGGTCTTCCAGTTCTTGCCCTCGGCGGCGGCCTTCTCGGCATCCGTCAGCTCGTCCCACCAGCCCAGCTTCTTGAGCAGCACATGGTCGAACTCCGGATAGCCGGTGGTGATGTCGGCGCCCACGGAGTGCGAGCCGTCCTCGGCCAGCAGGTTGACGCCGCCCCGCTCCACGCCGAAGTTGGCGCGGAAGTTGCCGCCGCCGTCCATCACGTGCTTGCTGGTGTCGTACAGATTGGGCGAGCCCGGGTGCTTGAGTTCCGGCGTGCCAAAGCAGGGCCAGGGCAGGCCGAAGTAGTCACCGCTCAGGTCGTAGCCGGTCTCCTTGTCCTTGCCGCCCTTGGACTTGAGCGTCTTGACGTCGAAGTTGCCCATGTTGCGCATATGGGCCTTCAGGCGCTCCGGGCTCTGGCCGGTGTAGCCGATGGTCCACATCGACTTGTTGATCTCGCGCAGGATGTCCTCGGGCACGGGCTCGTCCAGGCCCTTGACCTTCTGCATCTTGTAGTTCTTGACCAGCTCCTTGCCGAAGCCCATCTTGTCGGCCAGCTGGTACATGATCATGTGGTCACTGCGGCTTTCCCACAGCGGCTCGATCACCTTCTCGCGCCACTGGATGGAGCGGTTCGACGCGGTGCACGAGCCACTGGTCTCGAATTGGGTGGCGGCCGGCAGCAGGTAGACAGCGCGGTTCGGGTTGAGGTCTTCCGGCTTGCCGGGCATGGCCGCCATCGCCGCCGTGGCCGACGGGTAGGGGTCGATCACCACCAGCAGGTCCAGCTTGTCCATGGCCCGCTTCATCTCGATGCCGCGGGTCTGCGAATTGGGCGCATGGCCCCAGAACACGACCGCGCGCAGGTTGGAGTCCTGGTCGATCATCTCGTTCTTTTCCATCACGCCGTCGATCCAGCGCGACACCGTGATGCCCGGCTTGGTCATCATGCCGGGATTGGCGAACTGCTTCTTGATCCACTCGTAGTCGACGTCCCAGGCCTTGGCGAAGTGGCGCCACGCGCCTTCGGCGAGGCCGTAGTAACCGGGCAGCGAGTCCGGATTCGGGCCCACATCGGTGGCGCCCTGCACGTTGTCATGGCCGCGGAAGATATTGGCGCCGCCGCCGGACACGCCGACGTTGCCCAGCGCCAGCTGCACGATGCAGGAGGCCCGCACGATGGCATTGCCGATGGTGTGCTGGGTCTGGCCCATGCACCACACCAGGGTGGACGGCCGGTTCATGGCCATCATCTGCGCCGCCTTGAAGACCGTGGCCTCGGGCACGCCGCAGGCCTCTTCCACCTTGTCGGGCGTCCACTTGGCCAGCACGTCCTTCTTGACGTCTTCCATGCCGTAGACCCGGTCGTTGATGTACTTCTTGTCTTCCCAGCCGTTGCTGAAGATGTGATAGAGCATGCCGAACAGGAACGGGATGTCCGAGCCCGAGCGGATGCGGATGTACTCGTCGGCCTTGGCTGCCGTGCGCGTGAAACGTGGGTCGACCACGATCATCTTGCAGCCGTTTTCCTTGGAGTGCAGCATGTGCAGCATGCTCACCGGGTGCGCCTCGGCGGCGTTGGAGCCGATGTACAACGCGCACTTGCTGTTTTGCATGTCGTTGTACGAATTGGTCATGGCGCCGTAGCCCCATGTGTTGGCCACACCGGCCACCGTGGTCGAGTGGCAGATCCGGGCCTGGTGGTCGCAGTTGTTGCTGCCGAAGAAGCTGACGAACTTGCGCATCAGATACGCCTGCTCGTTGTTGTGCTTGGACGAACCCACCCAATAGACCGAGTCCGGACCGCTGCTCTTGCGCAGCTCCAGAATCTTGGCACTGACCTCGGACAGGGCTGTGTCCCAGCTGATGCGCTCGTACTTGCCGTTGACCAGCTTCATCGGGTAGCGCAGGCGGAACTCGCCGTGGCCGTGTTCGCGCAGCGCCGCGCCCTTGGCGCAGTGCGCGCCCAGGTTGATGGGCGAATCGAAGACCGGCTCCTGGCGCACCCAGACGCCGTTCTCCACAACCGCGTCGACGGCGCAGCCCACCGAGCAGTGGCTGCAGACCGTGCGCTTGACTTCGATCTTGCCCTGGCCAATGCCCGGCCCCTTGCCGTCGGCGGCGCGCGCCTTCTTCACCAGCGTCAGGCTGGAGGCGGCGATGCCCACGCCCACACCCAGCCCGGAGCGGCGCAGGAAGACGCGCCGGTCCATGGTGGGCAGCGCTGTCGACAGGCCGCGCTGCAGGCTGTGGACAAAGGGGGAACGTGCAGCCTCGGAAAGGCGCGCGGAGGCGCCGGCCTGGGCGGCACCCGTTTTTTTGGTCAATAGCATGGGGACTCTCCTCGCGGACAGGAGTTAGATGCGGGTCGTTTTGTAGTACTGCTTGACGTGGTCCGTCAGCTGGTAGCCGCCGCCTCGCGCGGGGGGCTCCTTGGTCTGGGCCGCCGGGACGGCGGCCTGCTGGGCTTGGGGCAGCGCAACGACGGCTGCTGCTGCGGCGCCGGCGGTGGCGGCGCCAAGAACGAATCCGCGGCGTGATGGTTTTGGCTGGCTTTCCGTCATGGATGTCTCCGTTGGATCGCGGGGCTATGAACTGCTTTGCATACTCTAGACGAGTGCACCGCGCGTCGCAATCGTTTGCATGCAAAAACGACAGTGCAAACCTAGGGGAAAACGCGGGGGCTTCACGTCAACATGTCGAAGCCCTGCGCTTCAACGCTGGCGAAGGCGCGCGTGAAGCCGGCAAGTGCTGCGTAAAAGCGTGCTTTGGGCTGCATCTCTATTGCATCGCACAACGCGGTGACCCAGGGCTGCAGATGCGCCGCGAAGAAGTTGCGTTGCCGCGTGAGATTGGCCACTGCCACGTCGTCGCCGGCGATCAGGTAGCGCATCACCTCGCACAGGTAGGCCACATGGTCCTCCGTTTCCGGCATGGCTTCGTCGCGCTCCAGACCGAGCGCAGCGAGCTCGGTGCGCAGACGGGCCACCGGCTTTTCATTGAGGAAGCCGCTGAGGTAGTGAGAACCAAACAGGTACACCTCGGGCTTGCCGACGCCGCCGAACAGCGCATCGTATTCGCGCGCGATTTCGGCGTCGCCCATTGCGCGCGCCACGCCCACCAGTGCACGCCAGGGCTCTTCGAGAAAGCCGCCGGCCGCCGGCGCTTCGGTGGCCGCGACACGCAGCGCCTCCAGCAGTTGTGGCGCAGGCACGGCGTAGTACAACTGGGCCAGCAGGCCGTAGATCTCGGCACGCGCCGTCTCTTCGTCCAGCGCTGATGACACGGGAATCTGTTGGTTCATAGGTCGGTGATCTTGGCTTCGTTCTGCGCCGAATAAATGTCGATCACGCGGCAGTCGCCGCACATCTTCAGGCGTTCCAGGGCCTGGCCCTGGAACATGGAGTGGCCGGCGAGCTTGCCCAGCATGGCCTCGATGGCCTTGAGCGTGCCGAAGGGCTTGCCGCAGCGCACGCAGCCATAAGGCTGGCTTTCGTTGAGCACGCGTGCCTCCTTGCGCGCCGGCGTCAGCAGCAGGCGCGGCTGCAACGTGATCGCATCTTCCGGGCAGGTGCTGGCGCACAGGCCGCACTGCACGCAGTTCTTCTCGATGAAGCGCAGCTGCGGCAGCTGCGGGTTGTCCTGCAGCGCGCTGGCCGGGCAGGCGCTGACGCAGCTCAGGCACAGAGTGCACTTGTCCTTGTTCACCGCTATCGTGCCCAGGGGCGAGGCGGCGGGCAGCGCGATCGCCTCGGGCCGCGCCGGCGCATGTTCGACCAGATGGTCCAGCGCCATCTCCAGCGTGCCGCGCTTTTCCTGTCCGACGGCAAAGCGCGCCGGCGTGGCCGGTCCGCCCTGGCGGGTTTGCGCCAGGGCCTGCAAGGCACGGTCCAGATCCGCCGGCGCATCCGCCCACAGCAGCTGAAGGTGGCTGCCGGTGTAGCCCAGGCCGTTGAGGATGGTCTGGGCCACGTCCATCTGCGCCTTCACGCCTTCGATGTACTGCGGCGCCTCTTCCCGGGTGACCAGCACCGCGACCTGTCTGGCGCCCAGGGCGATGGCCGACAGCCACAGGTCGATGCCGGTGCTTGCTGTGTGCCACACGGCCACCGGGATCACGCGGGCCGGCACACCCTGGGCCTGGCCCAGCTGCGCGGCGCGGCCCAGGTCCTGCACCAGGGCCTGGCCGCGCTCCTGGCTGTGCAGCAGCAGCGCCGCGTCCTTGCCGCCCGCGCCGGCATAGGCCGACAGCAGGGTCTTGAACTTCAGGCCCTGCTCGTTGGCCCGCGGATAGGTGTAGGTCAGCGCGCCCGTGGGACAGACCGTGGTGCAGGCACCGCAGCCCACGCAGAGATTGGGATTGACCTTGATTTGTTGCCGGCTCTTGTCGCTGCTGATGGCCAGGGCCGAACAGATCTCGATGCAGGCCTTGCAGCCCACCGTTTCGTTGCGGCTGTGGGCGCAGAGCTTTTGCTTGTAGTTGAAGAATTTCGGCTTGTCGAACTCGCCCACCAGCTCACGCAGCTTGAGCAAGGTGGCCAGCTCGCGCCCATCCCAATGGAAGTAGCCCTGCGGCGGCGCGTGCTGCGCGAAGGCCGGGGCGGCGCGCAAATCCAGCACCAGGTCGAAGTTCTCGGTCGCGGCCTGCGGTGTGCGGCCAAAATCGATGGCGCCGGCGGCATCGCAGGCCTTCACGCAGGCGCGGTGGCTTTGGCATTTGTCCATGTCGACCTGGTAGTCCAGGCCGATCGCGCCTTCGGGGCAGGCTGCCACGCAGGCATTGCAGCGGGTGCACAGGTCCAGGTCGATCGGGTTGCCCTGCGACCACTTCAGTTCGAAAGCGCCCAGCCAGCCGGCCAGGCTATCGATGCGTCCGCCCAGCACCGGGTAGCGCCGCTCCTGCGCGCCGGCGCCGCCCTGGGCGAACAGCGTCACGTCCAGCACGTCGGCCAGCATGGCGGCGGCGCGCTCGGCATCTTCGAGTGGGCCGATCACCAGCAGGCGGCCGCTGCTCTTGTAGGTCACGGTGACCACCGGCTCGGGCTCGGGCAGGCGGGCTGCCGCCAGCAACGCGGCCATCTTGGGCATGGCCTGGGCAGCATCGCGGCTCCAGCCGCCGGTCTCGCGGATGTTGACGAAGCGCACCGGTGAGACGGCGCCCTCGGTCTGCGTCCCGAGTTCGGCGAACAGACGCTTTTCCTGGGTGCAGGCGACGACCACTTCATCGCCCGAGCGGATCGCCTGCTGGAAGGCGCCGGCTTCGCGGCGGCACAACGTGCTGTGCAGGGTCAGCGGTTCACCGAGGGCCGCCCCCAGGGCCTTGGCCTGGAGGGGCATTGTCTTGTTGCAGTCGCAGATCAGGGTCGGCATGGTCGGTGTGGCTGGCCGATGGCGCTGGGCCATCGGGCTGGCTAGGAAATTCATTGCATAGCTCCGACTGTGCCATGACAGCGGCAGCGGGCGTATCCGCATGTTCCCCAGCATCGCCGGGCTGCGGCTTGTCCTTGTCTTCGTCGTCGAACAGGCCCAGGAACTGCGCGCTGGCCATCTGCCGCAGCCAGGCCGCGGGGATGGGGTCGGGCTTGGAGTAGTCGTCGATGTAGGTGTCCAGGCCGTCCATGATGTTGTAGTGCGGATCAGCGAACAGCTTCTTCATCGCGGCGTTCTTGACCTGCGGGTCGACACCGCGGCCGACGAAGGCCGAGAAGTCGGATTCGGGCGTCAGCGCCTTCACGTCGTCCAGCGTGGGCGGTGGAGGCAGGGGGGTTTCTGGCTCTGCAATACCCTGGGTCCCCGCCTGCGCGGGGATGACAGCCTGCGGCTGCGCGGCTGGCTCGGGCTCCGGCGGCAGCGGCTTGCCCGCCTCGGCATCGCGCTTGCGGCGCGACCAGCGGCCCAGGAAGCCGTCAGCCATCGGAGCCCCCGCCGAATTTCTTTTGCGTCGACACGGCAGCCGGGTTGCCGAAGCGGTCCTGCAGGGGCTGGAAGCTGACAGGCCGCTGGCGCTTCTTGGGTTCGATGACGTAGTGCTCGGCGACAAAGGCGCGCATCCACTCCACCACGTGCGCCGGCGCGCTAACCTGCTCCACCGTCTCCTGCGCATCCAGCCAGCGGCCGGCGTCGTGGTAACTCAGCGAAACCATCACCGGCCGCGGCATGGGTTCGTCGGCCAGGCTGGCTTCCTCCTCCATGCGCCAGAGCACGAACCAGCAGGGCGCCTGGGTCGTGACATTCAGGTGGTAGCCCTCGGCATCGTCGCGGAACAGCTCCACCAGAAAGTCCGGGTGCAGCCAGCGCTCCTCGTCATCGCTTTTGAACAGCAGGCGCGGCTGCTCACCGAATGCGGCTTCGTGCGGCACGACCTCGGCCAGCGACCAGCGCCAGGGCTGCCAGCGGTTGTTGATGCGCTCGCGGCGCATGACCACGGCCACCTGCACGGCGGGACGCCGCGCGGCCTGCGCAGCGCTGACTTGAAAGGCCGAAGCTGCTGCGGGAGTCATGCGGTGATGGTAGCGCGCGGCTCAATGCGCCGTGGCGTTGGACACCACAGGCGCGGCCGCCGGTGCGGCCGGCAGGCCGCCCAACATGGCATTGAGGCGTGCCATTTCGGCCTCATCGAGCCGGCCCGCCGCGGCCTTGAGCTGCAGGCCCTGCACCACGGCCTCGATGCGCGCCTTGAACCAGTCACGCTCAGCCGAGTAGAACTGCTGCACTGCGGCCAGGACGTCGGTGCGCAGCCGGGCACCGGCACGCAGGCCGGCCTGCAGGCCCTCCAGCGTCCGCCGGCCGGCCCGGGCCGCATCGGACAACGCCTGCGAGCGCGCCAGCCCCTGGACCACGCCGCTGAAGGCCTGCTCCGCCTGGGCCGCGGCCTGGCCACGTACCACGGCCAGTTCGGCCTCCGAACGCTCCTGCAAGGCCTGCGCCTCGCGCAGGCGCGACTCGGGTGCGTTGTCTTCCAAGGGCACCGTGAGCACAAAGCCCAGTTGCGCGGAGCGCGCGCGCACTGCCATCTCGGCCGGCGTGGACAGGCTGCCGTCGCTGAAGATACGGGAGCGGTTGGCGGTGATGTCGACGCTGGGCGAGCCGTTGTCGCGCTGGTGCTCCACCTCCTGCACCGCCGCTTCCAGACTTGCCTTGTGCAAACGCACGCGCGGATTCGATTCGCTGGCCAGCGAGGTCCAGAACACCGGATCGGCAGGCTCGGGCGACCACAGCGCGGCGTCCATGCGCAGCCCGTCGAGCTGCTCGGGCATGCGGCCGGCGATCTTTTCGAGTTCGGCGCTGCGCAGCTCCAGCTCGCGCATGGCGGCCACGCGCTGGGCGCGGGCGGCGTCGAAGCGCACGCGCGCCTCGCGCACCTCGGCCTCGCTGCCCACCCCCATCTCGGTGCCACGCTGCACCGTACGCAACTGCTGCGCCATGGCATTGAGCTGGGCCAGGGCCAGATCGGCGCCCTCGCGCGCGGACAAGGTGTCGAAATAACTGCGCGCGACGCGCAGGGTCAGTTCCTGTTCGGCGAGCCGGAAGCGCTCTCTGGCCACCTGCAGGTGGGCCTGAGCCTGTTCCGAATTGGAAGCGAACAGGGTGGCGCGCTGCTGGGCCAGTTGCATGGTCTGCCGTGCGGCCAGAAAGGCGGGGTCACGGACCTGGGCGGCGCGCCAGACGGCCATCAGGTTGTCGGCATGCGCTGCGCCAGCCGACGCCAGGCAGGCCACGGCCAGCAACACGGATGCAATTTTCAATACGGAAGTTTTCATCCGGACCACCCGACGCTCCCAAGACGCCGCCTTCGCTAGGGTAGCAGTGCCGCGGCCTTTTGGGCAGGGGGTAGTGCGCGGATCGGACCGGTGGCGCTCAGTTCAGGTGTCCTTGCTGACCGTGATGGTCGGGAACCTGGCGGAGAAGTCCTTGGCCTTGGCGGCGATCTTGATCGCCACCTGGCGCGCCACGGCCTTGTAGATGGCGGCCACGCTGCCGTCGGGGTCGGCCACCACGGTGGGCTTGCCGCTGTCGGCCTGCAGCCGGATGTTGATGTCCAGCGGCAGCGCGCCCAGGTAGTCCATCTTGTAGTCGTCGGCCATGCGCTTGCCACCGCCTTCGCCGAAGATGTGTTCGGCATGGCCGCACTGGCTGCACACATGGACCGCCATGTTCTCGACGATGCCCAGGATGGGCACGCCGACCTTCTCGAACATCTTGATGCCCTTGCGCGCGTCCAGCAAGGCGATGTCCTGCGGCGTAGTGACGATCACCGCGCCGGTCATGGGCACGCGCTGGCTCAGCGTGAGCTGGATGTCGCCCGTGCCCGGCGGCAGGTCGACGATCAGGTAATCCAGCTCCTTCCAGTTGGTCTGGCGCAGCAGCTGCTCCAGCGCCTGGGTGGCCATGGGGCCGCGCCAGATCATGGCCTCGTCCTGGTTGACCAGGAAACCGATCGACATGACCTGCACGCCGTGGTTCTCCATCGGCTCCATGGTCTTGCCGTCCTCGCTTTGCGGCCGGCCCTCGATGCCCATCATCATGGGCTGGCTGGGGCCATAGATGTCGGCGTCGAGCAGGCCGACGGCGGCGCCCTCGGCGGCCAGCGCCAGCGCCAGGTTGGCGGCCGTGGTGCTCTTGCCCACGCCGCCCTTGCCCGAGGCCACGGCGATGATGTTCTTCACGCCCGGCAACAGGGCCACGCCGCGCTGGGCCGCATGGGCGACCACCCTGGTGTGGATGGTGGCCGAGACGTTGGCCACGCCGGCCACGCCCTTGGCGGCGGCCACCAGGGCGGTGCGCAGCGCCGGGATCTGGCTTTTGGCGGGATAACCGAGTTCGACCTCGAAGGCGACGTCAGCGCCCGTGATCTGCAGGTTCTTGAGGGCCTTGGTGCTGACGAAGTCCTTGCCGGTGTTGGGATCGATGACGCCCGCCAGGGCGGCGAGCAGCTGTTCTTGGGTGGCCATGGGGAAATGTGTCTCCTGTCCCGTCCAGTGTAGCCAGTCCAACTAAAATCTCCGGCTCCCCCGGAAAGTCCCCATGCCCGCACAGCGCCAGCTTTTTGTCACCACCGCCCTGCCCTACGCCAACGGCAAGTTCCACATCGGCCACATCATGGAGTACATCCAGGCCGACATCTGGGTGCGGCACCAGCGCATGCAGGGCAGCCAGGTGCACTTCGTCTGCGCCGACGACGCCCACGGCGCGCCTATCATGATCGCCGCCGAAAAGGCCGGCAAGACGCCGCAGGAGTTCGTCGCCGACATCGCCGCCGGCCGCAAGGAGTACCTGGACGGTTTTTCCATCGCCTTCGACAACTGGCACAGCACGGACGCGCCTGAGAACCACGAGCTGGCGCAACAGATCTACCGCGACCTCAAGGCCAGCGGCCTGATCTCCAGCAAGACCATCGAGCAGTTCTATGACCCGGCAAAGGGCATGTTCCTGCCCGACCGCTTCATCAAGGGCGAGTGTCCCAACTGCCACGCCAAGGACCAGTACGGCGACAACTGCGAGGTCTGCTCCAAGGTCTACAGCCCCACGGACCTGATCAATCCCTACTCGGCCCTGTCGGGCGCCGCGCCGGTGCTCAAGAGCTCGGAGCATTTCTTCTTCAAACTGTCCGACCAACGCTGCCTGGATTTCCTCAAGCAATGGACCACCAGCGGCGCCGTCCAGACCGAGGTGCTCAACAAGATCAGCGAGTGGCTCACGCCCGACGCCGACGGCAACACCGCCATGGGCGACTGGGACATCAGCCGCGACGCGCCCTACTTCGGCATCGAGATCCCGGACGCGCCGGGCAAGTACTTCTATGTCTGGCTGGACGCGCCAGTGGGCTACCTGGCCTCGCTGAAGAACTACCTGGGGAAGATCGGCGTCGATTACGACAGCTTCATCGCCAACCCCGATGTGGAGCAGTACCACTTCATCGGCAAGGACATCATCACCTTCCACACCCTGTTCTGGCCGGCGATGCTGCATTTCAGCGGCCGCAAGGTGCCCAACAAGGTCTTCGTCCACGGCTTTCTCACCGTCAACAACGGCGAGAAGATGAGCAAGAGCCGCGGCACCGGCCTGGACCCGCTCAAGTACCTGGGCCTGGCCATGAACCCGGAGTGGCTGCGCTACTACCTCGCGGCCAAGCTCAATGGCCGCAACGAGGACATCGACTTCAACCCGGAAGACTTCATGGCCCGGGTCAACGCCGACCTGATCGGCAAGTACGTCAACATCGCCAGCCGCGCCGTCAAGTTCGTGCCTGGCGGCACGCTGGTCGCCTCGCCGGCACTGGCGGCCGTCGATGCCGCGGCGCTGGCGCAGAGCGTCAAATCGCTCTACGAGTCGCGCGACTACGCCCGTGCGCTGCGCGAGATCATGGCGGCGGCCGACCTGGTCAACACCGCCTTCGACGCCGCCGCGCCCTGGAAGCTGACCAAGGAAGGCAAGGCCGATGAAGCCGCCGCCGTCGGCAGCTACTGCCTGGAGATGTTCAAGCTGCTGACCGCCTGCCTCAAGCCTGTACTGCCGCAGCTGGCGGCGCAGGCCGAGGCCTTCCTGCAATGCGCGCCGCTCGATTGGGACAACGCCGCCACGGCGCTGGGCACCGGCCACACCGTGGGCAAGTACGAGCACCTGATGCAGCGCGTCGACGTCAAGCAGCTGGACGCCCTGTTCGAGCCCCCGGCCGAGCCGGAACCCGAAAAGACCCTGCCCGGCGGCGAGGAACTGGCCCCCACCATCTCCATCGACGACTTCACAAAAATCGACCTGCGCATCGCAAAAATCGTCAACTGCGAGGCCGTCGAAGGCTCGACCAAGCTCCTGCGCCTGACGCTGGACGTGGGCGAGGGCAGGAACCGCAACGTCTTCTCCGGCATCGCCTCCGCTTACAAACCGCAGGACCTCATCGGCAAGCTCACCGTGATGGTCGCCAACCTGGCGCCGCGCAAGATGAAGTTCGGCGTCAGCGAGGGCATGGTGTTGGCTGCGAGCCACGCCGATGAGAAAGCGGCGCCCGGCATCCATATACTGGAACCCTGGCCCGGCGCCCAACCGGGCATGAAGGTGCGCTGATGCTGCGGCTTGCCACGGTTCTCGTCCTGCTGTCCTCCAGCTTGCTGGGTGGCTGCGCCGTGGTGGCCGTGGGCAGCACGGCGGTGAGCGTCGCCGCCAGCGGCGTGGGCCTGGCGGCCGATGCCGCCGTCGGCACGGTGCGGCTCACCGGCAAGGCCATCGGCGCCACCGCCGATCTGGTCCTCCCCAGCAGCAACTGAAAGAGACGAGCCGGCGATGCACCTGCCGGCCGCCCTCGCACCCTTCCATCCCCGCCTGCTCTCGGCCCTCAAGGGCTACCAGCGCGAACGCTTCGCGCGCGACCTGGGGGCCGGCATCACCGTGGGCATCGTCGCCCTGCCGCTGGCCATGGCGTTTGCCATCGCCTCGGGCCTCAAGCCCGAGGCCGGCCTGTGGACGGCCATCATCGCGGGGCTGTTGATCTCCCTTCTGGGCGGCTCCAGCGTGCAGATCGGCGGCCCGGCCGGCGCCTTCATCGTCATCGTCTACGGCATCGTCGAGCGCTACGGCCTGCCCAATCTGCTGATCGCCACGGCCTGCGCCGGCGTGCTGATGTTTGCCATGGGCCTGCTGCGGCTGGGCCGGCTGGTGCGCTATGTGCCGGTCAGCATCGTGGTGGGCTTCACCAACGGCATCGCCGTGCTGATCGCCTGCTCGCAGATCAAGGACTGGCTGGGCCTGGACATCGCCAGGATGCCGGCCGACTTCTTCACCCAGCTCAAGGTGATGGCCCAGCACATGGAAAGCTTCAACGCCTATGCTTTTGCCCTGGGCACGGTCAGCGTGGCCGGCCTGTTCCTGTGGCCGCGGCTGTGGAGCAACCGCTCGCCCATCCAGGCCGCGCTGGATCTGCCGGGCCTGCGCCAGGCGGCGCGCATCAATGCCCGCATGCCCGGCCCCATCGTCGCCCTGGCCAGCATGACGCTGTTCGCCTGGGCGCTCGACCTGCCGGTGGAAACCATAGGCTCGCGCTTTGGCGCCATCCCGCAGGGCCTGCCGGCCTTCGCCCTGCCCGAGTTCTCCTGGGAGACGGTCAAGCTGCTGCTCACCCCCACCCTGACCATCGCCCTGCTGGGGGCTGTGGAGTCCCTGCTGTGTGCCAGGGTGGCCGACCAGCTGAGCCACCTGCCCCGCCATGACCCCAACCAGGAGCTGATGGCCCAGGGCCTGGCCAACTTCATCACGCCGTTTTTCGGCGGCATGCCGGCCACCGGCACCATCGCCCGCACCGTCACCAACGTTCGCTCCGGTGCTACCAGCCCGGTGGCCGGCATCGTCCACGCCGCCACGCTGGCCGTCATCGTGCTGGCAGCCGCGCCGCTGGCCCTGCACGTGCCGCTGGCGGTGCTCGCCGGCATCCTGCTGTACGTGGCCTGGAACATGGGCGAGTGGAAGGAGTTCGTCCGACTGGGCCACTACAGCCGGCACCACCGCCTGCTGATGCTGGGCACCTTCTTCCTGACCGTGGTGTTCGACCTCACGGTGGCCGTGCAGGTCGGCCTGCTGCTGGCCTGCATCCTCTTTGTGCGGCGCATGAGCTCGCTGTTCAGCGTGGAGCGCATGGTCGACCCCGACCCGGCCGTGCTGCACTACCGGCTGTACGGGGCCTTGTTCTTTGGCGCCGTGGCGAAGATCGACCTGCTGGTGCAGGCAGTGGAAAACGGCCAGTCCGCGCCAGAGGTGGTGCTGGACGCGCTGCAACTGGTGCACCTGGACAGCTCCGGCCTGGACGCCTTGCGCCAGTTGCACCGCGCCGTTCTGCTGCGCGGCGGCACGCTGCGCCTGGAGAACCTGCAGGAGCAGCCGCGCCACACCATGGAGCGGGCCGGTTTCGACCAGGAACTGGAAACTAGCCAGCCCTCGGCCCACGCCGCGATCTGAGCGCCCCCCCAGGGCCGTAAAATGCCCGCAAAGGCCCCAAACCCATGTCCCTCCTGATCAAGATCTTCCGCCGCCCCGACTACAGCTCGGACGTCACCCAGTTCATCGACCAGCTCAAGACCGCCCAGCCCGACCTGGAAGCGCGCCAGCGGGCCGGCCGCGCCATCTGGTGGGACAAGAGCCTGGACCGCCAGGCCCAGAGCGAGTGGAAAGACGCGCGGGTGCCGCAAAAGCCCTACGTCTACGGCAGCGGCAGTTGAGCCTTTTTCAGGGGTAAATCAAGCTCCAGCCCCTGCGGGATGGACGTCTCATGCTCCTGAATCCATAGCAATTCCATGAGCGACAGCACCGACACCACGCTTCCCGAGCCGGCCGCGCCCGTGCTCCAGGCCATGCCCCAGGTGGTGGACCAGGTGGCGCTGGCCCGCCTCTATGGCGAGCCGCTGTTCGCCATGCCGACCGACCTGTACATCCCGCCGGACGCGCTGGAAGTGTTCCTCGAGGCCTTCGAGGGGCCACTGGACTTGCTGCTGTACCTGATCCGCAAGCAGAACTTCAACATCCTGGACATCCCCATGGCCGGGGTCACGCGCCAGTACCTGGTCTATGTGGAACAGATCCGCGACCGCAACCTGGAACTGGCGGCCGAGTACCTGCTGATGGCGGCGATGCTCATCGAGATCAAGTCGCGCATGCTGCTGCCGCCCAAGAAGGTGGCCGAGGGCCAGGAGCCCGAAGACCCGCGCGCCGAGCTGGTGCGCCGCCTGCTCGAGTACGAGCAGATGAAGCTGGCGGCCGCCCGCCTGAACCAGGTGCCCCAGGTCGGCCGCGACGTGCTGCGCGCCCAGGTCTACATCGAGCAGTCCCTGCAGCCGCGCTTTCCCGACGTCAACGTGGTCGACCTGCAGGAAGCCTGGCGCGACATCCTCAAGCGCGCCAAGCTGGTCCAGCACCACAAGATCACCCGTGAGGAACTGTCGGTGCGCGAGCACATGAGCATCGTGCTCAAGCGGCTGCAAGGCCGCAAGTTTGTCGAGTTCGAGGAGCTGTTCGAGCTCACGCGCGGCGTGCAGGTGCTGATCGTCACCTTCATCGCCATGCTGGAACTGGCCAAGGAAACCCTGATCGAACTGACCCAGGCCGAGGCCTACGCCCCCATCTACGTCCGCCTGGCCTACGCCCCCGCCTGAGCCCCGAGGCGCAGGCGGCTGAAAGTTGTTTTTCATGACCCCTGTGAATCCCATCGCCCAAGACTTTGATGTGCTGATCGTCGGCAGCGGCCTGGCCGGCCTGTCGGCCGCCCTGCACCTGGCGCCCACCCACCGCGTGGCGGTGCTGACCAAGCGCGCCATGAGCGACGGCTCCAGCGGCTGGGCCCAGGGCGGCATCGCCGCCGTCATGGGCGAAGGCGACACCTTCGACTCCCACGTGGACGACACCCTGGTGGCCGGCGCCGGCCTGTCCGACCCGCAGGCCACGCGCTTCGTCGTCGAGCACGCGCCCGAGTCCATTGAATGGCTGCGCCAGCTGGGCGTGCCCTTCTCGCAGGAAGACGGCCACCTGCACCTGACGCGCGAGGGCGGCCACAGCGCCCGGCGCATCGTCCACGTCACCGACGCCACCGGCGCCGCGGTGCAGCGCACGATGATCGAGCAGGTGCGCAAGACGCCCAACATCACCATCCTGGAACACCACACCCTGGTCGACCTGATCACCGGCAAGAAATTCGGCAGCCGCTCGGCCAGCGGCGGCCTGCCGGTGGACCGCTGCCTGGGCCTGTACGCCCTGGACGAGCGCACCGACGAGGTGGTGACCTTCACGGCGCCGCACACCATCCTGGCCACCGGCGGCGCCGGCAAGGTCTACCTGTACACCACCAACCCCGACACCGCCACCGGCGACGGCATCGCCGCCGCCTGGCGCGCCGGCTGCCGGGTGACGAACATGGAGTTCATCCAGTTCCACCCGACCTGCCTGTACCACCCGCACGTCAAGAGCTTCCTGATCACCGAGGCGGTGCGCGGCGAAGGCGGCCAACTCAAGCTGCCCGATGGCACGCGCTTCATGCCGGCGCACGACGCGCGCGCCGAGCTGGCGCCACGCGACATCGTCGCCCGCGCCATCGACTTCGAGATGAAGAAGCACGGCCTGGACTGCGTCTACCTGGACATCTCGCACCAGCCGGCGGCCTTCATCCTGGAGCACTTCCCCAATGTGCATGCGCGCTGCCTGGAACTGGGCATCGACATCACCAAGGAGCCGATTCCGGTGGTGCCCGCCGCCCACTACACCTGCGGCGGCATCCACACCGACCTGCTGGGGCGCACCGATCTGACCGGCTTGCATGCGATTGGCGAGACGGCCTACACCGGCCTGCATGGCGCGAACCGCCTGGCCAGCAACTCGCTGGTCGAGTGCATGGTGTTTGCCCGCTCGGCCGCCCACGACATCCTGGACACCCCGCTGCCGCCACCGCCCCTGGTGCCGGCCTGGGACGAGAGCCGCGTCACCGACGCCGACGAGTCGGTGGTGATCTCGCACAACTGGGACGAGCTGCGCCGCTTCATGTGGGACTACGTGGGCATCGTGCGGACCAACAAGCGCCTGGAGCGTGCCCAGCACCGCATCCGCCTGCTGCAGGAAGAGATCCAGGAGTTCTATGGCGCCTTCCACGTCACGCGCGATCTGCTGGAGCTGCGCAACTTGGTGACGGTGGCAGAACTGATCGTCAAGTCGGCCCAGGCCCGCCACGAGAGCCGGGGCCTGCACTTCAGCCGCGACTACCCGGCCGCGGCGCCCGATCCCCAGCCCACCGTGCTCACGCCCCCGGGCCTGGGAGACTGAGCACCCGGCGGCGCGGGCGCGGCCCACTGCCCGCACTCAGGGCAGGTTCTCGCGGAAGATCACCTGGCTGCGCACCTGCTCCACACCGCTGTGTGGCTCGCGGCCATCGCGCAGGTTGGCGAAGATACGCACGCAACTCATTACAGCGCCCTGCGGGTTCTGCGTGATCACCGCATCCAGGGTGCCGTCGATCAGGAGCGCGCGCGTGTCGGGGGTCAGGCCATGGCCGATGAAGATGGGCTTGCGCGCCAGCCCAGCCTCGTGGATGGCCCGGCCTATGCCCTCGGCGCCGCCGCCGATGTTGTACAGGGCCGCCAGGTCGCCGTGCTGCTCGAACAGCGCGCGGGCCTGCTGGCGGTTCTTTTCCGCATCGTCATGCCCTTCGCGCAGGCCCACCACCTGCACGCCGGGGTACTGCTCCTGGAACAGGTGCAGAAAGCCCGCCTCGCGCTCCTCATGGGCCCGGTAGCTCAGTGAGCCGGCGATCATCGCCACCTTGGCGCGGCGTGTGGCCGGCCCCATGAAGCGGGCGATCAGGTAGGCGGCCGTGCGGCCCGCAGCCCGGTTGTCCAGCCCCACATAGGCGGCCCGGCGCGAATTCGACAGGTCCGAGATCAGGGTCACCGTCGGCACGCCCTGCTGCGCGAGTTCGGCCACCGCCTCGCGCACCACCGGGTGCTCCAGCGCCATGAAGGCGATGCCGTCGGCCTTCTTGCCATGGCGCAGCAGCTGGTGCGCCAGCGCCTCGGGATTGAACGCCTCGATGTACTCGGCCTGGCAGCGCACATGGAACGGCGCCCAGTGCTCCTGCGAGTAGCCGATCAGGTCGCCCAGCATGCGCAGGAAGCGGTTGCTGCCTTCGGGGATGAGGAAGGACAGGCGCAGCGGCTTGGGCGCCATGGCGCTCCAGGCCTGGGCCTGGGCCACGTAGCCCAGCTCGGCGGCGGCCTGCAGCACGCGCTGCACGGTCGAGGCCCGCACGCCGCTGCGGCCATGCAGCACCCTGTCCACGGTGGCCAGCGACACCTGGGCGCGCTGCGCGACCTGGTCCATGCGGGGAAGACTCACTGCAGCACCTTGAAAAGCCCTCAAAACACATCAATCCACCGGTTTGACGCACCGGCTCGCCCCACCTACTCTACCGCCAGCCAAGGCTCGGGACAATGGCCAGGCCTCAGAAGACCTCAGATCACATCAAAACTCCGGAGACAACATGAACCGCATCACCTCTTCCCGCCGCACCGTCCTGCGCCAGTTCGGCGCCCTGCCCGCCGCCGCCATCGCGGCCAGCCTGCCCAGCTTCGCCCACGCAGCGGAGTTCTCGCTGAAGTACGGCAACAACCTGCCGGTGACGCACCCGCTGAACGTGCGCGCGCAAGAGGCGGCCGATCGCATCGCCAAGGAGAGCAAGGGCCGGGTCGAGATCAAGATCTTCCCGAACAACCAGCTGGGCGGCGACACCGACATGCTGGCCCAGGTGCGCTCGGGCGGCATCGACTTCTTCACCCCCTCGGCCCTGGTGATCGCCACCCTGGTGCCGGTGGCCGCCATCAACGCCACCGGTTTCGCCTTCAGCGACTACAACCAGGTCTGGGGTGCGATGGACGGCAAGGTCGGCGCCCATGTGCGCGCCGCCATCGGCAAGATGCGCCTGCACGCCTTCGAGAAGATGTGGGACAACGGCTTTCGCCAGATGACCAGCAGCAAGGGCCCGATCAACACCGCCAAGGACATGGACGGCCTGAAGATCCGCGTGCCGGTCAGCCCCCTGTCGATCAGCATGTTCAAGGGCCTGGGCGCCTCGCCGGCCAGCCTGCAGTTCAGCGAGGTGTACTCCGCCTTGCAGACCAAGATCGTCGATGCGCAGGAGAACCCGCTGCCCATCATCCAGGTGGCCAAGCTGTTCGAGGTGCAGAAGAACTGCTCGCTGTCCAACCACATCTGGGACGGCTTCTGGTTCATCGCCAATGGCCGCACCTGGGAGAGCCTGCCGGCCGACCTCAAGACCATCGTGTCCAAGGCCATCAACGACGCCGGCATGCAGCAGCGCGAGGACATCAAGAAGCTCAACGAAACCCTGGTGACCGACCTGTCGGCCAAGGGCCTGGTGTTCAACAAGGCCAACCCCGACAGCTTCCGCGCCAAGCTGCGCGAGGCCGGTTTCTATGGCGAGTGGAAGGGCCGTTTCGGCGACGAAGCCTGGGGTCTGCTCGAGCAATCGGTGGGCAAGCTGGCCTGACGCGCGGAACGCTGGCCATGCATTCCTCTTTCGCGCAGGACGCGGTGCCGGCCGAGGCGCCCTCCCGCAACCCTTTGAGCGCCTGGGCGCGCCGCCTCGATAGCGGTCTGGGCGCCACCGTGGAGACCGCCGCCGCGGGCCTGGTGCTGGTGGAGATCTTCGTGCTGCTGGCCGGCGTGATCGCCCGCTATGTGTTCCACAAGCCGCTGATCTGGTCGGACGAACTGGCCTCGGTGCTGTTCCTCTGGCTGTCCATGCTCGGGGCTGTGGTGGCGCTGCGGCGCGGCGAGCACATGCGCATGACCGGCCTGGTCAACCGCGCCAGCCCGGCGACGGCGGCGCTGCTCGAAGCGCTGGCGCTGACCATCCCGCTGGCCTTCCTGGCCCTGGTGATGTGGCCGGCCTTCGAGTACGCCTACGAAGAGATGCCGGTGGTCAGCCCGGCGATGGAACTGAGCAACGCCTGGCGCGCCAGCGCGATTCCCATCGGCCTGGGCCTGATGGGCGTGGTCGCCCTGCTGCGGCTGTTCCGCTTCCACCAACTTCGCCACATCGCCATCGCGGTGGGTGCCACCGTCGCCGTGGCGCTCGTGTTCTGGCTGCTCGGGCCGGTGCTGGCGCCGCTGGGCAAGATCAACCTGATCATCTTCTTCGTCATCCTGGTGGCCGCCTGCGTGTTCTCCGGCGTGCCGATCGCGTTCTCCTTCGCGCTGGCCACCTTTGCCTACCTGGGGCTGACCACCAGGACGCCAATGCTGGTGATGGTGGGCCGCCTGGACGAGGGCATGTCGCACCTGATCCTGCTGGCCGTGCCGCTGTTCATCTTCCTGGGCGCGCTGATCGAGATGACCGGCATGGCCAAGGCCATGATCCAGTTCCTGGCCAGCCTGCTGGGCCATGTGAAAGGCGGCCTGTCCTACGTGCTGATCGGCGCGATGTACCTGGTCTCGGGCATCTCGGGCTCCAAGATCGCCGACATGGCGGCCATCGCGCCGGTGCTGTTTCCGGAGATGAAGAAACGCGGCGCCAAGCCGGGCGACCTGGTGGCCCTGCTGTCGGCCACCGGGGCGCAGACCGAAACCATTCCACCGTCCATCGTGCTGATCACCATCGGCTCGGTCACCGGCGTGTCCATCGCCGCGCTGTTCACCGGCGGCCTGCTGCCGGCCGTGGTGGTGGGCGCCTTCCTGTGCGCCGTGGTGGCCTGGCGCTACCGCGCCGACGACCTCTCGGGCGTGCGGCGCTATGGCAAGGCCGAAATCGGCAGGTTCCTGCTGGTGGCCCTGCCAGCGATCGCCCTGCCTTTCGTCATCCGTGCCGCAGTGGTGGAGGGCGTGGCCACGGCCACCGAGGTCTCGACCATCGGCATCGTCTACTCGGTAATCGTCGGCATCTTCATCCACCGCCAGTTCGACTTGAAGCGCCTCAAGCCCATGCTGGTGGAGACCGCCTCGCTCACCGGCGCCATCATCTTCATCGTCGGCTGCGCCACCGCCATGGCCTGGGGCCTGACCCAGTCGGGCTTCTCGCAAGACCTGGCCAACGCGATGAAGAACATGCCCGGCGGCGCCATCGGCTTCATGGTCATCTCCATCGTGGCCTTCGTGGTGCTGGGCAGCGTGCTCGAGGGCATCCCGGCCATCGTGCTGTTCGGCCCCCTGCTGTTTCCCATCGCCAAGGCCGTCGGCATCCACGAGGTGCACTACGCCATGGTGGTGATCTTCGCCATGGGCATCGGCCTGTTCGCCCCGCCATTCGGCGTGGGCTACTACGGCGCCTGTGCCATCAGCAAGATCCATCCCGACGAGGGCCTGCCCCACATCGGCGGCTACATCCTGGCACTGCTGGGCGGCCTGGCCGTCGTGGCTGCCATCCCATGGATTTCCATCGGCTTCCTGAAGATTTAAGGACAACAGACATGAGCAGATTTTTCGGCGAGATCCGCCAGGTGGCCTACCTGGTTCCCGACATCGAGGCAGCCATGGACTACTGGGCCAACACGCTGGGCGTGGGCCCCTGGTTCTACAACCCAAAGGTGCCGATCAAGAACTACAGCTACCGCGGTGAGCGCTACGAGCCGCACAACTCGGTGGCCCTGGCCAACGCCGGCGGCCTGCAGGTCGAACTGCTGCAGGTGCGCAACGACGTGCCCTCGATGTACCGCGACTTCATCCAGGCCGGCCATGAGGGCGCGCAGCACTTCGCCTACTGGACCGAGAACTTCGACGCCGACCTGCAGCGCGCGCTGGACGCCGGCTTCAAGGTCTGCATGGGTGGCGAGGTCGGCGAGAACGGCCGCTTCGTCTACTTCGAGGACGGCCAGCATCCCGGCCGCCATCCGGGCACGGTGGTGGAGCTGTCGGAAGTCGCCGGCCCCAAGGGCAAGCTGTTCAAGATCATCCGCGAGGCCTCACAGGGCTGGGACGGCAAGGACCCGGTGCGGCCCTTTCCCGACCTGGCCACGCTGTAAGCCATGACCGCTGACCGCTACGAAGCCAGTTACCTGATCGAGACGCCGCTAGAGCCCGCACACGTGGCCGAGGTGCTGGCTGGCGAACAGTCCTGCGGTACCTTTGCCCGCGTCGAGGGGGAGACCGATGCCCTGCGCGAGCGGGCCCGCGCCACGGTCGAATCCATCGAGCTGCTGGACGCGGCCGACGCGCCCAGCCTGCCCAACGGCTGGATGCAGCGGCGCGGCATGTTCGACAAGCCGCAGACCTGGCAGCGGGCGCGGCTGCGCGTGAGCTTCCCGGTCGCCAACGTGGGCGCCAACCTGCCGACGCTGGCGGCCACCGTGTCGGGCAATCTGTTCGACCTGGGCGAAGTGACCGGCCTGCGGCTGGAGTCGCTCAAGCTGCCAGCCTCCTACCGCAAGCAGTTCGACCTGCCGGTGCAAGGCATAGCAGGCACGCGCAAGCTCACCAGCGTGCAGGGCCGGCCGCTGATCGGCACCATCATCAAGCCCAACGTGGGCCTGTCGGCCGAGGAGACCGGCGAACTGGCGGGCAAGCTGTGCGCCGCCGGGGTCGACTTCATCAAGGACGACGAGGTCTGCGCCGACCCGGCCCACGCGCCGCTGGCCCAGCGGGTCAAGGCCGTCATGCGTCGCGTGCGCGCCCACCAGGACAAGACCGGCAAGCTGGTGATGGTGGCCTTCAACATCAGCGACGAAACCGACGCCATGCGCCGCCATGCTGACCTGGTGCAAAGCGAGGGCGGCAGCTGCGTGATGGTCAGCCTGAACTGGTGCGGCTATTCGGCGGTGCAGACCCTGCGCCGCCACACGCAGCTCGCGCTGCACGGCCACCGCAACGGCTACGGCGCCCTGTCGCGCCATCCCCTGCTGGGCTTCTCTTTCCAGGCCTGGCAGACGCTGTGGCGGCTGGCCGGTGTGGACCACATGCACGTGCACGGTCTGCAGGGCAAGTTCTCGCAGACCGACGACGAGGTGATCGAGTCGGCGCGCGACACGCTGGCACCGCTCACTGACGGCATCGACGACCGCGTGCTGCCGGCCTTCTCCAACGGCCAGTGGGCGGGCACCGTGCCGGCCACATGGGACAGCGTGCGCAGCAACGACCTGCTGTTCATGTCCGGCGGCGGCATCCTGGCCCACCCGGACGGCGCGGCCGCCGGCGTCGCCAGCCTGCAACAGGCCTGGGACGCGGTGCAGCAGGGCGAGACGCTGGCGCAGCGCGCCACGCGTTCACCAGAACTGCGGCGTTCGATCGACTTCTTCGGCAAGAAGTGATGGCGGCTCCGCTGCTCGCCTGGTACGGCGACGACTTCACCGGCGCCACCGACACCTTGGCCACCCTGCACCAGGCCGGTCTGCGCGCCCTGCTCTTTCTCGGCGTGCCGGATGCGGCCCGCCGTCAGGCAGCGGCGCAGGCCCTGGGCGGGCCACTGCAGGCCGTCGGCATTGCCGGCGCCGCGCGGGCCATGGACCCGGCCGCGATGGAAGCGGAGCTGCAGCCCGTGGGCGCGTTCTTCGCTTCGCTGCGCGCCCCTGTGCTGCACTACAAGGTCTGCAGCACGTTCGACAGCGCACCGGACATCGGCAGCATAGGCAAGGCCGTACGGGTGCTGCGGCGCCACGTGGCCAACCCCCTGGTGCCCATCGTCGGCGGCCAGCCCAGCCTGGGGCGCTACTGCTCTTTCAGCAACCTGTTCGCGGCAGCGGGGCGCGGCGGCGCGGTGGAACGCATCGACCGCCATCCCACAATGAGCCGCCATCCCGTCACGCCCATGGCTGAAGCCGACCTGCGCCGCCATCTGGCGCTGCAGGCTCTGGCGCCGGTGGCGGCCATGCACGCGCCGGCCTGGCTGCAGGACGCGCAGCAGCAGCGCACCCAGCTGGCACAACTGGGTGCGGCGCAGCCTGCCGCCGTGCTGCTGGACCTGACTGACGACGCACAGCTGCCGCACATCGGCCGCCTGCTGTGGGAGCAGGCCTGCCTGCAGCCACTGCTGGCCGTGGGGCCGAGCAGCGTGGCCCAGGCCCTGGCCGCGCACTGGCTGGCCAGCGGCACGATCGCCGGTGCAACCAGCGCCGCTGCGCCTCTGGAGCCGGCCGGCGCGCCGGTGTTCACCTTCGCCGGCAGCCTGTCGCCCGTCACGGCGGCCCAGGTGCGCGCGGCCCGCTCCTACCAGCCGCTGGCCCTGTCGGCCAGCGCCTTGCGTGAACCGGGCGGCCAGGCGCAAGCGGTGCGCCAGGTCTGCGCTGCCCTGCAGGCAGGCCGCCATGTGCTGGCCTTCACCGCACCGGCCGACGGCCAGGTGCCCGACACGCGCGATGCCACGGCCGTCGCGCAGGCCAGCGCCCAGTTGGTGCGCGCCGTCGTGCTGGAGCGGGCGCAGGCTGGACAGCCGCTGGCACGCGTCGGCATCGCTGGCGGCGACACATCGAGCCATACCGCGCTGGCGCTCGGCCTGTGGGGCCTGTCCTGCCGCGCCACCCTGGGCGCCGGCGTCACGGTCAGCACGGCGCACAGCGACGACCCCGCGCTCGACGGCATGGCCCTCATGCTCAAGGGCGGCCAGATGGGTGGGCAGGACGTGTTCGAGCGCCTGCTGGGCTGAGGGCGCAGGCGCGGTGGCGGCTTGACCGCCATCAAGAACAGCGCAAATAGCCCTTGCACACCTGCACCAGCGGCTACACTCCCCCTCGCTCCGGGGTGCGAGCGGCCATGTGGCCGTGTCGCTGAGATGGCAAGACCAAACCCGTGAACTTGAACCGGTTCGTACCGGCGTAAGAAGAGCTGCCAGGCTTTTGGCCCCCCCACGGGCCCACCGTCCTGCCACACCTTTCGGAGCACCTGTGCCGCGGCACGCCGAAAGGATGGCTTGATGAACGCTCCCGACAAACTCGCCCAGCTGCTGACGCTGACCCGCGAGCCCTTCCCCGCCTCGCGCAAGATTCACGTCCCCGGCCAGCAGCATCCCGGCCTGCGCGTGCCCATGCGCGAGGTCCAGCTGTCCAACGGCGAGACGGCCACCCTGTACGACACCTCGGGCCCTTACACCGAACCCGATGCCCTGATCGACGTGCGCCGCGGCCTGGCCGGCGTGCTGCCACAGCACGCGCCGCCGCAGGCCGGGCGCGAAGTCGGGCCAGCCCGCCTCCTGGTCGCGCACGGTGAAGGCCCCGGCCGTGCCGGGCCGCGCCGGCCCCTGCGACGTGCTGGTGCTCGACATCAACCTGCCCGGCCGCAGCGGCCTGGACGTGCTGCACGTGCTGAAGGACGAAGGCACGGCGCTGAAGGTGCTGGTGGTGCGGGGCTGAACTGGCGCGACGGCAGCCGCCAACGCCACCGGATTTCGCAAAAGCCCAAAACACGACCGGCTCGCCGCGCCCGTCGCTATTGGGTTTTGGCCGCATGCCTCGCGCAAGCCACGTCATTGCTGCGCTGCGGGCCGGTGCTGTTGAAGGAAGCTGCCGTCGGACGTGGGGCTGGGTGGGTGCGCATTGACTGCTGTGCCGGCGCCTGCGTGGGCGCGGAGCGTC
>NZ_CAKZHQ010000006.1 GCF_936925435.1 uncultured Ramlibacter sp. | reverse complement strand
AAGGCCCGCGAGATGACGCGCCGCAAGGGCGTGCTCGACGGCATGGGCCTGCCCGGCAAGCTGGCCGACTGCCAGGAAAAAGACCCGGCGATGTGCGAGATCTACATCGTCGAGGGTGACTCCGCCGGCGGCTCCGCCAAGCAGGGCCGCGACCGGAAGTTCCAGGCCATCCTGCCGCTGCGCGGCAAGATCCTGAACGTGGAAAAAGCGCGGTACGAAAAGCTGCTGACCAGCAACGAAATCCTGACGCTGATCACCGCCCTGGGCACCGGCATCGGCAAGGCCACGGGCATCGGCGGGACGGCCGGCGTGGACGACTTCAACGTCGCCAAGCTGCGCTACCACCGCATCATCATCATGACCGACGCCGACGTTGACGGCGCCCACATCCGCACCCTGCTGCTGACCTTCTTCTACCGCCAGATGCCCGAGCTGGTGGAGCGCGGCCACATCTACATCGCCCAGCCGCCGCTATACAAGGTCAAGGCCGGCAAGGAGGAGCTGTACCTGCAAGGCCCGGCCGAGCTGGACACCTTCCTGCTGCGCATCGCCCTGAACAGCGCCAGCGTGCACACCGGCGGCGCAACGCCCACCGTCATCAACGGCGAGACCCTGGCCGAACTGGCGCGCAAGCACCAGGTGGCCCAGGCCGTGATCAACCGCCTGGCGGGCTTCATGGACGCGGAAGCCCTGCGCGCCATTGCCGACGGCGTGAGCCTGAACCTGGACACGGTGGAGGACGCCGAGAAATCAGCCCTGGCCCTGCAAGCCAGGCTGCAAGAGACCGACAAGACCACCAACGCCGCCCCGGCCGAAGTGGCCGGCGAGTTCGATGTGCGCACCGACAAGCCCATCTTGCGCATCAGCCGGCGCCACCACGGCAACGTCAAGAGCAGCGTGCTGACGCAGGACTTCGTGCACGGCGCCGACTACGCTGCCCTGGCCGAGGCCGCCAACACCTTCCGCGGCCTGCTGCACGAAGGCGCCGTGGTCCGCCGCGGTGAAGGCGATCGCCAGAAGGAAGAAAAGGTATCGGACTTCCGCACTGCCATGCGCTGGCTGATCAGCGAAGCCGAGCGCGCCACCGCCCGCCAGCGCTACAAGGGCCTGGGTGAAATGAACCCCGGCCAGCTGTGGGAAACCACGATGGACCCCACCGTGCGCCGCCTGCTGCGCGTGCAGATCGACGACGCCATCGAGGCCGACCGCGTCTTCACCATGCTGATGGGCGACGAGGTTGAGCCGCGCCGCGAGTTCATTGAGACGAATGCGTTGAGGGCGGCGAATATTGACGTCTAGCCCACCAGTGTAGGTAGAGGCATAACCTGAGAAGAATCGGGGCATAAGTTGAGAAACATGCGCCCCTTTTCTTTGCCCACTGAACGTATTGCGCAATGTGGCGGCCACGCTACGATAGTGTGCGCTCACAATTGTTCTGCTTACTTGTAAACAACGCTGGTCGACCTTCAGAAGGTCGTAGCTTCAAGAGTTCCAGACCGATCGAACCAGACCACACTGGACGAGGTCAAGCCTGCAGAAATTCCGCGGCCCGCTGCCACGCGGCCTGGGCGAACAGCAGCACGTCAACGCCCACGGCGACATAAGTGCAGCCCAATCGGACGTCCGGGCCTGGGCAGGGGTGAATTCGCATCGGCACCAACAAAAGTTTGCGCACGGGGCTTTACATCCCGATTCCGGATAAATAGAATTTATCCCATTCAGGATGTAACCATGCTTTTGCTCGGAACACTGCGACTGGAAAACTTCGTGCAGCAGCACGCGGCCGCCCGCATCCCCATGGCTGCCTGGCAGCTTGAGGCTGAAGAAGCCAACTGGAAGTCGGCAGACGATGTGCTGGAGCGATATGCGGACGCCGAAGCGGAGGAAGGCCGTCTGCGCTTTTCGATCAAGGGGATCTACAAGCTGGACGTCAAGGCCGGCTTCAAGGAAGGAATTCTTCTGGTGGAACGTGTATGGACCGAGAGCGTGCGCAAGCCACTCGCACGCAAGATCGCAAGGAGTAAGGCATGACGCTGAAAGTCCGTGTGCTCAGGAACCACGACGACTACGAAGCCGCCATGCAGCGCATGTCAGCTTTGATGGACTTGAAACGCCCCTCCGGCAGCGACGCGCAGGAGGAATTCGACCTGTTACGGCTCGTGATCGCCGATTTCGAGGCCAAGCACACAACCGAACCCAGTGTTACGCCCGTTCAGGCCATCGAATTCCGTATGCAGCAGCAGAAGCTGACGCGCAAGGACCTGGAGCAATACATCGGGTCCCAGTCAAAAGTGTCCGAAGTGATGACCGGCAAGCGTCCACTGAGCATCCAGATGATCCGGCGACTGCACAACGCTCTCGGCATCCCTGCGCGCGCTCTGATCGCCGAGGCGGCTGACCTGGAACAAACCGAAGTGGACATGGACATCGAGCAGGAGATCGACCGGTTCCCACTAAAGGAAATGCATGAGCGCGGTCTGGTGCCGAAGCTGGACGTCAGCGCGAAGAAGGCCCGCGAAGCCGCTGCAGCGGCAGTCAAGGAATTCCTGCATGGCCTGTTCCTGGGCGGCAAGCAACCCGCGCTGTTGCGAGCTCCACTGTTTCAGAGCGGTGCGCGCACCATGGACGACCACGCGCTCCTCGTATGGCGCGCAAGCGCGCTGCTGCTCGCGCGCGAATTTGCGCCCAAGGGCACGTACAAGCCCGGCGTCATCACGGACAGCTGGCTGCGCAAGCTCGCCAAGCAATCCCGCCATATCGATGGCCCGACGCAGGCCAGGCACTACCTCAGCCTGCACGGCATCGCACTCGTCGTCGTGCCTCGCTTCAAGAAGACCTACTTGGATGGCGCGGCCATGATGCATGGCAAATGCCCCATCGTCGCGCTGACCCTGCGCCATGACAGGCTCGACAACTTCTGGTTCGCGCTGCTGCACGAGGTCGTGCACATCCAGAAGCATGTGGCCCAGCATGCATTCATCGCTGACAACCTCGACGACAAGACGCGGGGCGGTCAAGCGATAGAGGACGAGGCCGACGCGGGGGCGCAAGAGGCGCTGATTCCGGCCGACATGTGGCAATGCGCTGCGGTGCGGGAGACTTACTCGGCCGAGGATGCGATCGCCTTGGCGAAGCAGGCCGAGATTCACCCTTGCATCGTAGCTGGCAGAGTGCGCCACGAGACCGGCAATTGGAGACTGCTGTCCAGCCTCATCACGGCCGCCGGTTCGGTGCAGCCCTACTTCCAGGACCAGTTGAATATGGCTGCCATCAGAGAAAGGAGCATTTCATGACGGCGAAATAGAAAGCGGCCGAATACCGAAGTACCCGGCCGCGGGGTGACGAGCTTTTCAGGACTCGCCGGATTGGCGTCTGCGATTGTCCACAGCTCACCCACTCCCGTCAAGGTGCTTTGGGCGCCGGCACAGGCCTGCCGGCATGCCAAAGCCCAACGCGCGCGCCATCCCGGTGCCGCGGTGGTGTTCAACACCCATTCAACTTAGGAGTCAAACCATGGGTGACGACAAGAAAACTGTGACGATTTATGTGGAAGCCAAGCCGCACGAGTGGCCCAAGAACGAGTCCATCTCGTTCGAGCAGGTTGTGCGGCTGGAGGTCCCCGGCTACACGCCGCAATCCAACATCACGTACTCCGTGAAGTGGACCAAGGGCAACGGCAACAAGCCGGAAGGTGTGCTGGTGCCTGGCGCATCCGTGAAGGTGAAAGATGGAATCCGTTTCACTGTTTCGGAAACTGGTCAGTCGTAACAACGACTTGTCCAGGCTGGTCGACAAGGGGTACGCGGTCACGTTCGACAGCGGATGGATGGTCATCCGGGACATCCCGTACCTCGACCAGCTTGGTGGCCTGCGCCTCGGCGCAATCGTCACCAAGATGGTCCCCGTCGATGCCGCGCTAGTGACCCAGGAGGATCACACCATCCTGTTCGCAGGGGAACATCCCTGCGGCCTCGATGGTGTGATCATTCCGGCCATCGACGCAGGCCCACACGTGCTCGGACTGAGCGCCGCATGCAGCGACGTCGTGGTGCAACGCCGCTTCTCGAACAAGCCGACGAAGGAGGGCAAGTTCGCCGACTTCTTCGACAAGGTCGAAAGCTACGTTGGCATCATCTCGGGCCCGGCACAGCACAAGCACGGCGCTTCGCCACTGACCTTCAATGCGGTGGTGGACAACCCCGAGCCTTCGGTGTTCAAGTACCAGGACAGCCTGACATCGAAGGCGGAAATCGCCGACCTTTCTCGTCGGTTCGAAGACGAGGTGGTGGCCATCATCGGGCTGGGGGGTTCCGGCGCATATACGCTCGACTACCTCGTGAAGACGCCGGTGAAGGAGATCCGCGGCTTCGACGGCGACGCCTTCCACGTGCACAACGCCTATCGCTCGCCTGGCAGGCTGAAAGAATCAGAACTCGGGAAACCGAAGGCGGTGGTCTACCAGCAGCGCTACAGCGGCTTCCGCCACGGGCTGAACTTGGTGCCGCACTACATCGACACCGAATCCGGCCCGTTGCTCGAAGGCGTGACCTTCGCCTTCGTCTGCGTCGACAAGGGATCCGCGCGGTCTGCGATCTTTGATGTGCTGATCGCACGCGGGATTCCCTTCATCGACGTAGGCATGGGCCTGAAGCGCACCGGTGACGGCTCGCTCGCAGGAATGATGCGTGCCACCTACTATCCGCCGGAGCAGGCGGCGCGCATCCGCGGCGAGGGCTTAGCGGAGATGCATGACGGCCCGGAGAACCTGTACCGCACCAACGTGCAGATCGCCGAGTTGAATGCGCTCAACGCCACGCTGGCCGTCATGCGCTTCAAGCAGCTGCGCGGGTTCTACGCGCAGGTAGACCCGCTCTACCACCTGCTGTTCGACATTGCCGACTTCAAGACCGTGGGAAGGGAGCTAGGCAATGCGGATTGAACTCAGGCATGTGGAGTTTATGCCGCAGCAGCTAGAGCCCGGCATCCTGTACGTGTCCCTGGAGTTTGGGACCGCGCAGCATCTTTGCGCCTGCGGCTGCGGCTCCACGGTACGCACACCGCTGGGGCCCGCGGAATGGTCGCTGCAAGAAACAGCAGCAGGACCCACTCTGCGTCCATCCATCGGCAACTGGCAGAGGCCTTGCCACTCGCACTATTGGATCCACAAGGGCTCCATCCACTGGGAAGGGAGCTGGACCGAGGCACAGGTTGTGGCGGGCCGCGCGCGCGACCAAGCGCGCCTGCAACGGCATTTGGACCAGCAGCAGAAGCAGCGCGGCGGCAATTGGCAGCGCCTGCTGCGCTTCCTCGGACTCAAAGACTAAGCGCTCATGCAGAAGGAAAATCACATGGTCTGGAAACTACGCAACAAGCCTAGCGGCATTCCTAAAGTCCCGGGAATTCCCAAGGTGCCACGCATCAAGCCGATCAAGGCGGTGGAGTCGGTCCGCCCGGTGAAACCTATCGCTCCCATCGGCAAAACCTACTACTGGTCGAAGCCCGGCAAGGGACGTTGACCGAACACTCGCGAGCACTGGGTTTTGGCGGCGATGCAGGCAGCTACTTCACGGCTGAGCACCTAGTGCGATGTGAGCTTCCCGACGAATTTCGACTTTCTCACGTTTCAATTCGACGTTTGTAGTGGAAAGTGGCAGCACCTGAATGGAGGACCGGATGACAGGTTTCGAACTTGTGAAAGTCGCCTTGGATGCGCTGTATGCGGAGGCCCTGCAGACGTACGGACCGAACACTGACGCGACCATCGCCGCACGCATCCAGTACCTCTCGACCAGCTACAGTGGCCTGAACAATCCAAAACGGCCACCGGTCAATTACCAGGACCCAGCGACTCGTTTCGCGTACGTCTTCAAGTACGTCGCCTCACACAGCGACTACATCGTGCAGGTAATGGAGGCGTGGCGGAGTCATGTCGGCGGGCAGATCATGGCCGGGGCCGACACCATGCGCATCACCTGTGTCGGGGGCGGGCCGGGCAGCGACCTCATCGGCTTTCTGCGATACCTCGACGAAAACAAGAACGAGCCGATCAAGAAGGCAACGGCATACCTGCTTGATCGCGAGCAGGCGTGGGCTGACACCTGGACGGAACTCGACGACTCGCTCAAGTCCGGCCTTGTACTCCATGCGAACTTCCAGCCGCTCGACGTCACTAACCCCGCCTCGTGGATGTACCAAAAGAAGTTTCTGCAGGCCGATCTCTTCACCATGAGCTACTTCGTCTCGGAGGTGAAGTCGCTTGATTCGACGGGGATCGTCTCCACCTTTTGGACGGCGCTTTTCCAGCAGGCGAAGTCCGGGGCACGATTCCTGTACGTCGACAACGGTCACGACAGCTTCAATCAGTACTTCGATGCTCTGTGGCAGGCCGCGGGGCTGCATCTCGTTCTCGGTGAGACGAACGAGTGGAAGTGGCCGCGTGGCAACGAACAGAAGTCGGAGCTCGGCGGATACCTCACGAAGTTCGGCCAAAGCCCCAAGCTGAAGACTATGCTTACCTACCGAGTCCTTGCGAAACCGTGACCACCGACATGTTCAGAGATGCAGCAGGATTCGAGCGCGTTCCGCTTGAAGGCGCGAACGTGCAGCTCTGGATCGACTTTCTTCCGCGCGAGCGGGCCAACTCGCTCCTTCAGGAGCTGATCACGGTCACGCCGTGGCGCGCTGAAGAAGTTGTGGTGTGGGGCAAGCGGCATCCGCAGCCGCGACTTATCGCCTGGTATGGGGATACCGGGAAGAACTACACATACTCCGGAATCGCGATGAATCCCCTTTCCTGGACACCGCTCTTACAGCTCGTTCGATCGGAAGTCGAGGAGGCGTGTGGTGATCGGTTCAACAGCGTGCTCCTTAACTACTATCGCCACGAGCGTGACAGTATGGGGATGCACAGTGACAACGAGCCAGAGCTCGGACCCCGCCCGACGATTGCCTCGCTGAGCGTGGGCGAGGAGAGGCTCTTCTCGTTCAAAGCAAAGGACCCGAAGGTTGAATCGAGAAGCATCGCACTTCCGTCCGGTAGCTTGCTCCTCATGAAGGGGGACACGCAGATGAATTGGAAGCACGGCATCGCAAAGGCAGGGAGGCGCATGGGGCCTCGCGTGAACCTAACCTTCCGGCAGATTCGTGCGAAGCCGTGAGAACAACAAGGCCGAAGCAGGCGTTCTGGCTCTCATCGCTCTAGAGTGCCCCGCTGAGCGACGGGCTGCTTCTGGCCGGAAGCAGAGGTCAGCGTGTCAAACGGATTCGGCGGACCAGTAGGCAGTCGATCCAAGGTGGAAGGAGTGCGGAGTGGACCGTCTTGTGCCCCCGTCGCTACCCCCGCATGGGTCTTGACCGGCCAGACCTGGTGCGCCAGAATCCGCCCAGGCGCCAGCCTTGCTTGCACGCGAGCAAAAACCGGCTCACCCCACCTAATCCGTTGACAACCTTACCCGAACTGCTGGTTCCGGGCCTTAAACGCGTGCGCCATCCCGGAGCCAGATGCGGTTCGTTTTAAGGAACGTCATGGAAAATTCTCTTCGCTCTCTTTTCTTCGACCTGGCTGGCGCATGTGAGCAGGCTAGCGGCCTCCGCTTCAAGCGCAGTCACGTCTACCAGCTCGTCGCGAGCGCCTTCGGCTTCGGCAGCTGGGAGGCCTTCCGGCTGCAAAGCGTCCTGGCAGATGGAGTTGGAACTGCACCTCCACTAGAGACTTCAGATGTCCTTGGTCGCGCGCTACAGCTCGACCTAGGCACAGGCCAGGCGCTGAAACTGGCCATAGACACTCTTGTCGCAGGCATCCGCGCGCGCGACCTCAGATCGCTGGAGGCCGCGGATCTTTTTGCGTGGGCATTGACGTACGGCAAGTGGCCGGTCAATGGAGACTGGGAATTCGCGCCTCATTCGGATGACGACGAGCAATTTGACGATGACGTCGAGACCGATGAATCGGCCTACCCGGGGAACGAAGACAGTCGGCTCGAGTGGCTCCGCTCCGTCCGTTCGTCAGGCGTCCTGCGCGCGAGTCTTGCTGATCGGGCCGCCGCCGGCGACGCCAATAGTCATCTCGTCCTCGCCGCCATCCTTCGATGCCGAAAGCCCAACTCATACCTGCACGATGAAGAACAAAGGGGACGTCGGCTGAACGCAAGCGAGCAAGCGATGAAGGCCGAATTCCTCGATTCAGTTGGCCGCTTCCCCGTCTATGCGCATCACTTGCGCGAGGCCGCGAAGGCAGGCATAGCCCAAGCTGCGGTCGAGTGTGCGTACGTGCTCTCAGACGACCGTTGGCTTCGAGAAGCCAGCTATCACGGTGACAGTGATCTCTTGCTTGCAGCCGCCGAGTTTGCGCGCGACGACGCCATGCAAATAGACTACCTCCTGCGGGGATCGGAAACCAGTTATCAAAACGTTCTCGTGGAGCTAGCAGCTCAGGGCCACCCCGCAGGAGTCGAACACCTGGCCAGCCACGGTGACAGAAATGCGCTGATTTCCATGTCCACCACCGCGCTGCAAGACGGGGATCCCGAGCTCGCATGGAGCTGGCAACTGGTCGCGCAGGCGTACGGGCTAGACCTCCAGGACGCAGCCGCCAGGGCTTTGCACTCCGAGGGGCCGCAAACCGGCGATCCTTATGACGACGACATAGGCGGACCCGTCTACATTGAGGAGCAGGATGTGATCGACCTCCCTCAGATCACCAAGGACAGTCTCACCCGCGCCCGGCGGCATGCCCACGAAATCGTGGCGGGCGCGCGCATTTCCAAACGCCACAAGGAACACGGCTGGCGTTGACAAAAAAGGCGGAACCGCTAGACAGTCCGCCGTAGGTCGACGGCTGCTTTCGACCGATTGTGTTGAAGAACTCGATCGGCGGCAATTTCTCCTTGGCTCGCTTCAACCCCGCGGCGCTGTTTTCTGAAGC
>NZ_CAKZHQ010000005.1 GCF_936925435.1 uncultured Ramlibacter sp. | reverse complement strand
ATGGGCGGCTTCCAGGGCGACTTCGCCAGCCTGTCCGCCCACGACCTGGGCGGCGCCGCCATCAAGGCCGCCATCGAGCGTTCCGGCATCGCGCCCGCCAAAGTCGATGAAGTGCTATTCGGCAACTGCCTGATGGCGGGCCAGGGCCAGGCGCCGGCGCGCCAGGCCGGCTTCAAGGGCGGCCTGCCCGCTTCCGCCGGCGCCGTGACGCTGTCCAAAATGTGCGGCTCGGGTATGGAAGCGACCATGCTGGCGCACGACCAGCTCATGGCCGGCAGCCGCGACGTGATGGTCGCCGGCGGCATGGAGAGCATGACCAACGCACCCCACCTGCTGCTCAAGGGCCGCAGTGGCGTGCGCATCGGCCACGACCGCATCTTCGACCACATGATGCTCGATGGCCTGGAGGACGCTTACGAGCCGGGCCGTGCCATGGGCACCTTCGGCGAGCAATGCGCCGCCAAGTACGAGTTCAGCCGCGAGGCGCAGGACGCCTTCGCCACCACCAGCGTGCAGCGCGCCAAGGCGGCGACCGAGTCGGGCGCCTTCCAGGCGGAAATCGTGCCGGTGACGGTCAAGGGCCGCAGCGGCGAGACCGTGATCTCCATCGACGAGGGCCCGGGCAAGGTCAAGCTGGACAAGATTGCCACGCTCCGGCCGGCGTTCAAGAAGGACGGCACCATCACCGCCGCGTCCAGCTCCTCCATCAACGACGGCGCCGCTGCCCTGGTGCTCACCCGCGAGTCCACCGCCAAGGAGCTTGGCGCCAAACCGATCGCCCGCATCGTCGGCCACGCCACCTTCGCGCAGGAGCCCGAGTGGTTCACCACCGCGCCGGTGGGCGCCGTGAACAAGCTGCTCAAGAAGATCGGCTGGAGCGTCAAGGACGTGGACTTGTGGGAAGTCAACGAGGCCTTTGCCGTCGTCCCCATGGCCGCCATGAAGGAACTGGGCATCGCCCACGACATCGTCAACGTCAACGGTGGCGCCTGCGCCCTGGGCCATCCCATCGGCGCTTCCGGCGCCCGCATCCTGGTCACGCTGATCCATGCGCTGCAGGCGCGCGGCAAGAAGCGCGGCATCGCCACGCTGTGCATCGGCGGCGGTGAGGGCACGGCCATGGCCGTCGAACTGCTATAAAAACAGGAGCGGTAAGTCTTTATTCAGCGCGGGTTGAGGGCTGATTTGGCAGCTAGAATGCCCCACGCATGAGCACTGTCCTTGTCATCGGCGCGTCGCGCGGCATCGGCCTGGAGCTGGTGCGCCAGTACCGCGAGGTCTGGGACCGCGTCATCGCCACCGCGCGCGACGCCGCCGGCATCCGCCGCCTGGAGAAGCTGGGCGCGCGCGCCCTCAAAATCGACGTCGCCGACCCCGCCAGCATCAGCGGCCTGGCCTGGCAGCTCGAGGGCGAGAAGATCGACACCGCCTTCTACGTCGCCGGCGTCTACAGCACGGCCGGCGCCACCACGCCGCCCACGCAGGAGGAGTTCGACCGCCTGATGCGCACCAACGTGCTGGGCGCCATGCAGGCCATCCCCCAGGTGGCGCCGCTGGTCGAGGCCGCCAAGGGCAAGTTTGCTTTCCTCAGTAGCGAGATGGGCCACATTGCTGGCGTCGACAGCAGCCTGGGCTGGACCTACCGCGTCAGCAAGGCGGCCCTGAACATGGCGGTGGTGGCGGCGCAGAACGACTATCCGCAAGCCACCTTCGTGGCCATCAGCCCGGGCTGGGTCAAGACCGACATGGGCGGCCCCGACGCGCCCATGGAACTGGGCCGCAGCGTCTATGCGATGCGCCAGACGGTGGACGGCCTGACGCGGCGCCACAAGGGCGCCTTCCTCAACTACGACGGCCGTCGCTTCAAAGCCTGGTGAGCTTTTTGCATAGCCCTGGCGAGCGCCGTTTCTTCGTTTCTTCTTTCTTTGTTGTACCGGAGTGTTTTGATGTTGTTGTCCCGTTCCCTGTTCCGCCTGGCAGCCGTTGCGTCCGCCGCCCTGACCCTGGCCGCCTGCGGCAGCACGCCGCCGGCCGCCACCGCTGCACCGGCCACGGCCGCTGCGCCTGCCCGCGCGGCAGATGCCACCCTGCTGGCCGCCGCCACAGCCGAACAGACGCAAGTGGTCCGCACGCTGGAGAAACTGGTCAACATCGAGACCGGCACCGGCAACGCCGAGGGCCTGTCGGCCATGGCGCAGCTGCTCGAAGGCGAACTCAAGGGCCTGGGCGCCACCGTCACCCGCCACAAGGCCGCGGGCGACGTGGTCGGTGAGAACATCGTTGGCCGCATCGCCGGCACCGGCGGCAAGAAGCTGCTGCTGATCGCCCACATGGACACGGTCTACGTCAAGGGCACGCTGGCCAAGGCGGGCTTTCGTGTCGACGGCAACCGCGCCTTCGGCCCCGGCATAGCCGACGACAAGGGCGGCATTGCCGTCATCCTGCACACGCTCAAGCTGCTGCAGCAGCGCGGCTTCAAGGGCTACGGCCAGATCACGGTGATGTTCAACACCGACGAGGAAAAGGGCTCTTTCGGCTCGCGCGACCTGATCCAGAAGCTGGCGGCCGAGAACGACTACGTGCTGTCCTTCGAACCGACCATGGCGCTCAAGGAGAACCTGACCCTGGGCACCTCGGGCATCGCCTATGTCGAGGCCCGCATCAAGGGACTGGCCTCGCATGCCGGCGCCGCGCCGGAGCTGGGCGTCAACGCCTTGACCGAAGCGGCCGACCTGGTGCTGCGCACCCAGGACATCGACAACAAGGACAGCGGTCTGCGTTTCAACTGGACGGTCGCCAAATCCGGCCAGGTCTCCAACATCATCCCGGATGAAGCGGTGTTGAACGCCGACGTGCGCTACTCGCGCAACGAGGACTTCGAGCTGGCCATGAAGAAGCTGCAGGACAGCGCGCAGAAAAAGCGCCTGGCCAAGGCCGAGGTGCAGATCAACATCACGCGCGGCCGCCCGGCCTTCAATGCCGGCGTGGGCGGCAAGGCCCTGGTCGACAAGGCCGTCGCCATCTACAAGGAAACCGGCGCCGAGCTGGCCATCATCGATCGCACCGGTGGCGGCACCGACTCGGCCTATGCAGCCCTGTCGGGCAAGCCCACCATCGAGAGCCTGGGCCTGCCCGGCTTCGGCTACCACAGCAACCAGGCCGAGTACGTGATGATCGACGCCATCCCGCGCCGCCTCTACCTGGCCTCGCGCATGGTGATGGACCTGGGTCAAGGGAAATAAGGGGCTTCCATGCTGCTCAATGACGACCAGCTGATGGTGCGCGACGCGGTCCGCGCTTTCGCGCAGGAGCAGCTGTGGCCGAACGCCGCGCAATGGGACCGCGAGCACACCTTCCCGCACGAGGCGCACAAGGGCCTGGCGGCGCTGGGTGCCTACGGCATCTGCGTGCCAGAGGAAGACGGAGGCGCCGGCCTGGACTACCTGAGCCTGGCCGTGGTGCTGGAGGAGATCGCCGCCGGCGACGGCGGCACCAGCACGGCCATCAGCGTCACCAACTGCCCGGTCAACGCCATCCTGATGCGCTATGGCAGCGGGGCGCAGAAAAAGCTGTGGTTGACCCGCCTCGCGCAGGGCGAACTGCTGGGCGTGTTCTGCCTGACCGAGCCGCATGTGGGCAGCGATGCCTCGGCGCTCAAGACCACGGCAGTGAAGGACGGTGACAGCTACGTCATCAACGGCGTCAAGCAGTTCATCACCAGCGGCAAGAACGGTCAGCTGGCCATCGTCATCGCCGTCACCGACAAGGGCGCCGGCAAAAAGGGCATGAGCGCCTTCCTGGTGCCCACCGACACGCCCGGCTATGAGGTGGCGCGGCTGGAGGACAAGCTGGGCCAGCATTCCAGCGACACCGCGCAGATCAATTTCGACAACTGCCGCGTGCCGGCCGACAATCTGATCGGCGCCGAAGGCGAGGGCTACCGCATCGCCTTGTCGGCGTTGGAGGGCGGCCGCATCGGCATCGCGGCGCAGAGCGTGGGCATGGCGCGCAGCGCCTACGAGGTGGCCGTTGCCTACGCCAAGGAGCGCCAGAGCTTTGGCACGGCCATCATCAACCACCAGGCCGTGGGCTTCCGGCTGGCCGACTGCGCGACGCGGCTGGAGGCCGCGCGCCAGCTGATCTGGCACGCTGCCAGCCTGCGCGATGCCGGCCTGCCCTGCCTGAAGGAGGCGGCCATGGCCAAGCTGTTCGCCAGTGAGATCGCCGAGGAAGTCTGCAGCGCCGCCATCCAGACCCTGGGCGGCTACGGCTATGTCAACGACTTCCCGGTCGAGCGCATCTACCGCGATGTGCGGGTCTGCCAGATCTACGAGGGCACTTCGGACGTGCAGAAGATCATCATCCAGCGGGCCCTGTGATGGAGAGCGACTGGCCGGCGGACGCCGAGGCCCTGATGCGCTCGCGCTACCAGGCCTTCGTCGAGGGCGACGCCGCCTGGCTGCTGGCCAGCTGGCACGCCTCGACCCGGCCGCCGTCGATTGAATTCGAGCCCGGCGCGAAGTGGCTGGGGCTGGAGGTGCGCGGACACCGGCTGGTCGATGCCGACCACGCCGAAGTGGAATTCGTCGCCCGCTGCCGCAGCGCTGGCGGCAAGGCGAGCCGCTTGCACGAGCGCAGCCGCTTCGTGCGGGAAGAAGGCCGTTGGTACTATCTGGACGGTGAAACTTCCTAAGCGTGTCTGGTTGTCCTTCGCCCTGGCGCTGGTGTCGCTGGCGATCTGGTCGGTCCTCATCGAGCCGCGCTGGATCGCCGCGCGGGCGCTGAACCATTCCATTGCGGGCTGGCAGGGCCCGCCAGGCCTGAAGGTGGCGGTGGCCTCCGACTGGCATATCAGCCGGCAAGGCCTGCTGCGCGTGATGACGCTGGAGCGGGCGCGCCAGGTGGTCGATGAGATCAATGCCGCCCGGCCCGACGCCATCCTGCTGCCGGGCGACTTCATCGCCGGCCGCGACAGCGGTTTTCCTGCTGCGGACGAAGAGATCGCCCAGGTGCTGGGCGGCCTGAAGGCGCCGCTGGGCGTGTACGCCGTCCTGGGCAACCACGACTGGAGGCAGGGCGGGCCCGCCTTCATGGCGGCGCTGCGGCGGCAAGGCATTACCGTGCTGGACAATGACGCTACCCCGCTGCGCGGAACGGCGCTATGGGTGGTCGGCGTCGGCGACCATTCCACCGTGCATTCGCTGCCGGTCCAGGCCGTGGCAAAGCTGCCCGCCGGCGCGCAGGCACTGGCGCTGATGCACGATCCCGCTAGCTTCCGCAGGCTGCCGCCGGTGCGCGGCCTTGTGGTGGCCGGCCACACGCATGGTGGCCAGGTCCAGATGCCGTTCTGGGGCGCGCTGATCGTGCCGGGCACAATCCCCCGGTCCTGGGCCTACGGCTGGGTCGAGCGCGGTAGCAACCGCATGTACGTGACCAGCGGCCTGGGTGTGAGCATCCTGCCCCTGCGATTCAACATCCGGCCCGAATGGGTCCTGTTCACCATCAAGGATGGAAATCTTTCCCCATGAGCAAGTTGCCTGAATTCGATGCCGTGCTGTTCGACTGCGACGGCGTGCTGGTCGACAGCGAACCCATCACCAACGGCGTGCTGCGCGACATGCTCGAGGAGCTGGGCTGGACGCTCACGCCGGCAGAATGCATGCGCATCTTCGTCGGCAAGGCGGTCAAGGACGAGGTCGCGCTGATCGAGTCGCGCACCGGCCAGCGCATCACCGAAGACTGGATGGCGCGCTTTCGCGAACGGCGCAACGAAGGCCTGGTGCAGCGCGTGCAGGCCATCGATGGCGCGGTGCAGGCGGCGGCGCAGCTGTACGCGGCCTTTGCCGGCCGCATTGCCTGTGCCTCCGGTGCCGACCGTTTCAAGGTCGAATTGCAGATGGACAAGTGCGGCCTCATGCCCTACTTCAAGGGCCGCATCTTCAGCGGCCACGAGATGCCGCGCTCCAAGCCGGCGCCCGACGTTTACCTGGCGGCGGCCGCCGCCCTGGGCGTGCCGGCCTCGCGCTGCGCCGTGGTGGAAGACACGGTGACTGGCGTGACCGCCGGCGTGGCCGCCGGCGCCACGGTGTTCGGCTACAGCCCGCCCGAAGCCGGCCACGACGCGCCGGAGGCCTTGCGCAAGGCCGGCGCCGCGCGCATCTTCACCAACATGGCCGACCTGCCCGGGCTGCTGGCCGCGCCCACCCACCCCTGACGCGCCATGGTGCAGGCTCGCGCTGTTTTCGGGCTGCTGTTGCTGGCGGCGCTGGCGGGCTGCTCCACGGCGCGGCCCTGGACCAATGCCGCGCTGGACCATGCACCGACGCCGGGCGCCGTAGCGGCGGTGGCGGCGCGCGACCCCAGCACCCTGGTCGCCGTCACCCTGTCGGGCGGCGGCGCGCGCGCAGCTGCTTTCGGCTACGGTGTGCTGCAGGAGCTGCGCGCCACGCCCTGCTGCGGCAACGAGCGCGGCAGCAACATGCTCGAAGCCGTCGACGTGGTCAGCGGCGTCTCCGGCGGCAGCATCATCGCGGCCTACTTCGCCGCTTTCGGCGGCCAGGGGCTGGACAATTTCGAGCGCGACTTCCTGCGCCAGAACTTCCAGCAGGGTCTGCTCTCGCAGCTGCTGCGGCCAGGCAATCTGTGGGACCTGGGCTCGCCCTGGATCGGCCGCAGCCAGTTGCTGGCGCGTCAGTTGGACACGCTGTACCAGGGCATGACCTTCGGTGACATCGAGCGCCGGCCGCGCCATCCGCAGCTGCTGGTGACGGCCACCGACATGTCGCTGGGCACTGGCTTCGAGTTCACGGCCGACCAGTTCGAGCTGATCTGCTCGGACATCGGCAGCGTTCCCCTGTCCTTCGCGGTCGCGGCATCCTCGGCTGTGCCCATCCTGCTCAGCCCGATGACGCTGAAGAACCACAGCGAGACCTGCCGCGAGCGCGGCATCGTGCCGCAGCTGGTGGCGCCGGCGACGCATGGGAACTACCGGGCGCGCATGTTGCGCGTGCAGGAGAACAGCTATCTGGACGGCCGCGCGCGGCCCTTCATCCACCTGGTCGACGGTGGCCTGGCGGACAACCTGGGCGTGCGACGCCTGCTGGACCGGGCTGTGGCCGGCGGTTTGCGCGCGAGCTTCAGCGAGGTCGCCCTGGCGCCGGGCAGCATCCACCGGCTGGTGCTGATCATGGTCAACGCCGCGCGCGACCCCAGCGCCCAGGTCGATGCCAGCGACAGAGTGCCCAGCGTCCCGGATGTGGCCGATACGCTGCTGATCAGCGCCGGCGCGCGTGCCGCGCGCGAGACCCAGGAGTTCCTGGCCGACACCGCCTGGCAATGGCGCGAGAACCTGCGCCAGCGCAGTGCGGACGGCGCCGACGTGTTCGCGCCGGACGCCAGGATTCATGTGGTGAAGATCAACCTGCACGACGCCGCCGAAGGCCCGGGGCGCCGCAGCCTGCTGCACATCCCGACGGCTTTCTCGGTCGGCGATGCCGAAGTCACCAGTCTGATCGAGGCCGGCCGCAGCGTGCTGCGGGAGTCGCCTGACTTCCTCGAGCTGCTGCGCTCACTGGGTGTGGCGCAGCAACCTTGAGCGGGCGCAGGTCACTGGCCGCTGTGCGGCTGGCCGGCCAGTTGGGTGCCGCTGCGCTGCAGCGCGCGCGCCTGGGCCAGATGCACCGAACCGCTGTCTTCGCCGTTGAGGGCGGCGACCTCATTGCGCGAGGCGATGTAGGCGGCCACCACCTGCTCGCGGCTGGTCGTGCTCTTGAAGCTGCGCAGCGGGTTGTAGGAGATGGACCAGGGGTTGACGCCGGCCTGCTTGTACGCGGTCAGCTCGGCCTGCACGTCGGCGCGGCTCCTGCTGCCCTGGAACTGGACGGCGTACTGGGAGCTGTCGGCTTCGTCGGCGCGGGCACCGAACGAGGCGGCCGCAGCGGCGGCGATGAGCAGGGCGGAAGCGATCTTGCGGTTCATGGTGGTTTCCTTTCGAGCGGTTGCGGGGTCGCCCGGTCCGGGCGCTGTGGCCAGCGCGCTTGTTTCGCGCCGTCCATGCAGCCACTGTAGAAAACCAGATTGATGCGGGACTTAGCGTTTTCTTAGCTGGGCGTGACGGCGCAGGCCGGTGCCAGGGCGCCGGCGGCGGGCGGATCGCGCTGCAAGACCACGGGGGCCGCCGCCGGCGCGCTCTCGCCGCCCAGCTGCACGCCGACCTGGCTGCTGGCCTCCTCCGTCCCGTTGAACTGCAAGCGCAGGATCGCAGGCTCGGAGCTGCTGCCGGCCGCCGTGCGGGTTTCCAGCGTGCCTTGCAGCACGGCCAGGCCGTTGCCATCGACCACCCAGTCGCCGCTGAAGAAGAAGCGACGGCAGGCGGTCAGCAACTCGACCCGCTGCTCCTGCAGCAGCAGCTGGACCGGTTCGCAATCGGACAGGCAGCTCGCGCCTGGCGGCGCGATGCCCATGCTGGGGCCGGCGGTGCTGAAGCTGCCCGGCATGTGGATGGGGCCGGTCCCGGTGCCGCCGGTGCCCGGGCCGCAGGCGGCCAGGCAGGCCAGCAGCAGGACAGTCGCGAGGCGGCGCAGGGGATCAAGCAGGGTCGTCATCGTTGTTTGCTGCATAGAAGTAAGTCCCGAAGCGGGCGCGGTGCACGCGCTGGTTGGCCGTGGCATGAATCTGGTCGTGCTCATAGCGCGCCTGCGCTTCGCGCATGACAGCGCGAAAAGCCTGGCGCCAGACGCGGGCGGACACCAGGTGCAGGTGCTCGACGGAGTCGGCCGTCAGTTCGTCCACGAACACCGACTGCTCCAGGTAGTTGTGCTCGCCGTCGGCATTGAGACTGGCGGCCGCCACATGGTCGTGCAGGTTGTCGCGCAGCAGCACCATGGTTTCGGCAAAACCCTGGCGCGGTACGAAACCCGGCGCGAGCAGCTGCACCAGCGAGTCGGTGTTCTGCGCGATGCCCAGGCGCTCGAGTTCGGCCAGCATGGCGCGGGCGCGGAAGTCGCTGCTCACCGCGCTCACCAGCGCGTCGAAGCTGGGCGCCGGCCCATAGCGGGGCAGCGGCAGGGGCAGGCCTTCGGCGTCCAGGTAGGCCGGATCGCTGAGCCAGCGGGCCACGACCTGGCTGGAGAGGTTTTTCGGCTCGTCTTGGGCGTCCTGCGCGCGCGGCCCGGTGCCCGCTGCCAGCAGGCCCAGCGTGCGCACATCGCGTCGGTGCACGCCGGACAACAGGCTCAGGGCGCTGTCGGTCTGCTTCTGGCCGGTGCTGCGCAACTCGTCGCGGGCAGCCTCCAGGAAGACCTGCTTGAGGGCGGCGGCAAACGCCGGGTAGGCAACGCCATGGCGCAGCAACAGGCGTGCGAGCGGCTTGAGCACGCGCAGGACAGCGGCAAGGACGAGGGCGGAAGGTGACTGCGGCAAGAGGGCGCTATCGTAAATCAGCGGGTTGACCGTTTAATATTTGAGGAATATTATCCCGCAAATATAAACTTTCGCCAAAGGCTTTTCCATGTTGGCCCGCCGTCTTTTCCTGCTTGCCGCCAGTTGCCTGCTCGCTTCCTGTGGAGGGGGCGGCGGCGATGGCGGGCAGCAGCCCGAACCCGAAGTCGTGACCTTTGCCTTTCGCATCCAGGGCGCCGGCGAGGAGCAGGAATTCCGCTACGCCACCTCGTCGCAGGAGTTCATCGCCAAGGCGCGGGCCCAGCTGTCGCTGCCTGTCGTGGGCCGTCCGCAGTTCCCGGCCGGCCCCATCGCCGCCGGCAGCAACGGCGTCAACCTCAACTGGAACTGGCATTTCACCGACCTGTCCTTCACCGAATCGGCGATGGCGGCGTGCGACGGCACGCCGGCACTGGTCGAGGTCGATCTGCCCAACTGGCTGCGCTCGGTGGGGCGCTTTTGCCCCTGGAGCGGCTACGTCTACGCCGAAGTCAAGGGGTCCCACACGCTGCGCGGCATGGCGGTGGGAGAGACGCGCGAGATTGCCCAGGAAACCATGCGCATCGAGTTCAAGGACGTGAGCGATTCGCGCTGCGGCGCGGCCCAGATGTGCATCACGCCGGGTGCCGCTACCGCCCAATTCAACGTGCGCATCGGCGCAGGCGCGGCCCAGCCGGTGACCCTGGTGCTGGATGCGAGCCAAGAGGCCCAACAGGCCGTGGTGGGAGGTTACCGCCTGCGTTTTGAGCGGCTGGACCCCTACCCGATCAATGCGCCCTATCCCAAGGAGCAGTACCGCGCCACCCTCAGCGTGCGCAAGCTGTAGCCGGGCGGCCCTGCCATGCGTCCCGCGCCCCCCGATCTGCCGGCCAGCCTGTTCGCCCTGGCCTTGCTGGCCGCCATCGTCGTCTTCGGCCTGCTGTTCGACCACATGGCGTTCTAGCTGCCTGTGCCATCATCGCCCGACCATGAGCGATATCCCTCTTTTTGACATCGGCGTGCTCGATGGCGGAACGCCCGCCGTGCGCCGCGCGCTGGCGGCGCAGATCGGTGCCGCCTGCCGTGACACCGGCTTTTTCGCCATCACCGGCCATGGCATGGCCGGCACGCAGATGACCGACGCCTTTGCCGCGGCGCAGCAAGTCTTCGCGCTGCCGGCTGCCGCCAAGCAGGAACTGGCCATCGCCAGGCATGGCCACAACCGCGGCTACGTCGGCCTGGGCGTGGAAGCGCTGGACGAGAAGACCGCGCCCGACCTGAAAGAGGCCTACAACCTCATCTGGACAGATGGTGTCACGCGGCCCCCCAACATCTGGCCCGACCTGCCCTTGTGGCGGGAGCGCGTGCAGGCCTATTTCGACGCAGCGCTGGCCATCGGCCGCCGCCTGCACCAGGCCTTTGCGCTGGACCTGGGCCTGGAGCAGGACTTCTTCGCCGACAAGCTCGATGCGCCGCAGGCAACGCTGCGCCTGTTGCACTATCCCGCCACGGTGGCCGGCGACGCGCCGCCCGGCCTGCGCGGTGCTGGCGTCCACACCGACTATGGCAATGTGACCCTGCTGGCCACCGACGGCGTTGCCGGCCTGCAGGTACAGCGCCGCGGCGGCGGCTGGACCGACGTGCCCTCGTTGCCGGGGGCCTTCGTCTGCAACATCGGCGACTGCCTGATGCGCTGGTCCAACGATGTCTATGCCTCGACGCCGCACCGCGTGCTGCCGCCGCAACGCGAGCGCTATTCCATCGCCTTCTTCCTCGATCCCAACCCCGAGGCCCTGGTCAGCGCCATCCCCAGCTGCGTGCCGCCCGGCCAGGCGCCGCGCCATGCCCCCGTCACCGCGGCGCAGTATCTGCAGCAGCGCTTTGCTGCCACCTACGGCCACTGAGCTGCCGGCCCGGTAGCCATCCGCCGTATGGCGCGGGCGGCGGCGTTGCCGTAGATTGGCCGCCCATGCGCATCCTGCTGACGGCCGACCTGCACTACACGCTGCGGCAGTACGACTGGCTGCTCGGCGCGGCTGCCGGCTTCGACGCCATGGTGCTGGCAGGCGACCACATGGACGTGTCGTCAGCCGTTCCCGCCGAGGTCCAGATCGCCGCGCTGTCGGCCAGCCTGGCGGCGCTGGCCGGCCGCACCCGGCTGCTGGCGTGCTCCGGCAACCATGACCTCAACGCGCGCAACGGCGCCGGCGAGAAGACGGCGGACTGGCTGGCTCCCCTGCGCAGTGCGGCGCTGGCCGTGGACGGCGACACGGTCTGCATCGGTGACACGCTGTTCACCCTGTGCCCCTGGTGGGACGGTCCGGACGCCAGGCTGGCACTGGAGCGTCAGCTGGAAAGCGCCGCGGCCCAGCGCACCAGTGCGCAGCAGCGTTGGGTCTGGGCCTACCATGCGCCGCCGGACGGCGCGCTCAGCTGGAACGGCAGGCGCCACTACGGCGACCCGGTGCTGCCCGAGCTGGTCGCTCGCCATGCGCCCAGCGCCGTGCTGTGCGGCCACATCCACGAAGCGCCGTTCAGGTCGGGTGGCTCCTGGATCGACCGCATCGGCGCCACCTGGCTGTTCAATGCGGGCCGGCAGATCGGCCAGGTGCCGGCCCGCATCGAGATCGACTTCGAGCGCGCCACCGCCCGCTGGATCTGGATGGAAGGCATGGAGGAGCGCTCGCTGGCGCAGTGAGCGGGCGTGGGGCCCTTAATAGTCGGGGACGTCGCCGCGCTCGGAGCCGGGCCGCGCGCCGGCCGGTTGCATGTCCATCAGCCGCGCCAGGACCTGGTCCATCAGGGCCAGATGGCTGTCGGTTCCCGCATATTGGCGCTTGATGTCGACCAGGTAGGCCGTGACCGCCAGCAGGCGCCGGGCCAGCAACTGGGCGATGGCGTGGGTCAGTTCAGGGTCCTGGCGCACCTTGGTGCCCGCCTGCTCCAGTACATGGACCGTGCTGTCCATGGTGGCCACCACGTCGGCGGTGGGGGGCGACTGCAGCAGGACGGAGATCTCGCCCAGAAAGGCCCCGGGCTCGCTGATCACGATCACCCGCACGCCGTTGCGGACCACCTCGAAACTGCCGCTGCGCAGGATGTACAGGCGGTCGGTCCGCCCACCCTCCTGGATCAAGGGGGTGCCGGCAGCGACATGCTGCTGCGGCAGACCGCCGCACAGGGCAAGGACATCGGACATGGAGCCAGTGTAGTGGCCAGCCCAGGGGCGGGGAAAAAACAACGCTGTACGGAAATGCCCATTCCTTTCCGTCAGGCATTGGTCTTAGGATGGCTGGAGCCGGGCGGATTTGTTCAAGCTGGGCCCGTCGCTGCGAGAACCATGAAAACAACAAGCCTGACCGAGTACAGCAATCTTCTTCTGACCATCTACCGCCAGGCGCAGGAACTTCCCGTCCACGAGTTCCAGGATTGCATCCTGTCGGCGATCAAGCCCAGCCTGCCGTTCGACTCCTCGATGTGGGGGACGGCGCGCATGACGGACCAGGGCATCGACATCCACAGCCTGCACCTGCACAACACCACGCAGGCGATGATCGACGCCTACGAGAAGGTCAAGCACCTCGACAAGGCCGCCATGCGCGTGACGCAGACGCCGACGGCGACCATCGCCTTCAATACGGGCACGGATTTCCCCGGCGCGGAAATGGACAGCTACCGCGAGTTCCTGCACAAGTTCCGCCATGAGAACATGCTCATCACCTCGGACATCCATCCCGTGACGCGCTTCGCGCAATGGGTGTCGCTGTACCGGGCCGACCCGCGCCAGGTCTGCACGGCGCAGGAGACCGAGCTGCTGGCGTGCCTGGCGCCGCACCTGATGCAGGCCCTGGCCATCAACCGCCTGGTGCACCTGGACCGGCTCACGGGCGACACCGCCCGCGAGAAATGGGCGGTCGCCATCGCCGACAGCCGTGGCGTGGTCTACCACGCGGACCCGCGTTTTCGCCAGCTGCTGCGGTCCGAATGGCGCATGGACAGCGGTGAAGAGCGGCTGCCGCAAGCCCTGCTCGAGCGCCTGCTGGCCGAGGACAGTCAGCTCACCGGCGAGCGCGTGGTGCTGCGGCGCAGCCTGGAGCGCGGCCTGCTGTTTCTCAAGGCCAGGGCGCGCGAGGACGTCGACAACCTGAGCGCGCGCGAGTTCCTGATCGCGCGCCTGCTGGTCAGCGGGCTGACCCAGAAGGAGGTGGCGGCCCGCCTGGACCGCTCGCCCGAGACCGTGCGCAGCCATGTCAAGGGCATCTTCGACAAGCTGGACATCAACAACGTCGCCATGCTGGCGCCCATGCTGGCCCTGCGCGAATAGGCCTAGCCCTCGCTCTCGACCTTCGCCACTTCTTCGCCGATGTCCGCCATCGCCTCGCGCAGGGCCTGGACCATGAAGTCCAGGAAGGCGCGGGTGCGCAGCGGCATGAACTTGCGGCTGGGCAGCACGGCCACCAAGCCCACCCGCTCCGAGATCCAGGGGCTGAGCACGCGGCGGATCCGGCCTTCCCGGATGTAGGGCACCAGCAGCTCCAGCGGCTGGACGCTGATCCCGGCGCCGTCCATGGTGGCGCTGAGCAAGGTGTCGCGGTCGTTGGTCATCAGCACCGCGGGGACATCCAGCTCGATCGTCCGGTCGCTGTCGGTGGGATCGAGCAGCACCAGGGGGCGCAGCCGCACGCCGGGCGTGCGGTGCCGCAGGCAGCGGTGCTCCAGCAGATCTTGCGGCTGCTTGGGCATGCCGTGGCGCACCAGGTAGGACGGCGACGCGCAGAGCACGTGCCGGCTCTGGATGATGGGCCGCGTGATCACGTCGGCATCGACCCGCGTGTCCGCGGTCAGCACGGTAATGTCGTAGTCCCCGATGACGGGGTCGGGCGAATCCTCCACATGCAGGTCCAGCACCACGCCGGGGTGCAGCAGCTGGAAGCGGGCGATCGCCGGCGCCACCACCCGCCGCGCCGTGGCCAGCGGCGCATGGATGCGCAGCACGCCGCTCATCTCCTGGGTGTTGGACTGGACGGCGGTCTGGGCTTCGTCGATCTCGGCCAGGATGACGCGCAGTCGGGCCAGATAAATCTCGCCGGCCGGCGTGAGGGACTGGCGCCGCGTGGTCCGGTGCAGCAGGCGCACGCCCAGGTGCTGCTCCAGGTCGCTGACCAGGCGGGTGACCACCGCAGGCGCCAGGTCCAGCTTGCGGGCGGCGGCCGCAAAACCGCCTTCATCGACGACCTCCTGGAACACGCGCATCGACTGCAACCGGTCCATTGCTTCTCCTGAAATGGGTAATTATTGAGAATACAGCAATAAGAAGTTGATGCCAGCGCTATTTTTTGATCGGTTAAGGATGAATACAGTACATGCATCGGCGCGAGACACCTCCTGAAGAGGAAGGCCCCCACCGAGCTGGACACGAGAGGAATCAGCCTCCCTGCCCGGAAACAACCGCAAACCGACAGATCCAAAGGAACCACCATGAACGCCACCAAGATTCTCGCCATCGCCGCCATTGCCGCCGCCTCGTTCGGCGCCCAGGCTGACGAAGCCGACGCCTCGCAATACGGCGTCCAGTTCAACGGCGGCAAGAGCCGCGCTGAAGTCCAGGCCGAGCTGGCCAGCTACAAGAAGACCGGTGTCAATCCCTGGTCGATCTCTTACAACCCGCTGGCAAAGTTCCAGAGCGCCACGACGCGTGCCCAGGTGACGGCCGCCTACATCGCCGACCGCGACCAGGTCGCTGCCCTGACCGGCGAAGACAGTGGCTCGGCCTTCCTGACCGCTTCGGCGCCCCGCCGCGTGCGTTCGGCCCTGGCTGGCGAATAAGCCCAGGCGCCCGTCGCCCCAAAAAAGCCGCCTCCGGGCGGCTTTTTCCGTTGCTCAGTGCGCAACCGGACCGAAGATGGCCTGCGGCTGCCCCGTGCGCATGGCCCAGTAGCGGTCGCCGTAGGAGTAGTGCCACCACTCGCGCACGTAGTTGACGAAGCCCTGGCCTTCCATGGCCTGCGCCAGCAGCAGGCGGTTGGCCTGGGCGGCGGCCGGCAGCGCGGCATGCCGGGTCTCACAGAACTGCGCCGGCACACGCACCCAGTCCCTGGCCTGCATCCCGAAGTCGATCACCGCGCCATCCGCACCCACCAGTTCGACGTCCACCGCGCCGCCGGTGCTGTGCGGCGGCAGGTTGGGGCTGCCGTCCCAATGCCGGGGCGGGGCAATGAGCAGGCTGGCGCGTTCATGGACCTGCTGCGGCGTGAGGCCCGGATGCGCCTGGACCACGCGGGCCTGCTCCTCGTCGAACAGTTGTTGCTGCACGGCCAGGCTGCGCAGGCCCTCGTACAGGCGCAGCCGCAGGCCGGCGGGCAGGCCCTCCTGCACGCGCAGCAGGCGCGTGTAAACCTGACTGCGCACCCAACAGTAGTCCGGCGCTGTGGCCGGGCATTCGGGCGGCGGCCCATAGAGCAGGCCGCCTTCGGCGCGGATGTCGACCAGCGGGTCGCCGCAATCGACCACCGGGATGCGGTCCAGGCTGGAGGAGGTGGGAAGTGCCATGTGGGGGATCGGGGCGGTGTCATCCGCCGTCCCGGTGCGAGCCCCAGAGCGCAAGGGAGTTCCCTGGCGCGGGAAGCTCAGCCGCGCTGCAGGGCGCGAAACTGCGCCGGCGACTGGCCCGTCCACTGGCGGAAGGCGCGGATGAAACTCTTCTCGTTGCGAAAGCCCGCGGCGGCGGCCACCTGCTTGACCGGCTGCTCGCTGCGGCACAGCAGGTCGCGGGCGCGCTCGCCGCGCACCTCGTCCTTGAGTTGCTGCAGGCTGGCGCCTTCTTCCTTGAGCTGGCGGTGCAGGGTGCGCGGCGAGACATGCAGGGCCGCGGCGACGTCCTGGGCGCTGTGCGAGCGCTCGGGCTGTGCCGCCAGGGCCAGGCGCACCTGTTGCACCAGCAGGCGGTCGCGCCGGTACTGCAGCACCGTCAATGGCAGGGCGCGCTGCAGCATGGCGTGCAAGGCTTTCTCGTCACGCCGCAGCGGCAGCGCCAGGTAGCGCGCATCGAAGCGGATCGCGGCCCGGGGCGCGTCGAACTTCAACGGTCCGGGAAACATGTGGGCATAGGCGTCGGCATGCGGCGGCGCCGGGAAGGGAAAGCGCGCGCCCTGCAGCGGGATGCGCGAATCGATGAACCAGCAGGCCAGGCCATGGATGTTGCGCAGCACATGGACCAGGCTGAACTCGCGCGAGACGGCGTGGTCGGCGTTCTCCTGCACCACGATGGCGGCCTGCTCGCCCTCGACCACCAGCTTCAGGCAGAGGTCATCCGTCAGCAGGGCGTGGTGGCGGCACCAGCGTTTGAGGGCCAGGCCCAGCGTGGGCGAGCTCAGGGAGGCGCGGGCCAGCATGCCGTAGCTGCCCCAGGGCAGCTTGCGACCGAAGGCGCCCAGCGCTTCGTCGCCCAGCTCCTGCATGGCGGCGCCCGACAGCAGTTCCATCTGGCGCGCCGTGATGCGGGCGGCCGGCTTGTGCACGCTGGCTGGCGTGATCTGTACCAGCTTCAAGAGCTTGGCGGGGGAGCGGCCGTCGCGCTGGTAGGCGGTGAGGATCGCGGCAACATAGGCCATCGGTGTGGCGGCGGCAGGTGCTGGAACGGGCCGGGCGGGCATGACACGATTTTGCCATCGATGGCAGGATTTGCTACCACGATGGCGGCCGCGGGCGTCGCGGCCGCTGCGCAGGTGGCGCGCTTGGCGCTAAGGTGTCAGCCACAGCGCCAGCCGAGGAGACACATGCCAGTTCTTGAGACCCAACTCAACGCCCGATCCGCCGACTTCCAGGCCAATGTCGCCGCCATGCGCGCCGTGGTCGACGACCTGAAGCTGCAGGTGGACAAGGCCGCCGCCGGCGGCGGCGAAACCTCCCGCGCCCGCCACGTGGCGCGCGGCAAGCTGCTGCCGCGCGAGCGTGTCGCCATGCTGCTGGACCCCGGAACGCCCTTTCTCGAGCTGGCGCCGCTGGCCGCGCACGGCTTGTACAACGGAGATGCGCCCTGTGCCGGCGTCATCGCGGGGATTGGCCGCGTCAAAGGCGTGGACTGCATGGTGGTCTGCAACGACGCCACGGTCAAAGGCGGAACCTACTACCCGATGACGGTCAAGAAGCACCTGCGGGCCCAGGAGATCGCCCAGCAGAACCGCCTGACCTGCATCTACCTGGTGGACTCCGGCGGGGCCAACCTGCCCAACCAGGACGAGGTCTTCCCCGACCGCGACCACTTCGGCCGCATCTTCTACAACCAGGCCAACATGAGCGCCGAGGGCATTGCCCAGATCGCTGTCGTCATGGGCTCGTGCACGGCAGGCGGCGCCTACGTGCCGGCCATGAGCGATGAGACCATCATCGTCAAGAACCAGGGCACCATCTTCCTGGGCGGCCCGCCCCTGGTGAAGGCTGCCACCGGCGAGATCGTCAGCGCCGAAGACCTGGGCGGCGGCGACGTCCACACCCGGCTGTCGGGCGTGGCCGACCACCTGGCGCAAAACGACATGCATGCCCTGGCCCTGGCCCGCCAAGCGGTAGCCACGCTGAACAAGACCAAGCATGGCGGCCAGCAGCTGCAGCCGCCGCGCCCGCCCAAGCACGCCGGCGAGGAGCTGTACGGTGTGGTGCCCGCCGACACCCGCAAGCCCTACGACGTGCGCGAGATCATCGCCCGCATCGTCGACGGCAGCGAGTTCCACGAGTTCAAGCAGCGCTTCGGCCCCACCCTGGTCTGCGGCTTCGCCCACATCGAGGGCATGCCGGTGGGCATCATCGCCAACAACGGCATCCTGTTTTCCGAGTCGGCGCAAAAGGGCGCGCACTTCATCGAGCTGTGCTGCCAGCGCAAGGTGCCGCTGGTCTTCCTGCAGAACATCACCGGCTTCATGGTCGGCAAGAAGTACGAAAGCGAAGGCATTGCCCGCCACGGCGCCAAACTGGTGACGGCAGTGGCCACGGCCAACGTGCCCAAGTTCACCGTGATCATCGGCGGCAGCTATGGCGCCGGCAACTACGGCATGTGCGGCCGCGCCTATTCGCCGCGCTTCCTGTGGATGTGGCCGAACGCGCGCATCTGCGTGATGGGCGGCGAGCAGGCTTCGGGCGTGCTGGCCACGGTCAAGCGCGATGGCATCGAGGCCAAGGGCGGCAGCTGGAGCGCGGAAGAGGAAGCGAAGTTCAAGCAGCCCATCCTCGACCAGTTCGCCCTCCAGTCCCATCCCTACTACTCCAGCGCCCGCCTCTGGGACGACGGCGTGATCGACCCGGCCGACACGCGCCGCGTGCTGGCCCTGGGTCTGTCGGCGTCCATGAATGCGCCCATCCCCGAACCGAAGTTCGGCATCTTCCGCATGTGAACACGACGATGTCCAACGCCTCCATCTACGACAGCCCCGAGCACGAGCTGCTGCGCGACCAGGTGGGCAAATTCATCGCCCGCGAGGTCGAGCCGCATGCCGCGGCCTGGGAGGAGCAGGGCTTTGTGCCGCGCGAAGTCCTCAAGCGCATGGGCCAGGCCGGCCTGTTCGGCCTGATGTACGAAGAGCAATACGGCGGGGCCGGCGCCGACGCGATGACCAATCTGGTGTTCGCCGAAGCGCTGTCGCAGTCCACCTTTGCCGGCTTCATCATCACCGTGCTGGTCCACACCGACATGGCCAGCCCGCACCTGCACCACGCCGGCAATGCGGCGCAAAAGGACAAATACCTGCGCAAGGTGGTCGCCGGCGAGCTGATCACCGCCGTCGGCATCACCGAGCCGGGCGCCGGCTCCGACGTGGCCGGCATCCGCAGCACGGCCAAATGCGATGGCGGTGACTGGGTGCTCAACGGCACCAAGATGTTCATCACCAACGGCGTCCATGCCGACCTGTACTTCGTCGCGGCCAAGACCGGTGCGGGCAAGCGCGACATCTCCATGTTCATCGTCGAAAAAGGCACGCCGGGCTTCACGGTGGGCCGCGCGCTGAAGAAGACCGGCTGGCTGTCCTCGGACACGGCCGAACTCATCTTCGACAACGTGCGCATCCCGGCGGCCAACCTGCTGGGTGAGGAGGGCAAGGGCTTCTACTCGGTGATGAAGAACTTCCAGACCGAGCGCATCGCCCTGGCCGCCATGGCCGTCGGCCATTGCCAGCAGGCCTTGCAGCTGACGCTGGACCACGTGCGCCAGCGCCAGGCCTTCGGCGGCCCGCTGTGGGACCAGCAGGTGATCCGCCAGCGTCTGGCTATGGCCGATGCGAAGACACGGGCGGCGCGCGCCTTCATGTACCACTGCGCCTGGCGCGTGACCCAGGGGCACGACATCGTGCAGGAGGTCTCCATGCTCAAGGCCCTGAGCGGCGAGCTGGTCAACGAGGTGGTGCAGACCTGCCAGCAATTCCACGGCGGCATGGGCTTCATCCGCGAGACGGCGGTCGAGCGCCTGTGGCGTGACGCCCGCGTGCTGGCCATCGGCGGCGGCGCGACCGAAGTGATGCTGGAAGAAGTCGCCAAAAGGTACTGAAGATGCAACACCTTCTTTTGTCATTCGAAGCCGGCGTGGCCACCGTCACGCTCAACCGACCGGAAGTGCGCAACGCCTTCAACGACGAGGTCATCGCCGAACTGACCGAGGTCTTCCTCGATCTGCGCAGCCGTGCCGAGGTGCGTTGCATCGTGCTGGCGGCCAGTGGCACGGCCTTCTGCGCCGGCGCCGACCTCAACTGGATGAAGCGCATGGCCTCGTATTCGCGCGAGGAAAACCTGGCCGATGCCACCGCGCTGGCGCGCATGCTGCAGGTGCTCTACGAATGCCCCAAGCCAACGATCGCTCGGGTACAGGGTGACGTCTATGCCGGCGGCACGGGGCTTGTGGCGGCCTGCGACATCGCCGTGGCCGTGGCCGGCGCCAACTTCTGCCTGAGCGAGACGCGCCTGGGCCTGATCCCCGCCACCGTCGGACCTTACGTGGTTCGCGCCATGGGTGCGCGCCCCGCGCACCGCTGGTTCCTCACGGCCGAGCGCTTCGATGCCGCCGAGGCACACCGCATCGGTTTCGTCCACGAGGTGGTGGCGGCCGATGCGCTGGACGCCAAGGTGACCGAGATCGCCCAGGCCCTGGTCAACGCCGGCCCGATGGCGGTCAAGGCCTGCAAGGCCCTGCTGCAGGACGTGGCGGACAAAGAGATTTCACCGGTCCTGGTGCAGCGCACGGTGGAAGGCATTGCCGACATCCGTGTCAGCGACGAGGGCCGCGAGGGCATCCAGTCCTTCCTGGGCAAGCGCAAGCCCGGCTGGCACCAGCCCTCTCCCAACACCGGCCCCACGCCCCAAGAAAGCTGAAACCATGTTCCAGAAAATCCTGATCGCCAACCGTGGCGAAATCGCTTGCCGGGTCGCCGCCACCGCGCGCCGCATGGCCATCCGCACCGTGGCGGTGTACTCCGACGCCGACGCCAATGCCAAGCATGTGGCGGCCTGTGACGAGGCCGTGCACATCGGCGGCAGCGCACCCAAGGACAGCTACCTGCGCTGGGAGCGCATCATCGAAGCGGCCAAGGCCACGGGCGCGCAGGCCATCCACCCGGGCTACGGCTTTCTCAGCGAGAACGAGGAGTTCGCCCAGGCCTGCGCCAGCGCCGGCCTGGTCTTCATCGGCCCGCCCGCCTCCGCCATCCAGGCCATGGGTTTGAAGGCCGAGTCCAAGCAGCTGATGGAAAAGGCCGGTGTGCCCCTGGTGCCCGGCTACCACGCGGCCGACCAGGACCCGGCCCTGCTGAAGAAGGAAGCCGGCCGCATCGGCTATCCGGTGCTGATCAAGGCCAGCGCCGGCGGTGGCGGCAAGGGCATGCGGGCGGTGGACAAGGCGGAAGACTTTGATGCCGCGCTGGCATCGTGCAAGCGCGAGGCGATCAACAGTTTCGGCGACGACGCCGTGCTGATCGAAAAATACGTGCAGCGGCCGCGCCACATCGAGATCCAGGTCTTCGGCGACACGCACGGCGACTGCGTCTGGCTGTTCGAGCGCGACTGCTCGGTGCAGCGGCGCCACCAGAAGGTGCTGGAAGAGGCGCCGGCCCCCGGCATGACCGAGGCCATGCGCAAGCGCATGGGCGAGGCGGCGGTGGCCGCCGCCAAGGCCGTGGGCTATGTGGGCGCGGGCACGGTGGAGTTCATCGTGGAGCAGCGTGCTGGCGGTGAAATGGATTTCTTCTTCATGGAGATGAACACCCGCTTGCAGGTGGAGCATCCCGTGACCGAAGCCATCACCGGCCTGGATCTGGTGGAGTGGCAGCTGCGCGTGGCCCATGGTGAGCCCTTGCCGTTGCGCCAGGACCAGCTGACCATCCATGGCCATGCGATCGAGGCGCGCATCTGCGCCGAGAACCCCGACAACAATTTCCTGCCCGCCACCGGCACGCTGCGCGTCTACCGCAAGCCGGCGTGCACGGCCTTTGCCCCGGCGCAGCTGAGCGACACAGGCGTCGCGGTGCGGGTGGACGACGGCGTGCGCGAAGGCGACGCCATCTCGCCCTTCTACGATCCCATGATCGCCAAGCTCATCGTCCATGGGGCCACGCGCGAGCAGGCCCTGGCCCGTCTCGACGCCGCCCTGGCCCAGACCCACATCGTCGGCCTGGCGACCAACGTGCAATTCCTGCGCCATGTGGTCAAGAGCCCGTCCTTTGCCCAGGCCAACCTGGACACGGCGCTGATCCAGCGCGAGCAGGCCGTGCTGTTCCACCAGGAGACCGTGGGTCTGCCGATGGCGGCGGCCGCCGCGGTCAGCACGGCGCTGCTGGAAGAAAAGGCAACGGAGGGCGCCGATCCCTTCAGCCGGCGCGACGGCTGGCGCTCGCATGGCGTGACCACGCGGCGCTTCGAGTTCGAGTTCGGCGGCGAGCACGCCAAGGCCGAACTGGCCTACCTGCATGACGGCGCGCTACAGCTGACGGCGGGCGGCGTCAGCGCCAGCCTGGCCTTCACGCCCACCGACCAGGGCATCGACATCCGCTACGCTGGCCAGCGCAGCCTGGCCAGGGTCTACACCCAGGGCGAGACCGACCATGTGTTCACGCCGCAGGGCGCGACCCAGATCATCGCCATCGACCTGCTGGCCCACGCCGGCGAAAGCCAGGCCGAGGCCGGCCGTCTCACCGCGCCCATGCCAGGCAAGGTCGTGTCCTTCGCCGTCAAGGCCGGCGACAAGGTCACCAAGGGCCAGGCCCTGGCCGTGATGGAGGCCATGAAGATGGAGCACACCATCGCCGCCCCCGCCGACGGCGTGGTCGCCGAGCTGCTGTTCGCGGCGGGGGACCAGGTGGCGGAGGGCGCGGAGCTGCTGAAGCTGCAGTGACCAGGCTGGTGCGGGCAAAGAGCCGCACAAAGCATCGGCAAACCAGAGCGGTCAAAATAGGACCATGCGAATTGCTTTCTGCTGCACCAACACCAAGGCTGAGCCCTGGCTCCAGGGCCTGCGGGCCGCGTTGCCCGGCGCGACGGTGGAAGAATGGGCGCCCGGCGCGCCCCAGGCCGACCACGCCGTGGTCTGGACCCCGCCCCAGCAGTTCCTGGACGAACAACCGGGCCTGCGCGGCATTTTCAACATCGGCGCCGGCGTGGACGCCCTGATGAAGCTGGAGCTGCCGGCCGGCGCCCAGGTGGTGCGCATCGACGACGGCGGCATGGCGGTGCAGATGGCGGAGTTCGTCTGCCATGCCTTGATCCGCCATTTCCGCGAACTCGATGCCTACGAAGACGACATCGCCCAGGGCAAATGGTCTTACCGCAAGCCGCGCAGCCGCGCCGAGTTTCCGGTCGGCATCATGGGCCTGGGCGTGCTGGGCGAGCGCGTGGCCCAGGCCGTGCGCCAGTTCGACTTCCCGGTGCTGGGCTGGAGCCGCACGCCGCATGCGATCGAGGGTGTGGAGTGCTTTGCCGGCGCGCAGCAGTTCGATGCCTTTCTGGTGCGCAGCCGGGTCCTGGTCTGCCTGCTGCCGCTGACGCCGCAGACCGAAAACATCATGAACCGCGGCAACCTGGCCAAGCTGCAGCCCGGCGGCTATGTCATCAACGTGGCGCGCGGCGGCCATGTGGTCGACGAAGACCTGCTGGCCTTGCTGGACAACGGCCACCTGGCCGGGGCCACGCTGGATGTGTTCCGCACCGAGCCCTTGCCGGCCGGCCATCCGTTCTGGTCCCACCCGAAAATCAGCACCACACCGCACACCTCGGCGCGCACCCTGCGCGAAGAGAGCATCGCCCAGATCGCCGGCAAGATCCTGGCGATGGAGCGCGGGCAAGCCGTCGCCGGCGTGGTCGACCCGCAAAGAGGATATTGAAACCATGCAACTGCCCAGCAAAGTCAAGATCGTCGACGTCGGCCCGCGCGACGGCCTGCAAAACGAAAAAGGCGAGGTCCCGGCCGAGATCAAGATCGGCCTGGTGCACCGCCTGCAGGACGCCGGCCTGACCGAGATCGAGGTCACCAGTTTTGTCTCGCCCAAGTGGGTGCCGCAGATGGCGGACGCGGCCCAGGTCATGGCCGGCATCGAGCGCAAGAGCGGCGTGCGCTACTCGGTGCTCACGCCCAACATGAAGGGCTTCGAGGCCGCCGTCGCCAGCCGGCCCGACGAGATCGTGGTCTTTGCCGCCGCCAGCGAGGCCTTCAGCCAGCGCAACATCAACTGCTCCATCGCCGAGAGCATCGAGCGCTTCGCGCCGGTTGTCGCGGCGGCCAAGGCGCAGGGCATCTTCGTGCGCGGCGCCATCTCCTGCGCGGTGGGTTGCCCTTACGAGGGTGAGGTCGCGCCCGAGCGGGTGGAGATGGTGGCGCGCCTGCTCAAGGGCATCGGCGTGCAGCATGTGGGCGTGGCCGACACCATCGGCGTGGGCACGCCGCTCAAGGTGCAGCGTGCCATGGAAGCGGCGCTCAAGCATTACGGAATCGATGATGTTTCCGGCCACTACCATGACACTTACGGCCAGGCCCTGGGCAACACCCTGGCCTCGCTGGAAATGGGCGTGTGGCAGTACGACACCTCGTCGGCCGGCCTGGGCGGCTGTCCCTATGCCAAGGGCGCGACCGGCAACGTGGCGACCGAGGACGTGGTCTACATGCTGCACGGCATGGGCATCGACACCGGCATCGACCTGGACAAGCTGATCGACGCAGGCAAGTACATCAGCGACTTTCTGGGCCGCAAGCCCAATTCGCGCGCGTCCACCGCCATCCTGAACAAAAGGGCAGGGTAGGGCGCATGGACTTGCATCTGTGGCTGGCCTACTTTGCCGCCGCCTGGCTGATCGCCCTGTCGCCTGGCTCCGGCGCCGTGCTGACCATGAGCCACGGCCTGGCCTACGGCGTGCGCAAGACCTCGGTCACCATCGCCGGCCTGCAGCTGGGCCTGTCGGTGACGCTGCTGATCGCCGGGGTGGGTGTGGGCGCCGTGCTGGTCGCCTCGGCCAGCGCCTTCCTGGTGGTCAAGGTGCTGGGCGCGGCCTACCTGATGTGGCTGGGCTGGCGCCAGTGGCGCACGCGTGCCAACCCCGATGACGCTGCGCCGGCCGTGGTGGCCGATGCCAGCGGCCTGAGCGCACGCCAACGCCTGCTGCGCGGCCTGCTGACCAATCTGACCAATCCCAAGGGCATCGTCTTCATGGTGGCCGTGCTGCCGCAGTTCATCGATCCGGCGCGCCCCATGGCGCTGCAACTGCTGGTCCTGCTGCTGACCACCATCGTCGCCGACACCATCGTCATGCACGGCTACGCCTGGCTGGCGTCGCGGCTGCGTGGTCTGTTGCGCTCGGCGCGGGCGCGCACGGCGCAGAACCGCCTGTTCGGCGGCGTGCTGATGGCCATGGGCGCCAGCCTGCTGCTGGTGCGCCGCGGGTCTGCGGCGGGGCACTGAGATGTGCGGCGCTGAACTGCATTCGCTTCCCGAAGGCGTGCAGCGCGTGGCGCGCGTGCTGCAGGAGAGCGGCCATCCGCATGCGCCGCTGATGCTGGACGGCGCGGCGCGCACCGCGCAGGAGGCGGCCGACGCCCTGGGCATCGCCGTCGGCCAGATCGCCAAGAGCATCATCTTCCGGCGCAAGTCGGACGACGTGGCCGTGCTGGTCATCACCTCGGGCGACCGCCGGGTCGACGAGAAGAAGGTCGACGCCATTGTCGGCAAGACGGGCCGGGCGGATGCGCAGTTCGTCAAGGAACGCACCGGTTACTCCATCGGCGGTGTCTCGCCCATCGCCCATGCGCAAAAGCCTGTGACGCTGATCGACCGCGAGCTGTTCCGCTTTGAGGAGATCTGGGCCGCGGCCGGCCATCCGCACGGCGTCTTCAAGCTGCGGCCGCAGGACCTGGAGCGCCTGACCGGCGCGCCGGTGGCCGACGTGGTGCAGCAGGTGGCGTCTTGAGCCATGCCGCGCTTGCTCTCAAATTGAGAGCGATTCAGGTCCATTTGACGGGTGCTGGGGGCGCATCTGGCTCCGAAGCCGTGCCCTCACCCTGCGTTTCGGTCTGCCGCATGGACGCGGCCACAGGCCTGTGCGAGGGCTGCCTGCGCACGCTGGACGAGATCGCCGCCTGGGGCCGCATGGACGAGGGCGCCAAGCGCGCCACCTGGGCCCTGATTGCGCAGAGGTTGGCCGCATGAAGCAGATCAGCTTCTGGCTGGACTTCATCTCGCCCTACGCCTACCTGGCGTTCGAGCAGCTGCCCCAGGCCTTGCAGGGCCACAGCTACAGCGTGGCTTACAAGCCGGTGCTGTTCGCCGGCATGCTGGCCCACCATGGCCAGCTGGGCCCGGCCGAGATCGCGCCCAAGCGCGACTGGAGCTACCGCCAGGTGCTATGGCTGGCGCAGCGCCACGGCATCTCCATGCAGTTGCCGGCGGCCCATCCCTTCAACCCCTTGGCCTTGCTGCGTCTCGCGCTGGCCTGTGGCAACCAGGGCCAGGTGAACCGCCATGTCTGCGAAACCATCTTCCATCACGTCTGGCGCGGCGGCGCTGATGCAGCCGATGCGGTGCGCTTCGAAGCGCTGGCCCAGGCCTTGAAGCCCGCGCGCGCGGCGGACAGCGACGAGGTCAAGGCGCAACTCAAGGCCGGCACGCAGGAAGCGATCGCGCTGGGCCTGTTCGGCGTGCCGGCGATGGCAGTGGACGGCAAGCTGTTCTGGGGCTTCGACGCCCTGCCCATGCTGCGTTCTTACCTTGACGGCGAACCCTGGTTTACCGGCGGCGACTGGGAAAGCGTGCAACAACTGCCTTCGGGCATTTCGCGCAAGCCCCAGGGTTAACCCCTGGCGCTGCGGCGCACTCTCCGCATCGCGAAACGGCTTCTGCGGGTTTCACCCTAAATCGTCAGTGCCCGTTCAGTTTGGTGCAAGCCCCTGTTGGTTTGACGTCAGAGCGGGGTCAGAGCCTGCTCCAAGAATGCGCCACGTGCCCATTCCGGGCATGACAAACTTTTGTGAGGAGACACAACATGGCAACAGCAGCCGCAGCCCGGCCGATGACGCCCGAAGAGAAGAAGGTGATCTTTGCTTCGTCGTTGGGCACCGTGTTCGAGTGGTACGACTTCTACCTGTACGGATCGCTCGCCGCGATCATTGCCAAACAGTTCTTCTCGGGACTGGACGCAACATCGGCCTACATCTTCGCCCTGCTGGCCTTCGCCGCGGGCTTCCTGGTGCGACCGTTCGGTGCGATCTTCTTCGGCCGCCTGGGCGACATGATCGGGCGCAAGTACACCTTCCTGGTGACCATCCTGATCATGGGTGCATCCACCTTCATCGTGGGCCTGCTTCCCAGCTACGCCTCGATCGGCATCGCCGCACCGGTGATCCTGATCGCGCTGCGCATGCTGCAAGGCCTGGCGCTGGGCGGTGAGTACGGTGGCGCTGCCACCTACGTGGCCGAGCATGCCCCGCACGGCAAGCGCGGTGCCTACACCTCCTGGATCCAGACCACGGCCACGCTGGGCCTGTTCCTGTCGCTGCTGGTGATCCTGGGCGTGCGCGAAGGCCTGGGCGAAGCGGCCTTTGCCGACTGGGGCTGGCGCGTTCCCTTCCTGGTGTCCATCATCCTGCTGGCCATCTCGGTCTGGATCCGCCTGTCGCTCAATGAGTCGCCGGCCTTCCAGAAGATGAAGTCCGAAGGCAAGACCTCCAAGTCGCCGTTGTCCGAGTCCTTCGGCCAGTGGAAGAACCTGAAGATCGTGATCCTGGCGCTGCTGGGCCTGACCGCCGGCCAGGCCGTGGTCTGGTACACCGGCCAGTTCTACGCTCTGTTCTTCATGACGACCATCGCCAAGGTGGACGCGACCACGGCCAACCTGCTGATCGCCGGCTCGCTGCTGATCGGCACGCCGTTCTTCATCCTGTTCGGCACGCTGTCGGACAAGATCGGTCGCAAGCCCATCATCATGGCGGGCTGCCTGCTGGCCGTGCTGACCTACTTCATGGTCTTCCCGGCGCTGCTCAAGGCCGCCAACCCGGCCCTGGTCGCCGCCCAGCAAGCCACGAAGGTGACGGTCACCGCCGACCCCAAGACCTGCTCGTTCCAGGGCAGCCCGATCGCCCGCGACATCGATTTCCGCACCTCGTGCGACATCGCCAAGCGTGCGCTGACCCAGTCCTACGTCCCATACGAGAACGTGGCGGCCGCCCCCGGCACTCCGACCACGGTCAGCGTGGGCACCACGGTGCTGACCCCGCCGTCGGGCACGCTCAACGACAAGGGCAACGGCTTCTCGCCCGACAGCGCCAAGTCCATCGGCGAGTTCCGCAAGGGCCTGACCGATGCCTCCAAGGCCGCCGGCCTGACGGTGGCAGCCGACAAGGGCAAGATGAACACGGGCATGGTGCTGGCTCTGCTGGTCTACCTGGTGATCCTGGTGACGATGGTGTACGGCCCGATCGCAGCGATGCTGGTCGAGATGTTCCCCACCCGCATCCGCTACACCTCGATGAGCCTTCCGTACCACATCGGCAACGGCTGGTTCGGCGGCCTGCTGCCCACCACGGCCTTCGCCATGGTGGCGGCCACCGGCGACATCTTCTACGGCCTGTGGTACCCCGTCATCGTGGCCGCGGGCACCTTCATCATCGGCATGATCTTCATCAAGGAAACCAAGGACGTGGACATCTACGCCAAGGACTGAGCGGCCAGGACGTTCACTGAAAGGCCCGCAGCCCTGTGGCTGCGGGCCTTTTGTTGAAAAGCCCTGTCTGGAGACAAAACCCCATGTGGAAACTGGTTGTTGGATTCATCGCGTTCGCCGCGCTGTCGCTGTTCGTCATCTTCAAGGCCGGCGACAAGGTCGATATGAGCGGGGAGAAGCACGGCATTGATGCCGCCCACGCGCCGGCTTCTGCGGCCTCTGCGCCGGCTGCTGCCGCGCCTGCCGCCTCGGCGGCCTCGGCCGCGAAGTAAGCCGGTTCAGCGCCGGAAACGGCCCTCGATGCTGATGATGGACAGGTCGGCGAAGTCCAGGCCTGTGTGGTCGGCGGCGCTGTAGCTGACCTCCAGGCCGCCCAGGTCGAACTTGCCCATGCCCTCGAGCGCCGCCTGCAGGCGCTCGCGCGTGGGGCTTTTGCCTGCGCGGCGCAGGCCCTCGACCAGCACCTTGGCGCCGGCATAGCCTTCGAGCATGGCCGGTGAGATGTCGGACAGGCCCTTGGCGATGGCCAGGTCGCGCGCCTCGCGCACCACCGGGTAGGCGATCGAGCGCTCGTAGGGGAAGACCTGGGTGACGATGACGCCACGTGAGTTCTCGCCCAGGCTCTTGATGAAGCCCGAGGAGGCGTTGTTCGACAGGGTCACCACCTGGGCGGCCGAGCCGGCCTTGCGCAAGGCCTTGACGCCATCAGCCACGGCATTGCCCGAGGCGATCCACAGCACGGCCTGGGCCTCGGTCTTGACCAGTTGCGGCACGATGGCGCCGTAGTCGGGCTTGCTGCGGTCGGCCTTGATCACCAGCAGCGGCTCCACCTTGTTGCGCGCGAAGCCCTTTTTGGCGCCTTCCAGGCCGTCGGTGCCGAAGGAGTCGTCGGTGTGGACGACGGCGATGCGCGTGATGCCGACGGCGCTGAGGTGGTCCACCGCCTTTTCGGCTTCGCGCTGGTAGGTGGCGCGCACGTTGAAGACCCACTTGTTGACCGGCTGGTGCAGCACCATGGCGCCGGTGGATGGCGCGATCAGGGCCACGCCGTGGCGCTCCAGCAGCGGCAGGATGGCCTCGGTATGGGGCGTGCCGCGGTTGAGGAACAGGGCCACGACCTGGTTGTCCTCGATGAGCTTGCGGGCGTTCTCGGCGGCGCGCTTGGGTTCGAAGCCGTCGTCCAGCGACAGCAGCTCGATCTTCTGGCCGTTGACACCGCCCTTGGCGTTGACCGCGTCGATCCACAGCCTGGCGCCGTCGGCGGTTTCCTTGACGCCGGCCGCCGCCGTGCCGGTGAAGCCGGCGGTCTGGCCGACCAGAATCTGGGCCTGGGCCGGGCCCAGCAAGGCAAGCAGCGCCAGGGGCGCAATCCATTGGCGGAATGTGTTCACAGGCGTCTCCTCCGGGGAAGAATCAGTATAGGCAGCAGGCCGACAGATCAGCAAGCGAGCAAGCCCTGGGTATTGCGCATTACCCACATGACAGGTTCTGGCATGGCGGCGTCCCTAGAATGTCCCGCCTCACCTTGAAAGACCGGCCGTATGACCCAGGGACTGATCCGCATCCGCGGCGCCAGGCAGCACAACCTCAAGAACCTCGATCTCGACTTGCACACCGGTGAGCTGACGGTGGTCACCGGCCCCAGCGGATCGGGCAAGTCCAGCCTGGTGTTCGACACGCTCTACGCCGAGGGCCAGCGCCGCTACGTCGAGACCTTCTCGGCCTATGCGCGCCAGTTCCTGGACCGCATGGACAAGCCGGCGGTCGACCGGGTGGACGGTGTGCCGCCGGCCATCGCCATCGACCAGACCAACCCGGTGCGCTCCTCGCGTTCCACCGTGGGCACGATGACCGAACTGAACGACCACCTCAAGCTGCTGTTCGCCCGTGCCGGCCAGCTGTTCGACAAGGCCACGGCGCTGCCGGTGCGCCACGACACCCCCGAGACCATCTACGCCGCCTTGATGGCCCGCACCGAGGGCACGGACCCGCGCCTGGTCGTCACCTTTCCCGTGGAACTTCCGGGCGGCACCAGCGCCGAGGAACTGCAGCAATGGCTGGCTGCCAGCGGCTTCACCCGCGTGCATGCGCAGCGCGAGGTCGCCACGCCCGCCGGGCCGCACCAGCTGCTGGACGTGGTGGCCGACCGCTTCCGCATCCAGGCAACGGAGAAGGCGCGCGCGCTGGAGGCCATCGAGGTGGCGCTCAAGCGCGGCACCGGCCGCATGACGGTCTACGCGGCCGCTGGTGATCCGGCTGCTGCAGAACCCGTTTTTGATGCCTGGAAGTTTTCGACGGGCCTGCATTGCCCCGACAGCGACACCCGCTACGCCGATCCCATCCCCTCGATGTTCTCGTTCAATTCGGCCGTGGGCGCCTGCGAGACCTGCCGGGGCTTTGGTCGCGTCATCGGCGTGGACTGGGGCCTGGTCATCCCCAACGACAAGCTCACCCTGCGCGCCGGCGCCATCAAGACCATCCAGACGCCGGCCTGGTCGGAAGCCCAGGACGACCTGATGCGCCACACCGAGACGGCCGGCATCCCGCGCGACACGCCCTGGTACAAGCTCACCCCCGAGCAGAAGGCCTTCGTCATCGACGGCGTGCCCGGCTACAAGGACGGCCAGTGGAGCAAGCGCTGGTATGGCATCAAGCGCTTCTTCCAGTACCTGGAGAGCAAGGCCTACAAGATGCACATCCGCGTGCTGCTGTCCAAATACCGCAGCTACACGCCCTGCGAGGTCTGCGGCGGCGCCCGCCTCAAGCTGGAAAGCCTGCTCTGGCGCATCGGCAGCAAGGAGGACGCGGACGCGGTGCTGGAGCCGGGCAAGCGCTTCATGCCGGTGGGCGTGCAATGGAGCCGCGCCCAGCTCGAAGCCTTACCCGGCCTGAGCCTGCACGACCTGATGCTCATGCCCATCGACCGGCTGCGCAGGTTCTTCGACCGCCTGCGGCCCGATGAGGCCGTGCTCGGCCAGGTCAGCGATGCCCAGGCCCTCAAGCTGCTGTACGAGGAGATCACCACCCGCCTGAAGTATCTGGTGGACGTGGGCATCGGCTACCTCACGCTGGACCGGCAAAGCCGCACCCTGTCGGGCGGTGAGGTGCAGCGCATCAACCTGACCACGGCCCTGGGCACCTCGCTGGTCAACACCTTGTTCGTGCTGGACGAGCCCAGCATCGGCCTGCACCCGCGCGACATCCACCGCATCACCGAGGCGATGAAGCGGCTGCGCGACGCCGGCAACACCCTGGTGGTGGTGGAGCACGATCCGGCCGTGATGCTGGCGGCCGACCGCATGATCGACATGGGCCCGGGCCCGGGCGAGCGCGGTGGCCAGATCGTTTTCGACGGCACGACGCAGGAGTTGCGCAGCGCCGACACGCTGACCGGCCAGTACCTGGGAGGGCGCAAGCAGGTGGGCATGGGCTTCAAGCGCGCCGTGACGGATGCGACGCCGCGCCTGGTGCTCGAAGGCGCCAGCGAGCACAACCTGCAAAACGTGTCGGTGGAGTTCCCGCTGCAGCGCCTGGTCTGCGTGACCGGCGTCTCCGGCTCGGGCAAGTCCAGCCTGATCCAGGACATCCTGGCGCCGGCGCTGACGCGCCACTTCGGCAAGGCCACCGAGACGCCGGGCAAGCACGACCGCCTGCTGGGCGCGGACCACCTGAGCGACGTGGTCTTCGTTGACCAGTCACCCATTGGCAAGACGGCGCGCTCCAACCCCGTGAGCTACGTCGGCGCCTGGGACGCCGTGCGCGAGATCTTCGCCACCGCGCCGCTGGCGCGCCAGCGCGGCTACACCGGCTCGAAGTTCAGCTTCAACTCGGGCGACGGCCGCTGCCCGACCTGCGGCGGCTCGGGCTTCGAACACGTGGAGATGCAGTTCCTGTCCGACGTCTACCTGCGCTGCCCCGACTGCGACGGCAAGCGCTACCGGCCCGAGATTCTGGAAGTGACGATAGAGCGCCAGCCGGTGGGCGCGCTGCTGCCGCGGGTGATGAACGTGGCCGACGTGCTGGACCTGACGGTCAATGAAGCGGCATCGCTGTTCGCCGGCGACCGAGACGTGATCCGCGCCCTGCAGCCCATCGTCGACGTCGGCCTCGAATACGTGAAGCTGGGCCAGCCCGTGCCCACGCTGTCGGGCGGCGAGTCGCAGCGCCTGAAGCTCGCGGGCTTTCTGGCCGGTGCCGCGAAGAGCGCGACCTCCAGCCGGCAGTCGCTGGCCACGCGCGGCACGCTCTTCCTGTTCGACGAGCCCACCACCGGCCTGCACTTCGACGACATCGCCAAGCTGATGCGCGCCTTGCGCAAGCTCCTGGAGGCCGGCAACTCCATCGTGGTGATCGAGCACAACCTGGACGTGATCCGCGCGGCCGACTGGCTGATCGACCTGGGCCCCGAGGGCGGCGACGCCGGCGGCCTGGTGGTGGCCGAAGGCACGCCGGAAGACGTCAAGCTGCACGCCAGCTCGCACACCGCCAAGGCGCTGCGCGACTACGACAGCACGCTTGGCGCGCACAAGGTGGAGGAGGGCCGTCCCCTGCAGGCCGTGGTGCGCGAGCGCCGCGCGCCGCCGCAGGCCATCCAGATCATCAATGCCCGCGAGCACAACCTCAAGTCCATGACGGTGGACATCCCGCACAACAAGTTCAGCGTGGTCACCGGCGTCTCCGGCTCGGGCAAGTCGACCCTGGCTTTCGACATCCTGTTCAACGAAGGCCAGCGCCGCTACCTGGAGTCGCTCAACGCCTATGCGCGCAGCATCGTGCAGCCGGCCGGCCGGCCCGAGGTGGATGCGGTCTACGGCATCCCGCCGACGGTGGCCATCGAGCAGCGTCTGTCGCGCGGCGGCCGCAAGTCCACCGTGGGCACGACCACCGAGGTCTGGCACTTCCTGCGCCTGCTCTACGTCAAGCTGGGCGTGCAGCACTGCGTGCGCGAAGGCGCCGAGGTGCGGCCGCAGACGCCCGACAGCATCGCCGCCCAGTTGATGAAGCGCTACAAGGGCCAGCACATCGGCCTGCTGGCGCCGCTGGTGATCGCCCGCAAGGGTGTCTACACCGAGCTGGCCGACTGGGCCCGGCCGCGCGGCTACAGCCATCTGCGGGTGGACGGTAACTTCCTGCCGACCACCGGGTTTCCGCGCATCGACCGCTTCAAGGAGCACACCATCGAGCTGCCGGTGTGCGACCTGGTCATCACGCCGGCCAACGAGGAGCTGCTGCGCCGCAAGCTGGCCGAGGCCTTGCAGCACGGCAAGGGCGTGCTGCACGTGCTGGCGCCGCTGGACGGCCTGCGCGACGCCATGGCCGACGGCCTCACGACCCACGGCCACATCGGCAGCCTGGAGGTGTTTTCCACCCTGCGCGCCTGCCCGGTCTGCGCCACCAGCTACCCGGAGCTGGACCCGCGCCTGTTCTCCTACAACAGCAAGCACGGCTGGTGCCCTGACTGCGTGGGCACAGGCGTCAAGCTCACGGGCGAGCAGCGCAAGGTGTTCGACGACACGGTGCAGGACCAGGACAACAAAGGCCGCGAGCAGACCTTCGGCGAGCCCGAGGTCGAGGACGTGGCCGACGAGGCCTGCGCCACCTGCCACGGCAGCCGCCTGAACCTGCAGGCACGCAATGTGAAGTTCGACGGCACCGGCATCGCCGAGATCGCCGCGCTGTCGGTGGTCGACGTGCGCCGCTGGATCGAGAGCCTGCAGGTCAATGGCGTGCTGAGCGTGCGCGAACAAGGCATTGCCCGCGACCTCATCCCCGAGATCAAGAGCCGGCTCGAATTCCTGGAAGAGGTGGGCCTGGGTTACCTGACACTGGACCGCGGCGCGCCCACCCTGTCCGGCGGTGAGGCGCAGCGCATCCGGCTGGCGGCGCAGCTGGGCTCCAATCTGCAGGGCGTGTGTTACGTGCTGGACGAGCCGACCATCGGCCTGCATGCGCGCGACAACCAGATCCTGCTCAATGCCCTGCACAAGCTGGGCGACAAGGGCAACACCCTGGTGGTGGTGGAGCACGACGAGGACACCATCCGCCGCGCCGACCACATCATCGACATCGGCCCCTCGGCCGGCAAGCGCGGCGGCCGCCTGGTGGCCCAGGGCTCGGCCCAGGACATCAGCGACGTGGCCGAGTCTGTCACCGGCCGCTACCTGCTGCACGCGATGAAGCACCCGCTCAAAGCCCGCCGGGAGATCGACAAGAAAGCCGAGAAGCTGGAACTGCGCGGCGCCGACCTGCACAACCTGCGCAAGGTCGACGTCGACGTGCCGCTGCGCCGCCTGGTCGCCGTCACCGGCGTGTCGGGCTCGGGCAAGTCGACCCTGGCGCGCGACGTGCTGCTGCACAACGTGCAGGCCATCGTCATCCAGCGCATGACCAAGGCCGGCCGCGATGCCGACGCCAAGGGCAAGCGCCAGGCCTGGTCCGGCTGCAAGGACCTGGCCGGCTACGAGGTGATCGACCGCGTGCTGGAAGTGGACCAGACGCCCATCGGCAAGACGCCGCGCTCCTGCCCGGCCACCTACATCGGCTTCTGGGACACCATCCGCAAGCTGTTCGCCGACACGCTGGAGGCCAGGGCCCGCGGCTACGCTCCGGCCCGCTTCAGCTTCAACACCGGCGAGGGCCGCTGCCCGACCTGCGAGGGCCAGGGCATGCGCACCATCGGCATGAGCTTTCTGCCGGACGTCAAGGTGCCCTGCGAGTCCTGCCGGGGCGCGCGCTTCAGCCCCGAGACGCTGGCCGTCAGCTGGCGCGGCAAAAGCATCGGCGACGTGCTGCAGATGGAGGTGGACGAGGCGGTGGAGTTCTTCGCCGCCATGCCCAACATCAGCCATCCGCTGCAGTTGCTCAAGGACGTGGGCCTGGGCTACCTGACCTTGGGCCAGCCCTCGCCCACGCTGTCGGGCGGTGAAGCCCAACGGATCAAGCTGGTGACCGAGCTGTCCAAGGTGCGTGACGACGTCACGCGGCGCGGCCAGAAGGCGCCGCACACGCTCTATGTGCTGGACGAGCCCACGGTGGGCCTGCACATGGCCGACGTGGAAAAGCTGATCCGCGTGCTGCACCGATTGGTCGACGGTGGCCACAGCGTGGTGGTGATCGAGCATGACCTGGACGTGATCGCCGAGGCCGACTGGATCATCGACCTGGGCCCCGAAGGCGGCAACGCCGGCGGCCTGGTGGTGGCCGCCGCGACGCCGGAGCAGGTGGTCCAGCTGGGCACCCACACCGGTGTGGCCCTGGGGCCGGTGCTGGCGCGGGCCTGAGCCATGCGCAGCGCGGCGATCCGCTTGGCCATGGTGCAGGACGCGCCGGCCATCGCCGCCATGTCGCAGGCCTTCATCGAGCACGGCCTGGGCTGGAGCTGGCAGGCGCCGCGCGTGCTGGCCGCCATCCGCGACCGCGCCACGAATGTCGCTGTGGCGCAGGCCGACGGCCCCTTGCTGGGGTTCGGCATCATGCAGTACGCCGACGACTCGGCCCACCTGGCCCTGCTGGCGGTGCAGCCGCAGGCGCGCCACCAGGGGCTGGGCAAGCGCCTGGTGCTCTGGCTGGAAGATGTGGCGCGCACGGCCGGCATCGAGCGCCTGCGCGTCGAGGCCCGTGCCGACAACGCCAATGCCATCGCCTTCTACCGGGCCCAGGGTTTCCAGGAGTTCGCGCGCTCGGTCGGCTATTACAGTGGCCGGATCGATGCCGTGCGCCTGGAAAAGAGGCTTTTTGTGAAAGGAATTGGCCTGTAGCCCCCGGTCAATGGACCTGGGTAGCTATTGAATCCATAGCAAGCATGCGCACCATCTACAACGACAAGCACGCCCTGCACCAGGGCAAATTCGAGATGTTCCGCGGCCAGCTCGTGCCCTGCTTCGAGGTGCCGGACCGCGCCGACTTCGTGTTGCGCGAGCTGCAGCAGCGCAAGCTCGGCGCCATCGACGGACCGCAGGACTTCGCCGACAGCGCGATCGCCCGCGTCCATGCGCAGCGCTACATCGACTTTCTTGCCCATGCCTGGGACGAATGGGTGGCGCTGGACCCCGCCAACGCGCAGCGCGATGCCATCCCGTCCTACTGGCCCATTCGCAGTTTCCGCAGCGACGTGTTGCCGGCCAGCTTCCCGGCGCGCATGGGCCTGTTCTCCTATGACGCCGGCAGTCCGCTGACCTCGGGCACCTGGGTGGCGGCACGCGCCGGCGCCTGCTGTGCCCTGACGGCGGTGCAGCACGTGCTGGCCGGCGAGCGCGCGGCCTTCGCGCTGACGCGCCCGCCCGGCCACCATGCCGGCGCCGACTTCTTCGGCGGCTACTGCTTTCTCAACAACGCGGCCATCGCGGCCCAGGCCTTGCGCGATGCGGGGCTGGCGAAGGTGGCGGTGCTGGACGTCGACTACCACCACGGCAACGGCACGCAGGCCATCTTCTACGAGCGCGCCGACGTCTTCTTCGCCAGCGTGCACGGCGACCCGCACACCGAGTACCCCTACTACCTGGGCTATGCCGACGAGCGCGGCGCCGGCGCCGGCCAGGGCTGCAACCTCAACCTGCCGCTGGCCAGGGGCACGGGCTTCGCCCCCTGGCGCGCGGCCCTGGGCCAGGCGCTGCAGGCCATTGCGGCCTTCGGCGCCGACGCGCTGGTGGTGTCGCTGGGGGTGGACACCTTCGAGGGTGATCCCATCTCGGGTTTCGGCCTGCGCAGCGCCGACTACCTGCGCGTGGGCGAGGACATCGCGGCCGCCGGCCTGCCCACGGTCTTTGTCTTCGAGGGCGGTTATGCGGTGGCCGAGGTCGGTGTCAACGCGGTCAACGTGCTGGAGGGCTTCGGCCAGCGCTGCGGCTGAGCCAGCAGCTTTCGTTGTTTTCCTACGCGGCTTGCAGGGCGCTTCCGACAAATCCCCTGCGATGCAGGACGCAGGCTTGCACCTCCATCTGCAAACCTGAGGTCGCCCGCCATGAAGAAACTCCCGCGCTTTGTCCCCGCCTGTAGCCTGCTGCTGGTCACCGCCTTGCTGGCCGCCTGCGGTGGCGGGTCCGACGACCCCGCCCCGACCACCGTCAACGCGTCGGTGACTGTGGGAGCAGCGACGCCGCTCGCGCTGAACGGCATTTATGCGACCAGCAACCTCAGCCTGTCCTCGGTCGAGAAGAAGAATCCCATCGGCAACGATCCCGAAGTCTGCAGCTTCCGCTTCTCCGGCCTGCAGCAGGTCGGTAGCGACCGTCTGATGGACGGTGACATCCGCTACATCCCCGGCACCGGCAGTGGCCTGTATGTGGCCTTCGTCTCCATTTCGGGCGCCGAGTACAGCTCGCGGACCACCGACAACGTGCTGATCGACAAGAGCAGCAACGAATTGCGCTTCGCGGGCAAGCGGCTCACGGCCGGCAATGGCGACGCCCTCACTTTGACAGGCAGCATCCCGATGCGGCCCGAATCGCGGCCTGAAGGCTGCTGAAAGTTCGCGTACCTGCATCGCCAGCGCGCGGCGCAGTGCGATGCAGATGTTTTACTCATATGGAAAGAAAAACTTAGACGTTCCCACGCGGGCCATGCTTGTCTAGCATCCGCGGCTTGAAACAGTTTTCCCCACCCCATCTTCCGCTGCACGTCGATCCTTCGCGTGTGAGGCGCATCGCCGATGACGCTGAGGCTCTCGAGGTCGCCAGGGCACTGGCAGCGAGCTTTGCGCAGAACGCGGCGGCGCGCGACCGCGAGCGCATCCTGCCCTGGGATGAGCTGCAGCAGTGGTCACACAGCGGTCTTGGCGCCATTACGGTGCCCAGGGACCACGGCGGCGCCGATGTGTCCTTCGAGACGCTGGCCGAGGTCTTCGTCATCCTCACCGCCGCCGACGCCTCGCTGGGCCAGATCCCGCAGAACCACTACGGCCTGCTCGGCGTCTTGCGCGAGGCCGGCACGCCGGCGCAACAGAGCCGCTTCTACGCCGAGGTCCTGGCCGGCGCCCGGCTGGGCAACGCCGGGCCGGAGCGCAAGTCGGTCGATGCAACCACCATCCTGCAAGGGGCGACACGCCTGCACAGGACGCCGCAGGGATTGCGCCTGAGCGGCCGGCGTTTTTACTCCACTGGCGCGCTGTACGCGAACCGCATCCCCACCCGGGCGACCGACGACGAGGGGCGTGCCGTCCAGGTCTGGGTCCAGCGCGGCGCGCTGGGCGTCCATGTCGTCGATGACTGGAGCTCCTTCGGCCAGCGCACCACGGCCAGCGGCTCGGTGGTGTTCGACTACGTCCCTGTGGAAAGCGATGACGTCGTGGCCCTCTGGCAGCTTGCCGACAAGCCGGGCCTGTACGGCCCCAACTCGCAGCTGCTCCAGGCCGCCATCGACCAGGGCATCGCCCAGGCAGCCGTCGCCGACACCATCGAATTCGTGCGTAGCCGCGCCCGCGCCTGGATGGACTCGGGCCTGGAGCACGCGCACGACGACCCTTACATCATTGCGGACATCGGCCGGCTGCAGGTCGACCTGCACGCCGCGCATGAGGTGCTGCTGGAAGCGGCACGGACGCTGCAGGCCTTCAAGGCCCAGGAATCCCTGAGCGCCGGGGACAGCGCGCAGGCCTCGGTCGCCGTGGCGCACGCCAAGGTGCTGACCACCCGCATTGCACTGGAAGCCTCGGAAAAACTCTTTGAACTGGCCGGCTCGGCCTCGACGCGCGCCGCCCACAACCTGGACCGGCACTGGCGCAATGCGCGGGTCCACACCCTGCACGACCCGGTGCGCTGGAAGACCCACCTGCTGGGCAACTACCTGCTCAATGGCGCGCTGCCGGCACGCCACTCCTGGAACTGAAGACGGCCCATGACCCGCAATCCCGACAAGTTGACGTTCACGCCCGTGCCGGCGTTGGGCCAGTTCCATCCCGCGGCTGCACCGGCGCGGCCGCCCCAACGGCTGGCTGACGATGCGGCTGCCCTCGCGGCCGCCGGGCAGCTGGCGCAGGAATTCGCGACTGACGCCGCCCGGCGCGACCGCGAGCGCGTCCTGCCCTGGCAGGAGCTCGATGCCTTTGTGGACAGCGGCCTGTGGGCCATCACGGTGCCGCGCGCCTACGGCGGCGCCGGCGTGGGCAGTGCGACGCTCGCCGAAGTCGTCGCCACGATTTCGGCGGCCGATGGCTCGCTGGGGCAAATCCCCCAAAACCACTTCTACGCGCTGGAGGTCTTGCGCGTGGGCGGCAGTGACGCGCAGCAGCGTTTCTTCTACGAGCGGGTGCTGGCAGGCGAGCGATTCGGCAATGCGCTGGCCGAGATCGGCCAGAAAGACTTCAAGCGGCGCACCCGCCTTCTGCGCGACGGCGACGGCTGGCGCGTCCACGGCCGCAAGTTCTATTGCACCGGCGCCCTGTTCGCGCACTGGATTCCCACCCTGGTGGTCGCCGACGAGGGCGGCCGCGACGTCAACTACCTGGCTTTCGTGCCACGCGCCACGCAAGGCGTGACGGTGACGGACGATTGGGACGGCTTCGGTCAACGCGTCACCGGCAGCGGCTCGGTGGAGTTCGACGGAGTCCGGATCGAGGCGCAGTGGGTCATTCCCTTCCAGGCTTCGTTCGAACGGCCCACCACCATCGGTCCTTTCGCCCAGATCCTGCATGCCGCCATCGACCTGGGGCTGGCCCGTGGCGCCTTCGCCGCGACCCTGCCTTTTGTGCGCGAGAACGCGCGGCCCTGGCCCGATGCCAGGGTGGACAGCGCCGCGCAGGACCCGCTGCTGCTGGCGCAACTGGGTGAGGTCGCCGTGCGCATCCGCGCCGCCGAGGCGCTGGTGCGGCGCGCCGCCCGCTTCGTGGATGCGGCGCAGGCCGCGCCGGACGCGCAAAGCGTGGCCCAGGCTTCCATCGCGGTAGCCGAAGCACGGGTGGCGACGACAACGGCGTCGCTGGATGCCGGCACGCGCCTGTTCGAGCTGGCCGGCACCGCCGCCACCCTGGACCAGCGCGGCCTGGACCGCTTCTGGCGCAATGCCCGCACCCACACCTTGCACGACCCCGTCCGCTGGAAGTACCACGCCATCGGCAACTACCACCTGAACGACCGCCTGCCGCCCCGGCACGGCGCGCTCTGACGCCGGCCTTCCATGACAAGCAAGAAACAGATCCTGCTCAACGCCTTCAACATGAACTGCGTGGGCCACATCAACCACGGCCTGTGGGCCCATCCGCGTGATCGCTCGGCCAACTACAACACCTTGCCCTATTGGACGGACCTGGCGCGCACGCTGGAGCGGGGCCTGTTCGACGGCCTGTTCATCGCCGACATCGTGGGCGTCTACGACGTCTACCAGGGCAACGTCGACACGACGCTGCGCGAGTCCATCCAGTTGCCGGTGAACGACCCCATCGTCCTGGTGTCCGCGATGGCGGCCGTCACCCAGAAGCTGGGCTTCGGCGTGACGGTGAACCTCAGCTACGAGCAGCCCTACCTGCTGGCACGGCGCTTCTCCACACTGGACCACCTGACCGGCGGGCGCATCGGCTGGAACATCGTCACCGGCTATCTGGACAGCGCGGCGCGCGCCATGGGCCTGAGCGAGCAGCTGCCGCACGACGAGCGCTACGACCGCGCCGACGAATACCTGGAAGTGCTCTACAAGTTGTGGGAGGGCAGCTGGGAGGACGGCGCCGTCCGGCGCGACAAGGCGGCGCGCGTGTTCACCGACCCGTCCAAGGTGCACAAGGTAGTGCACCACGGCCGCTACTTCAACGTCGAGGGTCACCACCTGGCTGAGCCCTCGCCGCAGCGCACGCCTGTGCTGTTCCAGGCCGGCAGCTCGGGCCGGGGCCAGCGCTTTGCCGCGCGCCATGCCGAATGCGTCTTCATCTCCCCGCCCAACAAGGAGGCAGCGCGCAAGATGGTGGCGACGCTGCGCCAGGAGCTGGTCCGCGCCGGCCGCCGGCCCGATGACATCAAGGTCTTCATGGGCGCGGCCGTGGTGCCCGGAAGGACCGCCGCCGAGGCCCGCGACAAGTATCTGGACTACCGCGAGTACGCCAGCCGCGAGGCCGGGCTGGCCCACTTCGCCGCCAGCACCGGCATCGACTTCGGCCAGTACGACCTGGACGCGCCGGTGGACTACTCGCCAACCAACGCCATCGAATCGGCCACCCGCACCGCGCAGCAGCAGGGCTGGACGCGGCGCAAGCTGTTGGAGCTGTTTGAGCTGGGCGGCCGCTACCCGGCCATCGTCGGGGATGCGCAGCATGTGGCGGACGAGCTCCAGTCCTGGATGGACGAGACAGATATCGACGGCTTCAACCTCAGCCGCACCGTCGTGCCGGAAAGCTACGAGGACTTCATCGACATCGTCATCCCCGAATTGCAGGGGCGCGGTGTCTACAAGACCGCTTACGCCGAGGGCACGCTGCGCCAGCGGCTGCTCGGCGCCGGCGACCGCTTGCCGGCCAGCCACGCGGCAGCCCAGTTCCGCCATTCCCAATCCCAAGCCATGCGCATCCTGGAGCAGGCATGAAGTTGCGTCACATCCTTTTGGCCACCATGGTGGCCACCGTCAGCGCTTTCGCTTCCGCACAGGCACTGCCCTTGCGCATCGGCGTGACGCCGGGCGCCATCGCCGACTCGATCGAGACCGCGGCGCAGGAAGCCCGCAAACAGGGCTTGGAGGTCAAGGTGGTCGAGTTCACCGAGTGGACCGGCCCCAACACCGCCCTGCAGGCCGGCGACCTGGATGCCAACTACTTCCAGCACCTGCCCTTCCTGGAGAACGCGGTCAAGGACAGAGGCTACAAGTTCGCGGTCGTCGCGCCCGGTCTGCTGCCCAACCAGGGCCTGTTTTCGCTCAAGGTCAAGCGCTTCGACGAGCTCAAGGAAGGCGCCCGTGTCGCGGTCGCCAGCGACCCGGCCAACCAGGGCCGCGGCCTGTTGCTGCTTGAGCGCGCCGGCCTGGTCAAGCTGCGCGAGGGCGCGGGCGCCAAGGCCACGGTTGCCGACATCGTCGCCAACCCGAAGAAGCTCAAGCTGGTGGAAATCGAAGGGCCGCAGCTGGTGCGCTCGCTCGAAGACGTGGATCTGGCGCAGGGCGTGACCTCGCATTACGTTGCAGCGGGAAAGGCCGACATCGCCGCCAGGAACGGCCTGCTCTACACGGGCAGCGAGGATGTGCGCTGGGCCATCCACTTCGTCTCGCGCCAGGACAACGCACGGGATCCGCGCCTGCAGCAGTTCATCCGCATCTACCAGGAGTCGCCTGCCGTGCGCCAGCGCATCCATGCCGCCTACGCCGGCAACGACAAGTTCTATTCGCTGCCCTGGCTGCCCAAGCCCTGAGGCGTCTTCCATCTTCATTCAAGCAGATACCACCATGAAACTTTCACGCCTTCTCATCGCGGTTCTTTCCGCCGCCACCGTGTTCACGGCCCATGCCGCCGACAAGCTCAAGATCGGCGTCCTGCCGGGCGTCTATGCCGACGCCATCGGCGCCGTCGTCAAGGAAGCCAAGGCCCAGGGCATCGAGGTCAGCATCACCGAGCTCACCGACTGGACCACGCCCAATGTGGCGGTGGACGCGGGCGACCTGGACATCAATTTCTTCCAGCACCAGCCCTTCCTGGACAACGCGGTCGCCAAGAACAACTTCAAGCTTGCCAGCGCCGGCGTGAGCTTCCTGTCCAACATCGGCCTGTACTCGCTCAAGCACAAGACCCTGGCCGGCATTCCCGCCAACGGCAAGGTCGGCATCGCCAACGACCCGGTCAACCAGGGCCGCGGCCTGCTGCTGCTGCAAAAGGCCGGCTTCATCAAGCTCAAGCCCAACGTGGGCTTTCTGGGCAGCATCAACGACATCGTCGAGAACCCGAAGAAGCTGACTTTCGTCGAGGTTGAAGGCCCGCAGCTGGTGCGCATCACCGGCGACGTGGACATCGCCCAGGGCTATCCGCACTTCATCGTGGCCTCCAAGGCCTTCGATCCGTCCAGCGGCCTGGTCTACTCCGGCATCGAGGACGCGCGCTTCGCCATCCAGTTCGTGGTGAAGAACACCCGCACCAAAGACCCTGTGATCCAGAAGTTCATCAAGATTTTCCAGGAGTCCGACGCGGTCAAGGCCGCCATCGACAAGGCCTTCGCCGGCGACAAGCGCCTGTACAGCCTGGTCTGGACGCAAAAATGAGCGCCTCGGCCGCCCTGCGCAACGCACCGTGGGACAGGGTCCCGGCGGCCCTGCCGGAAAAGACTGCAGCCGACGCGCTTGCCGGTGAGCCGCAGCGCGGGACGGGGTCGGTCGTGTTCGACCAGGTGGGCAAGGTCTATCACTCGGCCGCAGGGCCGGTCGAAGCCTTGCAGGACATCAGCGTCGCCGTGCCGCCGGGCAGCATCTTCGGCATCATCGGCCGCAGCGGGGCGGGCAAGTCCAGCCTGTTGCGCACCGTCAACCGGCTGGAGTCGGTGAGCTCGGGCCGCGTGCTGGTCGACGGTGTGGACGTGGCCAGCCTCGGCGAGGAAGAACTGGTCACACTGCGCCGGCGCGTCGGCATGATCTTCCAGCACTTCAACCTGCTGTCGGCCAAGACGGTGTACGAGAACGTGGCACTGCCGCTGCGGGTGTCGGGTGCGCGGCCGGCGCAAATCCACCAGCGCGTCACCGAGCTGCTGGAGCTGGTTGGCCTGCAGGACAAGCAGGACGTGCGGCCGGCCCGCCTGTCCGGCGGCCAGAAGCAGCGGGTGGGCATCGCCCGGGCGCTGGCCACGGCGCCGGAGATCCTGCTGTGCGACGAGGCCACCTCGGCGCTGGACCCGGAGACCACGCACTCCATCCTGCAGTTGCTGCGCGACATCAACCGGCGCCTGGGCCTGACCATCATCCTGATCACGCACGAGATGAGCGTCATCCGCGAGATCGCCGACCAGGTGCTGGTGCTGGAGCAGGGCCGCACGGCCGAACTCGGTGAGGTCTGGAAGGTTTTTGGCGCGCCTGTCCATGCGGCCACGCGCGCGCTGCTGGCGCCGCTGCAGCACGGCCTGCCGGACGACCTGCAGGCATGGCTGCGGCCGGAGCCGCCGGCCGAGGGCGGCTACCACCGCATCCTTCGCCTGTCCTACAGCGGGGAAGACCAGCTGGAACCCGACTTTGCCCATATCGCCGCCGCGTTGCGCAGCCCGGTGCGGCTGCTGCACGGCGGCGTGGACCGCATCCGCGGCCACGCCCTGGGCCGCTTGCTGCTTGCCGTTCCCGGCACGGTGGCCTTGCCCGATCTTCAACCCCTGGTGCAAGGCCCACAGGCCATCGCCCATTCCATCGAGGTGATCGGCCATGTCGCTGACGCTGAGCATCCCCTTTGAGCGCTACACCCAGGCCCTGGCCGACACGCTGATGATGGTGGGCGTGTCCGCCAGCATCGCCTTCATCGCCGGCATCCCGCTGGCGGTGCTGCTGATCGTCACCGCGCCGGGCGGCTTCCTGGTGTCGCCGCGCATCCACCGCGCGGTGGGCAGCGTGGTCAACGGCTTCCGGGCCACGCCCTTCATCGTGCTGCTGGTGGCGCTGATCCCCTTCACGCGGCTGGTGGCGGGAACGACCATCGGTGTCTGGGCCGCCATCGTGCCCCTGGCCATCAGTGCCACGCCGTTCTTCGCGCGCATCGCGGAGGTGAGCCTGCGCGAAGTCGATCCTGGCCTGATCGAGGCGGCCCAGGCCATGGGCTGCCGCAAGTGGCAGATCGTGCGCCATGTCTTGCTGCCCGAAGCTTTGCCCGGCATCGTGGGCGGCTTCACCATCACCCTGGTGGCGCTGATCAGCTCGTCCGCCATGGCCGGCGCGGTGGGCGCGGGCGGCCTGGGCGACCTGGCCATCCGCTATGGTTACCAGCGCTTCGACACCCAGGTCATGGTCCTGGTCATCGCCGCGCTGATCGTCCTGGTCTCGCTGGTGCAATTGGGCGGCGACCGCTGGGCGCGCTGGCTGCGGGACCGCTGAGGCATGAACTTCCAGCAGCTGCGAGCCGTCAGGGAAGCGGCACGCTCAGGGTTCAACCTCACCGAGGTGGCCGATCTCCTGCACACCTCCCAGCCAGGCGTCAGCCGGCAGATCCGCGAGCTGGAAGACGAGCTGGGTGTGGACATCTTCGTGCGCGCCGGCAAGCGGCTCACGCAGTTGACGCCGCCCGGCGAGGTGGCCCTGCCCATTCTCGAGCGCCTGCTGGTCGAGGCGGAGAACCTCAAGCGGGTGGGCCAGGACTTTTCGGCGCAGGCCGTCGGGCGGCTGGCGATTGCAGCCACCCACACCCAGGCACGCTACGCTTTGCCACCGGTGGTGCGAGACTTCCGCCAGCTGTTTCCCCGCGTCACGCTGGTGCTGCACCAGGGTTCGCCCAAGCAGATTGCCGCCATGCTGCTGTCAGGCGAGGCCGACATCGGCATCGCCACCGAGGCGCTGGCGCAGTACGACCAGTTGGTGGCTTTGCCGAGCTACCGCTGGACCCACATGCTGGTGGTGCCACCGGGCCACCCGCTGTTGGACGAGCCCGGCCCTGTCTCGCTGGAGCAACTGGCCCGCTACCCCATCATCACCTACGAAAGCGGCTACACCGGCCGGGCCCACATCGACGAGGCCTTCGCCCGGCGCGATCTGCAGCCCAACATCGTGCTCAGTGCCATGGATGCCGACGTGATCAAGACCTATGTCGAGCTGGGCATGGGCGTGGGCATCATCGCCTCGATGGCCTTCGACGCGGAACGCGACCGCACCCTGCGCGCGCTCGATGCTGGCCATCTGTTCGAAGTGAACCTCACGCGGCTGGCATTTCCGCGCGGTGCATGGCTGCGCGGCTTTGTCTATTCCTTCATCGAGTCGTTCGCCCCCACCCTCACCCGCGCCGCGGTGGACCGTGCAGTGGCAGGCGAGCTGATCGAGGCCGACGCGCAGAGCGCCTGAGCGCACCGGCGAAGAACGAGAAAGCATTCTCGGTTTTCTTCGTTGGCGGCTCCGCGGTCACTGCGTAAATTGCGAAGTCAATGCCCGGCGGTTGCGCCGGGCTTACTTCACGATGGCATGACCTACCTCCTCTCCCTGCTCGACAAGAGTCCCATCCCTGAAGCCGCCAGCGCACAGCAGGCGCTTGCGCACACCGTCAAGCTGGCACAGCGGGCAGAGCAGCTGGGCTACCACCGCTACTGGGTCGCCGAGCACCATGGCAGCAAGGTCTACGCCGGTCCCGCGCCCGAGATCCTGGTGGCCCACATTCTGGCCAAGACCTCCCGCATCCGTGTCGGGTCGGGCGGCGTGATGCTGCAGCACTACAGCCCCTACAAGGTCGCCGAAGTCTTCCGGCTGCTCGAAGCTCTTGCGCCAGGCCGTGTGGACCTGGGCGTGGGCAAGGCGCCCGGTGGCATGCCATTGACCACCCGCGCGCTGCAGGCGCTGCATGACCCGGACCGCAAACCCGCCTTCGACGCACAGCTGGCGCAACTCGATGCCTTCCTCCATGGCTTTGTGCCGGACGGCCATCCGCTGGCCGGCGCCGTGGCAACGCCGCAGCCCGGGCAGCTCCCCCAGCGCTGGCTGTTGGGCGGCAGCCCGCAAAGCGCGGCACTGGCGGCGCGCCTGGGCTGGGACTTCGTCTATGCCGGGCATTTCAACGGCGACGCGGACAACATCGAGGCTTCGATCGCCGCCTACCGCAAGGCCACGGGCCGGCCGCCGGCGCTGGCCCTGTTTGCTCTTGCGACCCAGACGCAGGAGCAGGCCGAGAAGCTGGTGCAGGGGCTGCGCATCTACAAGCTGCATCTGCCCACCGGCCAAAGCTTCAACCTTCCCAGCCTGGAGGGCGCCGTCGAGTTCGCCCGGCAAACCGGCGTCACGGACTTTCGCACCGAGGAGCAGCGGCCCTACGTGATTGCCGGCACCGCCGACCATGTGCGCGCCGAGCTGGACGCGCTGCACCAGCGCTGGGGTATCCGCGAATTCGTCATCGACACGCCGGTTGCCGGCTTCGCAGAGCGCCTCGCATCCATTGAATTGCTGGCGGCTGCGCACAAGACCGCGCAGGCCCTGGCAGCCTGACCGCCCGAAGACAAGCCATGAGCAAACAACCCATCCCATTCGGCCTGATGCTGCAAGGCGCCGGCAGCCACATGAACGCGTGGAAGCATCCTGCCGGTCCGGCGGACGCCAGCGTGAACCTGGACTTCTACATCGCCACGGCCAGGAAGGCTGAGGCGGCGGGCATCGCCTTTGCCTTCGTCGCCGACGGGCTCTACATCAACGAGAAGTCGATCCCGCATTTCCTCAACCGCTTCGAGCCCATCTCCATCTTGTCGGCGCTGGCCGTTGCGACCTCGAAGATTGGCCTGGCCGGCACCATCTCGACCTCTTACAGCGACCCCTTCACCGTCGCCAGGCAGTTCGCATCGCTGGACCTGATCAGCAAGGGCCGGGCCGGCTGGAACGTGGTGACCACGCCGCTGGAAGGCAGCGCCAGCAACTACAGTCGCCAGCACCCGGACCATGCCTTGCGCTACGAGATCGCCGACGAGTACCTGGCCGTCACCCAGGGCCTGTGGGACAGCTGGGACGACGACGCCGTCGTGCGCAACCGCGAGACCGGCCAGTTCTTCGAGCGCAGCAAGCTGCACACGCTGGACCACAAGGGCCGCTTCTTCGAGGTGGCGGGGCCGCTCAACATCGGCCGCTCGCCGCAAGGCCAGCCGGTGATCTTCCAGGCCGGCTCGTCGGACGCGGGCATTGGCCTGGCGGGCAAATATGCCGATGCGGTGTTCACGCACTCGCCCTCGCTGGCGGAGACCCGCAGCTTTCTTGGCCAGGTCAAGGCCAGTGCGGTCGCCCAGGGGCGCCAGGCCGCGGACGTGAAGATCTTCCCCGGCATCGGCCCCATCGTTGCGGCCACGCAGGAAGAGGCGGAAGCCAAGTACCGCGCCATCCGCGAACTCATCACCATCGACGAGGCTCTGGCCTATCTGGGCCGCTACTTCGACCACCACGATTTCAGTCAGTACCCGCTGGATGCACCCTTTCCCGAACTGGGGGAGATCGGCCGCAACAGCTTCCGCTCGACCACCGACAGGATCAAGGCCGAAGCCAAGGCGCGCGGTCTGAGCCTGCGCCAGACGGCGCTGGAAGCGGCGACGCCGCGCTCGCAGTTTGTGGGGACGGGCAAACAGGTGGCGCAGCAGATCATCCACTGGATCGACGAAGGCGCGGCCGACGGCTTCATCCTGGGCTTCCCTGTGCTCTCGCAGGGCCTGGATGACTTCATCGCCTTCGTGCTGCCGGAACTGGAGGCACTGGGCCGCTACCAGCGCGAACTCCCAGGGCAGACGCTGCGCGACCATTTGGGCCTGCCGCGCAAGCCAAGCCGCTACGCAGCGCAGCCCGCAGATGCCGTGGCGCCGTTGAAGGCCGCGTGATGGACGCGCAAGTGTCCACTGCCCCCGGGCGCGACAACGCGCGCATCGAGGGGCGCATCCTTGGCTTTGCCGATGAATTCATTGCCCTGCGCCGGGACCTGCACCAGCACCCCGAGCTGTCGTTCCAGGAGCATCGCACGGCCGGCATCGTCGCCGGCCATCTGGAGGGCTGGGGCTACGAGGTGACGCGCGGCGTGGCCGGCACCGGCGTGGTGGCCAGCCTCCGGCGCGGCCAGGGCAGCAAGAGCCTGGGCATCCGCGCCGACATGGATGCCCTGCCCATCCAGGAGACCACCGGCCTGTCCTACGCCAGCGTGCACCCCGGGGTGATGCATGCCTGCGGCCACGATGGCCACACGGCGATCCTGCTGGCGGCGGCACGCTGCCTGGCCGAAGGCGGTGAGTTCGACGGCACCGTGCATCTGATCTTCCAGCCGGCCGAGGAAATCGGCGCCGGCGCCGCCAAGATGATTGCCGAAGGCCTGTTCGAGCGCTTCCCTTGCGACGCGGTCTATGGTCTGCACAACTGGCCCAATGTCGGCGTCGGCCACATCGGCTGCGTCACCGGCCCGGCCATGGCCTCGGTCGACCAGGCCCGCATCACGGTGCGGGGCAAGGGCGGCCACGGTGCCGCGCCGCACGAAACCGTCGACCCCGTGGTCGTCAGCGCCCACCTGATCACCGCGCTGCAGACCATCGTGTCGCGCAACCTCAATCCCCTGGACGCAGGCGTGGTGACCGTGGGCTCCATCCACGGCGGTTCCGCCTCCAACGTCATTCCCGACAGCGTGGAACTGAAGATCACCGTGCGTTCCTTCCGCCCCGAAGTGCGGGCGCTGCTCAAGGAGCGCATCCCCGCGCTGGCGCGTGCGCAGGCCGAAAGTTTCGGCGCCGTCGCCGAGGTCGACTACCAGTGGGGTTTCCCGGCGGTGGTCAACCACGCCGAAGAGACGCAGCTGGCCCGCCAGCTGGCGCAGGACACCTTTGGAGAGGCCCTGGTGGAGCGCGACTTCCAGCCGCGCGCAGCCAGCGAGGACTTCGCCAACATGTTGCAAGCCAAGCGCGGCAGCTACCTGTTCTTCGGCAACGGCGCCGGGCCCTCGCTGCACAACCCCGGCTACGACTTCAACGATGCCATCCTCGCGCCCGCCGCCAGTTACTGGACCCGGCTGGCCGAGCGTTTTCTCGCCTGACCCCGCCTGCCAGGAGACTTGCAATGAGCGACGCCTTCGTCTACACCACACCGCTGGACCCCCGGGCCCGGCCCCTGATCGAGGAGCTCACCCAGGAGTACGAGCGGCGCTACGGCGAGTTCTACGACCTGGAGCCTGGCCCGCGCGAAATGGAGAAGTACCCGCCGCAGGACTTCGCTGCGCCGGATGGCAACTTCCTGCTGCTGCTGCGCGATGGCCAGGCCATCAGCGGCGGCGCCTTCAAGCGCTACGACGCGCACACGGCCGAATTCAAGCGGGTCTGGACCCATTCGGGACTGCGCCGCCAGGGCTTGGCGCTGCGGGTGCTCAAGGAACTCGAAGCCCAGGCCCTGCGCCAGGGTTACAGCCGCATCTACCTCACCACCGGCTTTCGCCAGCCCGAGGCGGTCGCCCTGTACCTGGGCCAGGGCTACAAGGCGTTGTTCGACACCACGCAAAGCGCCGAGCTGCCGCGCAAGCTTGCTTTTGAAAAACTGATCGCTGTGCGCCAGCACAGCACTGAACCGGCGAACGCATGAACACCACAGTCATTGGCGCCGCAGGCGCCGCAAGCCACGCGCCGGAGCCGGCGCCGCAGCCAGCCCGGGTCAAAGGCGACTACTCGCACTTCCAGGTGGTGCCGGCGCGCTACCCGGCCCGCACGATCGGCACCGTGGTCTCCCTGCTCATCATCGCGATGCTGCTGCACTCGGTGTTCACCAACCCCCGCTGGGGCTGGGGCATCTTTGCCGAGTGGTTCTTTGCCGAGCCGGTGCTGGCCGGGCTGGGCCGCACACTGCTGCTGACGGCGCTGGGCGCGCTGTTCGGCTTCCTGCTGGGGACGGCGCTGGCGCTGGCCCGCGTATCGCGTTCACCCTTGCTCAGCGGCCTGTCCTGGACCTTCATCTGGCTGTTCCGCTCGGTGCCCATCATCGTGCTGCTGCTGATCGTCAACAACCTGGGTTACCTGTACGCCACCATCGACATCGGCATCCCCTTCACCGACCTGAGTTTCTTCTCCTGGCCGACCACGCAGCTGATCAGCCCCTTTGCGGCCGCCTTGATCGGGCTGACGCTCAACCAGGCCGCCTTCGCCTCGGAAATCGTGCGCGGCGGCATCCTGTCGGTGGACCAGGGCCAGCACGAGGCGGCCGCTGCGCTGAGCCTGCCGCGCCGCATCCAGGCTTTTCGCATCGTGCTGCCGCAGGCCATGCGCACCATCTTGCTGACGGCCTTCAACGACATCATCGGCCTGGCCAAGGGCACATCCAATGTCTACATCCTGGCGCTGCCCGAGCTGTTCTACACGATCCAGATCATCTACCGGCGCAACCTCGAGGTGATTCCCCTGCTGATGGTGGCGACGGTCTGGTACCTGGTCATCCTCAGCGTGTTGTCCATCGTCCAGCACCAGGTCGAACGCCGCTTTTCGCGCGGCGCCCTGCGCAACCCGCCCCCGGCGCTGTTTGCCGGGCTGGTGCGCCGGCTCTGGCCGGCACGTCCGGCTGGCAGCGCGCCGCAAGCGGCGAGCGCACCGGTGGCCACGCCGGCGGCGCGCTGGACAAGCAACGCCAACAAGGGCGGCGAAGTCACCGTCCATGGCGTGTCCAAAAGCTATGGCTCGCTCAAGGTGCTGGACGAGGTCACGCTGTCCGTGCGCGCCGGCAGCGTGACGGTCATCCTCGGCCAATCGGGTTCGGGCAAGTCCACGCTGCTGCGCTCCATCAACCACCTGGAACGCGTCGATGGCGGCTTCATCGCCATTGACGGCGAGCTGATCGGCTACCGCCAGGATGCCGGCACGCTGTACGAGCTGGGTGAAAAGGACATCCTGGCGCGCCGTGTCGACGTGGGCATGGTGTTCCAGAACTTCAACCTGTTCCCGCACCTGACCGTGCTGGAAAACATCGTGATCGCACCGGTCACGGTGCGCCGCACCGACAAGGCGCAGGCCCAAGCCCTGGCGCTGGAACTGCTGGCCCGTGTTGGCCTGAGCGACAAGGCCCATGCCTATCCGCGCCAGCTGTCCGGCGGCCAGCAGCAGCGCGTGGCCATCGCCCGTGCGCTGGCCTTGCAGCCCAAGGTCCTGCTGTTCGATGAGCCCACCTCGGCCCTGGACCCGGAACTGGTGGGCGAGGTGCTGGACGTGATCAAGGAACTGGCCCGCTCCGGCACCACGCTGCTCATCGTCACCCACGAAATCGGCTTTGCCCGCGAAGTGGCCGACACCATCGTCTTCATGGAACGCGGCCGCATCCTGGAGACAGGGACGCCCGACCAGGTGTTCAGCGCGCCATCCCATCCACGCACGGCGGAGTTCCTGGCCAAAGTGCTGTGAGCCCCCGCCATTCAAACCACCCAAAGGAGTCCCCACCATGTCTTTTCGACGCCATGCCCTTGCTGCCCTGGGCGCGCTCGCGCTTCTTGCCTCCACCGTGCCGACCGCGGCCCTGGCCCAGGCACCCGACCTCAGCCCGGAACAAGCCAGCCGGCCCCGTTCGCAACCGGTTGCCGAAGCGCTCAAGCTGCTCCATCCCGGCTTCAAATTTGCCAAGGATGGTGTGTTGACCGTGGGGACGACCACCGGGAGATTGCCGTTCGGCGCCTACGCGCTGGACAACAAGACGCCGGTGGGCAACGCGCCCGATATCGCGCAGTTGGTGGCCGATAGCCTGGGCCGCAAGCTCGAACTTGTCTCGGTGGCCTGGGCCGACTGGCCGCTGGGCCTGCAGTCGGGCAAGTTCGACGTGGTGATCTCCAACGTGACGGTGACTGAGGAGCGCAAGGAGAAGTTCGACTTCTCCACCTACCGCAATGACCAGTTGGGCATCTACGTGCCGACCGCCAGCAAGATCACTTCCATCAAGGAGCCCAAGGACGTGGCGGGCCTGAAGGTCATCGTCGGCGCCAGCACCAACCAGGAGCAGATCCTGCTGCGCTGGAACCAGCAGAACATCGCCGCCGGCCTCAAGCCGGTGGAGATCCAGTACTACGACGACGATGTCGTGCTCTACCTGGCCCTGGCCTCCGGCCGTGCCGACGCCTACCTCGCCCCCAATGGCATCGCCGCCCACAACGCGCGCGACGGCAAGACCCGGCTGGTCGGGGCCTTCTCGGGCGGCTGGCCGCAAAACGCCGAGATCGCCGTGACCTCGCGCAAGGGATCGGGCATCGCCGAGGCGGTCACGGTGGCGTTCAACACCCAGATCAAGAACGGCAACTACACCAAGGCGCTCGAGCGCTGGAACCTGCAATCCGAGGCCATCCAGGTGGCGCGCACCAACCCGCCCGGCCTGCCCAAGAAGTGAGAAAGCCCGCCATGCGCAAATTCATCCGCATCATCGCCGCGTCCGCCGCCAGCCTGGCCCTCGCCGGTGCACCCGCCTTCGCCGCCGACCAGTTCGATTTCAGTCCGCAGCAGGCCGGTCGCGTCCGCGCCGCCCGTGACGCCGAGGCGGTCAAGGCCATCCCCAAGGACTTCAAGTTCGTCAAGGAAGGCGTGCTCACGGTCGCGATCGCACCGTTTGCTCCGCCGATCGCCACCTATGCGACCGACGCCAAAACCGTGGTGGGCTTCGACCCGGACTTCGCGCTGCTGGTGGCCGATGCCCTCGGGTTGAAGCTCGACCTGCAGCCCATTGCCTGGGCCGACTGGCCGCTGGGGCTGAGCTCGGGCAAGTACGACGCGGTGATCTCCAACGTGGGCGTGACGGAGCTGCGCAAGGAGAAATTCGATTTCTCCACCTACAGGCTGGGCTTGCACGGCTTCTACGTGCGCGCCGACAGTCCGATCAAGGCCATCCGCGAGCCGCGCGACATTGCCGGCCTGACCATCGTGACAGCCCCGGGCACCAACCAGGAACGCATCCTGCTGCAGTGGAACAAGCAGAACACCACCGCCGGCCTCAAGCCGGTGAACGTGATCTACTTCGACGATGATGCGGCGCGCATCCTGGCCGTGACCACCGGCCGCGCCCACGCCAACTTCAACCCGAACGCGCCGCAGGCCTACCATGCGGCCAAGGATGGTGCCATCCGCCTGGCCGGCACGGTCAATGCCGGCTGGCCGCTCAAGTCCGACGTGGCCATCACCACCCGCAAGGACAGCGGCCTGGCCGACGCGCTCACCATCGCCGCCAACGGGCTGATCGCCAACGGCAAGTACGCACAGACGCTGGCGCGCTGGAAGCTCGGGGAAGAGGCGCTCGCGCGTGCCGAGACCAATCCGCCCGGCCTGCCCAAGTATTGAAGCGGCGCATGAGCCTGTCCCACCTGGCCTTTCTCGCGCCCGGCAACTACGACGAGGACAACGCTTCCAACGGCCTGGAGGAGCACCTGCAGCTCTTCGCCCATGGCGAAGCCCTGGGCTTTGACAGCGCCTGGGTGCGCCAGCGCCACCTGGAGCGCTCCGTGTCGTCGGCCGCGACCTTCCTGGCTGCGGCCAGCCAGCGCACCCGCGCGATTGGCCTGGGCGTGGCTGTGCTGCAAATGGGTTACGAGAACCCGTTCCGCCTGGCCGAGGATCTGTCCACGGTGGACGCGCTGTCGCGCGGCCGGCTCCAGGTTGGACTGAGCGCCGGCGCGCCACCGTTCGGCCCCTTGCTGGGCGAGCGGCTGTTCGATGGCAACCCGGACACAGTGGATTTCAGCCATGCCCGCGTGGCGCGACTGCGTGCCAATCTCAGCGGCGAACTGCTGGGCGATGAGAGCGTCTTGCTGCAGTCGCCGGCCGGGGAGCAACGCCCCAGGCTCAGGCCGCACGCGCCGGGACTGGACACGCGGCTGTGGTACGGCGCGGGCTCCCTGCGCTCGGCCACCTGGGCAGGCAGCCAGGGCTTTCATCTACTGATCGGCAACCTCACGGCCGGCGAGGACACGGACGATTTCCACACGGCACAGCAGCGCCAGCTGGCCGCCTACCGCGACCGCTGGACCCAAGCGCACCGGCCCCGTGTCGCCCTGGGGCGCGTCATCGTTCCGCTGGACAGCGCCGACACAGTCTCGCGCCGCAACTACCTGGCCTTCGCCCAGAGCCGGCGCGAGCGCACATTCGCGCCACAGGGCGAGCGCAGGACCGTGTTCGCACCCGACCTGGTGGGCAGCTCCGACGAGATCCTGGAAGCACTGCATGCCGATCCTGTGCTGCGCGAGGTGAGCGAGTTGCGGCTCGAACTTCCCTACAGCCTGCCGCACGAGGACTACCGGCAAATCCTGGCGGATGTGCGCGACCGGATTGCGCCGGCCTTGGGCTGGAAAGCCGCGGGCCTGACCAGGCCAGCCGATCAGAACGCAGCGCACACGGCATAGATGGCGCACAGCGCTCTTTGCCTCATATGCAAACTTGTTTTTGTTCGTTCCGTTTTCGGCGTGGTGCGCGAAGAATGAATGCTCCCGTTCATTCAGGAAACACCACATGCTGCATCGCAAACACTTCCTCCTCGGCCTGGCCGCGACCCTGCTGGCCGCCCCGCTCGCCACCTTCGCCGCGCCCGCCTCGGGTGAGCCTGTCCATTTCGGCGTCAGCGGCCCGCTGACCGGCCAGAACGCACAGTACGGCGCGCAATGGAAGGCCGGCTTCGACCTGGCTCTGGAGCACATCAATGCCGCCGGCGGCATCCACGGCCGGCCGCTGGCTTACAGCTTCGAGGACAGCCAGAGCGACCCGCGCCAGTCGGTTGGCATCGCGCAGAAGTTCGTCAACGACAAGCGCGTGCTGATCGAGTTGGGCGACTTCTCCAGCCCGGCCTCGATGGCAGCATCGCCCATCTACCAGCGCGCCGGCCTGGTGCAGCTGGGATTCACCAACTCCCACCCCGACTTCACCAAGGGCGGCGACTACATCTGGAGCCCGTCCATCAGCCAGGCCGACGCGCAGCCGCTGCTGGCCGACCTGGCCGTGAAGACGCTGGGCTTCAAGCGCATCGCGGTGCTGTTCCTCAACACCGATTGGGGCCGCACCAGCAAGGACGTGTTCGCCAAGGCCGCCGCCGAACGCGGCGCCCAGGTGGTGGTGGCTGAGGGCTACCAGAGCGACGAGAAGGACTTCCGCTCGACCCTGGTGCGCGTGCGCGACGCCAACCCGGACGGCGTGGTGCTGATCTCCTACTACCCCGACGGCGCCCTCATCGCCGGCCAGGTGCGCAGCGTCGGCCTGCAGCAGCCCATCGCGGCGGTGGGATCTGTCTATTCGCCCAAGTTCATCGAGCTCGGCGCCGCTGCCGTCAACGGCATCTACACCAACACCGCGTTCTTCCCGGATGAGCCGCGCGCCGAGGTGCAGCACTTTGTCCAGACCTTCCGCGCCAAGTACAGCAAGGAGCCGGACGCCTTCAACGCCTATGCCTACGACGCAGTCCAGTACGCCGCCGCGGCCTTGCGCCAGGCTGGCCCAGGTGCCGACCGCAAGGCGGTGCGCGACGCCTTCTACAAGATCAAGGACGTGCCCAGCGTGATCTTCGGCAAAGCCAGCTTCGATCCGCAGACGCGGCGCGTGGTCGGCGTCAAGAGCATCGACCTGGTTGTCAAGGACGGCAAGTGGGCCCTGGCCGACCGCAAGGCCGCGGTCGCGTCGGCCCGCTGATTCACCACAACCGCAGGGCGCATGAGCTTCACTTCCTTTTTTGACTACACGGTCAACGGCCTGATCATCGGCAACATCTACGCGTTGCTGGCGGTCGGGCTGGCGCTGATCTTCGGCGTCTCCCATCTGATCAATTTCGCGCACGGCTCTGTCTACACGGTCGGCGCCTACATCGGCTGGGCATCGATCACCTACCTGCACACGCCCCTGCCCGTCACCATCGCCCTGGTGGTGCTGGGTTCGGGCGCGCTGGGCATGCTGATCGAGCGCGTGGGCCTGCGACCTTTGCAGGGTGCCCCCCGCATCGCGCCGCTGCTGGCCACCATCGGCATCAGCTTCGTGCTGGACATCCTGGTGCAACTGGTCTTCAGCCCCGACCCGCGTGCCTTGCCCACGCAGTTGCCGGCCTGGCGCCTGCAACTGGGAACCGGCACCATCGGCGCGCTGGATCTGCTGATCGCCGGCATCGGCCTGGCCAGTGCCGCCGTGCTGTTCGGTTTTCTGCGCTTCACCAAGCTGGGCTGGGCGGTGCGCGCCACGGCGCAGGACCGCGACGCCGCGCAGCAGATGGGCGTGGACGTCAACCGCGTCAACCAGGCGGTGTTTGCCATCGCCTCGGCCCTGGGCGGCTTGTCCGGCCTGCTGGTGGGCATGTACTACAACAACATCAGTCCGGCCATGAGTTTCCAGGCCACGCTCAAGGGCGTGGTCGCCACGGTCGTCGGCGGTGTGGGCAACGTGCCGGGCGCCATCGTCGGCAGCCTGTTGCTGGGCCTGATCGAAAGCTATGGGGTGGCGTTGCTGGGCACGCCGTATCGCAACCTGTTCGCCTTCGCGCTGCTGCTGCTGATCCTGGTGCTCAAGCCCAACGGCCTGTTCGGCCGCAAGCGGGCGCTACCGCCGGAACCGCTGACCGGCACCTTCATCGCACCCAGCCGGCCCTGGCCCGTGCCGCGCTGGCTGTTGGCGGGCTTGTTGGCCGCCGCCGTGGTGCTGCCGCTGTTCGATCCTTCACCCTACATCCTGCAGACGCTCACCAGCTCCTGGCTGTACGCGGCGCTGGCTCTGAGCCTCACGCTGGTGGCCGGCACCATCGGTCAGGTGTCGCTGGGCCATGCGGGCCTGCTGGCCATCGGCGCCTATGCCTCCTCGTTGCTGGTGCTGGACCTGAAGCTGCCGGTGGGCACCAGCATCGTGCTGGCCGGCTTCGTCACCTCGCTGGTGGGCACCGCGCTGATCTTCCCGGCCTTCCGCCTGCGTGGGCACTACGTGTCCATCGCCACCCTGGGCATCGGCGAGATCGTGGCCCTGACCATCCTGAACTGGGAGAGCGTGACCCGCGGGCCGATCGGTGTCTCTGGCATTCCGCCCCTGTCCCTGTTCGGCCAGGACGCCTCGTCCAACAACGCCTTCTACTGGGCGGCGCTGGGCGCCCTGGTCTTGCTGGCCTTGCTGCAATGGCGGCTGCTGCGCTCGCATCTGGGCCGCACCTTCCGGGCTGTGCGCGATGACGAAGTGGCGGCACGCGCCTACGGTGTCAGCCCCGACCGCTACAAGGCCCTGGCCTTCGGCTTCGGTGGCTTTGCCGCGGGCGTGAGCGGCGCCTTCACGGCCCACCTGTACTCCTACATCAACCACGAGACCTTCACCTCGCAGATCTCCATCCTGGCGCTGACCATGGTGATCCTGGGCGGCCTGGGCAACATCAGCGGCGCCCTGCTGGGCGCGGTGGCCCTGGTGAGCCTGCCCGAGCTGTTCCGCGTGGCCGCGGAGTACCGCATGCTGATTTACGGCGCCGCCCTGTTGCTGCTGATCCGCTTCCGCCCGCAAGGCCTGCTGGGCACCGTCTGACCCCAAGGAAACCATGAGCGATCTCAACGACTACCTGTCCCAGAAACGCAGCGCGGTGCTGGCGCGCCAGAGCGCCATCGACAGCGGGACGGCGCAACCGCTGCAACTCAAAGCCAAGGTCAGCGCGGAGGGCCGCAGCGGTGTGCGGCGTATCCGCATCCGCGACCACCAGGTCATCAGCGACAGCCCGCCCGACTTCGCCGGCTACAACCTGGGACCCAGTTCGCCCGAGCTGCAGCTGGGCGTGCTGGGCAGCTGCGTCACCCACATCTTCCTGATCCACGCCGCCGAGCGGAAGATCCCGCTGGAAAGCCTGGAGGTGGAGGTCAGCGGCACCATCGACCCGCGCGCCGGCAGCCCGGGGCATGAGGCCACGCCGATCTGGCCCCATGCTATTGGCTATACCGTGCACATCGACTCGCCGGCCAGCCGCGCCGACATCGACGCGCTGTTCGAGGCGGTGGAGCGCAACTGCCCCATCCTCAATCTGCTGCGCAACCCGCAGCAGATCCGCGCCGAAGTGAAGCTGCTCAACTCGCGGCCCGCGCCCGCAGCTGGCAAGCAGGAGGCAGAGGATGCCCTCGCTGCTTGAGATCACGGGCCTGAGCCGGCGCTTCGGCGGCCTGACGGCCGTCAACAACGTGGACCTGGCTGTGGACGAGGGCGAGCTGGTCAGCGTGATCGGCCCCAACGGTGCCGGCAAGACCACCTTGTTCAACCTGGTGACCGGCCTGGACCAGCCCGATGCGGGTCGCGTGGTCTTCGACGGCCGCGACGTCACTGGCCTGCCGGCCGAACAGCTGGCGCGGCTGGGGCTGGCCCGCACCTTCCAGCACGGCCGGGTCTTCGCCAACCTCAGCGTTCTGGACAACGTGCTGGTCGGCGCCCACACCCGCTTGCGCAGCGTCAAGCCGCGTCTGGGTGGCGTGCCCGGCCTGGGCGCGGTGGCCGAACTGGGACTGGCGCTGCTACAGCCGGCTGCCGTGCGGCGGGAGGAGCTCGCCTTGCGCGAGGATGCGCTGGCGATCATCGCGCTGTTTGGCGAGCGCCTCGCTCCGCGCATCGACCACCCCGCGTACAGCCTGTCCTACGCCAACCGCCGCCGCGTGGAGATCGCCCGCGCGCTCGCACTGCGCCCGCGCCTGTTGCTGCTGGACGAACCCACGGCTGGCATGAACGAAAGCGAAACGGCGCAGATGCTGGAACTGATCCGCAAGCTCAAGGAGGGCGGGCAAAGCATCCTGCTGATCGAACACAAGCTGGACTTGGTGATGCAGCTGTCGGACCGTGTGGTGGTGCTGGACGACGGTCGCAAGATCGCCCAAGGCCTGCCGGACGCGGTGCGGCGTGATCCCGCCGTGATCGAGGCCTACCTCGGCCACCGCCACGTGGGAGCGGCCGTGGTCGCCGAGGCGGTGGCTGTATGAGCGCCGTCGTCACGGTCGCGCGTACCGGTCTGGCGCCTGCCACCGCCTGGGGCGAGCCGCGCGATGAGCGGCGGGGCGACGCCCACCACGCCGGCCCCGCGTCCACAAGCGCGGCGCCGCTGCTCGAACTGCGCAAGGTCAACAGTTTTTACGGCCCGGTGCAGGCTCACTTCGACGTGGACCTGCAGGTGCGCAGCGGCCAGATCGTCAGCCTGTTGGGCGGCAACGCCAGTGGCAAGAGCACGACCATGAAAGTGGTGCTGGGCCTGCTCAGGCCGCGCTCGGGCGATGTGCTGTTCGATGGCCAGTCCACGCTGGGCCTGCCCACGCCGCAGGTCATCCGCCGCGGCATCGGCTCCGTGCCCGAAGCGCGCCGCCTGTTTCCCGCCATGACCGTGCGCGAAAACCTGCTGATGGGCGCCTATGCGCGCAACGACAGCCGTGAGGTCGCGCGCGACCTGGAGCGCATGCTGGAACTGTTCCCGCGCGTGGCCGAGCGCATCGGCTTTCAGGCCGGCACGCTGTCGGGCGGTGAGCAGCAGATGGTGGCCATGGCGCGCGCGCTGATGGGGCGGCCCCGCCTGCTGTGCATGGACGAACCCACCATGGGCCTGTCGCCCCTTTACGTGGACAAGGTGCTGGAGCTCATCGCGCAGATCAACCGCCAGGGCATCTCCGTCTTCATGGTGGAACAGAACGCCAGCCTGGCGCTGCAGATCGCCCAACATGGCTATGTGCTGCAGACCGGCCGCGTCGTTCTGTCCGGACCGGCGCGGCAGTTGCTGGACGACGCCCGCATCCGCGATGCCTACCTGGGGGGCGACGGCGCCGCCAGCACCGCTTCCTGAACACAAGGATTTCACATGTCCCTCATCCTCGACCACATCGTCATCGCGGTCCATGACCTGGAACCTGCCATCGCCGACTACGCAGCCCTGGGCTTCAACGTGCTGCGCGGTGGTGAACACCCCGGCCGCAGCACGCACAACGCCCTGGTCGTGTTTGCCGATGGCAGCTACTTCGAGCTGATCGCCTGGCGCGAGCCGGCCCCGCAGGAGCGCTGGTGGCAGCTGCTGCAAGCGCATGGCGAAGGCCTGGTGGACTTCGCGCTGCTGCCGCAAGACACCGCCACCACCGTGCGCGAAGCCGGCCAGCGCGGCTTGCAACTGCTGGGACCACTGGACGGCGGCCGCGTCCGTCCCGATGGCGAGCGCCTGCACTGGCAGACCGCCCGCGCACCCTCCCCGGACCTGCCCTTCCTCTGCGGTGATCTGACGCCACGCGTGCTGCGCGTGCCCGAAGGCGACGCGCGCGTCCACCCCAACGGCGCGCAAGGCGTGGCCAGCCTGGCGATCGCCGTGCACGACCTTGAGGCCTCGCTGGAGCGCTATCGCGCGTTGCTTGGTGACAAGGCCACGGTCGGCCAGCCTGTCACGCTGCCCGGCGGCGATATCCACCTGGCGGTGGTGAACCTGGGCGCCAGTGCGCTGCTGCTCACGGCGCCGCGCCATGCGGTGGGCCATCCCGCGCGGCCGCTGGCCCAGCGCCTGGGCACGCGCGGCCAAGGGCCAAGCGGTCTGGTCTTGCGCACCGCCGACGCCGGCCAGCGCAGCGGCCCGCTGGACCTCGCGCGCACCCACGGCGCCTTGCTTGAATTCGAGCTGGCAGAGTCTGAATTCTTGAATAAATCTGCCTCTAGCCCCCGTGAAATCGGCGCTGGCCGCTCCCAAAACGGTAGCGCGGTAGGCGGATGAGCCAGCTCTTCGAACGGACGCCCCGCGAGCAGCGCATCGCCAACCTGGCCGCCAGCCTGGGCCGCAGTTTCGCCCAGGGCGCTGCCCAGCACGACCGCGACGGCAGCTTCCCGCACACGCACTACCGGCGCCTGCACGAGGCCGGCTACCTGCGCCTGGCGATCCCGCGCGCTTATGGCGGCGAGGGCGCCAGCGTGTTCGACATGGTGCTGGCACAGGAGCGGTTGGCGGCGCACGACGCGGCGACGGCCATCGGCGTCGGCATGCTGCTCAACGTGATTGGCCGTGAGGCGGAATTTCCCAGCTGGCCGGAGACGGTGCGGCAGCGCTTTTTCACCACCCTGGCGCGCGAAGGCGGCATCGCCAATTCGGTGGTGACCGAAGCCGCCCTGGGCAGCATCTCGCGCGGCGGCAAGCCGGCGGCCACCGCCACCCGCGTCGCCGGCGGCTGGCGCGTCAACGGCCACAAGATCTTCGTCACGGCGGCGCCGGCCTTGCGCTACCTGCTGGTGGCGGTCCAGTTGCCGCCCAGCGACGGAGCGCCACGCGGCGAGGTCGCGCGGGCCATCGTCGAGGCGCCTGCCCGGGGCCTGCGCATCGAGCCGACCTGGGCCGGCAACCTGAGCCAGCGCGCCGGCGGCAGCGACGACGTGCACTTCCACGATGTGTTCGTGGCCGACGAGTGGGTGGTGGAGCGCCAGCGCGTGGGCGAGCCGGCGCCGCCGCCGGCCAACGGCTGGTGGCTGAGCCTGGTTGCCGTGTACCTGGGCATAGGCCAGGGCGCGCTGGATGCGGCCGCGGACTACGCCAACGGGCGCAAGCCTTCGGCCCTGGGTGGGCAGGCCATCGCGAGCCTGGCGCAGGTCCAGCAGACCATCGGCCAAATCGCGATCCAGCTGGATGCGGCGCGTGCTCTGCTGTACGCCACGGCGCGGCGCTGGGCCGACCACCCCCAGGAACGCGAGCGGCTCGGCCCGCAGATCGCGGCTGCCAAACAGTTCGTCACCAACACCGTCTGCCAGGTGACCGACCAGGCACTGCGCGTGGCCGGCGGCTTCAGCCTGACGCGGGACCTGGTGCTGGAACGCCATTTCCGCGATGCCCGCGCCGGCCTGTTCCAGCCGCCGCAGGACGACCTGGCCCTGGGCTTGGTGGGGCGCAGCGTGCTGGCCGCCCGTCAGGCGCAAGAACAAACCCATGATCACAGCGTCGACGACGCGCAAAGGAGGGCAGCATGAGCCAGAACCCGGACACAGACACCATCGACACCCTCGCCGGCATCGGACCGGGTTCCGCGTTGGCGCGCCTGCGCGCGCAGCGGCCGCAGGTGCGGGAATTCCTGCAGGGCAGCGACGACGCGCTCCTGCGCCCAACTGACTGGGCCGACCTGCCCGCGGTCGAACGCGAAGCCGTGGCTCTGCGCGTCGCCGTGCTGAACCACAGCGAAAAACTGGCTGCGCGGCATCGCGCGGCCTTGCAGAAGCTGGATGTGGACCAGGCTACGCTGCAGCAGATCGAAGCGCCTAAGCCTTCGGTGGCGCCACGCCTGAAGGCGCTGCTTGCCCACACCGATCTGCTGACTCTGCGCCCGCGCGACGCGAAGCCCGCCCACCTGCAGGCCTTGCGCGACCAGGGCCTGAGCGATCGCGCCATCGTGAGCCTGGCGCAGCTGGTCAGCTATGCCAGCTTCCAGGTGCGGCTGCTGGCCGGGCTGAAGGCGCTGGCCGGGGAGGCCGCATGAGCGCCGTCGCCACATCGGCGGGGGAGCCCGTCACTGCCCTGGGGTTCACGCTGCAGGAGCTGCAGTGGGCGTCCTGGCTCACGACGGTGGACGCAGCCACGGCCACGCCGCAGCAGCTGGCCGTGCTCGACGAAAGCACGCCGAGTGCCCGCACCTCGCCGTACTACCTGACCTTGCTGCACGATGTCGATGCCTTGCGCGAGCGCTCGCGTTTGTTCAACGCCGTGATGTACGGCCAGGGCGGGTTGCCGCGCGCCGAGCGCGAGCTGTCCACCGTTGCCGTGTCGCGGGTCAACGGTTGCCCGTATTGCGCATCGGTGCACGCCCGCCTGTTCGTGCAACTGGCCAAGGACCGGGACTCGGCCTGGCGCCTGCTCGACGAAGGCGTGGCCACGCCCCTGTCGCCGCGCCTGAGGGCCTTGGTGGACTATGCCGTCGCCCTCAGCGCGACACCGCCGTCGGCTGGCGCGCGCGAGATCGCCGCCCTGCGCGCGGCCGGCCTGGACGCGCTGGAGATCCTGGACGCCACCCACGCGATCGCAATGTTCGCCTGGGCCAACCGGCTGATGCAGACCCTGGGGGAGCCTGTGTATCCCGACTAGCGGCTTGCGTCGCCGGTGTGTCCCCAGGCGGCGGACACACCGCAGGATGAGGCTTCAGGCGTGCAACCAGCGCGCATGGAGCCAGCGGGCGAGGTGGTCCAGCAGGTAGCCCAGGGCGCCGATCAGCACGATCGCCGCCATCAGTTCCGAATACGCAAGCCGGTCGCGTGTGTCCAAGATGAAGTAGCCCAGGCCGGCCGACACACCCAGCATTTCGGCCGGGACCAGCACGATCCAGATAATGCCAATGGCCAGGCGCAGGCCTGTCAGGATGTGGGCCGTGATGCCCGGCAGGATCACGCGCAGAACTGTCTCGCGCCGCGTGGCCGAGAGGCTGCGCGCCAGCAGCAGCCAGTTGGGATCGAGCTGACCCACGCCGGCCGCCGTGTTCAGCAGCACTGGCCAGACGGCGGCGAATGCCAGCAGGAAATACACCGGCGCATCGCCCACACCCAGCACCATCACCGCGATCGGCATCCAGGACAAGGGCGAAATCATGCGCAGAAACTGGAACGCGGGAGTCGTGGCCTGGGCGAAACTGCGCCACAGACCGGTCAGGATGCCCAGCGGCACGCCCAAGCCGATCGCCAGCAGCAGGCCGATGGCCACGCGCTGCAGGCTCAGCAGCGTGTGGTACCAGATGTCGGCGCCGGTGAGCAGGCGCCCCAGCGCCTGCAGCGAAGGCAGGGGCGCGAAGGCCGCTGCCACCGGCGTGCGCGCTGTCAGCAGCGTTGCGCCCAGTGACCACAGTGCCAGGACGAGCGCGATGCCCGCCAGGGGAAGCCCGATGCGGCGAGCCGCCTCAGGCAATGATGACCTCGCGCCGCGTGTAGTCGGCCGATATCCCAAACACCTGTGGGCCGCCGGCGGCCTGGATCGCCTTGCGCACGAAGCGGTCGTCCACCAGGTCGCGCGCCACGAACTTCGGATCAAGCGCGTTGAGGAAGGCCGTGTCGCCCTCCACCTTGGTCGCCTTGATGGCGCGCACCAGCTGCTCGGTGTAGGACGCGTAGGGATAAGGCTGGAAGTCGATGCGCCGCTGGTGCCAGCCCTTGTTGACCACCACGCCGGCCTTCTCATATTCGACATAGTCGGTGGCAGCCAGGACCTTGGCCAGCGTGCGCGGCGGATGCGGCGTGTATTTGCGCTCGCCCGCGCTGGACAGCAGGGTCGCGGTCTCCAGCCGGTTGTCGCGGGTCCACAGCTGGGCCTTCACCAGGGCATTGGTCACGCGTTGCGCCCACTCAGGCTTGTCGGCGACGTCACGCTCGGCCAGGAAGGTGACGCAGCAGGCATGGTCGCGCCACACGTCGCCTGAAAAGCGCAGGATCTTGCCGACGCCTGCGATTTCCGCCGCTGCATTGAATGGATCGGCCACGATGTAGCCCGCGATCGACTTGGCGGCCAGGGCCGAGACCATCTCTGCGGGCGCCAGCACCACCAGGTTGACCTCCTTGGGGCCGACCTGCGCGCCGCGCGCCGCACTGACAGCGGTCAGGCCCTCCTTGCGAAAAATGTCCTGCAGCAGGATGTTGTGGATGGAATACCAGAACGGAATGGCGACCGTGCGCCCGCCCAGCTGCGACAGCGTGTTGATTTCGGGCAGGACCGTGAGCGCCGACCCGTTCAGATGGTTCCAGGCCACGATCTTGGCGGGAAATTTTGCGCCGTAGCGCACCCACAGCGTCGCCGGCGACAACAGGTGGATCACGTTGACCTGGCCCGCGACGAAGGCTTCGACGATCTGCGCCCATGAGCGGAACAGGCGCGGTGCCTCGGCTTTCAGGCCCTCCTTCTCGAACAGGCCGCGGCCATGGGCCACCAGCAGGGGGGTGGCATCGGTGATCGGCAGATAGCCGATCTTCACCGGCTGGTCGTCGCCCTTGAAGGCCTGGGCGCGCGCGTCACCGGCCGCGAGCAGGGGCGCGGCCACGCTGGCGCCGGCCAGCGCGCCCAGGCGTAGCATGTCGCGGCGCGTCAGGCCGCAGTCGCAGGCGGAGGAGGCGCAGATGTGCGCGAGGCGATTGCGGCCGGAAGCCGTGTTGCTTTGGTTCATGCTGTGAGCCTTTCGGAGTTCGGGAGAGAAACGGTGTGGCGCACACCTTGCAGCGCGGCCAGGATGTCCAGGCGCAGCGCGGTGATGGCGGCCGGGTGCGCCTCGCGTGGGCGTGTGATGCCGACATTCCATTCGCGCACGATTCCCGCCGGCTGCCCCGGCTGCGCGCCCATCAGCAGGATCCGGTCCCCGACCGCGATCGCTTCGTCGATGTCGTGCGTCACCAGCAGCACGGCGGTTTGCCAGCGGTGCACCAGTTCGACCAGCAGCTCCTGCATGTCGGCGCGGGTGATCGCGTCCAGCGCGGAAAAAGGTTCATCCGCCAGCAGCAGCTGCGGCTCTCGCGCCAGGGCGCGGGCCAGCGCCACCCGTTGCGCCATGCCGCCGGAGAGTTCAGCCGGATACAGCCCGCCCTGGCCGGCCAGGCCAACGGCCTCCAGCGCGTCGTGCACGCGCTGGCGCAATGCCGCGCGTGCGATCGGCGGCTGGCTGGCGAAGTCAAGGCCGAAGCCCACGTTGCGGGCGGCGTCCAGCCAGGGCAAAAGGCTGGGCTGCTGGAACACCAGGGCGGCACGCGGATGCGGCGCATGCAATGGGCTGCCCAGAAATAGAACCTCTCCCCTGGCCTGCGCCGAAGCGCCGGCTTCCAGGCGTCCGAGCACGCGCAGCAGTGTGGATTTGCCGCAGCCGCTGCCGCCCAGCAGGCAGACGATCTCGCGTTGCCCGACCTGCAGCGACACGTCGGCAAAGAGGTCGGTCCGGGTCCCATAGCGCAAGCCCAGGCCGCTGGCCTGCACAACCGGCGCCGTGCTCACGCCGCCGCCTGTCTGGCCGCCTGCGCAGCCAGGGCGCCCTGCAATTGCGTGACGCTGGGCGTCACGATGGGAATGAACGCCGCCTCGCGCCACCTGCGGGCGAAGCTCAGAGGCTGGTCACGGTGGTAGGCGCGGCCGCCACCGGCCTGGAGTTCCAACAGCAGCGACTGTTGCACGATGCCGGCGAGCGTGAGCCGGACACGGAACAGGGCCGCAGGCTCCTTGTGAAAGCGGCTGCCCGGTCGGCCGTCTTCCAGGCCGTTGCGCAAGGCCTCCACCGCGCTGGACAATGCCGCTTGCTGGACGGCCAGGGGCTCTTCCAGCACCCCACGGCCGGCGCCGCTGCGCTGCGCTGCAGTTTCCAGCGCGGCGCGGGCCAGGCCAATCGACAGGCCGCATTGCAGGCCCAGGAAGGCCGGCCGCACCTGGGGGAGGAAGACATTCGCGTCCTCGTGCAGCACGTAGTCAGGCGTCAACCTCACGCCATCGATCTTCAGCGAGGCCGTGTTGCTGCCTCGCAAGGCGATCAGGTCCAGGTCGTCGCTGCGCACCAGGCCTTCACTTCCAGCGGCGAGCGCCGCCACCAGAGGGGAACCTCCGCCGGTGGTGGCCGCCGCGACGGCCGCGACGAAGCCGGCCGGGCGCAGGTTCGTGCACCACGGCACGCTGCCGTCGAGCCGCCAGCCGGCGGCGCCGGGCAGTGCCGTCGCGATGACCCCCAGCGACTCGATGCCACTCAGGTACTTCATGGCATTGGACAGTCCCGTCGCGCCCGCCTGGGTGCCGGCCAGCAAGGGCGGCAGCCAGCGCTGGCGCAGCGCCGCGTTCGGCGACTGCAGCAGGTATTCGATGAAGGCGCGCTGCCCCCAGAACGTGAAGGCTGCCGCCAGCGATTGCCCGGCAACGTCCGCAATCGCCTCGATGCCCTGCCAGACGGTGCCGCCCTGGCCACCCCATTCGTGCGGCACGCCCAGCCCGAACAGGCCGGCCTGCGCCAGGCGTGGCACGACCTCGCCCGCCACGCTGGCGTCCGCATCGAGCGCATCCGCGTTGGCAGCGAGCCAGGCGCGTTCGGCCTCAGCCAGCATGGGGCAGGCCGTTGGTGCGCAGATTGCCCGGCAGATAGGGCTGCAGTTGCGGATTGACCGGGCTCTGGCCCAGGCTGTTGGCGAAGTTGCACAGCGTCGCCAGGCTGATGCCCAGCACCACCTCCAGCGCCTGCCGCTCGGTGTAGCCGGCTTCGAGCACCGCTGCCAGTTGCGCGTTGTCCACCGCGCCGCGCCGGGCGATCACCGCTTCGGAGAATTCACGCAGCGCGTCCAGCCGCGCGTCGCCGGTGGTGCTGCCTTGCTGCAGGGCGGCAACTGTGCGTGTGGGCAACTTGGCCTGCTTCAGGGCCGCCGCCGTGTGGCCGGCGACGCAGAAGTCGCAGCCATGGATGCGGGCCGCCGTGATTTGCACGACCTCGCGCTCAGCCAGGCTCAGGCTCGCCCGCGCATTGATGCCGGCCACCGTGAGGTAGGTCTCCAGCGCCTCTGGCGAGTTGGCCAGGATGCCGATCAGATTGGGCAGGAAGCCGTTGTTCGCCTGGGCGCGCTGCACATAGGGGCGGCTGGCTTCGGGGGCGGTGGCTTCGGTGTGCAGGGTCAGACGGGTCATGGTGTGCGGCAAGGATTGGATCCACGGGGCGTCGAGTCTCGACGCCCGCCGCGCGCTTGGCAACGAACGTTTAATTCGAAGCTTATGCACGCGCTGCGCCGCGCCGCGTTCCCGGCGCAAGCAGCGCAGGCTGCTTGCGCCCTCAGCCCGTGCGCCGCTGCCCGGCCAGGCGCCGCACCACCGCCACCAGACCGTCGATCTCGTCGTAGGTGTTGTAGAAGGCCAGCGAAGGCCGCACCGTGGTCTCGACGCCGAAGCGGCGCAGGATGGGCTGGGCGCAGTGGTGGCCGGTGCGCACGGCGATGCCTTCGTCGTTGAGCGCCTGGCCGACTTCCTCGGTGGTGTGGCCCTTGAGGACAAAGGACATCACGCTGGCCTTGTCGGCTGCCGTGCCGATCAGCCGGACGCCCGGGATCTCGCCGAGCTTGCGCATGCCGTAGTCCAGCAGTTCGTGCTCGTAGCGGCCGATGTTCTCGATGCCGATCTTGTTCACATAGTCGATCGCCGCGCCCAGGCCCACGGCGTCGGCGATGTTGCCTGTGCCGGCCTCGAACTTGTTCGGAATCGGCTGGAACACGGTCTTCTCGAAAGTCACGTCGGCGATCATGTTGCCGCCGCCCTGCCAGGGCGGCATGTCCTCCAGCACCTCGCGCTTGCCCCAGACCACGCCGATGCCGGTCGGGCCGAAGAGCTTGTGGCCGGAGAAGACGAAGAAGTCCGCGCCCAGGTCCTGCACGTCCACCCGCATGTGCGAGACCGATTGCGCGCCGTCCACCAGGGCCTTGGCGCCGGCGCGGTGGGCCAGCTCCACGATCTCCTTGACCGGCACCACCGTGCCCAGGGCATTGGAGACCTGGGTGACGGCCACGATCTTGGTGCGGTCGTTGAGCAGCTTGCGGTACTCGTCCAGCAGCACCTGGCCCGAATCGTCCACCGGGATCACGCGCAGCCTGGCGCCCTTGGCGGCGGCCAGCTGTTGCCAGGGCACGATGTTGGCGTGGTGCTCCAGATGGGAGACGATGATTTCGTCACCTTCGCCCACATGCTGGCCGCCCCAGCTCTTGGCCACCAGGTTGATGGCTTCGGTGGTGCCGCGCACGAAGATGACCTCGTTGACATCCGGCGCGTTGAGGAAGCTGCGCACCTTTTCGCGGGCGCCTTCGTAGGCGTCGGTGGCGCGGGCCGCCAGCTCATGGGCCGCGCGATGGATGTTGGAGTTCTCGTGTTCGTAGAAATACGAGATGCGGTCGATCACAGCCTGCGGCTTTTGCGTGGTCGCTGCGTTGTCGAACCAGACCAGCTGGCGGCCGTTCACCCGCTCGGACAGGATGGGAAAGTCGCGCCGCACGGCCTGCACATCGAAGGGCGGGTGCCGGCCCTGACCGGCCTGCGGTACCGTGCCATGGGGCGCGGGCTTGGCCGGCGTGACGTAGCCGCTGGGCAGGACGACCGCATCGACGAAGTAGAACTTGGGCTGGTCCGAGGGTGTGGTCTGCGGCACGGCTGCGGCATTCACCGGACTGGCTGGCGGTGTGGCGGGCAGGGCGAATGGCGCCCGCGCCAGGGCCTCGAGCGGGTCGGCGGCAGGCACCGGCTGGCCGTGGCCCTGGTTCAAAAAGTAGAAGGCTGCGTCATCCGTTGCGGGCTGCGTGGCAGCCTGCTGCAGGCCGGCACCCTGGACTTCAGGCACACCCAGCACGGCGCCGCCCAAACGCGGTTCGTAGGCCGGCAGCGCGCCCAGCACCGTGTCGGGCACGCCGTTGCCTGCCTGCGCATGGGGCAGCAAGGCGGGCGCGCGGTGCGCCAGCGAGGCCAGTGGTGTGGGCGATGCGGGCAGCAGGTTGGCACCCGGCACCAGGCCTTGCGGCACTGGCGTGCCGGGCACCGAAGGCCCGAAGCCGGCCGGGCTGGCCAGCGGCGAGCCCGGCGGCGCGATGTTCACCGGTGCCTGGACGCCGGGCGTGGCCCCGCCGGGCAGGGCCGCGAACATGGCAGAGGCCATGCGCGCCAGCAGTGCCGGATCGATGGGCGCCTCCAGCTGGGAGCTTGTGGTCATCCGCGGCCTCTTACTTGTAGGTGTCCGGATAGTCGTGGTACTTGTTGACCTCGACGTCGTCCAGCACTGCCAGCGCGTCGCTGGTCAGCACGGCCAGCGAGCAGTACAGCGAGATCAGGTAGGAGGCGATCGCATGGTTGTTGATGCCCATGAAGCGCACCGACAGGCCGGGGCTCTGTTCGCCGGGCAGGCCGGGCTGGAACAGGCCGACCACGCCCTGACGCTTGTCGCCCACGCGCAGCAGCAGGATCTTGCTCTTGCCGTCGGCCACAGGGATCTTGTTCGACGGAATCAGCGGGACGCCGCGCCAGGTGATGAACTGCGAGCCGAACAGGCTGACCGTGGGCGGCGGCGTGCCGCGCCGGGTGGCTTCGCGGCCGAAGGCTGCGATCGCCAGTGGATGGGCCAGGAAGAAGGCCGGCTCCTTCCAGACCTTGGTCAGCAATTCGTCCAGGTCATCCGGGGTGGGCGCGCCGGTCAGCGGCAGGATGCGCTGGCTGTCCGTCACCTGGGCCAGCAGGCCGTAGTCGGGGTTGTTGATCAGCTCGCTTTCCTGGTTTTCCTTGATCGTCTCGATCGTCAGGCGCAGCTGCTCCTTGATCTGGTCGTGCGGGCTGCTGTACAGGTCGGAGATGCGGGTGTGCACGTCCAGCACGGTGCTGACGGCATTGAGGAAGTATTCGCGCGGCTGCTCCTCGTAGTCCACAAAGGTGCGCGGCAGCTGGTTCTCGCTTTCCTTGGCGGTGCAGGTGACCTTGATCGACTCGGGATTGCGGACCTTGTTCAGGCGGTAGATGCCCGCTTCGACCGGCACCCATTGCAGCAGGTGGGTGAGCCAGCGCGGGCTGATGGTTTCAAGCTGGGGGGCCGTCTTGGTCGCGTTGGCAAGTTGCCGCGCGGCGTTGTCGCCAAGGGCGGTGGTGCCGCCTACTGTTGCCGTCATATGAACACTCCGTTGAGGAAGGACTGGGATTTGCTGCGCAGTGTCCAGCCAGCTCAGCGGGGGCTCAACATGCTATAGACGTCAACTTGATGAAGCGGGCCAGGTTCTGCTCGTTGACCGCTTCGCCGCGGATGACCAGGGTCGAAGGGGCGACGCCCAGCGCGCCCGCCAGCTTCTCCACCGTGGTCAGCGAGGCGATGGCCTTGCCGCGCTCGATCTCGCCCACGTAGGAGCGGTTCAGATTGGAGTGTCCGGCCAGGGCCTCCTGCGACCAGCCCTGGGCCTCGCGCGACTGGCGCACCGCGATGCCAAAGCTCTCGACCAGGGGCGTCATGGGGCGGCCCTCGTGGCCGAGGCCTCGCGCGAGACGGCCTGCGTGACATTGCCGCCGGCCGGCACATCATGGGTCAGCCAGACATTGCCACCGATGACCGCGCCCTTGCCTAGGGTCACCCGGCCCAGGATGGTGGCGCCGGCGTAGATCACCACGTCGTCCTCCACGATGGGGTGGCGCGGCAGGCCCTTGTGCAGATGGCCGTCGTCGTCGGTGGGAAAGCGCTTGGCGCCCAGGGTGACGGCCTGGTAGACCCGTACCCGTTCACCGATGACCGCTGTCTCGCCGATCACCACGCCCGTGCCGTGGTCGATGAAAAAGCCCGCGCCGATGGCCGCGCCGGGATGCAGGTCGATGCCGGTCTGGCTGTGCGCCAGTTCCGCCACGATGCGGGCCAGCAGCGGCAGCTCCAGGCGGTACAGCTGGTGCGCTACGCGGTGGTGGATCATGGCCAGCACACCGGGGTAGCAAAGCAGGACCTCGTCGACGCTGCGGGCCGCCGGGTCGCCGCGGTAGGCGGCGACCACATCGCTGTCGAGCAGACGGCGTATGGCCGGCAGGGCAGAGGCGAAGCTGTGGACCAGGGCCTGGGCCTTGGCGTCGATCTGCGCATCGAGCTCGCCATTGCCTTCGCGTCGCGCGCTGTAGCGCAGCTCCAGCCTGGCTTGCGCCAGAAGCGCGTGCAAAGCCGCGTCCAGGGTATGGGCGACGTAGAAGTCCTCGCTTTCCTGGCGCAGGTCGGGCGGCCCCAGGCGCATGGGAAACAGCGCGCCCTTGAGGCTTTCCACGATGCCGCCGACGGCTTCGCGCGAGGGGAATTCGCGGCCGCCAGGCTCGCGCGAGCGCTTTTGCGACTCGCGCCAGTCGCTGCGCGCTCCGTGCAGGGCCTGGACGATGCCGGCGACGTCGAAGCTGGCCATCAGTCTTGCACCCAGGGCAGGCCATGGTGGCGCCAGCCATCGCTGGTGCCGCGGTGCTGCAGCGCGTCGATTTCGCCTTCGAAGCCTTCCAGCACATTGAACACCTGGGTGAAGCCGGCCTTGGCGGCGGCCTCGGCGGCCGCCGCCGAGCGCTTGCCCGAGCGGCACAGCAGCAGGACCACCGCCTCCTTGCCCCCAACCTTGACTTCCAGCTCGCGCACGAAGCGCGGGTTGCGCGTCATGGCCGTGCCGCTGGCCCAGGGGACGTGCAGGCTGTCGGGCACCTGGCCGACGAACTTGCGTTCTTCGGCCGTGCGCACATCCACCAGCAGGGCCTGGCCGGACGAAAAAAGCGCCCACGCCACTTGCGGCGGCACGCCCCCGGCATAGGGCAGGCCGGCCGCCTGGGCGGCGGCCTGCGCGGTCTGGAGGGCTTCGGGCAAAGGTTCGGACAGGACGGACGACATCGTGGTTCCATGAACAAGTGAGGCTGGTCCATCCAGCCTTCAGGCGGCTATAGCCACCATGCAGTCACTGTAAAAGCCGGCCCACAAAACGCAAACGACTCAAAAGTCGGTTTCTTGGAACCAAACTGTCTGTTGGCTCACGCGGCTGTACCAGCGTCCGGACGGCGATGCTGGTTGGCCGGCCGCGCCAGGCCCAGGTGCTCGCGCAGCGTGCGGCCCGTGTACTCGGTACGGAACAGGCCGCGCCGCTGCAGTTCGGGGATGACCAGGTCGGCGAAATCCTTCAGGCCGTGCGGCAGGGTGGGCGCAAGCACATTGAAGCCGTCGGCCGCGCCGGTGGTGAACCACTCTTCCAGCTTGTCGGCAATCGTCTCCGGCGTGCCGACCAGGGTCCAGTGGCCGCGCGCGCCCGCCACCTTTTCATAGAGCTGGCGGATGCTCAGCTTGTCGCGCCGCGCCATGCTCTCGAACAGGGCCTGGCGGCTGCGCCAGCCTTCGGTCACCGGCAGGCCTTCGGGGAAGGGATCGTCCACCGAATAGCCCGACAGGTCGACGTTGCCCAGGAAGGTGGACAGCAGGCCGACGCCCAGCACCGGGTCGATGAGCCCCTGCAGTTGCTCGAACTTCTCTTGCGCCTCCTGCTGGCTGCGACCGATGAAGGGCGAGATGCCCGGCATGATTTTCAACTGGTCCGGCGTGCGGCCGTGCGCAGCCAGCCGGCCCTTGAGGCCGCTGTAGAAGGCCCGCGCCTCCTGCACCGTCTGCTGCGCGGTGAAGACGACTTCGGCCGTCGCCGCCGCCAGGTCCTGGCCGTCGCCGGAGGATCCGGCCTGCACCAGCACAGGGTAGCCCTGCGGCGCGCGCGGCGTCTGCAGGCCGCCATGCACTTTGAAGTGCTCCCCCTCATGGGCCACGCGGTGCAGCCTGGCCGGGTCGAAGAAGCGGTTGGCGGCCTTGTCGTGGACAAAGGCCTCGTCTTCCCAGGTGTCCCACAGGCCCTTGACGATCTGCACGTACTCATGGGCCCGTGCGTAGCGGTGGGCATGGCCCAGCTGCTGGTCCAGGCCGAAGCTGCGCGCCTCGAAATCGCTGCCCGAGGTGACCAGGTTCCAGCCGCTGCGCCCGCCGCTGATCTGGTCGAGCGAGGCGTACTTGCGCGCCAGGTGGTAGGGCGGCAGGTAGGTGGCCGAGACCGTGGCCACCAGGCCGATGTGGGTGGTCGATTGCGACAGCGCCGCCAGGCTCAGCAGCGGGTCCAGCGGATACCACAGGGCGTTCTTGGCCACCACATGGTTCGGCGCTTCGGGCAGGCCCACGTTGTCGGCGAAGAAGATGGCGTCGAACTTCGCGTCTTCGGCGATGCGGGTCCACTCGCGCAGGGCTTCGATGCGGCCGCCGGCCGATGGGTCCACGTCCGGATGCCGCCAGGCCGCCAGGTGGTGGCCGACGCCGAAGAAGAAGGCGCCCAGGTGCATTTGTCGTTGAGTTTCAGCCATTTGAGAGGTAAATAAGGCTCCGGCCCCCGCCGATTGGACCTGGAGCGCTATCAAATCAGGAGTCAAGGCGGATCGTCGCCTACCAGGAATGGGCGATGCAGGCTGGGCTGCTCGCGGCCGCGTTGGCGCTGGCCTGCAGGCGCCGCCGTGCGCGCACCGGAACGTAGCCGTGCGGGGCCCGGCGCGCCAGCGCATGCGGCGACGCACTGGCAATGCCCCAGGCCTGGACGGTGACGGCCAGCACGTGCGCGGCAGCCTGCCTGACCGAGGACCTGCTCAATGCTTGCGCCATGGGCGCTTGTGCCGACTCAACGCAATTTGTCATCGGCGTTGATTGTGGAAGGCCGGCACCCAAAAGAGAACGAATCAAAATTCGATTGGATATGAGGCAAAGGTCTGAGGCCTGCGCTGGCGCAGTGCGGCTCAGTTCGGCTGGATGCCCGAGCGCTTGATCACGGCCGTCCATTTGACGGTTTCGGATTTGATGAAGCTGCCCAGTTCCTCCGGCGTGCTGCCGATGGTGAAGGCCCCGATGTCGTCGTAGCGCTTCTTGAATTCCGGGCCCTGCACCACGGCGGCCAGTTCCCTGGACACCTTGTCGATGATGGCGCGTGGTGTGCCGCTGCGCGCCACCACGGCGTACCAGGACGTCACCTCGAAGCCGGGAAAACCCGCTTCCGCCATCGTCGGCACATTGGGCAGCCAGGGCGCGCGGCTCTTGTAGGCGATGGCCAGCGGCTTGAGCTTGCCGGCCTGGACGTTGGGAATGGCAGTGATCACCTCGTTGAAGATGAACTGCGTCTGGCCACCCAGCAGATCGTTCATGGCCGGGGCCGCGCCCTGGTAGGGGATGGCGGTGAAGTCCGCTCCCGTCTGCGACTTGAGCAGTTCGCCGGCCAGGTGCGAGTAGGCGCCCAGGCTGACGCCGAAGTTGACCTTGCCCGGGTTCTTCTTCGAATACTCGATCAGCTCTTTCGGCGTCGCCGCCGGCACGCCGGGATGGACCAGCAGGACTTGCGGGGTGAGCACCAGCAGGGAGACCGGTGTGAAGTCCTTCTCCAGGTCGTAGGACAGGGTCTTGAACAGCGCCGGTTGCACCGTGAGGTTGGAAGCCGGTGCCAGCAGCAGCGTGTAGCCGTCGGCGGGCTGGCGTGCCACATGGTCAAAGCCGATGTTGCCGGCCGCGCCGACACGGTTTTCCACGATCACCGGCTGCTTCAGGCGCCGCTGCAGTTCGTCGGCCGCGTCGCGCGCCACCTTGTCGGCGATGCCGCCGGCCGGGTAAGGCACGACGAAGTGGATGGGCTTGGACGGGTAGTCCTGGGCCAGGGCGGCACCGGCGAGCAGGGGGATCAGGGCGGCCAGCAGCCGGTTCAGGGTTTTCATGGGAGCTCCAGGAGAGACAAGACGAAGGAAGGCGGGAGGGCAGGCGTTCACCAGCGCGGATGCGCCGGGTCGAACACCGGGCGGAACAGGAAGCGGCGCGCGATCTCCAGATAGCCGCGGTAATAGAAGTCCCGGTTGGTTGCCAGCATCTCGGCGCGCTGGGCGCGCCATTTCGCAGGGATGCGGTACCAGGGCAGGGTGGGCGAGCGGTGGTGCACCAGGTGCAGGTTGTTGTACAGATAGAGAACGCCCATCAGCGTGTTCGACTCCACGATGGCGACCCGCTCCATGGGCTTGTCGCCCCAGCGATGTTCGGTGAAGGTGCGCAGCATGCCCAGCGACATGCCGGGCCAGGCAAAGCAGACCAGGGCATGTCGCAGATGGCGAGAACCCAGGACAGCAGCACGGCCAGGCTCAACGCATGCGTGACCCAGTGCCGCACATTGGAGAAATCGCCGTTGCGCACGCGGCCGGTCTCGCGCCGGGCCAGCTTCCACAGGCGCAGGAAGGGGCCGAACACCAGCCGGAACCACAGGGTCTGGTTCAGCAGGGGCAGGCGCCGCTGCCAAGGCCCGGCCTGGGCCCAGGTGTCGCGCAGCTGGTAGTAGCTCTCGGTGTCGCGCTGCGGATGGGTGATGTTGAAGTTGACGTGGTGGGTGCTGTGGCTGCGGTGGTAGATGGGGTAGGGCATCCACAGGCCGATCGGCGGCCAGACAAAAACGCTGCGCAGCCACGCTGGCCAGTGGCGCAGGCCATGGATGCTTTCATGCTGCAGCGAGAAGTGCCATTGGGTCACATAGCCACCGGCCAGGAGCAGCACAACAAAGGGAATGGAGGCGTGCCACCAGGTCAGGGCCAGCCAGCAGGCATACAGCACCAGCCCCAACAGCACGGTGGGCAGCTCGTAACGGTCCCAGTCCAGCTTCATGGGTTCACAGCGCCTCGAAAGCAGGCATGGGCTGCGCAGCGATGGCAGGCAGGCTGTCGTAGCTCGCAGCTTCGGGTTCGGCGAAGCCGGCCAGCAGCAAGCGCTGGCGGACTTCGGCCAGCGCGGGAGCGGCAATGCTCGCCTGCAACGCGCTGCGCAAGGCCTGCAACTGCGCGTCGCGCAAGGGTGCCGTCGCCACCAGGGGCGGAATGGGCCGCGCCTGCGTGCTCGCGATGGTCCGCACCTGGGCCGCGAAGGCCGGGTCGTCCTGGCGCAACAGGTCGTGGTAGTAGCTGTCCAGCGGGCCGACGTCGATCTCGCCGCGCACCAGGGCCTCGATCACACCCCGGGCGTGGATGAGGTTGCCAACTGCGCGCGCATAGAGCCGCTCGCCGCGGGCGCTGCGGTAAGGCGCGAGATGGTCGCGCAAGGCGACGCCACCCGACATGGAGTCGGCCAGCGTGTAGCCGACGGTGCCGCCGAAAGTGTCTTCGAGCCTTGTGAAGGCTGCGTCGGAGCGCACCACGATGTCGGTGAAGTACACCGGCCGGCCGCCGTAGCGCGCCGGCGAGGGAATGGGCGCGGCGACCAGCAGTGGACGGATGGCGCGCTGCGCGTACGGCAGGCCGCACATCATCGCCAGGCCCAGGTCATCGCGTGCCCACAGGGCGTTGAGCGGCGCCGGCGGGTCGTGGTCGATCACCTCCCAGGGCAGGCCGGCCTGCTGCAGCACCCAGGCCAGCAGCGCTTTCCAGTCGGCGCGCAGCTGGGGCGTGGCCGAATACATGCGGGCGTTGGCAACGGGCATCTGCGCTCTCTTACCTGTAGCGCAGGACCTGGCCGATGCCCAGTGCCTGGGCCTTGCGCAGCATGGCGCTGCCCAGGGCAATGTCTGACAGCGACAGTCCTCGGTGCCAGAACAGGTTGGTCTCGTCCTCGCTCTGGCGGCCCGGCTTCAGGCCGGCCACGATCTCGCCCAGCTCGGCATGCAGGGTCTGCTCGGACAGACGGCCGCTGTCCACGTGGGCGCGCAGGGCACCGAAGGGGCCGGACCTGGCCTGGCCCCAGTGGTCCATGACCATCTTGTCCATGATGTCGGTCAGCGACAGCTCCACCGCGCTCATGGTGCCGTAGGGGATGACGCAGGCGCCCTTCTTGATCCACTGCGTCTTGAGCAACGGCTCGGGCTGCTCCAGCCGCGAGGCCTCGACCACGATGTCGGCGCCGCGCACGCAGGATTCCCAATCGGTTGTCACCGTGATCTTCTTGCCCAGGTCGTGCTCCAGCCGCGCGGCGAAGGCGTCGCGGCTCTCCGGCCGGCGCGAATGGACGCGGATCTCGTCGAAGTCAAAGATGGCATCGAGCAGGCGGACGTTCCAGTACGAAGTGCCGCGCGCGCCGATGTGTCCCAGCACCTTCGAGTCCTTGCGGGCCAGATGGCGGGCGCCAATGGCGGTCACGGCCCCGGTGCGCATGTCCGTGATGTCGGAGGCGTCGATGATGGCGATGGGCGCGCCGGTCCTGGGGTCGAACAGGTTCAGCAGCGCCAGCTCCGAGGGCAGGCCGATCTCGTAGTTGCGGTAGAAGTCGCCCACGGTCTTGACGCCGGCCACGCCCAGGGGGCGGATGTAGCCGCGCAGCACATTGAAGTGGCCTGGGTAGTCCTTCTCCGGAACCAGGTGCATGCGGGGCTCGATGACGGCCTGGCCCAGGCCCTGGGCCCGCAGGCCGTCCTCGACGGCCGAGACGATCTCGGCGTCCGTCATGGCCAGGGCCTGGACGTCGGCGTGGTTCAGGTAGGTCAGATGGATCGGCGTGCTCATTGTCAGCCCGACTGTAAGAGGGTGCGGCGCCGGCGCAAAGAATGAAAAAGTTGGGAGCAAACAACCGGAGTGTCTGAAGCGCGCCTTGGATGTTTTTCTCCTATGCAAGCGACAAGTCGGTATTTCCATCCGGCGCCGCCAGTCCCTAGAGTCGGGCTCTTTTGCGAAAGAGCTGTTCATGAAGATCCCACGTGTCCTGTCCCGCGGCCTGCTGCTCGCTGCCACCCTGGCCGCCCTGTCACCGGCGGCGCGGGCCGAAGGCCAGCTGCGCATCGCCGAACAGTTCGGCATCGTCTACCTGCTGCTGAACGTGGCGCAGGACCAGAAGCTGGTCGAAAAGCACGGCAAGGCCGCCGGCGTCGACATCAAGGTTGAATTCATCAAGCTGTCGGGTGGCGCGTCGGTGAACGACGCGCTGCTGGGCGGCTCGGTGGACATCGCCGCGGCCGGCGTCGGCCCGCTGCTGACCATCTGGGACCGGACCTACGGCAAGCAGAACGTGCGCGGCGTCGCCTCGCTGGGCAACTTCCCCTATTACCTGGTGACCAACAACCCGGCGGTCAAGACCATTGCCGACTTCAGCGACAAGGACAGGATCGCGCTGCCCGCCGTGGGCGTGTCGGTGCAATCGCGCGTGCTGCAGTTCGCCTCGGCCAAGCTCTGGGGCGACGCCCAGTTCAACCGGCTCGACCGCCTGCAGGTGGCCTTGCCCCATCCCGACGCCACGGCCGCCATCATCAAGGGCGGCACCGAGATCAGCGCGCATTTCGGCAACCCGCCTTTCCAGGATCAGTCGCTGGCCGCCAACCCCAACGCGCGCATCGTGCTCAACTCCTACGAGGTGCTGGGCGGCCCGTCCTCGGCAACGGTGCTGTACGCGACAGAGAAGTTCCGCGCCGACAATCCCAAGACCTACAGGGCCTTCCTTGACGCGCTGCAGGAAGCGGCGCAGTGGACCACGGCCAACCCGGAGAAGGCCGCCGACACCTACCTGCGGGTGGCCAATTCCAAGACCGACCGCGAGCTGCTGCTGCGCGTGATCCGCAATCCGGAAGTGCAGTTCAAGATCACACCGCAGAACACCTTTGGCCTGGCCAGCTTCCTGCACCGCGTGGGCGCCATCCGCAACAAGCCGGCCTCGGTGAAGGACTACTTCTTCCCGGATGCGCACATCGCCGCGGGAAGCTGAGGCCTGCGATGGTGTCTGCCGCCAACGCCAGCGCCGTGCGGGTCCTGCGCACCACCGCCTCGGCCTGGGGCCTGGCTTTCCAGCCGGCGCCGCTGCCGCAATCCATGTGGCAATGGGCGGTCTAGGCGGGCGGGGCGCCGTTCAGGGCAGCTGCCTTGCGGTCTGGCGCGGATGCATGGGCCGCAGGTACTGGTGCAGCACCAGTGCGGCCGCGCCCACGGCCGGAGCGAGCATTCCGTAGCGCGCCACACGCAGCGCCGGCGCGGCCATGCCGGCGCTGGCGGCGTAGGCGTTCAAGGTGTCCTGCGCCACCTGCACCAGCGCCGGGTGCCCCACGCAGGACGAGCCGCCCAGCACCAGCACGCGCGGATTGAAGGTGGTCCACAGGTTTTGCAGCAGCACGCCCAGGAACTGCCCCGCCTGCCGGGTGTGGCCCATCGCCGCGGCCTCCCCGGCGATGGCCCGCGCGCCGATGAAGGCCTCGGCGCAGCCGCGCCTGCCGCAGGAGCACAGGGGCCCGTCGACCTGGACGATGGTGTGGCCGATCTCGCCGGCCATGCCTTGCGCTCCGGTGAAGAGGCGGTCGTTCAGGACGATGCCCGCGCCGACGCCGACGTCGCAGTTGACGAAGACCAGGGCATCCTCGCCATCGCCGCTGGCGAACTCGTATTCGCTCAGCGCTGCGGCATCGGCCTCGTTCTGCGTGTGGACCGGAACCTCGGGCAGGCCGGCCGCCGCCAGCGCGCGTGTGAGCAGAGGCAGGAAGTCCACATTGCGCCAGCCCAGGTTGGGCGCGAAGCGCACCACGCCCGTGGCCTCGTCGAAGGCGCCGGGCAGGCCCAGGCCCACGCCCGACAGGCGCAGGCCGCGCGCGGCCATGCCGTCGTAGGCCAGGCGCGCCAGCCGCGCCGCCTGGGCGCACGCGGCCGCCGGCGCCGTGCTGGCCAGGGGCTCCTCGCCCGACCACCAGACTTCGCCCAGCAAGGACACGGCGACCACCCGCACGCAATCGACGGCGGTCTCGATGCCGATGATGCCGCGCGCATGGGGATGGATGCGCAAGGGCGTGGAAGGCCGGCCGATGCCGGCCGTGGTCGTGGCCGGTGCCTCACCGAGCCAGCCCTGCTCGACCAGTTCGCGCACCAGCAGGCTGACGGTGGATTTGGTCAGTCCACTGTGGCTGGCCAGTTGCGCGCGCGACAGGCCGGGGCGTTCGCGCACCAGTCGCAGCAGCACGCTGCGGTTGATGCGCTTGACGAGTTGCTGGTCGCCCGTGGTCTTCATGCGGGGCGCGGCGTCAGGTGCAGGTCCGCTCGGCCTGCGCCTTGCCCTCGGGCTTGCGCCCGCCGATGATCATGCCCAGCACCTCGTCCTCGGTCACGTCGGCCGTGTTGTAGGTGCCGACCAGGCGGCCGTTCTTCATCACCGCCAGGCGGTCGCTCAGGGCGAACACGTCGGGCATGTCGTGGCTGATCAGGAAGATGCCCACGCCCTGCGCCTTGAGCTCGCGCACCAGGGCGCCCACCATGGCGGTCTCTTCCGGACCCAGTGCGGCGGTGGGCTCGTCCATGATGAGGATGCGGGCGTTGAAATAGATCGCCCGCGAGATCGCCACCACCTGGCGCTGGCCGCCCGACAGGCGCCGCACCGGCGTGCGCACATTGCTGAAGTTTTTGTTCAGGCGCAGAAAGACCTTGCGTGCATCCGCATCCATGCGGTGGTCGTCCAGCGTGCGCCAGGGCGTCAGCAGCTCGCGGCCCAGGAACAGGTTGGCCACAGCGTCCAGATTGTCAGCCAGCGCCAGGGTCTGGTAGATCGATTCGATGCCCAGGCGCTGCGCATCCGACGGCGTGCGGATCTGCACCTTTTCACCTGCGACACGGACCTCGCCGCTGTCGATGGGGTAGGCCCCGGCCAGCATCTTCATCAGCGTCGATTTACCGGCGCCGTTGTGCCCAAGCACGGCCACCACCTCGCCGGGATACAGATTGAGGCTGACGCCGTCGACAGCGCGCACGCCGCCGAAGGATTTTTCGATGTGGCGCAGCTCCACCAGGCACCGTGCCGTCATGCTGTGTCCCCCGTCAGCTTGCGGTAGAGCACGTCGAACACCACGGCGACGATCAGCACCTGGCCAATGATGACGTAGCGCCAGCCGATGGCCACGTCCAGCAGCAGCATGCCGCTGTCGATGGACTGCATGATGAGGGCGCCCAGCACCGAGCCCAGGATGGATCCCGAGCCGCCCGACAAGGCCGTACCGCCGATGACGGCCGCGGCGATGACGTACAGCTCCATGCCCGTGCCCAGCGAGTTGGTGCCGGCGTTCAGCCGCGCGACCGAGACGACGGCGGCGACGGTCAGAAGCACGCCCATCAGCGCGAAAAGCATCAGCGTCACGCGCCGCACCGGGATGCCCACCAGGGCCGCGGCCTCGGGGTTGCCGCCCATGGCGAACACATAGCGGCCGAAGCGCGTGCGGTGCACCAGGAAGGACAGGCTGAAGGCCACCACCGCCCAGATCAGCACGGGCACGGGGATGCCCTGTGCGGCGTCCTTGTTGGGGATGCGGTAGCTGTTCATCGCGGCGGCGAAGCCCAGCACGATGGCCACAGGCACCAGCACCGCCAGCGTGTCCAGCCAGGCCGGATTGTTGGGCACGCCGTGCCTGTGCCTGGCGCGGCGCCGGGCCAGCATCAGCAGCACCAGGACGGCGCTCATCAGGCCGGCCAGCAGCCAGCTGGCCGTCACGCCGATGGCGCCGTCGTAACCGCCGCCCAGGCTCAGGAAGAAGGGATCGCTGATCGGCTGGGTCTTGCCGTCGGCCACCAGGAAGGCCGCGCCGCGAAACGACATCAGCCCGCCCAGGGTGACGACGAAGGAGGGCACGCCCAGCATCGCCGTCAGCGCGCCCTGGTAGACCGAGACCAGGATGGCCACGGCCAGCCCGGCCAGTGTGGCCTCGTACCAGGACCAGCCTGCCGTGTACTGCAACGCGGCGACCAGCACGCCGACGAAGCCCATCACCGAACCCACCGACAAATCGATGTGCCTGGCCACGATGACCAGCACCACCACGGTGGAGACGATGCCCACCACGGCCGTCTGCTGGGCGATGTTGTAGAGGTTCTCGGGCGACAGGAAGATGCCATCCGACAGCACATGGAAGACCAGGGCCACCAGCACCAGCACGGCGCCCATGAGCACCAGCCGCCAGTTGATGGCGGCCTGTTTGAAAGCGGTCAGGACATGGGTCATGGGGGCTATGGGGTCTTGAAACGAAACCGCGGGCCGGAGCCCGCGGAAATCCTTGGCGCAAGGCAGGGTTACTTGCAGGCAGCAGGCGCGCTGGCGCCCTGGACGCCCTTGCACAGCACGTCCTTCTTGATCCAGCCGGCCTTGAGCACGGTGTCCAGGTTCTGCGCGGTGATGGCGACGGGCTTGAGGAACTGGGCCTGCAGCGCCATCTTCTTCTCGCCGCCGCTCCAGCTGCTGGCGCCGTCCACCTTCTTGCCGCTGGCCAGGGCCACGGCAGCCGCAGCGGCGTCACGCCCCAGGTCGCGCGCGTCCTTCCAGACCGACACGGTCTGGCTGCCCAGCGCCACCCGGTTGAGCGCCGCATGGTCGCCGTCCTGGCCCGACACCGGCACGCCCTTGATGCCCTTGGCCGTGAGCGCCGCCACCACGCCGCCGGCCGTGCCGTCGTTGGAGGCCACGACCGCGTCGACCTTGCCGGCGTTCTTGGTCAGGATCTGCTCCATGTTCTTTTGCGCCACCTCGGGCTTCCAGCCTTCGGTGTATTCCTCGCCGACGATCTTGATATCGCCCTTCTTCACGGAGGCGTCGATCACCTCCTGCTGGCCGGCGCGCAGGAAGTTGGCGTTGGGATCGGTGGGCGAGCCCTTGATCATCACGTAGTTGCCCTTGGGCTTGGCGGCAAACACGGCGCGCGCCTGCATGCGGCCCACTTCCACGTTGTCGAAGGTGATGTAGAAAACACCCGGCGCCTCGATCAACCTGTCATAGGCCACGACAGGGATCTTCTGCTGGTTGGCCTTGTTGACCGCCGGCAGGATGGCGTCCTTGTCCATGGCCAGGATGATCAGGGCCTTGGCGCCCTTGGAGATCAGGCTGTCGATGTCGGCCAGCTGCTTCTCGGGCGAGCCGCCCGCATCGGCGCTGATGTATTTGGCGCCCGACTTGGCCAGCTGGGCCTTGATCGCGGCCTCGTCGGTCTTCCAGCGTTCCTCCTGGAAGTTCGACCAGCTGACGCCGACCGTGACCTGGGCCAAGGCGCTGACAGCGGACAGGCCAAAGGCCAGGCCGGCAAGACATTGTTTGATCTGCATGAAGGTCTCCCTGGGTTAGTTCGAGCAACGCACAAATTGTGGTGCGGCCCATGGCACAAGCCATTCGGGACTAACCCTTAGGATGTATTGACGGCCGGGCTGGCCATCACCAGAACCCGGACGCTGGGGCATCGCCGCTCAAGTGGTGGCAGGGCGCCGCCCCAACTCCACCACCCGTCCGGCCGGCAGGCCGAAGTAATCCGAGGCCCGGCCCGCGTTGCGGTGCAACCAGGTGAAGAGCATCTGACGTACCCGCCCCATTTGCGCCAGGCCGCCGGTACCCAGCGTCTCGCGCGAGGTGAAGTACGAGGTCGCCATGGCCTGCGCGGCGATGCCGTGGCGGTAGGACAGCAGCTTCATGAATTCCGGCACATCCGGACGCTCCATGAAGCCGTGGCGGAACACCACCTGCCAGATCCCCGCAGCCAGCGCCTGCGCTTGCACCCGATCGGCCGGGTCCACCCGCGGCGTGTCGGCGGCCTCCACCTGCAGCACAACCACGCGCTCGTGCAGCACCTGGTTGTGCTTGAGGTTGTGCAGCAGGGCATGCGGCACGGCGCCGGCATCGGAGGTGAGGAAGACCGCCGTACCACGCACCCTGTGCGGCGGCTGCGCGGCCAGGGCTTGTGCGAAGGGGGCCAGCTCCACACGGCCGGCCTGCGCAGCCTGCCGGTTCAGGTTGCGCCCGCGCGCCCAGGTCGTGAAGACCAGCAGCACCACGGCCGCCACCACCAGTGGCAGCCAGCCGCCGTCGGCGATTTTCAGGCTGTTGGCGACGGCGAACATCAGGTCCACGGCCAGCAGCGCTGCGGCGCCCACGCCCACCAGGACAGGGTTCCAGCGCCACAGCTTGAGCGCCACCACCGCGGCCAGCGCCGTGGTGCTCACCATGGTCAGGGCCACGGCGATGCCATAGGCCGCCGACATCGCGCCCGAGGTCTTGAAGCCCAGCACCAGGGCCAGCACGCCGGCCATCAGCAGCCAGTTGACGGCGGGCAGGTAGACCTGGCCCATGGCATCGCCCGAGGTCTGCACGATGCGCAGCCGCGGCAGATAGCCCATGCGCATGGCCTGCGCCGTCAGCGAGAAAGCACCGGAGATCACGGCCTGCGAGGCGATCACCGTCGCCGCGGCGGCCAGTACCACCATGGGCACGATGGCCCAGGACGGCACCAGGCGGAAAAAGGGGTTGTCGATGGCGCTGGGGTCGCGCAGCACCAGCGCACCCTGGCCGAAGTAGTTGAGCACCAGCGCCGGCAGCGCGATCAGGAACCAGGCCTGGCGGATGGCCCGGGCGCCGAAGTGGCCCATGTCGGCATACAAGGCCTCGCCGCCCGTGACCGACAGGAAGACCGCGCCCAGCACCACCAACGACTTGGCAGGATGCTCGGCCAGGAACTGCACGGCCCACATGGGGTTGATGGCCTGCAGCACCTGCGGCGCCTGCGCGATTTGCTGCAGGCCCAGCCAGGCCAGCGTGCCGAACCACAGCAGCATGACGGGGCCGAAGATCTTGCCCACCAGGCCCGTGCCGTAGCGCTGCACTGCGAACAGGCCGAACAACAAGCCGATCGCCAGCGGCAGCACGAAACGCTCGAAGGCCGGCGTCGCCACCGTCAGGCCTTCCATGGCCGACAGCACGGAGATGGCCGGCGTGATCAGGCTGTCGCCGTAGAACATGGCGGCGCCGGTCAGGCCCAGCGCGCCGATTGGCAGCCGCCAGCGCCGGCCCGCAGAAGCGCCGCCGACCGCGTGGCGGGCCAGGGCCTGCAGCGCCAGGATGCCGCCTTCGCCGTCGTGGTCGGCGCGCAGCACCAGCAGCACGTATTTGAGGGTGACCACGATGGTCAGCGCCCAGAAGATCAGGGACAGCAGGCCGAGCACGGCCGCCGGCGTGAGCGCCACGCCATGCGCGGGGCTCAGGGTTTCCTTGAAGGCGTAGAGGGGAGAGGTGCCGATGTCACCGTAGACGACACCGAGGGCGGCCAGCATCAGGCCGGCCTGCAGGCGTTGGCCTGCGGGAAGCGCGCCCGGTTGGGGCGGCAGGGTCAAGGCATTCATACATGCGATAGAAGTGGAACAGGGGGCGAAGCTTAGACCTGTTTGCTGCGGTGCAGCAAACGTCTGCAAGACAGAAAAGTCGATAGCGATCCGGCGCTTATGACTTTGCGGATGAGGCCATGCAGGAATCGATACCAAAGGCCACGGACATCCGTCAGCCCTGCCTTTAGCGCTGCACTTTCCAGATGTTCCCTGCCTCGAGCCTGGTGCTACCCGCTTCCGGCACCAGGAAGTCGACCTCCACCTCGTCACCCGGCTTGAGCGATTCGAGGTCCAACACGCGGTCGTTGATGTGGACGACAGCGGTACGGCCGCTTTCATCGCGCAGCTGCAGGGTGTCGGTCTTCGCGTCCACTCCGGCTACGACAAACACCCCCGGGTAGGCTCCCGACGCCACGCCAGCTTGCGAATCGAAGCGGCCTGGAGCCAGAGGCAGTCCCGGACGCTGGCCCGGTGGGCGTGCGATGGGATGCGCTGGACGCTGCGCGAGGGCGTTGGAAACCAGGCAGATGCCAGCCGCTGCGATGCCCGCGCGGCCGAGTCCAGAAACGAAGGTGCGTCGCTGCAGCATGTAGACCCTTTTGACTTTCAGCTGGCCGCTATTGTGCTCCGCGGGCAGGCCGTCAGGCGCGCAGGTCCAGCCCCTGCCACGCCTTGAACACATCGACCTGCTTGCGCAACCAGTCCACAGGCACGGAGTTCGTCCCCCAGTGGTGCAGCCGCCCGGCCGCCTCGCCAAGATTCCACAGGTGCCGCAGCTGAAGGAACAGGGGCAACGCCGCCAGGTCGCGCTCGCTCACCTGGCCACCGCCCGCGCGGTAGCCGCGCAGGTAGTGCATCCAGCGCTCGCGCAGCGCGTCGTCGGGTTCCTTCAGGCTTTTGCGAAACAGGTACGACCAGGGCAGCACGCTCAGGTCGTAGGCCAGGAAACCCGGGCCGGCATCGTCGAAGTCGAAGAACACGTTCTTCCTGGCGCCGGCCGAGTCCGCTCCCACATGGTTGTTGAAGCCGTGCGTGTCGCCGTGGCAGAGCACGCGTGTCAGCCCGCCCTCGGCCGCGGCCAACTCTGCAAGCAGGCGCTGGACCAGCCGTTGGTAGGTTTCGAACAGCTGCGCGCCCAGTTCCGGGTAGACCTGCAGGTAGCCCAGGGTTCGGCCGGCCAGGTGATGGCCGTCCAGCGTGTAGCGGCTTGGCGGGCCCGCGTAGTCGCGCGCCGCCCCGTGAATCTGGGCCAGGGTGCGGCCGGTCAGTTCGAAGTCTTCCAGCGTCTCGGGAATCTCGCCTTCGGCATGGCGGAACAGTGCCAGGGCGCGCTGGCCTTCGGGGAACTGCAGCTGGACGCCTGCGCGGCCGTCCGCAGCCGGCACCGCTGCCGCCACCCCCACGCCCCTGGCTTGCAGGTGGGCAAGCAGCGCGACTTCGAAATCGACATTGAAGCCGCCGCGCGGGCGGATCGAGTACAGCCGCGCCACATAGCGGGTTCCGTCGGCCGAGCGCAGCGCGTAGTTGTCGTTCAGGCCGCGGCGAATCAGGTGGCACTCCTGCACCGCAAGGCCGTGGTGGCGCGCCACCCAGCGTGCGATGGAGGAGGGGGCGGCGGTGGTGTGGGTGGGGATGAGATCAGGGTCGTGTCGCGGGGTGTCGGGCATGGCGCATTGTCCTTGCAGCGCTGCGCCACCTGTTTTGTCGGTCCCGGAGCGGGGGGTGAAGAGGGTTTCAGTGCCTGAATTGTCGACAATGAATAGCCGTCTCCGTTTGAGATTGGCTTTATCTCCAATGGAGATTGGATGATGCGCATTTTCAATGTGTACAATTTGTCGGAAATCTCCACCCAAGGACTGAAGCCGTGGAAACCGTCGCCGCGCGCATCCATGGCGCGATCAAGGAACAGATCATCGAGGGCCGCTACCCGCCAGGGGCGCGCATCACCGAGCAGAATGTGGCTGCCGAGTTCAGCACCTCGCGCACGCCGGTGCGCGAGGCGATGCGCCAGCTTGTGGCCGACGGCTTCGTCCGCTTCAAGCCCAACAGCGGCACCGTGGTGCGTGAGTGGTCCACCGAGGAGATGCGCCAGATCTTCGAGTTGCGCATCCTGATCGAAAGCGAGATCGCCGGCCACGCGGCCCAGCGCATCACGGATGCGGAGATTGCCCAGCTGGCGGGCATCCAGGACGACATCGAGTCCGGCGGCGCCGATACGGACCCCGAGAACGCCGCACGCATCGGCCGTCTCAACCGCGAGTTCCACCGCATCCTCGCCCAGGCCAGCCACAACGAGCGGCTGATCGCCATGCTGGCCAGCGCGATCGAGATGCCCATCGTGCAGCAGACCTTCCGGCGCTACACGCCGCAGCGGCTGGCGCGCAGCTTCAGCCACCACCGCGAACTCATCGACGCCCTCACTGCGCGCGACAGCGCCTGGGCCAGGAGCGTGATGAGCAGCCACATCCATTCGGCCAAGCAAACCCTGTTGGGAGAACAAAAGCATGGAAACACCTGACACCCAATCGCTGCACGCCAACTACGGCCGCGGCGCGTTCGGCGCCGGCCTCGGTCTGGGCACGCGGCAAGCCCTACTGATGGTCGACTTCGCGCAGGCCTACTTCGTGCCCGAATCGCCGCTGTTCGCGAACAGCCCTGAGGTGGTCGGACGTGCAGCAGCCCTGCTGGCCTGGGCCCGCGGGCGCGGGATGCTGGTCTGCCACACCCGGGTGGAGTACCGCGCCGACGGACTGGACGGCGGCGTCTTCTTCCGCAAGATCCCGGCGCTCAAGGCCTTCTGCGCTGGCAACCCGCTTGCCGACTACGTGCCAGCGCTCGCACCGCAGGCCGAAGAACCTGTGGTCACCAAGCAGTACGCCAGCGCCTTCTTCGGCACCTCGCTGGCCAGCCTGCTGCGCGCGCAGGGCGTGGACTGTGTGCTCATCGCCGGCATGAGCACCAGCGGCTGCGTGCGTGCGAGCGCGGTCGATGCGATCCAGAACGGCTTCATCCCGGTGGTCGTGGGCGAGGCCTGCGGCGACCGCCACCCCGCACCGCACGAAGCAAACCTTTTCGACCTGAACGTGAAATACGCCGACGTCGTCTCTTTGGCGCAGCTGCAGTCCGCGCTGGCCTGAACCAACGGAATCCCCATGGCACTCGAACACATCACCGTCCTGGACCTCACCCACATGCTCTCCGGCCCCTACGGCACCATGCTGCTGGCCGACCTGGGCGCGCGCACCATCAAGGTGGAGCCGCCCGGCGCCGGCGAAGGAACGCGGCGCTTGCTGGAGAACGACCCCGACTACTCGCGCGACGGCATGGGCGCCTACTTCCTCACGCTCAACCGCAACAAGCAGAGCGTGTGCATCGACCTCAAGAGCGAAGCCGGCCGCGCCGTGTTCCTCGACCTGGTGCGCCAGGCCGACGTGGTGTTCGACAACTTCAGCGTGGGCGTTCCCGCGCGCCTGGGCATCGACCACGAGACGCTGGCGGCTGTGAACCCGCGCATCATCACCTGCAGCGTCACCGGCTTCGGCGAGACCGGGCCGGACACGCAGCGACCGGCCTTCGACCAGGTCGTGCAGGCCATGGGCGGCGGCATGTCCATCACGGGCTCACCCGAGACCGGACCGATGCGCAGCGGCATTCCCATGGGCGACCTCGGCGGCGGCATCTTTGGCGCCATCGGCGTTCTGGCGGCGATCGCCGAACGCGAGCGCAGCGGCCGCGGCCAGCATGTGGACATTTCGATGCTGGACGCGCAGGTCTCGATGCTCAATTACATGGCCACCATGCACCTGATGTCGGGCAAGGTGCCCCAGGGCATAGGCAACGGCCACTTCGTCCACGTCCCGTACAACTGCTATCCCACGGCGGACGGCCACATTGTCGTGGCCTGCATCGGCGACGCGTTTTTCGAGCGCTTCGCGCAATTCATCGGCATCCCGGAGCTGCTGGACCCGGAATTCAAGAAGCAGCCGGTGCGCTACGCCGCCAAGGAGCGCATCGATGCGCTGGTGTCGGAGCGCCTGCGCACCCAGCCGACAGCGCACTGGCAGCAGCGCTTGCAGGAGGCACGCATTCCCTGTGGCCCGGTCAACAATTTCGCCCAGGCGCTGGACGACACGCAGGTGCGCGCGCGCGACATGGTGGTGGACGTCGCCCTGCACACGGGCGAGACCGTGCGCATGCCAGGCAACCCAGTGAAGCTCTCCGGTGCCGCCGGCACCGCCTTCAGCGCGCCGCCGCTGCTGGGCCAGCACACCGACGCGGTGCTGATGGATGTGGTCGGCTACGACGCCGAACGCGTGGCAAGCCTGAAGGCCAAGGGCGCGGTGGCCTGAGATGGAACGCATCCACATCACCGACGTGGCGCCGCGCGACGGCTTGCAGAACCAGGCCGTGGCCGTGAGCACCGCGGACAAGCTGGCCCTGGTGGAACGCCTGGCCGCGGCCGGCGTTGCCAGCGTGGAAATCACCAGCTTTGTCTCGCCCAAGGCCGTGCCGCAGATGGCCGACGCCGGCGAGCTGCTGCCCCTGGTGCAGGCCAGGCTGCCGGCCCTGCGCAGCTCGGTGCTGGTGCCCAATCTCAAGGGGCTGGAGCGGGCGCATGCGGCCGGCGCGCGTGAGATCGCGGTGGTGCTGTCCGCCACCGAGACCATGAACCGCAAGAACATCAACATGGGGCTGGAGCAGGCGGCCGAGGTCAGCGAGCAGACGCTGCGGGCGGCGCAAGCCCTTGGCCTGCACACGCGCGCCTATATCGCCGTGGCGTTCGAGTGCCCGTTCGAAGGAACGACCCCGCTGGATGCGGTGGTGGCGCTGGCGCAGCGCATGGCTGCGGCGGACGCCGGCGAGATCGTGATCGCCGATACCATCGGGGCTGCGGCACCTGCCGAGGTCAAGCTGCGGCTGGCGGCGCTCATCGCCGCGATCCCGGCCGAGCGTCTGGCCGTGCACTTCCACGACACCCGTGGCCTGGGCGCCGCCAACGCCTGGGCCGCGCTGGAAGCAGGCATCCGCCGCTTCGACGCCAGCGTGGGCGGCATTGGCGGCTGTCCCTTCGCGCCCGGCGCGGCCGGCAACCTGGCGACCGAGGACCTGGTGCTGATGGCTGAGCGCAGCGGCTTCGCCACCGGCATCTCGCTCGACGGGCTCATGGGCGCCATCGACCTGGCCCAGGACCTGCTGCAACGGCCGCTGGGCGGCCGCTCCATCGCCTGGTTGCGCCGCCAGCGCGACAAGCAGCAAGCCCTGGCCTGACCAGACCCCTGCGACTCAGCCGTCCAGCGGCCGTCCGCCGTGCACGTGGAAGGGCGTGCGGCCTATCCCGCAGCAGAACGCGCTGACCCAGGGCCGCATCGCCTGCGCGAGATGGCGGCCTTCGGTGTTGAGCGCATCCAGCCGGTCGGCCGCCGCCTGCGCGTCGCGTCGCAACTGGGCCTCATCGATGGTGAGCACGCGGCCGCGGTCGACCACCACATCGCCCGCGACCAGCACGCGGTCCACCGCTGCGCCGTTTTCGCCGTGCACGAGTTGCCGCACAGGATGGCGCAGCGGGACGTAGATAGGTTGGGCCAGGTCGAGCAGCACCAGGTCGGCCTCAAAGCCGGGGGCGATGCGGCCGATCCGGTCGCCCCAGCCCAGCGCATGGGCACTGCCTTCGGTTGCCATGCGCAGCGCCTCAGCGGCATTGATCCAGCGGTCCTCATCGGGGGTCATCACCCGCGACAGGAAGGCGGCGAGCCGCGTTGCCTCGAAGAGATTCTGCGTGTCCGAGGTGTTGGCGCCGTCGCTGCCGACCCCCACGCGCAGTCCGCGCTCGAGCATGCGCCGCACCGGCGCGATGCCCGAGCCCAACCGCAGATTGCTCAGGGGGTTGTGGATCGCGGTCACGCCGGCCGCCGCGAGCCTGTCGATGTCGTCGTCGGAAATCCAGATGCTGTGGGCCGTGCTCAAGCGGGGACTGAGCAGCCCGAGCTCGGCCAGGTGGGCGACCAGGCTTTTGCCATAGCGCTGTTCGCCGAACACCGCCTGCATCTTGCTCTCAGCCAGATGCGTCTGCATCGGCAGGTCGTGGGCCTGCGCCAGGCGCGCGCATCCCAGCATGAACTCGTCGGAGCAGTGCAGCGGAATGGTTGGTGCGATGCCGGGACGCACGCGGCTGCGATCGAAGGGCCAGTCGCGTGCCGCGGCGTCCACCGCGGCGAGGCAGGCGTCCGGCAGCGTGGCCTTGAGCGCAGCGGCGCCCGCGCGCAGCGGCTCGGGCAGGCTGGAGAGCAGCTCCGGGTAGGCCTGGTACAGCGTGCGGTCGGCGAGCATGGGCGAGACCACAGCCCGGATGCCCAGCCGCATGTAAGCGCCGGCCACCGCGTGCAGCCCCTCGGTCGTGGGCAGGGGGAACTGCGTCGTCATGTCGAAGAGCGCGGTGCAGCCCTTCTTCAGAAGCTCAACGCCGGTCAGCGTCGCGCTCAGCGCCAGGTCGTCGAGCCCGCGCTGGCCGTTGATCGCCGGCGATGCAGCGAGGAAGCCTTCGAGGGCGACGTCGTCCACCGCGCCGCGGCCCAGGCCGCCGTGGGCGTGGGTGTGGCCATTGACCAGGCCGGGGATGACGAGCCTGTCGGTCGCGTCGATGCGCGGCACTGCAGCATCCACGCCGGAGGCGCCGCGCTCGGTGATGGCGAGAATGCGGCCGTCCTCGATCAGCAGGTCGGCCGCCTGTGGCGCAGATGCGGCGTCGGCGACGACCAGTCCGCCTTCGACCAGCAGCCGGCCTTTCACAGCGAGAACTCCACGTCCTGCGCGCCTTCCCAGAGCGTGCGCGTGCCCAGCTCCCGCAGGTGCTCTCGGCCCTCGACGATGGTCAGGAAGTGGTTGCCGGCGAGCTGGCCCATCTTGCTGGAGAAGCTGCAGCTGCCGTAGGCCAGGATGATCTCGGTCTCGCTGTAGCCGCCGGGGTAGAACAGGATGTCGCCCACCGAAGGGTGGCTGGTGTGGTTCTCGTAGCCCACGCCCAGCTCGAAGTCGCCCATCGGGATCCAGCAGCCTTCGCCGCTCCATCGCACGTGGATCAGCTTTTGCCGGTAGGGCAGCAGCTTCAGGAATGCGGCCACGGTCTGGGGCGCGTCGGGGTGGGTTTCGGCGACGAAGCGGTGACCGCCGGCGGTCATGTGGATGCGTGTCATGGTGTTGAAGGTCAGGAACCGGGTTGGGCTGCTGTCCATTGGCTCACAACGAAGAACACCAAGGGCACGCAACCGGGGCTATACGCCCCGGGAGCAAGAATCAGTCCAGGCCGGCGCCCGATTCCTTGACCGCCAGCTTCCAGCGCGCCACTTCCTTCTTCAGGAAATCGCTGAACTCGGCCGGGTTGTTGGCGACGATGTCGAAGGCCTGGTTGGCCATGCGCTCCTTGACGTCGGGCGCGGCCATGGCCTTGACCGCGATCTGGCTCAGGCGCTGCACGATGGCCGGTGGCGTGCCGGCCGGCGCGGCGAAGGCCTGCCAGCTGGTGACCTCGATGTTGGCGCCGGTCTTCGCGGCGATCGGCACGTCGGGCAGCTGCGTTGCCGGCTTGGCGGCCGTCAGCATCAGGGCCTTCATCTTGCCAGCCTTGATGAAGGGCATGGCCGGGCCCAGGTTGCTGAACATGAAGTCGGCCTGGCCGGCAATGATGTCCTGCATGGCAGGCGCGCCGCCGCGGTAGGGGATGTGGACCGCATAGCCGCCGATGGCCTTCTTGTACAGCTCCGCCGTCAGGTGGTCGGACGAACCCGCACCGGAGGATGCATAGGACAGCTTGCCGGGGTTCTTCTTCATGAAGTCCGCCAGCTCCTGCGCCGTATTGAACTTCGAGTTGGCCGGCACCACCAGCACGTTGGGCGTGGAGACCAGCACGGAGATCGGCGCGAAGTCCTTGAGCGGGTCGTAGGGCAGCTTGCTGTACAGGCCGGCATTGATGGCGAAGACACCGATGCTGCCAACCAGCAGGGTGTAGCCGTCCGGCGCCGCCTTGGCCACCACCGCGGCGCCGACGCCGCCGTTGGCGCCCGAGCGGTTTTCCACCACCACCGTGGCCTTGAGCTCGTCACCCAGGGCCTTGGCGACGATGCGGCCGATCTGGTCGGAAGCGCCGCCGGCCGGGAAGGGGACGATGATCTTGATGGTCTGGCCGGGTGCCGGCCAGGGTGCCTGGGCCAGCGCGCCCAGGGGCAGCAGCGCGGCGGCCGCCAGCGCGATCAGGGATTTGCGTTTGATGAGGTTCATGTCTTGTCTCCTTGTTTTTGAAATCAGATGGCGCCGTGCGCTTCCACGTACAGCGCGTACAGCGAGTGCGAGCTGGCCATGTACAGGCCGCACTCAGGCGGCTTGGCGCTGCTGTCCGAGGGCCGCGTCGTTGTGCGCCAGCAGGGCGCGCGCGATGGGCGCCAGTTCGGCCAGCACCTTGGGGTCGCCGATGACGGAGAGGAACTCGCCGATCGGGCCGGTGGCTGCGATGCCGGCCAACTCCACGGCCGCATGCAGGATGCGGATGGGCGAGTACTTGTCGCGTGCGTCTTCCAGCGGGATGAACAGTTCGCGCGTGGCGGCGGCGCTGGCATCGTCGTTGGCGTGCAGGGCTTCGCGGATGCGGTTGGACAATGCCGGCGCCACGCAGGTCGAGCCCGAGGTGAAGGCGCGCAGGCCGAAGCTGCGGAAGTGGTCGATCACCGGCCGCTCGCCGATGCCGCTGATCAGGATGTTGGGGTCGACGCGCTGCACCAGGTCGGCCAGCACAGCGTCCTTCTTCGGATCGTCGCGCACGATGGCGTACTTGACGGCGCAGACCGCGCCGTCCTTGACCAGGGCGGCCAGTTCCTTGTTGTCGATGTAGCCCTCATCCTTGACGTAGGCGATCACCGGCTTGCCGTAGCGCGCGGCCAGCTTGCCGATGCCGCTGGCGGCGCCAGCCGGCGTGGCCGGGAAGCGCAGCGGCAGGACCATGGCGGTGGGAAAGGCGCGTTCGCGCAGCAGGTCGATCTGCTCGGCGGCCTTGCCGTAGTCGGCGCCCACCGAGGGGATCAGCCAGTCGCCCGCTGCCAGCAGGGGGGTCAGGCTGTCGAGCACGCGGCCCAGTTCGGCCACACCCAGGTTGTAGAAGTTGGCATTGCCGCCATACATGAAGGTGGTGACGCTGCCGGCGCGCAGGTGGGCCAGCACGCGGCGGTTGCCTTCGGCGTGGAAGCTGCCGTCCGCATTGCGCGGCATCGGGGGAACGGCGAGGACGGAGCCGCGCAGGTCGGCGGGCGTGACGGAGGTGGTTTTCAAGATGCAGTCCTGGAAAAGTTGGGCGCAAACAGGCGCACGCCCATTTGTTTGACAACTTTACCAATCAACCGCGAAGTTGTAAACCTGGGGTTTACCTGTCCAGATGCCGGTCCAGCAGGCGGTTGCGGGCCTGGTCCAGGTGGTAGCGCATGGCGATGCCGGCGCTGTCGGCGTCACCGATGCGGATGGCATGGACGATGCGGTCGTGCTCGTCCAGCACCCGGGCGCGGCGCTGGTCCGAGGCCTCGCGGGTCAGCGACAGCGTCACGTTCATGCCGCCCTTGACGCGGTCGGCCAGCTGGTCGAGCGCCTCCACCAGCATGGGGTTGCCCGAGCCCACGGCAATGGCGCGGTGGAAGGCGTAGTCGGCTTCCTTGGCCTGCGGCCCCTGGCCAAAGACCTGGTGCAGGGCCAGCCGGGTCTGCTCGATGCTGCGCAGCTGGTCTTCCGTGCGGTTGCGCGCCGCCAGCCGGGCCGACAACTCTTCCAGCGCCAGCCGCAGCTCCAGGCATTGCAGCACCTCGTGCAGGCTGTATTCGCTGGTGAGTTCGGCCACGCGCTGCGAGGGGCTGCGCTGCACATAGGTGCCCGAACCCTGGCGCGAGATCACCACGCCGTCGGTCTGCAGGCGCTGCAGCGCCTCGCGCACCACCGGCCGCGACACCGAGAAGCGCTGCGCCAGCTGCAGCTCGGTGGCCAGGCGGTCGCCCGGCGCCAGCCCGCCGGCCATGATGTCCTGCAGCAGCTGGCCATAGACCGTGTCGGACAGGCGCGGCCGTTCGATGGGGGAGGGTGGAAGCTCGGCGGCGGACATGGCGGGTGGCGCGATTCTACAAATGCGCGTGCCCAGCTTGTTCTGCACAGCGAGCGGGCACAGCCGGGAGAGTCCCGATTGCCCGTGCCGCAAGAGGCGGGTCCAATGGCGGCAACCATTTCAGGAGACCTTCCATGCGCCGCCGCCACCTCGTCCAGCTTGCCGCCGCAAGCCTGGCCGCCCCCGCCATCCACAGCTTTGCCCAGTCCGCCACCACCTTCCCGGCCAAGCCCATCAAGCTGGTCATCGCCTTCCCCGCCGGCGGTCCCACGGACATCACCATGCGCCAGCTGGCCGACAACGCCGGAAAAATCCTGGGCCAGCAAGTGGTGGTGGAAAACAAGCCCGGCGCCGGCGGCACCCTGCCGGCCCAGCAGCTGCAGTCCTCGGCGGCCGACGGCTACACCGTGGCGCAGATTCCGCTGGGCGTGTTCCGCCTGCCCTACACCACCAAGATCAGCTGGGATCCGGTCAAGGACATCAGCTACGTCATCAACGTCACCGGCTACGCCTTCGGCATCGTCGTGCCCAATGACAGCCCGATCAAGAACTGGGCCGACTTCGTCGCCTATGCCAAGGCCAACCCCGGCAAGCTCAGCTACGGCTCGACCGGCACCCTGACCAGCCCGCACCTGACCACCGAGCTGATCGCCCAGCAGCTGGGCATCCAGCTCAATCACATCCCGTTCAAGGGCAGCGCCGACCTGGCGGTGGCCATCAGCGGCGGCCACATCATGGCGGCGGCCGACTCCACCGGCTTCGCGCCCCTGGTGCAGGCCGGCAAGATCCGCGTGCTCAACACCTGGGGCGAGAAGCGCCTGGACAAGTTCGCCGATGCGCCCACGCTCAAGGAGCTGGGCATCAACATCGTGCAGAACTCGCCCTTTGGCATCGGCGCGCCGCGCGGCACGCCGACCGACGTGGTGGCCAAGTTGCATGACGCCTTCAAGAAGGCGATGGAAGACCCCAGCTACGTCGCCGCCCTGGCGCGCTACGACATGCTGCCCATGTACATGAGCAGCAGCGCGTACACCAAGTTCGCGCAGGACACCTTCGCCACCGAGAAGGCCCTGGTGGAGAAGCTGGGCCTGGCCAAGCCCGGCTGATTGCTCATCTTTCGATAGCGCCTCGCGTCCATTGGACGGGGGCTAGCGGCCTGTTTGGCTTGAAAGAAGGGCCTGCACGACCTCGCCGAAGCCCTCGCCGCGCTCGCTGGGCGTGATATAGCGCGGCGCGTGCGTCAGCTGCGCCTCGAAGCGGCGGATGTTGGCCACGCCCACGCTGTGCGGGAAGTGCTCGAACATCAGCACGTCGTTGGTCGAGTCGCCCACATAGACCCAGCGGTCGATCTCGGCGTCCAGCGCGCGGCCGAACAGTTCGCGCAGGATCCAGCGTGCACCGGCCAGCTTGTTGTGCCCGCCGTACCAGCCGTTGATGTGGATGGAGCTGACGGTGGCGTTCATGCCCGCCTCCTGCATCAGCCGCACGGCCTGGGCGATGCCCTCGGCCGGCAGGTGGACGAACTCGCTGTGGTCGATGGCGATGTCGGTCTCGCGGCCCACGCTGTCGCGCGAGATGGTGGCGCCGGGCACCTCGCGCACCACGCGCTGCGCCACCTGCTGCATGCGCGCGTAGTTGGCAGTGCGGGTGGCTTCGTCCTGCTGGTAGAGCTTGCGCAGGCTGCCGTCGTCCTGGCGCACCAGTGCCACGGCGCCGTTCTCGGCGACGATGGCGTCGACTGGCCAGGCCAGGGCGAAGGGCTCGCTCCAGCCCACAGGCCGGCCGGTGATGGGAATGACGTGCAGGCCGGCATCGCGCAGCGCCGTCAGCGAGCGCAGCACGCTGGCGGGCACGGCGCCGTCGGTGGTCAGGGTGTCGTCGATGTCGGTGAAGACGCCGGTGATCTGGCCCGGCGCGGGCCGGAAGTCGCCAAGGGGTTGCATGTCAGGACGGTAGGGAACGGGCCCCGCGCCGCGGCGGCGCGGTGGCAGGGCAAAAGCCTATTTCTGGTTGCAGACTTCCGGGCTGCCGTTGCAGGTGCCGGCGTTGTCGCCGCCACCGCCGCAGCCCGCCAGCAGCGCGGCGAGCACTAGCAAGATGCCGGCGCCGGTGCGGCGCAATGCTTGCCTGTGGGTACCCATCATGGTGCCTGCTCCTGTGCGGTTGGAATCCGCGCGATTATCCACGCGCGCCGCCTCAGCCCGCGTTCTGCAGCGCCAGGCCGGCGTGTTCGCGCAGCGGGTGGAAGTGGATCTTGGGAAAGCGCTCCTGCGCCAGCCGCACGTCGTAGGGGCTGGTGCACAGAAAGGCCAGGGTGTTGGCCGCGTCCAGCGCCATGCGCTGCGGATAGGCGTCGGTGAAGGCCCGCAGCTCGGCCGGGGTGTCGGCCGTGATCCAGCGCGCGCCTGTGTACTGGCTGGACTCCAGCCGCACGTCGGCGTCGTACTCGGCCTTCAGGCGGTGCTGCACCACCTCGAACTGCAGCTGGCCGACCGCGCCCAGCAGCATGGCGCCGCCGATCTCGGGGCGGAAGACCTGGATCGCACCTTCCTCGCCCAGCTGGGCCAGGCCCTGCTGCAGCTGCTTGGTGCGCAGCGGGTTCTTCAGGATGACGGTGGTGAACAGCTCGGGCGCGAAAAAGGGCAGGCCGGTGAACTGCAGATTCGCGCCGTCGGTGATGGTGTCGCCCAGCTGCACGCCGCCATGGGTGGTGAAGCCGATGATGTCGCCGGCGTAGGCCTCGTCCACCGCCTCGCGCCGCTGCGACAGGAAGGTGACGACTGAGGTCGGCCGCAGCTCTTTGGAGGTGCGCTGGACCTTGAGCTTCATGCCTGGCGTGTACTTGCCCGAGGCCATGCGCACGAAGGCGATGCGGTCGCGGTGGTTGGCGTCCATGTTGGCCTGCACCTTGAACACCACGCCGGCGAAGTTGGCGTCCTCCGGCCTGATCTCCTTGACCACCGGCTGCCTGTTGACCAGCAGCTGCGAGGTGCGCGGCTGCGGCGAGGGCGCCAGGTCAACCAGGGCGTCCAGCACTTCCATCACGCCGAAGTTGTTGACGCCCGAGCCGAAGAACACCGGCGTCTGCTTGCCGGCCAGGAAGGCCTCGTGGTCCCAGGTGGGCGAGGCGCCGATGGCCAGCTCCATGCTCTGCTCGGCGGTCTCGAACTCGTGGCCGAAGCGCTTGAGCAGCTCCTCACGGTTGGCCAGGTCTATGGTCTCGAACTCTTGCGGCAGGCGTTCCTTGCCCGAGTCGAAGACCGTCATGGTTTTCGTGCGCAGGTTCATGATGCCGCCGAAGGTCTTGCCCTGGCCGACCGGCCAGGTCATGGGCACGCAGGGCATGCCCAGCTCGCGTTCGATCTCGTCCAGGATGTCCAGGGGCTCGCGCACCTCGCGGTCCATCTTGTTGACGAAGGTGATGATGGGCGTGTCGCGCTGGCGGCAGACCTCGATCAGGCGCCGGGTCTGGGCTTCGACGCCGTTGGCCGCGTCGATCACCATCAGGGCCGAATCGACCGCCGTGAGCACGCGGTAGGTGTCTTCGGAGAAGTCCTTGTGGCCCGGCGTGTCCAGCAGGTTGATGACGTGCTCGCGGTACAGCATCTGCATCACCGAGGAGGCGACGGAGATGCCGCGCTGCTTTTCGATCTCCATCCAGTCCGAGGTGGCGTGGCGTGTGGCCTTGCGCGCCTTGACCGAGCCGGCGATCTGGATCGCGCCGGAGAACAGCAGCAGCTTCTCGGTCAGCGTGGTCTTGCCGGCGTCCGGGTGGGAAATGATGGCAAAGGTGCGGCGGCGGCGGGTTTCGGCGGCGAAGGACAAGGCGGAATCCGGTGGGAGAGGACAGGGGCCGGCCCGCGGGGCCGGCGCGACCGCCGGTGGCGGCGCGAAGCCCGGATTTTAAGGCCTGGGCCCGCTTTTGCGGCCACCGGCCAGGACCTGCGCCAACTCGGTGGGCGTGGCCACCTCCAGCTGGCCGTAGCCGCAGTCGCGCGGCGCCTTGTCCTCGCGCCAGCGCACAAAGACGGTGGCGTCGCGGAAACGCTCACCCTGCAGGTGTTCGTACTGCACTTCCACCACCCGTTCGGGCCGCAGCGGTTCCCAGCCCTGGGTCGCGTCTTTCCAGGGATGGTCCTGCAGGGCGTTGGCACGCAGCGGTTCGAGCTCCAGCGCCAGCTGGCGGCGCGTCTCCATGCTGAACGCCGAGGTGACGCCGGCGTTTTGCAGCACGCCGGCATCGTCATACAGGCCCAGCAGCAGCGAGCCGACCACGCCTTCGGTGAATTCCTTGTGCCAGCGAAAGCCCGCCACCACGCAGTCGGCGGTGCGCTCGTGCTTGATCTTGAACAGGGTGCGCTTGCCCGGCTGGTAGGTCGCGGCCCCTGGCTTGGCAATCACCCCGTCCAGCCCGGCGCCGGCGAAGCGCTGCAACCAGTCCTGCGCCTGGGCGCGGTCGCTGGTGGCCGGCGTCAGGTGCAGCGGCGCCCGGGCCTGGCCCAGCAGGCGCTCCAGCCGCAGCCGGCGCTCCGATTGCGCCAGCGCCATGGTGCTGGCGCCGCCGGCGGCCAGCAGGTCGAAAGCGACGAAGGCGGCCGGCGTTTCCTTGGCCAGCCGCGCGATGCGCGAGGGCGCCGGATGCAGGCGCTGCTGCAGGGCATCGAAGTCCAGGCCGCCGGCAGCGGCGACGACGATCTCGCCGTCGAGCACGCAGCCTCGGGGCAGCTGTTCGACCAGCACCTTTTCGAGTTCCGGGAACTGGCGGTTCAGCGCCTTGCCGTCACGGCCTTGCAGGGTGACGCCGCTGGCGTCGCGAAAGACCAGGGCGCGGATGCCGTCCCATTTGGGCTCGAACAAAAAGCCTTCGCCGGTGGGCAGTTCCTGCGCCACCTTGGCAAGCATGGGTTCGATCGGCGGTCGGATTTGGGTTGGTTGGGACATGGGGTGTTTGTAACGCATGCCGGGCCTGCTAGGCGGATTGCTTACGGTCGGGCTGGCCGCTTCCGTATAATTGCGCCTGTCCGAGGAGCGTTGCAGCACCGCACGGTGCGAGGCTCGGATTCATTCGCAACGACGCTCGCCCACTGGTCCGTGTGAGGTGAGCCTTCTCCCCCAATGCCCGTGGTCCTTCTTCGAAACTGCTTTTGGAGCATGCAATGAACGCCGTTCTCAAACCCACCGCCGTCGCCACCCAGGACTGCGCCATCGCCGATCTGTCGCTGGCCGCCTGGGGCCACAAGGAAATCCGCATCGCCGAGACCGAGATGCCCGGCCTGATGGCGATCCGCGATGAATTCGCCAAGACCCAGCCCCTGAAGGGCGCGCGCATCACCGGCTCGCTGCACATGACGATCCAGACCGCCGTGCTGATCGAGACGCTGGAAGCCCTGGGCGCCACGGTGCGCTGGGCCTCGTGCAACATCTTCTCCACCCAGGACCACGCCGCCGCCGCCATCGCCGCCAACGGCACGCCGGTCTTCGCCATCAAGGGCGAGACGCTGGAAGACTACTGGGACTACACCCACCGCATCTTTGACTTCGGCCCCAAGGGCAGCGAAGGCGAAGGCCCGAACATGATCCTGGACGACGGAGGTGATGCCACGCTGCTGATGCACCTGGGCCAGAACGCCGAGAAGGACGCTTCCCTGGTCGCCGGCAACGGCGCCAGCGAGGAAGAGCGCATCCTCTTCGCCGCCATCCGCAAGAAGCTGGCCGAAGACGCTACCTGGTACACCCGCAAGGCTGCCCAGATCATCGGCGTGACCGAAGAGACCACCACCGGCGTGCACCGCCTCAACGAGATGTCGGCCAAGGGCACACTGCTGTTCCGCGCCATCAACGTCAACGACTCGGTCACCAAGAGCAAGTTCGACAACCTCTACGGCTGCCGTGAATCCCTGGTCGATGGCATCAAGCGCGCCACCGACGTGATGATCGCCGGCAAGGTCGCCGTCGTGGCCGGTTACGGCGACGTGGGCAAGGGCTCAGCCCAGGCCCTGCGCGCCCTGTCGGCCCAGGTCTGGGTCACCGAGATCGACCCCATCAATGCCTTGCAGGCGGCGATGGAAGGCTACCGCGTGGTGACCATGGAATATGCCGCCGACAAGGCCGACATCTTCGTGACCACCACCGGCAACAAGGACGTGATCACCCACGCCCACATGCTGGCCATGAAGGACCAGGCCATCGTCTGCAACATCGGCCACTTCGACAACGAGATCCAGGTCGCCTCGCTCGAGAAGTACCAGTGGGAAGAGATCAAGCCCCAGGTCGACCACGTGATCTTCCCGGACGGCAAGCGCATCATCCTGCTGGCCAAGGGCCGGCTGGTGAACCTGGGCTGCGGCACGGGCCACCCCAGCTATGTGATGTCCTCCTCCTTCGCCAACCAGACCATTGCCCAGATCGAGCTGTTCACCAAGCCCGATGACTACCAGGCTGGCAAGGTCTACGTGCTGCCCAAGCACCTGGACGAGAAGGTCGCGCGCCTGCAGCTGTCCAAGCTCAACGCCCAGCTGTCGGTGTTGACCGACGAACAGGCGGCCTACATCGGTGTGAGCAAGTCTGGCCCTTACAAGCCCGACAGCTACCGTTACTGACCGGATGCGCGCCGACCAGTTGTTGGTGGAGCGCGGTCTGGCAAGCAGCCGCTCCCAGGCCCAGCGCATGATCACCGCCGGCGTGCGCTGGCGGCCGGCCGGGCAGGACGATGTCGCCTGGAAGGCCGTTGTGCGCAACCGCGACGAGCTGTCCGATGACGCGCAGATCGACCTGATGGATGGAGCCGAGGCGCGCTATGTCTCGCGTGGCGGGCTCAAGCTCGAAGGCGCGCTCCAGTCCACCGGCATCGCGGTGCAAGGCAAAACCTGCCTGGACGTGGGCCAGTCCACCGGCGGCTTCACCGACTGCCTGTTGCAGCAGGGCGCGGCCCATGTGACCGGCGTGGACGTGGGCCAGGGCCAGCTGCACGCCAGCCTGCGCGAGGACCCGCGCGTGCTGTGCATCGAGAGCGTCAACGCCCGCAACCTGCAGGCGTCCGACCTGCTGGATGCGCCGGACCTGATCGAGGAAGACGAGCAGCCGCAGCAAGATGCGCCCAGTTTTGACCTGATCGTGGGGGACCTGTCCTTCATCTCGCAGACCCTGGTGCTGCCGGCCCTGGTGCCCATGCTGGCGCCCGGCGGCGACCTGTTGATGCTGGTCAAACCGCAGTTCGAGCTGCAGCCCGGCCAGGTCGGCAAGGGCGGCATCGTCAAGGACGAGGCCTTCTATCCGCTCATCGAGCAGCGCATCCGCGATTGCTGCGCCGACCTGGGGCTGGAGGTGCGGGGCTGGCACGACAGTGCCATCGAGGGCGGTGACGGCAACCGCGAGTTCTTCGTCCATGCGAGAAGGACGCCATGAAGCTCCCGATCAGCCTTGAATTCTTTCCCCCCAAGACGCCCGAAGGCGCGGCCAGGCTGCGCCAGGCGCGCCAGGCGCTCTATGCGCTGGAACCCGAGTTCTGCTCCGTCACCTTCGGCGCTGGCGGCTCGACCCAGGACGGCACGCTGTCGGCGGTGACCGAGATCATGGCCGAGGGCCGACCGGCCGCACCGCACCTGAGCTGCATCGGCCAGACCCGCGACAGCATCCGCGAGCGGCTGGCGGCCTACAGCGCGGCCGGCATCGAGCGCATCGTCGCGCTGCGCGGCGACTTGCCCAGCGGCTACGGCGCCAGCGGCGAGTTCCGCTATGCCAGCGAACTGGTGGCCTTCATCCGCAGCGAGACCGGCAAGCGCTTCCACATCGAGGTGGCGGCCTATCCGGAAGTGCATCCGCAGGCGAAGTCGCCGCAGTCCGACGTCGACGCCTTCATCGCCAAGGTGGAAGCGGGAGCGGATTCGGGCATCACCCAGTACTTCTTCAACGCCGACGCTTACTACCGCTACATCGACGAGCTGGACAGCCGCGGCGTGCGCGTGCCGGTGGTGCCGGGCATCATGCCCATCACCAGCTCGACCCAGCTGATGCGCTTTTCCGATGCCTGCGGCGCCGAGATTCCGCGTTGGATCCGCCTGCGCCTGCAGTCCTTCGGCGATGACACGGCTTCCATCAAGGCCTTCGGCCTGGACGTGGTCAGCGGCCTGTGCGAACAGCTGGCGGCCGCCGGCGCGCCGGGCCTGCACTTCTACACCATGAACCAGGCCCAGGCGACGCTGGAAATCTGCCGGAGGCTGGACGCGTGATGCGGCGCGCGGCGCCCTGGCTGCTGCTGGCGCTGGCCTGCGTGGCCCAGGCGCAGGACGACGGTGAGGGCGAGGGCGACAGCCAGCGCCATCCGGCCTCGGGCGAGATCCCACTGACCATCGAGGCGGCGCCCGCCGCTGGCGAGATCGGCCGCGGCATCGCGTCCTGGTACGGCCCGCGCTTCCATGGCCGGCGCACGGCCAGCGGCGAGCGCTTCGACATGCATGCGCTCACGGCCGCCCACCCGAGCCTGCCCTTCGGTACCGTGGTGCGGGTGCGCAGCCTGGTCAACGGCCGCGAGGTCGAGGTGCGCATCAACGACCGTGGCCCGCACATCAAGCAGCGGGTGATCGACCTCAGCCGCGCCGCTGCCAAGTCGCTGGGCCTTCTGGACAGCGGCGCCGGGACCAAGCCGGTGCTGATCAGCCTGCCCTGAGCATTCTTTTTGCTAGCATTCGCTCAGGGAATGCAATCAGAGGAACGGGATGCAAAAAGCAGCGGCAATCTGCCTGGCACTGGCCGGGCTGACGGGATGGGGCGGAGCGCAGGCACAGATCTACAACTGCCGCACCAGCGCCGGCACCAACTACCAGTCCGCCCGGCCTTGCGCGGCCACCACCGGCACGCAGGTGTACTCCAATTCAAGCTCGAGCCGCAATGGCAGCAGCAGCGGTAGCAGTGTCACCTACTACGGGCCGACTGAAAGCGACAGCCGGCCCCGCTACCAGCCGCCAACGCCTTCCGTTGGCGAGGCGCCGGCCCACATCAGGTACATGAGCCCGCGCTGCAGCAGCCTGCACGATGCCTTGCGCACTGCGTCGGCCCGGGGGCTCAAGCATGAAACCGTCAACGAGATGCGCAGGGGCTACCAGGTCGAATGCTCGGAAGACGAGCGCGAGGCCTACACCGCGCTGTCGCAGGAGCGCGGTGAAAAGAACCAGCAACGCCGCGCCGAGCAGAGCGCCAACATGGCCCAGAAGGAGCGCACCGCCTTGCAGCAGCAGCAGTGCGGCGAGTCCAAGCGCATCCTGGTCACCAAGCGCGCCCGCACCGACCTCAACGAGGGCGAGAAGGCGGAGTTGCAGCGCTTCGAGGACAACTACCGCGCCCGCTGCAGCTGAAGGCTGCCGGCGGCCTCAGCGCTCGTCGTAGCTCAGGACGACGCGCTCGGTCAGCGGCCGCGCCTGGCAGGTCAGTACAAAGCCCTGGGCGGTTTCCCAGGGCTCCAGGGTGAAGTTCTTCTCCATCTCGACCCGACCCTCGAGCAGGCGGGCCCTGCAGGTGCAGCAGACACCGCCGCGGCAGGAATAGGGCAGGTCCAGGCCGGCCTCGAGCGCCACGTCCAGCACCCGCGCGTCCGGCGCCATGGCCAGGTGGTGGGTTTTGCCGTCCAGCACCACGTCCAGCCGGATTGCGGCATGTTTTTGGGCTGTAGCCGGCGGAAATACTGCCTGTGCCGCTATCAAATTTGAAGCGGAAGGGGTGCCCGCGGCGAAGAAGCGCTCGCTGTGGATGCGTCCGGGCGCGACGCCGGCGGCCAGCAGGGCGCGCTGCACCGCCTCGATCATTCCCTCGGGCCCGCACAGAAAAGCCTCATCGATGGCGGCGGCCGGCAGCACCGTGCGCAGCAGTTCGGATGCCTTGGCCTCATCCAGCCGGCCATGGAGCAGGGCCACTTCCTGCGGCTGGCGCGACAGCAGGTGGATGAGGCTCAGGCGCGCCGGGTAGCGGTCCTTCAGATCGGCCAGCGCCTCGTTGAACATGATGCTGCCCACCCGCTGGTTGCAGTAGACCAGGCTGAAGCGGGACTGGGGCTGGGCCGCCAGCGTGCTGGCGATGATGGACAGCAGGGGCGTGATGCCCGAGCCGGCGGCAAAGCCCACGCGATGGCGCGCGCCCGCCACGCGCGGCGTGAAGCGACCGTCCGGCGGCATCACCTCCAGAGTGTTGCCGGGCGCCAGTTGCGCCAGTGCCCAGCGCGAGAAAAGGCCGCCTTCGACCGGCTTGATGCCCACATCGATCTCGCCTTGCTGGTCCAGGCGCTGGCGCGGGCTGCAGATGGAATAGCTGCGCCGCGTGTCGGCGCCGGCGATCTGGGCGCGCAGGGTCAGGAACTGGCCAGGCCGGAAGTCGAAGGCTTCTCGAAGTTCTTCGGGAACGGCGAAGGTGATGGCGGCCGAGCCGGCGGCGTCGGGCGTGACGCGCTTGACGCTGAGCGAATGGAAATGCGGCGAGGCCATGCTCAATACGGTTTGAAATGGTCGAAGGGTTCCAGGCAGTCCAGGCACCTGTGCAAGGACTTGCAGGCGGTGGAGCCGAAGTGAGAGGTCTCGGTGGTGTTGGCCGAACCGCAGCGTGGGCAGGCAACGGCGTCGGGCCGGGCGGCGCTGCGCATGAACTGCAGCGCGGTGCTGCCAGCCGCCTGCGTGTGTGGCGGTGCGATACCGTAGGCGCGCAGCTTGTCTCGCGCTTCCAGCGTGATCCAGTCGGTGGTCCAGGCCGGTGCCAGCCGCGTGACGACGGTGGCGTCCATGGCGTTGGCGGCGAGCGCGGCGCGCACGTCGTCCTCGATCTGGCCCATGGCGGGGCAGCCGCTGTAGGTGGGCGTGATCACCACCTCCAGCACGCCCTCGCGTTCGTTGACTTCGCGCAGGATGCCCAGCTCGCGGATCGACACCACCGGGATCTCCGGGTCCGGCACGGCTTCGAGCACGTCCCAGGCGCGTTCCACCGCATTCACCACTGTGTCCCAGGATGCTGGCGCGCCAGGCTTTGCATCTCGGCCAGCAAAAAACCCAGGTGCTCGGAATGCAGGCCTTCCTTGCCGCGCGGCACATGGCCGCCAGCGGCCGGCCGCTGCAGCGTGGCCTCGGCCAGCGCTTCATCGACCAGGGTGTCCCAGGCCGCTTGCAGCGCCGCGGTGCGCGCATCGGCGCCACTCCAGAACTCCTGGGTGTAGGGCATGAGGTGGTCCAGCGCCGCCTGCATACGCGCATGCGAGGCGTCGGTGCCGTCGCCCAGGCGCAGCAGCCAGTCGCGCGCGTGGCGCAGGTGGTAGCGGGTTTCCTTGAGCGACTTGGCGGCGATCGCGGCCAGCTGCGCGTCTTCGTGGGCCTGCAGCCCATCCCATAGCAGCAGCATGTGGGCGCTGTACAGGAAGTTGCGGGTGATGGTGACTGCGTAGTCGCGGTCGGCCGCGGCCGTGGCGGCCAGCGGGCCATGGTGCGGCAGCTCCAGCAAGGTGAAGTTGCGGAACTCGCGGGCGTCGCGGAAGTAGGCCAGGCTGTCTTCGGTCGCGCCGTTGCCGATCAAGCTTGCTGCATGCTGGTAGAGCATGCGCGCCTGGCCGACCAGGTCCAGGCTGATGTTGGCCATGGCGATGTCTTCCTCCAGCACCGGGCCGTGGCCGCACCACTCGGCGTTTCGCTGGCCCAGCACCAGGGCGTTGTCGGCCAGGTGCAGCAGGTAGTCGCTCTGCGCCGTCACATATGCCCCACGTCGTCTGGGATGGCGTAGAAGCTGGGATGGCGGTAGATCTTGTCGGCCGCCGGCTCGAAGAACTCGGCCTTGTCGTCGGGCTCGCTGGCCGTGATCAGGGCGGAGGGGATGACCCAGATGCTCACGCCCTCCTGCCGTCGCGTGTAAACGTCGCGCGCCATCTGCAGGGCCTGCTGCGCGTCCACCGCATGCAGGCTGCCGCAGTGCTTGTGCTCCAGCCCCTGCTTGCTGCGCACAAAGACCTCCCAAAGAGGCCACTCGTTGCGGGCGTCGCTCATGCTGCCTCCTTCAAGGCGCGGGCCTGTTGCTTGCGCGCATGGGCCAGGGCGGCGTCGCGCACCCACTGGCCGTCTTCGTGCGCCTTGACGCGGGTGGCCAGGCGCTCCTTGTTGCAAGGGCCATTGCCGTTGACCACGGCCCAGAACTCGTCCCAGGCTATGGCGCCGTAGTCGTGCTGCTGGCGCTCTTCGTTCCATTGCAGCTCGGGGTCGGGCAATGTCACGCCCAGGATCTTTGCCTGCGGCACGGTGGCGTCGACGAACTTCTGGCGCAGTGCATCGTTGCTGATGCGCTTGATGCCCCAACGCATGCCCTGGGCGCTGTTAGGGCTGTCGGCGTCGGGCGGGCCGAACATGGCCAGCACCGGCCACCACCAGCGGTTGGCCGCGTCCTGGACCATGGCGCGCTGGGCCGGTGTGCCTTGCATCTGCACCATCAGGCTCTCGAAGCCCTGGCGCTGGTGAAAGCTTTCTTCCTTGCAGATGCGGATCATGGCGCGCGCATAGGGCCCGTAGCTGCAGCGGCAGATCGGCACCTGGTTCATGATGGCCGCGCCGTCGACCAGCCAGCCGATCATGCCGACGTCGGCCCAACTGAGGGTGGGGTAGTTGAAGATGGAGCTGTACTTGGCCTTGCCGCTGTGCAGGGCCTCGACCATCTGGTCGCGGCTGGTTCCCAGGGTTTCAGCCGCGCTGTACAGGTACAGGCCGTGGCCGCCCTCGTCCTGCACCTTGGCCAGCAGGATGGCCTTGCGCTTGAGGCTGGGCGCGCGGCTGATCCAGTTGCCCTCGGGCAACATGCCGACGATCTCACTGTGGGCATGTTGGCTGATCTGGCGCAGCAGGGTGCGCCTGTAGGCCTCTGGCATCCAGTCCCGCGGCTCGATCTTGCGTTCGGCGTCGATTTTGGCGTCGAACTGGGCCTGCGCTCCGGCGGCGTCCGCAGGCGAGGCAGGGGCCTCCTGGGCTTGCTGGGGGTCGGGAAGGTCCAGGGCCTGGGTGTACATGGCGCCAGTCTAGCGCATTCACCGACCGACCGGTCGGTGAATTGTATGGATCGCGGTTTCTTCCGACAGCGCCGGGAATTCGGCGCGGCCAGCCGTCACTCTGGCGATATGGCGCGGCATGACTGCTTCTCGCACAGCGGGCGCGACGGTAGCCGCGTCAGCGACCGCGTCACGGCCCAGGGCTATGCCTGGGAGGCTGTGGGCGAGAACATCGGCGGGGGAGACACATCGGCCGACGCGGTGATCACCGGCTGGCTGGCCAGCCCGGGCCATTGCCGCAACATCATGAGCCCGGCCTTCGCCGAGGTGGCCCTGGCTTGCGTCCAGCGGCCAGGCACGCAGTGGGGCCGTTACTGGACCTTGGTGCTGGCCAGGCGCAAAGCCTAGCCGCCGTGTTCCACGGCCTGGCCCTTGCCGCGGCCGCGGCCCAGCACTTCCAGCAGCTGTGGCAGTGCCAGTTGCAAGGCAGCTTTCAAGGTGTGGGGCGGATTGACGATGAACATGCCGCTGGCCGTCAGGCCGGGCCGGCGCTCGGGCTCGCCGATGACAGACTTCTCATCGCGCTGTCCGATCGCCAGGGTGGCATGCAGCCAGGGCTTGCCGGCCTGGTTGGACAGGGTCTTGAGCCGGCGCGGCAGGTCGTGGGCCTCCGGCCGCGGGATCACCGGGTACCAGACGGCATAGGTGCCGGTGGCAAAGCGCTTCAGGCTGTCTTGTATGCAGGCACTCACTTTACCGTAATCGTTCTTGATCTCGTAGCTGGGGTCGATCAGCACCATGGCCCGGCGTGAGGGTGGCGGCAGGAAAGCCTTGAGGCCTTCGAAGCCGTCTTCCCGGGCCACGCTGACCTGGCGGCCGGCTTCCAGCTGGGCCACGTTGGCGGCCAGGGCCTTGCCGTCGGTGGGGTGCAGCTCGAACAGCTTGAGCTTGTCGCGCGCTTCGGTGCGCAGCAGGCCCTGGACCACAAAGGGCGAGCCGGGATAGACCTTGAGGGTGCCGCCGGGGTTGAAGCCGGCCACCATGGCCATGTAGTCCTCGATCAGCGGCGCTACATCTTTGATAGCGGGCTGTGCTTTGCCGGCGGGGGCTAGCGCCGAAAAAAGCTTCAAAATCCCGTCTTCGGCCTCGCCCGAGGTGCCGGCATAATCGCCGTCCAGCCGGTACAGGCCGGCGCCGGCGTGGGTGTCGATCACCGTCAGGGCGGCGTCCTTCTGGGTCAGGTGCTTGAGGACGGCAATCAGCACCATGTGCTTGAGCACGTCGGCGTGGTTGCCGGCGTGGAAGGCGTGGCGGTAGCTGAACATGCCCCAATGGTACCCCGCGGCTGGGGCGGGTTGCGCCAAGTCCTTGATTCTTCGTATAATCTTGGGCTATGCAGCGCCTTTGTGGTCCCGCGGCAGAGCAATGAGAGGCAAAACGACACTACGTTTTGCCAATCTGAACACCCACCTAAGAGATTCCCGTCAGAGGAACGCCGACCGTGGAAAAGGACCCGCCAAACCCTCTTTCAAGAGAAAACTCATGACCAAAACGTTCAGCGCCAAGCCCGCTGACGTGACGCACGAGTGGTTTGTGATTGACGCGACCGACAAGGTCCTCGGACGAGTAGCCAGCGAAGTTGCTCTCCGTTTGCGCGGCAAACACAAGGCCATTTACACGCCTCACGTCGATACCGGTGACTTCATCGTCATCATCAACGCAGCCCAGCTGCGCGTCACCGGCGCCAAGTCGATTGACAAGGTGTACTACCGCCACTCCGGTTACCCGGGCGGCATCACCGCGACGAACTTCCGCGACATGCAAGCCAAGCATCCCGGCCGCGCGCTGGAAAAGGCCGTCAAGGGCATGCTGCCCAAGGGCCCGCTCGGCTACGCCATGATCAAGAAACTCAAGGTGTATGGCGGTGCTGAGCATCCCCACACCGCGCAGCAACCCAAGGTGCTGGAGATCCCGGCGCTGTCGAAAGGCGCCCAATGATCGGTGACTGGAACAACGGCACGGGCCGCCGCAAGAGCAGCGTCGCACGCGTGTTCATGAAAAAGGGCACGGGCAAGATCACGGTCAATGACAAGGACATCGAAGAGTACTTCGGCCGTCAGACCTCGATCATGATCGTCAAGCAACCCCTGTTCCTGACCAACCATGTCGAAACCTTCGACATCAAGGTCAACGTGCACGGCGGCGGCGAATCCGGCCAGGCCGGCGCCACCCGCCACGGCATCACGCGCGCCCTGATCGACTACGACGCGGCCCTCAAGCCCGCCCTGTCGCAAGCCGGCTTCGTGACGCGTGACGCGCGCGAAGTGGAACGCAAGAAGGTCGGCCTGCACTCCGCACGCCGCCGCAAGCAGTTCAGCAAGCGTTAAGCAACGCAGCGCTATCTGTTCAGGGCCGCACAAGTTCGCTTGTGCGGCCTTGTCGTTTCAGGCCATCATCCAGCCCCATGCGTTTCAAACTCCTGCGTCGCCGCCTCACCATCAGCGCCCCCCGCATGGCCGTGCGCAGCGCCATGCCCTGGCCGTTGCGCTGGGCGGTGGTGGCCATCGTGCTGGGCTTTTGCAGCGCCATCGGCCTGTGGGCCTTCGAATTCGGCAAGAGCATCGCCGGCCTGGACAGCGGCGCCAAGGAGGAGCTTGTGCAGCTGCGCTCCGAGGTGGCCCAGCTGCGTGACGAGCGCGACAAGGCCCAGTCGGTGCTCAACACCTCGTCCAGCCTGATCACCTCCGAAAAGGCTGCCCAGGAGCGGATGGCGGCCCAGATCAGGGTGCTGGAGGCCGACAACCGGGCCTTGCGCGACGACCTGGGCTTTTTCGAGAAGCTCATCCCCGCCAGCGCCGAGGGCGTGGCCATCCGCGGCCTGCAGGCCGAGGTGCTGTCCGGCGCCCAGCTCAAGTGGCAGGTGCTGGTGATGCAGCCGGTGCGCAATGCGCCCGAATTCCGCGGCCGGCTGGAGATCAGCATCTCGGGCACGCTCGACGGCAAGCCCTGGATGATGGACCTGCCCGACGCCGCCCAGGCTCTGCAGTTCCGCCAATACCGGCGGATCGAGGGAATGGCCGTTTTGCCGGCCCAAGCCGTGGTAAAAAACGTTTCGGCCAGGGTGGTGGAAGGAAGCACCGTCCGGGCCGCGCAGAGCGTCAAGCTCTGATCCCCAAAAACCGCGTCGTTGAGGTGAATCCATGTTTGGCAAGAAAGCACAGCCGCCGATCAAGAGCCTGATCGCCCAGGGCAGCCGCATCGACGGCGATCTGACGTTCACCGAGGGCCTGCGCATCGACGGTGAGGTGTTCGGCAGCATCCGCGCCAAGCCCGACCAGCCCAGCATCCTGGTCATCTCGGAAGCCGCTGTGGTGCAGGGCGAGATCCAGGCCGACCACGTCATCATCAATGGCAGCGTGCGTGGCCCGGTGCTGGCGCGCGAGCTGCTGGAACTGCAGCCCAAGGCCCGGATCGAGGGCGATGTGTCCTACGCCGCGCTTGAAATGCACCAGGGCGCCGTCATCTCCGGCCAGCTGCGTCCGCTGGCGGACAGCGAGGAAAAGCCCTTACTCAAGCTGGCGGCAAACAATTTCTGAGCGGCCCGCCGGGCCGTAACGCAGTACCATCGAAGCCAAGAGTCACCCTGGAGAGCCATCCATGAGCGCAGTTGCCGAAAACATCCAGACCGAAATGCCCGCCGCCTTGCTGTTCACAGACAGCGCCGCGGCCAAGGTCGCCGACCTGATCGCCGAAGAAGGCAATCCGGAGCTCAAGCTGCGCGTCTTCGTCCAGGGCGGCGGCTGCTCGGGTTTCCAGTACGGCTTCACCTTCGACGAGATCACCAACGACGACGACACGGTGATGACCAAGAACGGCGTCTCGCTGCTGATCGACGCGATGAGCTACCAGTATCTGGTGGGGGCCGAGATCGACTACAAGGAAGACCTGCAGGGCGCCCAGTTCGTCATCAAGAACCCCAACGCCACCACCACCTGCGGCTGCGGCTCGTCGTTCTCGACCTAAGCCGGATAGACCGCACCCAGGACACGGGCGCCTCTGGCGCCCGTTGTGCTTTCCAGTTCCAGTTTTTCACGCAGCACGGTCTTGCGCGCCAGCCAGGCAAAGGCTGTCGCCTCCACCTGCAAGGGCGGCAGGCCGTGGTCTGCGCTGGAGCGCACCTGCGCCTGGGGCAGCAGGGCCTGCAGGCGCTGCATCAGGTGGGTGTTGAGCGCGCCGCCGCCGCAGACGATCAGGTGCCGCAGGTCCGGTTCGTGGCGCAGCACCTCGTTGGCGCAGGCCAGGGCGCTGAGCTCGGCAAGGGTGGCCTGGACGTCGGCGGCCGCGGCGCTTGCCCCCCGCACTTGCAGGCAGGCCTGCAGCCAGGCCATGTGGAACAGGTCGCGCCCGGTGCTCTTGGGTGGGGCCAGAGCGAAATAGGGCTCGGCCAGCAAGGCATCGAGCAGGGCCGGCAACACCGCGCCGCTGGCCGCCCAGGCACCCTGGTCGTCATAGGGGCGGCCCGTGTGCGCGCTGCACCAGCCGTCCATCAAGGCGTTGCCCGGGCCGCAGTCGAAGCCCAGCACGGCGCCGCCGGGGCGCAGCAGGGTCAGGTTGGAGATGCCGCCCACATTCAGCACACCAACGGTCTGGCCGGGCCGGCTGAAGAAGGCCTGGTGGAAAAACGGCGCCAGCGGGGCGCCCTGGCCGCCGGCGGCGACGTCGCGGCTGCGGAAATCGGCCACCACGTCGATGCCGCTGCGCTCGGCCAGCAGGGCCGGCTGGTTCAGCTGCAAGGTGTAGCCCGTGCCGTCGAACTGCTGGGGCCGGTGGCGCACGGTCTGACCGTGGGCGCCAATCGCACGCACCTCGTACGGCTGGATGCTGGAATCCGCCAGCAGGGCGTCCACCACCTGGGCATAGACCCGGACCAGCGCGTTGCCCGCCAGCGCGGCGCGGTGAAGCTCGTTGGGCCCGGCGCTATTGAGCGCCAGCAGTTCAGCACGCAAGGCGTCCGCAAAGGGCGCGCTGGCGTGGGCGATGACCAGGGGCGAGGAAGGGGAGAAGTCGGCCAGCACACCGTCGACGCCGTCGAGCGACGTGCCGGACATGAGGCCGATGTAGAAATCAGGCATGTGCGATGGTAGCGGGCCGCGGCCCGCCCACGCGCTTACTCGGCGCTGGCCAGGGTGGTGGCTGCTGCGCTCAGCTGTGTGCGCATGGACTGCGCGAGGCGGTCGAAGGCGGGACGGGCAGCCGCCGAGACCGGGGGAGCCGCGCCCTTGGCCACGGTGGTCGGGTCCTGGTGCACGCCATTGACGCGGAATTCAAAGTGCAGGTGCGGGCCGGTGGCCCAGCCGGTGGAGCCGACGTTGCCAATGCTCTGGCTCTGGCTGACCTTCTGGCCGACCTGGACGCCGATGCGGCTCAGGTGGGCGTAGACCGTCACATCGCTCTTGTTGTGGCGGACCATGATGACGTTGCCATAGCCGTTCTGCACGCCGGCGAACTCCACCACGCCGTCGCCTACGGAACGCACGGGCGTGCCGGTGGCCGCGCCGTAGTCCGTGCCCAGGTGGGCGCGCCAGGACTGCAGGATGGGGTGGAAGCGCATGGAGAAGCTGCTGGTGACGCGCGAGAACTCCATCGGCGAGGCCAGATAGGAGCTTTGCAGGCTCTTGCCGTCCAGCGTGTAGTAGCCGCCCTTTTGGCCCGGCTCCTGGAACCAGACGGCCTGAAAGGTCCGGCCGTTGTTGGCGAACTCGGCCGACAGCACGCGGCCGGCGCGCATCGGCTCGCCGTCGGCTTCCAGCGTCTCGTAGACCACGTTGAAGCGGTCGCCCTTGCGCAGCGCGCGGTGGAAGTCGATATCGCCCGAGAAAATCTCGGCCATCTGGATCGCCACAGCGTCCGGCACGCGCGCGTCGTCCGTCGCCTGGAACAATGTGGTGCGGATGCTGCCACTGCCCAGGCGGGCCGATGCGGCCAGCGGCGCGCTCTCGATGTGCGAATCAAAGCCCTGCGGCTGGCGTTCCACCACCAGGCGGCGGAACTGGCCGTCGTCTTCGGGTGTCCAGCGCACGGTCAGCCGGTCCAGGGTGTGGCCCTCGGTGGCTTCGATGCTGACCATGCGGCCGGTGCGGCCCAACGCCTGGGCGCGGAAATTGGGGTCGTTGCGCAGGTACATGGCGGCCGCGTAGTCGCTCACGCCCATGCGGGCCAGCAGCGACTCCACCGTGTCATTGGCGCGGGTCAGGTCGGAGCGAAACAGCCGCAGGCTGTGCAGGTCCAGCGCCTCGGACTGGGTGTGCAGCGGCAGCGGCTCGACCGCTTCCAGCACCTCTTGCACCGGCAGGGTCGCGGCATCCGGACCGAACGAGGCCACGGCAAAGGCGCCGCCGCCGCCGCCCAGCAGCAAGGCGGCCACGAGGGCCGTCACATGTTTCGGATGGTGCTCAAGCGCATGAACCGCGCGCGACAACATTTGTTGGGCCGCGGTGATCAAAGCTTTTTTCAATGGATATGTCCTTACACAGGGGCTCTGGTGGGTCCTACGGCTTTGTAGGCAGATCCCTACAGGTCCAAACGGAGGTTCCATAGCAACAAAGGTGCCCGGAACTAGAATCGCCTGGACGCAAACTGCCGCCAGTATAGCCAGCCCGGCTGCAGTCAATCTACGAAAAATCCTTATGAATCAAGCGCTTGTTACAAATAAGTACCCAGTCACGGACCGGGTCAAGGAGGCAATGGCGGTCTCTTTGCGAGGTTGTGAGGAATTGATTCCGCAGGACGAATGGCTGCAAAAGCTGGCCCGGGCGGAGGCAACGCAGGTTCCGCTGCGCATCAAGTTGGGTCTTGATCCTACAGCGCCTGACATTCATGTCGGGCATACGGTTGTCCTGAACAAAATGCGGCAGCTGCAGGACCTGGGCCATACGGTCATTTTCCTGATCGGCGACTTCACCTCTTTGATCGGCGACCCTTCCGGCCGCAACAGCACCCGGCCGCCGCTGACGGAGGAGCAAATCCGCGCCAACGCCGCGACCTACCGCGTCCAGGCCGACAAGATCCTGGACCCCGAGAAAACCGAGCTGCGTTACAACAGCGAGTGGAGTGACGCCCTGGGGGCCCGCGGCATGATCCAGCTGGCGGCCAAGTACACCGTGGCCCGCATGATGGAGCGCAACGACTTCCACGACCGCTTCAAGGCCGGCACCCCCATCAGCGTGCACGAGTTCCTCTACCCGCTGATGCAGGGCTACGACTCCGTCGCCCTCAAGAGCGACCTGGAGCTGGGCGGCACCGACCAGAAGTTCAACCTGCTGATGGGCCGCCACCTGCAAGCCGAATACGGCCAGGAGCCCCAATGCATCCTGACCATGCCCCTGCTCGAAGGCCTGGACGGCGTGGACAAGATGTCCAAGAGCAAGAACAACTACATCGGCGTCACCGAAGAACCCAACACCATGTTCGCCAAGGTGCTGTCGATCTCTGACGACCTGATGTGGCGCTGGTACACCCTCCTGAGCTTTCGCAGCGAGGCCGAGATCGCTGCACTGCGCAAGGAAGTGCAAGGCGGGCGCAACCCCAAGGACGCCAAGGTGCTGCTGGCCAAGGAGATCACGGCGCGCTTTCACAGCGCTGCCGCCGCCGAGGCCGCCGAGCAGGACTTCAACAACCGCAGCAAGGGCGGCGTGCCCGACGACATCCCCGAGGTGGCGCTGTCGGGCGCACCGCTGGGCATCGCGCAATTGCTCAAGCAGGCCGGCCTGGCGCCCTCCACGTCGGAAGCCACCCGCCTGATCGACGGCGGCGGTGTGCGCATCGACTCCACCGTGGTCAGCGACAAGGGCCTGAAGCTGGAGGCCGGGGTCTACGTGGTGCAGGTGGGCAAGCGCAAGTTCGCCAAGGTCACGCTGGGTTAATTCGCCCCCACGCTCGCGCACTGCGTGTAGCTCGCTGCCCCCCGAGGGGGCCGTCGCGTCTTGGGGCGGCCCAGCGGTGCTCTCAGGCCTGCTCAGGTCGCGCCGGCCGCCACCAGCATCTGCACCATGGCCGCATAGCCGCGGGCACGGGCCAGTTGCAGCGGCGTCAGGCCCTGGCGGTCCGCCAGTTTGAGATTCGCGCCGGCGGCTATCAGGGCGGCCAGGCTGCGCTGGTGGCGCGGCCCGCCGTCGCCCAGCACGACCACCTCGATGGTGGCCGTCCAGTGCAGATTGTTGACATGGTCCACCGGCGCGCCGGCGGCGACCAGCTGGCGCACCACGCCGTCGTGGCCCAGGTGGGCAGCGGCGATCAGAGCCGTGCCGTCGTAGCGGCTGGTGACCAGCTTGGCGCTGGCGCCTAGCGCCAGCAGCGCTCGCAATGTCTCCTCGTCGTCGGCGACCGAGGCGATGGTCACGGCGTCGTAGCGGTCGTTGTCCAGCAGTTCGAGCTTCGCGCCGGCTTTGGCCAGTGCACGGATGGCCTCGCGTTGGCGTGCGAAGGCGGCCACGTGCAGCGGCGTGCGGCCATTGGTGTCGCGCGCGTTCAGGTCGGCGTTGGCCGCCACCAGCGTGGCGATCTTGTCGGTATTGCCTTTGTGGGCTGCCGCATGCAGCCCCTGGTAGGCGGCTGCCTCGCTGGGGCTGGGCGCGGTCTGGGCCCATGCGGCCTGCGGCGCGACCATGGCGCAGGCCATGGCCAGCGCCATCGCCTGCAGGCTGGAGCGGAAGGGGATGGCGGCCATGGCTGTTCCTTGCAGTGGGTGGATTACTTCAGCTGGTCCTTGATCTTGTCCAGCGCGGCGACGGCGCAGGCCTCGTCCAGGTGGCCGCCGGGGGCGCCGCCGACGCCGACGGCGCCGATCACTTCATTGCCCACGCGCACCGGCACGCCGCCGCCCAGCAACAGGAAGCCGGGGATGTCGGTCAGGTTGGCGGCGGCCGGATTCTTCTGCGCACCTTCCATCATGACCAGGGTGTTGTTCTTGGCGGAGGCCGAGGTGTAGGCCTTCTGCAGGCTGGCGCCCAGGGTGTGCGGACCGGCGTTGTCGGCGCGCTGGACGGCGCGCACGCTGCCGGCGCGGTCCACCACTGTGGCGGCGACGGCGTAGCCGCTGGCCGTGCAGCTGGCGACGGTGGCCGCGGCGATCTGGTTGGCCAGCTCCAGCGACATGTTCTTCTCGGTGCGCACGGCCTGGGCGTGGGCGGCGGCGCCGGCCAGTAGCAGGGCGGCGAGGGCGGAAACTTGGATCTTGGTCATGCGTTTTCTCCGTTGCAACCGGTTCGATCAACCGTGGGAGAACTTTAAGAATCCGTGCAGCTTCGGGCCATTCGTGCGGCTACGCGAAGCGCTGCGTAGAACTACGCAGTGTCGGTCTCGTCGGCCAACGCGGCGTAGTGGCGGATCAACTGCGCCAGCGACTGCGCCTCCAGCTTGGCGAACAGGTTGGCGCGGTGGGTTTCCACCGTGCGCGGCGACAGCGTCAGCGCGCGGGCGATGTCCTTGTTGGTCAGGCCGGCGACGATCAGGCCCAGCACCTCGCGCTCGCGCGCTGAGAGCTGGGCATAGCGCTCGCGGGCACGCCGGTCGGCCTGGTTGCGCTCGCGCGACTTCACATGCTGGCGCACCGCGTTCTGCAAGGTCTCCAGCAGGGCTTCGTCGTCAACCGGCTTTTCCAGAAACTCCGCCGCGCCGGCCTTGAAGGCGCGCCGGCACATCTCCACCGTCCCATGGCCGGTCATCATGATCACCGGCTGGTCCACGCCCTGGGCCACCAGGGTGTCCAGCACCGTCAGGCCGCTGATGCCCGGCATGCGCACGTCCAGCAAGATGGCGCCGATGCTCTCGCGGTCGAAGCCAGCCAGGAAGTCACGCGGATCGGGCCAGGGCTGCACGCGCAGGCCCACCGTGCCGATCAGCAGTGCCAGGCTGGCGCGCACGGCCTCGTCGTCGTCGATCAGATGGACCAGTGGCGACAGCGAATGGGCCCCGTGCGGATGGCTCATGGCACTGTCAAGGGCAGGGTCAGGCGAAACAGCGCGCCCTGCGGCGCATGGTGGGCGGCGACCAGGCGCCCGCCCATGCCCATGGCCAGGGTCTCGCACAGGCTCAGGCCCAGGCCCAGGCCTTTCTCGCGGGTGGTGAAGAAGGGCTCGAAGACCCGCGCCAGCACTTCTGGCGCCATGCCGGGACCGGTGTCGGCCACGCTCAGCGCGCCCTGCTTGCCTTCGGCTGCCACGCTGATGTGCAGGCTGCGCTGGGCCTGCGGCACCTGCTCGAGCGCCTGCAAGGCGTTCATCAACAGGTTGTGGATGATCTGCTCCAGCGCCACCGGCTCGGCCTGCACCGCCAGCGGCGTGGCCGGCGCCTCCAGCCGGGACTTGAGGCCCAGGCGCAGCATCTCGGGCTCGAGCAGGTAGAGCGCGTCGCGCACCGCGTCCTGCAACACCATGGGTTGCAGCTGCGCTGGATTGGCGCGCTCGACCACGCGGCGCAGGCGCCCCACCACCTCGGAGGCGCGCCGCGCCTGCTGCGCCGCCTGGTCCATGGCGGTGCGCACCGTCTCCATGTCGGGGGTGTCGTCACGGAGCAGGCGCGCCGCCGCCTGCGTGTTGGCCAGCACCGCGGTCAGCGGCTGGTTCAGCTCGTGCGCCATGCCCGCCGCCAGTTCGCCCAGGGTGTTCAGGCGCGCAACCTGGCCCAGCCGCAGCAGTTCCTCGGCGCGCCGGCGCTGCTCGCGCTGGCGCTGCCAGGCCCGCAAGCCGGCCAGCAATGCCGCCACCGCCAGCGACCAGGCAGCGATCCAGAGCCAGGGCAGTTCGCCCCAGCCCACCTGGCGGGTGGCGACCACATAGAAGGGCTGGCTCTCGGCCGCCAGGTGCTTGCTGAACGCAAAGCGCCAGCCGCCATCGTGCAGCGTGCCGGGCTGCAACACGAAGGTCTGGCTGGCATGTTCCAGGACCACCCGCACCGGGCTGGTCCTGGGCGCCATCGGCCATTCGTTCCAGGGCACGACGGTCTGCAGGTCCATCAGCAGGACGAAGCTGGCCGGCTCGGAGGCCAGCACCAGCTCGTAGCGGCCGCGCGCGAGGTCCAGTCCGGCCAGCACCGGCCGGCGCAGGTCGCGCGACAGGGTTTCGGCGGCGCGTTCCTGGGCGTCGGGCCAGTTGGCCTCGCGCTCGCGCCGGTGCACGGCCAGGATTTGCGGGTAGAGCGCCGGCAGCTTCAGCTCGGGCTGCACGGCCTGCGCCGGCGGCTGCAACAGGGCCAGGGTGTTGAGCACCGCATCGTGCTGCACGACGCGCTGGCTCAGGAGGCGGTGGGCGATGCGCATGTCCACCTCGAAGACCTCGCGCAGGCGGGCCAGCTGCGTGCTGGACAAGACAATGGCTCCCAGCACGGAGGCAGCGAGCCAGACCGCGATCCAGATTGCATGCTGCCGCAGCCATGACATGGACGAATTGTGCCCTGCGCGACAATGCGCAGGATGCTCGCCGCACTGCCCCAAACCCTCACGCCCCAGGTGCTGCTGCGTGCCTCGATCGTGGTGGCGCTGCTGACCATCGCGCTCAAGGGCCTGGCCTGGTGGATCACCCAGTCGGTGGGCCTGCTGTCCGATGCGATGGAGTCGCTGGTCAACCTGGCCAGCGCAGCCTTTGCCCTGCTGATGGTGACCATCGCCCTTCGCCCGGCCGATGCCGAGCATCCCTACGGCCACAGCAAGGCCGAATACTTTGCCGCCGGCTTCGAGGGCTTGATGATCATCATTGCCGCGCTGGGCATCGCCTGGGCCGGTGTGCAACGCCTGCTGCAGCCGCAGCCCATCACACAGCTGGGCCTGGGCCTGGCGCTGTCGGTGCTCAGCTCGGCCCTCAACGGCGGCCTGGCCTGGCTGATGCTGCGCTCTGCCAGGCTGCACCGCTCGATGGCGCTGGAGGGCGACGCCCGCCACCTGCTCACCGACGTCTGGACTTCGGCCGGCGTGCTGCTGGGCGTGGGCCTGGTGGCCCTGACCGGCTGGCAATGGCTGGACGCCGCAACGGCCATCGCGGTGGCACTGAACATCCTGCGTGAGGGCGCGCACCTGATGTGGAAGTCCTCGCAGGGCCTGATGGACGAGGCCTTGCCGCCCGAAGTGCTGGCCACCGTGCAGGCGACGCTGGCGCAGTTCCAGCACCGCAGCGTGCGCTTCGACCACGTCATCAGCCGCGGCTCCGGCGCGCGGCGCTTCGTCGCGCTGCACATGCATGTGCCGGCCGAATGGACCCTGGGCCGGGCGGCCGCCATGCGCGGCGCGGTGGAAAGAGCGCTGATGGACAGCGTGCCGGGGCTGCGCGCCACCATCGAGCTGCTGCCCACCGATGTCGAGGCCCATGCGGCCACCGAGGAGGAATTGAATTGATCAGTGTGATCCAACGCGTGCGCCAAGCGCGTGTCGATGTGGCCGGCGCCACCATCGGTGAAATCGGCGTCGGCCTGCTGGTGCTGGTCTGCGCTGAACGCGGCGACAGCGAGGCCCAGGCCGACAAGCTGCTGGCCAAGCTGCTCAAGCTGCGCATCTTCAGCGACGAGGCCGGCAAGATGAACCGCAGCGTGCAGGACGTGAACGGCGGCCTTTTGCTGGTGAGCCAGTTCACCCTGGCGGCCGATACCAGCGGCGGCAACCGCCCCAGCTTCACCGGCGCCGCCGCGCCGGATGAAGGACGCAGGCTGTACGACTATTTCGTGGCCCAGGCGCGGGCTGCGCATCCCGAGGTGCAGACCGGCGAGTTCGCCGCCGACATGCAGGTGCATCTTGTCAACGACGGGCCGGTGACGATCCCGCTGACCGTGCGCTGAGGCTCAATAGGGGTTGGGCAGGCCCAGGCTGGCCAGCAGCAAAATCTCCGCCGCCTCCATTGCCAGCGCATCGCGCTCGTTGGTCTCGTGGTCCCAGCCCTGGGCATGCAGGGTGCCGTGCACCAGCAGATGGGCGTAGTGGTCCTTGAGCGCCTTGCCCTGGTCCTTCGCCTCACGTTCCAGCACCGGGCCGCACAGCACCAGGTCGGCCATCACCACCGGCTCGCGCGTGTAGTCGAAGGTCAGCACGTTGGTGGCGTAGTCCTTGCCGCGGTACTGCAGGTTCAGGGCCTGGCCCTCGGCCTCGCCGACGATGCGCACCGTCATCTCGGCCGGCCCTTGCAGGGCGTGGGCGATCCAGCGCGCCACCTCGGCGCGTTTGAACAGCGCCTTGTGGGCAGCGGCGCCGGCAAAGCTGCCAAATTGCAGCGACAAGTCGAGATTGGGAGTCATATCGGGCTGGAGCTCCCGGAAAATGGTCCTGGATTGCTATGCATTTGAGAGCAATCAGGCTTTGCGCGCGGCATCATAGGCGTCGACGATGCGCGCCACCAGGGGATGGCGCACCACGTCCTTGCTGGTGAAGCGGGTGTGGGCGATGCCCTTGACGCGCTTCAAGATGTGCTCGGCCTCCACCAGGCCCGACAGCTGGCCCTTGGGCAGGTCGATCTGGCTGACGTCGCCGGTGACCACGCACTTGCTGCCAAAGCCGATGCGCGTCAAAAACATCTTCATCTGCTCGGGCGTGGTGTTCTGCGCCTCGTCCAGGATGATGAAGGCGTTGTTCAGCGTGCGCCCGCGCATGAAGGCCAGGGGCGCGATCTCCAGCGTGTTGCGTTCGAAGGCCTTGGCCACGCGGTCCGGTCCCATCAGGTCGTACAGGGCGTCGTACAGCGGCCGCAGGTAGGGGTCGACCTTCTGGCTCAGGTCGCCGGGCAGAAAGCCCAGCTTCTCGCCGGCCTCCACCGCCGGGCGGGTCAGCACGATGCGCTGCACGCTGGCGCGCTCCAGCGCGTCCACCGCCATGGCCACCGCCAGGTAGGTCTTGCCGGTTCCGGCCGGCCCGATGCCGAAGGTGATGTCGTGGCTGGCGATGTTCTCCAGATAGACGCTCTGGGTGGGCGTGCGGGCCTTGAGGTCGCTGCGCCGGGTCTGCAGCAGCATGGCGCCATCGGCGTCCTGCGCCATCTCGCCGTCGCCGGCCAGCATCAGCTGCACCTTGTCGGCCGCGATCGGCCGCGCCGCGATCTCGTACAGCGCCTGCAGCACCTCCAGCGCGCGGTTGGCCTTGGCCTTGGGGCCGTCGATCTTGAACTGCTCGTGGCGGTGCGCGATGCTGACCTGCAGGCCGGCCTCGATGGTGCGAAGGTGTTCGTCCATCGGCCCGCACAGATGGGACAGGCGGGCGTTGTTGGGCGGCGCGAAGGTGTGGCGGACGATCAAGCTGATAATTCCGGTGAGCAAACAAGAAAGCTGGCTTTGTGCCAGGGGACCCCATGATAGGCAGATTGACAGGAACGCTGGCCGACAAGAACCCGCCCCAGCTGCTGGTGGACTGCAACGGCGTCGGCTACGAGGTCGATGTGCCCATGAGCACCTTCTACAACCTGCCCGGCGTGGGCGAGAAGGTCTCGCTGCTGACCCACTTCGTGGTGCGCGAGGACGCCCAGATTCTCTACGGCTTTGGTTCGGCCGCCGAGCGCGAGGCCTTCCGCCATCTGATCAAGATTTCCGGCGTCGGCCCGCGCACGGCTCTCTCGGTGCTGTCGGGCCTGAGCGTGGCCGACATCGCCCAGGCCGTGACGGCGCAGGACGCCGGCCGGCTGGTCAAGGTGCCTGGCATCGGCAAGAAAACGGCCGAGCGCCTGCTGCTGGAGTTGAAGGGCAAGTTCGGCGCCGACCTGGGCGCGCCAGCCGGTGGCCCCGCCGCCAGCGACAGCCAGGCCGACATCCTGCAGGCCCTGGTGGCCCTGGGCTACAGCGACAAGGAGGCCCAGGCCTCGTGCAAGGCCCTGCCCAAGGACGTGGGCGTGAGCGAAGGCATCAAGCTGGCCCTGCGGGCCCTGACCAAGTGATGAAGGGCGCGGCGTGAGCATCCAGACCGACGACTTCGCCATGCCGCCGCCCGAGCGGGTGGTCTCGGCCGCGCCGGCCTCGCCCAACGAGGAAGCGATCGAGCGGGCCCTGCGGCCCAAGCTCTTCGACGACTACGTGGGCCAGTCCAAGACCCGCGAGCAGTTGGAGATCTTCATCGGCGCCGCCAAGAAGCGCGGCGAGGCGCTGGACCACGTGCTGCTGTTCGGCCCGCCCGGCCTGGGCAAGACCACGCTCAGCCACATCGTCGCCCACGAGTTGGGCGTCAACCTGCGCCAGACCTCGGGCCCGGTGCTGGAAAAGCCCAAGGACCTGGCGGCCCTGCTGACCAACCTCGAGAAGAACGACGTGCTCTTCATCGACGAGATCCACCGCCTGTCGCCAGTGGTCGAGGAAATTTTGTACCCGGCGCTGGAGGACTACCAGATCGACATCATGATCGGCGAGGGGCCGGCGGCGCGTTCCATCAAGCTGGACCTGCAGCCCTTCACCCTGGTGGGCGCGACCACGCGGGCCGGCATGCTGACCAACCCGCTGCGCGACCGCTTCGGCATCGTCGCCCGGCTGGAGTTCTACACCCCCGAGGAACTGGCGCGCATCGTCAAGCGCAGCGCAGGCCTCTTGAACGCACCGATGGACGAAGAGGGCGGCGCCGAGATCGCCAAGCGCTCACGCGGCACGCCGCGCATCGCCAACCGCCTGCTACGCCGGGTGCGCGACTACGCCGACGTCAAGGGCACGGGCCGCATCACGCCCGAGATCGCGCGCAAGGCCCTGGCCATGCTGGACGTGGACCCGCAGGGCTTCGACATCATGGACAGAAAGCTGCTGGAGGCGGTGATTCACCGCTTCGACGGCGGCCCGGTGGGGCTGGACAACATCGCCGCATCCATCGGCGAAGAGCCCGGCACCATCGAGGACGTGATCGAGCCCTACCTGATCCAGCAGGGCTTTTTGCAGCGCACGCCGCGCGGCCGCATCGCCACCCTGGCGGCCTACCGCCACCTGGGCGTCATGCCGCCCAAGGCTGCGGGCGAGCTTTTCTCCGAGTAGCCGGCCGTCGGCACCGTGTTGCAGGCGATCAGCACCTGCGCGACGTAGTAGGTAGCGAGCACCCAGAACTGCGCCATCGGCAGCGGGAAGGCGAAGCGGTTGGTCGCCAGCAGCGAGTCGCTGAGCATGAAGAAGGCCGCGCCCACCGCCACCGCGATGGACTGCTTGTCACGCAGCACCAGCGCGCGGCCGATGGCTTGAGCCGCCATCAGCGCGATCACGATCACATAGGCGGCCACCGCCACCTTGAGCACAGCGTTCAGGCCGGGGAAGAGAAAGGCGTACATGGCCGCGCCCAGGCCCAGCGTGGCGGCCAGTGCGCGCTTGCTGGGGAACCAGGCCATGCCCTGCTTGAACACGGCGATGTAGAACAGGTGGGCGATGAGGAAGGCCACCAGGCCGGGAATGAACATGCCTTGCAGCATCAGGAAGCAGTCGCCGGCCAGCGAAAAAGCCAGTCCCAGCAGCAAAAATGCATTGAATCGGCCCCATCCTCCCGTGGAATGGACGCGGGTTGCTACCAAAAACAGAGCAAGCAGCAAGGCCAGCGGCTTGAAAACCAGGTGCGCTTCGACCATGCCCTGGGCCGATGTGGCCGTGGCCAGGGCGCAGGATTCGACCAGCAGCACGGTGCTGATGTGGATGCGGCCCTGCATCACGGCCCCCACCGCCCACAGGCTGGCCACCAGCGCCGCCAGCCAGACCGAAGACTGGGCCAGCGGCATCTGGTCCGCATGCCAAAGGAAGAGGGCCACGCCGCCTAGCAGCAGCAGGAACTGCAGGCCGCCGAACCAGGCCACGGCCGCCGTCATGGGCGGGTGGTAGCGCTGCACGGCTGCGATCTCGAAGGCCGGTTTGGGAAAGCGCTGTGCCACGTCGGCCGGCCGCCAGCCCGGTGGCTTGAACCAGACCCGCAGCTTGTCGGCCCAGCTGCGCGCATGCCAGCTGTCTTTGGCCAGGGCCCAGTAGACCTCGCCGTTGGACCACAGCGGGTCCCAGCTGTCCAGCGGGCTGCGCGTGCCGTAGACGCAGCGCTCGTCTTCTTCCTTGAAGCTGCCGAAGAGGCGGTCCCAGACGATGAGCATGCCGCCGTAGTTGCGGTCCAGGTAGCGGTCGTTCACCGCGTGATGGACGCGGTGGTTGGAGGGCGAGCAGAACCAGCGGTCGAACCAGCCCAGTTTGGGCACGTGCTCGGTATGCACCCAGAACTGGTAGAGCAGGTCGACCAGGGCCACCACACCGAACACCAGCGGCGGCACGCCGGCCACCGCCATCGGCACATAGAACAGCCAGCCGAGCAGGACGCCGCTGGAGGTCTGGCGCAGGGCGGTCGAGAGGTTGTAGTCCTGGCTCTGATGGTGCACCACATGGGCGGCCCAGAAGACGGCGCTCTCATGGCCGGCGCGGTGCAGCCAGTAGTAGCAGAAATCGTAGAACACCAGGGCCAGCAGCCAGCCGTACCAGGCCGTCCAGAAGGCCTCGTTGTGCCAGACCGCGACCAGGCTGTGGATGGCGGTGTAGATGCCGATGGTCAGCAGCTTCATGAACACCGCCGTCACCTGGCTGAGCATGCCCAGGCTGATGCTGTTGACCGCGTCGTTCAGCCGGTAGGTGTTGCGCCCCTTGGCCAGCCCCCAGGCGAACTCGATCGCGATGAGCAGGAAGAACACCGGTGTGGCCAGAACGATGATCTGGCTGGGACTGAGTTGCATCTGCGGATTGTCGCGCCGCGGTCGCCGGCTTTTGATGGCGGACAACCCTGAGCGTTGTTCGTGCAGCCTCTCTAGGTTTTGTCATCCCGGACTTGATCCGGGATCCATCGCTCCCTGCCACCTCGCTCGCACCGACCGGCGCGGGATCGATGCTGTTGGCGTGCTTGCAGTGGTCGGCCCATCGGCCATCCCAGGCGCACCGCTTTGACGGGGCTTCGACAGGCTCAGCCCGAACGGAATTCGCTAGGTCAAAGCCCCGCGCGCATCGACGCGGATGATGCGCGAGACCTTGCCCGTGTCCAGGCCGCCCTTCACGCCGATCAGGCAGTCGTGCAGGTTGACCGTGGGGTCGCAGTGGCCGGGGATCAGCCACAGCATCTGGCCGAGGGCGGGCACGCGGATGCCGGGGCCGGCGGGGCGCAGGATGCCGTGCTCGTCGCCGCCGTTGAAGTAGTTCAGGGTGTGGGCGTCGTCGGGCGCATGGACCTTGGGCAGGCCCGAATCGATGGCGTGGCTCTTGTGGCCGGCGTCGCAGACGGCGTGCTGCACGCCGCTGCTGATCACCTGGGTCTTGACGAACAGCGCGTGCTCGAAATGCGGCTGGGCCGGGTCGCGCTCGTTGGCCGCGTAGTCGGCGTCCATGAACATGAAGGAGCCGGCCTGCAGCTCGCCATAGACGCCGCTGGCGGCCTCGCAGACCATGCTGCCGGTGCCGGCGCCGGTGACCAGTTCGACCGGCACGCCCTCGGCCTCGATCAGCTTGCGGGTGAAGACCACGTCCTGCGCCGCGATGGCGATCAGGTCGCGCCGCTCCTGCGCGCTGCGCACGTGCTGCGCCTTGCCGTGGTAGGCCTGCAGGCCGGCAAAGCGCAGGGCCGGGTGCTTGCGGATCTCATGCACCAGGGCCACTGCGGCGCTGCCCGGTGCCACGCCGCAGCGGCCCTGGCCGACGTCGATCTCCACGAAGACGTCGATGCTGATGGGGTTGCCGCCGCTGGTGCGGCTGTCGTTCATCGCCTGCGCCAGCCGCGACACGCCTTCGACACTGTCCACCGCGATCGCCAGCTTGCCGTTTTCGGTCGCCAGCCGTCCAGCCAGGGCCGCCACGCGGGCCAGCTTGGCCGGTGCGATGACTTCGTTGCTGATGTAGATGTCGTGCACGCCGCCGGCCGCCATGGCCTCGGCCTCCGAGGTCTTTTGCACGCAGACGCCGATGGCGCCGGCCTGCATCTGCAGCCTGGCCAGGGCCGAGCTCTTGTGCATCTTGGCGTGGGCGCGCCAGCGCACGTCGTGCTTCTTGGCAAACTCCGCCATCCGCGCGAGGTTGCGGTTCATGGCGTCGAGGTCGACGACGAGGCTGGGGGTGTCGATGGCGCTGACCGGTTTCCCGACCAGTGGCTTGAGCTGCTCAGAAAGAGGTGTTTTCGTCAACAGGTGCATGGTCCAGGTGCTGGGTGTCGGACCAGCCGACCAGCGTAAAGCCTTCTGATGTCCAGAGCAGGCGGTTGATGGCACCGTTGGGCAATTGCCAGGTGCGCGGTGAATTGACTTCCTGGCCGGTGGCCACGCGGTACAGCGTGTCGAGCACGCCGCCGTGCGCGACCACCACGATCTGCTCGCCCGGATGGCGCGCCGCCAGGGCGTGCATGGTGCGGGTGACCCGCTCGCGCAGCTGCAGCAGCGACTCGCCGCCCTCGGGCGGCTCCCACTCGGGGATGCGCTTGCGCCAGTTGTGCGCATGGTCTGGCCAGGTGGCGTGGATCTCGTCGAAGGTCTTGCCCTCGAACATGCCAAAGCCGCGCTCGCGCAGGCCCTTGTCGGAGACCACCGGCACGCCGGTGGTCTCCGCGATGGACTGGGCGGTCTGATGGGCGCGGCCCAGGTCGCTGGAATAGACGGCGGTGATGGGTTCGGCGGCCAGGGCCTGGCCGACCCGCTGGGCCTGCCAGCGGCCGGTGTCGTTCAGGCCGATGTCGGTCTGGCCCTGGATGCGGGCATCGACGTTCCAGGCGGTTTCGCCATGGCGCACGGCGATGATGCGGGTGGCTTCCATTGGTGCTGATTGTAGGTGGGGGCCTTGCCACGTCACCTGGGGGTCGGGGCAACCTGCACGTTCACCCGGCGCGGGCCCGCCGGCGCGGCCGGAAAACCCTGCAACGCTGCATCAAACATGGCCGGCAGCACCAGCTCGTTGTTGAACCAGGGGCCGTCGCTGTGGGCATGGCTTTCGTAGACCACCTGGTTGCTGCCCAGGTCGCGCAGCACCACGCCGATCTCGCGCTGGTACCAGGGCGAATCCATGGCGGGGAAGGGCGCCCACAGGCCGTAGCCCGGGCCATAAAAGCCCCAGCCGCCATACCAGGGATCGGCATAGGGCGACATCACGCGCTGCACGCGGGCCGTGACCTGAACGCTGTACCGGGGCGCGGCGTCGTCGCGCCGCAGGCCGGCGCGGTGCAGCGCCGGGTCGGCCAGCAGCTCCAGCTGGGGCTGCATGGGGGCGGCCTGTTGCGAGGGCAGGCGCTCGAAACGGTAGCGCGGCTCGGACGGTACCGCCGGCAGGCTGGAGAACGACTGCACGTTGCTCTCGACCAGGAAGGGCCCGGCGCAGCCGGCCAGCAGCGACGCCGCAGCCAGCAGCAGGGCGCCGGCCCCGCGCGAAAGAATGCGCTTCATACCGAACCTCCCCGATCAAACAAGGGACAGGGGCTAGAGCTTGACGACTTGCAGGCCGGGCAGCGAGACGGGTGCAGGGGCGAAGTCCTCGCTGTCGAAGGCCTTGTCGCCGTCCTCGCTGGCCATGCCGGTGGGCGTCAGGCTCTTGAAATCGTAGTGCTTTCCGTCGGCCAGGTGCGAGGGAACAACATTCTGTAACGCGGTGAACATGGTTTCCAGGCGGCCCGGGTACTGCTTTTCCCACTCGCGCAGCATGGCGCCGACCTGCTTGCGCTGCAGGTTCTCCTGGCTGCCGCACAGGGTGCAGGGAATGATGGGGAACTGACGGTGCTCGGCCCAGCGCACCAGGTCTTTTTCGGCGACGTTGGCCAGGGGCCGGATCACGACGTGCTTGCCGTCGTCGCTGACCAGCTTGGGCGGCATGCCCTTGAGCTTGCCGCCGAAGAACATGTTCAGGAAGAAGGTCTGCAGCATGTCGTCGCGGTGGTGGCCCAGGGCGATCTTGGTCGCGCCCAGCTCGTCGGCCACCCGGTACAGGATGCCGCGGCGCAGGCGCGAGCACAGGCTGCACATGGTCTTGCCTGGCGCGATCTTGTCCTTGACGATGGAGTAGGTGTCCTGGTTCTCGATGTGGAAAGGCACACCGGTCTTGGCCAGGTACTCAGGCAGCACGTGCTCGGGAAAGTCGGGCTGCTTCTGGTCGAGGTTGACGGCGACCAGCTCGAAGTCGACCGGCGCGCGCGCCCGCATCTTTTGCAGGATGTCCAGCATGGCGTAGCTGTCCTTGCCGCCGGACATGCAGACCATGACCTTGTCGCCCTCTTCGATCATGTTGAAGTCGACGATGGCCTGGCCCACCTGGCGGCACAGGCGCTTCTCGAGCTTGTGGGTTTCCCGCTCGATTTTTGCGTCCCGCGACAGGGGGACAGGGTCGTTGTCAATCCAGACGGCACTCATGCCCCGATTGTCGCATTGCGGCCTTTTCCGGCCAGATGGGCCCAAATGCCCATGGCTGGGGCCTGGGGAGACGCGCAGAATGGGTTTCGCCTTCCAGGCGCAGGAGCATTTCATGCAAGCCTCTCTCAGGACCCGGTTGACGGCCTTGGCATGGGCTGCCGCCTGTACAGCGGCATTGGCGCCGGGCGGTGCCAATGCCCAGGCCGCCGGGTCGGTTAACTGGCGTTATGCGCTGTCGGTGTACGGCTACTTTCCCAGCGTGGACGGCCAATCCAACATTCCCACCGGTCCCGGCGGCGGCGACCTGAACATCAGTTCCGGCAACTTCATGGACAAGCTGCAGGGCGCTTTCATGGGCTCATTTGGCGCACACAACGGCCGCTGGGGCGTGTTCACCGACTTCATCTACCTGGACTTCGGCGACAGCCGCAGCGGCAGCCGCGACTTCAGCATCGGCAATGCCGGCCTGCCCGCCAGTACCTCGGCCAACCTGGGCCTGGACCTCAAGGCCAAGCTGTGGACGCTGGGCGCCGACTACCGCATCGCCCCGGACCCGGCGTTGACCGTGGACGTATTGGGCGGCGTGCGCATGCTGGACATCAACCAGTCGGTGCGCTGGGACATCTCCGGTGCGCTCGGGTCCATCGCCCCGGCGTCCCGGTCGGGCAGCTACGAGTCCAGCCAGACCCTGTGGGACGCCCTGGTCGGCGTCAAGGGCCGCTACGCCCTGGACAGCGCGGGCAAGTGGGCCGTTCCCTTCTACCTGGATGTGGGCGCGGGCGAGAGCCGGCTGACCTGGCAGGCCGCCACCGGCATCAGCTATGCCTATTCCTGGGGGGAACTGAGCGGCATGTGGCGCTATCTGGCCTATGAGCTCAAGCCCGGCAGCGCGGTCCGCGACGTGAACTTCAGCGGGCCGATGCTGGGGGCCACCTTCCGCTGGTGAGCGGCAGCCCTCCTACCACTGCCCGGTCTCGACCCGGATCGCCACTTCGCAGTCGTCGAAGATCTCCAGCTTGGCGATCTTCACGCGCACGCCCAGCACGCCGGGCAATTGCATCAGGCGGTGGCCCAGCCTGCCGATCAGGCTTTCCAGCAGGTTGACGTGTTGCGCCGTGCACTCGTCGATGATGATCTTGCGCACCTTGCGGTAGTCCAGCACGTGGCTGATGTCGTCGTCGCGCGGCAGCAGGGGCTGGGGACCGAGGTTGAGTTCTGCATCGACCCGGATGGGCTGCGGCGCGGCCTTCTCCTGGTCCAGGATGCCCAGGCTGGCGTCGAAGCGCAGGCCGGTGAGGGTCAGGGTCTGGTTGCCGGTGTCGCGCATCTTGGCCTTTCGATCAGTAGGGGTCAGAGCGCAATGCGTGGTCCGGCCCGCAAGCTCACATCATTGAAAAATCGCGGTCGAACTTCATCAGGTGCTGGCCGCCGTCCACCAGCAAGGTGGTGCCGGTGATGGCGTCGTTGTCCAGCGCGAACTGCACGGCCGCCGCGATGTTGGCGGGCAGGGAGGAGCGGCCCAGCGGCGCCAGCTTGTGCAAGGCCTCGAACCTGGCCTGGGGCATCAGGTGGCTGGTGATGGTCAGGCCGGGTGCCACGCCCACCACCCGCAGCTGCGGCGCCAGGGCCTGGGCCAGCATGGTGTTGGCCGCCTCCAGCGCCGCCTTGGACAGGGTGTAGCTGAAGAAGTCGGGGTTCTGGTTCCACAGCTTCTGGTCCAGCATGTTGACCACCACGCCCTGGGCGCCGCGCTGCACCAGGTGGCCGTGCAGGGCCTGGGCCAGCAGCACAGGCGCGCCGGTGTTGGCCGCCAGGTGGGCCGCCAGTGCCTGGTAGCTGAAGCTGGCAGCCGTGTCGTGCTCGAACAGCGAGGCGTTATTGACCACGGCATCGACGGCGCCGAAGCGCGCGACCACGCGCGGCAACAGGTCGCGCGCAGCGCTTTCCTCCGCCAGATCCGCCTGAAATGCATCGAACTGGACTGTACCTCCCGCCAATGCTGCGCAGTCTGCTACTGTTTTGCTAGCGTCTGCGGCCGATTCGCGGTAGTGCACAGCCACCTGCCAGCCGGCCTTGGCCAGCGCCAGCGCGATCTCGCGGCCCAGCCTTTTGGCGGAGCCGGTGACCAGCACGGTGCGCGCTCGGGACGGGGCGTTCATTCGGGGACAATCCGGGGGTGAAGACAGAAGCAACGAGTTTAACGAGCGCCCTGCAGGCCCTGCTGGAAAAATCCATCGCCCGCGCCGGCGGTTGGCTGCCCTTCGACCGCTTCATGGCCTTGGCCTTGTACGCGCCCGGACTGGGCTACTACGCCAACGGCTCGCGCAAGTTCGGCCGCGGGCCGGCATCGGGCAGCGACTTTGTCACCGCGCCGGAGATGACGCCCTTATTCGGCCAGACCCTGGCGGCCCAGGTGGCCGACGCGCTGCATGCCACCGGGACCGACGAGGTCTGGGAGTTCGGCGCCGGCACGGGTGCGCTGGCGGCCCAGCTGCTGGAGGCACTGGGCGACACCGCGCGCCGCTACACCATCGTCGACCTGTCGGGCAGCCTGCGCGCGCGCCAGCAGGAAACGCTGGCGGCCTTTGGCGACAAGGTCCAGTGGGCCGATGCCCTGCCGGAACGCTTCAAGGGTGTGGTCGTGGGCAACGAGGTGCTCGACGCCATGCCGGTCAAGTTGCTGCAGCGCAAGGATGGCGTCTGGCACGAGCGCGGCGTCGCCGTGCACGAAGGCCAGCTGGTGTTTGCCGACCAGGCCACGGCGCTGCGCCCGCCGGTCGCCATCGCCGGCGAACACGACTATCTGACCGAGATCCACCCCCAGGCCGAGGCCTTCGTGCGCACCCTGGCCGACCGGCTGGAGCAGGGCGCGGCCTTCTTCATCGACTACGGCTTCAACGAGGCGGAATACTTCCATCCGCAGCGTCACATGGGCACGCTGATGTGCCACAAGGGCCACCTGGCCGACCCGGACCCGTTGCGCGATGTCGGCCTGAAGGACATCACGGCCCACATCAACTTCAGCGGCCTGGCGTTGGCGGCGCAGGAGGCCGGCCTGCTGACCCTGGGCTACACCACCCAGGCGCGCTTCCTGATCAACTGCGGTCTTGTGCCCCTGCTGGCGGACGCGCCGCTGGCCGAGCGCATCGCCGGCCAGCGCCTGGTCCACGAGCACGAGATGGGCGAGCTGTTCAAGGTCATTGGCCTGCACAAGGGCAAGTTCTGGGACGCCCTTGGCTTTCGCGACGGCGACCGCACCCATACACTCTGAACATGCTTCGCTGGATCATCGTCATCTTCCTGGCCCTGATGCTGATCAGCTGGTTCACGCCCCTGCTGCAACGCATGGGCTTTGGCAAGCTGCCCGGCGACCTGCGCTTCAGGCTCTTCGGCCGCGAGTGGTTCATCCCGCTGACCACCACCATCGTGCTCAGCCTGGTGGTGGGCGTGATCGCCAAATTCGTCTGAGGCCTCAGCGAACGGGCTGGCCGGAAGCCACGTCCACCACCGAGCCGTCGGCCAGGTTGATGCGGTAGAACTCGCGCAACACATTGCCCGAGAAGGCCAGTTCCACGATGGACACATTGCGGAACGTGGTGGTCATGCCCTCGGGCAGGATCTTGTTGAAGTCCGCCGCCACCTGGTTCATGCCTGCCTGCACCTGGGGTGTGAACAGCGCCATGCTGTAGACCAGGGTGTTGTGCGGATTGTGCGGGCGCAGTTCCTTGCCATCCTTGACCACGTTGACGCCGCTGACGCCCACGGTGCGCACCAGCTCCTTGCCGGCATCGCCCATCTTGGCGTAGACCGGACCGGTGACGCGCGGCAGCGGCCCGTCGCGCAGCGGCGCGAGGGCGGCGGTGGCGCGGGTGTTGAAGGCCATCATGTCTTCATAGGCCTTGCCGGTCTTGACGATGCCCAGGTCCAGCCACCAGGGGTGGCCGGCGTCCTTCGCGGCCTCGGTGGTGTAGAAATTCTTCAGCACCACGCCGTCGAGCACCGGCGGCAGGGGCGGCATGGCCTTGAGCATCTTCATCGGCGTCGTGGGATCGGCGCTGTGGATGTGCACCACGGTGACGTGCGGCAGGTTGAAGGCCTGGGCCTCGGCGTTCAGGCCCATGCGCACCAGGTTCTGCTGCAGCGGCGTCGTGATCTTGGCCTCCATCACGTCGACCACGTCCTTGGGCAGGCGGTAGACCAGGCCGTAGGTGGCGACGTGGGTGCGAAAGGCAGGCTGGCCGATGGCGCTGTTGTCGATGGCGGGCGCGCTGGCGCAGGCGCCCAGCAGGGCCAGGGGCAGGGCGAGCACCAGGGCGGTGCTCAATCGGGTCCAGCGGCTGCGCTCTGTCGTCTTGCAATGCATCGATCACTCCTTGGGTTGGGGCTGAAAGGCCAGCGGCTGGTGTCATGCACCAGCCGTGCCAGCCAGCCTACACTCCAAATATGAAAGCCTGCATCGACATCGGCGGAACCAAAGTGGCCGTCAGCCTCAACAGCGGCGCCGGCCTGGAGCTGCTGGCGCGTCGCAGCGAGCCCACGGCCAAGACCGGCAGCAACGACGCCCTGGCGCGCCAGGTGCTGCGCCTGGTGGATGAAGCCTGCGCCGAGGCCGGCATCGATGCGGCCGGTGTGCATCGCGCCGGCGTCTCGTCCTGTGGCCCGTTTGTCCTGAACGCCGGCCTGGTGGAAGTGGCGGCGCCCAACATCTGCGGCGGCATGGCCGGCCCGGCGCGCGGCCTGCCCAACGACTGGACCACGGCCCTGCTGGAGGCGCCGCTGCGCGAGCGCTTCGACGAGCTGCGGGTGGAGAACGACTGCATCGCTGCGCTGGAGGCCGAGCGCCGCTGGGGCGCGCTGCAAGGCCAGGACCATTGCGCCTACGTCACCTGGAGCACCGGCATCGGCGTCGGCCTGTGCGTGGACGGCCATGTGTTGCGCGGCAAGAACGGCAACGCCGGCCACGCCGGCCACATGTTCGTCTCGGACAACAGCGACGCGCTGTGCGGCTGCGGCAACATCGGCGACGTCGAGGCCCTGGTGGCCGGCAATGCCGTGGCGCGGCGCTTTGGCGCCGGTGCGGCGCAGCTGCTGGAGAGGGCCCAGGCCGGCGACGCGCAGGCCGCCGCCACCGTCGACGAGTTGTGCCGGGTGCTGGGCCGGGCCCTGTACAACCTGGTGGTGACGCTGGACCTGCAGCGCATCAGCCTGGGCGGCAGCGTCTTCTGGCACAACCGCGAGTACCTGCTGCCGCGCCTGCAAGCCCAGGTGGCCGGCAAGATGCCGGCGCTGACGGCCGGCTGCGAACTGGTGGCCGCCGGCCTGGGCATCAGCGTGGGGGACTACGCGGCCTTGGCGCTGCTGGTCTAGCTCAGGCCGGCAGGCCCAGCGCCTGCGCCACGGCGGCAACCCGTGCCGCATGGATCATTTCACCGACTTTCGGACCGCTAAGCCCCGCAGCTTGGGCCTGGGCAGCTATTGAATTGGTAGCAACCGACTGCGCTGCGGCCAGCGCCTGCAGCAGGCGCTGGCGCTGCGGATAGGCCTGCTCCTGCAGCCCGCCGCGGCCGCGGGCATCGCATTCGCAAGCCAGCAAGACCTGCTCGAAGCGCTGGGGCTTGCGCATCGCATCGCAGCGCTCGAGCAGGCGCATGGTGGCGGTCGCGCCCAGATCGCCGCTGCGGTGGATGTTGCCGTGCTCGCGCGCCACCACGTCGGCCAGCTCACGGCAGTCGGTGGGCACGCGCAGACGCTCGCAGACATCCTTGAGCAGGCGCGCGCTGCGGCCTTCGTGGCCGATGTGGCGCGGCAGCACGTCGGCCGGCGTCGTGCCCTTGCCCAGGTCGTGCGTCAGGCAGGCAAAGCGCGCCGCCAGCGGCGCCTCCAGCCGTGCGCTCATGTCCAGCACCATCAGCAGGTGCACACCGGTGTCGACCTCCGGGTGGTAGTCGGCGCGCTGGGGCACGCCCCACAGGCGGTCGACCTCGGGCAGCAACACGGCCAGGGCGCCGCAGTCGCGCAGCACCTCGAACATGCGGGACGGCCTGGCCTCCATCAGGCCGCGCGCCAGCTCCTGCCAGACACGCTCGGCCACCAGGGCATCGGCCTCGCCCTCGGCGACCATGCCCCGCATCAGGTCCATGGTTTCGGGTGCGACGGAAAAGTCGGCAAAGCGCGCGGCGAAGCGGGCCAGCCGCAGGATGCGCACCGGGTCCTCGCGAAAGGAGTCGGTCACGTGGCGCAGCACGCGCTGGCGCACATCCTGCTGGCCGTGGAAGGGGTCGATCAGGCTGCCATCCGCGGCCTGGGCGATGGCGTTGATGGTCAGGTCGCGCCGCGCCAGGTCGTCCTCCAGCGTGACGCCGGGCTCGGTGTGGAAGGCGAAGCCGTGGTAGCCGCGCGCGGTCTTGCGCTCGGTGCGCGCCAGGGCGTACTCCTCCTTGGTCTGCGGATGCAGGAAGACCGGGAAGTCCTTGCCCACCGGCAGATAGCCCTCGGCCATCATTTGCTCGGGCGTGGCGTCCACAACCACCCAGTCGTGGTCGTGCACAGCCAGGCCCAGCAGGGCATCGCGCACCGCGCCACCGACCATGTAAATCTGCATGGCCGGAGTTTATAGGCGCGCTCAGTCCTGCAGTTGTGCCCAGACTTCGCGTGCGCGGTCCTCGGTGTCCGGCGGTGCCGGCGGCAGGGGGGCGCGGCATTGCCCCACCTCCTGGCCCAGGGTGCGCAGCATGGCCTTGATGGCCATCGGGAAAACGCAGTCGTCGCTGTTGACGTAGCGAAACGAGGGCTGCAGCCTGGCGTTGATCTCGCGCGCGGTGCGCAGATCGCCGCGTTCGAAGGCCTCGAACATGCGGCGAAACTGCGGCCCGGTCCAGTGGGTGCTGGTGCCCACGATGCCGACCGCGCCCACGGCCAGCAGCGGCAGGGTGTAGGGGTCGTCGCCCGAGTACAGGTCGAAGTGCTCTCCGGCTTCGGCCAGCAGGGCGGCGGCGGCGGGCGGGTCGCCGGTGGCGTCCTTGAAGGCGACGATGTTGGGCACCTCGCGCAGCAGGCGCAGCAGCACTTCCTGGGCGATGCGCCGGCCGGTGCGCAGCGGCACGTCGTAGAGCATCACCGGCAAGTCCGTGGCCGCCGCCATGGCGCGAAAGTGCGCCTCGATGCCGGCCTGGGGCGGCCGGTTGTAGTAGGGGCTGACAGCGATCACGCCGGCCGCGCCCAGGCCCTGGGCGCGCTCCGTCAGGGCGACGCTGTGGCGGGTGTCGTTGCTGCCGGTGCCGGCGATGACCGGCACGGTGACGGCCTCGCAGACCGCGCGCACCAGGTCGCAGCGCTCGTCGTCGTCCAGGGTGGATGCTTCACCGGTGGTGGCGGCCAGCACCAGGCCATCGCTGCCATGGGCCGCCAGCCAGTGCGCCAGGCGCTGCGCGGCGTCCAGGTCCAGCCGGCCCTGGGCGTCGAAGGGCGTGACCATGGCCGTGAGCACCTTGCCCCAGGTGCGGCAGATGCCGGCGTTCATCGCGAAGTGCGGTAAGGCTCGTCGAAGACGACGAATTCTTTCTCCAGCAGGGCTTCGTCGATCCAGGCTTTGACGCCGGGCAGCTCGCAGACGCGGCGCACGTAGTCGGTGATGTGGCCGGGCACGGGCAGGGCGTAGTTCTTGATGCGCATGCACACCGGTGCGAAGTAGGCGTCGGCAATCGAGAACTCGCCAAACAGCATGGGACCCTTGAACTCCTCCAGCAGGCCGGTCCACATGGCGACGATGCGCTGCACGTCGGCGCGCACATCGGGCTTGTCGCGCCAGGCCAGGGCGCCGGCCTGGGACAGCGAGGCCTCGATGTTCATCGGGCAGGCGCCGCGCAGGGCGCCAAAGCCCGAATGCATCTCGGCGCAGACACTGCGCGCGCGGGCGCGCGCCCTGGCGTCGCGCGGCCACAGCTGCTGCTCGGGGAAGGTCTCGGCAAGGTATTCGGCAATCGCCAGCGTGTCCCAGACGGCCAGGCCCTCATGCACCAGCACAGGCACTTTGCCCACCGGACTGACTTGCGCCACCTTGGCCTTGAAGGCCGAGTCGCCGTCGAAAGAGTCGAAGCGGGCCATCACCTCCTCGAAGGGGACGCCTGCCTGCTTGAGCAGCACCCAGGGCCGCATGGACCAGGATGAATAGTTCTTGTTGCCGATGTAGAGCTTGAGCATGGGTTCTCCTCGATGCAGGGATGCTATCGGGCCGCTCCGGGTCTATTGATGCAAAAAAGCGCGGCGATTGATGCCGGGCTAGTCCGGCCTGCCCGGCTTGCGGTTGCCCAATAGCCGGACCAGGGGGGCTTCGGCCCGCAGCACGGCAAAGGCCAGCAAGGCGCTGAGCAGGGCCGTCATCTCGCGGCCCATGCCGGCCGCCAGGCCGATGGCCGCGGTCAGCCACAGGCCTGCTGCCGTGGTCAGGCCGCGCACCTGGTCCTCGTCCTGCGACTTGAGGATGGTGCCGGCGCACAGGAAGCCGACGCCGGCGACCACGCCCTGGATGACGCGGCTCAGGTCCGCCGTTTCCATGCCGGCCTGCAGCGGCACCAGCACGAAGATGGCGCCGCCCAGGGCCACCAGGATGTGGGTGCGCAGGCCGGCAGCCTTGCCCGCACGCTCGCGCTCGAGCCCGAGCAGGGCGCCGAGCACGGCCGCCACCAGCAGGCGCACCGTGACGCGGGTCAGTTCCTCCAGGTCCTTGATGTCGGAGAACTCCGAGGCGATGGTGCCGGCGATGCGGTCCCAGGCGTTCATCGGGCCAGGGTCCGCTTCAGGGCAGGTCGCGGTTGGGTTCGGGCTGGGCCGCCTCGCGCGGGCCCACCGTGCCCAGCCTGGCCTTGAGCGACTGCGGCTGGCCGCTGAGGACGGCGGCATAGGTCGTGGTGTTGGCCAGCACCTTCTTGACGTAGTCGCGGGTCTCGTTGAAGGGCACGTTCTCGGCCCAGGCCGCCGCCTCGATCACCGGGCCGTTGCGCCAGCTGCGCGGCCGTCCGGGGCCGGCGTTGTAGGCGGCCGCGGCCATGGGCATGGAACCGTTGAAGTCGTCGAGCACCAGCTTGAGATAGCCGGTGCCGATCGCGATATTGGTCTCGCGGTCGTTGAGCTGGTCGATGGTGAAGCTGCCCATGCCGATCTTCCTGGCGGTCCAACGGGCCGTGGCCGGCATCACCTGCATCAGGCCGGACGCGCCGACATGCGAGCGCGCGTCCATGATGAAACGGCTTTCCTGGCGGATCAGGCCGTAGACATAGGCCGGATCGAGCTTGATCTCGCGGCTGCGCCGCACCACCGCATCCCGGTAGGGCATGGGAAAGCGCTGGTCGTAGTCGAACTCGGCGCGGGTGCGTTCGCTGGTGTTGATGCAGCGGTCCCAGACCTCGCGGTCGCAGGCCAGCTGGGCTGCGGCCAGCAACTCGCGGTCGTTCATGCCGCCGGCCTTGGCCAGGTTGGTGCTGTAGTTCCACTCGCGCACACCCTCGGGCCGCAGGCCCAGGGCAATGGCCTGGAGCGCGCGGTTCAAGCCGGCGTTCAGGCGCGCCGCGTCCTTCTCCTCGGCGCTCAGGGGGGCGGCCTTGGCCGGGACACTGATCTTCTGGCCCAGTTCCTCCAGCGCCAGCTGCTCATAGAAGCCGCGGGCCGAGGCGATGGACTCCAGCAGGCGCTGGGCTTCGCCGCGCTGCGCCTCGTTGGGGCTGCTGCCCAGCAAGGCGCGCGCCTTCCAGTAGACCCAGGCCGGGTCCTTGCGGCCTTCCTCGCTCATGGCGTTGGCGGCGGCCAGCACCTCGGGCCACTGCGGCGTGCGCCCTGCGCGCAAGGCGGCGCGCAGCTTCCAGGCCAGCATGTCGTCGGACAGGTGGCTGTCGCGGCTGACCTTGGCGTAGTGGCCCAGGGCATCGCTTTCCAGGCGCTGGGCCGACTGCTTGGCGATGAAGCCCCAGACCCAGTCGCGCTCCTCGGGCGTGAGCATGGGGCTCCATTTGGCGTCGAGCTGCCGTGCCGCGCTCTCGGTGTCGCTGGCCGCCAGCCGGATCAGGGCCAGCACGATCAGCTCCTTGCGTGTCCTGGAGGCGGCGACCACCTTGCTGGCGAGGAACTTGGCCGGATTGGCGAAGATCTCGCCCACCAGGTTGATCGACTCGGGGGCAACGATTTCCACCGCCGCCGCCGCGGCGCGGGGCCTGTTGGCCTCGGTCGCCAGCCGGGCCTTGCGCCAGGCGTCGGCCGCCGTCATGCGGTTGGCGCCCTGGCCCTCGCCGATCAGGCGGCTGGCCGCCAGGGCGCAGCCGTCGTCGGCCTCGCGCTGGGCGAACCAGGTGCGGCGCACGTCGTCGGCCAGGCCCGAGGGCGCCTGGTTGCCTTCGCGCAGGTGCTGCACCAGCACCGCGTAGCAGCGCACCTGGGCGTCGTCGTTCATGCGAAAGCGTGGGTGCTCGGCGGCAAACGTGGTCCAGTCGCGCCGCTGGCCCAGCAGCAGCAGCCAGTCGTTGCGCAAGCGGTCTTCCTGGTAGCTGCCGGCGTAGCGGCTGAAGAAGTCCTGCAGCTCCTGCGCACTGGCGCTGTCCAGGCGGGCACGCAGCTCCCAATAGGCAGCCCAGGGCTCCAGCGCATGGCCTCTGGCTTGCGGCAGCAGCTGCGCCAGGCGCTGGCGGTTGCCCTGCTTGAAGGCCTGGTTCATGTCCAGGATGAGATCGTCACCGCGGCCCTGGGCCTGCGCCGTCAGGGCGAGCACGGCGGTGATCCCTGTCAGAATCGTTCGAAACAGCATCGGACGATTATGGACAAGTCGGAAGAGAAAAGGGCTATGCGCCAACTGCTGATCCAGCAAAGGCTGGACATGCCCGACCGTCAGCAGCGCAGCAATCTGCTGCAGCGGGTCATGCGCATCTGGCTGGTCCACCGCCCCGATGTGGTGATCGGCGCCTACTGGCCCATCAAGGGCGAATTCGATCCGCTGCCGGCCCTGCACCGCTGGAAAGAGGACGGCGAGTTGCTGGACGAACCCCAGCCGCGCCGCATCGGCCTGCCGGTGGTCGACAAGCTGCACAAGACGCTGAAGTTCCACGCCTGGTACCCCGGTTGCCCGATGGAAGAGGACGCCTACGGCATTCCCAAGCCCAAGGACACCGAGGTGATCGTGCCCACCCTGCTGTTCGTGCCCTGCGTGGGCTATGCGCCCGGCGGCTTCCGGCTGGGGTATGGTGGCGGCTTTTACGACCGCACCCTGGCCGAACTGCAGCCGCGCCCCTTCACCGTGGGCCTGGGCTTCACCAATGGCTTCCTGTCCGAACTGGAGCCCGAGCCGCACGACGTGCCGCTGGATGCCATCCTCAATGACAACGGTGTGGTCTGGCCCGTGAACTAGGCGCTCAGACCTTGCCCCATCGCAACGACCATCCCTACCTGACCAACCGCAAGCTCGTCTTCCTGCTGGCGCTGTTTTGCTGCCTGCTGTGGGGCAGCTCCTATCCGGCGATCAAGAACGGCTACCTGCTGTTCGGCATTGCGCCCGGTGATGTGCCGTCCAAGCTGGTGTTCGCCGGCTGGCGCTTCCTGGCCGCCGGGCTGCTGTTGCTGGCCTATGCAGCGGCCAGCGGCAAGCGCATAGCCGGCTTTTCCGCGCGCACGCTGGGCCAGTTCGCCGTGCTGGGACTGACGCAGACCGCGCTGCAGTACGTGTTCTTCTACGTCGGCCTGGCCCACACCAGCGGCGTGAAGAGCTCGATCCTGAATGCGACGGGGACCTTCTTCAGCGTGCTGCTGGCGCACTTCATCTACCGCAACGACAGGCTCAGTTACAGCAAGGCCCTGGGCTGTGCCGTGGGTTTTGCCGGCGTTATGGTGATCAATTTCGGCGCCGGCCTGGGCGGCCTGCTGCAGTTCGAATTCACGCTGCTGGGCGAAGGCTTCGTGGTCATCGCGGCCGGGGTGCTGGCCGCTGCGAGCATCTACGGCAAACGCATCTCGCAGGGCATCGACCCCATCGTCATGACGGCCTGGCAGCTGGTGGTGGGCGGCGCGGCGCTGCTGGCCGGCGGCTACGGCAGCGGCGGCGCTCTGCACGGCTTCACGCCGGCGTCCACCGCGCTGCTGGCCTACATGGCGGTGTTGTCCTCGCTGGCCATCTCGATCTGGAGCCTGTTGCTCAAATACAACCGGGTCAGCATGGTCACCGCCTTCAACTTCATGGTGCCGGTGTTCGGTGCCGTGCTGTCGGCCCTGTTCCTGGACGAGAGCATCCTCGAATGGCGCAACGGCATTGCGCTGGCCCTGGTCTGCGCCGGCATCTGGCTGGTGACCAAGGAACCGGCGCCTGGCCGCAGCTAGTCGATGTTGTCGACGGTGTCCGGGTCGGGCACCTCGCCCACGGTCTGGCGGGTGGCTTTGGCCTGGCCCTTGAGCCATTCGCAAAAGGCCTTGATCTCGGGCCGCTGTTCGCTGCGCGAGCCGGTGATCAGCCAGTAGGCCATGGGCGAGTCCATGCGCCGCTGCGGCAGCGGCTCGACCAGGTCGCCGTTGGCCAGGCTCTCGGCCACCATGGGCATGCGCGCCAGCACCACGCCCTGGCCGGCCAGGGCGGCCTGCACCATCTGGTAGGCATAGTTGAAGTACAGCCAGCGCTTGGGCTGCAGCTTGGGCAATTGCTGCTCGTCGAACCAGCGCCGCCAGGTCAGCCACTCCAGATGGGTGCGGTGGGCGTCGCCCGCCTCGATCAGGGTGAACTGGGCCAGGTCCTCGGGCTTCTTGAGCGGGCTGCCGCTCTTGAGCAGCCAGGGGCTGGCCACCGGTGTCAGCTGCTCGCCGAACAGCCGCACCGCGTGCGCCGGCATCGAGGCCATCGGGCCATAGCGCAGCGCCAGGTCGACGTCGGCCATTTCCAGGTCGACCGCGTTGTCGGAGGCGTCGATGCGGATGTCCATCTCGGGGTTGTCACGCTGGAACTGCTCGAGCCGCGGGATCAGCCACATCGAGGCGAACGAGGCGAAGGTGGTCAGCGAAACGCTTTTGCGGCCCGCGTTCTGGCGGATCTGGCGCACCGCGCTGTCGATGCGCGGCAGGGTCTGCGACACGGCCAGCAGCAGTTGCGCGCCGGCGCTGGTCAGTTCCACCGCGCGGGTGTGGCGCAGGAACAGCGACACGCCCACTTCCTCTTCCAGGGCCTGGATCTGCCGGCTGACCGCCGACTGGGTCAGGGCCATTTCCTCGGAGGCTGCGCGAAAGTTCAGATGCCGGGCCACGGCTTCGAAGGCGCGCAGGTGGCCGGCCGAAATCGGCCGGCTGCGCAGGTGGGTTTGGGAGTGCTGCATGCTGTCGGGCGCTGTCAGGAGCGATGGCTGGATTGATGCGAATCGGGAATGAATAGCCTAGCCGCAATTCATTGGACTGCCAAGGGGCTGCCGACGATCATTCCTTCCCGAACCTGTCTGAATGGAGACCGCCATGTCCTCGCAAACGCTGAGCCAACTGCAACAATCCAGCGCCCCCGCCCTGCCCGGCACCTGGAAGCTGGACGCCGGCCGAGCGATCAGCCTGCGGCCCCGGGAAGATGGCGTGTTGCGCATTGCCCATGGCCGTCTGTGGGCCACCTTCGATGGCCCGCATGGCGGTCCGCCGAACGATCAGGGCGACGAGATCCTGGGTGTCGGCGACCAGCTGCGGCTGCGTACCGGCCAGCGGCTGGTGGTCGAGGCCTGGGATGCGCAGGCCCCGGCCTACTTCAGCTGGGAACCCGTGCCGCAGGCCGTGGCCAGCCCATCCCGGCGCTTCGCCCCTGTGCTTCAGCCCTTGGCCGACCTGCGGTTGGCTGCAGTCTTGGGCGCCGGTGCCGCTGCCCGCCTGGTGGCGGGCCTGGCGGCCCTGGCCCTGGGCGGGGTTTCCGGCCGCGCCGCGCGGGCCGATTGCGCCTTCAACGCGCAGTCCAGGGCCTGCCGCGCCCACGGCGCCATCAGCTGAGGCGACGCCAGCGCTTCCTGGTGGGCGCTGGCGTCCAGGGCGCCCGCACGCATGGCGGGCCGCCATCGCAGCGGCCCGCGATAATTCCAGGCATGGCGCGCCCCAAATCCCAGCAGCACGAACTCAAACGCGATGAAATCCTGGACGTGGCCGCCCAGTGTTTCGCCGACCGCAGCTACCCGGCCGCCAGCATGAACGACATCGCGGCTGCGGGCGGCACGTCCAAGGCGCGGCTGTACCACTACTACGAGAGCAAGGAAGCCATCCTGTTTGACCTGCTGGACCGCTACACCCAGCGCCTGCTGGCCGTCATCGGCCAGGCCGAGGCGACGGCGCAGCGTCGCAACCTGGATGAACGGGCCGCCCTGCACGAGCTGGTGCGCAGTTTCCTGGACGAGTACGAGACCTCGGCGACACGCCATGTGGCGCTGCTGCACGACACCAAATTCCTGGGCGAGGCCCAGCGCGAGCTGATCCTGGACCGCCAGCGCGACGTGGTCTCGGCCTTCACGCGCTTTCTGTGCCGCGCCTATCCCCAGCGGCTCACGCCGACCAACCAGACGGCCATCACCATGATGCTGTTCGGCATGATCAACTGGACCTTCACCTGGCTGCGGCCCGGCGGGACCATGAGCTACCCGCAGTTCGCTGAAGAGGTTGTCGCCATGCTGGACAAGGGCCTGGCCGCATGAGCGCGGTGCTGCATGTGGTGGTGATGGGCGTGTCCGGCTGCGGCAAATCCGAGGTCGGCCGCCAGCTGGCGCAGGCGCTGGACCTGCCTCTGATCGAAGGCGATGCCTTCCACCCGCAGGCCAATATCGCCAAGATGCGCGAGGGCCTGGCGCTAGATGACACGGACCGGGCCGGCTGGCTGCAGCGGCTGGCGGCCGAACTGCAAGCCCACAGCGGCGGCGCAGTGCTGGCTTGTTCCGCCCTGAAAACCGCTTACCGCGATGTCTTGCGCGGCGCCGTGCCCGGGCTGCACTTCGTGCATCTGGCCTTGACCGAGCAGGAGGCGCTGCGCCGGGTCGCCCAGCGCCCTGGCCACTTCTATCCATCCAGCCTGGTGGCCAGCCAGTTCCAGGCCTTGCAGGACCCGGCGGGGGAAACCGGCGTGGTGGTGGTGGACGCCAGCCTGCCGCCCGCGCAGGTGCTGGACCAGGCCCTGGCGAAATTCAACAATCCGTAATCGATTACGATTAGGTGAAATTCGGAGACACACCATGTCCAAAGCTTTCGCCAGCCAGGCCGATCTGGCCGACAAGAAGATCACCTTCGAGCAGCTCAGCGCGCATTGCTGGGCCTACACCGCCGAGGGCGACCCCAACTCCGGCGTGATCATTGGCGACAAGTACGTCATGGTCAGCGACTGCACGGCCACGCCCGAGATGGCGCGCGAGCTGATCGCGCGCATCCGCACTGTCAGCGACAAGCCGATCAAGTACGTGCTGCTCACGCACTACCACGCGGTGCGCGTGCTGGGCGCCAGCGCCTACGCGGCCGAGGGCGCGACCGAGATCATCGCCAGCCAGGGCACGCTGGACCTGATCGTCGAGCGCGGCCAGCAGGACATGCAGTCGGAGATGGAGCGTTTCCCGCGGCTGTTCCGCGGTGCCGAGGGCGTGCCCGGCCTGACCTGGCCGACCATGGTGATCGGCGGCGGCGACCCCACCCGGGGCGAGGTGCCGGGCAAGCTCACGCTGGACCTGGGCGGCGTCAAGGTCCAGGTCTGGCACCCGGGCCCGGGCCACACCCGCGGCGACACCATTGCCTGGGTGGAAGAGGAAAAAGTGCTGTTCTCCGGCGACCTGGTCGAGTACGAGGCCGGCGTCTACACCGGCGACGCCCACCTGCAGGAATGGCCGGCCACGCTGGAAGCCTTGCGCGCACTGGGCGCCGAGGCCATCGTGCCGGGCCGCGGCGAGGCCATGAAGGGCCGGGCCGATGTCAACAAGGCGCTGGACTATACGAAGCGCTGGGTCGAGATGCTGTTTGCGGCCGGCAAGGAAGCGGCAGCCGCCAACATGGACCTGAAGGCGGCGATGGCCCACACCCGCAAGGCGATGGACCCGGTGTTCGGCCATGTCTTCATTTACGAGCACTGCCTGCCGTTTGACGTCAGCCGCGCCTACGACGAGGCCAAGGGCATCCAGAACCCGCGCATCTGGACGGCCGAGCGCGACCAGGAAATGTGGGCTGCCTTGCAGGCCTGATGCTGTAGTCCGCCGCTGACAGCTGCGCCGCACGGCGGACGACAAACTGGCTCAGCGACGGCTCCTAAGCTGGCCCTCCGTTTCCAGGAGACCGCCATGTTCCAGAAAAAAGCCCCCCGCCTGCTACAGCAACAGCAGCCCAGGCGCGAGACCGACATGCAGCAGCAGCAGTCAGGTTCCAACGACTTCCAGCCCAAGTCCGGCACGCCACAGGCCGATGCCCGCAAGGGTCCTCAGCAGATGGGCGAAGGCAGCTACGAAGCCACCCGCGACTACCAGAAGAACATCGGCGACTACCTGAAGAAGGCCGATGTGGAAGCCGACGCGCAGGCTGCCAAGCCGCGTTCCGAGCAGGAAGCGCGCGACATCGAGCAGGCCGAGAAGGAAGGCCGCGCGCGCGCCAAGGGCGAACGCTGAACGTGCGGCGGCGGCGCTGAGGCCGGTGCTTCAGCGCTGGGCGGCCAGCTCGCGCAGGTCGCGTTGCCAGGCGCGCAGCCGGCGCACGGCGGCATCGCGCTGTGCCGCTGACGCACTGTTGTGGACGGCGGCAACGTTGCGGCAGGCTTCCTCGATCAGCTGCTCCTGCTCCCTGCGGGCGGCGGTGTCGGGCGGGTCCAGGGCGCGGGCCAGGTAGCCGCGCAACAGATCGCGTGCCTGCGACAGCGCAAGGCCGGGCGTTGCCATCTTGCGCAGGGTCTGCAAGGCGTCGTCCTGGCGGCGCTGACGCTGGGCCAGATTGCGCCGGGGATCGAACGCCGACTGTTCGAGCTGGCGGCGCAGCAAGATGCGCTGGGCCTCGTCCAGGCGCCCATAGACCATCTCGCTGCGTTCCAGGAACTGCTTGTAGCGCTTGTCACGCAGTTCCCCAGGCGTGAGCTCCAGCCATTCCTTGCGGTAATCGTTATTGTTGTTGCGGTACTTGCGCACCAGGTGCTGCAGCTGCTCGGTGCCCAGCTCCATGGCCAGGAGGGTGGCGGCCGGCTCGGCCTGGGCGGCCAGCGCGTTGAGCCGCTCGCGGATGGCGCCGCTGAACTCGCAGGCCTGGGCCGCCGTGATGTCGGCCGGCGCCAGCAGCTCCATCTTGTGCAGCAGCTCGGTGTAGCGCGGCAACTCCTGCTCGCGGTGCCACAGCTGCAGGCGGGCCAGGTCCTCGCGAACGCGCGGCGCCTGGCTCTCGCTGAAGTCCACATAGCCGTCCAGCCACCAGTAGGCGATCTCGGGCAGGCTGTTGTAGCCCAGCTTGACCGTGCTGCAGCCGGCCATGGCGGCCGCCAGGGCCAGCACGCCGATAATCCGGGCAAGTTGGAAACCGATGTGCATGGTGCGGAAGGGCTCTTTATGACAGCAGTCGATGTGGTGATCATGGCAGCAGGCAAGGGAACGCGCATGAAAAGCCGTCTGCCCAAGGTCCTGCACCGCCTGGGCGGCCGCGCCCTGGTGGACCATGTGGTCGCCCGTGCGCGCCAGTTGCAGGCCCGCCGCATCGTGCTGGTGACCGGCCATGGCGCCGCCCAGGTGGAAGAGGCAGTCAGCGCCCTGGAGCGCGGCGACGGCCAGGCCGTGCCGGCCTTCGTGCGGCAGGAGCCGCAGCTGGGCACCGGCCACGCCGTGCAGCAGGCCCTGCCGCAATTGCCCGATGACGGCATCGCTCTCATCCTCAACGGCGACGTGCCCTTGATCGAGGCGGCCACCTTGCAGGCCCTGGTCGACAGCTGCGCCGGCCAGCGCCTGGCCTTGCTGACGGTGGAGATGCCCGACCCCACGGGCTACGGCCGCATCCTGCGCAGCGGTGACGCGGTGCGGGCGATCGTCGAGCACAAGGATGCCGACGAGGCGCAGCGTGGCATCCGCGAGGTCTATTCCGGCTTCATGGCCGTGCCCAATGCGCTGCTCAAGCGCTGGCTGGCGCGCCTGACCAACGACAACGCCCAGGGCGAGTACTACCTGACCGACATCGTGCGGCTGGCGGTGGACGACGGCGCCGAGGTGGTCGCCGTGCGCACAGCCGACAAGCTGCAAGTCGATGGCGTCAACAGCCCGCAGCAGCTGGCCGACCTGGAGCGCGCGTTCCAGCTGCGCCAGGCCCGCGCCCTGATGGAGCAGGGCGTGCGCCTGGCCGACCCGGCGCGCTTCGACCTGCGCGGCACGCTGGACTGCGGCCAGGACGTGGAGATCGACGTCAACTGCGTCTTCGAGGGCAAGGTGCGCCTGGGCGAGGGCGTGCGCATCGGGCCCAACTGCGTGATCGCCAATGCCGACATCGGCGCCGGTGCGGTGCTCCATGCCTTCACCCATGTCGAAGGCGAATCCGCTGGCGTGCGCGTGGGCGAAGGCGCGCTGGTCGGGCCCTTCGCCCGCCTGCGTCCCGGCGCCGACCTGGGCCCGGAGGTCCACATCGGCAACTTCGTCGAGGTCAAGAACGCCAGCCTGGCGCGCGGGGCCAAGGCCAACCACCTGGCCTACCTGGGCGATGCCACAGTGGGCGAGCGCGTCAATTACGGTGCCGGTTCCATCACCGCCAACTACGACGGCGCCAACAAGCACCGCACCGTGATCGAGGACGACGTGCACATCGGCAGCAACAGCGTGCTGGTCGCGCCGGTGACCATAGGCCGCGGCGGCACGGTGGGCGGCGGCTCGGTCATCAGCAAGGACACGCCGGCCAACGCCTTGTCCGTGGCGCGCGCCAAGCAGGTGAGCATCGCCAACTGGCAGCGGCCGAAGAAGCAGCCCAAATAGTTTGCTACTGAATTAGTAGCATCTCAGGCGGGATTGGCGGGGCCTAGAGGCCAATTCGGCTGAAATTTCGCGCGCTGGAGGGAAAAGAAGGCCTTCACATTGCGAACATTGGCATCGCTGGTGAACTGGCGCTGTGCCAGCGCCAGGTAGGCCGGCATGTCGCGCGTGTGCACGATGAGGATGAAGTCCGGGCCGGGCGAGACGCGGTAGCACTGCTGCACCGCGCCGTCGGCGATGACGCGGCGCTCGAAAGCCTCCAGCTGCTCCGCGCCCTGGCGGTCCAGCGTGATCTCGACGATGGCTTGCAGGCCGTGGCCCAGCAGGCCGGCCAGTTTGCCGCCGTCCAGGATGGCGACCTGGCGCTCGATCAGGCCGGCCTCGCGCAGGCGCTTGACCCGGCGCAGGCAGGTCGGCGGCGACACATGGACCCGCGCCGCCAGGTCCTGGTTGCTCAGGCTGGCGTCTTTCTGCAACTGGTCCAGCAAGGCCAGATCGACTGCATCCATGGAGAATGAGTTCAAATTGTCTTCCACGGTGGAATATTATTCCGATATTTAAGTTTGTAGAAATTTAAATCTGCATTTGCAGGAATATAGAAAGCATATTTTTCCATGGCCGATCTACATTGGCGGCTCGAACAAGGAGCTTCCCCATGTGCGGCATCGTCGGCGCGGTTTCCAGCCGCAACATCGTCCCCATCCTGGTCCAGGGCCTGCAGCGCCTGGAATACCGCGGCTATGACTCCTGCGGCGTCGCCGTCTATGCCGGCGGCCTGCAACGCGCACGCAGCACGGCGCGGGTAGCGGAGTTGCTTGAGCAGGTCGGCAAGGACCACATCGAGGGCACGACCGGCATCGCCCACACGCGCTGGGCCACCCACGGCGCGCCTGCGGTGCACAACGCCCATCCCCATTTCAGCCACGGCCCGGGCGACGGCGCGGCCGCCAAGCCGGCGCGCATCGCCCTGGTCCACAACGGCATCATCGAGAACCATGACGAACTGCGCGCCGCGCTCCAGGCCAGGGGCTACGCGTTCGCCAGCCAGACCGACACCGAGGTCATCAGCCACCTGGTCGACAGCCTGTACGACGGCGACCTGTTCGAGGCGGTCAAGCAGGCCGTGGGGCAGCTGCAAGGCGCTTACGCCATCGCGGTGTTCTGCAAGGACGAGCCGCAGCGTGTGGTCGGCGCGCGCTTCGGCTCGCCGCTGATCCTGGGTGTTGGGAAAGAGGGCGAGAACTTCCTGGCCAGCGATGCCATGGCCCTGGCCGGCGTCACCGACCAGATCGTCTACCTGGAAGAGGGCGACGTCGTCGACCTGCAACTGGGCAAGTACTGGATTGTCGACAAGACCGGAAAGGCTGCCAGCCGGCCCGTCAGGACCGTGCATGCGCACAGCGGCGCCGCTGAACTCGGCCCCTACCGCCACTACATGCAAAAGGAAATCTTCGAGCAGCCGCGCGCCATCGCCGACACGCTAGAAGGCATCGAGGGCATCGTGCCGGAGTTGTTCGGTGATGGCGCTTACCGCGTCTTCCAGGAGATCGACTCGGTGCTGATCCTGGCCTGCGGCACCAGCTACTACAGCGGCTGCGCCGCCAAATACTGGCTGGAGGGCATCGCCCAGATCCCCACCCAGGTCGAGATCGCCAGCGAGTACCGCTACCGTGACTCGGTGCCCAATCCGCGCACCCTGGTCGTCACCATCACGCAGTCGGGCGAGACAGCCGACACGCTGTCGGCCCTGCGCCATGCGCAAAGCCTGGGCATGACGCAGACGCTGACGGTGTGCAACGTCGCCACTTCCGCCATGGTGCGCGAATGCAAGCTGGCCTACCTCACGCGCGCCGGCGTCGAGATCGGTGTTGCCTCCACCAAGGCCTTCACCACCCAGCTGGCCGGCCTGTTCCTGCTGACCCTGGCGCTGGCGCAAGCCAAGGGGCGCTTGAGCGAGGCGCAGGAAGCGGCCCACCTCAAGGCCATGCGCCACCTGCCGGCGGCGCTGTCGGCGGTGCTGGCGCTGGAGCCTCAAATCATCAGCTGGGCCGAGGACTTCGCCGGCAAGGAGAACGCGCTCTTCCTGGGCCGCGGCCTGCACTACCCCATCGCCCTGGAAGGCGCGCTCAAGCTCAAGGAGATCACCTACATCCACGCCGAGGCCTATGCCGCCGGCGAACTCAAGCACGGGCCGCTGGCCTTGGTGACCAGCGAGATGCCGGTGGTGACGGTGGCGCCCAACGACACCTTGCTGGAAAAGCTCAAGAGCAACATGCAGGAGGTGCGCGCTCGCGGCGGCGTGCTGTATGTGCTGGCCGACGCCGACTCGCGCATCGAGAGCGGCGAGGGCATCCACGTCATCCGCATGCCCGAGCACTACGGCCCGCTCAGCCCCCTGCTGCACGTCGTGCCCTTGCAGCTGCTGGCGTACCACACGGCCGTGGCGCGCGGCACCGACGTCGACAAGCCGCGCAACCTGGCCAAGAGCGTCACGGTGGAGTGAGTCAGCGGCCGAGCTTTTGCAGCGCGGCCTCGATCTTGCGCAGGCTCAGCGCCAGGCCTTGCAGGGCCGATTCATCTCCCAGTGGCGGCGCCTCGCCGGTGGGATCCCCATCGGGTGTGGTGCCAGAGGCAATGCGTTGTGCGATCTCTTGCGCCTGCCGGCGCAGGGGCTCGGCCTGCACCTGCGCGCCGGCCGGCAGTTCGGAATGGGCCAGCGCGGCGGCCAGTGCGCCCAGGCAGACCAGTTGGGCCTGGCGCACGCGCTCCTCAAGCGCTGCGGCCTCGCCGCCGACTTCCAGGTCGGCATCGTGCAACACCTTTTCCAAGCCCGTCATGCCGTCGAGAACCGCCACCAGGCGGGCGGCCTGTGCCGTCTGTTCTGAGCGTGCCAGCTCGGCCAGCAACTCGACCACGGCCTTCAAAGCGGTTCGCGTGGCGCGGGACACGGCGCGCTTGCCGCCCACCGGCAGCACCAGGTAGCTCACCAGCAGGCCGGCCGCAACCCCGACCAGGGTGTTGAGCAGGCGCATGCCGGCGTAGCTGAGCGCATCGCCGGCATGCAGCAGCACGGTGACCGCGCACAAAGTCGCGCCTATGCGTGCCGCCGGCATGCCCCAGCCAAAACCCATGCACAGGTAGGCGGTGACAGCCACCCCGAGCGCGACCGACAGCGCGGGCGGAAGGATGGCCGCTTGCGTCAGGATCAGCCCGGCGAGCATGCCTGCCAGGCTGCCGCGCACGCGGTTGGCGGCACCGCCGATGTCCTCGCCACGGCTGGTGCCGACGACCAGGGCGGCCGTGAAGGTCGAATAGATGGCGTAGGAGGCGTCGCCGATGGTCAGCAGATAGCCCAGCAAGGTGGCGCAGAAGACCTTGCCGCAATAGTGCAGCGCCGTGCCCAGCGGCCAATTCCAGTGGAATGGCAGGCGCACGGCGGTCCTGCGGCGGCGCGTCGCAGGACCCGCGCGGCGGCTAGAAGCTGTGCTTCAGGCCGATGTCGAAGCCGTCGCTGTTGCGGCCGAGCCCTGTCGTCGATCCGTTGAGCGCGACGGCCGCCGCCCCGTTGTTGTCGGCGTGGGCATAGGTCAGATAGGCTTGGGTGCGCTTGGAGAAGCTGTAGACGCCGCCGATCGCGAACTTGCTGGTGCGTGGATCGCCTGCGGCGTCTGTCTCGAACTGCGAGTAGGACGTTTTCAGTTCCCATTTCCCGATCGGGAAGCGGCCGCCGATGAGGAAGCCCTTGCCGGTCAGCTCCGTCGTCCTATCGATCTTGTCCTCGTAGTAGCCTGCCGACAGCGTGCCGAAGTCGAAGCTGTAGTGACCGGCAATGTTCCACACCGAGGCATCGCCCGTGCTCGCCGTGGTCGCGTATTTCGTCAGCCCGTACGCGGCGGCGATGCCCCAGGGGCCCGCCACGTAGCCCAGGCGCGCCTGGTAGCCGTTGCCGTCGCTGTCGGTCGCGGTGCCAGACAGGTTCTCGCCCATGTAGAGCTGCGCCTCGCCGAAGAAGCCGCCGAGCGAGGACGGCAGGAAGTAGCCGATCATGTTGGAGGCGCGCGTGGCCGTCACGCCCATGAGCGTCGAGACATCGGCCTGGTTGGTGCCGACGCCGACGGTTCCGAAGGGGTCGACCTGGTCGCGGTTGCGGAAGGTGGACACGTAGTCGCGGCCAACGCGCAGTTCACCCCAGCTGCCCATCAGGCTGGCGGTCGAGCGCCGGTTGAACATGAGGCCCTGGCGTCCTGGGACCTCCGCCCCGGCCCCGGTGGGCTGGTTGTTGCTGTTGCTGGCGCTGCCTGTGCCGTCGTCGGTATTGACGCCGGCTTCCAGCCAGATGCCCGCGAACGTCCCGCCACCCAGGTCGTCGAAGGCGCGAAATCCCAGCCGCGAGCTGGTGTTGGCGCCGCTGACCAGGCGCAGCCGGTCAGCATCGCTGCCGCTGCCCCAGGCCAGCGCGGCATCCACCACGCCGAACAGGGTGACGCCGCCAGTCACCGGCCCCTGGACGTTCGGCCCGACCTGCGCGAAGGCCGCGCCAAGCGGAAGAACGGCGAGTGCAAGTGTTCCAAGTTTTTTCATGCTTGTTCTCCTTGAATTCTGAATTTACTGCGCAAGCACCATGGCGAAGTAGCCGAAGATGGTCAGCAGGATGCCGGAGATGGCATAGGCCACCGGGAAGCCGATCCAGGGCACGGTGCTGTTGATCTCCTTGGCCGCCTCGCGGCAGGGGCCGGAGTGCGAGCGCGCACCTGCCACGCCGCCCATCAGGATGGCCGGGTTGATCTTGAACACGTGGTAGCCCAGGATCCAGACGACGAAGGGCGGGACGGTGCAGGCAATGAATCCGACGAAGAAGATCTTCAGCGCCAGGACGCCGGTCAGCTGCGCCAGCAGGGAGTTGCCGGCGTTGATGCCGACGATGGCCACGAAGACCACCAGGCCCAGATCCTCCAGGATGTTGCGTGCCGCATTGGGCGTGTTGCCAAAGAAGCGCAGGCGCGACTGCAGGGAGGACACGATCACACCGGACACCAGCAGGCCGCCGGCATTGCCCAGGCCGACGCTGGCGCCGAACGCCGGAAAGGAGATGGCGCCGATCAGCAGGCCCAGGATCATGCCCGCCGACAGCGTCAGCAGGTCTGTGCTGGTGTTGGGCTGGGCGAAACGGCCGAACAGCTCGCCGACGCGTTTGACCGCGTCGTTCAAGCCGGCCAGGAAGACCACGTCCATGCGCTGCAGCTTGGTGTCGTTGCCCACCGGGATCGGCGCGCCGGCGCGCTCGATGCGCAGCACTGCCACCTGGCCGGACAGATCACCCTTGAAAGAGCCCACCGTGCGATCAACCGCATCCTTGTTGGTCACCAGGATTTCGGCCTGGCCCAGCGGCACGCTGAGCACCTTGGGGTCGTCGATTTCGGTGCCGATCAGGCCCAGGTTGGTCGCCATGTCGCTGCGCGTGCCGGCCAGCGCCAGAACGTCGCCCGTCTGCATGCGCAGCGCCGGGTCGCTGCCCAGCAGCTCTTCGCCGCGGCGGATGTTCAGCACACGGTACTCCGGGTACTTCTGGCGGAACTCCGAGATGCTCTTGCCCTGCCATTCGGGGTTCTCCAGGCGGTAGGCCCGCGTGGCATAGGGACGGTAGCCGGTCAGGGCGGCGTCATCGACATTGCGAACGCCGTGCTCACGCTCGTATTCCAGGGCGGCTGCGCGCGCATCCAGGCCCCACCAGCGAGGCAGGTACTTGCAGATCAGGATGATGCCCACCGTGCCCCAGATGTAGCTGATGCCGTAGGACAGCGCGATCATGGCCGAGACCTGTTCGGCGGTCTGGCCGTCCGCGAGCTTCACCACACCCTGCGTCACGGCCTGTTCGGCCGAGCCGATGGCCGCCGACATGGTCTGCGAGCCGGCCAGCAGGCCGCCGGCAGCGCCGGTCGGCAGGTCGAACATCTTGGCGCCGAGCACGCACAGGCCCAGGCCCAGCAAGGCGGCGACGAAGGCCAGGAAGGTGAACTTCAGGCCGTCACCCTTGAGGCTGTTGATGAACGAAGGGCCGACCCGCAGGCCCACGCCGTACATGAACAGGTAATAGAACAGGCTTTTGGCGAAGTTGTTCAGTTCCAGCTTGACGCCATACAGAGAGCCGACGGTGGACAGCGCGCATCCCACCACGATGGCGGCCGCCACCATGCCCAGGCCATAGCCCTTGAAACTGAGTTTGCCGATGGCAACGGACAAACCGACCGTGAAAAACAGGAGAACGAATGGGTTCTCCGCGAGCCATTTGAAAAACGACAACATTCTTGACCTCCGCCTGTCAGGCTTTTCTACGTTAACGATCCGTCGGAACTGCTTTGTTCTTGCGCTTGTCCAGCACTTCAGGCTTGAGCAGCTTCAACCCGAGCTGGGCGTTGTAGCCGTGGATTTCCTTGACATCGAGTTCGCGCATGAACTGGATGGTGTCGGCGGCGATGACCTGGCCCGGCACCATGATGGGGAAGCCCGGCGGATAGGGGATGACGAAGGTGGCAGACACCAGGTCGGGGCCCTTCTTCAGGCGGTCGTCGATGGCCTTGTCCGACAGCTTGACGTGTTCGCAGTCCTCCTCGCGGTAGGCGGTGTAGAAGGCCGCGCGCATATGGCCTTCACTCGTGGCGCTCTTGGCGTCGTCGCGGAAGGCGCTGTGGAAACCGCTGAAGTTGGGCAGGTCGGGCACGTCCTCGATCAGCGACTTGACCCGCGCGGCGAAGGCTTGCTGCCCGGCCTTGCCGCCTTCCTTGAGCTTGCCATCGATGTCGCGTGAAATGTCGGCCAGCACCTTGAGCAGGTGGGCGATGTCGCTGCGCGTGTTGTTGATGTTGGTCTGGACCAGGATGGAGTTGCGCGAGGTCTTGTTGATCTGCACGTCGTACTTGGACGCCAGCAGGCCCTTGAACTGGGTGCCGTCGTAGCCGGCGCGGCCGGTGACCAGGGTGATGCGGGTGGGGTCCAGCGCGAACTCGTCGTTGTCCCAGGCCTTGATGATCTCGTTCCAGCTGGCGTTGGGCCGGCCGTAGTCCTCGATGCCGGAGGCACGGAACTCCTTGGGCACCATCTCGCCGGGCGTCAGGATGTGGAAGTACTTGGAGATCAGCGGATGGGTATTGACCTGGCGGCGCAGGTCCAGCGCCAGTTCCACCGCCTTCATCACGAGTTCGTAACCCTCCAGCTCCATCTGCCTGCGCGCCACATCCAGCGAGGCAATGATCTGCTGGTTGGGCGAGGTCGAGGTGTGGGTGTAGAAGGCCTCGTGGAATTGCTCCTCGATCTGGTGGAAGTCCTGGTCACGCACCAGGATCATCGAGCCCTGGCGCAGCGCCGACATGGACTTGTGGGTCGAGTTGGTCTGGTAGACCCGGATGCGCGCCTTGTCCGGATCCGGCAGCAGGCGCATGTCGAGCAGAGAGGCATCCTTGGGGTCCAGGTCATCGCCGGTCTTGCCCTTGAGCTTGGCCTTCCAGGCTGCGTATTCGGCGCGGTACTCGGGCGAGGCCAGCTGCTCTTCCAGCGCCGCCGCTGCGCCCATGCCGGTGCGGCGGCGATGGAAGGGCGAGAAGCGCGCAAAGGCGAACCATGCCTCGTCCCACAGGAAGATCAGGTCGGGCTTGATGGCCAGGCACTCTTCCATGACGCGGCGGCAGTTGTACATGTGGCCGTCGAAGGTGCAGTTGGTCAGGTCGACCACCCGGGCCTTGTCCAGCTTGCCTTCCGCCTTGAGCTGCAGCAGGGCCTGCTTGATGCTGCGCAGCGGCACGGCACCGTACATCGAGTACTCCACCATCGGGAAGGCTTCGAGGTACAGCGGTTGGGCCCCGGCAAGCACCAGGCCGTAGTGGTGCGACTTGTGGCAGTTGCGGTCGATCAGGACGATGTCGCCGGGCCGGCACAGGGCCTGCACCACGATCTTGTTGGAGGTGGAGGTGCCGTTGGTGGCGAAGAAGACCTTGTCGGCGCCGAAGGCGCGCGCCGTCATGTCCTGCGCGTCCTTGATGTTGCCGGTGGGGTCGAGCAGGCTGTCCAGGCCGCCGGTGGTGGCCGAGGACTCGGCCAGGAACAGGTTGGCGCCATAGAACTGGCCCATGTCCTTGATCCAGTTGGACTTGAAGATGGACTTGCCGCGTGCCAGGGGCAGGGCGTGGAAGGTGCCGATCGGGCGCGCCGCGTACTTCTTGAGGTTGTCGAAGAAGGGCGTGGCGTAGCGCTCGCTGACGCCGCCCAGGATGCTCAGGTGCATCTCCATCAGTTCTTCGACCTCGTAGAACACGCGCTTGACGGCCTTGGCCTGCATGCTGGTCGCGGTCTCGTCCAGATTGCGTTCGGTCACCAGGTAGATGTCGAGCTCGGGCCGGATCTTCTTGAGGAAGTTCGCCAGCAGCAGGCCGTGGTCGTGCGGCAGGCCGTCGTCGTCGATGCGGCCGAAGTGCTGGACCAGCTCGGCGAAGCTGTCCAGGGCATAGCGGGACTTGAAGCGGAAGCCGTCATAGATCACCACGGCCTGCAGGTTGAAGTTCAGCACCGTGGCGACAAACGCGTCCTCGAAGCTGAAGGTCTGCACAGCCTCGTAGGTGAAGGGGTCCTCCGGCCGCCGCAGCTTGCGCAGCTCGCGCTGCAGGCCGCTGGTGCGCGAGATCCCTGGGGCGACGGTGAGCAGCTCGAAATAGGGTTTGTGGTTGCCATCGGCCCCCAGGCCTGGCGGGATGCGGTCGCTCAGGGAGGCTTCCCCGTCGTCATCGAGGTCCCAGGCCGACACGTCGTGCCGGTAGGAGCCGGAGAAGATGCCGGTCTTGATACGCAGCACCGCGGCGGCGAAGCTGCCGCGGTTGCCATCGGCGAACAGCTCGCGCAGTGACTGCATCAGCTTTTCGCCGGGATAGGCCCAGAAGCTTTCCAGCGGCTCCAGCGCATCGAGCAGGGCGGGAATCTCCGCCAGCAGTTTCTCGTTGGGCGTCTGGCTGTTGGTCAGGGCGTCGGCACAGGCCAGCAGCCGGCTCCAGCGCTCGCGCCGGGCTTCAGCGGCCGAAAAGAAGTCCGACATGGACAGATCCTTGGCTGACGCGGGTGATTTCGAGGTGGCCATGTACTTCCTTGTTTGCAGGGAAACAGAATAAGCACCGCCTCAGGGAAGCGACCACAGGACTGGGGAAGCCTGGTTCGCCCCTTACCCCATGGGCAGAGCTTGAAATGTTGCGCCGCAACAGGGCAGGCCGACGGCCTGCCGAGCGCCATGCGCGAGCGGATGTTGGCCTTACTGGCGCTTTCCCGAAATGGGACTTTGGGGATGGGTGCTTGGCTTGCCGCCCCCCTGCAGTGCCAACTACACTCGCCTCCTCACCAAGCCAACCCGCTTCCGCCAGTCCGTGCCGGAAGCCACAAAAACATGCAGATGGGCGAGCCAGGTGGCGTGCGGTCGTTGTTGCCGCAGACCTTTTCACGGATGCATCCCATGACACTACGTTTTTGCAATCCCCTGGCGGCCGGCCTGGCCGCCACTTTGTGGCTCGCCCCTTTCGCCGCCCTGGCCCAGCAGGAAGTGACCCTTTACACGACCCGGGAGCAGGGCCTGATCCAGCCCCTGCTGGCCAGCTTCTCTGCCGAGAGCGGCGTGAAGGTCAACACCGTCTACCTGAAAGACGGCCTGCTCGAGCGCGTCAAGGCCGAGGGCGAGCGCTCGCCCGCCGACGTGCTGATGGCGGTGGACATCGGCAACCTGGTCGACCTGGTCGATGGCGGGGTGACGCAGCCGGTGCGCTCGCCGGCCCTGGAGTCGGCGATTCCGGCCAACCTGCGCGCGCCCGATGGCCAGTGGTTCTCGCTGTCGATGCGTGAGCGCGTCCTGTACCTGGACAAGGCCTCACCCCTGACGGCGTTCCGCTACGAGGACCTGGCCGATCCCAAATACAAGGGCAAGGTCTGCATTCGCGCCGGCCAGCACCCTTACAACACCGCCCTGGTGGCAGCCATGATCGCCCATGACGGCGCGGAGGCCACCGAGAAGTGGCTGCGCGGCGTCAAGGCCAACCTGGCGCGCAAGGCTGCTGGCGGCGACCGCGACGTCGCACGCGATATCGTGGGCGGCATCTGCGACATCGGCATTGCCAATTCCTACTACGTCGGCCAGATGAAGACTTCCGCCGCTGGCACTGATGCGCGCAAGTGGGGCGATGGCATCAAGGCCATCCGGCCCACCTTCGCCAGGAGCGGCGGCACCCACGTCAATGTCAGCGGCGCGGCGGTGGCCAAGAACGCGCCCAACCGGGCCAACGCGGTCAAGCTCCTGGAGTACCTGGTGTCCGAGAGCGCCCAGGCCCAGTACGCCAGGGGCAACTTCGAGCAGCCGGTGCGCGCCGGCGTGAAGGCCGATGACACTGTGGCGGGCTTTGGCCCGCTCAAGGTCGACCCGTTGCCGCTGGGCGAGATCGCGAAGAACCGCAAGCAGGCCAGCGCCCTGGTGGACAAGGTCGGCTTCGACCAATGAGCTGCGGCCCTTGCGCGTGAGCGGCCTGCGCCTGCGCGTCGCCAACCCGTTCTGGCTGCTGGCATCGGCGGCGCTGGCGCTGGTGGTGCTCGCGCCCGTGGCCAGCCTGGCCTGGCTGGCCAGCGGCAGCAGCCTGGCCCACTGGTCCGAGCTGGCCAGCCACGTGTTGCCGCGCGCGGCATTGAACACGGCGGTGCTGCTGGCCGGTGTGGGCGTGCTGGTGACGCTGATCGGCGCCGGCTGCGCCTGGCTGGTGACGGCCTACGACTTTCCCGGCCGGCGTGTCTTCGACTGGGCTTTGCTGCTGCCCCTGGCCATGCCCACCTACATCGTCGCCTTCGCCTACCTGGATCTGCTGCATCCGCTGGGGCCGGTGCAGTCGGCCCTGCGCTGGATGCTGGGCCTGGACAGCCCGCGCCAGCTGCGCCTGGGCGATCTGCGTTCCATGGGGGGCGCCATCTTCCTGCTGGGCAGCGTGCTCTATCCCTATGTCTACCTGACCGCACGGGTCATGTTCATGACGCAGCCGGCCCATTTGCTGGAGGCGGCGCGCACGCTGGGTGCTGGCCCGATGGGCGCCTTTCTGCGGGTGGTCGTCCCGCTGGCCCGGCCGGCTCTGGCGGTGGGCCTGAGCCTGGCCCTGCTGGAGACGCTCAATGACATCGGCGCTTCCGAATTCCTGGGCGTCAACACGCTCACGGTGGCGATCTACACGACCTGGGTCACGCGCTCGGACCTGGCCGGCGCGGCCCAGCTGGCCATGTTGATGCTGCTGTCGGTGCTGGGCTTGCTGCTGCTGGAGCGGCGCGGCCGCGCCCGGCAGCGCTTTGCAAGCATGCAGCGCATGCGGCCGATCCAGCCGCGCCGCTTGGCTGGTTGGGCTGCCCTGACCGCCACACTGGCCGTGGCGGCGCCGGTGGCTGTAGGCTTTGCCATTCCAGCCCTCTACCTGGCCACCGAGGCGGTCAAACGGGTGGCACGCACCGGCATTTCGCCGGCGCTGGCCGGCGCCGCCCTCAACACCTTGCTGGTGGCGGCGCTGGTCACACTGGCCGCGGTGGCAGCGGGCCTGGTGATGGCCTGGACCACGCGCCCCAGCGTCACTGCGCCGTCCGTGCGGCGGCTCTGGCGCACGGCGTTGGCGCGCAGCGCTTCGGTCGGTTACGCCGTGCCGGGCACGGTGCTGGCCGTCGGCTTGCTGGCGCCGGCGTTGGCACTGGACTACGCGCTGGGTGACCTGCTGGGACACAAGAAGCTGCTGCTGCTGGGCAGCGGCGCAGTGCTGGTCGCCGCCTGCACCATCCGCTTTGTTGCCATCCCGCTGGGCGCCGTCGAAGGCGCGTTGCTGCGGCTGCCGCCCGCTCTGGAGCAGGCCGCCCGGCTGCTGGGGGAAAGCGCCAACCGGACGCTGGTCCGGGTCCACCTGCCCTTGCTGCGGCCGGCGCTGGGAGCCGGCGCGATGCTGGTGTTTGCCGATGCAATGAAGGAGTTGCCGGCCACCTTGCTGCTGCGGCCGGTCAACTTCGAGACCCTGGCCACCTTGCTGTACGCCGAAGCGGCCCGTGGTACCTACGAGGAAGGTGCTGTGGCTGCCCTGGCCATCGTCGCGACCGGCCTGGTGCCTGTGGCCCTGCTGGCACGCGCCCAACTGCGGCCCGGACACTGACATGGACAAGACACTTCGCATTGACCAATTGCGCCTGGGCTACGAGAGCCCGCAGGGCTTTCACACCGTGGTCGACGGCCTGTCTCTCATGCTCGAGACCGGCCAGATCGGTTGCCTGCTGGGGCCGTCGGGCTGCGGCAAGACCACGGTCCTGCGCGCCATCGCCGGTTTCGAGCCGGTGCGTTCCGGCTCGATCACGCTGGCCCACGTGCTGCTGTCCTCGCCGCAGGTGCATCTGCCGCCGGAAAGCCGCCGTGTCGGCATGATGTTCCAGGAGTACGCGCTCTTTCCCCATCTCAGTGCCGGGCAGAACGTGGCGTTCGGGCTGCGCCGCAGTCCGCCGGACGTGCGCCGCGCACGCGTGGCGCACATGCTGGAGGTCGTGGGGCTGGAGGGGGTCGCCCAGCGCTACCCGCATGAGCTGTCGGGCGGCCAGCAGCAGCGCATCGCGCTGGCGCGCGCCCTGGCACCGGCGCCGGCTCTGCTGCTGCTGGACGAGCCGTTCTCCAACCTCGATGCCGCCACCCGCCGCCGCCTGCGCGGCGATGTGCGCTCCATCCTGAAGGCGGCCGGCCAGACCGCCATCCTGGTGACCCACCACGAAGGCGAGGCGCGCAGCATGGCCGACTGCATCGGCACCATGCGCGAAGGGACGCTTCAGGGCTGGGACGGCGCCTGAGACGGGCTCAGGCGAGCACGGTCTTGCAGTCTTGCGTCAGCGCGTGGCCGCCAGCCGGGTGGCGGGCGGCGGCTGGTCGCCCACCGCAGCCGGCCCATCCCAGCCGCCGCCCAGGGCGCGGACCAGGCTGGCCGTGGCCTGGAACTGCGCGGAGCGCACCTGCAAGGCCTGGCGCCGGTTGCGCAGCTCGCTGCGGCGCGCGTCCAGCAGTTCCAGCTGGCTGACCAGGCCGTTGCGGTAGCGTGTGTCGGACAAGGTGGTGGCCCGGCTCGCCGCATCGACGGCACGGCCCTGGGCCTGGGCCTGCTGCTGCAGCAAGCCCAGCGCCGACAGCTGGTCTTCGACCTCACGCAAGGCTTGCAGCACCTGTCCCCGGTAGCTTGCCGCCGCCGCATCCAGCTGCGCTTGCGCGCCCTGGACGCCGGCTTCGCGCCGCCCGCCGTCGAACAGCGGCAGCGAGAGCAGGGCGCCGACGCCCCAGGCCCGGGCCGACCATTTGAAGATGTCGCTGAACTCGGACGACGCGTAGCCACCGGCGGCCGTCAGCGACACGTCCGGGAACCACGCTGCCTGCGCCACGCCGACCCGGGCCTGCGCGGCCAGCAGGGAGGCCTGCGCCGCCGCCACATCCGGGCGCCGCGCCAGCACCGTGGCGGGAATGCCTGCCGGGATGGCCGGCAGGGCCGTCTCCCAGCCGCCCGGCGCGAGCGAGAACTGCGACGCCGGTTCTCCCACCAGCGTGGCCAGCGCGTTTTCCATCGCGGCGCGCTGCCGGTCCAGCGCCAGCGCCTCTGATTCGGTCGCGGCGAGTTCGGCTTGCACGCGCACCACATCCAGCTCGGCGACATCGCCGGCCTGGTGGCGACGCTGGATCAGGCGCAGCGTGCCGGCATAGGCCGCCACCGTTTCGCGCACCAGGGCGCGTTCCGCATCCAGGGCGCGCACGCCGAGGTAGACCTGGGCTGTCTCGGCCTGCACCAGCAAACGCGTGCTGCGCAACAAGGCCTCGCGGGCCTGCGCGTCGAGCGTGGCGGCATCGTGCGCGCGCGCCAGACGGCCGAACAGGTCGGCTTCCCAGGACAGCCTGACGCCGCCCCACCCAAGCGTCTCGGGCACGATGCCGCCGGGGGTGTCCGCGCCGGCCTGGCGCAGGGCGGTGGCGCCCAGGCCGACCTGCGGCAGGCGGTCGGCATGGGCATTGCGGACCAGGGCGCGGGCCTGGGCCAGCCGCGCCACCGCCTGCTGGATGTCGGTGTTGCCGGTGGCTGCGCGATCGACCAGGCCATCCAGCACTGGGTCGGCAAAGGACTTCCACCAGGCGCCGTCGGCCTGCGCGGCTGCCGGCGTGGCAATGGTCCAGCGCTCGTTGCTGGATTTGAACTGCAGCGGCGACTGGGGCTGGGCCGGCAGTTCGGGCAGGGCGGTGGCGCAGCCCGCGAGCACGAGGGCGGCGGCCAGCGGCGCAAGTAGAAAGTGTTTCATGTCAGGCTTCCTTGTCGTTCACAGGTGCGGCGAGCACTGCTTGCACCGAGGCTCCCCCACCTGCGAAGCCCTCGAAGTGCGGCACCTGGCCATGCTGCTTGAGGGGGCGGTTGCCGGCCAGGCGGCGCAGCACCACGTAGAACACCGGCGTCAGGAACAGGCCGAAGGCAGTGACGCCTATCATCCCGGCGAACACCGCCACGCCCATGGCCTGGCGCATCTCCGAGCCGGCGCCGCTGGACAGCACCAGGGGCAGCACGCCCATGACGAAGGCCAGCGAGGTCATCAGAATGGGGCGCAGGCGCAGCCGGCTGGCCTCGACGGCGGCCTGCACCGGTGTGCGGCCAGCGAACTCAAGCTCGCGCGCGAACTCCACGATCAGGATGGCGTTCTTGGCCGACAGCCCGACCAGCACCATCAGCCCGATCTGCGTGAACACATTGTTCTCGCCGCCTGACAGCCACACGCCGGTCATCGCCGCCAGCAGGCCCATGGGCACGATCAGGATGATGGACAGCGGCAGCGTCAGGCTCTCGTACTGCGCGGCCAGCACCAGGAAGACCAGCAGGATGGCCAGCGGGAAGACCCAGACGGCGGAGTTACCGGCCAGGATCTCCTGGTAGGTCAGGTCGGTCCACTCGTAACCGATGCCAGGAGGCAGGGTTTCGGCGGCGATGCGCTGGACGGCGTCCTGCGCCTGGCCCGAGGAGAAGCCGGGCGCGGCGCCGCCATTGATGTCGGCGGTGAGAAAGCCGTTGTAGCGCATGGCGCGCTCCGGGCCGAAGCTGGCGTTGACCTTCATCAGGGCCGACAGCGGCACCATCTCGCCGGTCGCCGAACGCACCTTGAGCGCGCCGATGTCCTCGGCCCGCGCACGGTAAGGCGCATCGGCCTGCACGCGCACGCTGTAGGTGCGGCCGAACTTGTTGAAGTCGTTCACATACACGCTGCCCAGGTAGGTCGACATGGTGTCGAAGACGTCGGTCACGGCCACGCCCAGCTGGCGCGCCTTGGTGCGGTCGATGTCGGCGTACAGCTGCGGCACGTTGACCTGCCAGCTGGTGAACATGCCGGCCAGCTCAGGCGTCTGGTACGCCTTGGCCATGAAGGCCTGCACGGCCTTGTCCATCGCGCCGTAGCCCAGCGAGGCCCGGTCTTCCAACTGCAGCTTGAAGCCGCCGGTCGTGCCTATGCCCTGCACCGGCGGCGGCGGGAACATCACGATGAAGGCGTCCTGGATGCCGGCATAGGCCTGATTGAGTTGCCCCGCCACCGCGCCACCGCTCTGGTCGGCGTTCTTGCGTTGCTCGAAGGGCTTGAGCATGGCGAACACGATGCCCGAGTTGGAGCTGTTGGTGAAGCCGTTGATCGACAGGCCGGGGAAGGCCAGCGTGCTCTCGACGTTGGGATTTTTCTCGGCGATCTCGCCCATCTTGCGGATCACCGCCTCGGTGCGGTCCAGGGTGGCGCCATCGGGCAATTGGGCGAAGCCGATCAGATACTGCTTGTCCTGGGCCGGCACGAAGCCGGCGGGCACGGCCTTGAACAGGCCGACCGTCGCCACCGCCAGCACAGCATAGACGCCCAGCATCACGGCCTTGCGGCCCAGGGCGCCGCGCACGCCGCTGCTGTAGTTCTCGGCGCCGCGCTGGAAGACCCGGTTGAAGCCGCGGAACAGCCAGCCGAACCAGCGGTCCATGAAGCGGGTGAGCGCGTCCTTGGGTGCGTCGTGGCTGCGCAGCAGCAAGGCGGCGAGCGCGGGCGACAGGGTCAGCGAGTTGACGGCCGAGATCACGGTGGAAATCGCGATGGTCACGGCGAACTGGCGGTAGAACTGGCCTGTCAGGCCGCTGATGAAGGCCAGTGGCACGAACACGGCCACCAGCACCAGGGCGATGGCGATGATGGGCCCCGAGACCTCCTTCATGGCGCGGTAGGTCGCATCGCGCGGCGAGAGTCCCGCTTCAATGTTGCGCTCCACGTTCTCCACCACCACGATGGCGTCATCGACCACGATGCCGATGGCCAGCACCAGGCCGAACAGGCTGAGCGCGTTGATGGAAAAGCCCAGCAGGTGCAACACCGCAAAGGTGCCGATCACCGATACCGGCACAGCCAGCAGCGGGATGATGGAGGCGCGCCAGGTCTGCAGGAACAGGATCACCACCAGCACCACCAGGGCAATGGCTTCGAGCAGGGTGTGAACCACCGACTGGATGGAGGCGCGCACGAACTGCGTGGGGTCGTAGGCGATGCGGTACTCCACGCCCTCGGGCATGGTCTTGGCAATCTCGTCCATGGTGGCACGCACCTGGGCCGAGATCTCCAGTGCATTGGAGCCCGGCGCCTGGAACACGCCGATGCCCACGGCCGCGTCGTTGTTCAGCAGGGAACGCAGCGAATAGTCGGCCGCGCCCAGCTCCAGCCGGGCCACGTCGCGCAATCGCGTCACCGCGCCGTCCGCGCCGGCCTTGATGATGATGTCGCCGAATTCCTCTTCGTTCTGCAGCCGGCCTTGCGCATTGATCGACAGTTGCAGATCGACGCCGGGCAGGCCGGGCGAGGCGCCCACCACGCCAGCGGCGGCCTGCACGTTCTGCTCACGGATGGAACGCACCACGTCACCGGCCGCAAGACCGCGCTGCGCCACCTTCTGCGGGTCCAACCAGATGCGCATGGCGTATTCACCACCGCCCCAGATGGCGACCTGGCCCACGCCCGGGATGCGGGCCAGCCGGTCCTTGACGTTGAGCACGCCGTAGTTGCGCAGGTAGTCCATGCCGTAGCGGCCGTTGGGCGAGACCAGATGCACCACCATCGTGATGTCCGGCGCGCTCTTGACAGTGGCCAGGCCCAGGCGCCGTACCTCTTGCGGCAGGCGCGGCTCGGCCTGGGCCACGCGGTTTTGCACCATCTGCTGGGCCTTGTCGGGGTCAGTGCCCAGCCTGAAGGTGACGTTGAGCGTCATCAGGCCGTCGGTCGTGGCCTGGCTGCTCATGTAGAGCATGCCTTCCACGCCGTTGATGGCTTCCTCCAGCGGCGTGGCCACCGTCTCGGCGATCACCTTGGGATTGGCGCCGGGGTAGGTGGCGCGCACCACGATCGTGGGCGGCACGACGTCCGGGTATTCGGAGATCGGCAGGGCCTTGAGCGCGATCAGGCCGGCCAGGAAGATGAGCACCGACAGCACGCCGGCAAAGATCGGCCTGTCGATGAAGAACTTGGAGAAGTTCATGCTTTTGCTTCCTTGCCGTCCATGGCCACGGGCTGCGGCTCAACCACCGCGCCGGGGCGGATGCGCTGCAGGCCGTTGACGACCACGCGCTCGCCGGCCTTCAGGCCGGTTTTCACCACGCGCAGGCCCTCGGCCGGCGCGCCCAGCGTCACTTCGCGGTATTGCGCGGTGTTGCCTTCGCCCACCACCATGACGAACTTCTTGTCCTGGTCGGTGCCAATGGCGCGCTCGCTGACCAGCACGGCACGGCTGCTCTGGGCATGGCCCATGCGGATGCGGGCGAACTGGCCCGGCATGAGCGAGCCATCCTTGTTGTCGAAAGCGGCGCGCACGCGGATGGTGCCGCTCTTGGCGTCGACCTGGTTGTCGATCAGCTGCAGCTTGCCGGTGTAGGGTGTGTCGCTCATCGCAGCCGTGCCGATCTGCACGGGGATGCGCTCGATCAGGCTGCGGGCGCTGGAACCGCTGGACATGTCCTTCAAGGCCTTGGCGATCACCTGCTCGTCGGCGTCGAAGCTGGCGTAGATGGGACTGACCGAGACCAGATTGGTCAAGACCGGGGCGCCGGGGCCGGCGGCCACCAGGTTGCCCACGGTCACTTCCAGCTTGCCGATGCGTCCGGCCACGGGCGCGCGCACCTGGGTGTAGCTCAGGCCCAGGCGCGCGGTCTGCAGCTGGGCCTGGGCTGCGCGCAGATTGGCAAGGGCTTCGCGCTCGCCGTTGGCGCGCTCTTCCAGTTCGCGCTGGGCGATGGCGCGCTCTTCCCACAGACGCTGGGCCCGGGCGAATTCGCTCTGGCTGTGGGCCAGCCTGGCCTGGGCGGCGGCGGCCTGGGCGGCGGCGCGTTCGGCTTCGGCGGCGTAGGGCGCCGGATCGATGGTGATCAGCAGATCACCCTTGGCCACCAGGGCGCCTTCGCGGAAGTGCACGGCCTGCACCTGGCCGGCGACGCGCGAGCGCACCTCCACCCGCTCCACCGCTTCGAGCCGGCCGGAGAACTCATCCCAGGCGTTGATCTCGCTCTCGGCGACGGTGGCCACCGACACCTGCGTGGGTGGCGGCGCGCCATTGGCCGTGGCCTGGGCCTTGCCGCCGTGCAGGCTGATGACGGCGGCGGCGATGACGGACAGGGCCGCCACGGCGCCGGCCGCAGTCCAGGCGCGGCCGCGCCGCGACAGCAGGACGGCGGGGGTGAGGTTTCTTGCTTGCATGGCGATGGTCCTTTTTGAGGCTGAGTTCGTCCAGCCCGGCGGATCACACCGGGTTGGCTTGTTGATGGAGGGCTGGCGCCTAGGGGGTGTCGGCTGCGGGCGGCGGCGTCGGCGCGTGCAGGAAGGCGCGCAGATGGCCTTGCACTGTCTGGACGCAAAAGCTGGCCTGCGAGGCATCGCCCAGCGACTCAGGCCAGCCGCTGGCCGGGATCATTGCCGTGGCCACGCTGATCCCGGCGTTGTGCAGCCGCTGCGCATAGGCCATGGCCTCGTCGCGCATCGGGTCGTCCTCGCCGGCCAGCACCAGGGCCGGCGCCAGGCCCGCCAGGCGCTGGGCCCGGGCCGGCACGGCGTAGGGATGTTCGGCGTCGCGCGGGCTGCGCAGGTACTGCTTCCAGCCGTCGGTCCACTTGCAGCAGGTGTCCTGTCCCACGGCCTCACGCAGCGAGGCGGTGCCGGTGCAGGGGTCCAGCATGGGGGCCACCAGGATCTGGCCGGCCAGTGGCGGGTGGCCGCGGTCGCGCGCCATCAGCGCGATCGCCGCCGCCAGATTGCCGCCGGCCTCGTCGCCGGCCACGTACAGTGCCGCGCCATTGCCGGCCAGCTTGTTGCGCTGCTTGTAGAGCCACTCCATCGCCGCGTAGGCCGCTTCCACTGCCTGCGGGAAGGGATGGGCCGGCGCCAGCGGGTAGGCCAGCGACAGCACGACCGCGCCGGCGCCTGCCAGCATTTGGGCCAGGCACTCGCCGCTGGCCAGATCGCCGTCGACGAAGGCGCCCCCGTGCAGGTGCAGCACCAAGGGGGCGGCGCCTGCGGCCGGCTTGCTGCCATACAGGCGCGTGGCCATGGGTGCGTGGCCTGGCAGGGCCAGCGGGCTGGCACCGGGACGGGACGTGGGCAGACTGGTCAACATGGTCTCGACTATAGGCACGCCCGGCGTGCGGATAAACAGCCCTCCTGCCAGTTCTCTGTTTCCAGGACAGGAACAATCCAGTCCTGCAAAGAACACAGCAAGGACTCAGGGATGGACCAGATTCAATCGATGCGGGTGTTCGCCCGGGTGGTGGAGGCCGGGACTTTCACCAAGGCGGCCGAGTCGCTGGAGCTTCCCAAGGGCACGGTGACGCGCCTGGTGCAGCACCTGGAAGCGCGGCTGAAAGTCAAACTTCTCAACCGCACCACGCGGCGCGTCACCGTGACGCCCGATGGCGCCGCCTACTACGAGCGCACCGCCCGCCTGCTCAACGACCTGGACGACATCGAGGCCAGCATGGCCAATGCCCAGGCCAACCCCAGCGGCCGCCTGCGCGTGGACGTGGGTTCGTCGGTGGCGCGGCTGATCATCATCCCGGCCCTGCCGGAGTTTTACCGCCGCTTTCCCGAGATCCAGCTGGACCTGGGGGTGAGCGACCGGCCGGTGGACATCATCAGCGACAACGTGGACTGCGTGATCCGTGGCGGCGAGCTGATCGAGCAGTCGCTGGTGGCGCGGCGCATCGGCAACCTGGCGCTGATCACCGTGGCCACGCCGGGCTATCTCCAAAAGCATGGCACGCCGGCGCACCCGGATGAGCTCGACGGCCTGAAGCACCACACCATCAACTACTTTTCACCACGCACCGGCCGGCCGTTCCCCCACGTCTTCGAGAAAGATGGTGAGACGTTGGAGATCGCCGGCCGCTACCAGTTGGCGGTCAACGAAAGCAATGCCCACACCGCTGCCGTGCTGGCCGGCCTGGGTGTCTCGCAGGCCGCGCTGTTCGCTGTCGCGCCGCACCTGGCCAGCGGTGAACTGGTCGAAGTGCTGCCAGGCTGGAAGCACCCACCCATCCCCATCCACGTCGTCTACCCGCCCAACCGCCACCTCAGCGCCAAGGTCCGCGCCTTCGTCGAGTGGACGGCCGACTTGTTCGCCGCCCATCCCCTGATGGCTCGGCCTTGACCGCCTGCTGAAGTTGACAAGGCGCAGGCGGGGTGAAATATTCAAGCCGCATGACCTCACCCACCGTCCCGGCCGAAGCTCAGCAGCAAACTGTTGCGCCGGCCGCTGTGGAGGCCGCCCGCTACGCCTTGCTGCGCCGGCTGGCGCCGGCGATGCGCCACCACCTGGTGGTCAATCTTCAGCCCATCGGCATGCTGCACGAGGTGATGGACCGGCGCCTGCGCGCGGCTGAGCCGGACCTGGCCAAGCTGCATGAGGGGGTTCACAAGATCAACGGCTTTGCCCGCGCCGCCCTGCAGTCCAGCATCGACATGGTGACCTGGCTGGCGCCCGAAGAGGGCGCCGTGACCACGGTGGCCGATGGCGTGCGCGAGTGCATGGGCCTGGTGGCCACGGGACTGGGCTTTCGCGGCTATGCGCTGCGCCACGAGGCGGCGGATGTTCCCGGCACCGTCGGCCGCGCCGCGCTGCGCAACGTGTTGACGGCCGCCTTGCTGCATCTCACGGATGAGGCCACGCCGCCGGCGGACCTGGTGCTGCAGGCGCAAGCCAGGGACCATGGCCTGGAACTGCAATTGCAGCGCATCGCCACCACCGGTGATGCGGGCTTCAGCGTCGACCTGGGTTACCGGCCGCTGGCCCGGGCCGACCTGGAGGCGCTGGCGGCTGCCGAAGCGGTGGCCTTGGTGTGCGAAGCCGCGTCCATCCGTCTGACCCTGGCTTGGGTCCAGCCCCCTGCGGCCTGAGCCGCTCCTCAGGCCTGCAATGCCGTGAGCGCGGCCAGCATTTCCAGCGGCAATTCGCGCGCCAGGTAACCGACCGGGCCCAGCCGCACCGCCAGGCGCTCGCCAGCCTGGGCATGCAGCACCACGCCCCAGGCGCAGGCCTGCTCCAGCGCAGCGCCGCGTGCCGCCAGCCCGGCGATGGCACCGGCCAGTGTGTCGCCCGAGCCCGAGGTCGCCAGGCCGGCGTTGCCGCCCTGGTGCCGCCACAGCGTGCCCTCTGGCGTGGCCAGCCAGGTGGTGGCGCCCTTGAGCGCCACGCTGGCATTCCAGCGCCGCGCGGCTGCCAGCGCTGCGGCTTGCGGGTCGGCGCAAACGGCCTGCTTGCTGATGTCCAGCAGATGGGCCATCTCGCCTGCATGCGGTGTCAGCAGAATCGGCTGTCCGAACGCGGCGTGTGCACGGACAGCATTGATCGCCAGTGCATCCAGCACCACCGGTGTGCCGGCCACCAGCGGGAGCAAGGTCGTGATGAAAGCGCAGCTGGCGGCCTCGTCCATCAGGCCCGGCCCGGCCACCAGTGCATCGGCGCCTTCCAGCACCTGGCGCAGCAGCGCAATGCCGTCCATGTGCAAGCCGCCCGAAGGCGTTTCCGGCAACGCGATCACCCGTGCCTCGGGCATGGCCACGGCGATGTGCGGCGCCACGGATGCAGGCGTGGCGATCGCCAGCTTGCCTGCGCCGACGCGCAGCGCCGCCATGGCCGCCAGCAGGACGGCGCCGGCGATCTCGCGGCTGCCGGCCAGCACCAGGATGCGGCCGCGCTCTTCCTTGTCGGCGTCGCTGTCCAGAGCCGGCAGGGGCCAGGTGGCCAGTGTGGCCGCGTCGAGCGTGCGGTGGGTGGGCACTTCCATGCTCAGGGCTTGGCGGCGACCGGCGCATCCGGCGCGGCCGTCACCGGCGTGCCGGCCTCGCGCAACGGCGCGATGAAGTTCACCAGGTCGTGCACCATGGCGTCGGTCTGCGGGTCGTATTCGTACGAGGTGATGCCGCAGTTGGGCACGTCGCCGAGCTTGTCGATGGCCAGGATCTGCGCCTCGTCCATGCACTCGAGCAGGTAGCGCAGGCAGTTGACCGTGACCTGGTGGGCCACCACCAGCACCCGCTGGCCGCCGTGCTCGCGGGCCACCATCTCCACCAGGCTGCGCAGGCGCAGGATGACATCGCACCAGCTCTCGCCGCCCGGCGGGCGGAAGTAGAACTTGCCGACATGACTGCGCTGCTCGCTCAGTTCGGGATGTTTGTCGCGGATGCCGTGCACCGTCAGCCGGTCGAGGATGCCGAACTCCTTTTCGCGCAAGCGCTCGTCGACGCGCAGGCGCGTTGCCTTGGGCGCGATACCGGCGGCCTCCAGCAACAGCTGTGTGGTTTCGCGGGCGCGCAGGTAAGGCGAGCACAGCACCACCTCGGGGTGCCGGCCCGCCGGCAATTCGCCGAACCAGTGCCCCAGGGCCTGCGACTGCAGGCGGCCTAGCGCCGACAGCGGTACGTCGATATCCCGCTCGGCGATGTCGATCACGTGCAGGCCGCCGGCCTCGGCGGCGTCGCGCGCCACGTTGCCGGCGCTTTGGCCGTGGCGGACGATCCAGAGCGTGTGCGGCCAGCTCGCTTGCATGGTGTGTGCGTTTCCCTTCAACGGTCGGGCTCGAAGCCCAGCTTTTTCATGGCCGCCGCCAGACCGGTGGCGCTGCTGGCGTAGCCGGCCCAGGGCGTGTTGCCCACATCCAGCCGTTCATGCGCGGTCGCCACCTTCCAGTGGCTGCCCGATTGCAAGCCGGCCAGTTCGTCCCAGCCCACCGGCACCGAGATGCCCAGGCCGGGACGGGAACGGGCCGACCAGGCCGCGGCCGTGGTCGCGCCAAAGCCATTGCGCAGGTAATCGATGAAGATCTTGCCGATCCGGTTCTTGCCGCCGCTCTTGGCGACGAAGCGCTCGGGCAGGGTGGCGGCCATGTGGCGCACCACGGCCAGGGAAAAGTCCTTCACCGTGTCCCAGCCGTACTGCTTGCGGATGGGCACAACCAGGTGCAGGCCCTTGCCACCGCTGGTCTTGAGGAAGGCCGGCAGGCCCAGCTCCTGCAGGAAGGCGCGCAGCAGCTGGGCCGCTTCCTGGATCTGCGGCCAGTCCACGCCCTCGCCGGGGTCGATGTCGAAAGCGATGCGGTCGGGCTTGGCGATGCTGCCCTTGACCGCGTTCCAGGTGTGGAACTCCACCACGTTCATCTGCGCGGCCGACAGCAGGCCTTGGGCGGTGGCGATCTCCAGGTAGGGCGGATGCTCCGGGTCCAGTGCCGGGTCCAGCGGGCGCACCCCGGCCATCTGGTAGCGGTCCAGGTGTTTCTGGAAGAACAGCTGGCCGGCAATGCCGTCGGGCGCGCGCACCAGCGAGACAGGCCGGTTCTTCAGGTGTTCCATCATCAAAGCGCCCACCAGGGCGTAGTAGCGCACCAGGGCGATCTTGGTCGTGCCGGTGCTGGGGTCGATCACCCGGTCGGGATTGCTCACGCGCAGCGAAGCCGGCAGACCGGGCTGCTGGCGTGGCGTGGCCTTGGCAGGCTTGTCCACTGGCGCGCCGTGGCGCGGCTCCTCGCGCACGATGGCGGCCGGCTTCTTGTCGTCGCGCAGGCCGTGGAAGACGGAATGGCGGATGCGGTGCTCGCGGGTCCATTCGCCGAAAGCCACCTCGCAGACCAGTTGCGGCCGCACCCAGTGGGCCTTGCCGGCGATGGCGGTGGTGGCGGCGAAGGGGCTGCTCCCGGCCTGCAAGGCATCGAGCTTCTCGCGCAGTTCGCGCAAGGTCTTCTCGTTGAAACCCGTGCCGACGTTGCCGGCGTACTGCAGTGCGCCCTTGTCATCGTGCACGCCCAGCAACAGCGCGCCGATGCCGGTGCGCGAGCCCTTGGGGTCGGTGTAGCCGCCGATGACGAACTCCTGCCGTCGCCCGCACTTGAGCTTGACCCAGTCGCTGGAGCGGCGTGTCACATAGGCCGAGTCGCGCCGCTTGGCGATCACGCCTTCCAGGCCCAGGCGGCACGCCGACGCCACAACGTCCTCGGGCCGCGCCTCGAACACGGCGGAAAAGCGCACCTTGTCCTGCGGCTTGCGCTCGACGATGCGCTGCAGCACTGCGCGCCGCTGCTCCAGCGGCACCTCGCGCAGGTCATGGCCGGCGCAGTAAGGCAGATCGAACAGGTAGTAGACGATGTTCGCGGTGCGGGCCGACTCGAAGGCGCCTTGCAAGGCCTGGAAGTCCGCCGGCACCCGCTCGCCGGGCATGATGATCTCGCCGTCGTACCAGCCGTCGGGCAGGTCCATCGCCTCCAGCGACTTGTGCAAGGGGCCCAACTTGTGGGTCCAGTCATTGCCATTGCGGGTGAACAGTTGCACCTTGCCGTCCTGTGCGCGGCAGAGCATGCGGTAGCCGTCGAACTTGATCTCGTAGATCCAGCGCTCCACGTCCTTGGGTGGCGCATCGACCAAGGTGGCCAGCTGGGGTTGCAAGGTTGCGGGCAGTGCTGCCTTGCGCGCGCCTTCGGGCGGCCCCGAAGCGGCGGCCGGCGGTGTGGCCGCCTGCGGCGCGGGCCGGTCCTCGCGGTCCTTCACGCTGTCGGGCATCTCGTCGACCACGCTGAACGCGCTGGCCGGCAGCGCGTGTTCATCCTTCTCCTTGATCAACAGCCAGGGCTGCTGGCGCTCGCTGCCTCGGCCCTTCATGCGCACCAGGGTCCAATGCCCATGCAGCTTGTGGCCGCGCAGCTCGAATTTCAGCTTGCCGGCCTTGTAGCCCTTGCGCGGGTCGTCCAGCGGCAGCCATTGCCCCTTGTCCCAGATGATGACCTTGCCGCCGCCGTACTGGCCCTTGGGAATCTCGCCCTCGAAGCGGTTGTAGGCAATGGGGTGGTCTTCCACCTGCACCGCCATGCGCTTGTCGGCCGGGTCGAAGCTGGGCCCCTTGGGCACGGCCCAGCTCTTCATCGTGCCGTCCAGTTCCAGCCGGAAGTCGTAGTGCAGGCGGCTGGCCCAGTGCTTCTGGACCACGAAGGCACGTTCCTGCGCGTTGGCCGTGCCGCCATCGGCGGGCTCGGGCGTGAGGTCGAAGTTGCGCTTGTCGCGGTAGGTCTTGAGCGCGCTGGAAGAGCGGTCGGCCATGGCTGCGGTTTTCAGCGGATGCCTTGCAGAAAGGCGACCAGGCGCCGCTCGGCCGCGCCCAGGCCGGTGATGGCGCGGGCGGCCGGCAGCCTGCCCTCAATGGGGCCGGCGTCTTCGGCTGCCATGCCGGTGGCCAGGTCCAGCACGGCCGGGTGGATGTAGGCCTTGCGGCAGACCGCCGGCGTGTTGCCCAGCCTTGCCGCCACATCGGCCAGCAGTTCCTTGAGCGTGAAGCACTTGCCGGCGGCGCAGGAGCGGTGCAGCGTCTGCAGCGCCAACGCCGTGCCGTGCCAGGTGCGGAAGTCCTTGGCGGTGAAGCCTTCGCCACAGGTGGCCCGCAGATAGTCGTTGACATCGCCGGAGCTGACAGCATGGGCCGTGCCATCGGCATCACGGTACTGGAACAGGTCCTGGCCCGGCAGGTGCAGGCAGCGCCGCACGATCTGGCAGACGCGCGCATCGCGCACCGCCACCTCGTGCTGCACGCCGCTCTTGCCGCGGAAGGCCAGGGTCAGGCCCTGGGCCTGCAGGCGCACATGGCGGCTGCGCAAGGTGGTCAGGCCGTAGGACTTGTTGTCCTTGGCGTACTGGTCGTTGCCCACCCGAACCAGGGTGGTATCGAGCAGGCGCACGACGGTGGCCAGCACCAGCTCGCGTGAATGCGCCTGGTCCTGCATGTCGCGCTGAACGCGGCGGCGCAGCCGTGGCAGCGCGGCGGCGAAGGCCAGCAGGCGGTCGAACTTGCCGCTGTCGCGCTCCTCGCGCCAGCGTGGGTGGTAGCGGTACTGCTTGCGGCCACGGGCGTCGCGGCCGGTGGCCTGCAGGTGGCCGTTGGGCGAAGGGCAGATCCAGACGTCGCGGTAGGCCGGCGGGATGGCCAGCTTGTGGATGCGCTCGATCTGTTGCCTGTCGCGAATCCAGCTGCCCTGCGGATCGCGGTACGCAAAGGCCTTGCCCTTGCGCACCCTGGCGATGCCCGGGCGGGCATCGCTGGAATAGAACAGGCCGGCGGGGACGCCGGCCTGTGGGGCTGCCGCGTCCGCCGTGCTGGTGGAGGCCGGTGACAGCAGCATGGTGGCGTCAGCGCATCAGGAAGCGGCGCGGAACTGGTCGCGCAGCGCCTTGACCTGGTCGTGGTTGCGTTGGGCGCCTTGCAGTTGGCGCTCCACCAGGATGCGCACATCGGCCGGCAGGTCCTGCTTGAGCGCCTTGCGGTATTGGGCCAGTGCATGGTCCTCGCCGCGCTCGCACTCTTCCAGCACTGCCTTGTCGTCATAGGTGGACAAGCTGGCCTTGACCGAGACCCAGCCGCGGTGCATGGCGCCGGCGGCCGTGCCGCCGTCGTCGGGCTTGCCGCCCAGGCTGCGGATCTGGGTGTACAGCTCCTGCGCGGCGCCGCGGCAGTCATCGGCGCGTTGCAGGAACAGCGCCTTCAGGTCCTGGCGCTCGGCTTGTTCGGCGCAGGCACGGAAACCGTACTCGCCGTCCTTGCAGGTCTCGGCCAGGTCGTCCAGGGTGTCGACGATGTCGCCGTTGTTGATGCCCTTGCGGTCGCGCCGGTAGCTGTCGACGCGGTCCCAGGCGGCGCGGCTGGCCGGTTGGGCCTGCGGCCAGCTCAGCGAGGAGCCGGCGCGTGCGCTATCCCACTCGGCCGCCAGGCGCGGCTCGGCGATGTCCCAGTCGTCCTCGTAGCGGGTGCGGCCGGTCAGGCCAAGGCGGTAGGCCGGGCCGTAGTCGTCGAAGCTGCGGCCGGCCTCGTAGTAAGACGCCTTGCTGTAGTTGTCGCGCCAGTAAGCCTCTTCGGCCGTGGGGTTGACGGCCTCGCCGGCGGCCTTGCCGGCCAGCCCGCCGACCACGGCGCCCAGCACGCCGCCGACGGCCACGCCGATCGGGCCTCCGATGGCGCCAGCGGCAGCGCCTGCCACTGCGCCGCCGGTGGCGCCGATGCCGGTGCCGATGGGGTGAGCGCCGGGCTCATCGGTGATGGGATCGCGGTTCATGTCTCGTTCTTCTGCAGCCATGGAAATGCTCCTTTGTGTGGGGTGGATGGATGAACTCACGCGGTTTGTGGGTGTCCAACCCCGCGTGTCTGCAGCCATCTTCCGGCGCGGCCCGTGGGGCCTACCGTCGGTCAACACTCGCACTGCCTGTAGGAGAAGGCGCTACCTCCTCCATAAGGGGGTGGGCAAGCGCAGCGCACGCGTGAATCCTGCCTTGTCCTACACCTTGCCGGCCGGCGCTGGCGCACCCTTGCAAGAGCACACAGAACAGCACGCCAAAGGGGACAGACCATGAAGCATTCCTTGCGCAAAACAGCTTCCCACCTGCACCTCGCCTACAAGTACGGCGAGAGCAGCGACAGCCTGGCGGGCCGGCATTTCATGCTGGAAGAAAATGGCCGCGAGCTGACACTTTGCATCGACCTGAGTCCCAACTTCCACATCCGCAACAAGAGCGCCGCCAGTTACCTGAACGCGGTCACCCTGGCGCACGAGCACCACAAGCTCAAGTTCCTGCAATGCAGCGACAACCTGGTGCGCGCCCGTCTGATCAAGGCCTGGGAGCGTGTGGACCAGCCGCATCTGCGGCTGCTGTTGGACCTGGGCCTGCACGGCCGATACATGTATTCTGTGCTGCCGCACTCGCTGTTCATGGGCGGTATCCAGTTCGACGTGCTGGATGTGCTCGAGGATGCCGATGAAGCCCCGTCGCGCAGCCGCCTGATCCGCCATGACCACAGTAGCCCGAGGCCCCACGCATGACACTTTCCCTTGTTCGCCGCCTGCTGGGCACCATCACCGCCGTGGTGCTGGGCCTGGCGTCCTTCAACGCCTGCGCCGACGCCGCCGGCCTGCGCGCCAAGCACGCCGAACTGCGCGAGAGCCTGCGCAGCAATGGTTACCAGCGTGCCATGCACATCGACTCGCATGAAAGTGGCGACACCCTGGCCGGCGACGTCTATGCGGTGCTGGACCACCCCTTCGCCAAGGTCAGCGCCGCGCTCAAGGAGCCGGGCGGCTGGTGCGACATCCTGATCCTGCCCTTCAACACCAAGTACTGCCATCCGGTCAACAGCGGCGGTGGCCCGGCGCTGCTGGTGCGCATCGGCCGCAAATACGACCAGCCGGTGGACAAGGCCTACCGGCTGGAGTTCGCCTTTCGCAACGTCGCCGCTGCTCCCGACTACTTCGAGGCCCGCCTGACATCGCCCGAGGGCCCCTTGAGCACCCGCGACTACCGCATCGTTGTGAAAGCCGTGCCGCTGGACAGCGGCCACACCTTCCTGCACCTGGATTACTCCTATGCCTACGGCATGGCGGGGCGGATGGCGATGCAGGCCTACCTGGCCACGGTCGGCTCCAGCAAGGTGGGCTTCACCGTGACAGGCCGCAACGCCAGCGGCCAGCCGGAGTTCATCGGCGGCGTGCGCGGCACGGTCGAGCGCAACGCCATGCGCTACTACCTGGCGATCGACGCCTACCTGGACTCGCTGGACACGCCGGCTGCCCAGCGGGCGGAAAAGCGCATCCAGCAATGGTTCAGCGAGAGCGAGCGCTACCCGCGCCAGCTGCGCGAAATGGACCAGCCGACCTATGTGGGCATGAAGCGCCAGGAAGTGCAGCGCCAGCAGACGCTGATTCCGTAAGGGCGACTTTTTCGCTCGCTGGTGAGGCGGGGGCGGCAGGGATCTCCAATGATGAGTTGGAACGTTTGCAGCCTAGGTGTTTTCGATGTTGAACGCCTTCTGAATTGTTCAAGCTAATTCTATTGCGACGAAATCTTTAGTTTGACGGGCGCTATTCGCTTGCCTATTCTGCGCTGAGGTTAGGTGGGGAGGGAAAGATGGATGCACCGTCCGCATTCAACTGTGGCTTCTATCGGTTGGGCAGTGCCGCTGCCCATGCCCGGACCGAGTACAGGCCTCAGTTATGTGAAGTTAGGTCTCGAAGATGCCTTCCCGCGGCCAATGGTGCTGGCGCCTCTACCGCAAGCATTGGCCGCGAGTTTTGTTCCTTCATCCGGACGCGAGCCGTCGCTACCGGGCTCATCGTGGTGCTGAGCATGCACTCATGGTCCGCCACAGCTCAAAGTTCCTTGCCGCGATGTTTGGCCTGCTATGGATGCATCATCGCAGCGGGCGGGATCGTCGGTGAAAACCTCCTGGAGTCCGACCCCGACTATGGGGGGCGTGGCTCCACACCTAGTGAAGCGCTGGCGGCTGCTGTGGCGAAACACCTGGAAATCTGGGTGCCTCGGTTCCAGTGTGCCTATTCCGCGAGTCTGAATGGGACAAGTTCGCCGATGCAAGGAATGAATGCCACGGTGTATGGCGTATTCGAAAGTCGCACGCTTTACAACAACGATAAGAGCTGCGGAATTACGCAGACGCTTGATCATGTTCCGCCTGATGACCTGTGGTATGGCTTTGCAGTGCAAGGTGTTGTGTGCCTCAACGAAGCAACTTCTTCGAAAATTGAGCTAGTGGGTCCTTCTGCGACAACGGCGCTTCCCGCGGGCCCTGCGCTGCCGTACAGAGTCAGAGTAACCGAGAACGGAAGCCCGATTGCGGGGAGGCAAGTCACTATCAGTGTAGACAGCGGCGGGGCCATCAACGGCACGACCAACGCTGCAGGTGAGTTTGGCTTTATGTATGTGCCGCCGCTGCTGAGGAAGACAGTGGAGCAACTTAGCGCCACATGCGCCGGATGCGGGAATACGGCAAAAAAACAGATCAACGTCGAAGCTTGCGACATTTGCGAGGCGAAAAGATGACAGAAAAAGCAACCGGCCACGACGCCTGTCGTGGCCGGTGTTTTGGAGAGGGCTGACACGCTGCAGCGTGACTCTTCAAGAGAGTAGGTAGGGGGAAAGAAGATGGACACTCGACATTTTCAAAGGTGTACAGCATCGGTCGGAGCAATCCTTCTGATAGAACTGGCGTTGCTTGCGTTGCCGGCGCTGTCACAGATCCAGCCGGCAAGCGGCGAAGTGCAGTGGTCTGAAACAGACTGGATGGACGCCTCGCCCCATGGGCTGGACTTTAGGCGCCATTACCGCAGCCAAGCCACGCATGGCGCTGGCTTGGGAACGCCATGGAACCACAATTGGGGAGCCACGGCTGCCAAGGGTGACCTGGAAGCCGTCGTGCGCTTTGGCGATGGAAGCAAGGTGATCTTTCGCCGTGCGGGCGGGACGGAGCAGTTCGTCGCAGACAACCGCCGCGATAGCCTTGCACAGAACGATGCAGGCCTGCTCTATACAAGCGCCTCGGATGAAAGCAGTTGGCAGTTTGACTTGGGCGGAAGGCTCATCTCCCTCAAACAGCGCAACGGCTGGCAATACATCTTGACCTACAACTCGCAGGGCCAGCTCGCAACGGTTTCCAACGCATTCGGGCGTAGCCTGCACTTGGCTTACAGCGGCACCTCTCTGGTGTCGGCGCGCGCTCCGGACAGCGAGGCTATTGCTTATGGCTACGACGGAGTCGGCCGCCTGGCCGGCGTCGTATATCCGGACGGTGCTGCTCGCCAGTACCACTACGAGGACAGCCGTTTTGCCCAGGCGCTGACTGGCGTCAGCGACGAAGCCGGCGCGCGCGCGGCCAGCTATGGCTATGACAGCGCTGGTCGGGCTGTCGCCAGCCAGGGCCCAGGAGGTGTTGGCGCGATGAGCTATGCCTACCCGCAAGCCGCGGCGGCGGGCGGAACTCTGGTCGCCGGTGCCGCCGTCGATGCTTCGATCTACCGCACCAGCGCGCAGATTACTGATGCGCTGGGCAACACGCGCAACCTCACGTGGCAGGGCGGCGACGGGCAGGCCCGTCTGCTGGCAGCTGATCGTGCCGGTGATGACGCACCAATTGCCAGCCGCAGCTTCACAGGGGCGAACCTGCCAGACAGCGAGACCGACTTCATGAACGTGGTCACCCAATACAGCTGGGACTCCACGCGACAGCTCAGAACCGGAATCACCAAAGCCGCCGGACGCCCCGAAGCCCAGGCGGTGCAGCTTCAGTGGCACCCGAGCTTCCGGTTACCCATGCTAATCACGGAGGCAAACCGTACCACCGCCTACACCTATGACGCGCAGGGGAGAAAGCTTACCGAAGTCATCACAGACACCGCAAACGCAGAAGCCCGCACTTGGGCCTGGACTTGGACGACGCTGGGCCTGCCAGAAACAATGACCGATCCAAAGGGTGGCGTGTGGCGGTACGGGTATGACGCAATGGGCAACCGCAGCAGTGTGATAAACCCGCTGAACCAGCAAAGCCGCTATACCTATGACGCCGCTGGCAGGATGCTGACGCAGACTGAAGGCAACGGCCTGAAAACGAGTTACACCTACGACAGGCGCGGGCGCCTGCTCACGCAAAGCCGCGGCGCTGAAACGTCCACATTGAGCTACACGCCAACTGGACAACTCGCCACTGTTGTCTTGCCTAGCGGCTACCAAGTGACCTTCAGCTACGACGCCGCTCAGCGCCTGGTCGAGGCAAGCGACAACCGCGGCACGCAGATCACATACACCCTGGACGCAGCGGGTAACCGCGTGAGAGAGGAGGTCAAAGACGGCACGGGTGCCATCGGGCTGGTCGTTGGGCGTGCGATGAACCAGCTTGGCAAGGTCGCCGCCATCCAGGGTTCCGCAGGCCAGACAACAGCCATCGCGTATGACGCCAACGCGGAGCCCATCGCAAGGACCGACCCGCTCAACCACACAACCCGCCAGACGCTGGACGGCCTGCGGCGCCCTGTCACCACCTTCTTCGCGGACAACACCTCTTCCGTCCTGGCCTGGGGCCAGCTCGATGCACTTACGGGAGTTGCCGACCCCAAGGGCGTACGCACAAGCTACCAGACCAATGCCTTCGGTGAAGTCATGCTTGAAACCAGTCCAGACATCGGCAACCTCAGCTACACACGCGACCCGTCAGGCGACATTACGGGCCAGACGGACGCCAAAGGAAATACGACAACGATCATCAGGGATTCCCTGGCGCGGCCTATCGAAATTCGCCATGGACCTGGCCATATCGCGAGCTTCAGCTACGACAGCAGCCAGATCGGATACCTTCAGAGTATTGAAGACAAGTCTGGCCGTACGGCTCTCGAGCGCGACAAGCAGGGGCGTATCCTGACCAAGAGCCAATGGGTCAACGACAACCCGTCCAGCCCCAGCATTTTCAAGGTTAACTACGTGTACGCCAATGGCGAGCTCGTTGGCTTGACCTACCCCAGCGGCCTGAAGGTCTTTTACCGCCGTGCGGTTGGCCGGATCACGGACATCGATGTGCAGGAGCCAGGACGGAGCAAGCACGTTGTGCCTTGGGTGAGTGGCCTCACCTACACCGCTCTAGGCCAGCCCAAAGCGTGGAGGTGGAGCAGCGGAGACAACGCAGCGAGAACTTTCGATGCCGACGGCCGCATGACGGGCAATGAATTTGCCAGCTATACGCACGACGCAGCCGGTCGCATCATCAGCATCACGCAAAGCCTTTGGGCCAGTTCCATCGCCCGTGGCCCGGCCAACGTCTATGCGACGCCATTAGCCTGGAGTGTTGGGTACGACAACCGCAACCGTTTGACGAGTTTTTCCCGCGCCGGTGCGGCCACGAGCTACGCGTACGACGCCAACTCCAACCGCTTGACTGCCGTTGACAAGGTGACCAGCGACACCGACCTGGACGGCGAGTTCGACGATGCGGACTACAGCCAGTCCACCAGCCAAGTCCTCAACATTGACCAGACGAGCAACAAGCTGCTGGGCTTCTCGCAGACCCTCGTCAAAGTGCGTGGTGGTAGAACCGTCTCGACAGTCAGCACCCAGGTCAACCATACATTGGACGCCAACGGCGCAATGACCAGCGACGGCTTGCGCGAGTTGGAGTACGACGCGAGCGGCCGCCTGTCCAAGCTACGGGTCGTCAAAGACGGGGGAGCAGCAGGGATCAGCTATCTGCACAATGCCTTGGGTCAGCGCGTTTTCAAGGGCGAGCTCCAAGCCGAAAGGACAGTACCTAGTGCGGACCATCTGGGCCCGGACTTCATTGCCTGGCTGAAAAAGAAGTTTGCCTGGCTGTTCATGCAGGCGCCGGAAAACACTAGCCTCGGCACGGCCTATGTCTACGATGAAGAAGCCAATCTGTTGGGTGAGTATGACAACGGCAGTGCCAAAGGCGCAGGTCGGACTGAGTACATCTGGCTGCCCACCGATTCAGGTCACGTCATGCCGATTGGCTTCTATAGGAATGGCAAATTCTTTGCCATCCACGCCGACCATCTTGGTACGCCGCGCCTCGTCACCAACGAGGCCAACTCGCCCGTGTGGCAGTGGCCGTACTCCGCGTTTGGCCCGAACAAGCCGACAGGTGTGCTGCGCGCGACACCGAATCCCAAGGCTGCTGTCACGAACAATCCGGTGCTGCTCAAGGCAACCGACGCGATGGAATTCAATCTTCGATTTCCGGGGCAGTATTTTGATGTGGAGTCGAATTTGAGCTACAACTACTTCAGGAGTTACGATGCGAAAAATGGCAGGTACACCCAGCTTGATCCCATTGGATTGAAAGGCGGATTAAATAGGTTGACGTACTCTGGATCGGCCCCCCTATCGAACACCGATCCTCTTGGACTTGCCTACTTCGCATTTCGTCCACTGTCAAAACTTGCGCCATTCATGCTTCTGACCGGTACCCTTTTTACTTGGCAATTGGCGCACGAGTTGGTCATCTACGAAGATGGAGGCTTTCCGACAAATCAAGGATTTAGTGCAGACGGCGTAACCCCGGATCCCTTTCCCATCGGGTATGTCACAGCAGATGGTTCGTACAACGATTGTGTGATGAGAATGGCCGTATCCAGAAACATGTGGGCGGGGTCAGGCTACAGCTTTCTTTGTCACAATTGCCAGAATTGGGCTAACGCTGTCCGAAAAACTTATAACGAACTTTCAGCCAATCCGGCAGTCATTGAGAAGTGCGGCTGCGACGCGGCATCCCCGGCCGCAAATCGTACAGTGCCATCTTTCTTTTCGCCAGCACCAGTTTTCGACCTCCCAAGAGATCACCCCATCGTCCCCAAGGATTCGGCTAGCCCGCTCATATTTCCGGGACCATTTCGCGGAATTCGATTTTGATGGACAGGTATAGAAAAGATTTGACGCTTACGCATAGTTAATACATCAAGACAGGATTGAATTGGCTTGAACGCAACCCCTCTATTAACTTGGCTTCGGTGGATTGTCTTTCCGCCGGCAGATTTGTTTCTACCAGTTTTTGACATACCGACTCAAGTACAGCGGGATCACTTATCCGCAGAAGCCGTCTGTCTTCATAAGTACGCGACCCCATATGAAGTGGGCGTGAAGTGCAACGTGCGCATGCCAAATCCGATCAGCATATTAGGACGTTTACTGCTGGAAGTTTCCTGGGAGAATGCAACAGGCGATCAACTCTTGTGTCTCACAGTGGAGGTCGAGCTGAAAAAACCTTGGTGGGATGGCACGGCATCCAATGGCTTTAGCTTGTTGATATACACCGTCCCTGCTGACTTGCCAGTCAATATGCCACTTCTCTGCCGACTCAAGCTGACCGACACCGAAGGCGCGCTGTCCAGCTACCAACCTTGCAGCTTCTATGCAAGAAGCATCTGGATGCCTTGATCCGTACCTTGGACTCAAGGCGCAGGCGCGGAATGCCCCTCTCTAATATTTTCCCTTCATTTTTTCTCGTCGCCCTAACGGCAAGTCCAAAACAGAAGTCGCCGTTTCAACGAAAGCACTATGGTGACCGCCTGCAGGGGAATGCCAAGGGATCTGGGCGAGCGCAGCGCCGTCGCAGACAAACTCCTGGATCGCCAGTTCGCTGTCAGTGGCCCCAACCAGAAGTGGGCAGCGAACTTCACCTACATTTTGACGGCCGAGGAGTGGCTGTATGCGGCAGCGGTGATGGATCTGTACTCGCGCCGGATCGTCGGCTGGTCGATGCAGGACAGCATGACCTCGCAGCTGGTGGCCGATGCGCTGATGATGGCTGTATGGCGTCGAGGCAAGCTGGCTGCGTTGCTGCACCACTCTGACCAAGGAAGCCAATGCACTAGCGAGCACTTCCAGGAGTTTCTCAAAGCGCAGGGGATCATCTGCAGCATGAGCCGCGCCGGCGAGGTCTGGGACAACTCGGCGATGGAGAGCTTCTTCAATTCACTGAAGACCGAGCGAACGGCCAGAAATGTATACAGATCCAGGGAACAAGCGCGTGCCGACGTCTTTGACTACATCGAGCGGTTCTACAACCCAAGGAGACGGCATTCGACGGTGGGCTACGTCAGTCCGATAGACATTGAGAAAGTTCAAAAAGTTAGGTCAGTGTCCACGGAGCTGGCAGCAGCCCAGACTCCATCCTCGCCGGCTTCCCGATCTGCTACGTGTTTGGCGGTTCAGCGCTCGCCCGCGCGTGGACATCGTTCTTCGGCGCGGCGGGGAGTATTTTGACCATTCCAACATCCACACGCCGCAGTGGCTGGGCTGGTTCCTCCAGCGGCCCAAGCACCATACGGTCCACCACCAACTCGGCGCCCGCAGGTACAACTTCGGCGATCTCACTGTCTGGGACCGCATGTTCGATACGTTCAAAGAAGCGCCGGGATTCGCAGAGCACTGTGGCTTTCCCGGCAGCGCAGAGAGCCGACTGGCCGATATGCTGCGTTTCAAGGATGTGTACGACCACGCGTTGCCTGCCGCACCGCCGCCACATCCGAGCCTGCCCAGCCGAAGCTCTTGAAAGGCTCCCAGGAACCGTTTGTCGATAGCTGGCCGCAGCGCCGCGTCACCAGCCTCAGCGTTCGGCGAAAGCAAGTATTGTTGTAGCCGAGCCGGCGCCGAAGACCTAGCCCAGCCGCCGCGGGTGTCCATGTATTCGCGAATCTGCCGCACCTGGCCGTCGCGCACTTCATAGGCAAAGCAATAGTCGTTGACGCAGCGCCTGCCGTTGGCCAGCACGGCCGAGAAGCGGTGCTCCGCGAAGACCATCGTTGGCTGCCCCAGGCCTAGGGCCACTTGGGTGACGTTGCCGGCGCCGCCATCCACAGGACATCGTCGTGCAGCAGCACCTCAATGCGGCTGGCGTCGCCGCTGGCATGCGAGGCATACAGGGCGGTGACGGTTTGCTGGCGTCCGCGGCACGGTCGCGGTTGCTTGCTCAGGCTCGCCGGAAAAGTACACCTTCACCCGGCCCGAAGAAAAGCCGCTATTGAATCCATAGCGGCTTGAGTCCATTGGACGGGGGCTGGAGGCCGATTTACTTCAGGCCTGCTGCGGAGCGCAGCAGTGCGGCGCGATCCGTGCGTTCCCAGGTGAATTCCGGCTCTTCGCGGCCGAAGTGGCCGTAGGCGGCGGTCTTCTCGTAGATCGGGCGCAGCAGGTCCAGCATCTGGATGATGCCCTTGGGACGCAGGTCGAAGTGCTCGTTGACCAGGGCGGCGATCTTGTCGTCGGAAATGACGCCCGTGCCTTCGGTGTAGACCGTCACGTTCATGGGCTTTGCCACGCCGATGGCATAGGCGACCTGGATCTGGCACTGCTTGGCCAGGCCGGCGGCGACGATGTTTTTGGCCACGTAGCGGGCGGCGTAGGCGGCCGAGCGGTCGACCTTGGACGGGTCCTTGCCCGAGAAGGCGCCGCCGCCGTGCGGGCAGGCGCCGCCGTAGGTGTCGACGATGATCTTGCGGCCGGTCAGGCCGCAGTCGCCCTGCGGGCCGCCGATGACGAAGCGGCCGGTCGGGTTGATCAGGTAGCGCGTTTCCTTGAGCCATTCCTTGGGCAGGACCGGCTTGATGATCTCCTCGATGATGGCTTCGGTGAAGCTGGCCTTCATCTTGGTGGGCGTCTCGCTCTGGTCGGGCGCGTGCTGGGTCGACAGCACCACCGTGTCGATGCTGTGCGGCTTGCCGTCCACGTAGCGCATCGTCACCTGGCTCTTGGCGTCGGGGCGCAGAAAGGGCAGGCGGCCGTCGCGGCGCAGCGCGGCCTGGCGCTCGACCAGGCGGTGGGCGTAATAGATCGGCGCGGGCATCAGCTCGGGCGTCTCGTCGCAGGCGTAGCCGAACATCAGGCCCTGGTCGCCGGCGCCGATGTTCAGGTGGTCATCGCTGGCGTGGTCCACGCCCTGGGCGATGTCGTTGGACTGCTTGTCGTAGCAGACCATCACCGCGCAACCCTTGTAGTCGATGCCGTACTCGGTGTTGTCGTAGCCGATGCGCTTGATGGTGTCGCGCGCCACCTGGATGTAGTCGACGTGGGCGTTGGTGGTGATCTCGCCGGCCAGCACGACCAGGCCGGTGTTGGTCAGCGTCTCGGCTGCCACGCGGCTGCGCGGGTCCTGCTTGAAGATCGCGTCAAGAATCGCGTCGGAGATCTGGTCGGCCACCTTGTCGGGATGGCCTTCGGACACGGATTCCGAGGTGAAGAGAAAGTCGTTCGCCATTTTCAATAAACTCCGTTACTGGTTGCAAGGCGCGTTGCCTTGTGCCGGAGCTTGGGGCGAACGCTTTAGCAGAATTTTTTAACGTCGCCCCGCAAGTAGTTCATAACTCGGCGACGCCCCGATTTTAACCCTTTGACCACTTTGCTGCGTCTGCTGGCCCACCTGCCGCTGTGGTTGTTGCACACCATCGGCGCAGCCCTGGGCTGGCTCACTTTCCTGGTCTCGCCGACCTGGCGCCGGCGCTTTCGCGACAACGCCCGCCAGGCCGGTTACAGCCTGGGCCAGGTCGCGGCTGCCATCAGCGCGTCGGGCAAGCTGGTGGCCGAGGCGCCGCGCCTGTGGTTCGGTGCTCCGGTGGCCGTCGAATGGGAGGGCGAGGAACTGATCACGCAGGCCACCGCTGCCGGCCGTGGCATCGTCTTTTTGACGCCGCATCTGGGCTGTTTTGAAGCGACGGCCCAGGGCTACGCGGCGCGCCACGGCCGCATCACCGTGCTGTACCGGCCGGCACGCAAGCCCTGGCTGCGACCTCTGATGGACAGCGCGCGCCAGCGGCCCAACCTGGCGACCGCGCCCACCACCCTGGCCGGCGTCAAGCAGATGCTCAAGGCGCTGCGGGCCGGCGAGGCCGTGGGTCTGCTGCCCGACCAGGTGCCCCCGCAGGGCCTGGGCGTATGGGCGCCGTTCTTCGGCCGCGAGGCCTACACCATGACCTTGTCGGCACGGCTGGCGCAGCAGACCGGGGCCACGCTGCTGCTGGCCTGGGGCGAACGCCTGGGCTGGGGCCGCGGCTTTCGCATCCACCTGCGCGCATTTCCAGGCCCGCTGGCTGCGCAGCCGCAACAGGCTGCGGCCCAGGTCAACGCCCAGATGGAGCGGCTGGTGCGCGAGTGCCCGCAGCAATACCTCTGGGGCTATGCGCGCTACAAGGCGCCGCGCGTGGACCGCCAGCCATGATCAGCCGCCTGGGCGTGGTCTTCATGCACCTGCTGGCGCCGCTGCCGCTGCGCTGGATCCGCGCGCTGGGCTGGGCTGTGGGCTGGCTGCTCTATGGGCTGGTGCTGCCGCGCCGGCGCGTGGTGCGGACCAACCTGGCCCTGTGCTTTCCGCAATGGTCCGCGCAGGAGCGCGAGCGCGTGGTGCGCAAGGTCTTCATCCGCTTCACCCAGGCCTGGCTGGACCGCAGCTGGATCTGGCACGGCCGGCCCGAGCTGGTGCGCAGCCGGGTGCGGCTGGGCGGCAGCCTGCAGGAACTGCAAGGCAGCGAGCCCACCGTCATCTTCTGGCCGCACTTCATCGGCATGGACGCCGGCTGGACCGCGCTGACGCTGCAACTGCAGCGGCCCTTCATGACCCTGTACCGGCCGCAGTCCAACAAGGTGGTGGACCGCTGGATCCTCGAAGGTCGCCAGCGCTTTGGCGAGGTGCGGCTGTACCGCCGCGAGGACGGCGTCAAGCCGCTGGTGGCGGCGATCCGTGAGGGTGTGCCCCTGTGCCTGCTGCCCGACCTGAATTTCGGCACCGAGGACTCGGTCTTCGTGCCCTTCTATGGCATCCCCGCGGCCACGGTGCCCTCGCTGGCGCGTTTCGCGCGCATGGGCCGGGCCAAGGTCGTGCCCCTGCTGACCCGGCTCACGGCCACGGGCTACGAGGTGCAGGTGCTGCCGGCTTGGCCCGACTACCCCACGGACGATCTGGTGGCCGACACGGCGCTGATGAACGAGCGCCTGCAGGACTACATCGCCGACATGCCCGAGCAGTACTACTGGGTGCACAAGCGCTTCAAGAGCCGCCCGCCCGGCTCCCCTGGCCTGTACTAGAGGAAAACAAGCCTGTAACCCCCGTCCAATGGACCTAGGGTGCTATGGATTCGAGAGCAAAAAGGCGGCCAGGCGCTGCGCCACGAGCTGCGGGCGCTCGTGCACGATCCAGTGGCTGGCGCCTTCCACCTTCTCCAGGGTGAGCTTGGGGATGTAGCCGTCCAGCCCGTCGACCAGCTCCGGCGGCAGGGCGACGTCGTCCATCGCCCAGAGCACCAGGGTGGGCAGGCTGACGGTGAGCATGGAATGCGGCAGCTCGATCGCGGCCGCGCCCGGGTCCTGCGGTGTCGGCGGGCGGATGGGCGAGGCCCGGTAGTAGTTGCAGCCGCCGGTCAGCCCTCGGCTCCAGACCTCGCGGTACTGCTGTCTGACCTCCTCGGTCAGCCAGGGTGTGGGCGCGCCATTGGTCAAGAAGCCGAACAGGCGGCGAAAGTCATCTTCGGCCAGCAACTGCTCGGCGTCCGGCCGGATCAGGAAGTTCATGTAGGCGCTGGCTTGCTGCTGGCGCGGGTTGGTCTTGAGCTCGCGCAGAAAGGTGCCAGGGTGCGGCGAATTGACGATGGCCAGGCGGCGCGCCAGTTCGGGCCGCTGGTTGGCCAGATTCCAGGCCACGGCGCCGCCCCAGTCGTGGGCCACCAGGCACTCCAGTGGCGCGCTGCCGGCCTCGATCGCGATCAGGGCCGCGATGTCGGCCACCAGGTGCTTGGCGCGGTAGGCCGCCACATCGACCGGCGCGCTGGACTGCTCAAAGCCGCGCAGGTTCGGCGCCACGCAGCGGTAGCCGCCGTTCTCGGGGCGGGCAAAGTGCTCCAGCAGGGGGTCCCAGACAAAAGCGGCTTCTGGAAAGCCGTGCAGGAACAGCAGCACCGGCCGGCCCGGTTCGCCGCTGGCGCGGCAGCTCAGAGTGATGCCGTGGGGCAGGTTCTGCTGGAAGGTCTGGATCATGCGTCTGTGGCGAGGGCGTCCGGATGCGCCCACTTCCACATCAGCTGGGCGACGTCCTCGACCCCCTTTTTCTTCAGGGCCGAGAATAGTTTGACCTCGCCGCCGCCGGCATTGAGTCGCGCAATCGACAGCGCCTTCGTGCCTTCTTCGCGATTGAGCTTGTCGGATTTGGTCAGCAGGACCAGGAATTTCAGGCCGTCCTCCACCCGCGGCCGGATCACTTCCAGCAGGATTTCGTCCAGTTCGGTCAGGCCGTGGCGCGGATCGCACAGCAGGACGACCCCGGTCAGGCTCTCGCGCGTGACAAGGTAGTTAGCCATCACTTGCTGCCAGCGCAGCTTGTCCTGTTTGGGCACGGCGGCGTAGCCGTAGCCGGGCAGGTCGGCTAGCACGGCGTCTGTCACGCCCTGTTTGCCCAGGGAAAACAGGTTGATGCTCTGGGTGCGGCCTGGCGTCTTGGAGGCGAAAGCCAGGCGCTTTTGCTGCGTCAAGGTGTTGATGCAGGTCGATTTGCCGGCGTTGGAGCGGCCGACGAAGGCGATTTCCGGCACATCCAGGGTCGGCAAAAACTCCAGCGTCGGGGCGGTGGTGAGGAATTTGGCGGTGTGCATCCAGCCCATGGCGATGGCGGCTGGGGATTTGGCGGCGGCGGGGGATGCCGGCGTATGGGTCATTGCGTGCTGTCCAGTTGCGGGGTGACCCGGATGGGGCATTGTAGAATCTCAGGGTTTTGCGCCCCACGGTCCTTGCGCCCATTACCCGAATTCCAGATATGAAGTTGCTTGCTTCCCTGCTGACGGCAGCCATCCTGGCTCTGCCCGCCACCCTCTCGTTTGCCCAGCACGCTGCGCCGGCGTCCGCGCCCGCAGCTCCAGCAGCAGCCGCGCCCGCCGCAGCCAAGCCGGACCTGGTGCAGGGCGAGGCCAAGTTCACCGCGGTCTGCGCGGCCTGCCACGGCGCTGACGGCAACTCCGGCATCCCGGCCAACCCCAAGCTGGCGCAGCAGCACCCCGAATACCTGGTCAAGCAGCTGCAGGAGTTCAAGGCCGGCAAGCGCACCAACCCCATCATGCAGCCCTTCGCCGCCCAGCTGAGCGACGCCGACATGAAGAACATCGCGGCCTGGGTCACTTCCAAGAAGGCCAAGGCCGGCTTCGCCAAGGACAAGGAACTGGTCGCCCTGGGCGAGCGCATCTACCGCGGCGGCCTTGCCGACCGCCAGATCGCCGCCTGCGCCGGCTGCCACAGCCCCAACGGTGCCGGCCTGCCCTCGCAGTACCCGCGCCTGTCCGGCCAGCACGCCGACTACACGGCCGCCCAGCTGACCGCCTTCCGCGACGGCGGCCGCAAGAACAGCATGCAGATGGCCCAGGTGGCGACCAAGCTCAATGACCGCGAGATCAAGGCCGTGGCGGACTACATCGCCGGCCTGCGCTGAGACGGCCACTGAACCAACCGCCAACAAACAGACTCAACAAAAGGCGGGGCCTCGCAAGAGGGCCCGCCTTTTTTCCTTCAAGCAGATGACCGCCACCACCCAGGACCCACGCGCCAGGACCGGCTCGCACGCGCTGCGTTCGGCGGTGGAACTGCTGTCGTCGATGCGCTTCTCGATCTCGCTGCTCAGCGTGATCTGCATCGCCTCGGTGATCGGCACCGTGCTCAAGCAGGGCGAACCGGCGGTCAACTACGTCAACCAGTTCGGGCCGTTCTGGGCCCAGCTGTTCCTGGCGCTCAAGCTCAATGCGGTCTACAGCGCCTGGTGGTTCCTGCTGATCCTGGCCTTCCTGGTGACCAGCACCTCGCTGTGCATCGCCCGCAACACGCCCAAGATCGCCGCCGACCTCAAGGCCTACAAGGAAAACATCCGCGAGCAAAGCCTCAAGGCCTTCCACCACAAGGCGCACAACACGCTGGCTGAAACCCCCGAGGCGGCGGCGCAGCGCATCGGCAAGACGCTGGCCGGCGGCGGCTGGAAAGTGCGCCTGCAGCAGCGCGAGACGCCGGCCGGCAGCGGCTGGATGGTGGCGGCCAAGGCCGGCGCGGCCAACAAGATCGGCTACATCGCGGCCCACAGCGCCATCGTGCTGGTCTGCGTCGGCGGCCTGCTCGACGGCGACCTGATCGTGCGGGCGCAGATGCTGTTCAACGGCAAGACGCCCTACACCGGTGGCGGCATGATCGCCGACGTCAAGCCCGAGCACCGGCTGTCGGCCACCAACCCCACCTTCCGCGGCAACCTGCTGGTGGCCGAGGGCACGCAGTCGGGCACGGCCATCCTGAACCAGTCGGACGGCATCCTGCTGCAGGAGCTGCCGTTCTCGATCGAGCTCAAGAAGTTCATCGTCGAGTACTACTCCACCGGCATGCCCAAGCTGTTCGCCAGCGAGATCGTGATCCACGACCATGACAGCGGCGAGAAGATCCCGGCGCGGGTCGAGGTGAACCACCCGGCGCGGCATCGCGGCATCGAGATCTACCAGAGCAGCTTCGACGACGGCGGCTCCTCGGTGCGCCTGAAGGCCGTGCCCATGAACGGCAGCTCCAAGCCCTTCGAGATCGCCGGTGTCATCGGCAGCTCCTCGCAATTGAGCAAGGGCCAGGGCGACGGCGCCGAGAAGCTGACGCTGGAGTACACCGGCCTGCGCGTGATCAACGTCGAGAATTTCGGCGGCGGCCAGAGCGGCGACCAGGGCTCGGGCACCGACGTGCGCAAGGTCGACCTGCGCGAGTCGATCGACGCGCGCATGGGCGCTGCCAACAAGACCAGCAGCAAGAAAGAGCTGCGCAACGTCGGCCCCAGCATCACCTACAAGCTGCGCGACGGCGCGGGCCAGGCGCGCGAATTCCACAACTACATGCTGCCGGTGGACATGGGCGACGGCGCGCCGGTCTTCCTGATGGGCATCCGCGACACGCCGGCCGAGCAGTTCCGCTACCTGCGCGTGCCGGCCGACGACACGGGCAGCCTGGACGGGTTCCTGCGCCTGCACGCAGGCTTGCTCGATGCCGGCATGCGCGAGCAGGCGGTGCGCCGCTACGCGGCGCAGGCGACCGACCCGGCCCGGCCGGAGCTGGGCGCGCAGCTGGCCGCCTCGGCCGGCCGCGCGCTGGGCCTGTTTGCCGGCGCCGAGAACGGCGTGCCCGGCGTCAAGGCGGCTGGCGGCCTGCAGGCGATCTCCGAATTCATGGAAGCCAATGTGCCCGAGGCCGAGCGCGCGCGCGCCGGCGAGGTGCTGGTGCGCATCCTCAACGGCACGCTGTTCGAGCTGGCCCAACTGGTGCGGGCCAAGGCCGGCCAGGCGCCGCTGGCGCCCAGCGAGAGCACCCAGGGCTTCATGAACCAGGCCGTGCTGGCCCTGAGCGACCTGCACATCTACCCGGCGCCCATGGCTTTCCAGCTGCAGGACTTCACCCAGGTCCAGGCCAGCGTGTTCCAGGTGGCGCGCGCGCCCGGGCGCAACATTGTCTACCTGGGCTGCGCCTTGCTGATCCTGGGCGTTTTTGCCATGCTCTATGTGCGCGAGCGCCGGGTCTGGGTCTGGCTGGCTCCCGCCGGCGCGGGAAGCGAAGCCACGATGGCCCTGTCATGCAACCGACGCACCCTGGACGTTGACCGCGAGTTCGCGCTGCTGGAAGACAAACTCCTCGGAGCCACAAGCCAATGAATACCGCTACCACCACCCTGGACCTGCACGAGGGCTTCTTCGCCCGCCGCGGCTGGTTCGACTGGCTGTTCGCCCTGGCGGTCGTCGCCGGCGGCCTGTTTGCCTTCTCGCGCTACAGCGCCTACATGGACGTGTACGAAAAGGGCATCTTGCTGGGCGCAGTGCCGGCCGCCATCTGGATCGGCTGGTTCTGGAAGCCGCTGCGGGTGCTGATGCTGGTGGTGGCGGCGGTCTCGCTGCTGGCCGTCGCCTCCTACCAGGGCAGCCTGGAGCGGGCCGACCAGGTGTTCTGGCTCAAATACTTTCTGTCCAGCCAGTCGGCGATCCTGTGGATGAGCGTGTTGTTCTTCATGAGCACCGCCTTCTACTGGATCGGCATGTTCTCGCGCGGCCAGGCCTCGGCCATGGAAATGATCGGCTCGCGTCTGGCCTGGGTGGCTGTTGGCATGGCCTTGATCGGCACCATGGTGCGCTGGTACGAGAGCTACCTGATCGGTGCCGACGTCGGCCACATCCCGGTGAGCAATCTGTACGAGGTCTTCGTGCTGTTTTGCTGGCTCACGGCCAGCTTCTATCTGTACTTCGAAGACCGCTATGAAACGCGGGCGCTGGGCGCCTTCGTGATGCTGGTGGTCAGCGCCGCTGTCGGCTTCCTGCTCTGGTACACCGTGGTGCGCGAAGCCCATGAGATCCAGCCCCTGGTGCCGGCCCTCAAGAGCTGGTGGATGAAGCTGCATGTGCCGGCCAACTTCATCGGCTATGGCACCTTCGCCCTGTCGGCCATGGTGGCCTTCGCCTACCTGATCAAGCAGCAGGCGGGCGAGACGCGCTGGGTCAAGCTGGCGCCGCTGTGGCTGCTGGGCATCGTGCTGTGCTTCGAGCCAGTGGTGTTCCGCCAGGGTGTGTCGGGCGCCAGCAGCTACTGGGCCGTGTACTTCGGCATCTCGGCCCTGATCGTGGCGGGCATCCTGCTGGCACGCAAGCGCATCGCGCAGCGCCTGCCGTCCCTCGAGATCCTGGACGACGTGATGTACAAGTCCATCGCCGTGGGCTTCGCCTTCTTCACCATCGCCACCGTGCTGGGCGCGCTGTGGGCGGCCGAGGCCTGGGGCGGCTACTGGAGTTGGGACCCCAAGGAGACCTGGGCCCTGATCGTCTGGCTCAATTACGCGGCCTGGCTGCACATGCGGCTGATGAAGGGCCTGCGCGGCACGGTCTCGGCCTGGTGGGCCCTGGTCGGCCTGGCCGTGACCACCTTTGCCTTCCTGGGCGTGAACATGTTCCTGTCCGGGCTGCACAGTTACGGAACGTTGTAGCGCGGCTTGAATCCTTGTAAGGGTTGTCCGCGTAAACAGACCTAGGCCAGAACACAAGGAAAACAGCCATGCTGATCCAGACCCGCAACGACGGCTTCATCCACCCGGTCTCCAGCGAGATCACACTGCAGGCGGCCTACCAGGACCGCCGCGCCATGATCAAGCTGATGGCTGCCGGCGCTGCCGGCGCGGCCCTGGCCTCCTGGGCTGGCCGCCAAGCCCTGGCCCAGGCGGCCCGGCCCGGCAAGCTGGCAGCCCTGCCGGGCGCCAAGTCGGCGGTGTCCGGCACGATGACCATGGAGAAGGTCACAGAGTACAAGGATGCCAGCACGTACAACAACTTCTACGAGTTCGGCACCGACAAGGCCGACCCGGCCAAGAACGCCCACACCCTGAAGACCACACCGTGGACGGTGGAGGTCAGTGGCCTGGTCAAGAAGCCCGCCAAGTACCAGCTGGAAGACCTGCTCAAACTCAGCGCCCAGGAAGAGCGCATCTACCGCCTGCGCTGCGTCGAGGGCTGGTCCATGGTCATCCCCTGGGTGGGCTATTCCATGAGCAAGCTGATCGAGAAGGTCGAGCCGCTGGGCAACGCGAAGTACGTGGAGTTCATCACCCAGGCCGATCCCAAGACCATGCCTTTCGTCGGCTCGCGCGTGCTGGACTGGCCGTATGTGGAAGCCCTGCGCCTGGACGAGGCCATGCACCCGCTGACCCTGCTGAGCTTCGGCATGTACGGCGAGGTGCTGCCCAACCAGAACGGTGCGCCTGTGCGCCTGGTCGTGCCCTGGAAGTATGGTTTCAAGAGCGGCAAGTCCATCGTCGCCATCCGTTTCACCGACAAGGAACCCAAGACGGCCTGGAACAAGGCGGCCGCCAACGAATACGGCTTCTACAGCAACGTGAACCCGGAGGTCGACCACCCGCGCTGGTCGCAGGCCAGCGAGCGGCGCATCGGCGAGGATGGCCTGTTCGCCAAGAAGCGCAAGACCCTGATGTTCAACGGCTACGAGGCCCAGGTCGGCCAGCTCTACGCCGGCATGGATCTCAAGAAGAACTTCTGATGTCTTCGGCCAAGGGCTTGCTGCTGCACCCGGCGGCCAAGCCATTGGTGTTCATCGCCTGCCTGCTGCCCTTCGCATGGCTGGCCTATGGCGTGGCCGCCGCCGTGCTGTGGAACGCCGACACCCTGGGCGCCAACCCGGCCGAGCACCTGATCCGCGCCACAGGCGACTGGACGCTGCGCATGCTGTGCATCACATTGGCCATCACGCCCGTGCGCGTCGTCACTGGCACACCGGCGCTGGCGCGTTTTCGCCGCATGCTGGGCCTGTTCGTCTACTTCTATGTGCTGCTGCATCTTCTGAGCTACAGCTGGTTCGACATGGGTTTCGATCTGGCCGACATCGCCAAAGACATCGCCAAGCGGCCCTTCATCCTGGTTGGCTTCAGCGCCTTCGTGCTGCTGACGCCGCTGGCCGCGACCTCGTTCAATCGCGCTGTCAGGGCCCTGGGCGCCCGGCGCTGGCAGGCCCTGCACAAGCTGGTCTACCTGGTGGCCGGCCTGGCCCTGCTGCATTTCTTCTGGATGCGCTCGGGCAAGAACGACTTCAACGAGGTCTTCGTCTACGTCGCCATCCTGGCCGTTCTGCTGGGCTGGCGCCTGGCCCAGCGTTTGAAGAAGAAGCGCCGCTGGCCCCCGGTTGATGGACCTGATGCGCTATGAAATCCATAGCGCACGGGTGTTACTGCGGCAGCAGCTTCTCGCCGCGCATCTGGTCGGCCGCCGTTTCGCGCTCGCGGATCAGGTGGGCCTGCGCGCCATCGACCAGCACTTCGGCGGCGCGGCCACGGGTGTTGTAGTTGCTGGCCATGCTCATGCAGTAGGCCCCGGCCGACAACACGGCCAGCCGGTCGCCGGCCTGCACGCCCAGGGCGCGGTCGCGGCCGATCCAGTCACCGCTTTCGCACACCGGCCCGACCACGTCGTAGGTCTCGGCGGCGCTGTCCTTGCGCTGCAGCGGCACGATGGCGTGGTAGGCCTGGTACATGGCGGGCCGCGGCAGGTCGTTCATGGCGGCGTCGATGATGCAGAAGTTCTTCTGCTCGCCCGGCTTGAGGTAGAGCACCTCGGTCAGGCAGGCGCCGGCGTTGCCCACCAGGGAGCGGCCCGGCTCGATCATGAACTGGCGGTCGCCAAAACCGCGCGCGTCGAGCTTGGCAAACAGCTGGGCCCACAGCGCATCGGCCGCCGGCGGCTGGTCGCCGTTGTAGTTGATGCCCAGGCCGCCGCCGAAGTCGATGTGCTGCAGCGCGATGCCTGCGCCCTCGATCGCCTCGACCAGGTCGAGGATGCGGTCCATCGCGTCCAGATAGGGGGCGGTGTCGGTGATCTGCGAGCCGATATGGCAGTCGATGCCCACCACCTTCAGGCCCGGCAGGGCGGCGGCGCGCTGGTAGGTCGCGAGCGTGCGCTCATGGGCCACGCCGAACTTGTTGCCCTTCAGGCCGGTGGAGATGTAGGGATGGGTCTTGGGGTCGACGTTCGGATTGACGCGGATGCTGACGGCAGCGGTCTTGCCGGCGGCCGAGGCGACGGCGCTGAGCACCTCCAGCTCGGCTTCGCTCTCGACGTTGAAGCAGCCGATGCCCACCGCCAGTGCGCGCTGCATCTCGGCGCGGGTCTTGCCCACACCCGAGAAGATGATGTCCTGCGGCTGGGCGCCGGCGGTCAGCACCCGCTCGAGTTCGCCGCCCGAGACGATGTCGAAACCGCAGCCGGCACGCGCAAACACCTGCAGCACGCCCAGCGAGGAGTTGGCCTTCATGGCGTAGCAGATCTTCACCTTGCGGCCGGCGAAGCCGCGCTGGTAGGCCGCCAGAGCCTCCAGCATCGAAGCCTTGGAATAGACGAACAGCGGCGTTCCGTACTGCTGGGCCAGCGCGTCCAGGCGCACCTGTTCGGCGTGGAGGGCGTCGCCATGCCAGGCGAAATGGGGATGTCCGGGAAGCTGGTTCATGGGGTCCGCACCGGCGATGCGGTGCCCGTGGTGGAGGGCGCGGACGCCGGGGAGGCCGGTGCCGTGGCACCGGGCCGGACGGTTTCCGTCAGGGTGGCGCGGTCGGCGGCGGCAGGGGCGGTGGGCAGGAACAGCGGGCCCTTTTGCCCGCAAGCGCTGAGCGCAGCGAGCAGGGCTGCACCAAGTGCAAGGCGCCAGTGGGCGGCGCCTGGAATTCGCGAAACATTCAACATGGCGAAATTGTACTGAGGGCTCTTGCGCGCAGCGGATGTGCCAGGGCCATGCGGTATAACTGCCGCCAATGACCGATTCTGAATTCCTGGACCAGGCCGAGGCTCTGCTGCGCGCGATCGAGTCCTGTTGCGACCGCATCAACGATGAGACCGACGCCGATGTGGACAACCAGCGCGTGGGCGGCATGGTGACACTGAGCTTTGCCAATGGCAGCCAGATCATCGTCAACCTTCAAAAGCCCCTGCACGAGGTCTGGATGGCCGCCAAGGCCGGCGGTTTCCACTACAAGTTCGATGGCGCCGCCTGGCAGGACACCAAGGGCAACGGCGAGTTCTTCGCCAACCTCACGCGTTACGCCAGCGAGCAGGCCAGCCAGTCCCTGCAGTTCGCAGCCACCTGATCGCTGCGTCGGGCGTGGGGCCCTATTCAGTTCCTGAACAGGTCGAGGATGCTCTTGCGCTCCTCGGCCGGCGCCGCCGGCGCCCGGTTGGGCGGCAGGCCATCGGAATTTTGCAGGCTCTTGTCTTCCGGCACGCCCGGCGCGCTGGGCTCGCCGGGCGTCGTGCCCAGGCTGCCGACGCCGCCGCCGCGGGCGTATTCCTCGTAGAACCATTCACCGCCGACGTTGACCACGCCTTCGGGCGCGGAGGGCTCGCTCAGCGGCACGCCCTTGAGCGCGGTTTCCATGAAGTTGATCCACACCGGCAGTGACAGGCCGCCGCCGGTCTCGCGGTCGCCCAGCGACCGCGGTGCGTCATAGCCCATCCAGACGATGGCCACCAGGTTGGGCTGGAAGCCGTTGAACCAGGTGTCGATGGAGTCGTTGGTGGTGCCGGTCTTGCCGTACAGGTCGGTGCGCTTGAGGTCGCGCTGGGCGCGGGCCGCCGTGCCCGAGCGCGCCACCTCGTTGAGCAGGCGCTCCATGATGAAGGCGTTGCGCGCGTCGATCGCCCGCACCGACTCGTTGGGCAGCGGGGGCTGGCTTTCCACCAGCACCTTGCCCTTCTGGTCGGTGATCTTGGTGATCAGCCAGGGATTGACGCGGTAGCCGCCGTTGGCGAAGACCGCGTAGCCGGTGGCCATCTGCATGGGCGTGACCGAGCCGGCGCCCAGGGCCATGGTCAGGTAGGGCGGGTGCTTCTCGGCGTCGAAGCCGAAGCGGGCGATCCAGTCTTGCGCGTTCTGGGTGCCCACGGCCTGCAGCACGCGGATGGACACCATGTTCTTGGACTTGGCCAGCGCGTTGTGCAGCGGCATCGGGCCCTCGAACTTGCCGTCGTAGTTCTTCGGCTCCCAGGGCTGGCCGCCGGTGACGCCAGCATCGAAAAACAGCGGCGCGTCGTTGACGATGGTCGCGGGGGTGAAACCCTTTTCCAGCGCCGCCGAATAGATGAAGGGCTTGAAGCCCGACCCAGGCTGGCGCCAGGCCTGGGTCACATGGTTGAACTTGTTCTTGTTGAAGTCGAAGCCGCCGACCATGGCGGTGATGGCGCCGTCACGCGGGTCCAGAGCGACGAAAGCGCCCTCGACCTCGGGCAGCTGGGTGATCTCCCAGGTGTTCTTCGGTGTCCTGGCCACCCGGATCACCGCGCCGCGGCGGATCTTGATCTTGGGCGGGGCCTTGTCGGACAGGCCGGATTGCGCGGGCCGCAGGCCCTCGCCGGTGATTTCGAGCTGTTCGCTGTTCAGGCGCACGGCCAGGATGCGCTTGGGATTGGCTTCGAGCACCACGGCCGACATGACGTCGCCGTTGTCCGGGTGCTCCGCCAGGGCGTCGTCCACGGCCTCCTCGGCCTCCTTGGCGCCGGCCGGCAACTCGATGAACTCCTCCGGCCCGCGGTAGATCTGGCGGCGCTCATAGTCCATGATGCCCTTGCGCAGCGCCTTGTAGCCCGCGTCCTGCTGCACCGACTTGACGGTGGTGAAGACGTTCAGTCCGCGGGTGTAGGCCTCGTCACCGTACTGGGCGTAGACCAGCTGGCGCACGGTCTCGGCAACATACTCGGCGTGGATGCGGCTGGTGTTGGGCCCGGAACGCACATGCAGTTCCTCTTTTTTGGCGGTCTCGGCCTGGGCGGCGGTGATAAAGCCGTTGTCCTCCATGCGCTCGATGATGTAGAGCTGGCGCGTGCGGGCCCGGGTCGGGTTGATGATGGGGTTGAAGGCCGAGGGCGCCTTGGGCAGGCCGGCCAGCATGGCCGCCTCGGCGATGCTCAGGTCCTTCATGGGTTTGCCGAAGTAGGCCTCGGACGCGGCGGCAAAGCCGTAGGCGCGGTTGCCCAGGAAGATCTGGTTCATGTAGATCTCCAGGATCTGGTCCTTGGACAGCAGGTGTTCCAGCTTGAAGGTCAGCAGCACCTCATAGAGCTTGCGGGTGAAGGTCTTCTCGGACGACAGGTAGACATTGCGCGCCACCTGCATGGTGATGGTCGAGGCGCCCTGGCTCTTGACCCGTCCCAGGTTGGCCAGGGCCGCGCGCAGCATGCCGCGGTAGTCCACGCCGTTGTGCGAATAGAAGCGGGCGTCCTCGATGGCCAGCACCGCGTCCTTCATGACCTGGGGGATCTGGGCGATCGGGGTCAGGTTGCGCCGCTCCTCGCCGAATTCGCCGATCAGCACGCCGTCTGCAGAAAACACCCGCATCGGCAGCTTGGGCCGGTAATCGGACAGGTCGGAGATGTCGGGAAGATTGGGATAGGCCACGGCCAGGCCCACGCCCACAATGGTCAGGACAGCCAGCACTCCGGCCAGAGCCAGCCCGCCAGTCCACAACATGGCGCGCAGCAGGAAGCGCTGCCAGCCGGGGCGGCTTCCCCGCGCGGGGGTCTTGGACGTCTTGCCAGCATCGCCGGAGGAGGAATCAGTGGCCATATCAATCCGTGTAACGTCCTGAGGCCATTATAAAAATGGCATTCCGCCGCAAACGGCCGTTGCCGAAAAGAAACAAGCGTCCCGTGTGGAAGAGGTTGAAGCGACGGGCGGTGGCCTGGGCAGTATGGCAGGTCAGCGCGTCAGTTTTTGACAACGCTTGAGGGTCTCGAATTCGGAAAAATCCTTTGCTGACAAGGGTGTTACTGCTAGCATTGAAGTGAAACCTTAAGTTTGTTACGCCTTGAAATGTGGCGTTTCAGGAGACCGATTTGATCTCTTTGGGATCGTTGTTAAGCCGTCAACCGGCACCCCTGCTGGGGCTGGACATCAGTTCGTCCAGCGTCAAGCTGGTCGAACTGGGCCGTGACAAAGACGGCAACCTGGTCCTCGAACGCTGTGCGATCGAGCCGCTCGAGCGCGGCTGGATCACCGACGGCAACGTCGAAAAATTCGAGGAAGTGGCCGAGGCCATGCGGCGTGTCGTCAAGAAGAGCGGCACGCGCACCAAGAATGTGGCCATGGCGTTGCCGCCATCGGCGGTCATCACCAAGAAAATCATCCTGCCCGGGGGCATGACCGAGCAGGAGCTGGAGATCCAGGTCGAAACCGAGGCCAACCAGTACATCCCCTTTTCGCTGGACGAAGTGAGTCTGGACTTCTGCGTCATCGGTCCCAGCCCAACCTCGGCCGGCGATGTCGAAGTGCTGATCGCCGCGTCGCGCAAGGAAAAAGTGCAGGACCGCCAGGGCCTGGCCGAGGCCGCGGGGCTCAGGCCAGTCATCATCGACGTGGAATCCTATTCGTCGCGGCTGGCTGCCGGCCGGCTGATCCAGGCCCTGCCCAACCAGGGGCTGGACACCATGGTGGCGCTGTTCGAGGTGGGCGCGGTCACCACCAGCATGCAGGTCATCCGCAACGATGAAGTGCTGTACGACCGGGACCAGGCGTTCGGCGGCGCCCAGCTGACCCAGCTCATCGTGCGCCAGTACGGCTTTTCCGCCGAGGAGGCGGAGTCCAAGAAGCGCAGCGGCGACCTGCCAGAAGACTACGAGTCGGGCGTGCTCAAGCCCTTTGTGGAGAGCATGGCGCAGGAAGTGGCGCGTGCCCTGCAGTTTTTCTTCACCAGCACCCCACACAACCGGGTTGACCACATCCTGCTGGCGGGCGGCTCGGCCGCGCTGCCCGGCCTGAATGAGGCCGTAACGGCGCAGACCTCCTTTCCCTGCAGCCTGGCGGATCCTTTTGAGGGCATGCGCATCGGCGAGTCGGTCCGCGAGAAGAAGATGCGGCGCGAAGCCCCGTCCTACCTCACGTCCTGCGGCCTGGCGATGCGGAGGTTCCTGCAGTGATCCTGATCAACCTGCTGCCGCACCGTGAGGCGACGCGCAAGCGCAAGCGTGAGGCGTTTTACGCGACGCTGGGCTTTTCCGCCCTGATGGGCGGCGTGGTCGCCGGCGCCATTTTCCTGTGGTACACGGCCCAGATCGCCGACCAGCAAGGCAAGAACACCATACTGCAGACGGAGATCAAGCGGCTGGAAGGGCAGATCAAGGACATCGCGACGCTGCAGAGTGAAATCGCCGCTCTGCGGGCGCGCCAGCAGGCGGTGGAGGACCTGCAGGCTGATCGCAACATGCCGGTGCATCTGCTCAATGAGCTGGTGCGCCAGCTGCCCGACGGCGTCTACATCCAGAGCGTCAAGCAGGACAACCAGGTTGTGAGCATCCAGGGCGTGGCCCAGTCCAACGAGCGGGTGTCCGAACTGCTGCGCAACCTGGGCAATAACAGCCCCTGGCTGAGCCGTCCCGAGCTGGTCGAAATCGTTGCCGGGAACGTGACGCTCTCGCAGCGCGACCAGCGCAGGGTGGCGAACTTCCTGATCCGGGTGCGCCTGCTGCGCGCCAGCGAAGCACAGAAAGCGGCCGCGTCGGCCAGTGGCACCGTGCCGGCTGTGCCGGCGCCGGCTGCCTCCACTGCGGCAAAGACCTGACCTATGGCCACGCTGTCACTTCCCAAACTCAATTTCGCGCAGCTGCGCGAAAAAGTCCAGTCCCAGTTCCGGGGGCTCAATCCCAACGACCCGGCATCATGGCCGGTCATACCCAGACTCGCGCTGTGCCTGGCCTTGATGGCCGCCATCGTCGTCGCGCTCTGGTTCGTCTGGCTCAGCGGTTCGGCCGAAGAGCTGGAGGCAGAGCAGGCCAAGGAAGTCACCCTGCGCGAGGACTACAAGAAGAAGCTGGTGCAGGCGATCAACCTGGACGCGCTCAAGAAGCAGCGCGAGCAGGTCCAGCAATATGTGACGCAGCTGGAAAAGCAGTTGCCAAGCAAGGCCGAGATGGATGCCCTGCTGTCCGACATCAACCAGGCTGGCCTGGGCCGCAGCCTGTACTTCGACCTGTTCCGTCCCGGGCAGGTGGTGGTCAAGGAGTATTACGCCGAGCTGCCGATCTCCTTGCGTGTCACCGGCCGCTACCACGATGTCGGCGCTTTTGCTTCCGACATCGCCAACCTGTCGCGCATCGTTACGCTCAACAACCTGCAGGTCATGCCCGGCAAGGATGGGACCCTGGTGCTGGACGCCACGGCCAAGACCTTCCGCTATCTGGACAACGATGAAGTCGCGGCGCAGCGCAAGGCGGCAGCGCCGGGGAAGAAGAAATGACAGCGATCAAGGCCCTGGCCAGCATCGCGGCACTGGGATTCGTCCTGGCCGGTTGCGGCTCGTCCGAACAGGACGAACTCCAGCAGTGGATGGCGGAGGAGCGTGCCCAGACCAAGCCGCGTGTTCAGCCCATCCCCGAGCCCAAGAAATTCACGCCCCAGCCCTACACCGAACAGGCCGTCACGGACCCGTTCAGCAACCAGAAGCTGACGCAGGCGCTCAAGCGTGACTCCACCCAGGCGTCGTCGAACGCGGGGTTGATCGCACCCGAGTTGGCGCGGCGCAAGGAGCCGCTGGAGAGCTTTCCGCTCGATGCCATGGCCATGGTGGGCAGCCTGGCCAGGCAGGGGCAGCCGGTGGCGCTGGTGCGGGTCGACAACCTGCTCTACCAGGTGCGGCCGGGCAATTACCTGGGCCAGAACTACGGAAAGGTCACGAAGGTGGGGGAAACCCAAGTGGAATTGCGCGAAATTGTGCAGGATGCCGCTGGCGAGTGGATCGAACGGATGGCCACGCTGCAGCTGCAAGAGAGGTCAAAATGAACAAGCAAAAAATGATGGGCTGGCGGCGGGTGTTGGCATTCGTGGGTGCCATCGCCGCCTGCGGCCTGGCAATGCAGGCGCAGGCCCAGACGGTGGTGGAATCGGTCAGCAGCTCGATCCAGGGCGGCGCCGAGGTGGTGCGCATCGATTTTTCGCAGCCTCTCACGGCTGTGCCGGCGGGTTTCTCGATCCAGGCGCCAGCCCGGATCGCACTGGACATTCCGGGGGCCTCCAACGGGCTGGGCCGCTCCCAGGTCGAGATCAACCAGGGCAATCTGCGCTCGGTCAACGTGGTGCAGGCTGGTGAGCGTGCGCGTATCGTGCTCAACCTGAAGACCGCCACGGCGTACAAGGCACAGCTGCAAGGCAAATCGCTGCTGGTCCTGCTCGAGCCGGTGCCAGTGGCGGTCGCCCCGACCGCAGGCCAGCAGGCTTTCGCGGAGAACCGCAACCGTGACACCCTGCCGATCCGCGACCTGGATTTCCGGCGCGGCACTGACAGTGCCGGGCGCGTGATCGTCGATCTGCCGAACAACCAGGTGGGCGTGGACATCCGCCAGCAGGGCCAGACCCTGGTGGTCGAATTCCTCAAGTCCACGCTGCCCGAGGGGCTGCGCCGGCGGCTGGACGTGTCCGATTTCGGCACGCCGGTGCAGACGGTCACCACCTTCCAGGCCGGCGACCGCGTGCGCGTGGTCATCGAGCCCAAGGGTCCCTGGGAACACTCGGCCTACCAGAGCGACAACCAGTTCGTGGTCGAGGTGCGCCAACAGAAGGTCGACTCGGCCAAGCTCACGCAGGGGCCGGGATTCGCCGGCGAGAAGCTCTCGCTGAACTTCCAGAACATCGAGGTGCGGGCCCTGTTGCAGGTCATCGCTGACTTCACCAACTTCAACATCGTCACCTCGGATTCGGTGAGTGGCGCGGTGACGCTGCGCCTGAAGGACGTCCCCTGGGACCAGGCGCTGGACATCATCATGCAGGCCAAGGGGCTGGGCGTGCGCAAGACCGGCAATGTGCTGTGGATCGCGCCCAAGGACGAGATCGCCGCCAAGGAAAAGCTGGACCTGGAGTCGCGGGTGGCCATCCAGAGCATCGAACAGGTGCGCACCCAGGCTTTCCAGCTCAATTACGCCAAGGCGGCGGACGTGGCGGCGCAGATCGGCGCGGGCACCGGCCTTGCGCGCCTGATGAGCGCGCGCGGCAGCGCCATTGCCGAGAACCGCACCAACCAGCTGTTCGTGACCGACATCGGCTCCAAGCTGGAGCAGATCCAGGACCTGATCACCAAGCTCGACGTCGCAGTGCGCCAGGTGCTGATCGAAGCGCGCATCGTGGAAGCCTCCGACACCTTCGGCCGCTCGCTGGGTGTGCGACTGGGCGGTAGCGACCTGCGCGGCGTCCGTGGCGGCGATCCCGGCTACTCCGTGGGCAGCAACACCAACCGGCTCGCCTTGGGCGGCAGTTATGACGCTGTGTCAGGCACCACGCTGGAAAGCGACACCCAACTGACGACGACCAACACTTCGTTCATCAACTTGCCGGCGGTCGGCGTGGGCGGCTTCACGCCCTCCAGCTTCGCGATCTCGCTGTTCAGTTCTGCTGCCAACCGCTTCCTGAACCTGGAACTGTCGGCGCTGGAAGCCGACGGCCGCGGCAAGCTGGTGTCCAGCCCGCGCATCGTCACTGCGGACCAGACCAAGGCCTTGATCGAGCAGGGCACGGAGTTCCCCTACCAGCAGGCCACCTCCAGTGGTGCCACTGCGGTGTCGTTCCGCAAGGCAACGCTCAAGCTGGAGGTCACGCCCCAGATCACGCCCGAAGGCAACATCATCCTGGACCTGGATGTCAGCAAGGACAGCCGCGGCGAGACGACGGCGGCCGGCATTGCGATCAACACCAAGCACATCAAGACGCAGGTGCTGGTCGAGAACGGCGGCACCGTCGTGATCGGCGGCATCTTCGAGCTGACGGAAAATGAGAATGAGACCAAGGTGCCGATGCTCGGCGACCTGCCCTACATGGGCAACCTGTTCAAGAACAGGCAGCGTGTTTCCAACAAACAGGAAATGCTGATTTTCATCACGCCCAAGATGATTGCCGACCGCGGCGCGGCGCGTTGATGGACAGGCCATAGAGCCGGTTTGAAGTTGAAACCAGAATGGGAATGGAAACGAGGATGAACATGATTCGATACCTGGGAGCGATCCTCTTGGCGGTGCTGTTGACCGCTTGCGGTGGCGGCGGCGGAAGCCCCGGCGCCACGACGGGTGGCGGGGGCGATTCCTCCACTGGAGGGGGCACGCAGACCACGACAGTGGGTAGCTTGTCGATTGATGTCGTCAGTGGCGCAGGCGTGTCGACCAACTCGATCTCGGCAGTCGAGATCGCGCAGGCACGGGTTCTTCTCAAGGACGGTAAAGGAGCTCCGGTGCCGGGGGTCGTTGTGACCTTTAGTGAGGTTGGCGGTCCTTTGCTGGCATTCGCGCCGTTGTCGGCAACGGCCCTGACAGATAGCGGTGGCGCCGCAACGATCGAAGTACGCGCTGCAAGCACGTCGGGCGTCGGCGCGACAACCGTGGCTGCGTCATCCGCAATCGCGGGCACTACGCTGACCGCGCAAAAGGCTATTGCCATCTCCAGTGCGCCGAGTACCGGCACGCCGGTTGATCCTCAGACGCTGGCCAATGCGCTGAACTTCCTGGACGTCAATCCGGCGGATCGCTCGATTGTCTTGGCGGGTTCCGGTGGCAGCGGGCGATCGGAGTCTGCAACACTGCGTTTCCGGGTGGTCGACACCAACAACACCCCGGTGAAAGGCGTCAGGGTCGCCTTCACGGCAGCGCCCGCGAATGACGTGACTTTGAATATCCCCACTGCCACGAGCGATGCGGAAGGCGTTGTAGTTACCACAGTATCCTCAAAGACAGTCGCCACGGCTGTTGTGATTCGGGCGGCTGTAGCGAAGCCGAACGGAACGACCATCACCTCCCAATCGGATCAGTTGCTGGTGACGACGGGAGTTTCGACGCAGGCGGGTTTCGACCTCTCGGCGACCAAATACAACCTCAACAACCAGATCACGGGGGACAGCAGCGATATTACGGTGCGAATCGTCGATCGCAATGGCAATCCGGTGGCGGACGGCGTGCCGGTTGTTTTCACGAGCGACTACGGGCGCGTGGGATCCTCGTCGCGCGGTGGTTGCACGACAGTGAACGGGCAGTGCCTTGTGACCTTCATGGTGCAGGATCCGCGGCCTGCCGATGGCGTGCCCACGAGCGTGACAGGCTCGACCCGGTTGGCGGATGGCACCGCGATCAGCAGTGTCATCCAGCTCCAGTTGTCCAGCCCCGGCTTGTACGATCTCTTTACGGCATCGACAGGCGGCACGGCCATCACCGCGCTCAACCTGGGCTCGAGTTGCAAGGCAGGGGTATCTTTCTTTGTCGGCACGCCTGCGGGTTCTCCCGCTACGGCTGGAACGACGATTGGGGTGACCGCCATCACTTCGGGCGTGACGGCGAGCGTCAAGACGGGCTCTCCAATTGCAGACCAGCTGAGTAGGCCCGCCCGGCGGACGCTTGCAAGTATTGAAGTGGATGTCTCTGCTATCACCGGAGCGACTGCCTGCGATCCCGCCGGTGCCGGAACTCAAACCGCAACCGTTGAGGTGAAGTTCACGTCGGGAACCATCACCAAAACGCTCCCTCTGAACGTCACGTACAGATCGAGCTGACCGACGCCCGAATGGCAAACCCGTTTCATGATGTGTGCGGACTTGGGTTCCAATGCCAAAGGAGCATGAAGGCGGGCGGGCTGGACTGGTTGCGCTCGTCGGCCTGCCTGGCTCCGGTAAATCCACCGTCGGCCGCCAGCTGGGCCGGCGGCTGGGCTTGCCTTTCAACGATTCAGACCATGTGATCGAGCAGCGTATCGGCTGCTCGATCCGTGACTATTTCGACCGCGAGGGCGAACAGGCTTTCCGTGACGTCGAGGAAGCCGTGGTCCATGACCTGACGGCCGGGCCGGCCGGCGTGCTGGCCACCGGCGGCGGGGCCGTGCTGCGCGAGGCCAACCGCCTGCGATTGCGCGAAGCGGGCCATGTGGTCTACCTGCGCTCCGCACCGGACGAGATTTTCCGCCGCCTGCGCCACGACACGGCGCGGCCGCTGCTGCAGGTGGGCGATCCCCTGGAGCGGCTGCGCGCACTGCACGCGCAGCGTGATCCGCTGTACCGCGAGACTGCGCACTTCGTCATCGAGACCGGCCGCCCCTCTGTGGCCACCCTGGTCAACATGATCACCATGCAACTCGAATTGGCGGGGCTGCTACCGCTGCGCTGAAGCCGCCCGCTTGTGGCCCTTAAACTCGGGGCCATGTCCTTTGCGCCCGCGTCCACCGCCCTGCACCAGGTCCGCATCGACCTGGGTGACCGCAGCTATGCCATTGCCATCGGCAGCGGCCTGCTCGATGCGCCCGCCACCTGGCAGGCCATGCCGGCCGCGCAGACGGCGCTGATCGTCAGCAACACCACCGTCGCCCCCCTGTATGCGCAGCGCCTGGCGCAAGCCCTGGCCAGCCGCTACCGCCAGGTCCATCAGGTGGTCCTGCCCGATGGTGAGGTGCACAAGGAGTGGCAGACCCTGAACCTGGTGTTCGACGCGCTGCTGGCCAAGGGCTGCGACCGCAAGACCGTGCTCTATGCGCTGGGCGGCGGCGTGGTGGGCGACATGACCGGCTTCGCGGCCGCCTGCTACATGCGTGGCGTGCCCTTCGTGCAGGTGCCCACCACCTTGCTGGCCCAGGTCGACTCCTCGGTGGGCGGCAAGACGGCGATCAACCACCCCCTGGGCAAGAACATGGTGGGCGCCTTCTACCAGCCGCAGCTGGTGGTCTGCGACCTGGACACCCTGGCCACGCTGCCGGCACGCGAACTCAGCGCCGGCCTGGCCGAGATCATCAAGTACGGGCCGATCGCCGACCTGGACTTCCTGGACTGGATCGAGGCCAACATCGACGCGCTGCTGGCGCGCAAGGCCGGCGCGCTGGCCCATGCGGTGCGGCGCAGCTGCGAGATCAAGGCCTGGGTGGTGGGCCAGGACGAGCGCGAAGCCGGGCTGCGCGCCATTCTCAACTTCGGCCACACCTTCGGCCACGCCATCGAGTCGGGGCTGGGCTACGGCCAGTGGCTGCACGGCGAGGCGGTGGGCTGCGGCATGGTGATGGCCTTGCAGCTGTCGCAGCGGCTGGGCCTGGTCGATCCGGCCTTCGTGGCGCGCGTCACCGCGCTGATCGCGCGCGCTGGCCTGCCCATTACCGGGCCGAAGCTGGGCGCCGAGCGCTATCTCGAGCTGATGCGAGTGGACAAAAAGGCCGAGGCCGGCGAGATCCGCTTTGTCCTCATCGACGGACGGGGGAAAGCGTCCCTGCGCGCCGCGCCGGATGCGCTGGTGCGCGAAGTGCTCGCCCATTGCTGCCCTTGATTGCTATCGTATTGATAGCTTCTTGAGCGCCACACAACCGGGCCGCAGCCTGATTTGATTGCCAACAATGCGTCTGGCCCCCTACGCCTGTGATCCCGCCGCATCGCGCGGCCGCCGCCACCCCGAACAGTCGGCACCGACCCGCACCGACTACCAGCGCGACCGCGACCGCATCGTCCATTCCACCGCCTTCCGGCGCCTGGTCTACAAGACCCAGGTCTTCCTCAACCACGAAGGCGACCTGTTCCGCACCCGGCTGACCCATTCGCTGGAGGTGGCGCAGCTGGGCCGCTCCATCGCCCGCTCGCTGCGGCTGAGCGAGGACCTGGTCGAAGCCATTGCCCTGGCCCACGACCTGGGCCACACACCTTTCGGCCACGCCGGCCAGGATGCGCTCAACGATTGCATGGCGCAGCACGGTGGTTTCGAGCACAACCTGCAAAGCCTGCGGGTGGTGGACGAGCTGGAGGAGCGCTATCCGGATTTCGACGGCCTGAACCTGACCTTCGAGGCCCGCGAAGGCATTCTCAAACATTGTTCGCGGGCCAATGCGCAGCGCCTGGAAGCCGCCGAGCCGGGCGGGGTGGGGCGGCGCTTCCTGGAGCGCTCCCAGCCCAGCCTGGAAGCCCAGTTGTGCAACCTGGCCGACGAGATCGCCTACAACGCGCACGACATCGATGACGGCGTGCGCTCGGGCCTGATCACGCTGGAGCAGTTGCAGCAGGTCGAGCTCTTCGAGCAGTTCCGGGGCCAGGCCCTGGCCGAGCACCCGCAGTTGCAGGGCCGGCGCGTGCTGTACGAAACCATCCGCCGCATGCTCAGTGCCCAGGTCTACGACGTGATCGAGGCGACGGCCGCGGCCGTCCAGGCCTCCGGTGCGCAAACCGCCGACGCCGCACGCGCCGCCGGCCCGCTGGTGGCCTTCAGCGAGTCCATGCGCGAGCGTTCAACCCACCTCAAAAGCTTTCTGCTGCGCAACCTGTATCGCCATGGCCAGGTCATGCAGACCATGGACCAGGCCAAGCAGATCGTGCGCGAGCTGTTCGATGCCTATCTGGCCGAGCCGGCGCAGATGCAGGTGGGCTTTGCCGCGCGGGCCGAGCGGCCGCGCGCCGTGGCCGACTACATCGCCGGCATGACGGACCGCTTCGCCGCCCGCGAGCACGAGCGGCTGACTGGCCGCCGGCTGCTGGCCTGATGCGCCGCCTGGATCCCTCTTTGCTTGTCATCCTCGGCGGCGTCAGCGCCGCCCTGCACGTGGGCAAGTTGCCCCCGGCCTTGCCGGCCCTGCAGCAGGCGCTGGGCATCAGCCTGCTCGAGGCCGGCTTTCTGCTGTCCATGGTGCAACTGGCGGGGATGCTGCTGGGCCTGGCCGTGGGCCTTGCAGCCGACACCCTGGGCCTGCGCCGCACCATGGTGACGGGCCTGCTGCTGCTGTCGGCCGCCAGCGCGCTGGGCGGCTGGGCCCGTGACGCCAGCAGCCTGTTGGCGCTGCGTGCGGTCGAGGGCTTGGGCTTCCTGCTAGCGTCGATGCCGGCGCCCAGCCTGATCCGCCGGCTGGTCGCGCCCGAGCGCCTGAACGCGAGCCTGGGGCTGTGGGGCGCCTACATGCCCCTGGGCACGGCAGGCGCGCTGCTGGCCGGGCCCAGCCTGATTGCCTGGGCGGGATGGCCGGCCTGGTGGTGGCTGCTGGCCACGCAGTCGCTGGCGATGGCGGTGTGGCTACTGCTGGCCGTCCCGGCCGACGCCGCCGGCAGGCCGTTGGCGGCGCCGGCCGGCTGGCCGCAGCGTCTGCGCCAGACCCTGGCGGCGCGCGGTCCCTGGCTTGTCGCCCTGAGTTTTGCCGTCTATTCCGGCCAGTGGCTGGCCGTCATCGGCTTCCTGCCCTCGATCTATGCGCAGGCCGGACTGGCGGGGGCTGCGGCGGGTGCGGCCACGGCGCTGGCAGCGGCCGTCAACATCGTTGGCAACGTGGCCTCCGGCCGCCTGCTGCAGCGCGGTGTCGCGCCGCAGCACCTGCTGGGAGCGGGCTTCGCGGCGATGGGTCTGGGCGCCTGCCTGGCCTTTGCACCCGCTGGCCACTGGAACTCGTCGGTCGGTATCGCCGCGCAGTACGCTGGCGTGCTGCTGTTTTCCATGCTGGGCGGCATGATTCCCGGCACGTTGTTCTCGCTGGCCGTGCGGCTGGCTCCGGGGCCTCAGACCGTCTCGACCACCGTGGGCTGGATGCAGCAATGGTCGTCCATCGGCCAGTTCGCCGGGCCGCCCCTGGTGGCCTGGGCCGCCATCCTGGCCGGCGGCTGGCAGTGGAGCTGGCTGGTCACGGGCGCCTGCGCCCTGGCAGGTTTGGGACTGGCCGCCATGCTCGGCGCGTTGTTGCGCCGCGCGGAGCAGACCTAGAATCGGACCTGATCCGGAGCCGCAACTTGAGTTTCCTCAACCAGCTGAAATCCCAGGCCAACGCGCTGCAAAGCCGAGAAGGCCAGCAGCGTGCCGACCTCGAACAGCACACCGCCCAGACCGAGCAGGCATGCCGTTCCATCCTGCACTACCTGCAGGACCTGGCCCGCCAGCTCAAAGTGATCGCGCCGGCTGCACCGCACCTGACGCTGGACGGCAAGACTCCCTGGCCGGCGATGAAGCTGGTGGCCTTTCGTGTCGACGCTCGCAAGAAGATGCTCCGGGACAAGGAAGTGTTCGACTACATCGCCATGGGCTGGCAGATCGTGCCGCAGGTGGGGCAGCCGGCGGGCGGCAGCGTCAGCGTCAACTTTCCGCCCGACCTGGAGCGGGTGGAGTCGCGCCTGGCGCTGGGCGGCGTCAAGCACGAGCGCAAGGAACTGCGTCATCCCGAAAAAAACACTTTGCAGGCCCTGCGCTTCGACTACATCACCGAGAGCCGCGGCAATGTGACGGTCAAGCCGGAACACGACGAGGGCCTGCTGGCCTTCCGGTTGGTCAATCTCGAGGGCTTCGGGGTCGTCAACACCAGCTGGCCGGCCAGCCGGATCCACAGCGACACGCTGGACGAACTGGCCAAGCTGGTCGTGTCGCAGCCCAGCCGCTTTGTCTGAATCCATGGATGCCGCACAGTGCCAGCGCGTGATTGACGACACGCGTGGCTGGCTGGAGCGAGCTGTCATCGGCCTGAACCTCTGCCCGTTTGCCAAGGCCGTGCATGCCAAGGGCCAGATCCACTATGCGGTGAGCCAAGCCGGGTCGCCGGCAGAACTGCTCGACGACCTGGCGCTGGAGCTCGACGCGCTGGTCGCTGCCGACAGCGCGCAGCGCGACACCACGCTGCTGATGGCGCCGCAGTGCCTGCAGGATTTCCTGGACTTCAACGACCTGACCGTCCGGGCCGAGCGCCTGCTGGCGCGGCGTGGCCTGGAAGGCGAGGTCCAGCTGGCCAGCTTCCATCCGCACTACCAGTTTGCCGGCACGCCAGCGGACGACATCGGCAACTTCACGAACCGCGCGCCATACCCGACCCTGCATCTGCTGCGCGAAGCCAGCATCGACCGCGCCGTGCAGGCCTTTCCCCAGGCCGAGGCGATCTACGAAACCAACATTGAGACCTTGCGTGCTCTGGGCCCGCAGGGCTGGGCGGCGCTCAAGGTTGGCCCCACATGAAATCCACCGAACCCGACATCCGGCCCGGGCAGTCGACCGAACTGCTCAAGGAACTGCACATCCTGACGCGCGACGGCAAGATGAACCAGGACTCGCGCCGCAAGCTCAAGCAGGTCTACCACCTCTACCAGTTCATCGAGAAGCTGCTGCTGGAGATGCCGGCATCGGCCGATGGCCCGACGCTGGCCGACCATGGGGCGGGCAAGTCCTACCTGGGCTTCATCCTCCACGACCTGTACTTCAAACCACTGGGCAGGGGCCACATCTACGGCATCGAGACCCGGGGCGAATTGGTGCAGCGCTCGCGCGAACTTGCGCAGCGATTGGGCTTCGAGGGGATGTCGTTTCTGAACATCGCGGCCGCTGATGCAGCCGATGCGGAGGCCCTGCCCGAGCGCTTCGACGTGGTGACGGCCCTGCATGCGTGCGACACCGCGACCGATGACGCCATCGCTTTCGGCCTGCGCAAGCAGGCGCGCTGCATGGTGCTGGTTCCCTGTTGCCAGGCAGAAGTCGCCAGCTGCCTGCGCCAGGACAAGGCGCTGTCGCTGGCACGCACGCCGCTGGCGGAGCTGTGGCGCCATCCGCTGCACACGCGCGAAATGGGCAGTCAGCTGACCAATGTGCTGCGCTGCCTCTACCTGGAAGCGCAGGGTTACCAGGTGACGGTGACGGAGTTGGTAGGCTGGGAACACAGCATGAAGAATGAGCTGATCCTCGCCCGCCGCACCGGGCAAGCCAAGCGCAGCGCCGCCGAACGCCTGCGGGCGGTACTGGCCCAGTTTGGTCTGCAAGGCCTGGAGGCCCTGCGGTACCCGGGCCTGCCGGCCTAGTTTTGGGGCGGATCCTTCGCGCGCGTCTTGCTGACGGCGCTGAAGATGCCGATGCCAAGGATCACGAGCCCGCCGATCCCGATATAGAGCTGCGGCACGCCCGCAACCACGGCGGCCCAGACCAGACCGGCCATGAAGATGATGAAGCCAATCATGTAGAGCGCAAATGACATAGCGGACTCCGCTGTGGATGTGCCTGCATTGTTCGCAGCAGCGGCGCTCCGGCCCTGTCGTCCCTGATGACGACTTGGCGTCGGATAACTCCTAATTGGGGTCAGATTCCAATTTATGATGGCCTGGCCATGGCTCGCCTCCCACGTCTGACAGTTCCCGGCTACCCGCACCACATCATCCAGCGCGGCAACAACCGCCAACCGATCTTTGCGTCGACCGCGGATTACGAGATGCTGTTGTCGCTGCTGGACGAGCACGCGCGCGCGCAGAAGGTCGCGCTGCACGCCTATGTGCTGATGAGCAATCACTTCCACCTGCTGGCCACCCCCGAGACTGCGGAAGGCATTCCGCAAATGATGCAGGCGGTCGGTCGGCGCTATGTCCGTTATTTCAACCAGCGGCAGGCGCGCACGGGCACGCTCTGGGAAGGGCGCTACAAGTCGACGCTGCTCCAGGCCGAGCGCTACCTGCTGGCCTGCATGGCCTACATCGATCTCAATCCGGTGCGCGCAGGGATGGTGGCCGATCCGTCCGCTTACCCATGGTCCAGCCATGCCCATTACACCGGGCGTGTCACAGACAAACTGCTGACGCCGCATCCGCTGTACTGGGAGTTGGGCAACACGCCCTTTTCCAGGGACGCAGCCTATGCGGACCTGGTGCGTTCGGGCGTCAGTTCAGACCAGCAGCGCGCGCTCACCGAATCAGCCTTGCGGGGCTGGGCCTTGGGTGAGCCAGATTACGTGGCTGATTTGCAGAAGCGGACGGCGCGGCGCATCGTCAAAACCACGCCGGGACGGCCAGTTAAATCTGTCCCTAATTAATTCCGTATCTTTTTCATCGGGCATTAATTGGAATCTGACCCCATTTAATCTGCTTGGCATTGTTGTTGCAGTGCACTATGCTCCCAGTCCCGCGATTTAGAACAGGAGTGCGCCATGACGACGGCTGCCGAAATTTCCCATTTGCAAGAGCACGGCCTGTATTCGGGCAACAACGAGCATGACGCCTGCGGCGTCGGCTTTGTGGCCCACATCAAGGGCGAGAAAAGCCATGCCATCGTCCAGCAGGGTCTGAAGATCCTGGAAAACCTGGACCACCGCGGCGCGGTGGGCGCGGACAAGCTGATGGGCGACGGCGCTGGCATCCTGATCCAGTTGCCCGATGCCTTGTACCGCGAGGAAATGGCCAAGCAGGGCGTGACCCTGCCGCCGCCCGGCGAATACGGCGTGGGCATGATCTTCCTGCCTAAGGAGCATGCCTCCCGCCTGGCCTGCGAGCAGGAGATGGAGCGCGCCATCAAGGCCGAGGGCCAGGTGCTGCTGGGCTGGCGCGATGTACCGGTCAACCGCGACATGCCGATGTCGCCCACGGTGCGCAAGAAGGAACCCATCCTGCGCCAGATCTTCATCGGCCGCGGCGACGACGTCATCGTGCAGGACGCGCTGGAGCGCAAGCTGTACGTGATCCGCAAGACCGCCAGCGCCGCCATCCAGAACCTCAAGCTCAAGCACAGCAAGGAATACTACGTTCCCAGCATGTCCAGCCGCACCGTGGTCTACAAGGGCCTGCTGCTGGCCGACCAGGTGGGCACCTATTTCCTGGACTTGCAGGATGCGCGCTGCGTCTCGGCCCTGGGCCTGGTGCACCAGCGCTTTTCCACCAACACCTTCCCCGAGTGGCCGCTGGCCCACCCCTACCGCTATGTCGCCCACAACGGCGAGATCAATACGGTCAAGGGCAATTACAACTGGATGAAGGCGCGCGAAGGCGTGATGTCCTCGCCGGTGCTGGGCCCGGACCTGCAGAAGCTCTACCCCATCAGCTTCGCCGGCCAGTCCGACACCGCCACCTTCGACAACTGCCTGGAACTGCTGACGATGGCCGGCTATCCCATCAGCCAGGCCGTGATGATGATGATTCCCGAGCCCTGGGAGCAGCACACCACGATGGACGAGCGCCGCAAGGCCTTCTACGAATACCACGCCGCCATGCTCGAGCCCTGGGACGGCCCGGCCTCCATCGTCTTCACCGACGGCCGCCAGATTGGCGCCACGCTGGACCGCAACGGCCTGCGTCCTTCGCGTTACTGCATCACCGATGACGACCTGGTGATCATGGGTTCCGAGTCCGGTGTGTTGCCGGTGCCGGAGAACAAGATCGTGCGCAAGTGGCGCCTGCAGCCGGGCAAGATGTTCCTGATCGACCTGGAACAGGGCCGCATGATCGACGACGAGGAGCTCAAGTCCAACCTCGCCAACAGCAAGCCCTACAAGCAGTGGATCGAGAACCTGCGCATCAAGCTCGATGACTTGTCCGACACCTCGGGCAAGGCGCCCACCAGCGCGGTGGAACTGCTGGACCGCCAGCAGGCCTTCGGCTACACCCAGGAAGACATCAAGTTCCTGATGTCGCCCATGGCCCAGGCCGGCGAAGAAGGCATTGGCTCCATGGGCAACGACAGCCCGCTGGCCGTGCTCTCGTCCAAGGACAAGCCGCTGTACAACTACTTCAAGCAGTTGTTTGCCCAGGTGACCAACCCGCCGATCGACCCGATCCGCGAGGCCATCGTGATGTCGCTGGTGACCTTTGTCGGTCCCAAGCCCAACCTGCTGGACATCAACCAGGTCAATCCGCCGATGCGGCTGGAAGTGAGCCAGCCCATCCTCGACTTCGCCGACATGGCGAAGCTGCGCGACATCGAGAAGCACACGCAGAACAAGTTCCGCAGCTACACGCTGGACATCACCTACCCCCTGGCCTGGGGCCATGAGGGCGTGGAAGCCAAGCTGGCTTCGCTCAATGCCGAGGCGGTCGATGCCATCAAGAGCGGCAAGAACATCCTGATCATCAGCGACCGCGAAGTCGGCCCCGAGAAGGTCGCCATCCCGGCGCTGCTGGCACTGTCGTCCATCCACCAGCACCTGGTGCGCGAGGGCCTGCGCACCACGGCCGGCCTGGTGGTGGAAACCGGCACGGCACGCGAGGTACACCACTTCGGCGTGCTGGCCGGCTACGGCGCCGAGGCCGTCCATCCCTACCTGGCGATGGAAACCCTGCTGTCCATCCACAAGGACCTGCCGGGCGATCTGTCGGCCGACAAGGCCATCTACAACTACGTCAAGGCGATCGGCAAGGGCCTGTCCAAGATCATGTCCAAGATGGGCGTGAGCACGTACATGTCCTACTGCGGTGCCCAGCTGTTCGAGGCCATCGGCCTGAACACCGACACCATCGACAAGTACTTCACCGGCACCCCCAGCCGCATCGAAGGCATCGGCGTGTTCGAGATCGCCCAGGAAGCCATCCGCATGCACAAGGCGGCCTTCGGTGACGACCCGGTGCTGGAGAACATGCTCGACGCCGGCGGCGAATACGCCTGGCGCGTGCGCGGCGAAGAGCACATGTGGACGCCCGACGCCATTGCCAAGCTGCAGCACAGCACGCGCGCCAACAACTTCAACACCTACAAGGAATACGCGCAACTGATCAACGACCAGAGCCGCCGTCACATGACGTTGCGCGGCCTGTTCGAGTTCAGGGTCGATCCCGCCAAGGCCATTCCCATCGACGAGGTCGAGCCGGCCAAGGAGATCGTCAAGCGCTTCGCCACCGGCGCCATGTCGCTGGGCTCGATCTCCACCGAAGCCCACGCCACGCTGGCCATCGCCATGAACCGCATCGGCGGCAAGAGCAATACCGGCGAAGGCGGCGAGGACCCGGCGCGCTACCGCCAGGAGCTCAAGGGCATCCCGATCAAGCAGGGCCAGACCATGGCCCAGATCATCGGCAGCGATGTGGTCGAGGTCGACATCCCCATGCAGGCGGGCGACTCGCTGCGCTCCAAGATCAAGCAGGTCGCGTCCGGGCGCTTTGGCGTGACGGCGGAGTACCTGTCCTCGGCCGACCAGATCCAGATCAAGATGGCCCAGGGCGCCAAGCCGGGCGAGGGCGGCCAGTTGCCCGGCGGCAAGGTCTCCAAGTACATCGGCAAGCTGCGCTACTCGGTGCCGGGCGTCGGCCTGATCTCGCCGCCGCCGCACCACGACATCTATTCGATCGAGGATCTGGCCCAGCTGATCCACGACCTGAAGAACGTCGCGCCCCATGCTTCGATCAGCACCAAGCTGGTCAGCGAAATCGGCGTGGGCACCATCGCCGCCGGCGTCACCAAGTGCAAGAGCGACCACATCGTGATCGCCGGCCATGACGGCGGCACCGGCGCCTCGCCCTGGTCGTCGATCAAGCATGCCGGCTCGCCCTGGGAAATCGGCCTGGCCGAGACCCAGCAGACCCTGGTGCTCAACCGCCTGCGCGGCCGTGTGCGCGTGCAAGCCGACGGCCAGATGAAGACCGGCCGCGACGTCGCCATCGGCGCGCTGCTGGGGGCCGACGAGTTCGGCTTCGCCACCGCGCCGCTGGTGGTCGAGGGCTGCATCATGATGCGCAAGTGCCACCTGAACACCTGCCCGGTGGGCGTGGCCACGCAGGACCCGGTGCTGCGCAAGAAGTTCACCGGCAAGCCCGAGCACGTCGTCAACTTCTTCTTCTTCATCGCCGAGGAAGTGCGCCAAATCATGGCGCAGCTGGGCATCCGCACCTTCAACGAGCTGATCGGCCGCGCCGACCTGCTGGACATGAAGAAGGGTATCGAGCACTGGAAGGCCCGCGGCCTGGACTTTGGCCGCCTGTTCGCCCAGCCGCAGGTGCCTGCCGACGTGCCGCGCTACCACGTGGAAAACCAGGAGCACGGCCTGGAGAACAACCTGGACACCCGCCTGATCGAGAAGTCGCGCGCGGCCATCGACAAGGGCGAGAAGGTGCAGTTCATCGAGGTGGCGCGCAATGTCAACCGCACCGTCGGCGCCAAGCTGTCGGGCGCGGTGACCAAGGCCCATCCCGAAGGCCTGCCCGACGACAGCATCCGCATCCAGCTCGAAGGCACGGGCGGCCAGTCCTTCGGCGCCTTCCTGGCGCGCGGCATCACGCTGTACCTGATCGGCGACGCCAACGACTACACCGGCAAGGGCCTGTCCGGCGGCCGTATCGTCGTGCGGCCCAGCATCGACTTCCGCGGCGCGGCCACCGAGAACATCATCATCGGCAACACCGCGCTGTACGGCGCGACCACCGGCGAGGCCTTCTTCTCCGGCGTGGCCGGCGAGCGCTTCGCGGTGCGCCTGTCGGGCGCCACCGCAGTGGTCGAGGGCACGGGTGACCACGGCTGCGAGTACATGACGGGCGGCACGGCGGTGGTGCTGGGCAAGACCGGCCGCAACTTCGCCGCCGGCATGTCCGGCGGCATCGCCTACGTCTACGACGAGGACGGCAGCTTCGCCAGCCGCTGCAACACCTCCATGGTGTCGCTGGAGCAGGTCGGCACGGCCGCCGAGCAGAAGGGCGCCAAGACCCGTCTGCACAAGGACACGGCCGATGAGGTGCTGCTCAAGAAGCTGCTGGAGGAGCACAACCGCTGGACCGGCAGCAAGCGCGCGCGCGAACTGCTGGACAACTGGGCCACGGCGCGCGGCAAGTTCGTCAAGGTCTTCCCCAACGAATACAAGCGTGCGCTGGCGGAAATGTACGAGCGCGAGCTGGAGCAGGCCAGCGCCGGCACCAACGCCGAAGTTGCGATGAAGCACGAGCCCGTGGCGGCCAAGTAAGAAGAGGACGGGAAAAAATCATGGGAAAAATCACCGGCTTCATGGAGTACGAGCGCGTCGAGGAGGGCTACAAGCCCGTTCCCGAGCGCCTCAAGCACTACAAGGAATTCGTCATCGGCCTGGACGACGCGCAGGCCAAGGTGCAGGGCGCGCGCTGCATGGACTGCGGCACGCCGTTCTGCAACTCGGGCTGCCCGGTCAACAACATCATCCCGGACTTCAACGACCTGGTGTACCGGCAGGACTGGCAGAACGCGTTCGCGGTACTCGACTCCACCAACAACTTCCCCGAGTTCACCGGCCGCATCTGCCCGGCGCCCTGCGAGGCGGCCTGCACGCTCAACGTCAATGACGATGCGGTGGGCATCAAGTCGCTGGAGCACGCCATCATCGACCGCGCCTGGGAGCACGGCTGGGTCAAGGCCAGGCCGGCCAGGATCCGCACCGGCAAGAAGGTCGCCGTGGTCGGCTCCGGCCCGGCCGGCATGGCCGCCGCCCAGCAACTGGCTCGCGTCGGCCACGATGTGACCCTGTTCGAGAAGAACGACCGCATCGGCGGCCTGCTGCGCTACGGCATTCCCGACTTCAAGATGGAGAAGTCACACATCGACAAGCGCGCCGAGCAGATGAAGGCCGAGGGCGTGACCATCCGCACCGGCGTCATGATCGGCACCCTGCCCAAAGACTCCAAGGTCATCAACTGGGCCAAGGAAAGCATCACGCCCGAGCAGTTGCAAAAGGACTTCGACGCCGTGTTGCTGGCTGGCGGCGCCGAGCAGTCGCGCGACCTGCCTGTGCCCGGCCGCGACCTGGACGGCGTTCACTTCGCCATGGAATTCCTGCCGCAGCAAAACAAGGTCAACGCCGGCGACAAGCTCAAGGGCCAGCTGACGGCCTCCGGCAAGCACGTCATCGTGATCGGCGGCGGCGACACCGGCTCCGACTGCGTGGGCACCAGCAACCGCCACGGCGCCGCCAGCGTCACGCAGTTCGAGCTGATGCCCCAGCCGCCGGAAGAAGAAAACCGGCCCATGACCTGGCCCTACTGGCCGTACAAGCTGCGCACCAGTTCCAGCCATGAAGAAGGCTGTGAGCGCGCGTTCGCCATCGCCACCAAGGAGATCATTGGCGACGGCAAGAAGGTCACAGGCCTCAAGACCGTGCATGTGGAGTTCAAGGACGGCAAGTTCGTCGAGATCGCTGGAACGGAAAAGGAATACAAGGCCGACCTGGTGCTGCTGGCCATGGGCTTTGTCAGTCCGGTGGCATCCATCCTGGAAGGTTTTGGTGTCGACAAGGACGCCCGCGGCAACGCCAAGGCCACGACTGAATTCAGCAACGGCTACGCCACCAACGTGGCCAAGGTGTTCGCCGCCGGCGACATGCGGCGCGGCCAGTCCCTGGTGGTCTGGGCCATCCGCGAAGGCCGTCAGGCCGCGCGCTCGGTCGACGAATTCCTGATGGGATTCAGCGATCTGCCCCGCTGAAGCTTGCATCGCTCCTGATTCGATAGCAATCCAGGTCCATCTGGCGGGGGCTCTCGCCCGATTTTCCGGGTCAAAGGCTCTCCCCGAAGGGGGAGGGCCCGGCGGTGACTATGCCCTTATGATTTGGCCCGCATGATCCATCCCCCATCCAGCACGCTGGTCGAATGCCGCAGCCTGAGCTTCGGCTACGGCCAGCGTCGCATTCTTGACGACATCAGCTTCACCGTGCCGCGCGGCAAGGTCACGGCGTTGATGGGCGCTTCCGGCGGCGGCAAGACCACGGTGCTGCGGCTGATCGGCGGCCAGGTGCGCGCCCAGAGCGGCGAGATCCTGTTCGACGGCCGCGACGTCGGCCAGCTCGACCAGGCCGGCCTGTATGCGGCGCGCCGGCGCATGGGCATGCTGTTCCAGTTCGGCGCTCTGTTCACCGACATGAGCGTGTTCGACAACGTGGCCTTCCCGCTGCGCGAGCACACCGGCCTGGCCGAGGAACTGGTGCGCGACATCGTACTGATGAAGCTCAACGCCGTCGGCCTGCGCGGCGCGCGCGACCTGATGCCCAGCGAGATCTCCGGCGGCATGGCGCGGCGCGTGGCCCTGGCCCGGGCCATCGCACTGGACCCCGAGCTGATCATGTACGACGAGCCCTTTGCCGGCCTGGACCCGATCTCGCTGGGCACGGCGGCGCAGCTGATCCGGCGCCTGAACGACACCCTGGGTATCACCAGCATCGTGGTCTCGCACGACCTGGAAGAGACCTTCCGCATCGCCGACCAGGTGATCATCCTGGCCAATGGCCGCATCGCCGCCCAGGGCACGCCCCAGCAGGTGCAGCAGTCCGCCGATCCGCTGGTCCAGCAGTTCGTCAATGCCCAGGCCGACGGCCCGGTGCATTTCCATTACCCCGGTCCCAGCATCGCCCAGGATTTTGGCGCCGGGCTGGAGAAATGATGGCCCTGGCATGAGCTGGTACAACCCCTCCGACGTCGGCTTGGCCGTGCGCAGCAAGCTGGCCGACCTGGGCTACGGCGCGCGCCTGTTCGCGCGCCTGGTCCTGCTGTTCGGGCCCACGTTCAGGCGTTTCGGCCTGGTGCGCGACCAGGTGCATTTCCTGGGCAACTATTCGTTGGCCATCATCACGGTGTCCGGCCTGTTCGTGGGCTTTGTGCTGGGCCTGCAGGGCTACTACACGCTGCAGCGCTATGGCTCGTCCGAAGCGCTGGGCCTGCTGGTGGCGCTGAGTCTGGTGCGCGAGCTGGGCCCTGTGGTCACGGCCCTGCTGTTCGCCGGCCGTGCCGGTACCTCGCTGACCGCCGAAATCGGCCTGATGAAGGCGGGCGAGCAGCTCAGCGCCATGGAGATGATGGCGGTGGACCCGGTGCGCCGCATCCTGGCGCCGCGCTTCTGGGGCGGCGTCATCGCCATGCCCCTGCTGGCCGCCGTCTTCAGCGCCGTCGGCATCATGGGCGGCTATGTCGTCGGCGTGGTGCTGATCGGGGTCGACCCCGGTGCCTTCTGGAGCCAGATGCAGGGCGGCGTCGACGTCTGGCGCGACGTCGGCAACGGCGTGGTCAAGAGTTTCGTGTTCGGCGTGACGGTGAGCTTCGTTGCCCTGCTGCAGGGCTTCCAGGCCCATCCCACGCCCGAGGGCGTGTCGCGCGCCACCACCCGTACGGTGGTGGTGGCCTCACTGGCGGTGCTGGGTCTGGATTTCATCCTGACAGCCATGATGTTCAGCATTTGAGTAAGCTTGCGGGCCAGGCCTTGCCCTGGCCCTACTGACTGGAAACAAAGCGATGGAACGCAGCAAAAGTGATCTCTGGGTTGGCCTGTTCGTGCTGCTGGGCGCGGCCGCCATCCTGTTTCTGGCGCTGCAGTCGGCCAACCTGCTGGCGCTGAGCTTCCAGCCGACCTACCGCGTGGTGGCCAAGTTCGACAACATCGGCGGCCTCAAGCGCCAGGCCGCCGTCAAGAGCGCCGGCGTCGTGGTCGGCCGCGTGGAATCCATCACGTTCGACGATAAATCCTTCCAGGCGAGGGTCACGATGGCTCTGGAAACCCGCTATCTTTTCCCCAAGGACAGCGGATTGAAGATCCTGACCAGTGGCCTGTTGGGTGAGCAGTACATCGGCGTGGAAGCCGGAGCGGATGAAAAGGTCCTGGCGCAAGGCGATACCATCAGTTCCACCCAGTCCGCCGTTGTCCTCGAAAACCTGATTGGCCAGTTCCTCTACAACAAGGCGGCGGACGGCAGCAATGCCAACGCAGGAACGGCCCCCAAAAAATAATGACGACCCCACGATATTTCCTGTCTGCATCTGGCCGCAGCGGCCTTGTGGCCCTGGGCCTGGCCCTGCTGCTGGCGCTGGGCGGCTGCGCCAGCCGGCCCAACGCCCACCCGCTCGACCCGCTGGAGCCCTTCAACCGCGGCGTGATGCAGTTCAACGACAGCGTCGATGCGGTGTTCTTCAAGCCGGTGGCCACCGTCTACCGGGATGCGGTCCCGCCCCTGGCGCGCACCGGCGTGAGCAATTTCTTTGGCAACCTCAGCGACGGCTGGTCCTTCGTCAACAGCCTGCTGCAGTTCAAGTTCCAGAACGCGGCTGAGAACTGGATGCGCCTGAACGTCAACACCTTCTTTGGCCTGGGCGGCATCCTGGACATCGCCAGCGACCTGAACATCGAGCGCCATCGCGAGGACTTCGGCCAGACGTTGGGCCGCTGGGGCATGGACACCGGGCCCTACCTGGTGCTGCCGTTCTTCGGCCCGTCGACCGTGCGCGATAGCTTCGCGTTGTGGGTGGACATCCAGGCGGACCCGGTCCACTTCTTCACGCCGGTGGCGGCGCGCAATGTGATCTATGGCGTGCGCACGATCGACGCGCGCTCCAACCTGCTGCGCGCTAGCGCGGTGCTGGAAGAGGCGGCCCTGGACAAGTACAGCTTCACCCGCGACGCCTTCCTGCAAAGGCGCAGGGCCCAGATCTTCGATACCCAGGATGGCGAGCGCAATCCCGGTTCGCTGGCACCGGCCGCCCGCTAGGCTTGCAGACTGTTTCAAAGGCCGGCCCCGGGCCGGAACCCGGCGCCAGGCCGGCATTCCAACCGGGACACCGCGGGCTACGCCCGCACGAAAGGACATCGCAGTGAAAAGACGTTTTCTTGGCCAGCTGGCCATGGGCCTGATCGCCGCTTCCACACTGGCCATCGCGCCGCTGGCGCAGGCCGCCGACGAAGCGCCCGACGCCCTGATCAAGCGCTTGTCGGAAGAGACCCTGGGCGCGATCAAGGCCGACAAGACCATCAAGAGCGGCGACACCACCAGAATCATCGCCCTGGTCGACACCAAGGTCATGCCCAACGTCAACTTCCAGCGCATGACGGCATCGGCCGTCGGCCCGGCCTGGCGCCAGGCCACGCCGGAGCAGCAAAAGCGCCTGCAGGAGGAGTTCAAGCTCCTGCTGGTGCGCACCTATGCCGGCGCGCTGGCCCAGGTCGACGACCAGACCATCAACGTCAAGCCGCAACGCAGCGCGCCCGAGGACACCGAGGTGGTGGTGCGCACCGAGATCCGCGGCCGCGGCGACCCGATCCAGCTCGATTACCGTCTGGAGAAGACCCCGGGCCAGGGGGCGGGATGGAAGATCTACAACCTCAACGTGCTGGGCGTGTGGCTGGTCGAGACCTACCGCAACCAGTTCGCGCAGGAAATCAACGCCAAGGGCGTGGACGGCCTGATCGCCACCCTGAGCGCGCGCAACCAGTCCAACGCCAAGAAGAGCTAAACCCGGTTCCACCATGCTGGTTTTGCCCGCTGAACTGACCCATGCCCAGGCCACGGCCTGCAGCCGGATGCTGGCGCAGGCGGTGCGCTCGGAGGCCGGCTCGGCGGCGCTGGCCGATGCCTCGGCGCTGGCGCGTTTCGATTCCTCGGCTCTGGCGGTGCTGCTCGAATGCCGGCGCGAGGCACTGGCCCACGGCAAGAGCTTTGCCGTGGGCCATCTGCCGCCGCGCCTGCGTGAGCTGGCCGGCCTGTACGGCGTGGCCGAACTGTTGCCAGCAGGCGCATAGCCCGCGGCCGGCGCCGTCCTTGGCGACCGCCTAGAATTGCGGGCTCCCATGCCCGCGATTTCGTTCCAGTCTGTCTCCAAAAGCTTTGTTTCCGCACGCGGGCCTCTGCAGGCGCTCGATGGCGTCAGTTTCGACATCCAGCAAGGCGAGTTTTTCGGCCTGTTAGGCCCCAACGGCGCGGGCAAGACCACCCTGATCAGCATCCTGGCCGGCTTGGCACGCGCCAGCGCCGGCCGCGTCAGCGTGCTGGGGCACGACGTGCAGTCCGACTACGCCCAGGCCCGCAGCAAGCTGGGCGTGGTGCCGCAGGAACTGGTGTTCGACCCCTTTTTCAACGTGCGCGAGGCCCTGCGCTTCCAGTCCGGCTATTTCGGCGTGAAGAACAACGGCGACTGGATCGACGAACTGCTGCACAGCCTGGGCCTGGCCGACAAGGCCGGGGCCAACATGCGCCAGCTGTCCGGCGGCATGAAGCGGCGCGTGCTGGTAGCCCAGGCCCTGGTCCACAAGCCGCCGGTCATCGTGCTGGACGAGCCCACAGCCGGCGTCGACGTGGAACTGCGCCAGACCCTGTGGCAGTTCATCGCCCGCCTCAACAAGCAGGGCCACACCGTGCTGCTCACCACCCACTACCTGGAGGAGGCCGAGGCGCTGTGCAGCCGCATCGCCATGCTCAAGGCGGGCAAGGTGGTGGCGCTGGAGCGCACCAGCGAGCTGCTCAAGACGGCGTCGAGCAACGTGCTGCGCTTCAAGATAGACAGCGCCCTGCCTGCGCAGTTCGCCGACAAGGCCAGGGTGACGGGCCGCATCGTGCAGTTGCCGGCCCACGACGCCCACGAGATCGAGCAGTACCTGGCCATCATCCGCGAGGCCGGCCTGCGGGTGGAGGACGTGGAAATCCGCAAGGCCGACCTGGAGGACGTGTTCCTGGACGTGATGTCGGGCAAGAAAGAGGTCGCCGCGTGACGGGTTGGCAGACACTGCTTTACAAGGAAGTCTTGCGCTTCTGGAAGGTAGGCTTCCAGACCGTGGCGGCGCCGGTGCTCACGGCCATGCTCTACCTGCTGATCTTCGGCCACGTGCTGGAGGACCATGTGAAGGTCTACGGCACCGTCAGCTACACCGCCTTCCTGGTGCCCGGCCTGGTGATGATGAGCGTGCTGCAGAACGCCTTCGCCAACAGCTCCTCGTCCCTGGTGCAAAGCAAGATCATGGGCAGCCTGGTCTTCGTGCTGCTCACGCCGCTGTCGCACTGGAGCTGGTTCGTCGCCTATGTCGGCTCGTCCATCGTGCGCGGGCTGGCGGTGGGGGCGGGCGTGCTGGCCGTGACCTCCCTGTTCGTGCTGACGGTGCCGGCCGCGCCGCTGTGGGTGCTGCTGTTCGCCGTGCTGGGCGCCGGCATGCTCGGCGCCCTGGGCCTGATCGCCGGCCTGTGGGCCGAGAAGTTCGACCAGATGGCGGCCTTCCAGAACTTCGTCATCATGCCCATGACCTTCCTGTCGGGCGTGTTCTATTCCATCCATTCCCTGCCGGCGTTCTGGCAGGGCCTGAGCCATCTCAACCCGTTTTTCTACATGATCGACGGCTTCCGTTATGGCTTTTTCGGCGTCAGCGACGTCTCGCCCTGGCTCAGTCTGGCCATTGTCGGCGCTGCCTTCCTGGTGGTCAGCGCGGTGGCGGTCCATCTGCTGCGCATTGGGTACAAAATCCGGGGCTGAAACCCTGTCCGCTCCTATGACCGCTGAAGAACTCCAGTCCCTCATCGCCGCCGGCCTGGCCTGCGACCATCTTGAAGTCGATGGCGACGGCCGCCACTGGTCGGCCGTGATCGTCTCGGCCGAATTCGAGGGCAAGCGCCTGATCCAGCGCCACCAGCGCGTCTACGCCACCCTGGGTGCGAGAATGCAGACCGACGAGGTCCACGCCCTGTCGATGAAGACCCTGACGCCGGCCGAATGGGCGGCGTCCTCCCAATGATGGCCCGCCGCCCGGGCGTCCCAATCCACCAAGACTGAGCCGACAATGGACAAGCTATTGATTCGCGGGGGCCGCCAGCTCCACGGCGAAGTCCGGATTTCCGGCGCCAAGAACGCTGCCCTGCCCGAGCTGTGCGCCACCTTGCTCACGGCCGACGCCGTGACGCTGCAGAACGTGCCGCGCCTGCAGGACGTTGCCACCATGCTCAAGCTGATCCGCAACATGGGCGTGAGCGCCGAGCGCAGCGATGACGGCACGGTGACCATCGATTCGAGCAAGCTCAGCTCGCCCGAAGCGCCCTACGAGCTGGTCAAGACCATGCGCGCCTCGGTGCTGGCCCTGGGCCCCCTGCTGGCGCGCTTTGGCGAGGCCACGGTCTCGCTGCCCGGCGGCTGCGCCATCGGCTCGCGGCCGGTGGACCAGCACATCAAGGGCCTGCAGGCCATGGGCGCCGAGATCGTGGTGGAGCACGGCTACATGATCGCCAAGCTGCCCAAGGGCAGGGAGCGCCTGCGCGGCGCCAGCATCACCACCGACATGGTGACGGTGACGGGCACGGAGAACTTCCTGATGGCCGCCAGCCTGGCCGAGGGCGAGACCGTGCTGGAGAACGCCGCCCAGGAGCCGGAGATCAGCGATCTGGCCGAGATGTTGATCAAGATGGGCGCGAAGATCGAGGGCCACGGCAGCAGCCGCATCCGCATCCAGGGCGTCGAGAAGCTCCATGGCTGCACCCATCGCGTGGTGGCCGACCGCATCGAGGCCGGCACCTTCCTGTGCGCGGTGGCCGCCACCGGCGGCGACGTGGTGCTGCGCCATGGCCGCGCCGACCACCTGGAGGCCGTGATCGACAAGCTGCGCGAAGCCGGCGCCAGCGTGGCCGCGGTGGAGGACGGCATCCACCTGCATTCGCAGGGCCGCCTGATCGCTCAGAGCTTTCGTACCACCGAGTACCCGGGCTTTCCGACCGACATGCAGGCCCAGTTCATGGCCCTGAACGCCATCTCCGAGGGGCCGTCCAAGGTGACGGAGACCATCTTCGAGAATCGCTTCATGCACGTCAATGAACTGGTGCGCCTGGGCGCCAACATCCAGATCGACGGCAAGTTCGCCGTCATCGAAGGCGTGGACAAGCTCTCGGGCGCCGTCGTCATGGCGACCGACCTGCGCGCCTCGGCCAGCCTGGTGATCGCCGGCCTGGTTGCGCAAGGCGAAACCATCGTCGACCGCATCTACCACCTGGACCGCGGCTACGACCAGATGGAAAACAAGCTGCGCGCCATCGGCGCCGACATCGAGCGGATCCAATGATTACTCTTGCCTTGTCCAAGGGACGCATTTACGACGAGACCCTGCCCCTGCTCAAGGCGGCCGGCATCGAGGTGCTGGACGACCCGGAAAAATCGCGCAAGCTGATCCTGGCGACCAACCAGAGCGATGTGCAGGTGGTGATCGTGCGCGCCACCGACGTGCCCACCTATGTGGAATATGGCGGCGCCGACCTGGGCGTGACCGGCAAAGACACCTTGATCGAGCACGGCGGCCAGGCCTTGTACCAGCCTCTGGACCTGGGCATCGCCCGCTGCCGCGTCAGCGTGGCCGTGCGTGCCGACTTCGACTACGCCAGCGCCGTGCGCCAGGGCTCGCGCCTGAAGGTGGCGACCAAGTACGTGGCAATTGCGCGCGAGTTCTTCGCCGCCAAGGGCGTGCACGTGGACATGATCAAGCTGTACGGCAGCATGGAGCTCGCCCCGCTGACCGGCCTGGCCGACGCCATCGTCGACCTGGTGTCCACCGGCGGCACGCTCAAGGCCAACAACCTGGTCGAGGTCGAGCGCATCATGGACATCAGCGCCCGCCTGGTCGTCAACCAGGCCGCCCTCAAGCTCAAACAGGTGCCGATGCGCCGCCTGATCGACGCCTTCGCGGCCGCTACCCGCTAGACCCCATGGAACTGCAAGCCCGTCCCGCCCGCCTGTCCACCGCCGATGCCGGTTTCGAGGCCGCCTTCCAGGCCCGCCTGCACTGGTCGGCCGACACCGATGCGCAGGTCGAGCAGGCCGTCACCGACATCCTGGCCGCCGTGCAGCAGCGCGGCGACGCCGCCGTGCTGGAGTTCACCCAACGCTTCGATGCCCTGGAGGCGCCCTCGGTGGCCGCCCTGGAGCTGACCCAGGCCGAACTCAAGGCCGCTTTCGACGGCCTGCCTGTGGCCCAGCGCGAGGCCTTGCAGGCGGCCACGGCGCGGGTGCGCAGCTACCACGAGGCGCAGAAGAAAGCCAACGGCGAGAGCTGGAGCTACCGCGACGCCGACGGCACCCTGCTGGGCCAGAAGGTCACGCCGCTGGACCGCGTGGGCATCTACGTGCCCGGCGGCAAGGCCACCTATCCCTCGTCCGTGCTGATGAACGCCATCCCGGCCCACGTGGCCGGGGTCGCAGAAATCATCATGGTCGTGCCCACGCCGCGCGGCGAGAAGAACGCCATGGTGCTGGCCGCGGCCTACCTGGGCGGCGTGACCCGTGCTTTCACCATCGGTGGCGCCCAGGCCGTGGCCGCCCTGGCCTATGGCACGCAGACCATTCCCCGCGTCGACAAGATCACCGGCCCGGGCAACGCCTATGTGGCCAGCGCCAAGCGCCGCGTCTTCGGCCTGGTGGGCATCGACATGATTGCCGGGCCCAGTGAGATCCTGGTGCTGGCCGATGGCAGCACGCCGCCCGACTGGGTGGCCATGGACCTGTTTTCCCAGGCCGAGCACGACGAGCTGGCCCAAAGCATCCTGCTGTGCCCGGATGCGGCCTACATCGCCAAGGTGCAGTCCGAGATCGACCGTCTGCTCCCGCAGATGCCGCGCGCCGAGATCATCGCCAAGTCGCTCAATGGCCGCGGCGCCCTGATCCATACCGTCAGCATGGACGAGGCCTGCGCCATCAGCAACCGTATCGCGCCCGAGCACCTGGAGATCGCCAGCAATGAGCCCGAGCGCTGGGAGCCCCTGCTGCGCCACGCCGGCGCCATCTTCCTGGGCGGCTTCACCAGCGAGTCGCTGGGCGACTACTGCGCCGGCCCGAACCACGTCCTGCCCACCAGCAGCACGGCGCGTTTTTCCAGCCCGCTGGGGGTGTACGACTTCCAGAAACGCAGCAGCCTGATCCAGGTCAGCGAGGCCGGTGCCCAGGTGCTGGGCCCCATTGCCGCCACGCTGGCCTACGGTGAAGGCCTGCAAGCCCACGCCCGGGCCGCCGAAATGAGACTGAAGCCATGAGTGATTACTCAGCCCCCCTGGCGCCCCAGCTGGCCCGCCTGATCCGCCAGGACGTGCAAGGCATGCATGCCTATGCCGTGCAGGACTCGCGCGGCATGGTCAAGCTCGACGCCATGGAAAACCCGCACCGGCTCTCGCCGCAGTTGCAGGCCGCGCTGGGCCAGCGCCTGGGCGCTGTGGCCCTGAACCGCTACCCCGGCAGCCAGGTCGACGTGCTGCGCCACGCGCTGGCCGAGCATGCCGGCATGCCCGAGGGCTTCGACATCATGCTGGGCAACGGTTCGGACGAACTGATCTCGCTGGTGGCCATGGCCTGCGACGTGCCGGGCGCCTCCATCCTGGCGCCCCTGCCGGGCTTCGTCATGTACGCCATGAGCGCCGCGCTGCAGGGCCTGAAGTTCATCGGCGTGGACCTGACGCCGGACTTCGAGCTCGATGAGGAGGCCATGCTGGCGGCCATCGAGCAGCACCAGCCATCCATCGTCTACCTGGCCTATCCCAACAATCCCACGGCCAACCTGTGGGACGACGCGGTGATCGACCGCATCATCGCCGCCGCCCCCGGTCTGGTGATCTTCGACGAGGCCTACCAGCCGTTTTCCAGCCGCAGCTACATGGACCGCATCGCCGGCCAGCAGCACGTGCTGCTGATGCGCACCATGAGCAAGTTCGGCCTGGCCGGGGTGCGCATCGGCTACATGGTGGGCCCCAAGGCCCTGGTGGCCCAGATCGACAAGGTGCGCCCGCCCTACAACATCAGCGTGCTCAATTCCGAGGCGGCGCTGTTCGCCCTGGAGCATGCCGAGGTTTTTGCCGCCCAGGCGGCCGACCTGCGGGCCCAGCGCGCCGTGCTGCTGGAGCGGCTGGCCGCCATGGCCGGCGTCAAGGCCTGGCGCAGTGACGCCAACATGGTGCTGGCGCGGGTGCGGGATGCCCAAAAAGCCTTTGACGGCATGAAGGCGCACGGCGTGCTGGTCAAGAACGTTTCTAAAATGCACCCATTGCTGGCCAACTGCCTGCGCCTGACCGTCGGAACGGCCGACGAAAACGCGCAGATGCTGGCCGCCCTCCAAGCTAGCCTATGACCACCGAACGCACAGCAGAAGTCGCCCGCAACACCGCGGAAACCAAGATCACCGTGCGCGTCAATCTGGACGGCACGGGCCAGGCCAAGCTGGCCACCGGCATCGGCTTTTTCGACCACATGCTCGACCAGATTGCCCGCCACGGCCTGATCGACCTGGACATCCATGCCGATGGCGACCTGCACATCGACGGCCACCACACGGTGGAAGACGTGGGCATCACCCTGGGCCAGGCCGTGCACAAGGCGGTGGGTGAGAAGAAGGGCATCCGCCGCTACGGCCATGCTTACGTGCCGCTGGACGAGGCGCTGTCGCGGGTGGTGATCGACTTTTCAGGCCGGCCCGGCCTGGTCATGAACGTGCCCTTCAAGAGCGGCATGATCGGCGGCTTCGACAGCCAGTTGGCCCACGAGTTCTTCCAGGGCTTCGCCAACCACGCCTTCGTCACGCTGCACATCGACAACCTTCGTGGCGAGAATGCCCACCACCAGTGCGAAACCGTCTTCAAGGCCTTTGCCAGGGCGCTGCGCGCGGCACTGGAACTGGACCCGCGCTCGGCCGGCACCATTCCTTCCACCAAGGGCTCGCTCTGAGCCGTTTTGGGAGTGATATTGGCCTCCAGCTCCCGTCTTTTCTGCCTGAGTAGCTATGAAAACTGTAGCGGTTGTTGACTACGGCATGGGCAATCTGCGCTCGGTGGCGCAGGCCGTGCTGCATGTGGCCAGGGACAGTGGTTTCGAGGCGGTCATCACTTCGCGCCCGGAAGATGTGCGCGCTGCTGAGCGCGTGGTGCTGCCGGGGCAGGGTGCCATGCCCGACTGCATGCGCGAGCTGCGCGAGTCGGGCCTGCAGGAGTCGGTGCTTGAGGCGGCCGCTTCCAAGCCGCTGTTCGGCGTCTGCGTGGGCATGCAGATGCTGCTCGATCGCAGCGAGGAGGGGCCAACCCCCGGCCTGGGCCTGATCGGCGGCGAGGTCGTCAAGTTCGAGCTGGCCGGCCGGCTGCAGCCCGATGGCAGCCGCTACAAGGTGCCGCAGATGGGATGGAACCGGGTGCGCCAGGCGCAAGCCCATGCCATGTGGTCCGGCGTGCCGGACGACAGCTGGTTCTACTTCGTCCACAGCTTCTACGCCCGAACGTCAGATGCGCGCCACAGCGTGGGCGAGGCTGACTACGGCGGCCGCTTTACCGCCGCGATTGCACGCGATAATATTTTCGCCACCCAGTTCCACCCGGAAAAAAGTGCGGACCAGGGACTGGCGCTCTACCGAAACTTCCTGCACTGGACGCCCTGACCACCAAGGACACTGCCTCGCGGCACTGAACTGTCTGTCATCGTCCCGCATAGCACCATGCTTCTCATTCCCGCGATCGACCTCAAAGACGGCCACTGCGTGCGTCTCAAGCAAGGCGACATGGACCAGGCCACCACCTTCGGTGAGGATCCGGCCGCGATGGCCAGGTCCTGGCTGGCCAAGGGTGCGCGCCGCCTGCACCTGGTCGACCTCAATGGCGCCTTCGCCGGCAAGCCGCAGAACTTTGCCGCGATCAAATCGATCCTGAAGGCCGTGGGCGACGACATCCCGGTGCAGCTCGGTGGCGGCATCCGCGACCTGGACACCATCGAAAAGTACATCGACGGCGGCCTGCGCTACGTGATCATCGGCACGGCTGCGGTGAAGAACCCGGGCTTTCTCAAGGACGCCTGCACGGCTTTCGGCGGCCACATCATCGTCGGCCTGGATGCCAAGGACGGCAAGGTCGCCACCGACGGCTGGAGCAAGCTCACCGGCCACGAGGTGGTCGACCTGGCCCGCAAGTTCCAGGACTGGGGCGTCGAATCCATCATCTACACCGACATCGGCCGCGACGGCATGCTCTCGGGCATCAACATCGAGGCCACCGTCAAGCTGGCGCAATCGCTCACCATCCCGGTCATCGCCTCGGGCGGACTGTCCAACATGGCCGACATCGAGCAGTTGTGCGCGGTCGAGGGCGAGGGCATTGAAGGCGTGATCTGCGGCCGCGCCATCTATTCGGGTGACCTGGATTTCACCAAGGCCCAGGCCAAGGCCGACGAGCTGGGTGGCTGAGCAGGTCCTGTTCCAGGGCCAGCCGGCGCTGCGCCTGGCGATCGGTCCGCAGGACGCCATCCTGGTGGCGCTGCATGGCGGTCATCTGCTGTCCTGGACGGCGCGTGGCCAGGAGCGGCTCTACCTCAGCCCCAAGGCGATTTTTGACGGCCAGGCTGCCATCCGCGGCGGCGTGCCGGTCTGCTTGCCCCAGTTCAACGAGCGCGGTCCCCTGGGAGCCCGGGCCAAGCATGGCTTCGTGCGCAACCTGGCCTGGGCAACGGTGGCCGGCCCGGCGGGGCAGCTGGTGCTGCAACTGGCGGACTCTGAGGCCACGCGCGCCCTGTGGCCCCATGCCTTCCGTTGCGAGTTGCGCTTCATCCTGGGGGCCGGCTCCTTGCGGATCGAGCTGCTGGCCCACAACACAGGCGAGGCCGCCTTCGCCATGACCGGGGCCCTGCACAGCTACTTCGCCGTCGAGGCCATCGAAACGGCCCGCCTGCGCGGCCTGGACGGCGCGCTCTGCCTGGACACGGTGGCCGGCCATGCTGGCCGGCAAAGCGGCGACGTGCTGTTCGGCACCGAGGTCGACAACGTTTACGACGCCGTGCCCGGCGCCTTGGAGCTGCAGGGCGGAGCCTCGCCCTTGCGGCTCAGCCAGAGCCCCAGCTGGGGCCACACCGTGGTCTGGAACCCCGGCCCGGTCAAGGGTCCGGCCCTGGCCGACCTGCCCGCGGACGGTTGGCGCCGTTTTGTCTGCGTCGAGGCCGCCCAGGTGCTGTCGCCCGTGCAGGTGCCGTCTGGGGCACACTGGCAAGGCTGGCAGCAGTTCGACCTGCTGGCCTGAACGACGCCCCTCCTTCCTCTTATTTGCCATGCTTGCCAAACGCATCATTCCCTGCCTGGACGTCACCGGCGGCCGTGTCGTCAAGGGCGTCAACTTCGTCGAACTGCGCGATGCCGGCGACCCGGTGGAGATCGCCGCCCGCTACAACCTGCAGGGCGCCGACGAACTGACCTTCCTGGACATCACGGCCACCAGCGACGGCCGTGACCTGATCCTGCCCATCATCGAGGCCGTGGCCTCCCAGGTTTTCATCCCGCTGACCGTGGGCGGCGGGGTGCGCACCGTGGAAGACGTGCGCCGCCTGCTCAATGCCGGCGCCGACAAGACCAGTTTCAACTCCGCTGCCATCGCCAACCCGGATGTGATCAACGCCGCATCGGACAAGTACGGCGCCCAGTGCATCGTGGTGGCGATCGATGCCAAGCGCCGCAGCGCCGACGACGCCGCGAGCCGCGGCCCGGGCTGGGACGTCTACAGCCATGGCGGGCGCAAGAACACCGGCCTGGACGCCGTCCAGTGGGCGGCGGAGATGGCCCGCCGCGGCGCCGGCGAGATCCTGCTGACCAGCATGGACCGCGACGGAACCAAGTCCGGTTTCGACCTGGAGCTCACCCGCGCGGTCAGTGACGCGGTGGGCGTGCCGGTCATCGCCTCCGGCGGGGTCGGCAGCCTGGACGACCTGGCCAACGGCATCCAGCAGGGCGGCGCCGACGCGGTGCTGGCGGCCAGCATCTTCCATTACGGCGAGTTCACCGTCGGCCAGGCCAAGGCCCGCATGGCCGAGCGCGGCATTCCGGTGCGCCTGTAGCAGGCGTCGGCGGGAATCGCCGACAATCCAGGCATGGATTGGCTCAATGAAGTGAAGTGGGATGCCGGCGGCCTGGTCCCCGTCATCGCCCAGGAAGTCGGTACGAACGATGTGCTGATGTTCGCCTGGATGAACCGCGAGGCCCTGCAAAAGACCACCGAGCTTGGTCGCGCTGTCTATTTCAGCCGCTCGCGCGGCAAGCTGTGGTTCAAGGGCGAAGAGTCCGGCCATGTGCAGCTGGTCCATGAGGTCCGCATGGACTGCGACAACGACGTGCTGCTGCTGAAGGTGACCCAGCAGGGCCATGAACCCTCGATCGCCTGCCACACCGGCCGCCACAGCTGTTTTTTCAGCCTCTACAAGGATGGCGCCTGGCAGGCCGTGGAGCCGGTCTTGAAAGACCCGGAATCCATCTACAAATGAACGCAATGTCTTCCAACGATTCCCTGGCCCGCCTGGCGGCCATCATCGAAAGCCGCAAGCCGGCCAATGGCGGCGACCCGCAGGCCAGCTACGTGGCCCGCCTGCTGCACAAGGGCCCGGACGCCTTTCTCAAGAAGATCGGCGAGGAGGCGACCGAGACCGTGATGGCGGCCAAGGACGCCGACAATGGCGGTGACCGGCAAAAGCTGGTGGGCGAGGTGGCCGACCTGTGGTTCCACAGCATGATTGCGCTGGCGCATTACGGCCTTTCTCCGGCCGACGTGATCGCCGAGTTGGAACGCCGCGAAGGCACCAGCGGCATCGAGGAGAAGGCCCTGCGCAAGGCCCTGCTGCGCGAAGGGGAGCAGACGTGAGCGAAACCGACTTCGCCGCCTTTGAAGCCAAGACCTCCGGCGACCGCAGCGTCATGCATGTGCTGTACGGACTGCACACGCTGGCCTGGCCCAGCCTGGGTTCGCTGGCGGTGATCGCGCTGATCGTCAACTACATCAAGCGCGGCGACGAAGCCGACCCGCTCTACCTGCGCCACCACAGCTACCTGATCGCCACCTTCTGGTGGACCGTGTTGTGGCTGCTGCTGGCCTCGCCGCTGTACCTGCTGTTCATCCTCCCCGGCCTTGTTGCCCAGGGCATCGTCGGCCTGTGGTACCTGTACCGCTGCCTGCGCGGCTGGCTGCGCTTTGCCGACAACCGCCTGCCCTGACCTGACGCCATGAGCACGACCGACCCCAACTGCCTGTTCTGCAAGATCGTCGAAGGCAAGATCCCTTCGCGCAAGGTTTACGAGGACGAGGAGATCCTGGCCTTCCACGACATCCATCCGTGGGCGCCGGTGCACTTCCTCATGGTGCCCAAGGTTCACCTGCCGTCGCTGGCCCAGGCCGGTCCCGAGCACGCACCGCTGCTGGGCAGGATGATGGCGCTGGCCCCCAGGCTGGCCCTGGAGCAGGGCTGCCGGCCCTATCCCGAGGGCGGCCACCGGGTGGTGGTCAACACCGGTGCCGAGGGCGGCCAGGAGGTGCATCACCTGCACATCCACGTCATGGGCGGGCCGCGCCCCTGGCTCAAGGGCTGAGTCAAAGGCCTCAAAGGCCGGACCGTTGCCGGGGTCAGCCCGGGCGGGCCTCGTCCGCCGACTAGAATCCTCTCAAGTTCGTTAGGAGTAAACCATGGGTTCATTTTCCATCTGGCACTGGCTGATCGTGCTGCTGATCATCGTGCTGGTGTTCGGCACCAAGAAGCTCAAGAACATCGGGTCCGACCTGGGTGGCGCCGTCAAGGGCTTCAAGGACGGCGTGCGCGACGGCTCCACACCCGAAACACCGGTCCCGCCGGCTTCGGTGACTGCAGCCCAGCAGCCGGCCGACAAGACCACGATCGACGTGGAAGCGCGCAACAAGTCGTGATCCAGTGATCGATCTCGGCATTTCCAAGATGGCGCTGATCGGCGCCGTGGCGTTGATCGTCATCGGCCCCGAGAAGCTGCCGCGCGTGGCGCGCACGGTGGGCACCTTGCTGGGCAAGGCGCAGCGCTATGTGGCCGACGTCAAGGCCGAGGTCAACCGCTCGATGGAGCTGGACGAGCTCAAGAAGATGAAAGAGACGGTGGAAGGCGCGGCGCGCGACGTCGAGAGCACCATCCACAGCGGAGCGGCCGATTTCGAGAAGAGCTGGAGCGATGCCACGACGACGGCGCTGGCCGAGCCTCCTGGTGTTCCGGAGTACAAGCATCCCAAGAAAAAGTGGCGCATCAAGCAGGGCGCCACACCCAACTGGTACAAGGCCCGCAACGGCATTCGCACCAAGGCCTTGTCGGGCGCCGCGCGCGTGGCCCGCTATCGGCCGCAGAAATTCAACTGATGTCGGATCCCACCAAAGAAGACGAGCTCGCGGGCACGGAGCAGCCTTTCGTTGCCCACCTGGTGGAGCTGCGCGACCGGCTGATCAAGGCCACCATCGCCATCGCCATCGCCGCCGCCGTCCTGTTCCTCTATCCGGGCCCGGGCGCGCTGTACGACATCCTGGCCGCGCCGCTGATCGCCACCCTGCCCAAGGGCGCGACCCTGATCGCCACCTCGGTGATCTCGCCCTTCCTGGTGCCGCTGAAGATCCTGCTGATGGCGGCCTTCCTGATCGCGCTGCCGGTGGTGCTCTACCAGGCCTGGGCCTTCGTCGCACCGGGCCTGTATTCGCACGAGAAGAAGCTGGTGCTGCCGCTGGTGTTCTCCAGCACCGTGCTGTTCTTCGTCGGTGTGGGCTTTTGCTACTTTTTCGTCTTCGGCCAGGTGTTCGCCTTCATCCAGGGCTTCGCGCCCAAGAGCATCACCGCCGCGCCTGACATCGAGGCCTACCTGAGCTTCGTGCTCACCATGTTCATCGCCTTCGGCCTGGCCTTTGAAGTGCCCATCGTGGTGATCGTGCTGGCGCGCATGGGCATCGTCAGTATCGAGAAGCTCAAGGCCTTCCGCGCCTACTTCATCGTGCTGGCCTTCATCATCGCCGCCGTCATCACGCCGCCCGATGTGGTCTCGCAGCTGGCCCTGGCCATTCCCATGTGCATCCTCTACGAGGTCGGCATCTGGGCGGCGCAAATCTTCATCAAGCACACCAAGGCGCCTGAGGAGGGCGCGGCAGCGGCCGACTAGGGAATGCCGGCGCTGCAGCCGCCGGCTGGGGCGGCTCAGCGCGCCGGGGCCTGGCGCGCCACAGCCCTGGGCTTGGGCCGCACGCCCGGCGTCACGCTCAATTCCATCGCGTCGTCGCGGCGCAGCACCTGGAATTTCGCCGGCTCGGCCGGCTTCAAGGCGGCCACGCCGGCCAGCAGTTCGGACACGCTGGCCACCTGCTTGCCGGCGACCTGCAACACCACGTCGCCGGGCCGGATGCCGGCCTGCGCCGCCGGGCCGTTCTGCAGCACGCCGGTGATGAGCACGCCTTTCTTGGCCTTGACGCCGAAGGTTTCCATCAGCTCGGGCGAGAGCTCGGCCGGCTCGACGCCGATCCAGCCGCGGCGCACCACGCCGTCCTTGACGATGCCCTCGAGCACCATCTTGGCGGTGGACACGGGGATGGCGAAACCGATGCCCATGCTGCCACCCGAACGCGAGTAGATGGCGGTGTTGATGCCCATCAGCTGGCCGTTGACGTCCACCAGCGCGCCGCCGGAGTTGCCGGGGTTGATGGCGGCGTCGGTCTGGATGAAGTTCTCGAAGGTGTTGATGCCCAGCTGGTTGCGCCCCAGGGCGCTGACGATGCCGCTGGTGACCGTCTGGCCGACGCCGAAGGGGTTGCCGATGGCCAGCACCTGGTCGCCCACCTGCAGCGCGTCCGCATTGCCCAGAGTGATCACCGGCAGCCGCTCCAGCGCGATCTTCAGGATGGCCAGGTCGCTCTCGGGATCGGTCCCGATGACCTTGGCGCGGGCGCGCCGGCTGTCGTTGAGGACGACCTCGATCTCGTCGGCGCCCTCGACCACGTGGTTGTTGGTCAGGATGTAGCCGTCGGCGCTGATGATGACGCCGCTGCCCAGCCCGGCCTGCGGCTGGCCATTGCCCTGCTCGCCGAAAAAGAAGCGGAACCAGGGGTCGTTGGCGTGGGGGTGGCGTTCCGGCACGGTGCTGGTGTTGATGCTGACCACGGCGGCCGAGGCCCGCTGGGCCGCCAGGCGCAGGCTGCCGGCCGGTGTGGCCGTGGGGGCCGGCGCGGGCGACTCGATCAGGGGAACGCCGGTGCTCAGGCTCACGCTGGCCGGACGACGCACCCAGTCAGGTTTGAGGGTGGTGACCACGAACCAGGCCGCCAGCAAGACGGTGACGGCCTGGGAAAAGAACAGCCAGTAGCGACGCATGAACTCAGCCTCAAGGGAATTGCGCAAGTTTAGTCCGCTGGCCCCGATCACGGGGTGCCTGTGCCCGTGCAATCAGCGGCGCGCCGCCATCGGCCGGGTGGGCGGCAGGGACTGGAGCGCTGTTGCCCCATGCCGGTGCCGGCGCGGCCCGAGGTTGGCGTGCTCCACAGCCACCACCTCGCCGGTCGCCGGGTCCAGCATGGCAGCGCGTGAGCGCATGCTGCGTGCCGCCTGGGCCATCCTCTGCGCGTCGTGCAGGATGTCTTCGACCGGCGCCTGGCTGCGCTCCAGGTGCACCACGCCCACGCCGATGTCGGCGCGCACCTCGATGCGCTGGCCGTCCTGGGTGCTGATCTCGATCGGCCGGCGCAGGCTGCTGGCCACCCGCAGCCCCAACGTGCGCAGCCACGCCGGGGAATGGATGGTTTCGACCAGGGACACGAAGCAGCGGTCGTAGTAGCGGCCCACGGGGTTGACCACGCCGACCTGGCGCTGCATGCGGCTGGCGATGCAGATGAACAGCTCATTGACGCCGACCGTGCCGGCCTGCGCGGCAATGATGTCGATGTCGAAGACCAGCACCGCGATCACCGCGCCGTCACGCCGGGTGCGGCGCCGTCGGCGCTGCGCCTTGATCAGCTTGCGCACCAGGCTGATGCCGCTGTGCAGACGCGTGACCGGATCGAACTGGGAGGGTGGGGCGTCCTCGCGCCGTGTGCGCCACTCGTGGGCATCGCGGTGCCACAGGGCATAGCCGATCAGGCCATTGCCCAGCGCCGAACAGGCGGCGATGGCGGCATTGAGGCCGGAGCCGATGGCGGGCAGGCCCATGGCAATCGCATACAGGCCGCCGATGGCGCCCAGCACCAGGAGGCGGCCGGCCGCCATGGCCGGTGCCAGCGGATCGCCCATCAGCCAGGCCCTGACCGTCAGCCACAGGGCCAGGCAGGCGCCGAACAGGGACATGGCCGCCGCGGCGGGCAGTTGCTGGTCGCGCGGCAGGACCAGGCATGCCACGCCGAGCACGGGAAGCAGGACCGAATTGGCGCGCAGCAGGCTGGACATCAGGCGGTCGCGCTGGGAGGCACTGAGCCAGCTGCGGACCCAGTAGCTCGACAGGCCGGCGCTGAGTGGGCCGGCCAGCACCTGCAGGGCGCGCAGCCAGCCCGGACTGATGTCCGGCCACAGCGCCCGCAGCACGCCGCTGAGCACCAGCACGAAGAGGAAGATCACGACGTGGTAGATCACGCCTTGCCATTGCGAAGGGCTGGGACGCAGCGCCAGGCCCGCCAGCCGCACCAGGGCCAGGGCCGCGATGGACCCCAGAACCATGCTCCAGATCACCAGATCAAGCGCAGCCATCAGCTCCTCCCCGAAGCGATTTCATTATTGCAAGCCCAGCTGTGGCGTGCACACGGGCCCGGCCGGGGTTTGGCTGACAATCAGGGCTTTTTCCACGCTTTCCCGCCATGGTCCGCCAGCAAGAGCTTCTCCAGGCCTTTGACCGCCTGCTCCAGCCGGAGCGATTCAAGGACTATGGTCCCAATGGATTGCAGGTCGAGGGCAAACCGCAACTGCGCCGCATTGTGTCCGGCGTCACCGCGAGCAAGGCGCTGATCGAGGCGGCCATCGCCGTACAAGCCGATGCCATCTTTGTCCACCACGGCCTGTTCTGGCGCGGCCAGGACGGGCGCGTGACCGGCTGGATGAAGCAGCGGCTGGCGCTGCTGCTGGCGCATGACATCAATCTTTTTGCCTACCACCTGCCCCTGGATGCCCATCCCGAACTGGGCAATAACGCGCAGCTGGGCCTGCAGTTGGGGCTGGAAACGCTCTCGCGCTTTGGTGACCAGGACTTGGCCTGCCTGGGCCAGCGCAGCGATGGCGCGGCTTTCGCCGACGGGCAGGCCCTCCAGTCTCACCTTGAAAAAGTGCTGAACCGGCCTGTGGTCCCCGTCCATGGGTCCTCTAGTGCTATCAAAAAAATAGCATGGTGCACTGGCGGCGCGCAAGGCTATTTCGAGGACGCGATTGCCGCGGGCGCCCAGGCTTTCATCACCGGCGAGATCTCCGAGCCGCAGGCCCATTACGCGCGCGAATGCGGCGTGAGCTTTTTTGCTTGCGGCCACCATGCCACGGAGCGCTATGGCGCCCCAGCGGTGGCCGGGCACATCGCCGCCGGCCTGGGGCTGGAGCACCGCTTTATCGACATCGACAACCCGGCATGAGCGCAATTCCACCCTTGCTGGCGATCACGCTGGGCGACCCTGCCGGCATCGGCGGCGAAATCATCGTCAAGGCCTTCCGTGATGCACCGCAAGCCATGGGGGGCTGTTTCGTCGCCGGTGACCTGGCGCACCTGCGGCGCGCTGCCCAGGCCGTGGCCGGCGTACGAGGCCTGGCCTTGCCCATCGCACTGATCGAAAGCCCGGCGCAGGCCCGACAAGCACCGCCGCGCTGTGTGCCGCTGCTCCAGGTCGGCCCCGGCATGCCGTTGGTGCCCTGGGGCCAGATCAGCGCTGCTGCCGGCCGGATGGCGGCCGATGCGGTCCTGTGGGCAGCCCGTTCGGCGCTGCGTGGCGACATTGCCGGTCTGGTGACGGGGCCGTTGCACAAGGAGGCGCTGGCGGCCGCGGGAGTGGCCTTCCCCGGGCATACCGAGCTGCTGCAGGCCGAGGCAGCAGCGTTTGCCGGCAAGGCCGTGAAGGACGTTCCGGTGCGCATGATGCTGGCCAGCGACGAGTTGCGCACCGTGCTGGTCAGCATCCATCTCTCCTTACGCGACGCCATCGAGGCGGTGAGCCGCGACAGCGTGTTGGAGACCCTGCGCATCACCCATCGGGCCCTTGCCGCGACCCTGGGGCGGCCCCCGCGCATGGCGGTGGCAGGGCTCAATCCCCATGCCGGGGAGGGCGGATTGTTCGGCCGCGAAGAGATCGATGCCATCTTGCCGGCGGTGCAGGCGGCACTCGGCGAGGGCCTGGATGCGAGCGGTCCCTTCGCGCCCGACACAGTGTTCATGCGGGCGCGCACCGGCGAGTTCGACGTGGTGGTGGCGATGTACCACGACCAGGGGCTGATCCCGGTCAAGTACATGGGGGTGGACAAGGGCGTGAATGTCACGCTTGGCCTGCCCCTGGTGCGCACCAGTCCCGACCATGGCACGGCGTTTGATATCGCCGGCACCGGTCGGGCTGATCCGGCCAGCCTGATCGAGGCGGTCCGCGCCGCGCGCCGCCTCGCGCCGGCGGCTTAATCCGGCTTGCGCAGGCTGTCGCGGATTTCGCGCAGCAGGACAATGTCCTCAGGGGGAGCCGCCGGCGCCGCGGCAGGCCCCTCGGCTTGGCCGCGTTTGAGCTTGTTGATCTGGCGCACCATCAGGAAAATGATGAAGGCCAGGATGACGAAATTCAGCGCCACGGTGATGAAACTGCCCCAGGCGAAGACCGGCACGCCGGCCTTGGTCAATTCGGCCAGGGTCCGAGGCACCCCCGGCGGGATGGCCCCGAGCACCACGAACTTGTTGGAAAAGTCGAGCTCGCCGACGGCCAGGCTGACCAGCGGCATGATGATGTCCTTGACCAGCGAATCGACGATCTTGCTGAACGCCGCGCCGATGATCACCCCGACGGCCAGGTCGATCACGTTGCCCTTGACCGCGAATTCGCGAAACTCCTTCAGCATGCCCATGCTGGCCCTCCTTAGGTTGCAATGGCCCGCAGTATCGGCCGAAACCCGGGCGCCGGTCCCGGGAGGGCGTTGAACCGGCTCTGAGCGCTCCGCTACAATCGCGGGTTGACCCCAATTCCCCAAGCGACCCCCTTCGAGGACCCCCATGAGTGACACCCCAGTGGACGCCAGCAAACGGACGTGGCTGATCGCGTCTGGATGTGCTGGCGCAGTTGCGGCGCCCTTTGTCGCCACTCCTTTTGTCAGCAGCTTCCTGCCATCGGAACGCGCCAAGGCCGCGGGTGCCGCGGTGGAAGTCGACATTTCCGCCCTCAAGCCGGGCGAAAAGGTCACCGTCGAATGGCGCGGCAAGCCCGTCTGGATCGTGCGCCGCACTCCGGAGCAGCTGGCCGCGCTCAAGAAGGGCGAAAGCCAGCTGGCAGACCCCAATTCCGACCGCAAGGCCTTCCCCACGCCTGACTACGCCAAGAACGAGTTCCGCTCGATCAAGCCCGAAGTGTTCGTGGCGGTGGGCATCTGCTCGCACCTGGGCTGCTCGCCCTCGGACAAGTTCCAGCCCGGCGCCCAGCCCTCGCTGCCGGACGACTGGCAAGGCGGCTTCCTGTGCCCCTGCCACGGCTCGACCTTCGACATGGCCGGCCGCGTCTTCAAGAACAAGCCCGCGCCCGACAACCTCGAGGTGCCGCAGCACATGTATCTGTCGGATACGCGGCTGTTGATCGGCGAAGACAAGAAGGCTTGAGACCATGGCTGAATTCAAGGACATCTCCCCTAACGCCTCGGTGCTCGAAAAGACCACCAACTGGCTCGAGAACCGCTTCCCCTTCGCGTTCACGTTCTACAAGGACCACATGTCCGAGTACTACGCACCGAAGAACTTCAACTTCTGGTACTTCTTCGGCTCGCTGGCGATCCTGGTGCTGGTGATCCAGATCGTCACCGGCATCTTCCTGGTGATGCACTACAAGCCCGACGCGGCGCTGGCCTTCGCCTCGGTCGAGTACATCATGCGCGACGTGCCCTGGGGCTGGCTGATCCGCTACATGCACTCCACCGGCGCCAGCGCCTTCTTCATCGTGGTCTACCTGCACATGTTCCGCGGGCTGATGTATGGCAGCTACCGCAAGCCGCGTGAA